>NZ_MDFL01000146.1 GCF_001854785.1 Mesorhizobium sp. ORS 3428
GCCAACACCGGCGTCGGCACCATCAGCTACGCCTACACGCTCACCACCAACACCTCCGGCGACAACACCAGCACCTCCTTCGCGGTCGTCGTCACCGATGCCGACGGCGACAGCGCACCGGCYGGCAACCTTATCATCAACATCGTCGACGACGTGCCGACAGCACATAACGATACCAACAGCGCACAGTCGGGCCAGACGGTTACCGGCAATGTCGAGACCAACGACACTGCCGGCGCGGACGGCATCGCCTCGATCGCCTGGACGGGCGCCTCCGGCAACACGGTGACGGGCAGCTTTGGCACGCTGACCATCGGCCCCGACGGCTCCTACAGCTACCATGCCAACCCGAACGCCTCGGGCACCGAAGTATTCGCCTACACCATCACCGACGGCGACGGCGACACCTCGCCGGCCACGCTCACCATCACCGTCAGCAACGGCCAGCCRCAGCCCGTCGCCGCGACCCAGACCGTCAACGAAGCGGCGCTGGACACGGTGACCGATCCCGGCGATGTAGGCCACGGCACGGTGACCGGATCGAATCCGTCGAGCACGGCCGAGACCGTCTCGGGCACGCTGACGCTCGGCGACCCCGACAGCCCGCACGTCACCAACATCCAGGGGGCCACCTCATCAGCGGTCGGCGCCAGCGCCGTCACCGTGCAGGGCACCTATGGCGTGCTGCAGATCGACCAGAACGGCAACTACACCTACACGCTGACCAAGYCGTTCGACACAACGCCCGATGCCAACAACGGCACCAACACCGAGACCGGTAAGGACGTCTTCACCTATACGGTCACCGACGCCTACGGCAACACGTCGACCTCAACCATCTCGATCAACATCATCGACGACGTGCCGACGGCGCATGCCGATACCGGGAATGTGACGGAAGGCGCGCTGCTGCAAGTGACTGCAGCCAATGGTGTGCTGTCGAACGACGTGTCCGGAGCGGACGGCTATGCCGCCACCGGCGCCGTGGTCGGCGTGCGCGCGGCGAACGGCGACACCACGACGGCGGTGACCACGGGCGTCAACACGCAGATCACCGGCCAGTACGGCACGCTGACGCTGCACGCGGACGGTTCCTACACCTACCAGGCAACGGCGAACGCGATCTCGGCGAATGCGACCGACATGTTCGTCTACACCATCAAGGACGGCGACGGCGACCTGTCGACAACGACGCTGGCCATCAATGTCGCGAATGTGACGCTGGCCGCCGACAACCAGACCGGCAAGGTCTACGAGGCGTCGCTTGACCTGAACAAGGACGGCGCGGACCTCGCCGCCGGCACGGTGACGGGCTCCGCCCCGTCGAACACAACCGAGACGGTGACCGGCCAGCTCGCCGTGGCGGGTACCGGCATCACCTACACGCCGATCAGCCAGACGACGTCACACGGCGTGTTCGAGCTGCAGGCGAACGGCGCCTGGACCTACACGCTGACCTCACCCTTCGACAGCGGCGCGACGCAGGGAGCCAACACGCTGACGGGCGCGGAGAGTTTCACCTACACAGCAAAGGATGCGAACGGCAACACGGTTACCGGCACGGTCAAGATCGACGTCGTCGACGACGTGCCGACATTGGGCACCGTGCAAAGTCAACAGGCAAGCAACGATCCGTCACAAGCGCCGGCGGTTGGAACACTCCACTTCGTTGCGGGAGCCGACGGAGCCGGGGCCACCATGACGATCACGGCCAACACAACAGGCCTTACGTCGGCTGGCCACAACCTCGTGRCGGAGCAGGTAGGTAATGTGCTGACCGCCTATGCCGACAACAACAACAGCGGAACACATGACGCGGGTGACACGGCGGTCTTCACCATTACGGTGAACCCGAATGCGGGCACRTCGGGCCAATATACGTTCGACCTTTTGGCGCCGCTGGACGGCACGGTCACCAATGTCTCCATTGGCAAGGGTAGTTCCTTCGGCAACGGACCGACCCAAAGTATCGTCGTTCAGGACGGCAACCACACCGTAAACTACGTCATGGTGACGGGATGGGCGCCGGCCAGCGGCTTCAATGAGGCAGACTGGCTTGCTACCGGGCACAATCAACCGTTGACGCAGACGTCCAATGTCAACGGTTCGACCGCAGGTTGGGGCCTTGGCAACAATAACTTCGACGGCGGCGAGTTCATGYGTTTCGATTTCGGGACGCCAAACGACTACGATGGCAACGGCTCTTACACACCACCCAACATTTCCTTGGCCAATGTCTCATACGCCACATTTACGTTCGACGCGGTGAGTGGAAGCAACAAGATCGAATTCGTTGCCCACTATACGGATGGATCGTTCCATGCCTTCACGCCGGCAAACGGTGTGACGTCCTTAACGATCACCTCGCCCTCAGGCGCCCAGATCGCATGGATCGATGCGTATGAGTCGTCAGGCAGTACCAAACTCAATCTCACTGATATTGGGGTCACTACAACCACGGTCGACCATACAATACCGGTGACGTTGCAGCTCACGGACGGCGACGGGGACACGACGACGACCGCGAATTTCACTGTGCACGTGGCTGACGGGCTGACGCCATTTAACGTCGCCGCTCCAGTCGTGYTCGACCTGAACCACGACGGGATCCACACCACCGATCTTACGCACTCGACGGTTTCGTTCGACTATAACGGCGATGGCGTCGCTTCGAAGACCGCCTGGGTCGATTCGCATGACGGCATACTGGCGATCGATCTCAACGGCGACGGCAAGGTGAATGACGGTTCGGAAATTGTCTTCACCCAGCATGCTCCGGGTGYTGCGACCGACCTTGCAGCGCTGGAGCAGCTCTATGATACCAATCACGACGGCAAGCTGACCGCCGCCGATCATGACTTCGCGAAGTTCGGCGTCTGGCAGGATGCCAATGGCAACGGCGTGGCAGACCCGGGCGAGTTCAAGTCTCTCGCCGCCCTGGGCATCGTGGAGATCGGGCTCGAAAGCGACCACCAGCAGTCGGTGTCCGCAGACGGCTCGGTCGTGACCTACGGCGAAACCACATTCACCACTGCTGACGGCGAGACGGGGGCGGTGGCCGACATCGGCTTCGGCAATTACGACGGTGTTGCTACTGGTACCTCGACCCTTGTCGGCACTTCGGGCGCCGACACGTTCAAGATCGATAATCTGAACATCAAGGATCTGATCACTGACTTCCATGGCGCCGAAGGAGACAAGATCGACCTGACCGCGCTGTTCGACAAGACTCCGGCGGGTAACATAGCCGATTATGTGCACTACGACAGCGCGACCAGCACGGTGAGCGTCGACACCTCCGGCTCGGGCAATCCGGTCAACTTCGTCGACGTGGCCGTGCTGCAGAACGCACCTGCCGCTGGCACGATCAACATCCTTTACRACGACACGAACCACCAACAGCATACAGCCACGGTTTAGTACTTATGCGCCGTTGCACTTCCATGCTATGTATCAGCGAACCATGAATTGGTAATTCGGAGAGGGGCTTACATGAAACATTCCGCAAGACTGCTGGCTTCGGCCACGGCGCTGCTGTTGGCCGGTTCGACGGGCTTTGCCGCCGATATCATCGGCGAGCCGGCGGTGAACTATTGCCGCACCGTTGGCACGTCTGACCTAGTGCTGACCAACAATATGGTCGAGCTYAAGGACAAGGTGGTGAAGCTGATGGACGACTCCATCTCTGTCGCCAACAGCCCGGAATGGATAAACTCGTCGCGCCCGGCTTTCGTCTGGGCGTCGGAAGCCAAGGTCGCCTGTGGCAAGGCCTACGGGTACCTCAAGACGAACTACAAGGACGAGGACTACCTCAACAAGTGCGAGTGCTTCCACGACCGCATGGTCGAATACATGCACTGAGCTGACGGGCGAACTCTGCGCCGACCGGCTGCAATAATGGGCATGAGAGCCTCCGCGTGTCCGTCGCCAGGCGCAACAGGGTCCGGCGGTGCGCGGCAGTTCCCACCACCGTGTTCGCGAATGCGGGCGGTCGCGTTCGTGCTGCTGGCGGCGCTGTCCGCCTGCCAGTCGAAGAAGGGCGCATCGGATGTGCTCGATCCCGCGGCCATCGCCTCTCCCGCAGGCCAGGCRTCCGCYCCCACCGCGACCGCGCAGCAGACCACGAGCTCCGCCGCAAGCACCGCCGCCAAGGCCAGCCAAACGCTAGGCACCGGCTCGACCAAGATCACCATGCTGTTGCCGCTCTCGGCCCCTGGAAGCGCGGGAGAGAACGGCCGGAAGATGTATGACGCCGCCAGGCTTGCGATGGCCGATCTCGGCGACAAGCTGCTGACGCTGACGATCGAGGACACGCGCGGCGACGCCGGCTATGCCAAGGACCTCGCGGTGAAGGCGATCACGTCGGGCGGCGCGAAGGTCGTCATCGGACCGGCGGAGCTCGGCGCGGCGCAGCATCTTGCCAAGCTCTCTGGCTCGACACGGCCGCCGGTGCTGGCGCTGGCCGACAATTTCGCCGGCGGCCCGGGCGTCTATTCGGTGCGCCTCAGCGAGGCCGACAGCGCCGCCGCGGGTGCGGCGGCCGTCGCCAGTAAGGGCGCGAAGAAATTCGTGCTTCTGGTGCCGGCGGGCGCCAATGCCAGTGCCGTCGAGGCACGTGTCACCAACGCGCTCAGCATCTATGGCGCGACGCTTGCCGTGACGCTCCCCTATTCGCCGGACAGCGCCGCGAAGGCGGTTGCCGACATGGGCTCGCTGGTGGAGGCACCGCAGGCGGTGATCGTCGCCAGCGGCGACGGCAACCCGACGGCCGTGCTTGCGGCGCTGAAGGCGAAAGGTATCCCCGGCAAGGCCGTGACGCTGATCGGCACCAACCGCTGGCTCGAGCGCCCGATGGATCCGCTCTATGAGGGCGCCTATATCGCGACGCTCGACCAGAGCGAGACCGGGCCGATCGCCGACCGTTTCAAGGCGACCTACAATTACCAGCCCGACCTCAACGTCGCCTATGCCTACGACATGGTGGCGCTGTCGGCCGGCATAGCGAGCTCGGCCGGCCCGGGCGGCTTCTCGAAGCAGGTGCTGGAGAATGCCAGCGGCTTCCGCGGCTCGACAGGCCTGTTCCGCTTCCGCGCCGACGGCTCGAGCCAAAGATCGATGCCGTTCTTCAAGGTGGAGAAGGGCCAACTGAAACTGGTGGAGAAGCAGACGGCGGGGTTTTGAGGCCTTCGTCGGCGATCTAGTCTAGCTTGCGACYTTGGGCGTGGCAGGCAGCCGGCGCGAGCCGACGAGCCACCCAGCGGTTATCCAAATGACCGGCGTCGCAAATATTGATGCATACCCGTCAACTGCGTAGTGCCACGCGAGATGGACAGCACCCAGCTGAATTGCAGCCACGAAGATGACGCTAACCCAGCGCAGCAGACCACCGAAGCGCCAGAGGTAGATGGCATTTAGGGTCACAACGGCAACATGCAGGGAAGGAAATGCCGAGATGCCGCTACCCAAGCGTGGGCCATCAAGAGCGGCGTTGGCAAGAAGCGTGCCCTGTGCCTTGAGAGCCCATACCGGATAGACCGCGTCTGTCGCGTGAAGATAGTTCATCAGCGGGGAGAACGTATCATCGCCGTAGAAGGGCATGATGAAGGCGGGGCCAACCGAAGCAAATATGGTCGCTGCGACGTTCCCCAGAACTCCCCAGGTGAGGACAAAGGCCACCAGATACTGCGAACGAAGATGCTTATTGCCAGTCGAGAAGGTAACGCAAAACAGCACCACGAGCATCACCACGAACCAAAGATTGTAGAGAAAATTCAAAGCGAAGGTCAGCGGCGCGACACCCAGCAGAGGATGCAATATCCTCCACGGATCTTGGCCGCCATGGATCGCCCTGTCGACGGCGACAATTGCCGAATCGGCGTAGAAGGGCACCATCCTGCTGAGGCCAGCCTTTATGCTGGTGAATAAGGAAAAGAAGACAGGCAGTGTCAGTGCTACCGGCACACCTATGACGAGCCGATTCGGCAAGTCGTTCTCCACCAAGCGATTGACCAAACTAGGAAACAGCTGCTCCGGCCGTTCAAGCATGACGCGCGYCGCAATGACGRTAAAGAGGATGAGYGTAACGCCGAACCCGAACAGCAAGAACGGTTCGCTGTAGATCTGAGGATCGAGTGGAATTTGCCAGCAGGTTGCAGCAGAGGCCGCCGCTAGTGCATAGGCCGCCACTGTCAGGAAAAACGTCTGATTGGCATACCAAGCCCCCGCACAGGCATGTGCCAGGCCGACTATCCGTATCCCCYTGTCAAATTGCATGGCTGACGCTAACTCGACACGGCGGATTGCCTGATTTCGGCTACTGGCCCGGCACCTACCCGGTGGTTTCTCGACAGCCAACCGGCGGCGGCCCAGATCGCGGGTGTTGCAAGCATCGAAACATATCCATCGACCGCATAATGCCAGCCCAGATGGACCGATCCCAGTTGTATGGCGATCAGAAAGGTGACGCTGCCCCACCGCAGCACACCGCCATAACGCCGGAGATAGATCGCGTTTAAAGTCGCGGCAGCAACATGAACCGACGGAAAGGCCGAAATGCCACTGCCCAAGCGTGGACCATCAAGCCCGGCGTCGGCCAGCAGGTAGTTTTGCGTATACAGCGCCGACACAGGATAGGTGATATCGGTCGTCCGAAGGTAGTCCATCAGCGGAGAAAACGTACTGTCGCCGTAAAATGGCAGAACGAATGCCGGTCCAACTGATGCGAAGACCGTCGCCAAAACATTTCCAAGCAATATCCAGGTAAGGACGAACGTGACCAGGAATTGTGCACGCAGCCGTTCGTTTCTGGTGGAAAAAACGACGCAAAACAAAACGATGAAAACCTCGGCAAACCAAAGATTGTAAAGAACGTTCAGCAAAAAGGTAGAAGGGCCGAAGCCAAGTATGGGTTGAAAAAATCTCCATGCATCGACGCCGCCATGAAGTGCCCTGTCGATCGCTACCAAGGTTGAGTCGGCATAGAATGGTTGAACCTTGCTGATGCCTCCCTTGATGCTGGTGAAAATGGAGAAAAAGATCGGGAGAACGAGCGCAACCGGCAATCCGATTTTGAGCCGATCCGGCAGTTTGCTAGCCAGCATAAGATCCTTTAGCGCATGTAATGGTTGCTTCGGCCGCCTAATGATCAACCGGCCAGAAGTCACGATAACAAGGATCAAGGTCACAATAGACCCGAAAAACAAGAAATTGTTATTATAGAGCTTTATATCGACTACGATTTTCCAATGTGCCGCAGCGATCAGCGCGATCAAACCATAGGCAAAGACCGTCACGAAAAATAGCTGATTGGCTCGCCACGCCTCCGACCCGCTACGAACCGCCAGCCGCGCTATTGACATTGAAGGAACCTTCGGACCCAGGCGCTAACTCAGCTGCTGCAGTATCCCGGAGCTGGTCRCCAGCATGAGACTGACATAGATCTGGTACGCTATCGCGCAGATCGCGGCCGCCGAAATCGGCACGCCGAAAGGCACGACGCCCTTGCGATCCATGTGCTGCACGTAATGGCGAAACATCCCGGCCGGCAAAAGGAACGGATTCCTGACCACGGTCGCCGTGGCGATGGCAAAAACCAGCAGCAACACGGAGAAAACCGCAAGATTGCTTCCGCCAACCAAGAACGGCGTCACGGCGATCAGCTTCACATCGCCAGCGCCAACTTTGCGCATGACCCAAAATGGAAAGAACGCGATGAACAGGGCTAGCCCGGCAATCGCGCTCAGGCCCATGTCCCACCATGACCCCGCCTCGACCGAGAAAAGCTGCAGCGATCCCAGTCCGAGGCACAGCAGCAGCAGAACGTCACGATTGGCAATCTTCTGGGTCGTGAAATCGACCCAGGCGGTCCTGGCCAACAACGGAATGGCCAAGGCCTTGAGCAGCAGCGATGCCACGAGCAACATTTCCGCCTAGCGCTCTATGTTCTGCACACTGGATGACAGAAGTTTCAGATTGTTGGCCACGGTCGGATCGTTAGGCGCCAGCTCATACGCCTTCAGGAAGTTGGTGCGCGCTTCCTGCAGCTTGCCGCGAAGCAGATAGGAATAGCCGAGATTATTGTAATATTCGGGTGTCGCACCGAGCAGCCGATAGGCCCGGCCATAGGCGAGGTCGGCCAGATCGAAGCGCCTAATGCGGTCGCAGGAGGCGGCAAGGCCCAGCCAGGCAACGCCGTCATTCGGCGCAAGCCGAGTGGCCTTATAGAACAGGGCGCCGGCATTGCCGTAATTTTCGGAACGGAACTGGGTCTTGGCCTCGGTGACCGCCTGGTCCGAGGCATAGTAGTCGACATTGCTGATCGTCTTCAGGGCATCGAAGGCATCGCCGAAAGCGGTGAAGTCGCCTTTGGCGGGCTCGTTCGTGCGCACTACGCCAGTGCTGTTGCCGTCGGTCGACTGGCAACCGGCGAGCAGGACCAGCAGCGCACTGGCTGCGGCGGCGAGGCGCATCGGCCTTGTCATTTTGTCCCCCAAGGAGCCCTCCGACTCAATTTTAGAAGATAATCATACGACGGATCAGAAGAAAATGCCCTTCATGCGGATAACCAGCGGCAGCATGATCACCATCATCACGACCGGAAATATGCAAAGCCCCAGCGGAATCATCATTTTCACTGGCAGGGCATTGGCGCGCTCTTCCGCCTGAAGAATGCGCTKGCTTCGCATCTCGGCGCTATAGACGCGCAGAGCCTCCGTCAGGCTGGTGCCGAGTTCTTCCGACTGCCGGAAGAGCACCGCCAAGGCCTTCGCCTCATCCAGGCCGATGCGATCGGCAAGCTCGCGCAGCGCCTCGCGCAGCGGCTTGCCGGCACGCAGCTGCAAATTCATGATCGAGAGCTGGATGCCCAGCCATTTGTGGGTGYCGGCCAGTTCATGGCTGACGCGCTCTACTGCGGCTTCGAGGCTCATGCCGGCATCGGCGCAGGTGATCATCATGTCCATGAAGTCGGGAAAGGCGCGACGATAGATCTGCTTCTGGGTGTTCTCGAATCGATCCAGCATGACGCTAGGTATGACGATGCACCCGACGCCAAGCAGGCTCGCACCTGCGAAAGCGAAGAAGCCGGGTAGCCGGGGCGGCAATATCCTCGACAGAAGCGCGTACATTACCAGGAAGCCAATGGCGACGGCGCCCAACCGGCAAAGCGTGTAGATAAGAGGCGCGCTCGACTGGTAGAATCCTGCACGAAAAAGTTTTGCTTCGAGCGCGTTCGGTTCATTGCGCTCCTTTTCCAGCGTCTTGAAATAGGCGTCGACCGGCTTTTGTGCTGCGAGCCTGGCGCGCTCTTCCTGGCCGAGGATGGATCGCGGGTTGAGAGAGTCCTCCCCCATAAGGCTGTCCGAGACGAGCTTCCGGGTCTGCAGCGCGGGCATGAAAACCAGTGCCGCAAACAGGAACAGCGCTACCGCCGTCGCGAAGACAGCGATGGAGACCAGAAAGGTCAGGTCGTCGGTGTTCAAAAGCAGGTTAATGGCACGCTCCTAGAAGTCGAAATTGACCATGCGATACATGATGTAGTCGCCAAGCAGCGCCCAGACGCCAAAGGTGGTAAAGACCGGAACAATGACCGGACTGCCCCAGATCTTTCCGTAATAGGACGGCGCGATCAGCTGAAGCAGCAGGAACATCACGACCGGAAACAGAGAGATGATCCACGCGGAGGCCCGGCCCTCGGCCGACAGCGCCCTGATCTTCAGCCGCAACTTTTGCCGTTCGCGGAGAACGGACGAAAGATTAGCGAGAATCTCCGTGAGGTTGCCGCCGGTCTTCGATTGGATCGAAAGAGAGACTGTCAGCAGGTGCAGTCCCTCGAAACCGACGCGTTCGGACAGCTTTCTTACAGCCTGCTCCATGCTCAGTCCGAAGGTGATCTCGTCGGCGACGATGCCGAATTCCGTGCCGAGCGGGTCCGGCATCTCACGAGCCACAAGACCTACAGCAACGGATGCAGGGTGTCCCGCGCGTAGCGAGCGAACGATCATGTCCAGAGCGTCGGGTAATTGCCTGGCGAAATTCTGAATTCGCCTGTTTCGTGCCCGGCGCAAAACAACAAGCGGCAAAGCAAAGCCGACTACCAGAAAGATGATGAAAGCTACCGGCGCTGCGACGCGCAGGAAAAACCATAGCAGCAGCGCCAGCATCAGGCCGGCCAGAACAAACGACGCTGCGAAGGTCATCGGGTTTCCAGTGACACCGGACTGGGTGTAAAGCCGGTTCAACCAGACAAAGCCGGAGATGAAGTCTCCTGATTCAGTCAGGCCGCGCTCGCGAAGCAAACCTTGCAGGGTCTTTTGCGCCGGCGCTTCATCGGCCAAACGTTTGAGCCGCCGATTGATGGCTCCGGATCGCGTGCGTCCCCTGGAAAAAGAAACGAAAAAGGCTTCGGCGGCGAGAATGACTGAAGCCGCTGCCAGCGCATATATGAAATAGAGCAGTGTTTGCCCGGTCAGCATCAGAGCGGAACCTGCGGGTTAAATGCGTCCTTGGCAAAGTGAAGGCCAAGGGTCGCCGCCTCCTGAGCGAAGCGCGGACGAATTCCGGTTGCGCGAAACTCGCCGATGATCTGGCCCTCTGCCGTGACGTCGCGGCGAACGAAATGRTAGAGTTCCTGCAACTGAACGACGTTGCCCTCCATGCCGGTCAGTTCCGATATGGAGACGACTCGCCGGCCGCCATCGGACAGGCGCTGCGTCTGCACAATGATGTCGATGGCCGATGCGATCTGCGCCCGAATGGATTCATGGGTCATGGGCATGCCGGCCATGCCGACCATCTGTTCGAGGCGCGATAGCGCGTCGCGCGGGGTGTTGGCGTGGATGGTGGTCATCGAGCCTTCGTGGCCGGTGTTCATGGCCTGAAGCATGTCGAAGGCTTCCTCGCCGCRCACCTCGCCGACGATGATGCGGTCGGGGCGCATGCGCAGCGCGTTCTTCACCAGTTCGCGCTGGCGAATCTCGCCCCTGCCTTCGACATTAGGCGGTCGCGTCTCCAGGCGGCCGACATGCGGCTGCTGCAGCTGCAGTTCCGCCGCGTCCTCGATGGTGACCAGGCGCTCCTTGGCCGGGATGTAGCTCGACAGCGCGTTGAGCAGCGTCGTCTTGCCGCTGCCGGTGCCGCCCGAAACCAGGATGGATTTGCGGGCCTGCACCGCGATCCGCAGCATGTCGACCATGGGCGGCCGGATCGAATTGAAGGCGATCAGGCGCTCCAACGAATAGGGATGTTTGGAGAATTTGCGGATCGAGACGAGGGGGCCATCGACCGAAACCGGCCGCACGGCGATGTTGACGCGCGAACCGTCATCCAGGCGCGCATCCGCCATCGGCGAGGATTCATCGACCCGACGGCCGATATTCGACACGATCTTGTTGATGATGCGGAGCAGATGCGCCTCGTCGCGAAAGCGGATCGAGGTTTCCTCGATGATGCCGCGGCGCTCGATGAAGACGCGCTCATGCGTRTTGATCATGATGTCGGTGATAGAGTCATCCTTGAGCAGAGGTTCAATCGGGCCGAGCCCCAGCATCTCGTCTGCCGTGTCGCTGGTCAGCTGATCAAGCTCGCGCGCGTTAAGCGGTACATTGCGACCGCGCACAAACTCGCGCACGATCGGCCGTATCTCATTCAGGATCTCGTCCTTGGAAGCATTTTCAAGGGCTGTCAGATTGAACCTGTCTATAAGGTGCCGATGCAGTTCGACCTTGAGTGTCAGGAAGTCGTCATTCTGTTCGACTTCCGGCGCGGGAGCGGTCGCCCCATTCACTGTTGTGACGACAGGCGCCGGGTGCGGCGCCGCTTTCTGTTCGTTCGGCCCTTTGATGAAGCGACCCAACATGCCCACCCTAGCCCCCATGATTTACCCAGGCCGAAACTAAGCGTTAACCACGAGAGGCACAAGCGGTGATCCGGATCCAAAACGTGCAATACTTACAACATAGTTAAAAAATCGAGCTTAAAAAAATCGTTCTATTTTCCTCTTGTTGCAACCTCGAGGACATGGCTCCCATCCCTTACAACCCACATGTGCCTGCATATCCRCCAAGCCATTCGGCATAAAGGATTATGCATAATCGCTAATAGTGGTAGATTGGCGCCACGGCCGTGGCATAATTGTGAATGAATGGTTAAGACGGCTTGAAAAACAAATCGAATCAAGCTCTTGCTCAAAGTGAGAGGGCCGTTCTGCAGGTATTGAAAGGTTAAAGCAATGTTAATCCGTTTGACTCGAGTTTTTCGCGGGACCTAGGATTGAACGTGACGGGGGATGCTTGGGTATGGGGTTCATTCCTTGGCTCTGTCTCGTCGGGTTCAAACCTCCAAAGGGAGAAATTGGCATGAAAAAGCTCATGACGATGGCCCGGCAGTTCCGCGACGACGATAACGGCGCTGCTATGGTCGAATATTCGATTCTGATCGGCATCATCGCGGTCGCCGCGATCGGATTTATCATCGGTATCGGCGCGTGGGTGACGGGCCGCTTCTCCGGACTGTGCAGCGCCATGAACAACTCTGGTATCGGCACCTGCGCATCCGGCGCCGGTTCTTGATCGTTTGATGATCATCAGGTCCGGGCGTAGACGCCCGGACCTGAATTCAGTCGTGGCGGGCGAATTCCCGCATTAATGGCTTGGGGCTTGGGGTTATGCGCGCCAACACGCTCATCATGATCGTTCTCGCCGGGATATTCGGTGTTCTGGCGGTGGTCCTTGTCAACATCTGGCTGGCAGGCCAGCGCAACGCCCTGGCTCAATCAAATGGCGTGCAGGCCAGCACTGTTGTGGTCGCGGCGATGCCGCTGAAATTCGGAGATGTGCTGAGCGCCGACAAGCTACGCGAAATCGCGTGGCCGGCCGGCGCGGTGCCGGCAGGCGCATTCAAGACTGTCAAGGACGCTTTGGCCGGTAGCGGCGCGCGCCAGGCTTTACAGGCAATCAGTGTCAACGAGCCCGTTTTGGCCAGCAAGATCACTGGCGCCGGGCAGCGCGCCACACTTTCAGCCGTGCTAGCCGAAGGCATGAAAGCCGTTTCAATCAGGKTCAACGATGTGCTTGGCGTGGCCGGTTTCGTTTTTCCAGGCGACCGGGTCGACATACTTTTGACCCGCACCGTGCGCGGTGAAGAAGGTAGCGATCGAAGCTTCGTCGACGTGCTGCTGCAGAGCGTCAAGGTGCTCGCGGTCGACCAGGTCGCCGACGAAAGCAAGGAAAACCCGCAAGTCGTGAAGGCGGTTACCGTCGAAGTCAGCACCAAGGATGCGCAGAAGCTGACRCTGGCCGCCGGCGCCGGCCAGTTGTCACTGGCACTTAGGCAAGCCGCGGCGGGCCAAGGGGAATCGACGGCGCGCGTCACGCTCGCCGACCTGACCGGCGACACGCCGGAGGATGTGGCGAAGCGGCAGGCAGAGCTCGAGAGGCAGAAAGCCGCGGAAGCCGCCGCCGCCGAAGAGCGCAAGCAGGCCAACGAGAAGATCGACGGCCTGGCCAAAGCTGTAGAGCGGGTGGGAAGCCAGATCGATCAGCTCGGCAAGGTAAAGCCCGCTCCTGCTGTGGCCTCGGCGCCGCAGGTCAAGGAAGTCGTCAAATACGTGCAGCCGGAGCCACCATCGCGAGTGACCGTGGGGGTCTTCCGTGGCATAAAACTCGAATCGTATGAGGTGCCGCGACAAGACTGACGAGGCATGTCGCGGCGGCTGCCACAGGCAGCAAGAGGGGAGACGGGGAATGCAGCGGTTCTGGGTCAGGATGGCGGCGGCCGCGCTATCCTTGTTGTGCGTATCGGCGATTTCTGGCCATCCGGCCATAGCGGCTGACCGGTTCATCGACGTATCGAGCCCCTCGCTGCACCGCGTCTTCGTCCCCGTTTCCCAATCCGCCACGATCCAGGTGAACGCGACGCTGGGCGATATCGTCGTCGGCGACGAGAAGATCGCCGATGCGCAGCCGATGACCRACAAGACGCTCTATATTATCGGCAAGGGCGTCGGCACCACTACCGTCAACCTGTTTTCCGAGGACAAGCGCTCGCTGGGCACCATCCAGGTCGAGGTCGGCCAGGATGTCAGCGACATGGCGGCGGCGATCCGCCAGGTAGCGCCAAGGGCGCGCATCGAAATCGGCTCGATCAACGGCAAGGTTCGACTGAGCGGCCATGTCAAGGACGCCGCGACGCTGGCGCAGATCGTCGAGGTGACGCAGCAATATGGCCCCGACGCCATCATCAATGCCGTGACGATCGACGACAGCGAGCAGGTCAATCTCTCGGTCCGCATCCTGGAAGCCAAGCGCAATGCCGGCCGCGATCTGGGCGTGTCGTTTGCGAGCCACGGCAGCGATGCGACGCGACTTGGAACAGGTATTGGCACAGTTGACAAAAATAACGAAGTGCTCGGGCCGGGGCCGTTGGTCAGCGGACTTCTCTCGAAGTCGAACCCGTTCGCCGCACTGATCACCCAGATCATCGACAGCAACATCAAAGTTGACCTGATCATTGAAGCGCTCGAAGCCAAGGGGGTGGTCCGCACGCTGGCGGAGCCCAACCTCACCACGGTTTCCGGCGAGACCGCCAGCTTCAATGCCGGCGGTGAGGTGCCGATCCGCAGCGTCAATGCCCAAGGTGAAGTCGAGATCGTATTCAAGCAGTTCGGCGTCAACCTGAACTTCACGCCGGTGGTGCTGGATGACGGCAAGATCCACATCAAGCTGGCGCCGGAAGTGAGCGACCTGACTGGCTTCACCACCGCCGGCGATCCGATCTTCACCAATCGCAAGCTGGCAACCGTAGTCGATCTGCGCGACGGCCAGAGCTTCGCGGTCGGCGGTCTGCTCTCCAGCAAGAACACAAGGCTTCAGAATCAGGTGCCGTGGCTCGGCCAGGTGCCGATCGTCGGCGCGCTGTTCAGGAATTCGAGCACGCAGAAGGAGGAGACCGAACTCGTCGTCATCGTCACGCCGCATCTGGTGAGGCCGGTGAAGCCCGGCGAGCAACTGGCGACGCCTTTCGACAAGACCAAGCCCGCCAACGATCCGGAGCTGTTCCTGCTCGGCCAGCTCGAAGTCAGCAAGGACATGATCCGGAAATATGAGCTCGGCGAAGGCGTCACCGGCCCCTACGGCCACATGCTGGATGTGAAATCGAAGGACAAGCTGGCCTATGTCAAGAAATAAGCTCCTGCTCGTCCTTCTCGGCTCCAGCCTGCTTGCGGGCTGCGCGGCAGACTATCTGCACAATTACGACACGATGACGCTGGCGTCGGGCGACTCGCAAAAAGCCAACCAACTGCTGCAGACGGTCGACCCGTACAACCCGGCTTCCAACAACACCAAGATCGAGGGCGATGGCGCGCGGTCAGTCGCCGTCGTGCAGAAATACAAGCTTCCGCCAACGACTTCCGGTCCAGCGACGAACATGACGGTCAATGTCGGTCCGTCGAACGAGACCAGCGCAGCGAAGTAAATAGAAGGATGCGGTGCGTCAGGCGCGCGAGGACGCCTGGCACGAATGGAACAGAGAGTAAGATCATGTTGAGGACCATTCGTGAATTCTGGAACGATCAACGCGGCATAGCGATGATCCTTGTGGCCATCATGCTGCCGGTGCTTGTTGGCCTTGCTGTGTTGGCCATCGACATGAGCCGGGCCAACGGACTGCACAACGATCTGCAGAAAGGTGTCGACGCGCTGGCGCTTGCCGCGGCGGCGGAACTCGACGGCAGATCGGATAGCATCACCCGGGCAAATCGGGCCGTCACCAATCTTATCGCCAACAGAACGCTGTTCTCGACATCGGGCGACCACCAGCTCGCCCTGGCCGACGTAACCGTAACTTATTTGACCGGCATACCGGCCAGCGACAACACGAGACTAAGTGCTGCAGGTGTCGATGCGAACGGCGTGAACTGGGCCAGCACGGATCCCAAGGCCGTGTCATTCGCGGAAGTGACGGTGAACCCGTCCGGCTTGACAGACGGCGCGGGCGCTTTCGCCACGATTTTTCCAGCCAGTTTCAACGGTGGCAGCAATACCATGGAGATCCTGCCGCAGGCTGTGGCCGGTTTCACCCAGTCAATATGCGAAACCGTGCCGGTCTTCATGTGCAATCCATTCGAGACAGYGACGCCAGCGACGAGCAAGACGATCCAGCAGGYGTTCGCAAATGGCGACACCTACAGCCGTGAATTCCGCATCCTGAAGGTCGACAGCAATCCAGGTCCGGGCAATTTCGGCTTGCTCGACAACAATCTGACATCGCTGCGCGACGCCATCGCCATGGGCACCGCCGGTACCTGCTACAACCGCGACGCCCTCACCACGAAAACAGGCGTCACCTTGGGCCAGGTCAGCGCCGGCCTGAACACTCGCTTCGATCTCTACAGCGRCTCTCTCAGCAAATACAATAAGGACTGGAACTATCGTCCGGCGTCCAACGTGCGCAAGGGGCAGAAAAGCAATACCTGCAGCAAATATGATCCCGTGACAGACAACTCTGCGCTGCCCCTTCCCCCCGGAACCAACTACGACACCACGAAGGGGTATTCTGACAAGATCACCAACGCTTCGACCTTTTATGCGCAGTATTGGAGCGTCAATCACAAGGGCGCTGCGGTCCCAAGCATTCCAAGCACGAGCTACCCGACCGGCGACACAACGCAGCCCGCGTCTCGATATGACGTCTACAAGTACGAGATTTCCCACAACCTTGTCGGCGACAAGTCGCTCGCTCCGACAAAGGAGAGCGGAACACCMGGTTGCTTCAAGGGCACCACGCCGACGCCGGATCCCGATCGCCGGTTGCTCAACCTGGCCATCGTCGATTGCCTCGCCAACGCCGCCAAGATCAACGGTCACACCCAGCTCAAGCCCGACGGCTATGCAAGCATCTTCCTGAATAAGCCGGTCCAAAAATTAAATCCGAATGACGACCCCGACGGCACCGGCGCCGAGAAGCCGATCAGTCTCGAGATCGTCGATGTCGACGGCCCTC
Source organism: Mesorhizobium sp. ORS 3428 (assembly GCF_001854785.1). Taxonomy (GTDB): domain Bacteria; phylum Pseudomonadota; class Alphaproteobacteria; order Rhizobiales; family Rhizobiaceae; genus Mesorhizobium. Next base: position 16,999 of record NZ_MDFL01000146.1, read on the forward strand.
TTGGCAATGCCACGCTCGACAAAGCTTTCCGGAACGAAGCACAACTCTACCGGTGAGTCTTATGACCAAGCTCGGCCACATCATCCACCTGTTCCGGCGCGACGAGGACGGCACGGCGCTCGTCGAAATGGCAATCGTCACGCCTTTCGTTCTCCTGCTGTCGGCCGGTGTGTTCGAGTTCTCCAATATCTTGAACACGCGCCTGCTTCTCGAAGCTGGCGTCGAGGATGYAGCTCGCTACATGGCGCGCTGCAGCAGCGATTGGGACACTTGCAAGGGGCTGGCACAAAAGCTTGCGGCCAATGGCGCCATCGACGGCACGACAGCTAGGGTGACTGGTTGGCTTCCAGCTCAAGTCATAATAACCAAGACATCCACGTCAGCGCTCGATAAGACCACCACGCCCCCCACCGAGCTCTATCTTAGCACCAAGGACACGGTCGATGTGGTCCAGGTCAGYACATCATACGCGTATCCTGATCTGGGATTTTGGTCCTACCTTGGCTTTGGCGCCCTTACCTTCAGCGTGGCACATCAGGAGCGGGTCTTCGGATGGTGATCACCCGCAGCAAGTTCTGGACGAGCCAGTCCGGCGTGGCAATGGTCGAAATGGCCATTGCAATGCCGTTGCTGCTGACCCTGCTGYTCGGCTTCGTCGACTTTGGCTACGCCTTCTATCAATGGAACGCTGCCAACAAGGCAGTGCAGGCCGGTGCCAGGCTGGCGCAAATTTCCGCTCCTGTTGCTAGCGGACTCTCACTGGAGACGTTGACTCAGAGCGACGTAACCAAGGTCGGTACCGCCGTGCCGGCAAACACTTATAACTACATTTGCACCGCCAATGCCGCCGGGGTCGCCTCCTGCACCTGCGGAGCAGGTGCCACGTGCCAAAACCTCAATGTGAACCAGGCCGCTTTTGACCTGATCTTCAGTGGCAGCAGCACCCGCGCCGGAATGCAGACTTTCCTGCCAATGCTGGCGAAGTCCGAGGTCAGGATCCAATATCAGGCTTCCGGCCTTGGCTATTGGACGCGCCCAGGCGGTCCGGTGCCGACCATCACCGTCAGCATCGTCAATCATCAATTTCAGTTCTTCTTCCTGGGGGGACTGCTCGGGTTCAACAACATGACCATGCCCTCCATGCTCAGTACTGTAACGGGTGAAGATTTAAAGAGTACATGGCCATGAACGCCATCGACACCAGAGTTTTGCCTACGAAACGGAAGCAGGTTGCGCTGTTTTCCTCCGATGCGAATTTCAGGCATGACGTGACGACCCGGCTCGATGCGCTGGCGATCTATGACGTCAAGGTTTCGGAGGCGGTCGAGTTCCTCAAGGGGCCGCCGGCGGATGCGCGGCCTGGCATCATCATCCTCGACCTCGGCAGCGGCGAGCTGCTCGGCAATGCGGGCATCGTCGAGGCGCGTTCGGCCTGGGCGTCGGTGCCGCTGATCGCGGTGTCGGGCGAACTGACGTCCGAGCAGACGCGGGTGCTGGTGCGCATGAACGCGTCGGACTGGCTGCACAAGCCGCTCGACCCAAAGGAACTGCTCAACGCCGTAACCTTCCACGACACCGGGAGCCAGGGAACCAAAAGCCGCATCGTCACCTTCATTGCCGCCAGCGGCGGCGCCGGCGCCACCACGCTGGCGATCTCGGCGGCGGAGTATCTCGCCTCGAAGTCGGCCGAGCGGGCGGCCTCGACCTGCCTCGTCGACCTCGATTTCCAGAGCGCCAATTGCGGTGCCTATCTCAACCAGTYCAACCAGTTCGACCTTGCCGGCATCATCGGCCWGCCGGACCGGCTCGACGTCGAGCTGATGGACGTCATCAAGCTGTCGCGGCCGTCCGGGCTTACGCTCTATTCYTTCGAGCGGCCGCAATTGCCGTTCGAGCCGCGGGGCGCCGATTTCGTCTTCCGGCTGCTCGACCTCGTCGCCTACCGCTTCGACGACATCGTCATCGACCTGCCGAACATCGAGACGCCGTGGCACGAATCTGTGCTGCGGACGAGCGACGAGATCTTCATCGTCTTCGAGCTCAACRTCGCGTCCTTGCGGCAGGGCAAACGGCTCTATACGAAGATCCGCGAATTGCGCGGCAACGCCGTCTCGATCACGCTGGTCGCCAACAAGCACAAGCGCAAATGGTTCGGCAACCACTTTTCGCGCCGCGAACTGGAGAAGATCTTCAAGGCGCCGCACATCAAGTCGCTGGGGCTCGACAACGCGCTGCTCACCGACGCGCTGAACCGCGCCATCCTGCCTTCCGAGGTTGATGGCCGGGCCCGCTTCAACAAGGACATGAAGCGCTTGTTCAAGGAGCGGCTGGACAATGYCCAGCGCTAAAGCAATTCCAGGAAAAGTGCGCAGCGGTCGAGCTCGGCGACTTCGCCGTAGCCTTCCGTCCGGAATTGCGGCAGAGCAAATGCTGCTCATCGCTACGCGCTTTGCCGGCGCCTGCCTGGCCGGCATCRCCCTGGTGTCKGCCTGCRATCTCGCCTCAGCCGGATCGGGGCTGGCGGACCGCCCGCCCCTGCCCGCGATGGGCCCTAGCCTGCGCAAGATGGTCGCCTTCCAGTCCGGCGAGCAGCCCGGCACGATCATCATCCGCAGACAAGAGAAAGCGCTCTATCTGGTGACCGGACAGGGCCAGGCGCTGCGCTACCAGATCAGCGTCGGCCGCGACGGCTTCGGCTGGACCGGCACGGTCAAGGTCGCATCCAAGACCGAATGGCCGGAGTGGCGCCCGCCGAAGGAGATGCGCGCCCGCCAGCCGGAACTGCCGGCGATGGTGCYGGCCGGCCCCTACAATCCGCTCGGCGCCAGGGCGCTCTACCTCGCGCGCGACGGGCGCGACACGCTCTATCGCATCCATGGCACCAACGATCCCAAGGGGGTCGGCTTCGACGGCACGTCCGGATGCTTTAGACTGACGAATACCGATGTGATCGATCTCTTCAAGCGCGTCGCGGTGGGCGCAAAGGTGGTGGTTGAATGACGATGATCAGCGCGCCGGACATCCCGGCAATCGAGCTCGGCGAACAGGAGAAGGCACCAGGCAGGCCGAACCGGGCGGTGACGATCGGCGCCGTCATGGTCGGCGCAGCGCTCGTCACGTTCGTCAACGTGACGGCCGCCATCTATCTCTATCGCGGGGTCAACGACCTCCGGGCAATGGAGTCGCGGCTGGAACAGCTCGGCCAGTTCGAGYAGCGCATCGGCGCCCGCATCGACACCGTCAACAACGGCTTCCAGAGCCGGTTCGAGACGCTTGACCGGCAGCTGCAGGCGAGCTTCGGCCAGATCAACGGCAGCATTGCCAGGCTTGAGCAGGGCACACCCGCCGCCGCGAGTGCCGAAATGCCGCGCGCGCCCGAGCCGCCTTCGCTTGCCGGCACCACGCTGGCAGAAGCGTCTGCCGTCAACGCCGGCGAGCCGGACCCTGTCGACGCGCCGCGCGCGTTCAAGGGGAAGGTCCCGCCGCCCGGCCCCAACCCATCCTACCAGCGCATCCAGCAGGCCGACGGCAAGGTCTATTACAAGAAAATCAACTGAGCCCAGTTGGCCGCTCGGCTGTCTGGATCTTGGGCGGCCGAGTTTTAGAGATCGCGCTGCAGCGCCAGCATGCGGACGGCGCGGGCTTCGGCGCGCAGCCTCGCCTCGCGCAGGAACGCGACGTGGCAATAGGCGCAGGCGGCGAGGCCAAGGCACAGCACAAGGCTGTTCTTCCAGCCGAAGTCGATCATCAGTGAAAACTGAAAGCCGCGCGGTGCGGTGAAGCTGGCAATCGTGCTTGCCGTTTCCGAGTGGCTGCCTGCTGCAATCATCAGTCCGGCAAAGAGCAGGGCGGCGTGATTGGCGAGGAAGAAGCCTGCCGACCTCTTTGCATGACAAGCCATCCAGCAGCCGGCCGACGCGACGAGGATGATGGCGGCGTTGAGGGCCATCGAGCCGCCGAGATAGAAGTCCACCTGCTGCCAGAACATTGTCGAGAAGGGGCGCAGCTCAAGCCAGACGTGCCACATGGCGGGGCTAGCCGGATAGAATCCGAGAAGGAGCGTCGTCGCCCGCTCCGCCGCTACCAGGAGGAGTATCAGGGCCGGGAAGGCAAAGAGCAGTATCGGCTTGCGCGTCATAGTCATCCCCTCGACATCCGATGCTTGAGTGTAGGCGGCATTGGTTGCGCGAGACTTAACGCAACGCCTTGCTTTTCAAGCAATGTCGCCAGCGCCTAATGTATGATCGGATAGATCGACGCRGGTGTCGTTTGACRAGGTCCCTCACTGTGGGTTCGAGCAGCATCATCGATAGCCGGAAGCTGCCCACGGGGGTTTGCGCGTGGGCGCGGTAAAGTCGACCGGCCGGTTCACCGCGTCGCTCGGCACGCTCGGGCTGCTCGCCGGAATATTGCTGATCGCCTGGTCCAGGCACTGGTTGCCAACCGACCTCTCTTCGCAAATGCCGGCCCAGGAAGCCGGCGAAGCCGGTGCTGTCCCTCGTCTCCCCGTTCATGACCTGCGGCCAGGCAAGCTGGCGCGCAGGATCGCCGAAGATCTTATCGCGCCGCCGCCGCTCGATTCGTCGGAGATCGAGCGCATCGAGCCCCGGGCTCCGCTCGGCGAGTTGGGTCTTGCCTCGCCGCCGCGAACGCCGATGCCGCAGGACTGGCATGAGACACTGCTTTATCGGCCCGTCGCCACCTCGTCGGCGATCTTCGAAGCCATGGGGCGCACCGTTGTCATCAGCGGGACTATCGACATCGATCCCGACAGGACCTGCTCGTTTGGCGATGCGGTCTGGCCCTGCGGCCAGCGCGCCCGCGCCGCCTTCAACGCCTGGCTGCGCGGCCGGGCGCTCAAATGCTTGCTGCCGCCCGATGTCGACCGCTTCGCCATCGCCGCGCCCTGCACGCTCGGCAAGCAGGACGTCGGCGCCTGGCTTGTCGCCAATGGCTGGGCAAAGGCATCGCCCTCGGGCATCTACGCCAAGGCCGAATTAGTCGCGAGGGGCGCCAGGATGGGCATCTTCGGCCCGCCGCAATAGGGCGATTCCTGGAATAGTGCCTAGCGGGTTTCCGTTCGGAATTGCGCCAAAACGGAATAGCCACGGCAGTTCAGCCATTCTACCGACGCTGAACTGCCCTGGCTGCTCACGCCAAGCGGAAGCCAGGCGGCGGCCACTGGCGAGAAGCGGATCGGATGCGCGACCCAAGGAGAAAGATGCCGATTTCCATCAAATTGTAAGCTTGCCTGAAACCGAAATCGTAACAGACCTCCTTTAAGCCAATGBGTCCAACAGGAGATTGGCCAGTGAGMATACAAACGCGGACCCCGCCGGCGGAAGCATGGAAGCATGTCGTTTGGCTGTCCCTGCTGGGTACCGCCGGCTGCGTGTGCCTGTCGCTCGGCCTGAATTATCTGCTCCTGCTCAGCGATGCGTTGACGCCGTTCGGCCACAGCGTCGTCACGGCGACGCTTCTACCCGTTATCATCGGCTTGCCGCTTTTTGCCCTGCTCGGCTGGAGAGAGGTCGAGGTCCGGCGTTACCGGCAGGAACTCACCAGGTCCGGCACCTACGACCGGCTGACCGGCTGCTTCAACGGCACCGTGTTCACCTCGATGGTCRACAGAAGGGCGGCGAGGCCGTCCGGACCGCGCTCCGGCGCCTTCCTCGTCATCCACCCGGAACATCTTTCCTCGATCAACCTGCGCTTCGGTCTCGAATGGGGCGATGAAGCCTTGCGGCTCATCGCCTCAGCCATCAGGTCCTCCGTGCGCAATGACGATCTGATCGGCCGCATAGGAACCTCCATGTTCGGCGTCTTCCTTCCCGGCGCGAGCGAGCAGGACGCCAAGGATGTCGGCGAACGCATTCGAGAATCGGTCGGACAGATCTATTTCGCGCCGAAAGGCGACAAGGACATTCTCGCCATTCGCGTCGGCGGTGTTGTCTTCGAGCACGAGTTGGCATTCGAGAACATGTTCCGGTCGGCCGGGGAAGCACTGTCGGAGTTCCGGGACGAAACAGGCGTTCAGCTGTCCCATTTCAACAACTGAGCCGGCACAAGCGGCCTAACAAGGTGCAAGTCGACAATCCGGCCCGCACGTTGCAACTGAGGCGCCACTTTTGGCCCGTCCGCGCTTCAGATGCCGCCCATGCAGAGATATTTCATCTCAAGGTAGTCCTCGAGGCCATGGCGCGACCCCTCGCGCCCGATGCCGGACTGCTTCACCCCACCGAAGGGAGCTGCTTCCGAGGACATGCGTCCGGTGTTGATGCCCACCATGCCATATTCCAGGCCCTCGGCGACGCGCCAGACACGCTTCAGGTTCGAAGCATAGAAATAGGCGGCGAGACCGTAGATCGTGTCGTTGGCCTCGCGCACGACCTGATCGGCATCCTCGAAGCGAATGATCGGCGCCAATGGCCCGAAGGTCTCTTCCTGCGCTACTGCCATTTCGCTGGAGATTTCGGTGAGAACAGTCGGCTGGAAAAAAGTGCCGTCGCCGATCCGGCCTCCGCCACATCGGATTGCGCCGCCTTTTCCTAAAGCATCGGCTATATGGGATTCGATCTTGGCCAGGGCATGCCGGTCGATCAGCGGCCCGATGGCGACACCCGGATCGAAACCGTCACCGACCTGAAGCTGGCGAACCCGCTCCACGAATTTGCCGACGAATTCGTCATGAACGCCCGATTGGACGTAAAGGCGGTTCGCAGAAACGCAGGTCTGGCCGGCATTGCGGAACTTCGCCTGGATCGCCCCGTCGACGGCGGCATCGATATCGGCATCGTCGAAGACAATGAAAGGCGCATTGCCGCCAAGTTCGAGGCTGACTTTCTTGATCTGGTCCGAGCACTGGCGCATGAGCAGCCGCCCGACCTCGGTCGATCCGGTAAAGCTGATCTTGCGCACTTTGGGATTGTGGCAGAGCTCACTTCCCACCGCAGCACCCTCGGACGCGTAGATGAGGTTCACGACACCGTCGGGAAAACCGGCCTCCGCGGCGAGCGCAAACATGGCGCCCGCCACCAGCGGTGTCTGTTCGGCAGGCTTCAAGACAATTGCGCAGYCCGCCGCCAGCGCCGGCGAGATCTTGCGCGCCACCATCGATGCGGGAAAATTCCAAGGCGTGATCGTGCCGACGACGCCGATGGGCTGCTTGATCACCAGCATGCGGCGGTCCGTCGACGGTGCCGAGATCGTCTCGCCGTAGATGCGATTGGCCTCCTCGGCATACCATTGCAGATAGGCCGCCGCATGCGACACTTCCGATTTGGCTTCGGCAAGCGGCTTGCCCATCTCTGCGGTGAGGATCGCGGCAAGATCGTCGGTGTGGGTAACGATCAACTGATGCCATTGCCACAGCATTTCGCTGCGCTCGCGGGCGGTTAGCGCTGCCCAATCGGCCTGCGCGACATAGGCCTTGTCGATCRCTGCGCGCGTCTCCTCGACGCCCATGTCGGGAAGCTCCGCCAGCAGTTCGCCGGTCGATGGATTGAAGACCTCGAATGTGCGCCCGCCAAGCGGCGCGCCAAGCGCCGGCACACGGTCGATCGCAGCAAAGAGGTYGGGACGTTTCAGGTGGCGGGTCATCGGCAGGCGCAGGGGCAATACCGGTTTCCTCCTCGGCAGGTTGACGTATTAGAAATGTCACCATGTATTCCGCGCATCCGCCGGTTTCATAGGGCCTAGGACGGACGGCGGTAGACCCACCCCGAACAACTTCGAAGTTCGTCGATACGAAGGACGGCGCGACAAGCGAATTGTGCCGAGCGGACGCTGGTGCTGCGAGAGAGGATTGAACTCTCGACCTCTCCCTTACCAAGGGAGTGCTCTACCACTGAGCTACCGCAGCCTGCGATGGCGGCGCTTCTGCCATATCGAACCGGCAAGCGCAAGGCCAAGAAAGCCTAATGTGCGTTGCATGCCTTTGCCCCAAAACGCTGCGCCGCTTTTTGAGCGACATGGAACCTTCGACGCGGGCGTGAAAGCTACTCCGCAGCGGGCTTTCGTGACATGGCGGCGCCACAATGCTAGCTATCCCGGGACCATAGCCGGCTGTCCGCCTGCGAGGATCAGACGATGAACAACCAGCCAAAGCCACCGAACAAAAGCGACGGAGAGCGCAAGGACCGGCTCGCCGAGGCGTTGCGCGCCAACCTGCAGAAACGCAAGGCACAGGTGCGCTCGCGGCGGGCGGGCGATGCCGACAAAGGACACTCCGGCGACGCCGACAGGCAGCGCGTCGGCGACGCCGACAAGCAGCACGCCGGCGATCGGCCGGAAGGGCCGTCGCCTGCTGAAAAAATGCAAAAAGACTAACTCAAATCAGCCACACTGGCCGGCACACTTGGTCCGGACTTGGCGAAATCCTATTTCTTGAACCGAGCCGGCCGATGGTCTAGAGCCGGACATACTCAAACCGATTGAAGGCGGCCCGTCCGGGCCGAGGGGACGTTCTCATATGGATCGCATCAGAATTGTCGGCGGCAATGCGCTCGCCGGAAGCATTCCGATCTCGGGCGCAAAAAACGCGGCACTGCCGCTGATGATCGCCTCGCTGCTCACCGACGACACGCTGACGCTGGAGAATGTGCCGCATCTGGCCGATGTCGAGCTCCTGACGCGCATCCTCGGCAATCACGGCGTCGATTATTCGGTCAACGGCCGGCGCGAAAAGCAGCAGGAAGGCTATTCGCGCACCATCAATTTCTCCGCCCGCAACATCGTCGACACCACCGCGCCTTACGAGCTGGTGTCGAAGATGCGCGCCTCCTTCTGGGTCATCGGCCCGCTGCTTGCCCGCATGGGCGAGGCCAAGGTGTCGCTGCCCGGCGGCTGCGCCATCGGCACGCGTCCGGTCGACCTGTTCCTGGAAGGCCTGCAGGCGCTGGGCGCCGAGCTCGACGTCGACAATGGCTATGTCGTTGYCAAGACCAGGAACGGCCGGCTCCACGGCAACCGTTACGTGTTCCCGAAAGTGTCGGTCGGCGCCACGCATGTGCTGATGATGGCGGCCTCGCTCGCCAAGGGCGAGACGGTGCTCGAAAACGCCGCCCGCGAGCCGGAGGTCGTCAATCTCGCCGAATGCCTCATCGCCATGGGCGCCAAGATCCACGGCGCCGGCACCTCCACCATCACCATCGAGGGCGTCGAGGCGCTGTCCGGAGCGCGCATCCGCGTCATCCCCGACCGCATCGAGACCGGCACCTATGCCATGGCGGTGGCAATGACCGGCGGCGACGTCGTGCTGGAAGGCGCGCGGCCCGACCTGTTGCAGACGGCGCTTGATGTCATTGCCGAGACCGGTGCCGAGATCACGCCGACCAATGCCGGCATCCGCGTCCAGCGCAACGGCGCCGGCATCGCGCCGGTGGATGTGACGACCGCGCCCTTCCCGGCGTTCCCGACCGACCTGCAGGCGCAGTTCATGGGCCTGATGACGATGGCCAAGGGCAAGTCACGCATCACCGAGACGATCTTCGAGAACCGCTTCATGCATGTGCAGGAGCTCGCCCGCCTCGGCGCCCACATCACGCTCTCAGGCCAGACGGCGATCGTCGACGGCGTTGCCAAGCTGAAGGGCGCGCCCGTGATGGCGACCGACCTGCGCGCCTCGGTGTCGCTGGTGATTGCCGGCCTTGCCGCCGAAGGCGAGACCATCGTCAACCGCGTCTATCACCTCGACCGCGGCTTCGAGCGGCTGGAAGAGAAGCTTTCCGGCTGCGGCGCGGTGATCGAGCGGATTTCGGGCTGAAGGAGCCGGTGCGGCGGCGCGTCGGTTGCACAGAGCGGAAAGACCCACTAGAGCGTGGTTGATCTCGATCTGATCGAGTTCAACCACGCTCTACGTTTTTGTTCGGGCATGATCTTTTGCGAAACCGCTTTCCACTTTTCGGGATCATGCTCTAACAGAACGTTGAACCGTCAACCTTCAGGTGCGCATTCCGCATGGCCGCTCTCAAGCTCATCGCGCTCGACGACCAGGACCTGAGCATCGTCTCGGCCCATGTCCAGGACGCCGTGATGAAGGTCTCCGACCTCGAATACCTGCCCGCGGCCAAGCGCTTCGTGCTGACCATGAACCGCTTCGTCTGGGAGGCGAAGTCCGGCTTCTTCCGCCAGCATAATGAACGACGCCAGAGCGTTTTGCATTTCGACCGCGTGCTCGGCGCCAAGACCAGCGGCATTGCGCGCGATAAACCGGCCGAGGTGCTTTCGCTGCTGGCGATCAGTTTCATCGCGATCAGCAAGCCGGCCGGCATCATCGAGCTGGTGTTCTCGGGAGGCGGCACGATCATGCTCGACGTCGAGTGCATCGAAGCACGGCTCGCCGATGTCGGCGGCTCCTGGGAAGCCACCTCGCGCCCTGTTCACAGGACCTGAGCATATCAATGGCCATCACGCTTAGCCAAACCGACGCCGATTTCGAGCAGCGCTTTTCGGCATTCCTCACCACCAAGCGGGAAGTGTCGGCCGATGTCGAAGCAGTGGTGCGCGACATTGTCGCACGGGTGCGCGGCGAGGGCGATAAGGCGCTTGCCGACTACACGCTGAAATTCGACAAGGCCGATCTCGGCAAGCTCGGCATCGCCGTCTCCAGGGACGATATCGCCAAGGCCTATGCGGCGGCGGACCCCGCCACCGTCGAGGCGCTCGAATTCGCGCGCGACCGCATCCGCTCGCATCACGAGCGGCAGAAACCGAAGGACGACCGCTACACGGACGCCGCCGGCGTCGAGCTCGGCTCGCGCTGGACGGCGATCGAGGCCGTCGGCCTCTATGTGCCAGGCGGCACGGCGAGCTATCCGAGCTCGGTGCTGATGAATGCCGTGCCGGCCAAGGTCGCCGGCGTCGAGCGCATCGTGATCGTGGTTCCGGCCTCCGGCGGCGCCATCAATCCGCTGGTGCTGGTGGCGGCCGACCTCGCCGGCGTTTCCGAGATCTACCGCGTCGGCGGCRCTCAGGCCGTCGCCGCACTCGCCTACGGCACCGAGACGATCAGGCCGGTCGCCAAGATCGTCGGACCGGGCAACGCCTATGTCGCGGCGGCCAAGCGCCAGGTCTTCGGCACCGTCGGCATCGACATGATCGCAGGGCCGTCCGAGGTTCTCGTCGTCGCGGACGCGGATAACGATCCGGACTGGATCGCGGCCGATCTGCTCGCCCAGGCCGAGCACGACGCATCGGCGCAGTCGATCCTGATCACCGACAATGCCGGATTCGGTAAGGCGGTGGAGCAGGCGGTCGAGCGCCAGCTGAAGGTCCTGCCGCGCGCCGCGACGGCCGCCGCGAGCTGGCGCGATTTCGGCGCGGTGATCCTGGTGCCTACCATCGAAGCCTCGCTGCCGCTGGTCGATCGCATCGCGGCCGAGCACGTCGAGCTTGCCTTCGACGACGCGGAAAGCTTCCTCGCCAGGATGCGCAATGCCGGCGCCGTCTTCCTCGGCCGTCACACGCCGGAAGTCATCGGCGACTATGTCGGCGGCTCCAATCACGTGCTGCCGACGGCGCGCTCGGCGCGCTTCTCGTCGGGCTTGTCCGTGCTCGATTTCGTCAAGCGGACGTCGATCCTAAAGCTCGGCCCGGAGCAGCTCAAGGCGCTGGCACCGGCGGCGATCGCGCTCGCCAAGGCGGAAGGTCTCGACGCGCACGCACGCTCCGTGGCGATCAGGCTGAACATGTAGCAATGTCCGGTCGCCACCAAAACCGCGACAGGCTGATCGACGTCGAGCTCGACGAGTCGATCGGCCGTTCGACGCCCGATGTCGAGCACGAGCGGGCGGTGGCGATCTTCGACCTGATCGAGGAAAACAGTTTCCGGCCGGTCAATGACGACGGCGCCGGTCCTTACAAGCTGAAGCTGTCTTTGGCCGAGTCGCGCCTGGTTTTTGCCGTCAGCCGGGAAGATGACGCCGAGGTTGTCACTCACATCCTGTCGCTGACCCCCTTGAGGCGCATCGTCAAGGATTACTATCTGATCTGCGAAAGCTATTACGAGGCCATCCGCTCCTCGACGCCCAGCCATATCGAGGCGATCGACATGGGTCGGCGCGGCCTGCACAATGAAGGCTCGCAGACGCTGATGGACCGGCTCGCCGGCAAGATCGAGATCGACTTCGACACGGCGCGCCGGCTGTTCACGCTGGTCTGCGTGCTGCATTGGCGGGGCTGATGCTGGCCGCGCTGCCGCATTCGATCCTCTTCTTGTGCGGCATGAACGCCGTGCGCTCGCCAATGGCCGAGCAGTTGGCGCGGCGCGCGCTGCCCGCCACCACCTTCGTTGCCTCGGCCGGCGTTCGCAGCGGCGAGCGCGACCCCTTCGTCGACGCCGTGCTTGCCGAAATAGGCCTCACGCTCGGCGAGCGGCAGCCCAGAACGCTGGACGAGTTGGAGGACGATTATTTCGATCTGATCGTGACGCTGGCTCCGGAAGCGCACCACGCCGCGCTCGAGCTCACCCGCTCGCTCGCCGTCGAGGTCGAATATTGGCCGATGCCCGACCCGACCGATACCGGAGGTACGCGCGAGCATATCATGGCCGCCTATCGGGACGTGCGCGAGCGGCTGAAAGTGCGCATTGCCAAGCGTTTTGCGCCGCCGGAGGTAAAAGGCGCCGCCGATTAAGCATGTTCACAAGCGGGCGATTATCATATAGGTTCCGCCGCAAATTCCGGCCGGCCGCCGGAACCGTCATCCAAGCAAAGGTATCGAATGCCGAAGGAAGAAGTCCTCGAATTTCCGGGCGTGGTCACGGAACTGCTGCCCAATGCGATGTTCCGGGTGAAGCTCGAAAACGAGCACGAGATCATCGCCCATACGGCCGGTCGTATGCGCAAGAACCGCATCCGCGTGCTGACCGGCGACAAGGTCCTGGTCGAGATGACGCCCTACGACCTGACCAAGGGCCGCATTACCTATCGTTTCAAGTAAGATCGCTAGAGCGGTTCAGCGTTCGATGAACGGCTCTAACCAATTGTTTTGACGCAATTCCGATCGGAAACGGTTAGGCACCTCTCCCGGAATTGCTCTAGGGTTCGGCTGGGGTAGCGATGAGCCTTTTGCAGAAGCTGGTGCTTGCCTCGGGTTCGCCGCGCCGCATCGAGCTGTTGCAGCAGGCCGGCATAGAGCCGGATCRCGTGCTGCCGGCCGATGTCGACGAGACGCCGCTGCGCGCCGAGCATCCGCGCTCGCTGGCGAAGCGCCTTTGCAAGGAAAAGGCCGAAAAGGCGTTTGCCTCGCTGAAGAGCGAGGACGATTTTGCGCCGGCCTTCATCCTCGCCGCCGACACGGTGGTGGCGGTCGGGCGCCGCATCCTGCCCAAGGCAGAGACGATCGACGATGCCGTGAACTGCCTCGGCCTGCTTTCCGGCCGCTCGCACCGGGTCTATTCCGGCATCTGCCTGATCACGCCGGGCGGCAAGCTGAGGCAGCGTCTGGTGGAAACCAGGGTCCGCTTCAAGCGGCTGCCGCGCGAGGAAATCGACGCCTATGTCGCCTCGGGCGAATGGCGCGGCAAGGCCGGCGGCTATGCCGTGCAGGGGCTGGCCGGCGCTTTCGTCGTCAAGCTGGTCGGCTCCTATACCAATGTGGTGGGCCTGCCGCTCTATGAGAGTGTCGCGCTGCTTTCCGGCGAAGGCTTCAAGGCGCACCGAAACTGGCACGTCGCGCGGCCATGAGTCCGGACGACAAGGTAACGCCGCTCAGGCCAAAGCGCCCCTGCCCCGAATGYGGCAAGCYGTCTGTGCGCGAGTACTATCCGTTCTGCTCGGCGCGCTGCAAGGACATCGACCTCAATCGCTGGCTGAAGGGCGCCTATGTCATTCCCGGCCGCGACGGCGAGGAAGAAGACGACGGCTCCAAACAAGGCCCTTCGCCCAAAGACGAAGAGTGAGGCACGCGGCAATCAGTCGTTTCGCGGCAAGCTTTCTTTCCTGACGAAATCAACACCTAAGCGCTGGACAGGCCGAATTCCCGTGCTATAACCCACGCGCTTTCGAGGGGGCGCCGCCCGGTGCTCCCGTGAAACCCGGCGCGCGGTCCCGCTAGCCGGCACAGGCCCAGATAGCTCAGTTGGTAGAGCAGCGGACTGAAAATCCGCGTGTCGGTGGTTCGAATCCGCCTCTGGGCACCATCCCCTCTTCTCCCGACATTCCCTTTCGCCGAAGCTTCTGCGCTTCAGTCTCCGCAAATGGCTGAATTTGCTTACCTTTTCGGCGCGTATGTCGTGGTTGGGCGAATTTCATCGCAGTTCGGCAAATTTCGTCCAACGGGGCGAGGTGTTGGTATTTTTGTTGGTATCTGAGACCCTGTTGGTATCGAAGCGCCAAAACAGGAGGTCCCACAATGRCTCTCTCCGACGTGAAATGCCGCAACACCCGGCCCGCGTCCAAGCTCCAGAAGCTATCCGACGGCGGCGGGCTGCAGCTATGGGTCCAGCCGTCGGGAACAAGGCTATGGYGCCTCGCCTATCGGTTCGACGGGAAGCAGAAGCTGCTGTCTCTGGGCAGCTATCCTGTCATTTCTCTCGCTGATGCCCGCCAAGCGCGCGATGAAGCCAAACGCCTCCTCAAGGCTGGTGCCGACCCGGCCCAGCAGCGCAAATTCCAGAAAGCTAGTTCGCCAAAAGACACCTTTCGCTCAATCGCAGACGAATATGTTGAGAAGCTGAAGAAGGAAGGACGTGCCGATCGAACGATCAGCAAAGTCAAATGGCTCCTCGACTTTGCCTATCCGACAATCGGCGACGAGTGTATTCGGGAGATCGATACCGCTACCATCCTTACCGCCCTTCGTCGCGTGGAGGTTCGCGGTCGATACGAGTCGGCCAGGCGCCTACGCTCAACAATCGGCACTGTGTTTCGATTCGCAATCGCGACAGCACGCGCCGAGGCAGATCCGACGATCGCCCTCAGGGGCGCGCTCATCAGCCCGACGGTCACGCCTCGTGCCGCGATTACCGATCCTAAGGCCTTGGGCGGCTTGCTGAGGGCGGTGGATGCATTTGACGGACAGCCAACAACCAGAGCCGCCCTGAGGCTGATGGCAATGCTGTTTCCCCGCCCGGGTGAGCTGCGCGCGGCAGAATGGGGAGAGTTCGATTTCGAAAGCTCGGTGTGGATCATTCCTGAAGCACGCATGAAAATGCGAAGGCCGCACCGCGTACCCCTTTCAAAGCAGGCAGTAAGCGTCCTGACCTCGCTTAAAGAACTCTCTGGTGGTGGATCGCTGCTGTTTCCTAGTGTTCGATCGGAYTCGCGTCCGATTTCCGACAACACACTTAACGCCGCGCTGCGCCGTATGGGCTACRGCAAGGAGGAAGCTACCGCGCACGGTTTTCGAGCAACGRCATCAACCCTGCTAAACGAATGCGGAAAATGGCATCCGGACGCCATCGAACGGCAGCTGGCCCACATTGAGAACAACAACGTTCGTCGTGCCTACGCCCGGGCAGAGCATTGGGAAGAGCGCGTCAAGATGATGCAATGGTGGGCCGATTACCTGGATGAACTCGAGAGCAAAAACGCGCGGGTAATCTCAATCGTGGGGCGCGGCAAGCCTGTTGTCCATACACGACCGCGGGAGTCCACTCGGAACCCAACAGCCACAGTTCACCAAAAATCGAGGCGAATCTTCAACCTCCGAAAATCACATTAACAGCCGAAGATGCCGAAGATGCCGAAGCTGGCGTGAGATGGTGGGTCCGGTATATCCTTATCTCGTATGGTCTGGCGGGCCTAGTTGCAAGAATTCGGATTGAGGGTCCGCGCTGCGCGAGACCACGTCGACCTGAAAAGGATAAGATGCAAGTACGTTGGTTGCGGGGACAGGCTTCGAGCTTTGTCCAAACTTCTCCAATTCCATGGTTTTGCCGAGGATCGACAAAGTCAAGGATGCCGATCAGTTCGGCGTAGCTCTCCCTCGCAGCAATTTCGTGGTGGGGACCTATCACGCCGTGGTTTAGATTAATCCCATCGCTGGCACCCCAACGCACGTTCGATAACGGTCTGGAAGATCCGGATTTGGGCGGGGCGAAACGGACGTACTCCTCGGCAGCGTCTCCCCCAGTCCTCCAGGTGCGCCATGCCGCCTTCCCCCGCTATTTTCTTTGAAATTCTCAAAATATGTGTACTCTCAATACCCCAAACGAGGCAACATCAAAGAGCCACCCTCGTCTCTTTGATAACGATCTATCATGATTACCATGGGTACACTGAAAGAAGACAAGCTAAAGAGCGTTCTCGAAGCCGTCCCCGCCGGCTTTGTCGTGGACGCGCCCTGGCTGGAAGCCCACGGCGTCAGCCGCTTCCTGACCCGCAAGTATATAGACAGYGGCTGGCTGGAGCGGCTTGAGCGCGGCGTATTTCGCCGCCCGGCGCCGCAACCCATCCCGCTCGACTGGCAAACTTGCCTGCTGTCCCTCCAGCACATCATGAACTATCAAATCCACGCGGGCGGCGTCACCGCGCTAGCCTTGCAAGGGTTCAGCCACTACCTGCCGCTCGGGGGCCGCGCCCGAGCCTGGCTGTACGGCGACGGAATGCCGACATGGCTGCCGCGCCTGAAGCTCGATGCGCCGCTGATCACCCGTGGCCTGTCACTGTTCGGCGATCCCACTCTCGGGCTAACGGACAACAAATCAGGTGACCCGGGTACGACGCTGCCCTGGGGATGGGCCTTGCGTCTCTCGTCCCCGGAACGCGCCATCATTGAAGCGTTGGACGAGTTGCCGGACAACGAAAGCTTTCACAACCTCGACATGGTGTTTGAAGGGCTTGCGACGCTAAGCCCGCGCCGGCTCACGGCGCTGTTGCAGAGCTGCCGGAAGATCAAGGTCATACGCCTGTTCTTCGTCTTTGCCGACCGCCACAATCACGCGTGGCGGCAGCATCTGAATCCCGATGAGTTCCAGTTCGGCACCGGAGACCGCGCCCTGGTGAAGGGCGGCAAAATTCACCCCCGGTACCGCATCATGGTGCCGACGGAGTTTGTTCAAGCGAAAAAGGATGGTGCCGATGGCCCGTGAAGTCTACGCCGCCCAGGTCGGCCTTCTCGTCCGCCTGCTGCCCTTCATCGCACAGGAGGAAGTGTTCGCCCTTAAAGGCGGGACCGCCATCAACCTGTTCTACCGGGATATGCCGCGCCTTTCAGTGGATATCGACCTCACCTACCTGCCGGTACGCGAGCGGGCCGAGAGCCTTGCCGACATCGACGAAACGCTCAACCGGATCGTCGCCGCCGCCACACGCGGCATACCCAAGCTCGATGCCCGCCGCATCGAGGGGGGCGGCGGCGGCGCGACCCGCATCCGCGCGCACCTTGATGGTGCCGAGGTCAAGATAGAAACCTCACCCGTGACGCGCGGCGTCGTCCACGATCCCGAGAAGCGCACCGTATCGCCCGCCGTCGAGGACGAGTTCGGCTTCGCTTCGATTCAGGTTGTGTCATTCGAGGACTTGTTCGGAGGCAAGCTTCACGCGGCCGTTGATCGCCAGCATCCGCGCGACCTGTTCGACGTGAAGCTGCTGTACGAAAACGAAGGCTTTACCGATGCGCTGTTCCGCACGTTCCTGGTTTATGTGGCGAGTTCGCCCCGGCCGGTACAGGAACTGATTAAGCCGAATCTCAGCCCGCTCGACAAACCCTTCGTGCAGGAGTTCGCCGGTATGACCACGATCCCGGTCACCATCGAAGATCTCGCCGCGGCCCGGGACCGGCTGCTGGCGGACATTGACAGCCGGATGGACGACACCGCGCGCGAATTCCTGATCGCGCTGCACGACGGCGAACCGGACTTCGAGGCCATCGGCCTGCCCCTGGCTGCTAACCTCCCCGCGATCCGCTGGAAGCTCCTGAACCTGAAAAAGCTCATAGCGGAAAATCCGGACAAGCATGCTGAACAGAAGGCAGAGCTTCTAGAAAAGCTTTCCCGCTAAAGGGACCATCGCAGAGTGAAAATGGAGGGCTCCTGGCGCTTTGACATACCCGGTCCCCATATCGCTGGAAACCGTGCGCGCATTCGACACGAGTCCTGCGTATGCGGCGACAGATTGCGGACTTGCATGTCGTTGTCATGCGCAACGGAAGCGGGGTCATCAAACGGCTCCTTGGAATAGAGGTGGCGCTGCGCGTGGGCAGCAGCGTCACCTTGCCTGAAGCAAGTCCCTATGAGCCGGCCGATTACGTCCGACCAATCAGGCCAGGATGCCTCGCCTGCACTGGATTAATGACCTCCGAGCAAGACTTTCCCGCGAAGCGAGTTCGTCAATTTGATACTTAACCGTCAATCACGATAAACCAGAGATATCGACCTAGCGCATAGAACCTGCGCCCGCCCCTCGATAACAGTCCTCAAGATAACGCGCTCAAAGTCCGGGCTGCGATCCATCCGTTTCCCACCTCGCTACCAGTTTGCACCGAATCGGCTTGGCCAACGGCTTCCGCCTTACGTGACCTTCTTTTCTAAATGAGGACGATCTCGTCGCTGCGGAAACCGTACAGGGATAGACTTTGTGCTTCGACACCAACACGCCCGGGGTATAAGGACTCCTCGACATAACAAGCCGTCCAACCTTTGGAATGCTCACGTCGCCGCAGGCACCAGCCACAGGGGCGGCGTCCATGAAAAATGACGGAATTTCGTATCCGCCACGAGGCCTTTCTCGTGAAGAGTCGGCCCGGTATGTTGGTGTTGGATCGACTCTTTTTGATGAGATGGTCGCTGATGGACGTATGCCAAAACCTAAGCGCATCAACAGCCGTGCCGTCTGGGATCGTGTAGCTCTCGACAT
>NZ_MDFL01000147.1 GCF_001854785.1 Mesorhizobium sp. ORS 3428
GATCGCCAGCATCCGCGCGACCTGTTCGACGTGAAGCTGCTGTACGAAAACGAAGGCTTTACCGATGCGCTGTTCCGCACGTTCCTGGTTTATGTGGCGAGTTCGCCCCGGCCGGTACAGGAACTGATTAAGCCGAATCTCAGCCCGCTCGACAAACCCTTCGTGCAGGAGTTCGCCGGTATGACCACGATCCCGGTCACCATCGAAGATCTCGCCGCGGCCCGGGACCGGCTGCTGGCGGACATTGACAGCCGGATGGACGACACCGCGCGCGAATTCCTGATCGCGCTGCACGACGGCGAACCGGACTTCGAGGCCATCGGCCTGCCCCTGGCTGCTAACCTCCCCGCGATCCGCTGGAAGCTCCTGAACCTGAAAAAGCTCATAGCGGAAAATCCGGACAAGCATGCTGAACAGAAGGCAGAGCTTCTAGAAAAGCTTTCCCGCTAAAGGGACCATCGCAGAGTGAAAATGGAGGGCTCCTGGCGCTTTGACATACCCGGTCCCCATATCGCTGGAAACCGTGCGCGCATTCGACACGAGTCCTGCGTATGCGGCGACAGATTGCGGACTTGCATGTCGTTGTCATGCGCAACGGAAGCGGGGTCATCAAACGGCTCCTTGGAATAGAGGTGGCGCTGCGCGTGGGCAGCAGCGTCACCTTGCCTGAAGCAAGTCCCTATGAGCCGGCCGATTACGTCCGACCAATCAGGCCAGGATGCCTCGCCTGCACTGGATTAATGACCTCCGAGCAAGACTTTCCCGCGAAGCGAGTTCGTCAATTTGATACTTAACCGTCAATCACGATAAACCGGAGATATCGACCTAGCGCATAGAACCTGCGCCCGCCCCTCGATAACAGTCCTCAAGATAACGCGCTCAAAGTCCGGGCTGCGATCCATCCGTTTCCCACCTCGCTACCAGTTTGCACCGAATCGGCTTGGCCAACGGCTTCCGCCTTACGTGACCTTCTTTTCTAAATGAGGACGATCTCGTCGCTGCGGAAACCRTACAGGGATAGACTTTGTGCTTCGACACCAACACGCCCGGGGTATAAGGACTCCTCGACATAACAAGCCGTCCAACCTTTGGAATGCTCACGTCGCCGCAGGCACCAGCCACAGGGGCGGCGTCCATGAAAAATGACGGAATTTCGTATCCGCCACGAGGCCTTTCTCGTGAAGAGTCGGCCCGGTATGTTGGTGTTGGATCGACTCTTTTTGATGAGATGGTCGCTGATGGACGTATGCCAAAACCTAAGCGCATCAACAGCCGTGCCGTCTGGGATCGTGTAGCTCTCGACATCGCCTTCACGTCGTTGCCCGACAAAGACAACGGTCTCCAAGAGTTGTTGGAGCGAAGCAGGCGAGACGAGCAAAAAAGATAAGAAATACGCTGATTGCGTATACGCTGAATGCGTAGTAAAGTATCGAGAAGGCGTTACGTGAGCGAGAACGAGAAGCTTGCCCAAGAAGTGAAAGCCTGGCGGGCCAAGGAAGGGCTTACTGCCGAAGCTGCGGCCAAGGCGTTTGGAATACCGAAGCGCACGTTTGAGGGGATCGAGCAAGGCAGAGGCTTCCCATATCCCCTCCTCCTGCGCGTTGCGATGAAAAGCAATGCTCTTTCACTCAAGGCAATGCAGGAGAAATCATCGCTTAGCGACTAACTTCAGCAGAATTGCCGGCGGGAGACTTCAATGGCCAGACCCTTCAAGGACGACAGCTATCCCGGCGTCTCTTCGCGGATCAAGAACGGCAAGATCGTTTATCGCTATCGGGCCAAAGGCATGCCGGAAATCCGGCTTCCCGGTAAGCCGGGTGATCCGGAATTCGAAGCCGAATTTCAAAGGGCGACGCAGGGTTTAGGGAAGAATGCTGCGATCATCGATCTGCCTGGCCGAGCGCTACCAAAAACCTTCGGCCATGCGGCGCGCCGGCTTGAGACGACTATGGAGTGGCTGGATTATGACGAAGCCACGCAGCGCAAGAACGTGCGCCTGATAGAGCGCTTTCTGAACCTGAAGGTTGATCCAAAATACCCACTGACCTGGCGCGATACGCCGGTCGAACACCTCGACGCGGATCGGCTTCGCGCGATCATCGAAGGCATCTTTGCGACAAATCGTACGGTTGCCAAGCACATGCTGGTAGCCATCAAGAAACTGCTGTGGGTCGCGATCAAGGTTGAGAAATGGATCAAGYCGCAAGACGATCCCTCGCTATCTATTCGTGTGCGTGTGCCCAAGTCCACCAGCAATCCTGCTTGGCCGGTCRCAATCCGCGGGAAATTCGAGGCTCGGCATCCGATCGGCACGGCCRCGCGCACATGTTACGCGCTGGGTTTCTGGCTCGGAAACCGGCGCGGCGATATCGCCGCTCTGGAGTGGGAGGACCTCGTCACCGAGGAGATTGAACTGTTCGACGGCTCGCTCGAGTTGATCGAAGCGTTTGCCTTCCGTCAAAGGAAGAACCGCAACCGCCACGGCGGAAGGGAGATGTTCATTCCAATCGTCGACAAGCTGGCGGCGGCTCTGGAGCCGCTCGACCGATCGCAGGGCGGCACCGTTTTGAAAACTTCCTACAAGCGGGCGTTCTCCGAAAAGAGCCTGACCGGCATGATGCARCATTGGACCCGCCAGGCGGGAATTCCGGACGGCTACACGCTTCATGGCTTGCGTCGCACCTTCGGCACCTACCTGGCTGAATGCAACATCCAGGCGAGAGCCATCATGGAGGCGATGGGCCATTCCTCCATGACCGTGACTGACGACTATGTGCGTGAGGCAAACAAGAAGCGGATCGCGGTGGATATCGCTCGGGCCATCAATCAGCGCGAGGCCAAACGCGATGCCATGCAGCAGCGAACTGTCCTGCGAGTCGTCAAGTGATCAGATAATCGAGCCGGAACAAACCGTGGCCGACGTTGCATAGCTGGGCCCATAATGGGCCCAAAACGTTTTGGGCCGAGGCCAGTTTTCATCAATGAAATCAAAGGTCATGGTGGGCCCGGAGGGACTCGAACCCCCAACCAAGCGGTTATGAGCCGCCGGCTCTAACCATTGAGCTACAGGCCCCACGCCGGCTGGCTTAGTGTTTTTCGCTTCGCCGCACAAGGCTTTCGAAAGCGCTGGCGGCAAAAGCCAAAATCAGCCCATATTCGCTGCGTAGAGCGGCCTGCGCCCATAAGGCGCGTGAACTGGTTCGGGCTATTGCAGCGCATTGCCGGGAATCGACACTTTTTTCGAGTCGGCGCAGAGCGGCAGGGATACCGGATCGCAGATCTCGAGGAGTTTTCATGACCAGACATCTTTTGCCAGTCGCGCTCGCAGCCGCGATCGCGTTTCCGGCGTTGGCAAGCGCTGCCGATACGCAGCCGCCTCCGCGCATCGTCGTATCCGGCGAAGGCGAAGCCACGGCGGCGCCGGATATGGCGATCCTGACGCTCAGCGTCATGCGCGAGGCGAAGACAGCGCGCGCCGCGCTCGATGCCAACAATGACGCGATGGCGGCGGTGATCGCCGCGATGAAATCGGCGGGCATCGCCGAGCGCGACCTGCAGACGGCCGGCATCCAGATCAACCCGCGTTACAATTACACCAACAAGGCCGACGGCAGCCAGGAAGCCGAGCTCGTCGCTTACCAGGTGACGAACACGCTGTCGGTGCGGGTGCGCGACGTCGACAAGACCGGCGACATCCTCGACAAGGCGGTGTCGCTCGGCGTCAACCAGGGCGGCGGCATCGCCTTCACCAATGACGATCCCAAGGCTACCATCGTCGAGGCGCGCAAGAAGGCGGTTGCCGATGCGATGGCCAAGGCCAAGACGCTTGCCGAGGCCGCCGGCGTCGGTCTCGGACGGGTCATCGAGATCACCGACCAGAACATCGCGCCTGTGCCGGTGCCGATGAATGCCAAGGCCTTCGATGCAGCCCGGGCGGCCGTGCCTGTCCAGGCCGGCGAGAACTCCTACTCCGTCCAAGTCACGGTCACGTTCGAGTTGAAGTGACGTCTGCCCCGCGCATGATCCCGAACCATCGGTTCGGAAAGGATCATGCGTAAAATCGCGGCGCTGCAGCGTCCGTGCGCCTCCGAAAGGACGCCCGGCGCTGCAGGCCGCTTTGTCGGGTCACAACAAAACCCCGGAGGGACCGATCCTCCGGGTTTTTTCGAGCCGCGCGCTTCAGCCTGACTGAAGGGGCCTACTACTCAGGACTGACCTTCGCAGAAGGTCATGTCTATAGGCGATCCTGCAGAGGATCACGCTCCAGGATTGGCCTTTGTGGAAGAAGATCGTCCTTCTGCCGACCTCAGCGATAGATGATCGGGCAGCCGCGCTCATTGGCGAAGACCACCACCACGCGGTCGCCATACTGGCGGCCGGCCACCTTCACCGTGTGGCGGTTGATGTCGACGATGCGGACGCGATGCAGACCCATGCGCTCGGCCTTGTCGAGCGCGCGGTCAGGCGAGCAGCTGCGCCAGTAGCGATCCCGGCGCCAGTCGCGGCGGTAATATCCATCGTCATCGCCGGTATAGACGCCGAAGCGCGGGTCGTGGTTGTTGCCGAAGCCGAGATAGAGGCTGTCCGCATGCGCCGGGATGGCGCCGAGCGTGCCAAGTCCGACAAGGGCCGAAAGGGCTGCCGCCTTGATCTGGTTGAACATCGTTCTCTCTCCTTGTTGAGGGCTCTCGCCCAATCGAATCGAAAATTGGCGAATCGAAATTGGYGATCCACCGGTTGGCAAACCGATGGCCGGAGAATGCACTTGCCTGTCTGAACTTTTTGCGAACCGGCTGTTCATGTCCGGTTCATCTGGAAGGGGAATCTTCGCACACGAATCCGCCCGATCGCTTCAAGCCTGGCGCCCTTCGAGGCTCGTCGTCAAAATGCGAACCCTTCAGGGTTCGTCGTCAAGGATGTAATCAAAGAAGTCTTCCGGCTCGGCGAGATCGGTTTCCTTGGCCTTCACGCGGYCGCGGATCGAAATCCCGGCCTCGTGCACGGTTTCCGCGCTTCCCGAAACCAGCTTGTGCCACCAATAGAGATCGTGGCCTTCGGCGATCAGCCGGTAGGCGCAGGTCTTGGGCAGCCAAGTGATCGTGCGCACGTTCTGCGGCGTCAGGCCGACGCAATCGGGCACGCGTGACAGCCGGTTGGCATAGTCCGAGCAGAGGCATTTTTCAGCGTCGAACAGCCGGCAGCCGACGCTCGTCCAATAGATTTCGCCGGTATCMTCGTCCTCGAGCTTCGAAAGGCAGCACTTCCCGCAGCCGTCGCAGAGTGACTCCCACTCGGCCGGGGTCATCGCCTCAAGCGTCTTGGTTTTCCAGAACGGTGCGTTCATGCGGTTGGATTTGGCTCTCCGCGGCCTTCCGGTCAAGCGTTGCTGCCGCCGTGACCCAGTATCAACATTACAAAAACACGAAATTGCCTTCAAAAGGCCGGTCCGGCATCCTTGGCTGAGGCCAATGCCTTGCAAACGGAACCAATTGCGGTTGACGAAAGTTTGGGCAGGGATGGGACCCCACTAGGAGAAAATTGATATGAAACGCCAACCACGGATTCTGGCGGGTACGGCAATCGGCCTGCTTATGGCATCCGCGCCGTTGGGCGCGTATCCGCTGCAGGCCGATCTCGGCACCTCGCGGGGGACGCCGCCGATTCTGGTGCAGTCGGGCTGCGCCGAAGGCCAATCGGCGGAGGACTGTGCGCAAGGCCAGCAACAGCCGAAGAAAAAGAAGCGCGAGCAGCAACAACAGACCGAATCCGCCCCAGCCGAACAGCCTTCCGAGTCCGAGCAGAAGCCTCGCAAGAAGCGGCAGGCGCAGCAGATGGAGTCCRGCCAGTCCGGTGAGGCTGCACCGGCCGAGCAAGAGCTCAAGCCGCGCAAGAAGCGCGACCAGCAGCAGCAAACCGAGGCGGCTCCAGCCGATCAGGGCGGCCAGTCCACAACGGAAGAGCAACAGCCGCGCAAGAAGAAGCGCAATCAGCAGACCGAATCGTCGCCGGGAGAGCAACCGGCTGAGCAGGCCGCGCCTGAGCAGCAGCAGCAATTGCGCAAGAGGAAGCTCAATCAACAGCAGCAGAGCGAGACGGCTCCGGCTGAGCAGACCGCCCCCGAGCAGCAGCAAC
>NZ_MDFL01000148.1 GCF_001854785.1 Mesorhizobium sp. ORS 3428
GCTTGCCTTGCTGCGGGTTTGGGTCGGCCGCGCGCGCTCGCGGGCTGGACGGTCCGAGCAGACACTGATGACCGCTAGCTGACAGCGCGCCCGGCAGGTTCAGCAAAATGGCCGCGATGGAGGCAGAAAGAAACGAACCGGTCGAGCAGGCGATGCGAGCACGCGTTCTCGCCGTCGATGACGACGAGCGCAATCTGCTTGCAATAGCGGAGGTGCTCGGCGATGTCGGCGAGGTCGTCTGCGCCCAGTCGGGCGAGGAAGCGCTGCGCTTCTTGCTCAGGGATGACTTCGCCGTCATCTTGCTCGATGTGCTGATGCCGGATCTCGACGGCTACGAGACCGCCTCGCTCGTGCGCCGGCGCGAACGGTCGAGAAACACACCAATCATCTTCCTCACCGCCATCAACAAGGAAGAGGCGCATATGCTGCGCGGCTATGACGTCGGCGCGGTCGACTATCTGTTCAAGCCGTTCGACCCGATGATGCTGCGCTCCAAGGTCATGGTCTTTGTCGATCTCTACGAGAAGACGCGCGAGATCGAGCGAAATGCGATCCGGGAACAGCGGCTGCTCGAACAGGCATTGAAGGCCCAGTCGGAAAGGTTCGAGGCGGAGCGAGCGCTCCGCCATTCCGAAGCGCGGCAGGAGCTGATTCTTGCCTCGCTGCCGATTTGTTTTCACGCGCGCTCGGCCGAGGCACCTTTCGCCGCGCGCTATGTTTCGAAAGGGGTCGAGCGGCTGACGGGCTTCCCGCCCGGCCGTTTCTTGTCGAATCCCGATTTCGGGCTCGGCCGGGTCCATCCCGATGATCGCGACGAAGTCACCAGATCGCTTACGGCGGCGATCGAGACAGGCTCTTATACGTGCGAATTCCGATGGCGGTGCTCCGACGAACAATATCGCATATTCTTCGACCAGGGCGTGGTGTCCAGGGACGGCCCGGGGTTCGAACTGCTTGGTACCATGCAGGACATCACCGAGCAGCGCCGTCTGGAGAGCCAGCTGTTGCAGTCGCAGCGGCTCGATGCGATCGGCAAGCTGACCGGCGGACTCGCCCACGACTTCAACAATCTGCTTGCGGCCATCCTCTCTGGGCTCGCCCTGCTCGAACGGCAACTGACGCTCGACGGCAATGCTGCCCAAATCCTCGAAATGACGCGCCGCTCGGCCGCCCAGGGCAAGGATCTCGTCCAGCGGATGCTCGCCTTCTCGCGCCGCCAGGACCTGAAGCCGGTGGCGGTGCGATTGTCGACCCTTGGGGACACGATGAACGGTTTGGTTGCCGCGGTTCTCGGGGGGCTCGTGCGCTTCAAATGGCAGGTTGGCAACGACATATGGCCTGTGCATGCGGATACCGCGCAGCTCGAGCTCGCTTTGATGAACCTGATCTTCAATGCCCGCGACGCCATGCCCTCGGGAGGGACGGTCTCGGTCAGCGCCGACAATCGCAGCGTCGACCATGGAAGCGAGGAACTCGCTGCGGGCGACTATGTCGTGCTGRCCGTCGAGGATAACGGCACCGGCATTGYCGCCGATATCATCGGCAAGGTGATCGAGCCGTTCTTCACCACCAAGCCGATTGGCAAGGGTACAGGATTGGGCCTCAGCACCGTCTACGGCTTTGCCAAACAGTCGGGTGGCACACTCAGGATAGATAGCGAGATCGGCCGCGGCACGATCATGGAGCTGTGGCTGCCTCRCTCCCGTGAGGCACAGGATGTTGCTTCGGAGGCCCGTGAAGCAGCCGACCCAAAATCCGTCCGGGTTGACGACRCAGAGCCCGTCGCGGCCGACGAACGATCGCTGACGGTTCTGCTCATCGACGACAGCCACTCGTTGAGGGAAATGACGGCCATGTCRCTCAGGCAGTCCGGTTTCGACGTGACAACGGCCGCTGGCGGCGCCGAGGGGCTGGCCACGATCGAAAGGGAGCCGGAACGCTTCGACGTGATCGTCACCGACTTCGCAATGTCCCTTGTCTCGGGCATCGACGTGATCCRCTTCGCCCGCAATCTGCGCRCCGACTGGCCGGCTGTCATCATCACCGGGTACGCGGATGCCGAAARGATCGTGGAACGTCCTTCGGGAGTGGCGCTTATCGGCAAGCCGTTTGACGAAAAGGATCTTGTCGCGGCCATTCGCGCTGCCGCTGGCGATAGTCGGATCAGTGCTCCGGCATGACCGCTCGTCCCCGGGCTACCTGTCCTCGATGATCCTCAGATAAGCCGCGGTCACGAACAGCACGATGAAGCCGAACAGGATGCGCCTGCCGCCCTCGGGYATCTGCAGGATGGTGAGCAGTGTCGTCAGCACGGTAAGGATCAGTGCGCCGATGATGGTGCCGGTGTAGCCGCCGCGGCCGCCAAAGATCGAGGTGCCGCCAATGACGGCTGCCGCCACCGAAGGCAGCACCAGGGGCTCGGCGAGCGACAGCGACGGCGCCTTGATCAGGCCGATATAGAGCAGGCCCGTGATGCCCGCGAGCAGGCTGGAGATGACGTAAAGCGCGGTGATCACCTGCCAGTAGCGGACGCCGGACAGTCTCGCCGCGCGCTCATTGTCGCCGACGGCGTAAAGCAGGCGGCCGAAGCCGGTGCGGTTGAGCGTGAACACGATCAGCACCGCCACCGGCACGAACAGGAAGAGCGCGTTTGGAAAGCTGTAAGTAAGGCCCGTGCCTAGCCAGTTGAGGAAATCCGGGATCTTGGCGCCGGAAGCAATCACGGTGCGCTGGTAGACCTGCAGGAAGCCGGTGYCGATCAGGCTGGTGCCCAGCGTCATGATCAGCGGGTGGACGCGGAAGACGCCGACGCCGACGCCGTTGACGAGGCCGATCAGCACCGCCGGCAGCGTGGCGAGGATAAAGGCCACCGTCGGGTCCTGGTTGACGATCTGCGTCGCCATGATGAAGGCGCTCATCGTCGCYACCGTGCCGACCGAGAGGTCGATGCCGCCGGTCAGCATGGTCATGGTCTGGCAGCCGGCGAGGATCGCCAGCGGAATCGCGAACTTCGCCGTGTTGGCGATCCAGCGCTCGTTGACGATGCCCGGGCGCAGGATCTGCAGGATCGCGACCAGGATGACGAGCAGGATGATCAGCGGAATGAGCGGGCGGTCAGCCATGAAGCGCTTGAGGCGGCGGCCGAAGGAGGTCCGTTGCGGCATGGTCGCGCTGTGCGTCATGGCGTTGCTCCTGCCGGGCGGCCCCGGATCGTGATGAARGCGCCGAACATCACCACGGCGACCATGATCGCGCCCTCGATGATGGCGGTCACATTGGGATCGATGGCAAGCAGCGTGAGGTCAGTGCGCACCAGCCGCAGCACGAAAACGGCGATGATCGGCCCGAGCAGCCCGCCCTTGCCGCCGCCGAGCGCGACGCCGCCGAGCACAACCGCCGCGACGCTGGCAAGCAGATAGGGGCCGGGGATCGGCGCGCCGATGCCGGTGCTTATGGTGAGAGACAGGCCGCCGAGTGCCGCGAACAGGCCGGAGAGCGCATAGGCGACGATCCTGGTGCGCGCCACCGGCACGCCGCTGCGGAAGGCGGCGAGCTCGTTGCTGCCGATGGCGTAGATGGAAAGCCCGAGGCGCGAGCGCCGGAGCGGGACCCAGATGATGAAGAGGCAGACAAGGAGCAGCACCAGAGCCTTCGGAATCCAGGCATCGGCCCAATCCGGAAGGCCGGGTATCGGCATGGTGCCGACGACGCTTGCCTTCAGCCACTCGGCGGCGGCGCCGCCGGGCGCGTCGAGCACCAGAAGGGCGGCACCCTGCAGCACGAACAGCGTGGCAAGCGTGACGACGATATCCGGCACGCGGGTGATGACGATGAGGATGCCGTTCAGCGCGCCGAGCACCAGCCCCATGGCAAGCACGAAGGGCACGACGAAGAACGCGTATTCCTCGCCGGCGCCGTTCATCATCGAGGCGGCGGTGACGCTCACCAGCGCCATCATGGCGGCGACCGAGAGGTCGATGCCGCCGGCGATGACGACGATGGTCTGCGCCGCGACGGCGAAGGCATAGGGCAGCACTGCGCGCACCAGCGAACCGAAGTCGCCGCTGCCGTAGCCCGGCTGGATCACCTTGGTGACGACGAACAGGAAAACGAGCAGGGCGAGCAGCGCGGCGACCCAGCCCTGG
Source organism: Mesorhizobium sp. ORS 3428 (assembly GCF_001854785.1). Lineage (GTDB taxonomy): Bacteria > Pseudomonadota > Alphaproteobacteria > Rhizobiales > Rhizobiaceae > Mesorhizobium. The sequence goes on from NZ_MDFL01000148.1 coordinate 4,146, forward strand.
CGGCGCAGGAAGCGGCTCATGATGCGGCCTCCGCATCGGGTCTGACATCGGCGAGGATGCCGACATCCTCCCTGGCGCCGCGCGGCAGGCCATAGGCGGCCCGCATCAGCGCCGGCTCGTCGGCGAGCTCGACAGGGAAGGTGTCGACGACGCGCCCGCCGAAGATGACGATGACGCGGTCGCAGACTCGCTGCACCTCTTCCAGCTCCGATGTGTAGAACAGCACCGATTTACCCAGTCCGGCGAGCTCGCGCAGCAATTTGTAGATTTCCTGCTTGGTGCCGACATCGATGCCGCGTGTCGGGTCGAAGCAGAGGATGGTGCGGGCGTCCGCTGCGATCCAGCGGGCAAYGGTGACCTTCTGCTGGTTGCCGCCGGAAAGGCGCTGCACCTCGCCCTGCGCGCGGGTGTCGATCTGCAGCCGGGCAATGGCGCTGGAGACCACCATGCGCTCCCGACGCACCTTGATCGGCCCCCATTTGCGAAGCGCGGCGCTGAAGGGGAGCGCGATGTTCTCGCGCACCGAGCGCTGCATGGCGAGCGCCTCGGTACGGTCGCCGGGCACATAAGCAATGCCCGCGCGAATAGCATCGCTCGGATGCGAGAACTTCACCAGCGCACCGTCGACCGCGATCGTGCCGCCAGCCGGGCGGATCGAGCCGGCAAGGGCGGCAAAGAGCTCGTCCTGGCCCTGGCCCTCGAGCGCGACCACGCCGGCCACCTCGCCATTGGCGAGATCGAAGGAAACATCATGCAGCTTGGTGCCGAGCTGCAGGTTGCGCACCGACAGCCGCGGGTGGCGGTCCTTCACGGCCGACGCCTCGCTTGCCGCGAACGCAGCGGCGACGCTGGTCTTTTCGATGCGGGCGCCAAGCATCATCTCGACGATCTTCTCCTCGACGCCCGGCGCGATGTCGACGACGCCGAC
>NZ_MDFL01000149.1 GCF_001854785.1 Mesorhizobium sp. ORS 3428
GCGCTGCAGGATGTCGAGCATTCTGATCTCGAACTCATCCAACTGAGGCATCTTCACTCCCTATCGCATAATTTTGAGCGAAGCTTACCTCAAAATCGGCCACCGGGCTACAAACAAGGCTGATTTGCCTCGCCGGCTGCGGCTACCATGATAGCACGATCCACGGATCATGGTCTTGAGGAGGAAAAAATGGCGATCAGCGTTGCCGACTATGCCCGCGAATGCGCAGCGCAGGGCCTTCGCGGCGACTATTCGGTCTGCCGCGCCGATTTCACCGTGGCGCAGGACTACAACTATTCGGCCGAGGAGCAGGCGGTTTGGCGCACGCTCTGCGACCGCCAGACGAAGTTGACGCAGAGGCTGGCGCACCGTGCCTATCTCGACGGCGTCGCCRCACTTGGGCTGCTCGACAAAATTCCGGATTTCGACGCGGTCAGYGAGAAGCTCAGCAAGCTGACCGGCTGGGAGATCGTGGCGGTGCCCGGCCTTATTCCCGCCGGCCCCTTCTTCGACCATCTGGYCAGCCGCCGCTTCCCGGTCACCAACTGGCTGCGGACCCRCAAGGAACTCGACTACATCGTCGAGCCGGACATGTTCCACGACTTCTTCGGCCATGTGCCGATCCTCACCCAGCCGGTGTTTGCCGACTTCATGCAGATGTATGGCGACAAGGCCGAGGACGTGATCGCGCTCGGCGGCGACGAGATGATCACCCGTCTCTACTGGTACAGCGCCGAGTACGGCCTCATCCAGGAACAGGGCCAGCCGCTCAAGGCATTCGGCGCCGGGCTGATGTCCTCCTTCACGGAGTTGCAGTTCGCGGTCGAGAGCAAGGACGCCCATCACGTGCCGTTCGATCTCGAGACGGTGATGCGCACCGGCTATGAAATCGACAAGTTCCAGCGCGCCTATTTCGTRCTGCCGTCCTTCGACGCGCTGCGCGATGCCTTCGCCGGCGGCGATCTCGCCGGCATCGTCGCGCGGTTCAAGGGCCAGCCGGCGCTCGATCCGGCCACCGTTTAGGCCTCGTGCGGCGCGCTTTAAGTCTTTGTTTTGATGCATGTCGTTCTCCCAAAACCGCTGCGCACTTTTGGGCGACATGCATTAAGGTCCGGCTTTCGCCCAGCCGGCCGTCAGAGCGGTTCAGTTGCCGTGAAGGTGGCTGAACCGCTCTGGGTTTGTTTGGAAGGCAGGCAATCGGCGTATTCTTGTCGCTGCGGCATCATCCGCCATCCGCCGGCTCGGCCTTGAGCCTCGCCAGCTGCTCGCTCTGCAGGTCGAGCGCGGCGTTGATGAAGCGCAGCACGGTCGCCAGTTCGGCGTCGCTGAAGCTCGCCACCACCTTTTCTCCTTCCCGCGCGATGGCGCCGTAGTAACGCACCGAGAGCTGCCTGGTCAGCTCGGTCGCCTCAATCACCACCTTGCGCCGGTCCTCCAGACTGCGTGTCCTGGCCAGCCCGGGGCCTCAAGCGGCCTCCGAAATGTCGCGATCGAGAATCGACAGGTTGCGGCCGCGATGCTTGGCCTCATAGAGCCTGCGATCGGCAGCGCGCATCAGTTCCGACACGGTGGCACTCTCGCCGCAGGTGATGCCGCCGATCGAGACGGTCAACGGTACCGTTCGCTCGTCGACAGGCCGGAAGCGGATCAGCTCGACCTCTCGGCGGATGCGCTCGGCGACGCGCTTGGCTTCCGCCTCGGTGGCGCCGATCAGGAAGGCAGCAAACTCCTCGCCGCCGATGCGGCCGAGCACATCGCCGCTGCGCACGCCGCGCTCGATGGCGGCGGCGATCAGAAGCAGCGCATCGTCGCCGGTCAGGTRACCGTAATTGTCGTTGATGGTCTTGAAGTGATCGGCATCGATGATCAGCAGCGCACCGCGATCGGCCTTGCGCCGGGAGCCGTCGAGYGCGGCGAAGAAGGTCTCGCGATTGAGCATGCCGGTCATGTCGTCGCGGCTTGCCTTCTCCGACAGGCGCCTGTGGGCGGCGGCGAGCTGCGCATGGGCGCGGGCAAGCTCGCGATGCGCATTCTTCAGGCGGTCGCTTTGCCAGAAGGTACCGGCGCTGGCGATCCAGGCAAGCATTAGCGGGCAAAGCGTGGACGTCAGCCAGACGGTGCGACTGATCGGAAAGCCCATTGCCGGGACCACAATCAGTGTCAACAAAAGCGAGACTGCGACCGAAGCGAACGCTACGGCTGCGGACTTCAAAACGATGCGACTCATCGCTGACTCCCCACGGACCACCTCTGTGCCAGCTAGCGCTGAAGGCGACCTTTCGGAGACGGTTAAAATTTGAAACGAGCCGCCATTTTCACGACGCATGACGCGTGGAAGTTGTGGATAAATTCAGCGCCGGCATGCCATAAGGAAGCCATGACAACGACACCCGACCCCGCGCGATTTGCCCATGTCACGGACTGGGTGTTCGACCTCGACAACACGCTCTATCCGCACCATTCGAACCTGTTYGCGCAGATCGACGTGAAGATGACGGCCTATGTGAGCGAGCTTTTGACCTTGTCGCGCGAGGATGCGCGCAGGCTGCAGAAGGAACTCTACCAGRAGTATGGCACGACGCTGAACGGGCTGATGGCGCGCCACGGCATCGACCCCGACGACTTCCTCGAGAAGGTGCACGACATCGACTATTCCTGGCTGGTGCCCGATCCGGTGCTGGGCGCCGCGATCCGCCAGCTGCCCGGCCGCAAGTTCATCTTCACCAATGGCGACCGCAGGCATGCCGAGCGCGCAGCGCGCCAGCTCGGCGTATTGGACCATTTCGACGACATCTTCGACATTGTCGCGGCCGRCTTGAATCCCAAGCCGGCGCGCCAGACCTATGAAAGGTTCGCCGAGCTGCATTCCGTCACCGGCCACAACGCGGTGATGTTCGAGGATCTGGCGCGCAACCTCGCGGTGCCGAAATCGCTCGGCATGACCACGGTGCTGGTCGTGCCGCGCAATTTCGAGCCGACCTTCTCGGAGATCTGGGAGCGCGATCCCGCCCACGAGGACGACGTGGATTTCGTCACCGACAATCTCGCGGGCTTCCTGACGGCGATCGTCGAAGTCACGGCCTGAGCCGTCCCTGGATACCTGTGTTTCYTGGCCGCGCCGCCGAGCCCAGCCAGCCCGCGGGTCGGGAGAGGCTCTCTCTCAGAGACCGTAGAAGCGGCGGATGATGTCCCAGGCTTCTTCGGCGGTGTCGACGAAATCGATGATGTCCTGGTCGCCGGGCGAGATGGTGCCTTGCTCAGCGAGGAAGTCGAGGTCGATCGCCCTTTGCCAGAACGCCTTGCCGAACAGGATCACCGGCACGCGTTCCATGCGCCCGGTCTGGATCAGCGTCAGCGTCTCGAAGAATTCGTCCATCGTGCCGAAGCCGCCCGGAAAGACGGCAACCGCCTTGGCGCGCATAACGAAATGCATCTTACGGATGGCGAAATAGTGGAAGTTGAAGCAGAGCTCCGGCGTCACATAGGCGTTCGGCGCCTGCTCGTGCGGCAGCACGATGTTGAGGCCGATCGACGGCGCGCCGACATCGTCGGCGCCGCGATTGCCCGCCTCCATGACGCCCGGTCCGCCGCCGGTGACGACGACATATTCGCGATAATAGGAAGTGGCCGACTGCTGCGAGCAGAGGCGGGCGAACTTGCGCGCCTCGTCGTAGTATTTGCTGTTCAGCTCGAGGTTCTTCTTCTGCGTCTCGTTCTTCGCCGCCCAGGCAACGCCGCCGGGCTCGGGCAGCCGCGCACCGCCGAACAGGATGACCGTCGAACGGATGCCGCGCTCGGCAAGGATCATCTCGGGTTYCAACAGTTCGAGCTGAAGGCGCACCGGGCGCAGTTCGCGCCGCGTCATGAAGTCGGGATCGTTCCAGGCCAGGCGGTAGGTTTCCGCCCGCGTCTGCGGCGTGTCCGGCACGCTCTTCGACCGCTCCAGATCCTCGTCCGAATGCGGCAACGGCGTCCAGCCCGCCTTGTCCATGGGTGTCATTGAGTCCACCGTTCCAATTCCCTTACTTGCGCCGTTCCATGACGCAGCCGCGATTGACCCTCATCAAGGCATCACATAGGGTCCGCGCGATCTCAAAACAGGTTAGGGCRCAGCCCTTAACAGCTTTGTAATGGAGCAAATTCATGTCGAAGCCCGATCTGGCGAGCCTCGAAAAGACCATCGAAAAGGCCTTCGAGGAGCGCGATACGATTTCGACCGCGACCCGCGGCGAAACGCGCGACGCCATCCAGTCGGCGCTCGACCTGCTCGACCGCGGCGTGGCGCGYGTCGCCGAGCGGCAGCATGACGRCAAATGGCTTGTAAACCAGTGGCTGAAGAAGGCGGTGCTGCTCTCCTTCAGGCTGAACCCGATGGAGATCATCAAGGGCGGCCCGGGCCAGGCGGTCTGGTGGGACAAGGTGCCGTCCAAATTCGACGGCTGGGGCGCCGTCGATTTCGAGAAGGCCGGCTTCCGCGCCGTGCCGTCCTCCGTCGTGCGCCGCTYGGCCTATGTCGCGCCCGGCGCCGTGCTGATGCCGTCCTTCGTCAATGTCGGCGCCTATGTCGACTCAGGCACGATGGTCGACACCTGGGCCTCGGTCGGCTCCTGCGCCCAGATCGGCAAGAACGTGCATCTGTCCGGCGGCGTCGGCATCGGCGGCGTGCTGGAGCCGATGCAGGCCGGCCCGACTATCATCGAGGACAATTGCTTCATCGGCGCGCGATCCGAAGTGGTCGAAGGCTGCATCGTGCGCGAAGGCTCGGTGYTCGGCATGGGTGTGTTCATCGGACAGTCGACCAAGATCGTCGACCGGGCGACTGGCGAGGTCTTCTATGGCGAGGTGCCRGCAAATTCCGTCGTGGTCGCCGGATCGCTGCYGGGCAAGCCGCTGCCCAACGGCGAGCCGGGCCCCAGCCTCTACTGCGCCGTCATCGTCAAGCGCGTCGACGCCAAGACCCGGYCCAAGACCTCGATCAACGAATTGCTGCGCGATTGATCTTTTCCTGAAACGGACGCACCTTCCGCCCGCGCGACATTCCGTCGCGCTGGTTCAACACGGAGGGGCGTTATGGACTGGAAATATCTGCTGACGAGTTTCGACGGTCGCATCAACCGAGCCAAGTTCTGGGCCGGCATCGGCGCATTCATCGTTCTCGCTATTGTTGCCTTCATTCTCGACTCGATTCTCGGCACGCGCTTCACCACCGGCGGTGGCGGCCAGTTCGGCGTCGTCGGCATCCTCGTCATGCTGGCGTCGWTCTATTTCGCGATTGCTCTCTATGCCAAACGCTGGCACGACCGTAACAAGTCGGGCTGGTGGACGCTGATCGGCCTCATACCCATCATCGGCGGCATTTGGCTGCTGGTCGAACTCGGCATCCTGGAAGGCACCAGAGGCGCCAATCAATACGGACCGGACCCGCTTGCCTGAGAAATCGGACTTCATCTGGCTCTTCTTCAAAACCTCGGGCCGCGTCAGCCGCGCGGCCTATTTTCTCGGCGGATTGCTGGTTGCCCTCATCCAGGTATTCCCGCTCTACCGTTTCACGCTGGTGCCGGAAGGCTCGGCCGAGAGCAATTTGTGGTCCTTCGTCTTCTTCCTCACCTTCCTCGCATCGCTGTGGTCGAACATCGTGCTGGCGGTGAAGCGGCTGCATGACCTCGACAAACCCGGCATCGCGGCGCTGGTGCTGTTCGTTCCCGTCGTGTCGATCGTCGCTTTCCTGGTGCTCTGCCTGTTTCCGGGACACCCCGGCGCCAATCGCTACGGCAGCCGAACGAACGCGCCGGCCGACCRCTGAGCGCCGCAGCCGCGCRCCATCGCACACACTGATCAAAGGCGGCCGGTGACCTTGTCCGGCGTCAATCCCGGCGGGCCGCGCTTTTGCGCCTGCGCCTGATGCACCAGAGCCGCGACGCGCTCGATCGTCGGTGCCGRCGTGCCGACCTTCCTCGCCAGATTGAGCGCCGCGCCCTGCAACTCGTCGATCTCCGTCGGACGGCGGCGCTCGAGATCGTCCCACATCGAGGAGCGCGCTTCGCGATCGATCGCGAGCATGCGCCACGCCAGCAGTCCGAACAGCCAGTCGGGCAACCTCAGCATTTTCGGCAGCAGCGACGGCGGCAGGCCGGTGATGCGCGCCGGCACCATGCCGGCAGCCTTCATCGCCGCGAGCGCCTCGTCGATCTGGCCGGCCAGGATTGCGCGCCAGCGGCGGTCGGCAAGCTCGCGCGCCAAYGGCAGGCCGGAGAGCGCCACGAGCGCGTTGTYGAGGTTCATCAAGAGCTTGCTCCACAGCATCGCCTTCATGTCGGAACAGGCTTCGACCCCAAGCCCTTCGACATCGAGCAGCCCAACAAGGCTTGCCACACCTTCCTCGATCACCACCTTGCCTTCGCTCGCGCGATGYACGCGGAACGGCGTCTCGCCATCCKGGGACTGCACGACGTTGAACGCCACCATRCCGGCAAGCACGCGCCGTTCCGGGAGCCTGGCGCGCAGCTTGTCGGCGTTGTCGACGCCATTCTGCAGACTGACCGCAATAGCGTCGGGGCGCGCATGGGCCGCGACAAGCGCGGCCATCTCCTCGGTCGCGCCGCTCTTCACCGTGACGAGGACGATATCGGCGTTGCGCAGCGCCAATGAGGGATCGTCGGTGACCGCGAGCGCCTCAGGGTMGATGCGGCGATCGCGGCCGTCGAGATCGCTGACCCGAAGCCCTTCCTTGCGCATGACCTCGACGATGCGGCCGCGTCCAAGGAAGTTGACCTTTCGCCCGGCGAGCGCCAGGCAGCCGCCGACATARCAGCCGATGCTGCCGGCGCCGGCAATCGCGATCGTCTTTCCTTCGTTGGCCATGCGATCATCTTGTCCTGGCTCGCGCGACTATACGACATGACAACCATATTGTCGGCGGCTTGGTCGGCGATCATCTGCCACCGTGACAGGCCTAATGCTTTCGACTATCGCTTTGCCCATGAAATTGCCGACCGATCCCGCCCAGAACCTTGCCGCCCTGATCCGCTRTCCTTCCGTGACGCCAGCCGAGGGGGGCGCGCTGCAGGTGCTGGAGGGAATGCTGAAGCCGCTCGGCTTCTCGGTCGAACGGCCGGTGTTCTCGGAAGGCGGCACGCCGGACATCGAAAATCTCTATGCACGACGCTCCGRCAACGGCCCGCATCTGATGTTTGCCGGCCATACAGACGTGGTGCCGGYCGGCGACGAGGCCGCCTGGACGCATCCGCCCTTTGCCGCCGAGATCGTCAATGGCGAGATGTATGGCCGCGGCGCCGTCGACATGAAGGGCGGCATCGCCTGCTTCGTCGCCGCGGTGGCGCGGCATATCGAGAAGAATGGCGGGCCGAAAGGCTCGGTGTCGCTGCTGATCACCGGCGACGAGGAAGGGCCGGCCATCAACGGCACGACGAAGCTGCTCGACTGGGCGGCCGCCAAGGGCGAGAGATGGGATGCCTCTGTCGTCGGCGAGCCGACCAATCCGGATGCGCTCGGCGACATGATCAAGATCGGCCGGCGCGGGTCGCTCTCCGGCAGCGTCATCGTCAATGGCCGCCAGGGCYATGCCGCCTATCCGCAGCTTRCCGACRACCCGGTGYGCGGTCTGATGAGCCTGGTCGATGCGTTGCTTCATCCGGCATTCGACAAGGGAACGAAGGACTTCCAGCCGACCAATCTGGAAGTGACTTCAATCGATGTCGGCAATGCGGCGACCAACGTCATCCCGGCCAAGGCCACCRCCGCGTTCAACAWCCGCTTCAACGACGCCTGGGATGCCGAAACGATCCAGGCCGAGATCCACAACCGGCTCGACCAGGCAGCGGGCCGCAAGAAATACCGGCCGGGCAAGAAGACTGCGGTCGACTACGAGCTCGTCTGGCGCGACCGGCCGAGCCATGTCTTYCTCACCCGCGATGACAAGCTGATCGACACGCTGAGCCGATCGGTTGCGGCGGTGGTCGGCAAGACGCCGGCGCTCTCCACCTCCGGCGGCACGTCGGACGCACGCTTCATCAAGGATTATTGCCCGGTGGTCGAGTTCGGCCTGGTCGGCAAAACCATGCACATGGTGGACGAGCGTGTCGCGATCGCCGACCTTGAGACGCTGACGCTTGTCTACGAACGTTTCATCGAAGACTGGTTCGGACAAGGTCTTACGTGACCATGCTCTCAGCGGACGAAACCTTTGCTTCGCTAGCCGGCGCCTGGCGCTTGATGTTCGGCAGGACTGACGGCCTGCGCATGCTCGACCTGTCGGCGGACGGTTTCTGGAATTCCTTCTTTGCTATCATCGTGGCGGCGCCGGCGCTGATCGTCGGCTGGGTCGGCATCGCCAACGAGATCGGCGACCCGAACGCATTTGCCGRCCGCCTCAGCATGCTGCTGAAGTTGGCGACGGTCGATATCGGCTCCTGGGTGCTGCCGCTGGTCGCGCTTGCGCTGGTGGCGCCGCGGGCCGGCATCGGCGGCCGCTTCGTCCACTATGTCGTCGCCTCCAACTGGGCCTCCGCGATCATTGCCTGGCTGATGCTGCCGTCGGCGCTGCTCAGGCTCTTCCTGCCTTCGGGTGACGAGATCAGCGGCCTGGTCTCGCTGCTCTTGTTCGCACTGTCGATGGTGCTGACCTGGCGCATGACCAATGCGACGATCGGCAAGGGAGYGGCCGTCGGCACCGCGGTGTTTGCCGGCATGTTCGTGGCGTCGCTGCTCGTCCTGTTCGGCCTGCAGGCACTGCTCGGCATCGACATGCCCGACGGYGCGACGGGCTGATCTTCCGGCTGAAGGCCTCTTTCGATCCATCGACAATTGGTATGATAATTTCATACTGAAGCGGAGTGTTTATGTCCGCCACCGAGAAACGCACGTTCAGCTTACCTGTGGAGCAGGCCGCCTTCATCGACCAGCTCGTCCAGTCGGGCGCCTACGCAACCAGCAGCGAAGTCATCCGGGCCGGTCTTCGCGCCTTGCAGGAGCGCGATGCCGCCGTGGAGCGCTGGCTGCGCGAAGAGGTCGCTCCGACTTATGATGCGTGGAAGGCAAATCCCGGCAAGGGCATCTCGCCCGAGGAAATGGCCGAACGGGCGCGCAAGCGTCATGAGACCCATTCGCATAAGAAACCGTGAAGCATCGGGCTGTCGTCTACACGCCCGATGCGGGCGACGACCTCGATCGTATCTACAACATCATTGCAGAAGCCAGCAGCGCGATCACGGCAAACCGCTACGACAGTCGCATACGGGCCTTCTGYGAGGGAGCGCGGCACGCGTCGCGATGACGTACGACCGGACCTTCGGATCGTCGGATTTGAGCGCCGTGTAACCGTTGCTTTCGTCGTGGAGCCTGAACGCGTGGTGATTTTGCGCCTGTTCTATGGCGGAGCCAATTGGTCGGGCGAACTGGCCGAGGACGACGCTGACTGATCGGTGCGTCCTTCGGATGCTTGGGGATAATCAACGCCGACGAGAAAAAGCCCGTCCGGCGGGGCGACCTGGCCGCAGGCGGCACGGTCGCGCGCCTCGAGGGCCGCCTTGAGGTCGGCGGCGCTCCACGACCCGTCGCCCACGCGCCGCAAGGATCCCACCATCGAGCGCACCTGGTTGTGCAGGAAGGAGCGAGCCGAGGTCCGCACCTCGATAAAGTCGCCTGAGCGGCTGACGTCGAGACGCGCCAGCGTGCGGACCGGGCTCTCGGCCTGGCACTGGGTGGAGCGGAAGGTGGTGAAATCATGCCGCCCGAGCAACAGCTTGGCGGCTTCATGCATGGCCTCTGCGTCAAGCCGCTTCGGCACCCACCAGACCTTGCCCTTTTCCAGCGCCGAGGGGGCGCGGCGGTTGAGGATGCGGTAGAGGTAGTGGCGGGCGGTGGCGGAAAAGCGCGCGTCGAAGCTGTCGGCGACGAGCGCCGCCGTGAGGATGGCTATGCGCGCGCCGGCCGCCTGCAGATGGGCGTTGACGGCATCGCGCACCTTGTCGCCCTGCCAGGACTTTGCCAGATCGACATGCGCCACCTGGGCGGTGGCGTGAACGCCCGCATCGGTGCGGCCGGCGGCGCGCAACCTTACCTCCTCGCCRCAGAATTTGGCGATCGCCTGCTCGATCGCCTGCTGCACCGAAGGCTGGTCCGACTGATGCTGCCAGCCGGCGAATTGGCTGCCGTCATATTCGATATCGAGACGAAAACGCGGCATGCTCTTTGGTTCGCCTACGCTCGCCTAGGCGGCGAGCGCGGTGAAGGCCGAAGCGTAGACCAGCTTGCCGGCCTCGGGCGCATCGCCCCAGGCGAGAGCCTGGAGCGCTACGCCCTGATACTCGCTCTCGAATTTTTCGGCGCGGGCATGGGCATAGCCGAAGCGGCCGTAATAGGCCGGATCGCCGAGCACCACGGCCAGCGTCTCGCCGGCTTCCTTGAGGCGGACATGCGCCTCGCGGATCAGCGCGCCGCCGATGCCGGTACCGTGGAAGGACGGCTCGACCGCCAGCGGCGCCAGCGCCACGGCCGCGAAGCGCTTGCCGCCGTTCTGGACGAAAAGCCGCGAAAACAGGATGTGGCCGACAACCTGCCCGTCCTCTTCCGCCACCAATTCGACGACGGCGTCGCCGCCGGTGACCAAGGCGTCGACCAGGCCGGCCTCGGTCTGCTGGCCGAAGGCATGCTCTTCGACCAGGCGGATCGCCTCGCGATCCCGCGGCGTCGCCGCGCGTATCGACATCATGCTCATTTGAGTTTCATTCCTTTTTCGATCTTGGCCCCGCGCAAAAACTCCTGCGCGGCGGCGGGCCTTCCGCCCGCCCGTTGAACTTCGACCAGCCGGACCGCGCCCGACCCGCAGGCGACCGTCAGCCGGTCATCGAGAATTCCTCCCGACTCGCCGACGCCATCCGAGAGCGTCGAGCGAAGCAGTTTCAGCCGCTCCATGCGGCCACCAATTTCGACCTCGCTCCACGCRCCCGGAAAGGGCGAGAGGCCGCGAATGTGATTGTGGACTTCGCCGGCAGGCCGCGTCCAATCAACGCGTGTCTCCGATTTATCGATTTTTTTGGCGTAGGTCACCCCCGCCGTCRCCTGCGGGGTAAATGTCAGACAATTTATCCCCAATCGCGCGAGCGCTTCCACCATCAGCGAAGCGCCTATCGCCATCAGGCGGTCATGCAATTCGCCGGCCGTCATATCGGGGCCGATGGCGCATTTTTCAACCAATCCCACCGGGCCGGTGTCCAAACCTTCTTCCATGCGCATCACCATCATGCCGGTCTCGGCATCGCCGRCCATAACGGCGCGCTGGATGGGAGCAGCACCGCGCCAGCGAGGCAAAAGTGAGGCATGACCGTTGAGACAGCCGAGCCTGGTGGCCTCCAGAACCGCTTTCGGCAGAAGCAGGCCATAGGCAACGACCACGGCGACATCGGCCCGCAGGTCGGCAAAGGCTTGCTGGTCGGCCTCGCTCTTGAGCGACGTCGGCGTCCGCACCTCGAAGCCAAGCCGCTCCGCCTCGCGCTGCACGGGCGACGGCGTCAGTTCCAGCCCGCGCCGGCCGGCGGCGCGCGGCGGCTGCGTGTAAACGGCGGCGATTTCGTGGCCGGCCTCGGCGATGGCGCTGAGCGTCGGCACGGAAAAATCCGGCGTGCCCATGAAGATGACGCGAAGGGGCATGACCCCTAGCCCACCATCTTGCCCGGCGCCTTTTCCTTGGCGAGCTTCTTGAACTTCCTCACCACCATGTCGCRCTTCAGCTTCGAGATGTGGTCTATGAACAGCACACCGTTGAGATGGTCGATCTCGTGCTGCAGGCAGGTCGCCATCAGGCCTTCAGCCTGCATCTCCTGCAGCTTGCCGTCACGGTCGAGATATTTCACCCGCACGGCGGCGGGACGCTCGACCTCGGCATAATAGTCGGGGATCGACAGGCAGCCTTCCTCATAGACCGAGCGCTGGTCGGAGCTTTCGAGGATTTCCGGATTAATGAACACATGCGGCGACGGCGGCTCGCCTTCCTTGGCGAGGTCGATGACGAGCATGCGCAGCRRCTCGCCGATCTGGATCGCCRCCAGCCCGATGCCCGGCGCGTCATACATGGTCTCCAGCATGTCGTCGGCGAGCTTGCGCAAATCGCCGTCGACGCGCTCGACCGGTTTGGAAACCTGGCGCAGGAGGGGATCGGGAAGGATGATGAGCGGCTTGATCGACATGGCRTCTCACCTAAGACGTCGCCACAGCAGCGTCAACGGGGACATCTTGCAAATGTTCACGTTTTGATCTGTGCGAGCGGACCGAATCGGCTATGCTGCCGCCATGAACGACATGACCTCCATCCTTTCGGAACCGGTCGCGCAGCTCGGCGCCACCACGATCACGCTCGGCCAGGCGCTAGCCTTCGGGGCGGTATTGCTGTTCGCGTTGTTCCTGGCGCTTGTCATTGCGTTGTGGCGCGCGGCCAAGGCCCGCGCCGTGGCCGCGGCGGAGGCCGCGGACCATGCACGCGATACCGAGGCGCGGATGGCGGACATCCTGCAGGCGCAGGCAGAGATGCAAGGCCGCATGGGYGCGATCGCCGAAGTGTTCGGCGCCCGGCAGGCCGAACTCACCCAGTCGCTCGGCCAGCGACTAGATGCGATGACCGGCCGCCTGGGCCAGACCATGGCCGAGCAGACCAAGTCGACGCATGAAAGCCTGGCAAAGCTGCAGGAGCGGCTGGCGGTGATCGACACCGCGCAGGGCAACATCCAGTCGCTCGCCGGCCAGGTCGTGCAGCTGCAGGCGATCCTCTCCAACAAGCAGACGCGCGGCGCCTTCGGCCAGTCGCGCATGGAGGCGATCATCGCCGACGGCCTGCCGCATGGCGCCTATGAGTTCCAGGCGAGCCTCTCCAACGGCAGCCGGCCGGACTGCCTGGTCAGGATGCCCAACGGCGCGCCCGCGCTCGCCATCGACGCCAAATTCCCGCTGGAGGCGTGGAACGCCATCCGCGCCGCCGAGAGTGCCGATCTGCAGAAGGTGGCGGCGCAGGCGTTCCGCCGCGACATCGAGGTGCATGTCCGCGATATCGCTGAAAAATACCTGATCCAGGGCGAGACGCAGGACACAGCTTTCATGTTCGTGCCGTCGGAATCGGTGTTCGCCGAGATCCACGAGAATTTCGAGGCTGTGGTGCAGAAGGCGCATCGCGCTCGCGTCGTCATCGTCTCGCCGTCGCTGCTGATGCTGTCGATCCAGGTCATCCAGGCAATCCTGAAGGACGCGCGCATGCGCGAGCAGGCGCATCTGATCCAGGGCGAGGTGATCCGGCTGATGGAGGACGTGGCGCGCGTCGACGAGCGGGTGCGCCGGCTGCAGACGCATTTCGGCCAGGCGACCAAGGATATCGACGACATCCTCGTCTCTACATCGAAAGTGACCAAGYGCGGCCAGAAGATCGAGGCGCTGGAATTCGGCGAAGGCGAGACCGAGCCGCCGCGCGGTGGCGTGACCAAGGTCGAGCCCGGCGGGCGGGTTGCGGATTCAAAGACGGGCCAGTTGCGGCTCAGGGTGGTCGAGGGCGACGAGTAGTTTCTTCGGCGCAGCAATCCCCGAAAGAAGTTACAGTCCAGGTCGCGATCCTTCGCACCCCCTCTGCCCTGCCGGGCATCTCCCCCACTTGGGGAGATTGGCTACTRCTCCTCGACGATCCTGGTGCCTTCGAATTCCGGCAGCCAATGCAGCGCCGAGCGATGCCAGTACTGTGTCCTCGGCACCAGCTGGTCGCGCTGGCGGGCCGTGCCGGTCCTGATGCCGTAGATCTTCGGCCCGTCGCCGACCGACGTGGCGTAAAGATGCGAACCGCAGTCGCCGCAAAAGCCCTGGGCGCGCTTGGCGCCGCTCGACCCGGTCTTGATATAGACCTTGGGCGTGCCCTTGGTGATGCGAAAGTCCTTCTCCGGCACGCCAACGGTGACGCGGAACGCGGTGCCGGTGAGTTGCTGGCAATCCGTGCAGTGGCAGATCGAGGTCTTCTCGGGATCGACCTCCGCCTCATAGGTGATGGCGCCGCAATGGCACCCGCCGTCGATCTTCATCGGCCTTCTCCTCTTCGTGGTCAGCCGAAACAGCCTAGTCCTCGCCGGCGGCCCCGGCCAGTGGTGCTGTGGCGGGACCAAGATCGCCGGCGATTTCCGGGATCTACCGCGGCGGAGAACCCGCCGGTTTTCGACGGAATTCGGTTGACATCCGGGATGCCGGCTTCCCGCGCGGAAAGCGGGCTCTTGCGGTCCGGCATTTCTCTTGTTTCACTCTGGTCGCCCACAAATCGGAGGAGCGRATCATGGCAAAAGGTGCGATGAAGGCGGGCAAGGAACCCCGCAAGCCGAAGAAGGACGCGAAGAAGYCAGCCGCGGCCCCGGCTCCGAAGGCGCCGCCGGTCAAGGCGATGCGCATCAAGGAGAAGTAGGCGGCCAGCGCGCCCGATCCGTCTCGATGCGGATTTGAACCGGCGGCATGTCGCATGCTGCCGGTGTTTTGTTGATTGGCGAGCAGGCTGCTATATCCAAGCCGCGAGGACGACCTCGCGCTTCCCCGCAATCCGGCCGGGACGACCCGCCACTTCAAGCATCGAATGCGCGATGCTGTACCGACGGAGCGTTCGCGATGTCCTGGATTTATCTCTTCTTTGCCGGCCTGTTCGAGATCGGCTGGGCGATCGGCCTCAAATATACCGACGGCTTCTCGAGGCCGCTGCCGACCGTCCTCACCGTCGCATCGATGACAATCAGCCTGGGCCTGCTCGGGTTGGCGCTGAAGACATTGCCAGTCGGTACGGCCTATGCGGTGTGGACCGGCATCGGCACCGTCGGCACGGCCCTGCTTGGCATCTGGCTGCTCGGCGAGCCGGCGACCGCGGTGCGGCTTGCCTGCATCGGCCTGATCGTCTGCGGCATCGTCGGGCTGAAGCTGGTGGCCTGACACGGGCCGGCCCGCCATCGGCAGAATCATCTTCGCGCAATTCCGGACGGAAAAAGCGCTATGCACTTTTCCTGGAATTGCGCCGGGACAAACGCCTTCAGGGCCGCCGCCGGCGACCCTGAACCATCTTCGAACGAAACCGTGTAGTTAGCGGGCGGAGAAGCCCGGCGGCTGGCGGCCCACGCGTGCCTTGCGGGCGGCGTAGCGCGCGTCGCGCTTGGCCTTGCGCTCGGCCTCTTCGGCGAGTAGACGCGCGATGCGCTCCGCCTCCTCGGCCTCGCGGCGCTTGGCCTCCTCGGCCGCCGCCGCCTCCGCGGCACGGCGGGCCAATTCGGCTGCCGCCTCGCGCTCGGCCCTCTCGGCCGCTTCGCGCGCCAGCTGTTCCTGCTTCAGTCTGGCCTTCTCGGCCTCGCGGATCGCACGGGCCTCGAGGATCGCCTTGCGTTCGGCCTGACGCGCCAGCACCGCTGGATCATCCGCCGCCGGCCTTGCCTTGAAGCGCTCCAGGAGCGCCTTCTTTGCCTCGTTCGCGGCGTTGCGCCGCTCGAAAATGTCTTTTTCCCTGTAGATAGCCAAGTCCACTTCCCTGCAGTCAATTCGCGACGCTTAGATAACGCGCGAAGTGAGGCTTACATACGCGCGAAAGTCATGAGTTCAAGCGCCAAAACGGTATGCCAGCCATGAAAATATGGGCTGTTGCCGCCGGGATACGTCGCTGCTGCGCGATGCACTGTTCACAGATCGCGCCACTGGCGGGCAGCAGAGCCGATCGCTACCTCTAGCGCCAATTGGGTATCCCCTCAGGATCGATCGTCAGGACAAAGCAAGATGGAACTCGGCCTCTACACTTTCGCGGATGTCAGCCCCGAACCCGGCCCCGGCGCCATCGGACCGCATGAACGGCTGCGCAACCTGATCGAGGAGGTCGAACTGGCCGATCAGGTCGGTCTCGACGTGTTTGGCCTCGRCGAGCATCACCGTCCCGACTACGCAGCCTCGGCGCCGGTGGTGGCGCTGGCGGCGGCCGCGGAGCGGACGAAGCGCATCAAGCTCACCAGCGCGGTCACCGTGCTTTCGTCCGACGACCCGGTGCGCGTCTTCCAACAGTTCGCGACGCTCGACCTGCTGTCCAGCGGCCGCGCCGAAATCATGGCCGGACGCGGCTCCTTCATCGAGTCCTTCCCATTGTTCGGCTACAATCTCGAAGACTATGACGAGCTCTTTGCCGAGAAGCTCGACCTCTTGCTTGCCATTCGCGATCGGGTGACTGTGACGTGGCAGGGGCGCTTGCGAGCGCCGATCAACGGTCGCGGCGTCTATCCGCGCCCCTTCCAGGACAAGCTGCCGATCTGGATCGCGATCGGCGGCACGCCGCAATCGGCCGCGCGGGCGGGCGCGCTCGGCCTGCCGCTAGCGCTTGCCATCATCGGCGGCGAGCCGGCCCGCTTCGCGCCGCTGTTCGAGCTCTATCGCGAAGCGGCGAGGCGCGCCGGCAGCGATCCTGCCTCGCTCGCCACCAGCCTCAACGTGCACGGCTTCATCGCCGAGACCACGCAGATAGCGGCGGACGACTTCTACGGACCGCAGGCGGAAGTGATGAACCRCATCGGCCGCGAGCGCGGCTGGGGACCGACCTCGCGGGCGCATTTCGACCAGGCGCGCGRGCCGAACGGCGCGCTGTTCGTCGGCAATCCCGAGCAGGTGGCCGAAAAGATCGTTGCCCAGCATAAGATCTTCGGCAACGACCGCTTCCTGCTGCAGATGGCGATCGGYGCCATGCCGCATGCCAAGATCATGAAGGCGATTGAGCTCTACGGCACCAAGGTGGCGCCGATCGTGCGGAGCGAGACGGCGAAGGCCGCGTCCGCCGCACCGGCGCCCGCCGCCTGAAGACACCAGGTCTTTTGACCACTGCCGGTTAGAGCGGTTCATCGTCTCCCGGAGACGCAGAGCCGCTCTAACTCTTTGTTTTGACTCAATTCCGGATGGAAAGCCCTTTCACACTTTCCCGGAATTGCACTGACGGAACCTTGGCGCGGCGAGYACGTTTCCCCGGACGATCGCACCGGTAGCGGTGCTCGTGGGGAACCGATGAAAGCCGACACGACCGCTTCGGGCGCGAGCGTTGCCGAAAGCGCCGATCAGCGTGGCGGAGCGCGCGGCGAGTTGCGGCTGATGCGATCGCTGCTGATCGGCATCTTCGCTCTGCTGACGGTATTCGCGCTTTATTTCGGCCGCGCCTTCTTCATGCCGGTGATCCTCGCCTTCCTGCTGGCGCTGACGCTGACGCCGATTGTGCGCTTCCTGCGCAAGCACGGCATTCCCGACGCCCTCTCCGCGACCTTCCTGGTGGTGCTCTCCCTCTTCTTCGTCGCCAGCGCCGGCTATCTCCTCAGCGGCCCGGTCATCGAGCTCATCAACAACGCCTCGTCGATCGGCCACCAGGTCGCGGAGCGGCTGGCGCCGTTCAAGCGTCCGCTCGAAACGTTCATAGACATCTCGCGCCAGTTGGAGGCRCTGACCGAAACCGCGCAGGAGCCGGGCGTGCAGAAGGTTGCGGTGGCGTCCTCGGGCATTCTGCCAACGGCGGCCAGCAACATACTGGAGGCAGGCACCAGCATCACCATCGTCTTCGTGCTGTCGCTGTTCCTGCTCGCCTCGGGAACCCTGTTCTACGAGAAGATCGTCCAGTCCTTTGCCAGCCTCAGTCAGAAGAAGCGGGCGCTGCGCGTCGTCTATGACGTCGAGCGCGAGATCTCGCATTACCTGCTCACCGTCGCGGTCATCAATGCCGGCCTCGGCACGGTGATCGGGCTCGGCCTTTGGGGGCTCGGCATGCCGAACCCGCTTGTCTGGGGCGCGGCCGCGGCATTGCTCAATTTCCTGCCCTATGTCGGCGCGTTCATGACCATCCTCCTCGTGACTGCCATCGCGCTGATCAGCTTCGACTCGATTTCCTACGCGCTGCTGGCGCCGGCTTTCGTGCTGTTGTGCGACGTGGTCGAGGGCCAGTTCGTGACACCGGCTGTGGTCGGCCGACGGCTCGAGATAAATGCGGTGGCGATCTTCATCGCCATCGCCTTCTGGTCCTGGCTGTGGGGTTTCGTCGGCGCGCTGATGGCCGTGCCGCTGCTGGTGGTCATCAAGGTGTTCTGCGATCATTTCGACGGCCTCAGCCATGTCGGCAACTTCCTGGCGGCGCAGCAGGCAATCCTCATCGATGACGAGGGGGCCGAGATCAACCACAAGTCCGGGGCCTAACGCCCTGGCCCAATGTCGAACCGCTGCCGTTTGTTTGCGGCGCCGGAGGGGAGTGCCTATATCGGGCCGGTCAAGCCGGACCTTGCGTTGATGAGCGACTTCGATCTCGATGCCTATTTCGCCCGCATCGGCTATAGCGGGCCGACCGACAGCTCGCTCGCCACGCTGCGGGCGCTGCATTTGGCCCATCCGCAGGCGATCCCGTTCGAGAACATCGATCCGTTGATGGGTGTCTCCGTCGGGCTCGATCCGGCTTCACTGCAGGACAAGGTCTTCAAACGCGGYCGCGGCGGCTATTGCTTCGAGCACAATCTGATCTTCATGCGCGCGCTTGCAGAGCTGGGCTTCAGCGTCAGCGGCCTCGCGGCGCGCGTTCTGTGGGGTCAGCCGGACGACGCCGTCACCGCGCGCAGCCATATGCTGCTGCGTGTCGATCTCGACGGAAAGACTTACATCGCCGATGTCGGCTTCGGCGGCCTRACGCTGACGGCGCCGCTGCTGCTTGAAGCCGGGCTCGAACAGCAGACGCCGCATGAGACGTTCCGCATCGTCGAGGAAACCGATCACTTTCGCCTGCAAGCCAATGTCGGCGGCGCCAATCTCGGCGGCAACTGGCGCACGCTCTATCGCTTCGACATGCAGCGGGCCTACGAGGTCGACTATCAGGTAAGCAGCCATTTCCTGTCTACGCATCCGAGCTCRCATTTTCTGTCGACCCTGGTTGCCGCRCGCGCCCTGCCCGACCGGCGCTACRGGCTGCGCAACGACCGGCTGTCGATCCACCATCTTGGCGGTCTGAGCGAGCAGCGGGAGATCGCGACGGCCGCCGAACTCGCCGACGTGCTGGAGAACCAGCTTGCCATCGTCATTCCTGACCGTGCCGCCTTCGAGGCGAGGCTGCGGCAGAAGAACATCGTGGAGACCTGATCAATGACGGCCCTTTCGGTTCTCRACCTGTCGCCGATCACGCAAGGCAGCAATGCCTCCCAGTCGCTCACCAATTCGCTAGACCTGGCCCGCCACGCAGAACGGCTGGGCTACAGGCGCTATTGGCTCGCCGAGCATCACAATATGCCCGGCATCGCCAGCGCCGCGACCTCGGTGGTCATCGCGCATGTGGCCGGYGGCACGAAGACGATCCGCGTCGGCGCCGGCGGCATCATGCTGCCCAACCATGCGCCGCTGGTGATTGCCGAGCAATTCGRCACGCTGGCCGCGCTTTTCCCCGGCCGCATCGACCTTGGCCTCGGCCGCGCGCCGGGCACCGACATGCTGACGGCCCGGGCGCTGCGCCGCAATCTGGAGGCCGGCGACAACTTCCCTCAGGACGTTGTCGAGCTGATGGGCTATTTCCAGCCGGCCGAGGAAGGGCAGCGCATCCGTGCGGTGCCGGGCGAAGGCCAGGACGTGCCGATCTGGATCCTGGGCTCCAGCCTCTACGGCGCGCAGCTCGCGGCACTGCTTGGCCTGCMCTATGCGTTCGCCTCGCATTTCGCGCCGGCCGAGCTCGACCATGCGCTGGAAGTCTATCGCTCGCGCTTMCAGCCGTCGGCCCAGCTCGACAAGCCCTATGTGATGCTCGGCCTCAATGTCTTTGCCGCGCCGACGGATGCCGAGGCGAAGCTGCTGTTCACCTCGCTCCAACAGGCCTTCGTCAATCTGCGCAGCGGCCGGCCGGGCCAATTGCCGCCGCCGGTCGAAAATTATGAYCGCGACCTCGATCCGGTGGCCAAGACCATRCTYAGCCAGGYGCTGTCCTGCGCTGTCGTCGGTTCTCCGGAGACGGTGCGCCAGGGCATCGACGCCTTCGTGCGGCGCACCGGCGCCGACGAATTGATGGTGACGGCGCAGATGTTCGACCACGCGGCGCGGGTGCGCTCCTTCGAGATCCTGGCGGACGTGCACGGATCGCTCTCGCAAGCGGCGTGACCGCTCAGCCTTTTGCCTGACAGGCTTGTCTGCTAAGGGGCGGCCGTACTCCTCAAGCGCGAGCCTTTCGGTGACCGACGACCTCGACCAGCGCATGCATTTCGCCATCGATCTTGCGCGGCGCGCCGGCGAGCTTGGGCTGAAATACTTTCACGATCTCGAAAACCTGGCCATCGAGAGCAAGGGCCATCAGGACCTGATTTCCGACGGCGACCGGGAAGTGGAGCTCTTCATCCGCGCGGCGATCGCCGAGGCTTATCCGGAGGACGGCATTGTCGGCGAGGAGCATGCGCCGGTGATCGGCAAGACCGGCCATGTCTGGGTGATCGACCCGATCGACGGCACCGCCAATTTCGTGCGCGGCATTCCGGCCTGGGCGGTGGTGATCGCCTGCGCCAAGGACGGCGAAACCATCGTCGGCGTCATCCACGAGGCCTCGACCGGCGAGACCTTTCATGGCCGCCTGGGCGGCGGCGCCTTCATCAACGGCCGGCCGATCAAGGCAAGYGCCGCCACCGCGCTTTCCGAGGGCTCGGTCGGGACCGGCCTTTCCAACCGCGCCGCAACCGAACATRTCGCGGTGCTGGTCGGCATGATCATGGCGGAAGGCGGCGTCTTCTTCAGAAATGCCTCGGGCGCCTTGATGCTCGCCTATGCCGCGGCCGGCCGGCTGCTCGGTTATGTCGAGGAGCACATGAATGCCTGGGACTGCCTGGCCGGYATGCTGCTGGTCGAAGAGGCGGGCGGTACGGTGCTGAAGCCCGACCCGAAGACGGTGCTGCGGGAAGGAACGCTGGTGATTGCCGGCGGGAGCAACATCTTCCCGAAGCTGCGTGCGCTTTRCACTGAAGCTTTCGGTACCTGATCCTTCGGGACGATGGCATCGACGCCGCGGCGCGAGGGCGGCCTAAAGCGCGTCACGACCTTTCAGATTCGCTCCATGCGCTTTACGTTTTTGACTTTGCGTATGTCTTTGTCCGAAACCGGTCCCCACTTTCGGGAGACATGYGTTAGATCACGATCACTTTGGTGYCGATGTCGGCGCGGTTGTAGAGGTCGATGATGTCCTGGTTCATGAGGCGAATGCAGCCCGCCGACACGGCCTTGCCGATGGACCACCATTCAGGGCTGCCGTGCAGGCGATATCCGGTGTCGCCCTTCTCGTTGAAGAGATAGAGCGCCCGCGCCCCAAGCGGGTTCATGAGTCCGGCGTCCATATGGGCTGGAATGATGTGGCCCTGCTCGCGCTCCCGCACGATCATCTGGGACGGCGCGGTCCAATCCGGCCATTCGCGCTTCCGCGCGACGTGCGCGGTGCCATGCCACTCGAATCCCGCTTTGCCGACGCCGATGCCGTAGCGCATCGCCTGGCCGTCCCCCAGCACGTAGTAGAGGAACTTCGCACCGGTATCGACAATGATGGTGCCGGGCGCCTCGTCGGTCGCATAAGGCACCGTCTGTCGACGGAATTTTTGGTCGACCTTGTAGATCGGAACCGGCGGAATGCGGAAACCGGCATCGGTGATGCCGCCATAGGCCAAGGGGGAAGTTTGCAGCGCGCCGCCTGCGGTGCAGCCGGAGAATGCCAGCATCCCAGCAAGGACGCAGATCAGAATCGATTTCGCGCGCATGGCCCAAGCCGGCGGCCGCGCCGGCAATCAGCCGCATCTCGCCCTATTTTTAATCCCGCACGCCTCGATTGCCAAGATTTCCGTGGTTCCGGCCTGCAGCTTGTTGGCCAGTCGCCCGGTCGGGGTCGGCGTCCTGGACAACGCAATTCCGGACGGAAATCCGCTGCACGCTTTTCCTGGAACTGCTTCGGCTAGGCGCTGGCCGTTTGCGCGACCGCCACGAGCGGCCGGCAGGAGTTGCGGATCATCAGGCGTGCCTTGAGCGTCAGCTTGCGCGGCGGCGCGTCCCGGTTTCCGGCGAGCCGATCKAGCAGCAGATTAGCGGCCTGTTCGCCGATCGCCTGCACCGGCTGCGCCACGGTGGTCAGTTGCGGCTGGAACACGTCCGACCATGGAAAATCGTCGAAGCAGGCGACCGAGATGTCCTCTGGGCAGGAGAGGCCAATGTCGCGGATCGCCTTCATGGTGCCGATGACCATTGGGTTGTTGGCCGAGAAGATCGCGCTCGGGCGGTCGTGCAGCGAAAGCAGCTGCATCGTCGCGTTGTAGCCGTCGACCTCATGGAAATTACCGAAGCGGATCAGCTCCTCCTCTACCGGCAAGCCCGCACTCGCAAGCGCTTCCCGGTATCCCRCCATACGGTCGTGCATGGGCGAGATGTCGRCCGTGCYGGAGATGTAGGCGATGCGCCGGTGGCCGAGATGGATCAGGTAGGTGATGGCGTCGAACACCGCGCGCTGGTTGTCGAGGATGACGGTGTCRGTGTCGACGCCTTCGCACAGGCGATCAAGCAGCACCACCGGAACGTTGGTGCTCTYGACGATCTCCTTCAGGATGGCGCTGTCGCCGACACGGGTGACGATCAGGCCGTCGACCATGCGGTCGAGCAGCAGCCTGATCTGCTCGTCCTGCGTATTCAGATGCTCATCCGTGCAGCACAGCATGACGGCGTAGCCGGCGCGATCGAAGGCCTGCTGGATGACCGAAACAACGTCGGTGAAGAACGGGTTGGTGATGTGGGGAACCGTGAGCCCGATGGTGCGCGTCGTGCCCATTTTCAGGCTGCGGGCGATCGCGTTGCGCTTGTAGCCGATGTCGCGGATGGCCTGCTCGATGCGCTGGCTGAGCTCGGGACTGACTGTCGCCGTGCCGTTGAGCAGCGCCGAGACGGTGGCGACCGAAACCCGCRCCGCCTCGGCGACATGCAGCATGGTTGGAGCCGTTGATTTTCGCTGCTTTTTCCGCCCAGACGTCGTCATTTTCGAAACGTTTCACCGCCTTTGTGTGACCAAACCTACGGAACCTTGCGGTTTTTCGCAAGAATTGAATTGCATCAATCCCCCGCCGCCAGATATCCGCTTGACACCTTCGAAACGTTTAGATTACCGTTTGGATGGTCGACGACGACGGAGGGAGGCCGTCCTGTCCTTGCAGCRCACCAATTCAATCACAGCTGGAGATGCCGCGGCCGATGGCTCCGCCGTCGTGCTGAGCGCCGAACACATTTCCAAGTCGTTCGGCGRCATTGCTGCGCTGGTCGATGTCGGCTTCGAGCTCAGACGCGGCGAGGTCCACGCGCTGATGGGCGAGAACGGCGCCGGCAAGTCGACGCTGATGAAGATCCTGTCGGGCGTCTACRYGGACTTTGACGRCACGGTCAGCATCGACGGCCAAGCCGTCCGCTTCGCGGGTGTCCGCGATGCGGAGGACGCCGGCATCGCGATCATCCACCAGGAACTCAACCTCGTCCCCGAACTCAGCGTCGCCGACAACATCTTCCTCGGCCGCGAGAAGCTGATCGCCGGGCTGATCGTCGACCGCAAGGCGAGCGGCCAGGCCRCCGGCGCACTGCTGAAGCGTCTCGGCATCGAGCTCAATCCGGACGCGCGCGTCGGCAGCTTGCGCGTCGGCGAGCAGCAACTGGTCGAGATCGCCAAGGCGCTGTCGATCTCGGCGCGCATCCTGATCATGGACGAGCCGACCTCGGCGCTTTCGCCGGCCGAATGMCAGCGGCTGTTCCGAATCATCCGCCAACTGGCCGAGAACGGCGTCGCGATCGTCTACATCTCGCACCGCATCGACGAGGTGATGCATCTGGCCAACCGCGTGACGGTATTCCGCGACGGTCGTCATGTGCTGACCGACACCATGGCAAGGCTCGACGAAAACGCGATCATTTCGGCCATGGTCGGACGCAACTTGCTTGCTTCCTCGCCGCAAGGGCGCGAGCCCGGCGGCAAGACCGTGCTTTCGGTCAGGGATCTGTCGCTGTCGAAACCCGACCGCCGGGGATGGCGCAGGGTGATCGACGGCGTCAGCTTCGATCTCGCCCGGGGCGAGATTCTCGGCATAGGCGGTTTGCTAGGCTCCGGCCGCACCGAAATCCTGGAGGCGATCTTCGGTTCCGGCGGCGGCCRCAGCGGCGGCGACATCCTGCTCGACGGCGAGGCGGTCGATATCCGCTCGCCGCGCGACGCCCGCCGGCTCGGCATCGCCCTGGTGACCGAGGACCGGAAAACACAAGGCCTGCACCTCCAGGCCTCAATCACCGACAATGTGGCTCTGCCGCTTGTCGGCTCGCTGGCAAGGTTCGGCCTGCGCTCGCTCGCCGGCGAACAGGACCTGGCACGACAAGCCGTGCGTTCGCTCGGCATACGCTGCGAGACGATAGGACAGGCGGCCGGAACGCTTTCCGGCGGCAACCAGCAGAAAGTCGTCATCGGCAAGTGGCTGGCGACACGGCCGCGCGTGCTTCTACTGGACGAGCCGACACGCGGCATCGACATCGGCGCCAAGCGCGAAATCTACGATCTCATCTTCRGGCTCGCCGGCGAGGGGCTGGCGATCGCCGTCATCAGCTCGGAGCTGCCGGAACTCCTCTACCTCAGTGACCGCGTTCTGGTCATGGCCGACGGCCGCCAGACGGGAATCCTTTCCCGCRCCGAGGCCAGCGAGGAAGCCGTCATGCGGCTCGCCGCGCCGCGCCGGGGCGCCAACACGAGACCCGCCGCATGAACATGTTGACCCTTTTGTCCCGCACCAAGCTCTACTGGGGGCTGATCGCCATCTTCCTGATCGGCCTGCTCGGTTCGCCGATCAGTTCCAAGGGCAACAACATCTTCCTGTCCTACGGCAACCTGCTTGACGTGCTGCGCCAGGTCTCGACTACCGGGCTGATCGCCACGGGCATGACGGCGGTGATCCTCACCGGCGGCATCGACCTGTCGGTCGGCTCGTTGATGGCGATATGCTCGGTGGTCTGCGCCATGCTGCTGACGGTTCCCGGCGTGACGCCGGCGGTGGTGCTGGGCGTGCCGACGGTGGCGCTCGCCGCGCTTTGCCTCGGCGTCCTCGCCGTGCGTTTCATCCTGCTCAACATCGAGAAATCCCGCGCCGGCCCCGGCGCCAGCCGCGACGTCCGGCTCGACACCACCCGCGGGCTGATCGCGCCCGGCACTGCCGGGGTGATCCTGTGCTGCCTCTCGCTGTGGTTCCTGCTGCCGCAGGTCGAGCCCAAGTTCGGCGTGCTCGGCGTGCTTCTCGTGGCGCCTTGCGTCGGCCTGCTGTTCGGCGCGCTCAACGGCGTCATCATCGTCGCCGGGCGGCTGCAGCCCTTCATCGTCACGCTGGCGATGATGGTGACGGCGCTGGGCATCGCCCGGYTCACCGCCGGCCAGAACAACGCCGTGCTGCCGGTCTATACCGGGTCGAACGCGACCGCCGATTTCGAGATGCTGCGCTCGCTTGTGTTCGGCGTGGTGCCGATGCCGGGCCTGTTCTTTCTTGGCGCGATCGTCATCTACGGCGCCGTGCTGCGCTTCACGCCGTTCGGCCGCTATGTCTATGCCATCGGCGGCAACGAGGAGGCGGCACGCCTGTCCGGCATCGCCGCCGGGCGCGTCAAGATCGCCACTTACGCCGTTTCGGGACTGCTCGCCGGCATCGCGGCGGTGCTCTATGTCGCRCAATACAGGCAGGGCAAGCCGGATGCCGGCGCCGGRCTGGAGCTCGACGCCATCGCCGCCGTGGTCATCGGCGGCACCAGCCTGATGGGTGGCCRCGGCAGCCTCACCGGAACCTTCTGYGGCGTGCTGATCTTCGGGCTGCTGTCCAACATCCTGCAGCTGCACAACATTAATTCGAACCTTCAGCTGGTGCTGAAGGGTCTGATCATCATCGGCACCGTGCTCGTGCAGGAGCGCAACGCCGGCGATCTTCTCAGCTATCTGCGMCTGCCCGGCGGGCAATCGGCGCACAAGGAAACGGCCGCGACCAAGCTGCCGTCGCAAGAGACACCGTCTCTCAATCTCGGAGGAAACAAGAAATGAACAGACGTGACATGTTGAAGCTCGCCGCAATGAGCGCGGCCCTGCTGGCCACGACCGCGCTGCTGACCACCAGCAATGCCGTCGCCCAGAACAAGAAGTGGAAGATCGGCTTTTCGCAGGTGACCACGATCGAGCCTTGGCGTGCCCAGTTCAACAAGGACATACTGGCGGAAGCGGCCAAGCATCCGGACGTCGAGCTGATCGTCACCGACGGCGAGGACAAGACCGAAAAGCAGGTTGCTGACGTCGAGAACCTGATCCGGCAGCAGGTCGATRCACTTCTGGTGTCGCCGAAGGAATCGGCAGGCCTGACCGGCGTGGTGCAGCAGGCGATCGACGCCAAGATCCCGGTGTTCGTGCTCGACCGCAATGTCGACACCAAGGACTTCACCCAGTTTGTCGGCGGCGACAACAAGCTGATCGGCCGCGCCGCCGGCGAATATGCCGTCGAACTCCTGGGCGGCAAGGGCAAGGCCGCCGGCAATGTCGTCGAGATCTGGGGCGGCATGGGTACGCAGCCGGCGCATGACCGCCATGACGGCTTCCACGAGTTCACCGACAAGGAGCCGGGCATCAAGTATCTGCTCGACCAGCAGTCGGGCGACTRGAAGCAGGACCAGGCCTACAACATCATGGCCACGGCGCTGCGCAACAACGAGAAGATCGATCTCGTCTACGGCCACAACGACCCGATGGCCTACGGCGCCTATCTCGCCGCCAAGGATGCCGGGCGCGAGAAGGACATCAAGTTCATCGGCATCGACGGGCTGCCCAATGAAGGCGTGCAGCTGGTCGCCAAGGGCGAGCTCACGGCAACCTTCACCTATGTCACGCCGGGCGCCGAAGGCCTGCGGCAGGCGATCAAGTTCCTCAACGGCGAGAAGGTCGAGAAGACCATCACCTTGCCGACCGAGAAGATCACCAAGGACAACGCCGCCAAGATCCTGAAGGACAACGGCCTCTGAGACGAAGGCCCTGCCGGGCGACAAGTCCGGCAGGGCCGTCATCCGGCGAATAAGAAACCCGGGGTCCGGGGGCGGCTGCGTCAATCGGACCCTCGCGGCCAGGCTTGTGTTCGGCCCCGTTGGCGGGTCGAGACGCAAGCACAGCCAGCCGCGTCTCGGAGCTCCGCTCTTCATCTGCGGAACCCACCTTACCGAACGCATCGGCACCCCGTCGGCAAAACCTAACTCTTTGACGTAAAAATATGTTCTTCGACCGAGCCCTGCAGGTTCGGCGGTCATCGGCATGCCTAGCTGGCAGCACCCGGGCCGGTCCCGGCGCGCGGTGAGACCGGCCGCCAGCACCGCGCCGCAGATGCCTTGCGCAGGATGCTTGCGCCCCGTGCCGCCTCTTCTTATATACGCGCCAAGCCGTCCGGCCTTGAAAATCGGGGACCAAGACGGAATTTTTCTTATGAACAGGGGCTTTCGTCGGAACGCCTTGTCAAGGGTCCTGAGAGCCTGCTCAGCGGAGAGACAAGAACAATGGCAAAAGTAATCGGTATCGACCTCGGAACCACCAATTCCTGTGTCGCCATCATGGACGGCAAGGATTCAAAGGTCATCGAGAATGCGGAGGGCGCGCGCACGACCCCTTCGATCGTCGCCATCAGCAGCGACGGCGAGCGCCTCATCGGCCAGCCGGCCAAGCGCCAGGCGGTGACCAATCCTGAAAACACCATCTTCGCGGTCAAGCGCCTGATCGGCCGCCGCTATGAGGACCCGGTGACGGAAAAGGACAAGAAGCTTGTCCCCTACAAGATCGTCAAGGGTGACAACGGCGATGCCTGGGTCGAGGCCGGCGGCAAGAAGCTGTCGCCCAGCCAGATCTCGGCCATGATCCTGCAGAAGATGAAGGAAACGGCGGAAGCCTATCTCGGCGAGAAGGTCGAGAAGGCGGTCATCACCGTTCCGGCCTATTTCAACGACGCCCAGCGCCAGGCGACCAAGGACGCCGGCAAGATCGCCGGCCTCGAAGTGCTGCGCATCATCAACGAGCCGACGGCTGCAGCGCTTGCCTATGGCCTCGACAAGAAGGAAGGCAAGACCATCGCCGTCTATGACCTTGGCGGCGGCACATTCGACATTTCGGTGCTCGAGATCGGCGACGGCGTCTTCGAGGTGAAGTCGACCAACGGTGACACTTTCCTCGGCGGCGAGGACTTCGACATGCGCCTGGTCGAGTACCTGGCGTCGGAGTTCAAGAAGGAGCAGGGCATCGACCTCAAGGCCGACAAGCTCGCCCTGCAGCGCCTGAAGGAAGCGGCCGAGAAGGCCAAGATCGAGCTGTCGTCGACGACGCAGACGGAGATCAACCTGCCCTTCATCACCGCTGACGCCAGCGGGCCGAAGCACCTGACGATGAAGCTCACCCGGGCGAAGTTCGAGAGCCTGGTCGAGGATCTCGTGCAGCGCACGATCGATCCCTGCAAGGCGGCGCTCAAGGATGYCGGCCTGAAGGCGGGCGAGATCGACGAGGTGGTGCTGGTCGGCGGCATGACCCGCATGCCCAAGATCCAGGAGATCGTGAAGCAGTTCTTCGGCAAGGAGCCRCACAAGGGCGTCAACCCGGATGAGGTGGTCGCGCTCGGCGCCGCCATCCAGGCCGGCGTGCTGCAGGGCGACRTCAAGGACGTGCTCCTGCTCGACGTGACGCCGCTGTCGCTCGGCATCGAGACGCTGGGCGGCGTGTTCACCCGGCTGATCGAGCRCAACACCACGATCCCGACCAAGAAGAGCCAGGTGTTCTCGACGGCCGAGGATTCGCAGTCGGCGGTGACGATCCGCGTCTTCCAGGGCGAGCGCGAGATGGCGGCCGACAACAAGCTGCTCGGCCAGTTCGACCTGGTCGGCATTCCGCCGGCCCCGCGCGGCGTGCCGCAGATCGAGGTCACCTTCGACATCGACGCCAATGGCATCGTCAACGTCTCGGCCAAGGACAAGGGCACCGGCAAGGAGCACCAGATCCGCATCCAGGCGTCCGGCGGCCTGTCCGACGCYGACATCGAGAAGATGGTGAAGGACGCCGAGGCCAATGCCGAGGCCGACAAGAAGCGCCGCGCCCTCGTCGAGGCCCGCAACCAGGCCGAATCCCTGGTGCACTCGTCCGAGAAGTCGCTCAAGGACTATGGCGACAAGGTCTCGGAGGCCGACCRCACCGCGATCGCCGACGCCATCAGCGCGCTGAAGGCCGCCRCCGAGRGCGACAATGTGGCCGATATCGAGGCCAAGTCGCAGTCGCTCGCGGAAGCTTCGATGAAGCTTGGCCAGGCCATGTACGAGGCTTCGCAGAAGGAAGCTGCCGAAGCCGACGCCAAGGCGGACGCCGCCAAGGACTCGGACGTGGTCGACGCCGATTTCGAGGAAATCGACGAAGACGACGACAAGAAGAAGTCGGCCTGAGCCGGCTGACGGCAAATAATGCGAAAAGCCCGGCGCAAAAGCCGGGCTTTTTTGCAACCTTGGGCCAAAAAGTGACAGAAAAMCACGGGGTGAGCCCGRCTCGGCACTAGCATCCGGGCGGCATCGCTCCTAAATCGAACAACGTGCCGGTAAACGACGCAACAATGCCTGAAGACATTGAGCATCCGGACCGCGGGAAAAAATGAAAGCTGATTTCTACGAAACGCTGGGCGTGCACAGGGGCGCCGACGACAAGGAACTCAAGAGCGCTTTCCGCAAGCTCGCCATGCAGTTCCATCCCGACCRCAATCCTGGCGACCATGCCTGCGAGCACAAATTCAAGGAAATCAACGAGGCCTACGAGACGCTGAAGGATCCRCAGAAGCGCGCGGCCTATGACCGTTTCGGCCACGCCGCCTTCGAGCAGGGCGGCGTGAACGGCGCGGGGCACGGCTTCGGCGCCGGCGGCTTCGCCGACATCTTCGAAGACATTTTCGGCGACATGATGGGCGGCCGCCAGCGCCGCTCGTCGGGCGGCCGCGAGCGCGGCGCAGACCTGCGCTACAACATGGAGATCACGCTGGAAGAGGCATTCTCCGGCAAGACGGCGCAAATCCGCGTGCCGGCCTCGATTTCCTGCTCGGAGTGCTCCGGGACCGGCGCCAAGCCCGGCACGCAGCCGGTCACCTGCGCCATGTGCCACGGACACGGCAAGGTGCGCGCCACGCAAGGCTTCTTCTCGATCGAGCGCACCTGCCCGCAATGCCAGGGGCGCGGCCAGACGATCAAGGATCCCTGCCCGAAATGCAGCGGCCAGGGCCGCGTGACCGAGGAGCGTTCGCTCTCGGTCAACATCCCGGCCGGTATCGAGGACGGAACCCGCATCCGGCTTGCCAATGAGGGCGAGGCCGGCCTGCGCGGCGGCCCTTCGGGCGACCTCTACATCTTCCTCGCCGTCRAGCCGCACGAATTCTTCCAGCGCGACGGTGCCGATCTCTACTGCAAGGTGCCGATCTCGATGACCACCGCCGCCCTTGGCGGCTCGTTCGAGGTCACCACGCTCGATGGCACGCAGACCAAGGTGAAGGTGCCGGAAGGCACGCAGAACGGCCGCCAGTTCCGGCTGAAGGGCAAGGGCATGCCGGTGCTGCGGCAGCCCAATGTCGGCGACCTCTATATCCAGACGGCGGTCGAGACGCCGCAGAACCTGTCGCGGCGCCAGCGCGAGCTGCTGGAAGAGTTCGAGCAGCTCTCCTCGAAGGACAATTCACCCCAGTCGAGCGGCTTCTTCGCCCGCATGAAGGACTTCTTCGAGTCGTTCGGCGAAGGCTGAGGTCTCTTCATCCGAGCCGTTAGCCCAAAATCGCTGCGCTCTTCTGGGCGACTTGGCACCTTCCGACGCAAGCCGTTATCCCAGAACCTACGCTGTTTTGGGCGACTTGCGTTGGCGCGCCTGCCGAGCTTCATCAACACCTTATGCCAGTTCGCGCCTTGCCTTGTCCCAACTAGCTGCTAAGTAGCGGGTCGGGGAGCGTTGAGGAGAGCTCGCATGGCACGTGGTCCCGGGTTGCGCAAAGCGCTGGCGGAGAAATTCGACGACGAGCTGAAGTTCTTCAAAGGCTGGATCGACAAGCCGAAAGCGGTCGGCTCGATCGTCCCCACCAGCTCCATCACCGCCCGCAAGATGGCTTCGATCGTCAATCCGAAATCGGGCCTGCCGGTGCTCGAGGTCGGACCCGGCACCGGCGTCATCACCCGCGCCATCCTGGCCGAGGGGGTGAAGCCGGAAAACCTCTACGCTGTCGAATACTCGACCGACTTCGTGYGCCATCTGCGCCGGCTGTATCCGGGCGTCAACGTCATCGAGGGCGACGCCTTCAACCTCGACGCCACGCTCGGCGACAAGCGCGACTTGGTGTTCGATTCGGTCGTGTCCGGCGTGCCGCTGCTCAACTTCCCGGTCGCTCAGCGCATCGCCTATGTCGAAAGCTTGCTCGACCGCATCCCGGCCGGCCGGCCGGTGGTGCAGCTGACCTATGGCCCGCTGTCGCCGATCCCGCCCGGCCGCGGCGATTACACGGTCAAGCATTTCGATTTCATCATCCGTAATATCCCGCCGACGCAGCTGTGGATCTACCGGCGCGAAGCGCATTAGATGGGAAGGGAGTAGGGGAGTAAGGCAGTAGGGGAATAGGGGAATGAACGATTTTCGGATTATTCCCTACTCCTTTACTGCCCTATTCCCTTACTCCCCTATTTCCCTCAGGTAGCCGCCCATGATCCCAAGAATCCTCGTCTTCGCGGGCTCGGTCCGCACTGGCGCTTTCAGCGGCAGAACGGCCGATGCGGCGCAGAAGGAACTCGCCATGCAGGGAGCCGAGGTGACCCGCATCTCGCTCGGTGATTATCCGCTGCCGATCATGGACGAGGATCTCGAGAAGGAAAAAGGCATTCCCGAGAATGCCGTGACGCTCGCCCGGCAGATCGCCGCCCATGACGGACTTCTGATCGCGACGCCGGAATATAACGGCTCTATCCCGCCGCTCTTGAAGAACTCGATAGACTGGGTGAGCCGGATCCGGCGCGACGGCAGCCGGTCTTTCCGACCGCTTTACGGCAAGCCCGTCGCACTCTGTTCCTCCTCCGAGGGCAAATTTGCCGGCATACGCTGCATCAACCATCTGCGCGCGGTGCTGGTGCGCTGCCAGATGGAAGTGATCACGCCGGAATGCTCGGTTTCCAGCGCCGGCGAAGCCTTCGCCGAGGATGGACAATTCCGGGACGAAAGACTACGCCAATCCATGGAGCGCCTATGCCGCACACTGATCGAAACCTCGCGCATGCTGTCCGTCCGGATCGAGGCGTGATGCAGCCCGGCGGTTCGGTGCAGGGCGACACGATGCGCGACAGGCTGATAGTCGGCCTCGATGTGCCGACGCTCGAGGAAGCCGAGAAGGCGGTGCGCGAACTCGAAGGCACCGTCTCCTTCTACAAGATCGGCTACCAGCTCGCCTTTGCAGGCGGGCTCGATTTTGCGCGCGAGCTCGCCAGCGGCGGCACCAGGATCTTCCTCGACATGAAGCTGCTCGATATCGACAACACGGTGGCCAAGGGGGTCGAGAACATCGTCAGGATGGGGGCCTCGATGCTGACGCTCCATGCCTACCCCAAAGCCATGAAGGCGGCAGTCGAGGCAGCCAAGGGCAGCGATCTCTGCCTGCTCGCGGTGACGGTGCTCACCTCGATGGACGAGCAGGACGTGATCGACGCCGGCTATGAGTATGATCCGCACACGCTGGTGCTGCGGCGCTCCGAACAGGCGCTGCATGCYGGCATGGGCGGCATTRTCTGCTCTGCCGAGGAGGCTGAAGCGGTGCGCCGGATCGTCGGACCCGACATGGCGGTGGTGACGCCGGGYATACGGCCGAGCGGCAGCGACCATGGCGACCAGAAGYGCGTCGTGACGCCGGCGCAAGCGATTCGCAACGGCTCCAGCCACCTCGTCGTCGGCCGGCCTATCGTGACGGCTCCGGACCGGCGCGCGGCGGCCGAGGCTATCCTGGCCGAAATGCGCTCGGCATAGGCCGGTCCGCGAAGGAAAAGAAACAGGGAGAAAGGAATGCCAAAGGGATACTGGATTGCCCGCGTCGATGTGCGCGACCCGGAAGGCTACAAGGATTATGTCGCCGCCGCGAAGCTCGCCTTCGACCGTTTCGGCGCGAAATTCCTGGCGCGCGGGGGCGAGCATGAGAAGRCCGAGGGACCGGGCCGCGGCCGCAACGTCATCATCGAGTTCGAATCGCTTGCCGCGGCGCATGACTGCTACCACTCGCCGGAATATCAGCGCGCCGTCGCGATCCGCCAGAAAGTAGCGGACGGCGAGATCGTGCTGGTGGAGGGGGTGTAGGCCTTCGGCGCAGGGGACGTTGCCCGTGTTGGTGGCACGCCCGAGATTGGCCGAAGCCGTCCTCGCGCTTCGTCATCCCAGGGCGAAGCAGGAGCGAAGCTCCGTCGCGAAGACCCTGGGATGACGAAAAGGACAGAGGCGTTCAGCCAAGGTCACAACCTCAACCGGCTCGCGGCCGTTTCGGCCATCGCGTCGGCGAGGCTCATGCCCCACTGCTTGCGGCAATAGTCGCGGAAGTCGAAGCAGGGCAGGCCGGGGCAGATTTCGAACTCGATGAGATGGACCGTATCGTCGGCCTCGACCCTGAGATCGACGGAGAAGACGTCCTTGAGCCCAAGCCCCCGCATCAGTTTTTGCGCCAGGGCGCGGATAGCCCTATCGGCCRCCGGCTGGCTGACGGCGACCGGCTCAAGCGCCGGCTCTGCATAGGCGCCGGCGTCCCTGGCGGCCTGGCCGGTATCGCCATAAAGCGCCATGCTGTCAGCCATGGTCTGGAAATCGGCGCCGGAATCGACAAAGGCAACGGCGAGCGCCTCGACGCCGGTCTCCGGCTTCAGGCCCAGGAAGCTCGCCCGCGCATTACGGCCGGCCACATAAGGCTGGACGACGACATCGTCGCGATAATGGGAAAAGACACGCCGGCTAAGTTCCAGCGCGTGGCCAAGATCCGTCACGCGCGAATCCGGCCAGATGCCGATCTTGGCGCCGAGCCGATTGGGCTTGACGAACCAGCCGGCGGGCGAGGCCGGCGGTTCGACCAGCCACTCGCCATTGCGCGCCAGCCCGGCCGGCGGCACCGGCAGGCCGAGCGCGCCGAGCACGGCGCCGGAGCGGAACTTGTCCTGGCAGAGCGCGAACACGGAATCGTCGGCGCCTATCGTTCTCAGCCCGTTCAGCCTTGCCAGCGCGGGCGAGGCGCCGCCGCGGAAATAGGCGATGCCGTCGGTCAGCGTCCAGACCAGCGTTGCCTGCGGATCGGCCTTGGCGAGCACCGGCGCCGTTTCGTCGAGCTCGACCGCCATGAAGGCGAGGCCGCGCTTTTCGCAAGCGGCGGCGAGCGCACCGAATTCGGGCGCGAGGTCGGTCGACTGCGCCAGGTAGGACGAAATCTCGGCGGCGCGTTCCGTCGGATAGCCATCGGCGACCAGCCGGTCGAAACAGGCCTTCTCCGGCTCATGGACAAGGATCAGCGTCGGCTTGCTCAGCGACATGGAGGCTCCCAGCAAATCAGGCGCTACCATCGCATGGCCGTTGCGCGCGGCAAGCGGGAAACCGACCGGGCCGGGCGATAATCCGCAAGCCGCTCAGGCGATCAGCACGCGCGGCTCGAAGCGGCCCTTGACCGGAATGTCGAGAAGGAAGGTCATGCCGGCCTGCGGGTCGAGCTTGCGCTGTTTCTCGTCCTTGCCCTTCCACGCCGATGTCACCGCCAGCCGGTCGGCCTTCTGGCCGACGAAGGCCGGGCAGGAAGGCTGCGTCACCGGCATCGCGATCTCGCGCCRCAGCTTGCCGTCGGGCGAATAGGCCTTCACCGCCTTGCCGCCCCAGACGGCGTTCCACAGCACGCCGTCGCGGTCGACCACCGAGCCGTCGATATAGCCTTGTTGCGAGCGATGATCGACGAAGACTTTCGGCTCGCCGGTCGGCAGCCCGGTCGCCGGATCGCAGGCGACGCGCATCAGAAGGCCCGTCGCGGTGTCGGTGTAATAGGCGATCGCCCCATCCTCGGAAAAGCAGATCGAGTTGGAGACGGTGATGTCGGAGAAGAGCCGGCGAAGTTCGCCCTTGAAGAACCAGTAGATCGAGCCGGCGCCCTTTTCCTCGTCCTTGCCCATCGTACCGGTCCAGAAGGCACCGCAGGGATGGACGCGGGAATCGTTGGAGCGGGTGAGAGGGTTTTCAGCCTCGATCGGCGTGTGCAGCGTCAGCGTGCCGGTCCTGACGTCGCGGACCTGCAGGCCGACCTCCGTGGCGATGAGCTGGCGGCCATCGTCGATGATGGCGATGGCGCTCGCCATCAGGCCGAGTTCATGGACCTTCAGCGCGCCGGCGAGCGGCTTTTCCAGCAGCTTGCCGTTGACGATGTCGAACCAGAAGAGTGTGTCGGTGCCGGGATCGTAGCTCGGGCCTTCGCCCAGCTGGCAGATGTAGTCGCTGAAGACCGAAACGCTTTCCATCATAGCCCTCCAAAGGCTTCGTCCCAGGCGGCGACCGCGGCGCGGGCGCGCTCCGCCACGTCCTCGGCGCTGGCGCCGGGCTTGTAGAGGCTGGAACCCAGGCCGAAGACCGAGACGCCGACCGCCTTGTAGCCGGCAAAATCCTTGTCGGAAACGCCGCCGACGGCGCCGATCAGGGTCGTTGGCGGCAGCACGGCGCGGATCGCGGCTATGCCGCCGGCGCCGAGCGCGCTCGCCGGAAAGAATTYCAGCGCCGAGGCGCCGAGCCTGATCGCCTGGAAGGCTTCGGTGGGCGTGAAGACGCCGGGCATCGTCACCATGCCGTAATGCATTGCGCGGCCCATGACCTCGGCGTCGATATTGGGGCTGACCAGCAACCGGCCGCCGGCCTTGTGCAAGGCATCGACATCGGCCGCCGTCAGCACCGTGCCGGCGCCGACCAGCGCAGTCTTAGAAAGCGCCTCGACAATGCTGGCAATGGAGGCGAAGGGTTCCGGCGAGTTGAGCGGCACCTCGATCGCCTCGATGCCGGCATCATGCACCGCCTGGGCGATCGCCACCRCTTCGCCCGGCTTCAGTCCGCGCAGGATGGCGACGAGGCCGCGCTTGAGCTTCGGGAAAGGTGCCGTCTCGGTCATTCAAGCGCCTCCGATCATGCCGTTCTCGCGCGCCGCCTCGACAAGGCCGGCGCGCACCGCTTCATCCGCATCGACGATCCGAAAGGCAAGAGCGGCGAAGCCCAGAGCCGCGCCGTAAAGATCAGCCAGCGCGCCGGAAGCGATCAGTACCACTGGGGCTTCGCTGACCCCGTACCGACGTTTCGCGGAGGCAATCTCGCCGCCGATCAAGAGCCCCGACAGGCAGGCGGCCGCCTCGTCGGATTTCAAATCCTGCAGCAACCCGGCGGCGCGGATCGCAAACAGTTTCGAGGTGACGTCGCCGCCCTCGCCCAGCGCCTGCTCGCACCATTGACGGAAGAACGGATCCTCGGCAGCGACCGGCGCCGGATGCTCGCCCAGCGAATGCTTCAGGATCGAATGCGTGGCCAGCACGGAAAACAATTCGCCCGTCGGCCAGGTGCCGAAGCCGGCGACCGCGCCGTCCTCGACCGCGACCCATTTCGAATGCGTGCCCGGCATGCAGACGAGATGGCGACCCTTTGCCGGCAAACCGGCGCCGGCGAGCTGCGTTTCCTCGCCACGCATGACGTCCGGCGCATCGGCGAGGCGCTGGGCGAGGCCCGGAACGATACGGATGTCGCGGCGCTCGCCCGCTATGCGGGCAGCCTCGCCAAGGATGGCGCCGATCGGCGCCGGCACGGTGACATAAGGTGCCTCCACCCAGCCCTGGCGGGAACCCGCCATGCCGCAGATGATGACGGGCAAGTCCTCCGGCGCGCTCATGGCGGCGAGATGAGCTTCCAGCACGTTGGCGAAGCCTTTTTCGCGCGCAGTGATCAGGCCGTCGTCGCCGCGCCGCTCGGCAAGCACCTTGCCGGCGCTGTCGATGAGCCAGGCACGGAGCCTTGTCGTGCCCCAGTCGAGCGCGGCGACCGCTGGCGCGCCGCTCACAGGACGCCTCCGTCGACGATCAGCATCTGCGCCGTCAGCATGCGCGAGGCGTCCGACGCCAGGAAGAGCACGGTGCCGACAATGTCGTCTGGCTGCATGACTTGCCTGATGCACTGCTTGGCGACATGGGCCGCAAGCGTTTCTTCGGTGACCCAGAGCTGCCGCTGGCGCTCGGTGATCACCCAGCCGGGCGCGATCGCGTTGACGCGGATGCCGTCGGCGCCCAGCTTGCCGGCAAGACCCTTGGTGAGGCCGAGGATTCCGGCCTTGGCGGCGGTATAGGCCGGCAGGTCGGGATGATTGATGAGATAGGAGGTGGAGCTGAAGTTGATGATCGAGCCGCCGCCGGCGCGCTTCATGCCCGGCGCCACCGCCTGCGCGGTGAAGAAATGCGGGCGCAGGTTGACGGCGAGGTTGTTGTCCCAGAACTCGACCGTGACGTCCTTCACCTCATGACGGTCGTCGAGGGCCGCGTTGTTGACGAGCGCCGTGACATCGCCATGTGCTTCCGCCGCCTTCGCCACCGCGGCGCGCAGCGCCTCGACGTCGCGCAGGTCGGTCTTGAGGTAGAGCGGGCGCCGCCCGAGCTCGTTTCCCAGGCGGTCGGCCAGCGCCGTGCTCGGACCGTCGGCGATGTCGATGAAGGCGACCTTRGCGCCTTGCCGCATAAAGCCTTCGGTCAGCGCCGCGCCRATGCCGGAACCGCCGCCGGTGATCAGCACCGAGGCGCCTTCGAGGTCGGCGAAACGCGCCGATGGCATCATGATCTCTTTCTCCCTTGGCCGGCGCGCATCCTAGCCAGACAATGCGCGCGGGCAAGGGAGAAACGTCAGTTTCCCGGCCTAATGTCTGACAAATGATCGGGGCATTRCCAAGGCGGCGCGGGCCGCCCGGTCAGATCGCCCTGGCGTACAGCGCGCCGCGATAGGAATCGCGCAGATAGCCGAGCGTGGCGTCGGCATCGGCCGGCTTGCCGAACAGGTAGCCCTGTCCGCCGGCACAGCCGAACTGGACGAGGCGGTCGGCCTGCGCTTCATCCTCGATACCTTCGGCCACCACGTCCATGCCGAGCCCCTCGCACATGGCGAGGATGGCGCGGATGATGTGCTCCGACGGCCGGTCGTCGAGGATGGAAGAAACAAAGGCGCGGTCGATCTTCAGCTTGTCGAAATGGAATTCGCGCAGGCGTCCGAGCGAGGACTGGCCGGTGCCGAAATCGTCGAGCGAGACGCGGATGCCGACCCGGCGCAGGTCCTCCACGATCTTCTCGGCCGAAGCCGGATCGGTCATCAGGCCGGTCTCGGTGATCTCGATCTCCAGCCGGCGCGGATCGAAGCCGGTGCGGTCGAGGATCGCGAGAATGTGCAGGCCGGTGTTCTGGTCGACGAGCTGGGACGGCGACAGGTTGAAGGCCAGGAACAAATCCTTCGGCCAGCTGCGGGCAG
>NZ_MDFL01000150.1 GCF_001854785.1 Mesorhizobium sp. ORS 3428
CGCTCGTCGACGAATAGGACGTCGGGTCCACCGACGGTGTTCTGGATAACGGCACGCATAAAGGCCTCCTTCTTGGTTCGTATGCCGCTATCATCTGGATAGTAATATTCCATTGTCCAGTATGCACCTTATCGATATATAGGCACCTCATGGATAGTGATGACGCTCCGTTAGGCTATGATGCGTTCCGGCGCACCTGCCCTTCGCATACCGTGCTCGAGATGCTGGCCAGCAAATGGGTCTACCTGACCGTTTGCGCTTTGAAGCGCGGCCGGATGCGCAATGGCGAGCTGGCGCGCAAGCTGGAAGGCATCACACCGAAAATGCTGACGCAGACGCTGCGCGTGCTGGAGCGCGACGGCCTTGTCCGGCGCGAGGTCTATCCGGTCATTCCGCCGCGGGTCGAATATGAGCTGACGGATCTCGGCCGGAACCTGGCGGAGCTGCTCAGCCAGATCCGGTCCTGGGCGGAGGAGCATKCGCCCGACATCAAGGATGCCCGTGCGAGGRCATCGGCGGATCATCGGGACGATATRGCAGTGACGCCTTGAAGCGGGGCGRCAGGATTTCTCCTGGCGCGGTTCAAGGGCGAGGGTTCARGGGCGAAACCGGTGAGTGTGCAGCGGTCGCCGCGAAGCGGGCTCCGGCTCAGCCGATCATGGCGCTGCGGCCACCCGTTTCCGCGTCGCGGACCTTGCTGTCACGCGATTCCAGCATCTCCGCCTTGGAAAGCTCCGCTTCAGC
The DNA here is from genome assembly GCF_001854785.1 of Mesorhizobium sp. ORS 3428. Taxonomy (GTDB): domain Bacteria; phylum Pseudomonadota; class Alphaproteobacteria; order Rhizobiales; family Rhizobiaceae; genus Mesorhizobium. Next base: position 745 of record NZ_MDFL01000150.1, read on the forward strand.
TTCGCCGAGTAATGATTCGGCCATGGTTCGCTGCTGGGCGAGGTCGCTTTGCGAGTTCCTGAGATTGTCGCGGCGCAGGCGCGCCGCCTTGGCGAAGGTCGGATAGGCAAAATGGTTGATGTCGGTGATGCCGGCCTTTTTCTCTTCGGCGACGATCTGGGCCTCCAACTCGACGGCCATGCGTTCGAACTCGGCGATCATCATGTCCAGCTGCAACAGCTGGCGCCGCTTCTCATTCACCTGAAACTGCTTCAGCCGAACGAGGTTTTCACGTGACTTCATGACTCGGTACTCCCGGAAACGCACACCTGCATATCGTCCCATCAGCCTCGAAAGGCCCTAGCGTCACCCGTTTCCCCCGGCTTTCCCAAGGCTATAGGAAACAAAGCCCTAAAGATTTTTGCCGGCGGTAACCATTCGTTTACGGGCATTGTTAATCATACGGGCGAGGACTTAAGGCCGGGTAAAAATTCCGGCTGTGGCGGAAAGCGGGCCTGCGAGTCCCTAGAGTCACTTACGCTGACTTATTAAAGTGGTACATGAGCGGCTTGGGTGTCTGATTCGTTATTAGATTCAAGTAGGTGTAGAAAGGGGTTAAAAAATCTGATATCGTGACCGACACGAAATTAGGATTTGTTAACCAGTCGGTGGCACCTTCTGTTCAGGCAATCACTGCTCCGGTCCCGGACGGGTCGTGAAATGGTCCGGCAGCAGAAAAGGGGAATGAAATGCGTGTTCTGCTGATTGAAGACGACAGTGCAACCGCACAAAGCATCGAGCTGATGCTGAAATCGGAAAGCTTCAACGTTTATACGACCGATCTCGGCGAAGAAGGGGTCGATCTCGGCAAGCTATACGACTACGACATCATCCTTCTCGATCTCAATCTTCCCGACATGTCGGGCTACGAAGTACTGCGCACGCTTCGCCTTTCCAAGGTCAAGACGCCGATCCTGATCCTCTCCGGCATGGCCGGCATCGAGGACAAGGTGCGGGGCCTCGGTTTCGGCGCCGACGACTACATGACCAAGCCCTTCCACAAGGACGAGCTGGTGGCGCRCATCCACGCCATCGTCCGCCGCTCCAAGGGCCATGCCCAGTCGGTCATCACCACGGGCGATCTGGTGGTCAACCTCGACGCCAAGACCGTCGAGGTCGGCGGCCAGCGCGTGCACCTGACCGGCAAGGAATACCAGATGCTGGAGCTGCTCTCGCTGCGCAAGGGCACGACGCTCACCAAGGAAATGTTCCTCAACCACCTCTATGGCGGCATGGACGAGCCGGAACTGAAGATCATCGACGTCTTCATCTGCAAGCTGCGCAAGAAGCTCGACGCGGCGTCCGGAGGCCAGAACTACATCGAGACCGTATGGGGTCGCGGCTATGTGCTGCGTGAGCCGGAAGACATCCGCGTCAGCGCCTGATCAAAAGTCGGYCAAAGCAATCAAACAAAAACCCGGCTCCGGCCGGGTTTTTTCATGCGCGCGAAGCTGCCGCCCGCGGGATCAGGCGGCGATCTTCAGGACACGGAAGCTTTCGAGCAATTGTGCGCGATTGAAGGGCTTGAGAAGATAGCCCTGGGCGCCGGCCCGTTTCGCACGCATGATCGCGCCGACATCGACTTCGATCAGCGATACAAGGATCTGCGGCTTGACCGCGCCTTCCATGCCGCGGATGCGACGAATGAGATCCGCGGCCTGYATGTCCGCCAGCCCGCCGTCCACCACGACAACGTCCGGCATGTCGGTGGCGCAGATGTCCAGAGCATCAAGCCCGGTTCCGGCTTCGATGACCACGATGTCCGAGCCGCCTAGGATACGCTTTGCGACCTTCCTGATGACGCTGGAATCGTCCACGAACAGGCAGCGCTTCATTTCCGGGTCCTCTTTGCCATCTGCCGATCCGGCAATCTCCGGTAACAGGGGCATCCTAGAGCAAGCCGGTAAAGAAGCCGAAAAGCCGTTAGGTAAAGTTTTTCCAAAGAGGCGGATCGCGGTTTTCGCCGCCGACCCAATACAACGTCAATTGCGAGCGTTRCTTCGCCCGCGTCGAACGCAGCAATAGTATTTGAAGTTAATACTTGGCCGTTCTTGGTCGTTGCTTCAGGCTGCCGACAGCACGATCTCTTCCGCGGTCGCGTGGATCGAGATCGTCATGTTGGCTTCGCGCGCCAAAAGCAGCGTGTAATAAGGCTGGACCGAGTGGGCGTCGATCGGTTCCTCAGGCTTGTTGCCGGAATGCAGCTCGAGGAATTTCGGCGGGACGCGCAGCATCGGGCCGCTGGCCGACAGCGAAAAGCGCGGCTCGGTCTCGAGGTTCTCCAGCGTGACCACCAGCTTGYCGCCGCGCGGTATCGCCGCATTGGCGACGAGAATGAGATTGAGYAGCAGCTTGACCTTGTTCTTGGGCAGCAGCGCGCGGGCTCCGTTCCAGACCAATTCCGGCTTCTCGTTCTTCAGGAAGGCGATGGCCACGGCCTCGGCGTCGCCGGTGTCGATCATCATGCCGGCCGAGCCGGCGGCACCGAAGGCGATGCGGGCAAACTGCAGGCGCGCCGAGGCATTCCTGGCGCTCTGGCGAATCAGTTTCATGGCGTCTTCGTCGGCGCCGCCCTCGTCGAGCAGTTCGAGGCCGTTGTTTATGGCGCCGACCGGCGAAATGATGTCATGGCATACGCGGCTGCACAAAAGCGCAGCCAGATCGGGGGCGGAGAGGGCGAAGAGCTCAGCCATCGGAGAAATCCCTGCTAGTTCACATGTTCATGGCCGAGCAGCGAATTCGCGCCGCCACGCGAATCACGCTCCTTCCAAGGCCCCCTGAATACACAGCGCCCGCCCAAGCATCAACAAATCCGCAATTGCGGGCGCCGAAAAATGATGCGCTGACGCGGGGAAAACCAGGCGAAACAAGGCCCTGTCAGCCTTCGAACCGCCATCTTCGTGCGCCAGCTTAATGGTTGAAAAAGGATTACGGCATAGTTTGCCTGTGATAGTCATCTCGAAACGGCCGCCAAGAGCCGTAAGGGGTACGAGGCGTCGGCGAAAGTGCTCCCTGACGGAGATTTGGAAGCATGTTTTCCCGATTCTACGACCGGACATTCGTCCGCGTCCTCACCGTGACGATCGCCCTCATGGGTGCTGTCATCTTCTCAACATYGGCAACGCGAGCCCAGGAATATACCGCGCAGGAGATCGTCGATTCCGGCCACAAGTTCTTCGGCGCGACGTCGGGCGGTCTCGCCACCGTGGTCGAAAAGATCTTTGCGTCCTACGGCCTCCCCAACGGCTATCTGCTCGGCGAGGAGGGATCCGGCGCGCTGATCGGCGGCCTGACCTATGGCGAGGGCACGCTCTACACCAAGAACGCCGGCGACCATAAGGTGTTCTGGCAGGGCCCATCGCTCGGCTGGGATTTCGGCGGCGAGGGGTCGCGCGTGATGATGCTCGTCTACAATCTCGACGACATCAGCAGCCTCTACAACCGCTTCGGCGGCGTCGCCGGCTCCGCCTATGTCGTGGCGGGTGTCGGCTTCAATGTTCTGCAGAGCAACAGGGTCCTTATCGTTCCGATCCGYACCGGCGTCGGCGCCCGGCTCGGCGTCAATCTCGGCTATCTGAAGCTTACGGAACGACCGACCTGGAATCCGTTCTGACGGGACAGGATTGCCACAGCCGCTCGGATAAGCCTTAGCGCGCCGCGGCATGCTCTTGCCGCGGCGCTGGATTTCCGCCATGCCAAGGTGGCACAGTGGGGCATTGGCGGTCGCTGCCCTCGCATATCGGATAGTCCACCTTGGTCCAGTCGATCCTGTTCTTCGCACTCGGCTTCCTCTGCGCCGTCTTTCTGGTATCGCTGATCGCGCCGGCCGTCTGGCGGCGGGCCGTTGTCCTGACGCGCAGACGCATCGAGGCGTCGATGCCGCTGACGCCAGCCGAGATCCAGGCTGAAAAGGATCGGGTCCGCGCCGAATACGCAATGACCACGCGCCGGCTCGAGATGAATATCAAGAGCCTCAAGGAGAAGGCGGCCGAGCAATTGGTCGAGATCGGCCGGGGCCGTGAGGCGCTGAAAGGAATGGCGGTCGAGACGAAGGACAAGAACCAGGCGCTTTCCGATCTGCAGGCCAAGAATGCAGAGCTCAAGCAGCGCGAGGAAGAATTGCGTAACCTATCGGAAAAGCTGGCGCAGGCGGAGCGGACCCTGGAACAGCGCGCGCTCGATCTGCAAAAGCTGGAGCAGATGTATGACGACGCCAGTTTCGCTTCCAGCAACCGCCAGATCGAGCTCGTGGCCCGCGAATCGGAACTGGACAAGCTCGCCAATGACATTGCGGTGCTGCGCAGCCAGCGCAAGGAAGCGGACCGGCGCACCCAGGAAATCGCCGCGGAAGGCAAAGCGGCCAGAGACGCGCTCAAGGCCGAAAAGAAGCGGGTAGCCGAGTTGGACAAGAAGGTCGAGCGGCTGCTTGCTACACTTGCCGACCGCGAGGAAAAAATCGACCGGCGCGAGAGGGAGCTTGCCCGCATGCGCGAACAAACAAAGCAGGGTCTCGCGGCAAATGGTGGAGCGCGCCAGGCCGGCGAGGTTCAAGGCGTCGACAAGGCCATCGCCAGGCTCGAGGGCGATCGGCAGCGGCTGGAGGCGAGGCTGACGGCGCTCGCGCGTGAGAACAAGCGGCTGAAGACCAATCTTGCCGGGTTCGAAACGGCAAAGCCCGAACAGGCAGCCGATGCGCGCCGCGCCAGTGCTGCGCTTCGCGAGCAGATCAACGAGCTGGCGGCCGAGGTCGTCAATCTGACGCTGAAGCTGGACGGACCGGATTCGCCGATTGCCAAGGCCTTGGCAGCCCCTGTCGACGGCCGACAAGGCGCCGGCGAGCGCGGCATCAGCCTCGCCGACCGCGTAAGGGCCCTGCAGAAGGCCAACACAACCAACTGAGCCGGGTGCCGGGGCTGCCCAAGCGACGCGCCTGATGGGCGTGTGGCATCGTCTTGGAATTGCTCTATCGGTTCGAAAAGTGATGCAGGGCGATGGCCGAAGCGGCGGCGACGTTGAGGCTGTCGAAGCCCTCCGCCATCCCGATCCTCACTGTCCGCAGCCGGTTGAGCAGGGCTGCAGGCAGGCCTTCGCCTTCGGTGCCGAGATAGAGCGCCAGCCGCGAACGCCTTTGCGCGGCGCGAATGTCACTCTCGCCACGCGGCGAGAGTGCGAATTGGCCGAAGCCCATTCGGTCGAGCGTGGCAATCAAGCGCACAGTGTCACCGAAGGACGCGAAGGGGACCTTCAGCGCGGCGCCGACGGAAACGCGGATCGCCTTGCGATAGAGCGGATCGCAGCAAGTGGGATCGAGAAGTACGGCGTCCGCGCCGAATGCGGCCGCATTGCGGAAGATCGAACCCATGTTGTCGTGGTTGGATATGCCCACCAGAACAACCACCAACGCRCTTGCGGGCAAGGCGTCGAGCAGGGCCTCCGCGCGCCTAGGGGCGCCGCGAACGCCAATCGCCAATATGCCGCGGTGCATGTGGAAACCGGCGATCCGGTCCACGACCTCGCCCTTGGCGACATAGACCGGGAAGTCCGCGGGCGCCTTGCGCAAGACGTCTTCCAGGCCCGCCAACCTGTTTTCGAGAATGAGCGCTGACTCAGCAGTGAAGCGTCCTGCCGACAACAACAAATCCAGCACCACCTTGCCTTCCGCGACGAAGCGCCCGTGGCGGCCGACGAGGTCGCGCTCGCGGATATCGAGATAGGCGGCGACACGCGGATCCTGCGAATCGTCTATGCGGATGAGGTTCATGCAAGTCTCGCCGGCAAAATCGTCAGCGAGGTAAGGAACTTTGGATCGCGAGGGTCAAGTCCCGGCGCGTCGCATTCTGTAGGCCATCTGGGACAGGTCRCCGTCGCCGAAAATGCCTTCCAGCATGCGAAGCAGCTCACGCACCGCGTCGGACTTGCAGGAATAGTAAATCATCTGGCGGTCGCGACGCGTATCGACGAGGTCGAGCGCCCTAAGCTTGGCCAGATGCTGCGACAGAGCGGACTGGCTCAGCTGGACTTTCTCGGCGATGGCACCGACCGACATTTCGCCGTCGATCAGATGGCTTACGATCAGCAGCCGTTTTTCATTGCCCATGAGCGTCAGAAACGCAGCAGCCGATTCGGCATTRGCGACTAGCTTGTTCGAGATCATAGATCCCCCATGGTTTCCGGCTCGTCCAGCCGCCATGGGGGCAATGGAGGCTGAATTCCAAAATGTTGAGGTCAGGAAGCGCCGTTGAATCAGCGCCGTAACGAAGGGTAGATCATTTCATCCAAATCTCAAGCGGTGCTTTCGATCTAGGATGATTAAACTTTCGCTACTGTGCCTGGCCGGCGGCGCGCCCGGTCTTTGCCATCTCGACCAGGACCGGGCGCAACTGACTGGCCGCGGCGAGAGGCTGGGGGAAGAAGACCCTGCACGTGGAATCCGAAGAAGCCAGATCCATGCCGTCGGCGTCGAACCCTGTGACCATCCAGYCGTCGCCTTCGGCCCGGCCGAAATGGCGCGCATAGAGGCAAAGCGCATCGCGATGATCGGCATTCATGTGGTCCAACGCCGACTGCTCGCTGGCCGCGAGTTCCTCGGCGACCGGGCCGCTGGTGATTAAGTCGGCGCGCTCCAGAAGATAGGCCTTGCCGAAGCCGCCATTCAGGCTGGCACGCTCAGGCTCGAGGCGGAATATCGAGAAGTCGCCGAGCCCGGCATAGAGCCTCGCTTTGGGGTTGCGGTTGAGGTAGCGCCGTTCGGCGCGAACGTGATCGGCGGAACCGCGCTCCAGCCGCAGCGCCCGACACGCAAGCGCGATGCGCGGATGCGCCAGCGGATCGCCCTTGCCGGGTTCGCCAACCAGCAGCGAGCAGCGCGGGTCGGCAAGAAGCGCGCCGGTATGCGCCGAAAGCATCGAGATGAGGATCAGCGGCGCGCCGTCGATGTCGGTCGCGACGCCGACCCGGCTTGCCAGCGGCGCGCCGTTGCCAGGCTCGATTACCGCCAGCGCGGCGAAGCTGGCCGAGCGGATCAGCGTCTTCGCCAGCCTGATGGCCTTGGCATCAGTCTCGCGGATGACATCCTTCCTGGTTTCCGTCAAAGCGTTCACCGCGATAAGTTGATTTCTATTCTCCGGTTTATTGGCCAAACAAGCCGGACCTGACAAGGGCTTCGATTTCACTTTCGCCGACACCGAAGCGTGCCAGCACGCGTTGTGGCTCACGGTCGGTGAAGGCCGGCGGCGAGGCTGACGTCGGCGAAGCGTGCGAGAAGCGCGGCGCCGGCGCCGGGCGCTGAAGCTTGCCGGATCTTACGAAGCTCCGCCGGGCGCGGCTTTGCGGGTGGTCCTTTGCTTCGGTCAGGGACAGGACGGGAGCGACGCAGGCGTCGGTCGAGCCAAAGACGTCGACCCATTCGTCGCGCGTCTTCTCTCTGATCCTGCCTGCGATGGCGGTGCGCATCTGAGGCCACAACGTCCTGTCATACTGGCTATGGACAAAACGCTGGTCGAGCGGCAGGAGTTCAGCGAACTCGGCGAAAAAGCCGGGCTCGAGGCAGCCGATGGYGACGTACCGGCCGTCCGCGGTCTCATAGGTGTCGTAGAAGGGCGCCCCGGAATCGAGCAGGTTCTCGCCGCGGCTGTCGCTCCAAAGTCCTGCCGCCATGAAGGCGTGGATCGGTGCGGCGAGCATGGATGCGCCCTCGACCATCGCCGCGTCGATCACCTGGCCCTTACCGGTACGCGAACGCTGGAAGAGGGCGGCCAGCACGCCGGCGATCAGCATCATGGCGCCGCCGCCCTGGTCGGCAACGAGATTGAGCGGCGGCACGGGCGGCGCTCCTTGCCTGCCGACCGCATGCAGCAGGCCGGCATAAGCGAGATAGGTGATGTCATGGCCAGCGCGGCGCGCCAGCGGACCATCCTGGCCGAAGCCCGTCAGTCGGCCATAGACCAGTGCCGGATTGCGATCGAGCACGATATCGGGCCCTAGGCCCAGCCGTTCCATGACGCCGGGGCGAAAGCCTTCTATGAGGACGTCGRCCTTGCCCGCGAGGCGCAGCAGAAGTTCCGCGCCTTCCGGGCGTTTCAGGTCGAGCTTGAGGATGGAGCGGCCGTGGCGATCGAGGTCGTAGGCTTCCGGCAAGGATGGGAGCGGCTTTTGAGCGTCAGCCCGCTCGATGCGCAGCACCTCGGCGCCCATTTCCGAGAGCATCAGGGCGGCGAGCGGCACCGGGCCGAGGCCGGCCATCTCGATCACTTTGAGGCCGGCCAGCGGCCCTGTTTTGCCGGCGGTAGCGTCGGCGCCTGTCGGCGGTGCGTCCATTCCCTGCTATTTCGGCGCCATGCGGATCGCGCCGTCGAGGCGGATGGTCTCGCCGTTCAGCATCTGGTTCTCGATGATGTGGAGCGCAAGCGCTGCATATTCGGAAGGCTCGCCGAGGCGCGGCGGGAAGGGCACCGAGGCGCCGAGCGAATCCTGAACCTCCTGCGGCATGCCGGCCATCATCGGCGTCTTGAAGATACCCGGGGCTATGGTGCAGACGCGAATGCCTGAGCGGGCGAGGTCGCGCGCCACCGGCAGCGTCATGCCGACGACGCCGCCCTTGGACGCCGAATAGGCAGCCTGGCCGATCTGGCCGTCATAGGCGGCGACCGAGGCGGTATTGACAATGACGCCGCGCTCGCCGCCTTCGAGCGGGTCGAGCCTGGCGGCTCGGTCGGCGACGAGGCGGATCATGTTGAAGGTGCCGATCAGGTTGATCTCGATCACCTTGCGGTACTGGTCGAGCGGGTGCGGACCGTCCTTGCCGACCGTCTTCACGCCAATGGCGATGCCGGCGCAGTTGACGAGGATGCGCGGTTCGCCGAGTTTTTCGGCGACTTCCGCAATCGCGGCTGTGCCGCTTTCACCGCTGCTGACGTCGCACTGAAGGGCGATGCCCCGGATGTCRGCAGCCACCTTCGCGGCGCGCTCGATGCCGACATCGAGTATCGCCACCTTGGCTCCCCTGGCGGCAAGGACGCGCGCCGTTGCTTCGCCAAGCCCGGAACCTCCGCCGGTGACGATCGCGACCTGTCCGATCGGGTTCATGAAGGCGTCCTCCCATGATTTCGGATCATGCTACGAAGCCCGCCCGGAAGGCGCAACCTGATTGAGGTGTCGATTAACGGGGGGTCGATCGAAGCACCGATTGACGGGATCGAACGCTGCACGATTGCCCGGCGGGCCAGGTCATGGGCGGTAGCTATTCGGGCAGCCGGGCCGTGTCCGCATGGCAGACCTCGCCGACGAACCGCGCCACCGAGCCGGACTTGATCTCGTGATGGAGCAGCCGGTCGAGGTCGACCGGGCGCGGCATGGTGATCTGGCCGCGCGGGAAGCGCTTGAAGCCGAGCGGCCCGTAATAGGGCTCGTCGCCGACCAGCATGACGGCCGGCGCGCCAGCCTTGGCCGCGGCTTCGAGCGCGATCGCAACCAGCCGGCGGCCGATGCCGAGATTCTTGAAGGCGGGCCGCACGGCGAGCGGTCCGAGCATCATGGCGCGCCCGCTGCCGGCCGCAACGCGCGTCATGCGTACGGATGCAATCACGCTATCGTCCTTCACCGCGACAAAGGACATCGAGCGGTCATGTCCACCGGCCTCGCGGATCTTGTAGGCGGCAAGCACGAAGCGGCCCGGCCCGAAGGCTTCGTCGTTGATGGCTTCGATTTCAGGATCATGCGCCGGGTTTTCCGGCAGATATTTCACGTCGGCAAGGCTCATGGTCTTTGCGTTCCGGTATGCGAGGAAAGGTTTGCTGCATGCGGCAGCATTCGCCAGTCAGCGCTTCATCAAGCGCGGGCACCCTTTCGTCGTCGGTCGAACCGGATCGAGGCAAAGTCGAACATGGGCGCCTCCGCTAGCATCAAATTTGTGCGGCTGCAATCGGCGCTTCTGCCCTTTTCTTTCCGTCGCTTGACGATCTGGTTCGTCGTTTGACGAACTGTTCAGCGCCTCAGGGCTTCGATATTTCAGCCGCGCACCTAAATCTGTTTGAGAATTGCAGGAGATTTTCGCATGGGACTGCTGATCGAAGGCAAATGGCAGAACCGGCCGACGGTTGCCGACAGCAGCGGCAGGTTTGTGCGTGCGGAGGCACAATGGCGCGACTGGGTGACGCGCGACGGCACGCCGGCGGAAGCCGGCAAGCGCGCCTTCAAGGCGGAGCCCGGCCGCTATCACCTTTACGTGTCGCTGGCCTGCCCATGGGCGCATCGGACGCTGATCTTCCGCGCCTTGAAGAGGCTGGAAGGCATCATCTCCGTCTCGGTGGTRCACCGTTTCATGGGCGAGAATGGATGGACCTTCAAAGCTGAGGACGGCGCCACCGGCGACACACTCTAYGGCCTCGACTACCTGCACCAGATCTATGCCAAGGCCGATCCCGCCTATTMGGGCCGGGCATCGGTGCCTGTGTTGTGGGACAGACAAGAGGAAACCATCGTCAACAACGAGTCCTCCGAAATCATCCGGATGCTCAATTCCGCTTTCGACGAATGGGGCGATGCGAGCCTCGACTTCTATCCGAAGGCACTGCGTCCGGAGATCGACAAGATCAACGCGCTCGTCTATCCGGCGATCAACAACGGCGTCTATCGCACCGGCTTCGCCACCACCCAGGAGGCCTATGAGGAGGCATTCGGCGAGCTGTTCTCGGCGCTCGACACGGTGGAAGAGCGGCTGTCGAGGCAGCGCTATCTGGTCGGCGAGCGCATAACCGAGGCCGACTGGCGGCTGTTCACCACGCTGGTGCGCTTCGATCCGGTCTATGTCGGCCATTTCAAATGCAATCTGCGCCGCATCGCCGATTATCCGAACCTGTCGAACTATCTGCGCGACCTCTACCAGGTGCCCGGCGTGTCAGGGACGGTGAACCTCCAGCACATCAAGGCGCATTATTACGGCAGCCACCAATCGATCAATCCGACGGGGATCATCCCGGTGGGGCCGGAGCTCGACTATGCCGCGCCGCACGATCGCGGCAGGTTCAGAAAGGCGGCTTGAACTGATCTAACGGAAGGTCTCGGTGTCGGCCCGGGCTCGTCTGGCGAGCTCGGCTTTCARCACAGTTTCCCCAAATCGGCTTGAATACCAGGCAGCATTCAAGCCAAAAGTCAGCAGGAAGGCGAACAGAACGCTTCCAGTCCACACGGCCAGAGGAACGCTGCTCAGGTCGTGCTGTTTCGCTTCCCAAACGATGGCTAACCAATCCAGTGGTGCCGAAATCAAAAAGGCTGCCAGGTTGAGAGAAGAACTATTGTCCAATATTCCCCGCGATTGAACAATCGTCCGTTTCTTCTTATGAACTTGTATAGCGCAACGTTTGCTGATCCGAAGCTTATGGCGAATCCGGCGGCTTTGCCGAATTCCTTTGAAAGCGTCGGGATGRCAATCACCAAGATGCCTAGTGCGATCGTCAAAGCCAACATCGTCAAAGTATAATACCCAACATAAGGCCAGACGCTTACGGAAGGCTCATCGCGGTTGCTCACTGTATCCCCCCAATTCCACGATCGCCTGAAGTAGAGCATAGAGTTTCTGCAAAGGAGAAAGCAAGCCTACCAATATGCCGATACAGGCTGGCCGCCAAAAACCTCTGCTATCCGTCGCCGCGTCGCCGGTGTCGTCTCCTGCGGCAGGCAGCCGAGCGCGAAGAATCCCGCCTCGGCGATCTCGCGGTCCGGCAGCTTCGGCGCCGTCTGGCTGAAGGCCTCGACCAGATAGAGGCCGACATGGTCGCGGCGGCTGGCGCGGCGGTTGAAATGCATCGATTTCAGCACCGGCTGGGCGGTCATCCTGATGTTGCCCTCCTCGGCCAGTTCACGGGCCAACGCCTCCAGCATCGTTTCGCCGATCTCGACGCCGCCGCCTGGCAGTTGCCAGCCCGGGACATAGGTGTGGCGGATGAGGAAGACGGAGTTGGAGGCGCGATCATAGACAAGGCCGCGTACGCCGAGCGTCATTGGGCGCCGCAGCAGGAAATAGAGGTGGAACAGCCTTGCCCTCAGCCCCGGYCAGCCGGTCTGGCGGAACGCCTCTTCGGCCGCGTCGGTCATCCAACAATCCGCAGGCGAACAGCAAACGGTGAGTAGAAAGCCCCGATCGCGTCGCTTAAGAAGGGACCATGTTCAGGCTCGCGCATATCTCCGATGTCCATCTGGGGCCGCTGCCCGATGTAACCTATCGCGATCTCGCGTCCAAGCGCGTGCTGGGTTACGTCAACTGGCAGCGCAACCGCCGCCGRCACATGCACGATGCCGTCATCGACTCAATCATCRCCGATATCAAGGCGAGCGCGCCCGACCACCTTGCCGTCACCGGCGACCTCGTCAACCTGGCGCTCGATGGCGAGATCGAGATGGCGAAGCACTGGCTGGAAACGCTCGGCTCTCCTGACGACGTGTCCGTCGTGCCGGGCAATCACGATGCCTACGTGCCGGGCGCCTTCGACAAGGTCTGCAGGTCATGGGCCGCCTGGATGACCGGCGACGGCGTCAACAGCCCGGTCGACCGCAATTCCTTTCCCTATTTGCGGGTGCGCGGCAGCGTCGCGCTGATCGGCGTCACGACTGCGCGGGCCACCGCGCCCTTCATGGCCAACGGCTTCTTCATGGAAGGGCAGGGGGAGCGGCTCGGCGAAGTCCTCGAGGCCACCGCAAAGCAAGGGCTGTTCCGCGCCATCATGATCCATCATCCGCCGGTGCGCGGCGCGGTCGCGCAGCACAAGCGGCTGTTCGGCATCGCGCGCTTCAACAAGGTCATCCGCCGGCATGGCGCCGAGCTTGTCCTGCACGGCCACTCGCACCTGCCGTCGCTGTTCACCATCGGTTCGCGCGGCGCAAGAGTGCCGGTGGTCGGCGTGGCTGCCGCCGGTCAGGCGCCGGGCACCAAGCACCCGGCGGCGCAGTACAACCTCTTCGACATCAGCGGYGCGAAGGACAGCTGGCAAATCCGCCTGACCAGGCGCGGCCTGACCGGTCCTRCGCTGCCGCCATCGGATCTTCAGGTGATCGAGCTTGGCGCCGATATGCCTGTGGTTCGCGAACTCGTCAGAAGCTGATCTTCATCTGGACGATACGGTCCCAGAACAGCACCAGCGACACGGCCAAACCCACCAGCGCGCCGGCGGCGATCAGGCCAAGGCCGGCGAAGAAAGTCGTCCAGCCGTTTCGCCGAGCCTCGGATCGCAGCGGCGGCTCGGCTTCCTGGACCGCCGCGCGATGCAGGCCGGGCGCCGCGCTCTCGACTGCGCCTTCCATCATCCGCTGGCGCTCCACGACACGCTCGGCCACATAGCGCGTCACGGCATCGGCGACGGGTTTCATGTCGGTCGATTCGGCCAGCACCACGCGGCCGATGCGCGTGTCCTTCAGGAACCGGTAGGTGCGGCGATCGCGTCCCATGGCGACGTGGCTCACGGCATCGATCCACATCCGCGGCTGCAGGCCGGACGAGACGGCAAAGTCGAAGCTGTCGATGTCCGTCGGCACATCGGCGAAGACGGGCGCCAGTTCGCTGGCCAGAAGCTCGAGCCGCATGCGGTGCGCCTCACGCATGTCGACCACCACGTCGTCGCGGTCGGCGAAGGCATTCTTGACGTCGCGGATGGCATCCGCCAGCTTTCGCGACGGCTCGATCGGGGTGATTTTCTCGCCTGAGTCCTGCATGGCGACTGCCTCGCTGTTGGTAAACAGCGAGTTAACACAGTCGCCGGCAAAATGCACTCTGGATGGTGCCGGTCAGCCAGCTGCCGCGCTCAATGCCTGTGGGCGGGGCCTGCCGCGGCGCCGCGTGTTGCGGCGCACGATCTCAGCAACCAGGTCCGGCGCCTCCTCGACCAGCATGTGGCCGGCTTGCAGCACGTGATGCAGGTGGAAATGCGCCGGCAGGGCCTCGGCCTGGCCGACAGGCAGGACAGGGTCGTCCGTCCCCCAAGCCACCAACACCGGCATTTTGAGGGTGTCGRGCTGCTCGCGGGGGATCACCCCTTGCCGGTCGCCCGTCGTCATCACGGCTGCCGCCTCGACAAGCGATTGCAGCTGGCGCGGCGCGCCGCGCATGCGGAAAAGCGCGTCCACCACATGGGGTGGCGGTACGGCTCGCGGTCCGGACATCGCGGCAAGACAGGCGCTGATCTCGGTCCTGTCGGCCGCGGCCGCATAGCGGCGCAGCAGCGGACCGTTGATCTCGGGACCGAAGCCGCCCGGCGCCAGCAAGGTCAGCGAGGCCACCCTTTCGGGAGCGGCGAGCGACATCAATGTTGCGATCGCGCCGCCCATAGAATGGCCAACGAGGTGAACCTTGCCCAGTCGGCGGGCGGCCAGATCGGCGAGGATGACGCGCGATGCCTGCTTGGCGCCGCCATTTCCGTCGCATTCCAATGAGCTTCCATGGCCCGGCAGGTCGTAGGCCAGCACCCTAACACCCGGCAGCAATGCGGAAATCACGTCGCGCCATATCTCATGGCAGCTGCCGAAGCCGTGCAGCAAGACGATCGTCTTCGAGCCGGCGCCGCTTTCGGCGACATAAAGGGACGGGACCATGAAATTTGTCGGCTGCGAAGTAAAACGAATGGTTATTCCAATGGCGGCTGCATTGCTCCCGGGGCGGATGGATAGCCAGTAAAATTTTCGCGACCGGGGCGATCAGCGCCGAACCAAGTTACGCAAGCATACTCTAATATTTTTCGGTCGTCCTCGTGCTATTTGGGCGGCATCCGGGCGGTCGAGGCTCGAACCCGTCGTCGGCAGACGTGGCAGAGGAACGGACGGCCTCAACTCGGGTTACCGATTCCGGCAGAGCGCAAGGACTGCACCAGCCGGTCGGTGAGATCGGCGGGATACTTCCTGTCGACGAAGGCCGCGCGCGGATCGGCGGCGAATTTCGGGAATTCGACCGTAAGCTCGTTGGCCAGCTTGCCCGCCAGCTTGTCGCGRCCGGAAACCTTGGCGCCGATCAGGCGCGCGGCCAGATAGTGCGACTTGTTTGCCGTTGTCCGTAGTGATTCGCTGGCGATCGYGGCCCTCCTCATGTCGCCCTGCATGAATGCTCCGACAAAGAGGCCGTAATCCCACCATGTCGGGTGGCCGCTGAAGGTCTCGACGGCGTGGGCCAGGATCGGCGTCCCTTCCTGATATTTGCCGGCGAAGATCAGGCCGTAGCCATAGGCGGCGGCCATGCCGAGATCGTAGGGGTTCAGTTCGTAGGCCTTGCGCATCCAGCGGATCGCTTCCTCCGTATTGCCCAAGCGGCTGTTGAGGTAGCCATAGGCGCGATGCGCGTGCGGGCTCATCGGCCCCATCTGAATGGCGCGGTGGGCRAACGACATGGCCTGTTCGATCGACGCGCCGGGTGGATAGGCGTAATGATTGGTGACGGCTTCCAGATGGAGCGAGGCAAGTTCCGAGTAGATGAGCGATGATTTGGTGCTCTCGCCGACCAGCTTCTCCAGACAGCGATAAGCCGCCTCGTAGGTCTTGGGGCTCTGGTCGAGATAGTAGCGGTCGTTGAGCACCAGGCATTCGATCTGGCTGGTCTGGATTCCGCTCTGGTCGATGTAATTGTAAATGGCGCCGGAAGCCGGGATCGCCGATGTCAAGAGGCCCGCAATGTTGCTTTCGATCGCCGAAGGCGCGCTTTCGGCCGGAGTGAGATTGCGCGACAAGAGAACGCGTCCTGTTGCAATGCTCTGCAATTCGACCGTGACGTCACCAGCGCCAGGTCCAGGAACAACATCGAAAACGAAGCTGACCGGATCAGCCGAAGCGTCGCGCGTGGCGTTTGCGTCGCGTCCGATGAAGTCAATAGTGTCGAAGCCGGCAAGGCCCGCGCGCAGCGATGCCGCGACACGGGCGGCGTCTGGTCCGTCGGCCTTGGTGGCGATGTAGATCAGAGGCAGCCCGTCGAACACCGGTGAAGCGATGCTGTCTGTTGCACGGCTCGCCGTCTCGACCGGCGCGGCTGCGTCGTCACCGTGCTGAAAGGCATCGCCTTGGCGCGCGACAAGGACTCCCAGCATGGCGATGACCAGCACCATGGCAGCCCAGAAGAAGCGCAATTGGCGCGCCAGCGATGAGGCGGATGTCGGTGTCGCCGTCGGCAGTGTGGCTTCAGCAGGCGCGGCATCGGCGGGTGCGGGGGGCTCGACATGCTCGGCCGGTGGCGAGGCGCCCTGACCAGTATCGGCAGGCTTGGCCTTGGTGGGCAGCTGGATCTCGTTCAATTCATAGGAAGGGACATAGCCGCCGCGCGGGATGGCGATGCGCACCGGCTCGGCAATGCCCTCATTGTCGAAATAATGCTGCAAGAGCTCGCGCAACCGTCCAGCCTGGACGCGCACCACGGCATCGGTCGAAGGATCGAAATCGCGATCCTTGCCGAAGACGTCCATGGCGATGGAAAGGCCCTTCAGCCTGTCGGCCTCACCGGCCTGCTCGCGCTCGACGAGATAGCGTAACAGCCTGCGGGCACGCTCGGAACGTCCGAACGTTTCGCTGGCAAGCAGTCGCTCCAATGTCTCGCGCACTGCGGGGGCGGCAGGCGTGGCAGGCTCCAAGTGTCGAACCCTTCAAAGTCGGCACAGGTTAGGGCGCGATCATATAGCGCCGGCGCCGTCGCACAAGAAACCTTCTATTATGCGATCGCGTAAGCCACCGGAAATTTCCCTACCGGTTAATGAATTTGGAAGCCGCTGCGCCTGTCACGAAACGTGCCGCGTTCCGGCGAACGCGGCACCCTTCAAGGCTCGAACAATCAGCCGGCCTTGCGGCCGAGGATGCGGTTGGCGGCCGAAACTACAGCCTCCAACGAGGCGGCGACGATGTTGGTGTTTATCCCGGCGCCGAACAGCTTGCCGCCCGGATATTCCATCTCGACATAGGAGATGGCCGAGGCATTCGAGCCGCGCTGCAAGGAATGTTCGGAATAGTCGAGCACCGACATGTCGACCCCGACATGACGCGACAGCGCATCGACGAAGCCGTCGATCGGGCCGGTGCCGGAGCCGGTGATGGTCACTTCCTTGCCGTTGTCGAGGATCTCCGCCTCCACCATGCGCCGTCCCTTCACCTCGGTGTCGGGATAGGTGCGATGGTCGAGGAACTTCAGCCTGGCGCCAGGCTGGTCGACATAGGTTTCGAGGAAGCGCTCGTGGATGCGCTTGGCCGGCACTTCCTTGCCTTCGGCATCGGTGATGGCCTGGATGTCCTGGCTGAACTCGATCTGCAGGTTGCGCGGCAGGTTGAGCCCGTAGTCGGCCTGCAGCACATAGGCGATGCCGCCCTTGCCGGACTGCGAGTTGATGCGGATGATCGCCTCGTAGGTGCGGCCGACATCGGCGGGGTCGATCGGCAGGTAGGGCACTTCCCAGAGCGGCGTGTTGGCCTTGCGCAGCGCTTTGATGCCCTTGTTGATGGCGTCCTGGTGCGAGCCGGAAAAGGCCGTGTAGACCAGTTCGCCGACATAAGGGTGACGCTCCGGAATCTTCAGCTGGTTCGAATATTCGTAGACGTCCTTCATCCGGTTGATGTCGGAGCAGTCCAGCTCGGGATCAATGCCTTGCGTGTACATGTTGAGCGCGAGCGTCACGATGTCGACATTGCCGGTGCGCTCGCCATTGCCGAACAGCGTGCCCTCGACGCGGTCGGCACCMGCCATCAGGCCGAGCTCGGTGGTAGCGATGCCTGTGCCGCGGTCATTGTGCGGATGCAGCGAGATGATCAGCTTGTCGCGGTTGTCGAGGTTGCGGCACATCCACTCGATGCGGTCGGCATAGACGTTGGGTGTCGACATCTCGACCGTCGAGGGCAGGTTGATGATCAGCTTGTTGTCCGCCGTCGGCTTCACGATCTCGGTGACGGCGTTGCAGATCTCGAGCGCTACCTCGAGCTCGGTGCCGGTGAAGCTCTCCGGCGAATATTCGAAGCGATAGYCGCCGCCGGCCTTGGCCGCCATGTCGGTAATCATCTTGGCGGCGTCGGTTGCGATCCGCTTGATGCCGGCGACATCCTTCTCGAAGACGACGCGGCGCTGCAGCTCGCTGGTCGAATTGTAGAAATGAACGATCGGGGTCTTTGCCCCCTTCAGGGCTTCGAAAGTCCGCGTAATCAACTCCGGCCGGCATTGCACCAGCACCTGCAGATCGACGTCATCCGGCACGTTGCCTTGCTCGACGCACCAGCGGGCGAAGTCGAAATCCGTCTGYGAGGCCGACGGAAAGCCGATCTCGATCTCCTTGAAGCCCATGTCGAGCAGCAGCGCGAACATGCGCGCCTTGCGATCGTGGCCCATCGGATCGATCAGCGCCTGGTTGCCGTCGCGCAAGTCGACCGAGCACCAGGCCGGCGCCTTCTCGATGACTTTGGACGGYCAGGTGCGATCGGCGAGGTTGACGGTCGGGTAGGATTGATATTTGCGGGCGGCGCCGGGCATGTGCCCGGCCGCTTGCGCGCCCATTTCTGCCTCGCCGGCGCGGATTGCTTCTCTTCTATTCATCGTCGTCTCTCCCGGCGGCTCGTACGGTCGCCCTCAGGCGGATCGGTGCCGAGCGGCGCCTTTACCACAGTTTCGTTCGCTTGATGTGACTTGCCAATCTGGCCAAGGAGCATGCGCCTCGAGCGGCGCGATCGACCGCCGGGCGCTCCTTCAGCGAACCCGGCGATCGCCGATAAGGCCGAGAAGAAGCAGGGTCGAAGCAAGCGCGCGCACGGTCTCGCCGGCGAAGCCGGGGCGAGGAGAAGCGACGGAGCGGGTGCGCGTGGTCATGGCGGCTCTCTTACAGGAGCAGCAATCCGGAGGCAAGTGCGGTCAGGTCGCACTTGAAGCGCGTCGCATCGAGCTCGATTCGAGCGGCGCGCTTTAAATCTTTGGTTTCATGCATGTCGTTTTCCCAAAACCGCCGGACGGCTCTAGGCGACATGCATTTGGCACGGGCACTTCCCCGCACCAGGCAAATGCGCCACACTCTCCCTCGGAGGGATCTGATCCCAGGGGGRGGCCGCGCATGAACTTCGTGTTCTTCTCGCCGCATTTTCCGGCCAACGGCGCCGATTTCTGCGACCGGCTGAGGAAGGCCGGCGCCACCGTGCTCGGCATCGGCGACGCGCCCTATGAAACGCTGAGCGGCCAGCTCAAGGCGGCGCTTTCGGAATATTACCGCGTCGCGGACATGGAGAACTATGACTCGGTGTTCCGGGCGATGGGGCACTTCATCCACAAATGGGGCCGCATCGACCGCTTCGAATCCTTGAACGAGCATTGGCTGGAGCTCGAGGCCAACATCCGCACCGACTTCAACATCTTCGGTACCAAGCTCGATTTCGTGAAGAATCTGAAGCRCAAGAGCCGCATGCGCGCTTTCTTCCGCAAGAGCGGCGTCGAGACCATTCCGCAGCGCAAATGCTCGGACCGCGCCGGCGCCATGACCTTCATCCGGCGGGTCGRCTATCCGGTGGTGGTCAAGCCAGATTCAGGCTCCGGTGCCTCGAACACGTTCAAGATCTCGAACACGAAGGAACTCGACCAGTTTTTCAAGGACAAGCCAGAGGGCGTCAGCATCGTCATGGAGCAGTTCATCGAAGGGCTGGTGGTGACCTATGACGGGCTGGTCAACCGTGACGGCGAGGTGGTGCTCGCCGCCAGCCACCGCTACGACCAGAGCGTCATGGAAGTGGTCAACCGCGACCGCCACATGAGCTACACGTGCTTCCCCGAGATCACGCCGGCGGTCGAGGAGGCGGGCCAGAAAATCCTCCAGGCGTTCGACGTGCGCGAGCGCTTCTTCCACATCGAACTGTTCGAGACCAAGGACAAACGCATCATTGCGCTCGAGGTCAACATGCGCCCGCCCGGCGCCTGGATGACGGACGCCATCAACTACACATTCGACATAGACGTTTATGGCGCATGGGCCGACATGGTGGTGAAGGACGCCACCGGCGGCCCCTACATGGGCAAATACTTCACCGCCTATGCCAGCCGCAAACGGCACCTCGACTATTTGCACAGCCATGAGGACGTGCTTGCCGCCCACGGCGACAAGATCGTCCATCATCAGGCCATCGAAGAGGTTTTCAGCCGCGCCATGGGCAACTACGCCTACCAGATGCGTTCGAAGGACCAGAAGGCGCTGCGCCAGGCGGTGGACTATATCCACGCGGAAAAGGCGTGAGGGCGATGGACGTTTCCTATCACAAGGCCCACGCCCGCAATCTCGGCCGCGACATGGAGTACAAGCGCTACGGCCATGCCGGGCGGCCCGTGGTTGTATTCCCGACCTCGCAGGGACGCTTCTACCAGTTCGAGGATTCGGGCGGCGTCGGCGCGCTCACCGARTTCATCGATACCGGCCGCATCCAGCTGTTCACGCTCGACGGCATCGATTCGGAGTCCTTCTTCGACAAGCAGGGCGATCCCGCGAGCCGCGTCGCCCGACACGAAGCCTATTTCCGCTATGTGCGCGAGGAGGCGCTGCCGGAACTCCAGGCGGTCRCCGCCAAGGCCAATGGCGGTCGCACTCTGAAGCCGCTCTTCTGCGGCTGCTCGATGGGCGGCTATCACTCGTCGAATTTCGTGTTCCGCTTTCCTGAGCTGGCAAGCGGCGTGATCTCGCTGTCAGGCGTCTATTCGACGCGCGACTTCTTCGGCCGGACGCTGGAGGGCAGCATCTATTTCAACTCGCCGCTCGACTATCTGCCGGGGATCGTCGACCAGCGGCTGYTCGGGCGGCTGAGGGCGCTGAGGCTGATCTTCTGCTGCGGGCAGGGCGCCTGGGAAGAGYGCATGCTGGTCGAAACGCGTGAACTGGAGCAGGTGCTACGCGACAAGTCGATCCCGGCCTGGGTCGACTATTGGGGCGGCGACGTCAGCCACGACTGGCCGTGGTGGCACAAGCAGCTCGTCTATTTCTTCGGCCGCTGGCTGGATGACGACCTTATGCACCGGCTGGACTAAAGCGCGTCGCGATCTTTCAGATCGGCTTCATGCGCTTCAGGTTTCTGAATTTGCGCATGTCAGTATGTGGCACGCCCGCCCGACAGATCAAAGGTAGCGCCGGTGGTGAAGGAATTCTCGTCCGACAGCATGAAGGCGACCATGGCTGCCGCCTCCTCCACTTCGACGAAGCGGCCGCGCGGTACCTTGCCCAGCATGTAGGTCACCTGGGCTTCGGTGAGCTGCTCGAGGATGCGGGTGCGGGCGGGTGAGGGGGTCAGCGCATTGACGGCGATGTCATGGCCGGCGAGTTCCTTGCCGAGCGATTTGGTCAGCGCCAGCACGCCGGCCTTGGCCGCCGAATAGGCGGCGGCATTGGGATTGCCCTCTTTGCCGGCGACGGACGCGACGTTGACGATGCGGCCGTAGTTGCGCCCGATCATACCGGGCACCAGGCGCCTGCAGCAGTAGAAGACGCCGTTGAGGTCGATGTCGATGATCTGCCGCCAGGCGGYCGGATCGTAGTCCACGACGGTGGCGGCTGGCCCGGCAATGCCGGCATTGTTGACGAGTAGATCGACAGTGCCGATCGTCCGTTCGGTCTCGGCGGCTGCRCGGTCGACGGCCTCGATCTGCGACTGGTCGCATATGAATGCCTCCACCCGCCCCAACACCGCGAGATCCCTCACAGCGTTTTCCATCGCAGGCTGGTCGATGTCCCAGATGGCGACGCTGGCGCCCGACGACAGCAGGCGCCGGGCGACCGCAAGGCCGATGCCTTGCGCGCCGCCGGTCACGACGGCGACGCGGCCAGAGAGATCGACGACATTCAGACGGCGGGTCATGGGCATCTCCTTTGCTTCCCCCCTTGCATTGGATATCGCGGATCAGTCCCTGACGTTGCGCGCCACCAGCTTAGCGACGCTTGGCCCAATGAGCAGCACGACGAGGAAACGGGCCGACTGCAGCGCCATGACGAAGGAGATCTCGACGTTCCGCGCCGCGGCGGCAATGATGGCGACGCTATCCATGCCACCGGGGCTGGTTGCGAGATAGGCGGTCAGCGGGTCGATGCCGAGCAGGCGGCTGATCAGGAAAGCGAGGCCRCCGCAAAAGGCGATCAGCGCCATGATCGAGGCGACGATCTGCGGCAGGGCGCGCGCCGCATGGCGCAGGATCGGCCGGGTGAAGTTCAGCCCGATCGCCCAGCCTACCATGGCGTAGCTGAGCGCCAGCAACCAGGGCGGCAATTGCATCGATACGCCGAAGCCGAGATGAACCACAGCGCCGAAGATGAAGGTGCCGAGGAAGAAGGGGGAGGGCAGCCRCAGCAGCTTTCCGAGCGAGCCGCCGACGATTGCGATGCCGATGGTGGCGGCGAAGGCTATCGGGTCGACCGGCGGAAACCAGACGATGGGCGGGACTTTGACGCCTGCCGTGTCGACCCACATTTTGGCGACGAGCGCCGCCGTCATCGAGACGAAGATGACGCGCAGATATTGCATGAAGGCGACGAGGCGCTGATCGGCGCCGAAGGCGCCGGCCATCAGCACCATGGCGGTGGCGGCCCCCGGCGAGGAGCCCCAGACGGCGGTGGTGCCGGGCAGGATGCGCCAGCGGCTGATCAGCCAGCCAAGCAGGCTGGAGGCGGCGACGGTGGCGATCACCGCGACGAGGAAGAGCGGCCATTCGGCATAGAAGACCGGAAAGATGTCCACCGAGATCGAATTCGCCACCAGGCAGCCGACCACGGCCTGGGCCGCGCCGAACAGCGGGCGGGGCACGCGCACGGTGGCGCCGTTGGTGCCGGCCAGGATCGCCGCCAGCATCGGGCCGATCAGCAGAGCCGCGGGCAGGGCGGCCAGTTCCAGCGCGCCGGCAAGAAGCAGCGATACCACCACCAGCACCAGCCACTGCTGCGGCAGGCGCAATCGCGCCATGCGCTCAACGGGTGGTTGGTCCGGGCGCTGATGTTCCGGCGAGGTGTCCATACCCGGCTCTTAGCCCGAGCGCGGGCAAATGCGAACCCATTTCCCGCCGAAAGTTCTATTTCGCCGCGGTCTCGGTGTCAGCCATCCTTCTCGGGGACGGAAAGGCCGAAGCCGCCGACCGGATGGGTCTCGACCTGGAATTCGAAGCCAGCGATGAAAGGACGCRCCTTGGCGATCGCGGCCTGCACTTCCGGCAATTGCAGCGAGGCCTTGTGGCTTGCCTGGTCGGTCCATACTTCGGTGACCCAGATCGCGTCGGCATCGACCGGGTCGGTGGCGATGATGTAGCTCAGGCAACCGGGCAGGGCGGCGGTGCTTTCGCGCAGCACGTCCATGACCGCATCGCGCTGTCCGCGCGCCGCCCGCATCTTGCCGATCAGTCCGTACATGCCCTTCCTCTCCCTCCAGGTTGTACGCCGCCCAAGTATGCAGTCCGCGGCTCAAGGCATCAACTGGCCACCGTTGACCTCGATCACCTGGCCGATGATGTAGCCGCTTAAACTGTCGGAAGACAGGAACAGATAGGCTCCGACGCAATCCTCGGCCGTTCCGGCGCGGCCCTGCGGTATGGTCGCAACCATCGCCTTCATCTGCTCCGGGCTCGAATAGCGCTCATGGAATGGCGTCAGGATGGTGCCGGGCGCCACCGCGTTGACGCGGATGYCGAAGCCGATCAGCTCTTTCGCCATGCCGCGCGTCACATTGGAGACGAAGGCCTTTGCCGAGCCATAGAGGCCAGCCCCGCCGCCAGCGCCGTTGCGGGCGGCGATCGAGGTGGTGTTGATGATGAAGCCGCCCTGCCGCTTCAGCCACGGGATCGCCTTGCGCGAGGCGGTCAGCACAGAGCGGGCGTTGAGGTCCATCACCGCGTCGTAATGCGCCTCGGTCTGCTCCGCATAGGCAACGCGGCCGAGCATGCCGCCGGCATTGTTGACCAGCCCGTCGAGCCGGCCGAAATGGTTCGCGCTCTCCTCGACAACACGCTCGAYATCGGCGGCAAGCGAAAAATCGCCTTGGGTCAAAAACACCTCGCCACCGTCGTCGCGGATGGTCCGGGYGAGCTTTTCGGCGGCTTCCCGGCTCGAATTGTAATGCAGGGCGACACGGCATTTCTGCCGGGCATAGGCGAGGGCGAGGGCGGCGCCGATCCCGGTCGAAGCGCCGGTGACCAGCACCGCCTTGCCGGCAAGGTCGGGAATGACAAGATTGGTCATGTCGGYTGGCACGTCGATACCTCCGGGATTTGTCCAGGCAATTGGTAGACGCTTGCCGGGCAGGCGTTCAAGTCAGGAGGCGAAATCGGGGACGAAATCAGGGCCTCAAATAGACGTAGCCCTGGCGCTGCAGTTCCGCGAGCTTGACCACGCCGCCCTTGTCGGCGACCTGGAAGCCTTCGAGCAGGTCGGCAAGCGTGATGTCCATGCCGTGCATGGTGTTGCCGCAGGCCTGCGGCACGAGCCCTTGGCTGACGAGRCCGGCAAACCGGCTGGACGTCGCGCCGGACGCACTCTTCGCCTTGAAGGCCGCAAGGGCCGGACCGTGCACGACCAGCATGATCTCGACATTGCCTCCGGTGCCTTCATAGTGGTTCTTGATGTTGCCGAGGACGAAATTGACCTTGTCGACATCGCTGAGGTGATAGGCAACCCTCAGTTTCTCCCCGCCCGTGGCGGCACTCGCCCGGCGCAGACCGAAAAGACCGGCTGCTCCGGCAAGGCCGGCGCGGAAAATATCGCGGCGCAGCATCGCATTCCCCTCCATCCGCCRGCTTTCGCAGTCTTGCCCTCCGGGCTTCGCTAAGCATTTGTTTTTACGCAATTCCAGACGGAAAACCGCTCCACGCTTTTCCTGGAATTGCTCCTAGACTAGCATGAATCGCAGTCCTGTCGGTGCGAGGAGGGAACACATGACGTCGAGGACCATGGCGGGCGCGGTGCTTGGCGCTGCCCTCGCTGTTGCTGGCGCTGCGCGCGCCGGCGATGCCAACAAACTCACYGAACTCAGCCCCGGCGGCGCCGATGCCTGCTTCGGCCGCGTCTATGACGCCGCCCATCTCAAGGCACATCCGCACCAGAAGGTTGCAYGGATCTTCTTCTATTACGGCCACGATCCGGTCAGCAGGCCGAACGAGGAGCCGAGCACGATGTCCGACGCCGCCTATAACGGCTTTCTTACCACCACGGTGCGCGGTGCCAAGAAGCCGGATTGGGCGGCAGGCTGGTGCAACAAGGAGGATCCGGYCGACAAGGCGAGCGGCATCCGCTGCGGCATGGAATGCGACCGCACGCTGGCCTCCCTCAAGGTCGACGACAAGGGCCGGCTGATCCTCTCCAATGTGCAGCCCGATGTGTATCTCGATGCGGGCGCTGAAGAGGATCTCGGCAAGGCGGAGTACGACAAGCAGGCGCTGGGCAGCGAAGACGACAATTTCCGATTGGACCCGATGCYGGCCGCCACCTGCAAGGCGGAGTTCGCGCRCATCGATCCGATCGATCCGACGCTGGGACCGCCGCTGCGCGAGCGCCTGAAGCCCGACCAGTCCTTCTGCTATGGGCGCGACTACGATGCGGAGCATTTTAAGGCGCATCCCGACCAGATGACACAGTCGATCCGCGTCTTCCGCGGCCCGATCGAACTTGCCTCGTTCGCCGCCGGCGGCGACRCCGCCAACTGGCCCGACGGCGCCGACATCGCCGTCTCGGTGACGACAAGGCAGAAGGGAGCCAAGGTCACGCAGACCTACAGCTGCCAGGGCGAGGCCGACCAGTGGCGATGCTCGGCCAGTTCGAAGATGAGCGACTTTGCCTGCGACATCTCGCAAAAGGAGATTTTCCTCAAGCGCGGCGCCGGCGGCACGATAATGCTCGCCAACCCCAACAACGCGCTTGCCGTCGTCGATCTCTGCTCGAAGGCAGCGGACGGCAAGACGAAATCCGACGACAAGGTCTATAGGCTGAACCCGATGCCGCAGTCGGCCTGTGCGCCGTAAGATTTTTCGGGACGGATAGTCTTATTCGCGTTGGTGCAGTGCTATATATTTTTGCTAGATATCATTGGATACGCTTGGGATGAACAAAGCAAAAATATTCTGGTCAGGCCGCTCGCAAGCTGTACGTCTGCCGAAGGAGTTTCGCTTTGAAACTGACGAGGTTTCGATCCGCCGTCACGGTCAGACTGTCGTTCTTGAACCTCTTCCGCAAGATTGGGCATGGCTCGATCAAGTGATCGGGACACTTGATGGCGATTTTGTCGATGCGGCGGAGCAAAGGGTAGAGGAGCAGAAGCGGCCCGCTCTCGGCGACGTCTTCAAGTGATCTATCTGCTCGATACCAATGCTGTCATCGCCATCATGATGGGCGATGATGATTTGCTGAAAGTGCTCAAGCGAAACAAGCCGCAAGATTTTGCGCTTTCGGCAATCGTTGCGCACGAACTCTATTATGGGGCCTGCAGAGGCCAGCGAACGGAAGAAAACCTCGCACGACTGGACGCACTTCTGTTCCCGGTGCTCGAATTCGATCGGGAAGACGCGCGGCACGCCGGCGAGATCCGGGCGATGCTGGCGAATCGGGAACTCCAATTGGTCGCTTTGATGTGCTTACCGGAGGCCAGGCACGTGCGCGCAGCCTGACATTGATAACGCGAAACGTCCGCGAGTTCGAACGGATCAAAGATCTGGCGATCGAGACCTGGTGACTTCAGGCAAATGGCACCGCCGCGGTGCCTTTCGGCAGTTTCGCCTCGTCGTCCGGCTCGACATGGATGGTGACGCGCACCGAGGGGATCTCGGCCTTCAGCGCGTCCTCGATGCGATCGCAGATGACATGGCTGGCGCCAACCGTCATGTCAGCATCGACGACGAGGTGGAATTCGATGAAGGTGGCCCGGCCGGCGATGCGCGTCTTCAGGTCGTGAACTTCAAGCGCGCCCTTCGAATTGGCCGAGATGATGTCGCGGATCTGCATGTGTTCCTGCTGATCGAYGGCGCGGTCCATCAGCCCGTTCACCGACGAGCCGATGACATGCCACCCCTGCCAGAGGATGTTGAGCGCGACGATGACGGCAAGAGCCGGGTCGAGGATCTGCCAGCCGGTAAGCACCGCGCCGACAAGGCCGGCGAACACGCCGACGGACGTCACCACATCGGTCATGATGTGCTGGCCGTCGGCGATCAACGCGGGCGACTTCGCGTTCCGGCCGGAGCGGATCAGGGTCCAGGCCCAGATCGCGTTGACGATGGTCGCCACGCCGTTCACGGCGAGGCCTTTCCAGGGCTGCTCAAGCGGGGCCGGATGCTGCCAGGATCGCCAGACCTCATTGAGGATCAGGAGGGCAGCGACGACAATCAGGACGCCCTCGAGAACGGCCGAGAAATACTCGGCCTTGTGGTGTCCGAAGGGATGGTCCTGGTCGGCAGGCTTGTAGCTGACCTGGATCGCCCAGAAGGCGGCGACCGATGCGATGACGTTGACGATCGATTCCGCCGCGTCTGAGTAAAGGGCGACGGAGCCTGTGATGTACCAGGCCACGACCTTGAGCGCGAGCACGACGCCGGCAACAACGATCGACCAGAAGGCGAGCCTTGCGACCTTCTGCCGGGTCGCGGCTTTCGCCGCGGCCGTCGTCGTATGCTGCACGTCCGCCATCGTCTCTATGCGGCCTTTTCCTTGGGCTTACGCGGCAGATGCGCGACGATGTTCTCGATGATGCGCATGCCGGCGTTCTGGCCGAGCGTCATGATCGATTCAGGATGGAACTGCACGGCGGCGATCGGCTCCCTGCGGTGCTCGAAGGCCATGATGATGCCGTCCTCGGTCTCGGCGGTGACGACGAAATCGTCGGGCAAGCGCACCGGATCGGCGAAGATCGAGTGATAGCGRCCGACCGTCACCTCCTTGGGCAGGCCTGAGAAGATGATGCCTGGCTTAGAGACGCGGATGCGCGAGGGCTTGCCGTGCATGGGGATGTGCAACTGCCTGAGCTCGCCGCCATAGGCTTCGGCCAGCGCCTGCAGGCCGAGGCAGACGCCGAAGACCGGCAGGTCGCGGCTCCTCGCTTTCTTGATGGTGGCGGCGCAATCAAAGTCCTTCGGCGTGCCGGGGCCGGGTGAAAGCACGACGAGATCGGGCTTCAGCCGCTCGAAGATTTCTTCGGGCACCGGGGTGCGCACGGTGGAGACATTGGCGCCGGTCTGGCGGAAGTAGTTGGCCAGAGTATGGACGAAGGAGTCCTCGTGGTCGACCAGCAGGATGTTGACCCCGTCGCCGACGCGCGCGGTGGCGCGCTCGGCTCCTGCGGCATTGCCGGTCTTGGCGTCGCGGATGGCGGAGAGCATGGCGGATGCCTTCAGTTCGGTTTCGGCTTCTTCTTCCTCGGGAACGCTGTCGAAAAGCAATGTGGCGCCCGCGCGCACTTCGGCGATCCCGTCCTTGATGCGGATGGTGCGCAGCGTCAGCCCGGTGTTCATGTCGCCGTTGAAGTTGACCATGCCGATCGCCCCGCCATACCAGGCACGCGGGCTCTTCTCGTTCTGCTCGATGAAGCGCATGGCCCAGAGTTTCGGCGCGCCGGTGACGGTGACCGCCCAGGCGTGCGAGAGAAATGCGTCGAAAGCGTCCATGCCTTCGCGCAGGCGCCCCTCGATGTGGTCGACGGTGTGGATGAGGCGCGAATACATCTCGATCTGGCGGCGGCCGATGACGCGCACCGAGCCAGGCTCGCAGACCCGCGACTTGTCGTTGCGGTCGACATCCGAACACATGGTGAGCTCGGACTCGTCCTTCTTCGAGTTGAGCAGCTTGAGGATCTGCTCCGAGTCGGAAATGGCGTCGTCGCCACGCTTGATCGTACCGGAGATCGGGCAGGTCTCGACGCGCCGGCCGTTGACGCGCACGAACATCTCCGGCGAGGCGCCGATCAGATATTCGTTTTCGCCAAGATTGATGAAGAAGGAGTAGGGGGAGGGGTTGATCGACTTGAGCTTGCGGGAAATGTCGGAGGGCTGGGTCTCGCAGCGCTCGTAGAACATCTGGCCGGGCACGACCTCGAACAGGTCGCCGCGCTTGAAGCTCTCCATCGCCCGGCGCACCAGGTTCGCATATTCACCCGGCTCGTGGTCGCCGCGCGGCGGGRTGCGGTCGGCGATCCTGAACGGCTCGGCGGCACCGTCGCGCGGCAGGCCTTCGGTCGAAAAGCCTTCGCCGGAATAGTCGTAGCGATCGGTCCACGCCTTGGTCGAATAGTGGTCGACGACCAGGATCTCGTCGGGCAGGAACAGCACGAGGTCGCGCTGGCTCTCCTTGCGTTCGAGCTTGTACTCGACGGGGTCGAACTGGAAGGCGAGGTCGTAGCYGAAGGCGCCGTAAAGGCCAAGATTGGCGTCCTCGGCGGTCTTGAACAGCGCTGTGACGGTGCGCAGCACCGTGAAGACGGACGGCACACGGCTGCGCTCCTCCTCGGTGAAGACGCGTCCAGGCTTGGCGACGTCGAGGCGAATGAGCTTTTTCGAGGTTTCGGCGATGGTTACGTCACTCAGGCCGCCAAGCGCCTTGCCGATCAGAGGCAACAGCACTTCGCCACGAGCATTCAGCGCCTCGATGCGCATGGCGCGGCCGCGCGCCGAGATCACCAGCGGCGGATCGATGATGGCCGTGTCCCAGCGCGTGTAACGACCCGGATATTCGTAGTTCGAGGAAAACACCGCGCCGCGGCGGGAATTCAGGCCCTCGACATAGGCGTCGATAGCGCCTTCATAGGGTCTGTCGCGACGCTCGCGGGTGATCGTCACCCCGCCCGCGGTGACGAAGCGCTCCGCCCCGTTGTCCAGAACTGTAGTCGTCATTGCCGTCTCCATCAGCGTTTTGGGCAACGGACCCGGGAATGGCTTGWAAAAACAAATGGCCGCCCGGACATTCCGTTGCGGCCACCCTCTTTTTCACGCACACGCGTTCGAATTGGCCGCTGTCAGCGAGCCCACCACCAAACGGTCTTGTTCGAACGCATGTTCATGGCCAATCCCATAGCGGCGAATGACCGGCGGCGCAACTGGATTTCGTGGAGAGGGCAAGTGCTTAAAAGCACACCGGATACGCTTTAATCCTCCAGCGTGCCGGAGCGCGCGTCGCCGCTCCTCTTGTCGCCGGCAAGCTTCAAAAGGTCCTCGCCGGCGCGGATGATGCGGCGCGAACGCCGGGTCAGGATGAAGCCCGACTGCGGGGCGAAGACCTCGGTGCGGCCGCCTACCTCGCCGGGCGCATGGATAATTGTCGCGAGACGGTCGCCCTTCTCGACTCGGTCGCCGGGCTTGACGTCGTAGAGGATCGCGCCCGCCTTGGGCGAAGGCATCATGTCGATGTTCTCGAGCGGCACGACCRCTCCCGCGAAGCTGCCGGGCTTGGCAGCCGCGAGATCCTCAATGACACCACGCGCCACCAGCAGGCGATAGAGGCCTGCCGCATCGGACGCGGCCAGYGCGCCATCGACATCGAGAATGCCGCGATATTCGACTGTGGTGACGACGCGGCGGTCGAAGCGCGATACGCTCGCAGGCACGTTCTGATAGGGCATGATCGAGGCGCCCTCGAACGTGCCGTCCGTGTCCTCGCCCCACAGCACGACGGCATCGGCGCCCATCGCCGCCGCGCAGTCGGCCATCGCGGGCCACAGGCTGGTATGGATGTAGAGATAGGCAAGGCCTTCGTCGTCGCAGTGGAGGTCGAGGACGATGTCGTGGCCCAGCGAAAGCTCGACGAGGCGCGACTTCAGCCGTTGGTCGGCGCCGCCAAGGCTGGTGTCCGGCAGGAGCTTGAGGTCGGGCGCGGCAAGCAGCGGAAAGGCACGATTGAAATTGGTCCGGGTGCCCAAATGGAAGCGGCCCTGATGCTCGCCGAAATGGTACTGGGCGCGGCCGATCGGGTTGGCCCAGGGCACGATGGTAATGGAACCCTTGATGCGGCCTTCCGCTTCCGCCTTCGCAAGGATCGGCATCAGCGCGTCGAGGGCGACGGTGCCCGGCAATTCGCCGGCATGAAGGGCAGCCTGCAGATAGGCGGTGGGAGCGGGCTTGTCCGTGCCGTCGAAGCGAAAGACCGGGAATTCGTAAGTAGTGCCTTCGCTGTCGCCGGCGATGCGCTCGATCGTCTTTTGCATGCGTGCCTCCGATGGAGGGGCCAGACATGCATGTTTGCGACCGGGCTGTCGAGTGGTCCAGCGCGACGGGCCGTGGGCGCAGCGCGGCTACTCTCCAGCCTTTGGCTCAGACCAGCGGTTTCAGTTCCTGGGCGATGGTCGGCAGAAGTTCCGCGACATTGGGGTGGATGTGGGTCGCCCGCGCCAGCGTGCTGATCGGCGCCTTGGCATACATGAGGTCGAGCACGCAGTGGATCGCCTCGTCGCCACCCGGCCCGAGCACCGAGCAGCCGAGGATTTCGCCGGAGTCGGCGTCGGCCAGGATCTTCATGAAGCCCTGGGTCTCGCCCTTTTCGACGGCGCGACCGACGCGGGTCATCGGGCGCTGGCCGACCAGCGCGCGCCGGCCGGATTTGCGCACCGCCGCCTCGGTAATGCCGCAGCGGCCGAGCGGCGGATCGATATAGAGCGCATAAGCCTCGATGCGGTCGCTCACCTTGCGCGGATCGTTGTCGAGCAGATTGGCGGCGACGATCTCGTAGTCGTTGAAGGAGGTGTGGGTGAAGGCGCCCTTGCCGTTGCAGTCGCCCATCGCCCAGATGCCGGGCACGTTGGTGCGAAGCTGGTCGTCGACCACGACGTAACCGCGCTTGTCGAGCGTAACGCCGGCCTTGTCGAGGCCCAGGTCATCGGTATTCGGCACGCGCCCGAGTGCCAGCAGCACATGCGAGCCGACCGCCGGCGGCTTGCCCGCCGAGAAGGTGACGGCGATGTCGTCGCCTTGCTTGGCGAAGGCGATGTCGTCGGCGCCGACATGGACGGCGATGCCCTCATTTTCGAAAATCGACTTGATCGCGGCCGAGACATCCTCGTCCTCGCGGCTAGCCAGCCGGGGCGCCTTCTCGATCACCGTGACCTCGGAGCCGAAGCGGCGGAACATCTGCGCGAACTCGAGCGAGACGTAGCTGCCGCCGACGACGACGAGATGGCCGGGCAGCACATCGAGATCCATCATCGAGGAATTGGTGAGATAGGAGATGTCGTTGATGCCGGGCAGGTCCGGCACGGCGGCACGTCCGCCGGTGTTGAGGAAGATTTTTGGCGCGGTCAGCAGGTCGTCGCCGACGCGCACGGTATTGGCGGATTCGAAACGGGCATGGCCGCGATAAAGCGTGCAGCCCTTCATCCCGGCGATCCAGCTTTCGAGATTGCTGCGCGCGTCGTTCGTCACCTTGTCCTTGCGCGCCTTGATGCGCTTGTAATCGACGCCAACAGGGCCGGAGAGCGCGACGCCATAGTCGGCGGCGCGACGGGCAAGATGCGCGGCATAGGCGCTCGCCACCATTGTCTTGGTCGGCATGCAGCCGCTGTTGATGCAGGTGCCGCCGACAAATTTGCGCTCGATCAGCGCGAGGCTCATGCCGGCGGCGTCGAGCCGGGCGGCGAGGGACGGGCCGGCCTGGCCGGCGCCGATGACAATGGCGTCGAAGCGCTTCGCCGTCATGCGACAGCCGCCACAATGAGCAGGCCGCCGAGGATCGCCACGGCATCCTCGATGAAGGCGGCTGGCGGGTCCTTGCCGAAAGCAGCCGCCAGTCGCGCACGTGCTTCAGYGCCACCCAACGTGCCGGCCACTGCGCCGATCGCGCCGGCGATTAGGCCGCCGATGGCGGCGCCGGCGGTAGCGCCGATGACCGCACCGCAGAAGGCGCCGCCGACGATGCGCGCGCCGAACTGTGGCGGCACCTTGCGGCTCGGCGTCGACGGCAGCTGGTCGGTGAAGAGCTCTACGATCCCGACGATGGTGAAGATGGCGACGGCGACCCAATGGCCCATGAAACTCGCCCAGCTGTTCGCAACCGGCAGCCAGCCCAGCCAGGCGCCCCAGGCGGTAACAGCGAGCGCCGTTCCGACGCGCAGGCCGGCGACGACGCCGATCAGCAATGCAAGAATGTAAAGCATGACTGGCCTCTCAGCTTGGAACCCTCGCACGGTTCCACAACCGTAGGCTAGCATAGGCCGGCCTTTTGGCCACGGCTTTTCCCTCGCGGATGGTTTGCGCTTTGGCTGCTGATGGCTTTGGAGGAGCGGCGATGGCGACAAGCGAGCGCATGAAGATGGCGGCGGGCCAGTGGTACACCTGCATCGACCCGGAGTTGGAGGCGCTGCGYGTCACGGCACGCGATGCGGTGTTCGAGCACAACAGCCTGCCGCCCACGCAGCGCGGCGACGTCGGCGCGGCTTTGCGAGCACTGCTCGGGAGCACGGGCGAGGGGGTACGGATCGAGGCGCCGTTCCACTGCGCCTACGGGTTCAACCTGTTCCTCGGTGATCGGGTCTTCCTCAACGCGGGCTGCACCATCCTCGATACCGCGCCGGTGCGCATCGGCAAGGGAACGCTGCTTGGGCCCAACGTGCAGATCTACTGCGCCGAGCATCATCGGGAGGCGGCCGGACGGCTGGCCGGGCTGGAGATCGCCAGGCCGGTGACGATCGGCGACAATGCCTGGATCGGCGGCAGCGCGGTGATCCTCGCCGGCGTCAGCATCGGAGCGGGCGCCATCGTCGGCGCGGGCGCGGTGGTGACGCGGGACGTGGCGGAAAATACGACGGTGGTCGGCAACCCGGCGCGGCTGGTCACACGCGCGCCTGCCATTTGAGCGCTCTAAAGCCCGTCGCGATCTTTCAGATTCGCTCCATGCGCTTTAGGTTTTTTGATTTTACGCATGTCTTTGGCCCGAAACCGGTCCCCACTTTCGGGAGACATGCTTTAGTAATTACGCAATTTCGGACGGAAGACCGCTGCGCACATTCCCCGGAACTGCTCTGGAGAACTCGCGCCGGTACCGCATCGGCGAGGTCTTGAGCCGGGCGGCGAAGTGCTGGCGCAGCGACGTCGCGCTGCCAAACCCCGCCTCGAAGGCCACCATATCCATCGATTTGTCCGTCTGTTCCAGGAGCCRCTGCGCCATCGCCACGCGCTGGTCGGCTAGCCAGTCGCCGAAGCTGGTGCCGGTTGTCTTCTGGAAGCGGCGGGTGAAGGTGCGGCGGGTGAGGCCGGCGGCGTCGGCGACGCTGTCGAGGCTGTGGGCCTCGCCGAGGGTTGCCCGCACCTTGTCGAGGGCTTTTGTGAACCGGTCGGCGTTCGGCGTCGGTGCCAGCGGGCGTTCGATGAACTGGGCTTGTCCGCCTTGCCGGTGCGGCGAGAGCACGACGTGGCGGGCGAGCCGAAGCGCTGCCTCGGCGCCGTAGCGGGCGCGCACGACGTGCAGGCAGCAATCCAGCCCGGCGGCRACGCCGGCGGAGGTGACGATGTCGCCTTCATCGACATAGAGCACGTCCGGGTCGACGGCGATGTCGGGATGTAGCGCCTGCAACTGGTCGGTATAGGCCCAATGCGTGGTCGCCTTTCGTCCGGCAAGCAGTCCCGCGGCGGCGATGGCGAATGTGCCGAGGCACAAGCCCACGATCAGCGCGCCGCGCCGGTGCGCGCGTTCGAGCGCATCCTTGAGCGGCGCGGCCAGAGGCGCCTCGAGATCTTTCCAGCTTGGGATGATGACGATGTCGGCATCGTCCAGCGCCGAGAGATCGTGCGGGACCGAAATGCTCAACCCGGCATCGGTATGGATAAGGCCTTGTTCAGCCGCGCAGACGCGGAAGTCGAAGCGCGGCAGGCCGAGCTTCGTGCGGTCCGCGCCGAACACCAGGCAAGGTACGGAGAGATGGAACGGGCTGATGCCGTCGAATGCGACGGCAGCGATGATCGGATTGCGCATGGTGAACACCACTGGGTTGCGGCGCGAGTGTCCCGATTATTTCGAATAATGTCAATTGGGCCACTTTCTGAGACCGGATATCCGGCCTAGCTTTGCGCCCATCAACCCGGTCGAAAGGAAACCGCCATGTCAGCACCAGCCATCCAGCCGCGCCGCGCGCTGGTCGTCGTYGATGTCCAGAACGACTACGACGGCGGCAATCTCGCCATCCAGCATCCGCCCTTCGCCGACAGCGTCGCCAACGTAGCACGCGCCATGGATGCTGCCGCCGCTGCCGGCATCAAGGTCGTCGTTGTCAGGCAGATGGCGCCGGAGACCTCGCCGATCTTTGCCAAGGGCAGCCATGGCGGCGAGTTGCATCCCGAGATCGCCAGGCGGCCCCGCGACCACTATGTCGAGAAGACGCTGCCCTCCGCCTTCACCGGCACCGATCTCGAAGACTGGCTGCGCGCCAACGGCATCGATACGATCGCGGTCGTCGGCTACATGACGCATAATTGCGATCTGTCGACCATCGTCCATGCCGTGCATATGGGTTTTGCCGTCGAGTTCCTTTCGGACGCCAGCGGTTCGGTCCCCTACGCCAACAGCGCCGGCTACGCGTCGGCCGAGGACATCCATCGGGTGGTGAGCGTGGTGCTGCAGTCGCGCTTCGCCGCGGTGCYCAAGACCGCCGAATGGATCGATTGCCTCAAGACCGGCACCTTGCCGGAACGCGACACGATCTACGCCTCGAACCAGCGGGCGCTGAAGCGGAACGCGGCTTAGCAACGCTGAACTCCGGAATGGAAAAGGGCGCCGCGGCAGCGCGGCGCCCTTGGTTATTTCAACTCTAACGCTGCTTAGAACAGGCCCTCGATCTGGCCTTGCTCGTTGAGGAAGATCTTTTCCGAGGAGGGCGACTTGGGCAGGCCGGGCATGGTCATGATCTCGCCGCAGATGATGACGACGAAGCCGGCGCCGGCCGAAAGCCTGACCTCGCGCACCGGCACGGT
>NZ_MDFL01000151.1 GCF_001854785.1 Mesorhizobium sp. ORS 3428
ACGACATTGTAATCACCACAAAGGATGGCGCGCTCGCCTAGCAGCGATTTGCTGTAGGCGATGAGGCGTTCGAACCAGCGGAGCTTGTAATTGAATTTGGGGCCCGGCGCCGGATTTCCATTGGGAAGATAGATGCAGCCTACGACCAGGTTGTCGATCTCCGCCTCCAGATACCGGCTGTGCGTGTCATCAGGATCGCCCGGCAAGCCGCGGCGGCGTTCGCCCGGATCCCCTCCCACGCGTCAGTATTGCAACGCCATTATAGGACTTCTGACCGTGCCAGATAGCGCCATAGCCGGCGTCCCGGATGGCCTGGATCGGAAATTTGTCGTCCGACGTTTTCAGCTCCTGAAGGCAGATCACGTGGTACTTGGTCTCGCCAAGCCACTTCAGGAGCACCGGTAGGCGGCCATTGACGCCATTGAGGTTGAAGGTCGCGATCCGGGTCAATGCTTTTCTCCTTGCGTGACTTCGCCTGCGCTTGCAACGCGACGGCCGGCAGCGGGTTCAACTATTCCGGAACTGTTACGGCCTCGATGCCCGCGGTGACAAATCAATCGTTGGCCCGAACCGCCCCCTGCGTTGAGTTGGCTTCGCTCAGGACTGATTTAGCTGGCATGCCTGCTCGCCGAAAAGTCGATCCAAACTCGAAGCTGGTTGGAGAGTGGCCTCTTTCCCCGGCAGCGACGCTGGGGTCGTCGCGGAGGGCGAGGGGCATTTTCCTCGATATTCGCGCTCGTCTGCCGCCAGCGCTTARAAGCCTGCTCCACATCGAATCCCGGGTGCTCGCCTTGCGGCTGCCGCAGGCCTCTGACGCAGACGTCGATGCAGCAGCGGCGATCATCTACAAAGCCATGCAGGATATCGAAGACCTGCCGGTGATACCCCGTGAAGTCGAGGACATCCTGACGATTTCCTCCGGCGAGCGRCACCGCTGGCTGAAGGATGGTCGTTTGCAAAGCGCCGGAACCAGGACCGTCAAGCTTCGYGGCCGCGCAAGGAAGATCACCTTTCACGTGTTCGATCCGCGCCATATCGAGGACGTGTTGGACCGCGACCTAGAGCGGGATGAAGTCATTTCCTGTCGTATCCTGCACTGGCGAAGTAATTTGAGCACTCGACCGGTGTTGTGCGGTTGAGGATTTCGCCAAT
>NZ_MDFL01000152.1 GCF_001854785.1 Mesorhizobium sp. ORS 3428
TTCATGCTGGCCTCCTTCCCAGCATGAATGGTGAATCACAAACCCGCTGATTTGGGAATCCATTACCGACTCCCAACAATTTCATCCCGCTCTAGCTAATTGTCCGGGCGCATCTTTTTCTTTGGGGAGAAAGGGCTTGGACAAAGCTCGATATAAAATGATGTTYGGTGGCCGGGACTGAGCGCGCGGCTGGGGCTTTCCACTCGGCAGGTCGTGGCTCAGCGCGAGCGTTTTCTCGCGCGGCGGCGACGGGGATCGGCCAGGATTTTCAGTGATCGAGCGCGAGAAAAAGATGTCCTTTTGAGGCAGYGATATCCATCATAGCAAATCAACGATCCCGGACTTTTCCACTCCATCGATTACAATCGATCCGCAAGGGCTGATGCCGGCAACGCGAGCCCAGGCGAGGAACGCTTTGCGAGCTGCTTCGGGCCGACCCCGCCCGTCGTAAGCGGCGCAGCATGCCTCGCATGCGCGTGCATGCAACTTGCTTCGCTTTTCGAACGGCCACTCTTCCAGGAACTCGATGGCGTCCATCGCACAACGTATCACCCTTACGCCAAAAGCCGCATCATCGATCATGATCGGTGCTTTGAACATGTCTTTCATACGTTCCTCCGGTCCGTTTCGGGCCCATCATTCATAAACAACCACTCACAAGGTGTTGGCGAAATTCGCGACGCCGTATCGAGATATTGGATGTGCGATTTGCGGCTTCAAGCCGGGGGTCTGATCGGGGCAGCACGTGAGGACGGACATTGACCTTATCGCGGATGCGCGCGCTGTCTCGATCGAAGACGCAGCCAAACGGCTTAGACTGAAATTCACGGACATGCTCACTCTCAGCCATGGCCGAGCTGCGGCGGCACCAATGCCTTTGCCTTCAACACCGCCAAGAACAAGTGGAATTGCCGCGCCGGCGGCGTCCGCGGCAACGACGGCATCGGCATGGYCGCATTACGAAGACCTTGACCAGGATTACTTGAGGCCTGCTCTATCGTGCTCGACCGCTCGGTTCCAGGCGGGTCGGAAAACGACAGCCTGGATGCGGCACGTGCTCGAGGCCGGCAGGCGCGCGGCTGTGGTCACATTGGCGCTTCGCTGTGGCTGCGCTGTGYGTCGGCGTGGGGCTACTGGTACGGCAACGATCTGCGCGGCCAGCTGCCGAACTCCATTGCGGGCCGGCTATGGTCGCGCCCTTTGTCAACGCCAATTTAGATGTGATCGGCTGCCACATCACCTGGTTCGACGCGGATCGCCTGCCAAAGTTCAGACTGATCGTCGGAACGCACAGCCGCGACGACGAGAGCCGTAATCTACTTTGTTCTATCCGCGACATTGTCGTGCGGCAGATCATGCAGATCACGGTGGAAGCCGGCGCGCCGGTAGTGATCGGCGAGACTGAAAAGCCCCAGYGCTGAGGGGGGATCAGTGCCAGGGCTTTGGCCACGGACGCGATACTCACCATGTCCGCTTATGAGCTTCCGCGCCAATTTCTGGAAGCAGGTTTGTCAGCCAGCGTGAACGAATGTCCCTCTCGCAAAGAGGTCCGCCCCACGCTTAAAATTGCTCGTCGGTGCGGTCGCGACAGATGTCGAACTCGGGAAATCGACCGAACGATAGTTCGGGCACACGGCCCGCCGGGAGCGGTCCCAGTCGGCGAAATCTCGATCACGTCGCGAGATTTGCGATTGGCTGCTTCGAGGAATGTGGTGAACGCCTCGATCTGCGCAGCTCATCGACACTACGCCGAAGCGTCGCAGAGCATCTGCGCGCCGGCTCTGCGGGATTCGCCGATATCGCGGCTTACCATAGCATGGATCTCACAAAGTTCGGCAGTTCCGGAACATTCGAGGTTCTGGATGGTTTGGGCCGATCGCCCGCCTTGAGTCCAGATCTGCTGGTCACGGCGAGYGTCAGGAGGAAGCTATGACCCATGCCACGCCTTCACTTCATGTTTCTCGTCGCTGCGCATTTCAAATCGGCCTCGGGGCGACCCTAGCTGCAGCTACCGGTGCTGCCCCAATTTCGGCTGCTCGCGCCCAGAATGACATAAACGACGAGGACATTTTCCGCTTCGCACTCAACCTGGAATACATGGAGGCCGAATATTACCTGCGCGGCACCACAGGAAAAGGCATCGAGGATTCAGACGTCGGTTCCAAGCCCGGCGATGTCGTCGGCGGCAAACAGGTTTCCTTCGATACACCCGCGCTCGGTGAATTCATGCGGGAGGTCGCGGAAAACGAGCTTGCTCATGTCAGGTTCTATCGCAAGACACTTGGATCGAATGCGGTGGACCGCMCAGCGATTGATTTCGACGCTGGCTTTGCCGCGGTCGCCAAGGCGGCCGGGCTCGGCACCGATTTCGATCCCTTCGGCAACCAGATGAACTTCGTGCTCGGCGGCATGCTGTTTGAGGATGTCGGTGTCACTGYCTACGCCGGTGCGGCAACTGTCCTGAAGAACAAGGAATTCCTCGCTGCCGCAGCCGGAATTCTCGCGGTCGAGGCCTATCACATGGGAATGGCGCGGTCGTCGCTCTATCGCATGGGCGAGAAGGCCTGGAAGGCGGCGAATGCGGTTTCCGATGCACGCGACAAGATGGATGGGCCCGATGACAAAGACCAGGGCATTCGCGTCGACGGAAAAGCCAACTTCGTTCCTTCGACGCCGGATGCAATTGCCTTCACAAGGACGCCGAAGGAGGTGCTGCRCATCGTCTATCTGACCGACCAATCTGGTGTGAGCAAGGGTGGGTTTTACCCAAACGGGATGAACGGAAAGCTCAAGAGCACCTAGCGGTATAGATGAACAGGATCAGGAAAGGCGACAATCCGGCCTGTGCGGCAGTCGTCGCAAGTCCCTCCGTCTATCAGAGGTAGGACCAGAACTCCATGAACGTCAGCAGCCAAGCGACCAAGTCTTTTTGGAAGCTCGATACCAGCTTACCCAGTGCTCCTCGCCTCAAACAAGACCAGCGTTGCGACGTCGCCGTCATCGGCGCGGRCATGGCTGGCGTATCAATTGCCTATGAGCTGACATTGGCAGGACGCAAGGTGCTGCTCGTGGATCGCGGCGCCTTGTTAGGCGGCATGACATCGCGCACGACCGCCCATCTGGCTCCCGTCTGCGACGATGGCTTGAGCGCGCTGATCGACATGCGCGGCGAGGCTCTGGCGCGCGGATTTCACGAAAGCCAGCGAGCCGCCGTCGACTGCATCGAACAGCATATCGCCAGGCTGGAGATCGACTGCGATTTCCRGCGGCTGGACGGGTTCCTGTTTCCGGCCGCTTGGATGGATGAGAAGCGGGCCGCCAGAGAATGCAACAAGGAGTATGCGGCCGCGGCAAAGATCGGTGCCGAGGTTGAACATGGCAAGGGCGTGCCACTCAAGGGTCATGAATCGGCGCCGATCCTGCGCTATCCAAACCAGGCCACGTTCCACCCGCTGAAATATCTAGACGCGCTGCTGACCGATTTCGAGAAGCAAGGCGGCAAGGCATTCGCCGACAGCGCTGTCGTCGAGATCGAAGAGGGGAACGAGGTACGCTTGAAATGCGACAGCGGCTGCACCGTTACGGCTTCCGACGCGGTCTTTGCCACGAATTCGCCGATCAACACCTGGGTGAAGGTCCACAGCAAAATGGCACCTTATCGCACCTATGCGATGGCTTTCGATATCCCCAAGGGAACTCTCCCGGATGCGCTCTACTGGGACATGGACGATCCCTACTATTACGTCCGCCTCAATCCAGGCCCCGGCAAGACCGACTGTCTCATCGTCGGCGGCCGCGATCACAGATCGGGCGAAGCGGATGACGGCGAGGCGCGCTTCACCGTGCTCGAAGCTTGGATCRGGGCGCTKGTGACGGAACTTGGTCGGGAAAAAGCGAGATGGTCCGGTCAGGTTCTCGAAACGATCGACTACTGCGGCTTTATCGGTCGAAGCCCTGGCAATGGCAACATTTTCATCGCAACCGGCGACTCCGGCCAAGGCATGACACATGGCGCATTGGCCGGACTGCTGATCCACGATCTGATCGTGAACGGGTCGAATCCTTGGGAAGCCGTTTACGCCCCGGACCGCACGCCGGCCGCCGCGTCAACGCGCTATATCAACGAGAACCTCACGACGGTAAAGAACCTTGCCGGCTACTTGCTGCCGGGTGAAATAGAGTCGGCCGACGATCTCAAGTCCGGTGAAGGTGGCATCCTTCAGGACGGGTTGAGGAAGGTCRCCGTGTGCCGCGATCGCGACGGCGAGCTGCACCGGCATTCGGCGAGTTGCACGCATCTGGGCTGCATCGTGCAGTGGAATTCCACCGAGCAGTGCTGGGATTGCCCCTGCCACGGCTCACACTTCGCAGCAGACGGAACTGTCTTAAATGGACCAGCGATACGAGGTTTAGCCCAGTCGAAATCTTAAAGCCCGCGGTAGTGTAGCAGGGCCGGCCCACAGCCGCTCCGCGAAACAAGCCGAAATCACCCATTCGAGACCACACGTGTTTCATGCCGTCCACTTCGATCAGGAAAGCGGAATACGATCCGGCCAACAGAGTTCTGTCGGTCTGGTTTGTGACCAGCGGCAAACGCTACGAGTTTGAAGGTGTGCCGCCGGAGACTTTTGCGGCATTCCGATCGGCCTTTGCCAAGGGACGCTTTTTCAATGACCACATTCGCAATTGCTTCCGATACCGTTGCGTTTCGGACGATAATGATCTCTGACAGGCAGGGTGCCCGCTATACGTCCAGTCAAGCGGCTCGTGTGCGCCTTTTGATGCCAAATCAGCTGACGAAGGCGCGCAAATCAACGGCGCATGTAGGGCATAGATGGAAATGATCGGCCTCGTTGATCGRCTCCCCGCCGACCCGCTTTCCGGGAATCGGCGGCCCGAGATCTGAAATCTTCGTCATCCTCGCAGCTTCTCCGCCTCGCRCTCCAAGGTCTCTGAGRTCGCGGACCTGCTGAAYCGTGAGACCCACCTTGTTGGCGAAATGACGCACTTCGTAATCTTCATCCGCTGAAACCCGGTCGCGGTCGCTGCCACCGCGCTTGCTCTTGTCATCAGCGATGGCTGTTTCTCCCGGTCAGGGACAACAGCGGTGGTGCCGGAATGTTCCGGTGATACGGAGAACCTTGTCCAGACTGCCCGTTTCAATCTACCGGCAGCTTCCRCAGCGCCCCTGACAGGTGCGCTTGGTGCATCCATTGCAAGCCTTCGAGGATGTCCAAGAACTGTTTCGCTTGTTCGTTTGGCCAGTTGTGGAGAGCAAGGTCTTCGATAACAGGGCGCTGACGGGTGATGTGGCTCGCGCCTTCGCCAACGGGTCGTTCCGCCATGCGGATGTCGTCTGCCAGCACCATAACCGCTCCTGCATATAATTTCGCTAAAATACCCGGAACCGGGCGGCTGCGCATGGCTTGAATCAGGGTTGGGGTACTGAGCATGCGCAATGCTAGCGAGCGGCTGAGGTTTATCCGGCCCATGGAGCCCGAACTCGTGGAGCTGCCACCCAAGGGCGACGGGTGGAGTCACGAGGTCAAATTCGACGGCTACCGTACCCTGTTGGTCAAGATGCCGACGGCATCCGCCTCTATACCAAAACTGGAATCGACTGGACGGCCAAATATCGGCCTATCGCTGCTGAAGCCGCGTTGCTCCATGCGGAAAGCTTCATCATCGAGGCCGAGACGATCGTCACCAACGAGGCGGGCCTGTCCGATTTCCACGCGCTGCGTACGGCCATCACCAGGCGCCCRCACGACCTCTATCTGGTCGCCTTCGACCTGCTGCATCTCAAGGGCCACGATCTGCGCGATATGGCGCTGAGGGATCGGCGCGAAGTCCTGCAGGCTTTGATCGCGGCCGGCCGCCGCATTCAGTTCAGCGAAGCGTTGCCGGGTGACGGCGACGCCGTCTATTACGTTGCTTGCGAGGCGGGCTTGGAGGGTATCGTCTCGAAGCGACTGGATAGCGTCTATTGTAGCGGTCCGACGATGAACTGGCGCAAGATTAAGTGCTTTCTTGTGAAGGAAATGGACATCATCGGCGTGAAGCGCGAGACGGGTAAACCGCCGATGGTGCTGATGGCCGAGAACGGCCGTTATATGGGCGGCGCCTTCTTCACCTTCAAAGCCGGCAGCGGCAAGCCCTGTGGGACCGCGTGCAGGGCAAGGTCGGCGCTCCCCCGCCAACAGGCTTGGCAAAGGAAAAGGCCGAATGGCTCAGACCCGAATTGGTGGGCCGGATAAGAACCCTCAAGGGCGAGGAGATGCTGCGTCACGCTTCTTTGAAGGATTTCCGTGAGAAATGACTGGCCGCTCGAGTCTCATGAAACTCGTCTGCGTCAGATTTCAGGATTCCAGATTGGACGGCGGCCGACTGGCCGCCGTTCGTCACAGCTCACGTYAGACGTGTCTTGGCCGCGCTTTCTCCAGGAGCGGAGGCATTGCGGCGTCATCGATTAGAATGTCTTTCTTGYGGGCGAAGGCTACGAAAACGCCTCTAGCAGTTTCAGGGTCAACGTCTCCGACCAGCGCGGCTTTGCAGGCGCGCATGGCAGCCTTCTGCTCTGGGCTGTTGCCACACCAATCGACCGCAAACTGATAGGCATCGGCGACCGTGTTGAGCTGACGTGGAAAGCCCAGTCCCACCCATACCCAAACCGGTTTTTCGAAAGGCCGGGAAAGCATCGTGAACTCCTCCTTTCACGACGCGTTTAGGTGGCCACTCCGCCGCCGTGGCCCCGCTGGCCGGCCATCCAAGGCAAGATTGT
Source organism: Mesorhizobium sp. ORS 3428 (assembly GCF_001854785.1). Taxonomy (GTDB): domain Bacteria; phylum Pseudomonadota; class Alphaproteobacteria; order Rhizobiales; family Rhizobiaceae; genus Mesorhizobium. The sequence goes on from NZ_MDFL01000152.1 coordinate 6,782, forward strand.
GGTCACCTCCTCATGGATTCTGGCCGACTTTGCGAACCCGCAAAACGCGTCTCTGGCGGCTGTCAGYGGATAGTTGCTGTCGAATGCTCGCTGGCAGRCACGAAGGGCGGTTTCGTAGACGCTGCCACGTCTGTTCTTGGGCCATTCGTAAAGAAATTCGAGGGCATCTTCGAGGCATGCGATTTCCTGGATGAGGCTGTTCCCGTTCTTCACGAAAACGGGGCTGTCGAACATCTGGTTGTTCATAGGATCCTCCAAGTCGAACGAACAATTGAGTTGGAAACGGGCGTCCCGACAGCGGTCCGCCCCGCGAAAATATTGGTTCGCACATTTGGGCCGTCAAGATCGTGCCCGATCGCAGAAGCCTATAAGGGCCTCCCTGCGCGGACCGTCGGTCGTGCRATCGCAAGCTCCGCCTTGACCAGCTGCCCTCGAGAGGCTATCCGCCACCTGAGAGGTGGCAGTTGAGTTGTCGCTCTGTTTTGCCTCCCACGTCATAACCCTCCCTTAAGACATGTTCTTCAACGGTCACTGCGCGCCAAGGATGCCGAGTATTATCGAAAGTACYGGGCTGCTTCAGCCTGACRTCCCACCGCTTGACGGCYGGAACCTGCGTCAGTGTCGAAAGTTCCTGAAGATGGCAAATCCAGTCACAAAGMTACTCACCTCGGTCGGCACTTTCACCTCCCGACCCACGGCATTCCTGGTGCTGCTGGCCTACACGGCTTTGTGGGTGGTCTTCGACYGGGAAAGCTTGAATTGGCATGGGGCGGCTACGCTCTTCACCTGGGCTATGACACTGTTCATTCAGCGGGCGGAGCATCGCGACACTCAGGCAATTCATGCCAAGTTGGACGAGATGCTGCGCTCAAACAGCTCGGCTTCAAACATCACCCGTATCGATGAYGAAGAACCTGAGGAAATCGAGAAGCAGCGGAGCCGCAAGCGGYAGGGCGACTAAGATGAGCTGATTGYGCCTTTGGTGCGTRYCGGGAATGCAGGGCGATTTGCTCGAGGGGAGCCATTCTCAACGCCTGCGATTGGGATTTTGCTATGGGAACGCGTGCAGGCAAGGCCGTCGCTCCGGCACCGGAGGGCCTGACGAAATGGCTCCGGCCCAGTCTGGTCGGCCGAGTGAAGTTCCTGAAGAGCGAGCAAAATCTCGCCATGCACGCTGAAGGATCTCTGGGAGAAATGATGACTTTATCGGGGCCTCTGCTGCACCAAATTGGCATCAAATTGTACCGGGCAACGTGGGTGAGTTGGCGACTTGGCTCGTGGTTACAGCGTCTGGCAGCAGGAGAATGATCATCTTTATCTCACGATCCGGGCATAGCGGCTTGCCARCAACAAAAATACGACTGCGAGAGCGCACATCAGGAGATGCCCGTGGCAGCAAGGACGGCTGCGATGGTCAGAGCGATCTTGGTCATTTTCATATCTCCGGATTTTTCAATCTTCTGTCCATCAAGTGGCGTGCGTTGAAAGGAATTCGCGTCGCCGCGTTTCTTCGATCCAATCATCGGATCATCCAGACGTTGCGGGTGAGGTTCGTGCAGGCGGCGCCGGTCTGACGCCTATGATGCAGGCAGGCGGCCGCCTAATTGAGTACGGGGCTATATGGTTCGCTTATTCGGACCAATGCATTTGGAAGGATCGGACCTCAATCGATTGCGGGTCTGCTGGCAAATCAGACTCTCTCCCGATCGCGCCGGCTGATAACCCCAAGCCCCCCGCCCATCAGGCGGCGCATAGCCCGGCTTGCCAACGTCAATCCAACCCCAAAAGCAAGCCGGGCTTCCATCCAGTCGGAAACGCGATGAGAAGAAAATGCCCAACTGCCGGTGCTACCCAAAACTTGCACCGGCCAGCCGTAGCCACATACGTTCCACGGCATGTTATTTTATTTGGGAAATTCGTGCGTACTTACGCTTTCGCCCTCCGGCCGACTTGACCTTTTTTGGCTGGCGTTGCCCGCGGCTAGCGCCCGAGCCCGGTTGCCTTCGCCAGCGTCGATCGTTGAGCCRCATAGCTAGGCGCAACCATAAGGTATGCGCCGTCAATCCGATTCCTCAAGCGCGCCACACAGAAGGATATCGGCGGGAGTTGTCGATCTCCTGTCTTCTGATTTACACGTATTTCCGGTCGCTTGAACAATCAGGCGGCCTTGAGATCCTTCAGCACCTTCTCGAAGGCGTCTTTGACCGGCTTGGAAACGTCGGTCGCCGCTTTGGTCGTGAGTTCCTGAAATTCCTTGGCTTGCTCGACACCCATTTCGACGCGCTTGCTCAGGAAAGTAGTCTGCAACTCAAAGACTTCTGGCAGCGACCTCGCACGGACCAGAGCCTCGACGTGCGAGAAATCAGCCTCGGCATTGGCGCGCCATGYGGCGATCATCTTCAGCGACAGCTCGTTGCCGACCGATTTCGCCGTTTCGGCGGTCGACTCGAGCACCTTCCGGGCGTCTTCAACCCTCGATTGGAAATTTGCAAGAGCCTCTTCCGACTGCCCGACGCCCTTCTCGGCGACTGCGCGAAGTTGATCGATGGCCTTACCAGGGTCGAATGTCGGAAATTCGGCGGTTTCGGTGGGCTTGTCGGCGATCTTGGACATTTCCTTATCCTCCCGGTTGACGATGGTGTATCGCCCGCGCCCAGCACAACGAGACCAGTATGTGGCAGTATTACCTGCGGTGCAACATTTTGTTGCAGCGCACAATATTTATATTTGAAAACTGGGGCTTTCYTGCTCTCAAGAAGGCTTTCCTGCGCTCAAGAAGAAAGAGGGCAGGAGGGGAGCCAATCAGCCGGCAACGGTGCCTGCGGCACATATCAAACTACGCCGCCGCATCGACGGGCACCGGATTAAGGCAGGCGTGAGTATCGGCGTGCCCGTCTTTCCCTCCGACGGAACCGATGCCACGACACTCTTGGYCAATACCGACGCGGCGGCCTTAGCGGTCCGCGAGGCGCGCCGGCGAGGATGCCGCTTTGATCTGGTGGCACCTGACGGGCCGACGAAGGATTTGCCCTAACTTTACCGGGTATGCGCTACTGCTCGTTTAGGAGCGTAGCCAGAGCGGCTACGATCTGCGGGAGAAAGAACGGCTTGGTGATCATTATACTATTAGGCACGCCCTCAGAACTCCAGTACACAGCGCTGTCGGCGCTCACATAGACAACTGGAATGACTGGGTTGGCGCGGCGAATATGCCTAGCAACTTCCCAGCCTGACATGCCATCGCCCAGGTGAATATCGGCGACAAGCGCTTTGACCCTCTCCGGTTCGGCATCGAAGGCAGCTAAGGCTTCAACGGCATTGCATTTGCCCAGCACCTCGAATCCTGCTTCCTCCAAAGCAGTTTCGATGTCCATGAGGWTCATGATCTCGTCTTCAACGACCAGAACCGCGCTGTCGCCCATGTCCCGGTGCCCCTTTCAGGCGCTACTACGCTTTCGAGGGCATTTGGTTCCTGCGAATGTATGGGGATATTTTCAAGACCATTGCTGCGCCATGCCGTAAGCGCGACGTAGGCGGCGAGGTTCGGCTTGGCGGTCAGGCCGAAAATCTTTCACGATCAATCGTGAGCTCAATAACGACGCCGGAGGGGTTCCAGGTTCGGTCGACCCGGCCGAGCTGRCTCGCGGCGACACGGACCAAGCGGCTGCCGAAACCCTCCTCTGCGGTCGCTTCCGGGGGTGGTCCGCCTATCTCCCGCCACTCGATAAGCACTTTGCCGACCCGATTGGAGCAAGCGATCTGTATCGAGCCTGCGGCCGCTGAGAGGCTGCCATATTTGGCAGCGTTGGTGGCGAATTCATGCAGCAGGAGGGAAAGCGGCGTGATCATCGCAGAGGGCACGGGCATATCGATGCCATTGATCGCGAAGCGGGGACGCTCGTCGGCCTCATGGCGGTATGGCGCGAGGATCGCGCCGATCAATGTATGCAGGCTCGTGGCCGCCTGAACAGGGCGGCCAGCGGACGGGAGGATCGTCAGCGCATGCGCCCGAGCCAGGGCGCCGAGGCGGTCAGACACGATGGAGGCGAGCTCCGCCGGCGTTTCAGCGGTTGACGCGYTCAAGTTGACGATGGCGCCTGTGATGGCGAAGAGATTCTTCACGCGGTGGTCCATCTCGCGAAGCAACATCTCCCACTGCTCCTGAGCGCGCAGCCGGTCGGAGATGCTGCGGGCGATCTTGGAGGCACCGACAATCGCGCCCGACGCGTCTGCGATAGGGGAAACTGTCAAAGAGATGGGAACAGGACTGCCGTCCTTGCGTAGGCGAATGGTGTCGRAATGCTCGACATGCTTCCCATTCCGAATGCGCGCCAGGATCTCCTGCTCCTCGTTCTGGCGGTCGGGCGGAGTCAGCGACGTGGCGGAACGACCGATAATCTCCTGGCGTCCGTAGCCATAGAGTCGCTCGGCGCCACCGTTCCAGTCCGTGACGATGCCGTTCGGGTCCATCGCGATGATGGCGTCATCTGAGGATTCGACCAGCGCGCTTAGTCGCCCAGCGGTGGTTTCCGCCTGGTCCCGCTCGATCGCAAACCCGAGCTGGCGGGCGATGGTCAGCGCGAGTTCGCGCTCACGCTCGGTGAAGCGATGGGGTGTCGGATAATAAACCATGAACTTGCCGATGAGCTCGCGGGCGCTGGCAAGCGGGATAAAGGCCAGCGATTCAATTCCTTCACCGAGCACCGTGTCGACGAGTWGCTGAGATTCACCGCTGTAACGAATATCCTCGACAAAGATCGGCTCGGCGTTACGCTCATCGCGCGTCCACGGCGAATGGCCGTTAACTGCCTTGCGGTATTCTTCAGAGAGTGAGCGCCACGCGACGAAGCTCATGACGCCATGGCTGTCAAATCTCAGGATCGAGGCGCGCGACGAACCGAGGGCGTCGCAGATGGCGTCCAACGCGGCCTCGTAGACCTCGACAAGACCCTTGGCGCGGTAAAGTCGGTCGGTGAGACGAAAAAGGACGGTTTGCTCGCGGGCAATATCGCTGTCGGCTTGCTCGCGCTCGCTAGTTCCCGTGGCCGCAAAACTCATGACTCCTTGCTGCATCGCTTGACCCCCCGGCGCGAAATTCAATCCATGGCCGGCCGATCCTCGACCCACGCCGCCCAGGCAGCACCGCGTCGATAGCCCATGCCGGCGATCGCGGGTGCGATCCTCGACGATCCCAAAGAATATGCGCTTTGCTAAGTTTCGCAATGGGACTTGTCGCGTTCGGCGCATCGAGGCTGTCGCCGGCCAAGCCTCAATCAGGCAGGTGCCGCCTAACCGGCAGGCAGAACAGTCATCGCTGCATTCTCCCGCGAATTTTTCGGGCTTCGCGGCGATGCAGACCTAGACCCCTACGACATTGCGACCGCTTGGTCCGCGACATCGGCGGCATGGTGGCGATCGACTCCGCAAATTTGGCGGAACAGGCGGCGTTGCAGTTACGGCTCAGATGCTGAAACGGCTTGCCAGACCGGGTTCGCCCGCCTCGCGCGAGTGGCCCGCTGCTTCGGCAGCGGGCCTTTTTTCGTTTGTCGAGCACCTTGCCAGGTGCATAATGCTGGCGCCCCTGCACCCAACTGCCGGGGTAAAGCCCGGCTCGAAACCCTGGGTCACGACCATGATTGCGAGCCGGGCCGCTAGGTGTATATCCGTGGCCCGCGGCCCGACCGAGATCTGTCAGCTTGCGACGGCGCCGCGCAGCAGCATGAGCTCGCCGACGTTTTCGATGATGACGTAGCCGACCAAACGGCCCCCCGCATCCACCACGCCGACGGCAGGTGCAGTTCCCCTCTTCGGGGTCGAGCAGAGGTTAGCGCCTATTCCGAGGCACAGTGCCGCACGCCGTGCGCGCTCGTGCGGTGAATTCTTTCACTGGGCCAACCGTGGCCGCCGAGGTCGTCCGACTGAGGCGCCGCGGGCGRAATTGAATATCGATTTCGTGCGTATGATCGCGGCCGAGGAAGAGAAGCGGAGGGGCTGAAGCTCGGTGACCTTGCCGCTTGCGCGCTGCGGCCGGCAAGGGGGAGCTACGCCGCGGCTCAAGTCCGAAGTTGCTGCATGATTCACCAGTTGCCAGCCGCGCCCTTGCCCGCCTTGCTCTTCGCGGCCTCCGGTTCCTGTCCCGAAGTCTGGGGCGGGAACGAGAGAGAAGGAGCGCGACAGTGCGCGCTGGCGAACGATGGAAAAAGCAGATCTGGAAGAACTCAAGGCGAAGGTGCCCTGCGCCGCGGTGCTCGAGCATCTGGGATTCGCGCTCGACCGCAAGGAGAGCACGCGCAAGGCAATGAAATATCGCCGCGAGGCGGCGATCATTATCGTCATCCATGGTGGCAAGGGCTGGTTCGACCCGCTGTCGGACGGCAAGGGCGATGTCTTTCGCCTCGTCGAGCATCTCGGAGGCGTGCCTTTCGTCGAGGCCATGAACGAAGTCGCCGGTCTCGTCGGGCTTGTGCCGGCCGAGAAGGTCTGGGATCGGGAATCCGGCGACTGGGAGCCTGATCTTTCGGTTCCGGAACGCTGGCGGGCGAGGCGCAAGCCGTGGCGCGGCTCGGCGACCTGGCGCTATCTCAGCGACGCCCGCCACCTTCCCGAACCCGTTCTCCGCGCTGCGATCGCTGCCGGGATCCTGCGGGAAGGCCCGCATGGCAGCATGTGGGCAGCGCATGTCGATGCCGACGGCACCATTGCCGGATGGGAGGAGCGCGGCCCGGACTGGCGCGGCTTCGCCACCGGCGGCACCAAGGTGCTGTTTAGGCTCGGCCGTCGCGATGCGCTTCGCCTCTGCGTGACCGAGGCGGCGATCGACGCCATGAGCCTCGCCGCGTTCGAAGGCCTTCGCTCGGACACGCTCTATCTCAGCACCGGAGGCGGCTGGTCGCCGGCGACGGACGCGGCGATCCGGGCGCTCGCCGTCAGGCCTGGAGGCCAGCTTGTCGCCGCCACTGACAACAACAAGCAGGGCGACGTCTACGCTTGCAGGCTTCTGRCCCTAGCCGAGGAGGTCGGGTGCCGCGGTGAGCGGTTGCGCCCTGTGGCGGACGACTGGAACGCCGATCTGAAAGCAAAGGRGAAAGAAACAGGAATGGAGGAGGCAAGCCGACTGCCTCATGCCCGCCGGCCGCCTCAAGGGTGACGCTCCGCCCGGCTGCGCCGGCCCTTGACCCGCCCGGTCGGAGAGGCGGCTGCGGAGGAGGGGTCCGGAAGGGCTGAAGATGATGGTGATCCGTGAGGGATGAACCGCGCTCCGGCCCGCAAGTGGCCAAGGAGCCTCGCATGACCCTGCAGTCCTCCATCCGCAAGATCTAYCAGGGCGTCGCCGACCGGCGGCAGATGTATCGCCTGTTCGACCGCCATGCCCTGCGCCCAAACCGCTGGGAGGATGACGACAGTAACCTGTACACCGGCGAATGGTTCGAGATCGCTCGCGCCGAGCACGACACCATGCTCGACATCCTGCCGCCGCTCTGGATGCGCGGGGACATGTTCGCGCTGCGTGAGTTCCTCACCGAGAGCGTCACCAGCGTGTTCTACACGCTGCGTATCGACGGCCGGACTCGTTATTTCCATGCCTATTGCGACCTATCTCAGGCCTGCTCCCCGGTCGAGACGCGCGACGTCATCGTCGAGCGCGAGTCCTGGCCGGTTAAGGCGATGACGCATGAGGAGCGCCTCGAGCACATCTGGAGCGCCACGCACGATGAGTATCGGGGCTATGCCKGTGAGCGCTTTGTGCCCGAGCACCGCGGCAAACGCACCCTTCTCGTCTATGGCCCGGGGCGGACCGGGCTCAAGCTGCTTGAGGATCTCACCGACGACGAGATTGCAGCCAAGCTGCCGGTACATCTCAGGCAACTTCCCGCGAAGACCGCGGCGTAAGGGGAGYGGCGATGTTTACCTTTCCCATTGTCGCCGTCCGCAAAGTCATCGAGCGCGGCATTGCCGATGCCGCCGTCAATGGCGGCTTCCGAAATCCCTACTACGGCACACGCCCCGGCGAGGGCGAGAAGCCGGGCCTGTGGCTGGTCCGCGACCAGGGCGTCTACATCATGTCCAACGGCAAGCTCGCGGAAGGCTCCCGCGCGCTCGTCGTCTATGCCGAGCAGTGCCATCCCAAGGGCGACTTCGACTGGTGGGACTACAAACGCCGCCACTTCGGCGCGGATGACGGCATTGAGTTCATCGAAGCCGAGCGGCTGATCCCGCTCGTCGACCGCAACTCCGGCGCCACCCACCTCAACGTTGAGCTCACCGAGACCGACATCGCGCTCTCGCTGATCACCCGCTGACCTTCCCAAACCCCCACCGCGACCACCGCCCGATCCTGCTCGSCCGGGCTCACGCGCGAGCTCACCCAAGGAGAATTCCCATGCCCAGCGACGATCCCTTCACGCTCGATCTTTTCGGCAATACTGCATTGTCGTCCGGTCTCGGCCTCGGCGTCACCGCCTTCGGCAGCAATTTCGGCGCCGACGAGCCGGAGAACGGGCAAAGCGCGGTCCTAGCAGAGACGGCTCGACCAGCGGGGCTCGGCCCGGATACCGCCGCCACCCCGCGCCCGCCCCGCGCTACAGATGGCCGCAGGGAGAACTTCATTCTCGCCGGCGACCGAGGCCTCGCCAAAGGTTGGAAGCGGAGGGCCCAGGACAACATCGACGCCATTCGCCTTGCCGCCGAGATTGAGGCCGCCAATCGGGCGGCGACGCCGGAGGATCAGGCGCGGCTCATCCGCTTCACTGGCTTCGGCGCCTCCGAGCTCGCCAATGCCGTGTTTCGGCGTGCCGGCCAAAACGACTTCCGATCCGGCTGGGATGAGATCGGCTCCCGCCTTGAAGAGACGGTGCCGCGCCACGAATACGCCTCGCTCGCCCGCTGCACGCAATATGCGCACTTCACGCCGGAGTTCATCGTAAAAGCGATGTGGTGGGGCCTGCAGCGCCTAGGCTGGCGTGGAGGCAAGGTGCTCGAACCCGGCATCGGCACCGGCCTGTTTCCGGCGCTCATGCCCGCGACCCTGCGCGCTGCGTCCCACGTCACCGGTGTCGAGCTCGATCCAGTGACGGCGCGCATCGCCCGCCTGCTGCAGCCGTGCGCGCGTATCGTCAATGGGGACTTTGTCYGCGCCGACCTCCCAGCCTCATTCGACCTCGCCATTGGCAATCCGCCCTTCTCCGATCGCACTGTGCGCTCGGACCGCATGTATCGGTCGATGGGGTTGCGCCTGCACGACTATTTCATCGCGCGCTCGATCGATCTCCTGAAGCCTGGCGGTCTCGCGGCGTTCGTGACCAGCGTGGGCACGATGGATAAGGCGGACAGCTCGGCGCGCGAGCATATCGCGAAGTCCGCCGACCTCGTCGCCGCCATCCGCCTGCCGGAGGGCAGCTTCCGGCAGGACGCCGGCACCGACGTCGTGGTCGACATTCTCYTTTCCGCAAGCGCAAGCCCGGCGAGGCCGAAGGCGATGTCAGCTGGCTCGAAATCGACGAGGTCCGCCCAGYCGATCGCGACGATAGCGCGATCCGCGTGAACCGCTGGTTCGCGAGGCACTCCGATTTCGTGCTCGGCAGCCACGCCACGACGTCCGGTCCCTTCGGCGATACTTACACCTGTTTGCCGCGCCAAGGCGTCAATCTCGAGCAAGCTCTTTCCCAAGCGTTCTCGCTTCTTCCRCAAGCGATCTATGACGGCGAGCCCGAGGTCATTGATCGCGACGCCGACGACARCATCGACGGCGTCGACAAGCTTCGTCCTGACGAGGTCGCTATCCGTGAGGGCAGCTACTTCATCGCCAAGGACAGCGCGCTGATGCAAATGGTCGACGGCGCGCCTGTGACCATCACGGTGCGCAAGGGGCGCAGCACCGATGGCGTACCGGACAAGCACGTCCGCATCATCCGCAAGCTGATTCCGATCCGCGACGCCGTGCGCGAGGTCCTCAAGGCGCAGGAGCTCGATCGGGCCTGGAAGCCGGCGCAGGTCAAGCTGCGCATCGCCTGGTCGAACTTCGTGCGCGCCTTTGGTCCGATCAACACCACGGTGGTGTCGACCAGTGAGGACCCGGAGACCGGTGAGATGCGCGAGACGCATCGCCGGCCGAACCTGCAGCCCTTCCTCGACGATCCCGATTGCTGGCTGGTCGCCTCGATCGAGGACTACGATCTCGAGACCCATACGGCGCGGCCCGGGCCGATCTTCACCGAACGCGTGATTGCCCCACCCTCGGCGCCGATCATCACTTGCGCCGCCGATGCATTGGCCGTGGTGCTCAACGAGCGCGGCCACGTCGACATCGATCACATCGCCGAGCTGCTTCATGACGATGTCGATTCTGTCATCACCGAACTCGGCGACGCCATCTTCCGCGATCCCGAGAGCGGCGGATGGCAGACGGCCGACGCCTATCTTTCCGGCCAGGTCCGCGACAAGCTCAAGGTGGCGCAAGCCGCCGCCGCTCTCGGTCCTCTCTTCGAGCGCAATGTCCGGGCGCTTGTCGCCGTCCAGCCGGCCGACCTCGGCCCCGCTGACATCACCGCCCGTCTCGGCGCGCCGTGGATTCCGGCTGCCGACGTCGTCGCCTTCGTGAAAGAAACGATGGGGGCCGAGATCCGCATCCATCATATGCCCGAGCTCGCCTCATGGACGGTCGAGGCGCGGCAGCTCTGCTATATAGCGGCTGGCACGTCGGAATGGGGCATTGGGCGCCGTCATGCCGGCGAGCTGATCGCGGATGCCTTGAATAGCCGCGTGCCGCAGATCTTCGACACCATCAAAGAGGGGGACAGCGAACGGCGGGTGCTCAACGTCGTCGACACGGAGGCAGCCAAGGAGAAGCTCGCCAAGATCAAGACGGCGTTCCAGACCTGGATCTGGTCCGATCCCGATCGGACCGACCGGCTTGCGCGGGTCTATAATGACCGCTTCAACAATATCGCGCCGCGAAAATTCAACGGGGACCACCTGCAGCTCCCAGGCGCCTCTGGCGCCTTTTCTCTTTACCGGCACCAGAAGCGCGGCATTTGGCGCATCGTCTCGGCGGGCTCGACCTACCTCGCCCATGCGGTCGGTGCCGGCAAGACGATGACGATGGCCGCCGCTGTCATGGAGCAGAAGCGCCTCGGCCTGATCGCCAAGGCCATGATGGTCGTGCCCGGGCATTGCCTGGCGCAGGCGGCGCGCGAATTCCTGGCGCTCTACCCGACGGCGCGCATCCTGGTCGCCGACGAGACGAACTTCACCAAAGACAAGCGGCACCGCTTCCTGGCGCGTGCCGCGACCGCCACTTGGGACGCCATCATCATCACTCACTCGGCCTTCCGCTTCATCGGCGTGCCGTCTGCCTTCGAGCAGCAGATGATTCACGACGAACTGGAGCTCTATGAATCGCTGCTCACCAGGGTCGAGAGCGGTGACCGCGTATCGCGCAAGCGCCTCGAGCGGCTGAAGGAAGGCCTCCAGGAACGGCTGGAGTCGTTGGCGACCCGCAAGGATGACCTGCTGACGATCTCGGGGATCGGCGTCGATCAGATCATCGTCGACGAGGCGCAGGAGTTCCGCAAGCTCTCCTTCGCCACGAACATGTCGACGCTCAAGGGCATCGATCCGAACGGCTCGCAGCGCGCCTGGGACCTCTATGTAAAATCGCGTTTCACCGAGACCAAGAACCCGGGCCGTTCGCTCGTACTCGCTTCCGGCACCCCGATCACAAACACGCTCGGCGAAATGTTCTCTGTGCAGCGATATCTCGGCTATGCCGCGCCCGCCGACCGGGGCCTGCACGAGTTCGACGCCTGGGCCTCGACCTTCGGCGATGTCACCACCGAGCTCGAGCTGCAGCCCAACGGCAAGTACAAGCCGGTCACGCGCTTCGCGACCTTCGTCAACGTCCCCGAGCTCATCGCCATGTTCCGCTCCTTCGCGGACGTGGTTATGCCCGAGGATTTGCGCGACTACGCCAGGGTGCCGGCGCTATCGACCGGCGCGCGGCAGATCAGGACCTCGAAGCCTTCCGCTGCCTTCAAGCGCTACCAGGTCCTGCTCGATGCCCGGATCAAGGCGATCGAGCAACGCGATCGGCCGCCCGAACCCGGCGACGACATCCTGCTCTCTGTCATCACCGACGGCCGCCACGCGGCGATCGACCTGCGCCTCGTTGATCTCGACAGTGACAACGAGCCGGACAACAAGCTCAACGAGCTCATCGGCAACGCCTTCCGCATCTGGCAGGAGACTGCCGGCAACGCCTATGTCCGTCCTGATGGCAAGCGCTTCGAGCTGACGGGTGCTGCCCAAATGATCTTCTCCGATCTCGGCACGACCAGCGTCGAGAAGACGCGCGGCTTCTCCGCCTATCGCTGGATACGCGACGAGCTGGTGCGTCTCGGCGTGCCGGCGTCGGAAATCGCCTTCATGCAGGATTTCAAGAAGTCGGAGGCCAAGCAGCGCCTGTTCGGCGACGTTCGTGCGGGAAAAGTCCGTTTCCTGATCGGCTCGTCCGACACGATGGGCACCGGCGTCAACGCGCAGCTCCGCCTAAAGGCCTTGCACCATCTCGACGTGCCCTGGCTCCCGTCGCAGATCGAGCAGCGCGAGGGCCGCATCCTGCGCCAGGGCAACCAGCACGATGTGGTCGACATCTTCGCCTATGCCACAGAAGGCTCGATGGACGCGCAGATGTGGCAGAACAATGAGCGCAAGGCCCGCTTCATCGCCGCAGCACTTTCCGGCGACACCTCCATCCGCCGGCTCGAKGACCTCGGCGAGGGGCAGGCCAATCAGTTCGCCATGGCCAAGGCCATTGCCTCAGGCGATCCGCGCCTGATGCAGAAGGCCGGCCTCGAGGCGACATCGCCARGCTCGAACGCCTGCGCGCCGCGCACCAGGACGATCAGTTCRCCATCCGCCGTCAGATCCGTGATGYCGAAYGCGACATCGAGCACTCGATCCGCCGCATCGGAGAGATCGGAAAGGACCTCGACCGCCTGATGCCGACAGCGGGCGAGGCGTTCGGCATGACCGTGGGAGACGAGACTTTCACCGAGCGCAAGCTCGCCGGGCGCGCGCTCATGAAGGAGATCCTTACCCTCGTTCAGCTCTAGCATGCCGRCAATATTGTCATCGCGACGATCGGGGGCTTCGAGCTGGAATACTCCGGCGAACGCTTTGGCCAGGACGGTTATCGCTATTCCACTATGCTCGTGCGCACCGGCGCCGGGACGGAAATCGAGCTACCGGTCACCACCACGCCGCTCGGTGCCATCGCCCGGCTGGAGCACGTTCTCGCCGCCTTCGAGGATGAACAGCAACGCTACCGGGCTCGCCTCTCCGACGCGGAGCAGYGCCTGGCGTCCTATCGTGCGCGCGAGGGTGGCACGTTCCCCTTTTCGGGTGAGCTCGCCGACAAGCGCCGGCAGCTTACCGAAATCGAGCACATGCTGCTCCAGCATCGCCAGAACGGTTTTCCTCATTGCTAAGCGATAGCAGATTTCTCGCGCTTTTTGTAGCGACGGTGCCTTCCCGGCTTTGGAGCAACCGCACCACCACCGGTCAGGGTTACATCATCGCTACCTTGTCTTAGCCGGTTTGGGGGAGGGAAAGTAGGATGAAGAGGAGGTGAGCCCGCTCGCAGATCGGGCGGACCGCTGACGCTGCCGCTCAATCGCTCCCGTCGCGATCCCGGCCCGTCATCCTGCGCAGGGCTGGAAGCCCCGCTTGGCTAGCCAGGCAGGGATGCTCGTTCGCAATTGCACCAGGCCCGCCCGCTCTGCGGGCCGGGGGATGTCTTCGGGAAGAAGACGGAAAGGGACCGGCGATGGGCCGTGTCCGCAATCCCCAAAGGAGCATCTCCATGGAACTGAAATTTGTCGATCCACGCTCGCTCAAGGACAATCCCGACAAGGCGCGCCGTTCCAAGTCCAGCCCGCAGGCCGACGCCCTGCTGCTGGCGACGATCAAGGCTGTCGGCATCGTGCAGCCGCCTGTCGTCGCCGCCGAGACCGATGGCGGCAATGGCTTCGTCATCGACGAGGGCCATCGTCGCGTCAAGCAGGCGATCGCCGCCGGTCTCGACGAGATCGCCGTTCTGGTCGTTCCCCGCGCCGAGGATGGTGGCGCCATGCGCTCGCTCGTCACGACGATCGCGCATGAGCAGCTCAATCCGGTCGACCAGTGGCGCGCTATAGAGCGCCTCGTCGCGCTCGGCTGGACCGAGGAGGCTATTGGCATCGCGCTCGCCCAGTCGGTTCGCCAGATCAAGAAGCTGAGGCTGCTCGCCAATGTGCTGCCGGCGATGCTGGATCATATGGCCAAAGGCGACATGCCCGATGAGCGCCAGCTCCGCACGATCGCGGCCGCCTCCCTGGAGGAGCAAAAGGAAGTCTGGAAGGCACACAAGCCCAGCAAGGGTGACCCGCAGGTCTCATGGTGGGCCGTGGCCAATGGGCTTGCCAAGACCCGCATGTACGCGCGCGACGCCAGCTTCGGCGACGACCTGCGAGAGGCCTATGGCATTGCCTGGGTCGAAGACCTGTTCGCGCCGGCCGACCAGGACAGCCGCTACACCACTGACGTCGACGCCTTCCTCGGCGCCCAGCAGGAGTGGATGACGCAGAACCTCCCGAAGAAGGGCATCATTACGGAAACCAATACCTGGGGCGAGGTCAAGCTGCCGCCCAAGGCGGAACGTGTTTACGGCACGCCGAAGAAGTCGGACCACACCGCGATGTATCTCGATCGCGAGGGCAAGGTGAAGACGGWCCAGTTCCGCATGCCTGAAGCAAAGAAGGCGAACGGAAAGAACGCGGATGACGCCGGTGGCGACGACGAGGCGATCGTCGTCTCCAAGCCGCGTCCCGACGTGACGCGCAAAGGCATCGAGATGATCGGCGATCTCCGGACCGATGCCTTGCATGAAGCGCTGTCGCGCGCCCCCATCGAGGACGACACGCTGTTCGCGCTGCTCGTTCTTGCCTTCGCCGGCCAGAACGTGCGCGTCGATTCCGGGGCCGGCGGGGATTTCCGCTTCGGCGGACGCCTCGGCCGCCACGCCGCAAGCCTGTTCGATRCCAAAGGCCAGTTCGCCTTCGATATGGACGCGCTGCGCGTCGCTGCCCGCGGCGTGCTGATCGATGTGCTCTCGTGCCGGGAGAACATCAGCAAGTCGGGCATCCTGGCGATCGTCGCCGGCTCTGCGATAAGTGCCGACGGCTTCCTCGCAAATATGGGCACAGAGGACTTCCTCTCCTGCCTGTCGCGTCCCGCGCTCGAGGCCTCGTGCGCCGACACGCCAGTGCTGCCGCGGGCGCGGGTCAAAGACACCCGAGCCGCTCTCGTCGATCACTTCAAGGAGGGCCACTTCGTGCATTCTTCGGCCCTGTTCGCGCCAGACGCCGTTGTTCTCTCCGAGTGGCTGGCCAAGAGCGCCGTCACCGAGGTCGAGGATGACGATGCCTCTGACGCCGGGAGTGTCGTCGGTGAGGACCAAGTGGCCGAGGGCGACGCGACGGACGAGTTCGACGAGGGCTACCGCGAGGCTGCCGAGTAGAGCGTCGCCTGCCCCTTTTTCGCAGGCGAAACCGCCGCCGGTCATCCCGGCGGCGGTTTCGTTTCAGCTTCAGCCAAGGAGGACACTATGTCAGTGCACACCATCCTCGAACATGCTCCCATCGGCGCCATCGTCGCCTGGTCTGACGGCACGCCGCGTCCGCCGGAGCGGCATTCCAAAAAGCTCGCCGACTGGAAGAACAATAACAGCCAGGGTCGCCTGATCCGCAAGCACGGCGGACGCGACGCCAGCATGCTGGGCCGCGGAAGTTTCACCCTGCATGAGACCGATTTCGGCGCCGGCGGCGTGATCGCCATCCGCGTCCACCGGACCTTCTCGCTGTGGTCAAGCCTGCGCTTCGCAATAATCGAGCGCCCGCCGGTCGGCGCCGTGCGCGTCTTCGACCGACCCGGCGACCATGCCGAGCTCGTCCATCTGGCGACGCACCGCGCTGCCGCCGGACAATGGCTCTCCGAGCATGGCTATCCCAACGCGGTGCGCGAAGAGGTCACGGCCGACGAGACCGCGGCCGATGCCGTCGAGGGGAGAGCCGTGGCATGAGCCAGATCCTGCCTTCCTCGCTTCCGTCACCTACGACCCCGGATCCGTTCGGGGTTTGTTTCGGGCGCAGCGCCGACGGCATGCCGGCCGCACTTGTCGGCGACCATGCCTATGCCATGGCGCCTGCCCGCGACGGCCGGCACTATCTCGTCAGCGGCTGGCGCATCGCCCGGCCGATGGCCGAATGGACGCGGGCGGACTTCTACGGTCATGCGGGCGACCTCGCCGACGAGAACGCTTTCCGCACGAAAGTCCTCGAGCAGGCGCAGCATCAGGGCGAGAAGCGACGCCTTGGCCGCCGCGAGATCGGCGGCGGCGCAAATACGCCCTGGGGCGTGTCGCAGGGTGGAACCCTCTATGCCGAGGGCGTGACCGCCTACTCGACCGCTGGCCATGGCGGTTTCAGGCTCTCGGCCGAGCGGAACCGCAAGGTGCATACGATGCTGCGTTCGGCAGGCGGATGGTACGAGGAGGACGCCGAGTGGGCGATCGTCGCCATGACCTTCCCACACCTGTTCACGGCATTCGAGCGGCGCTGYGCCGAGAGGACGATCAAGGACTCTTGGCCCGACGCATGGGAAGCGATCTTCGGCACCGTTCTCGGTCCCGGCGAATCCCGCGAGAAGGACCGCCGCGCCTTCGAGGATAAACATGCAGGCGACTGGGTCGTGGTTTCGGCGATCACGTCGGAGCAGGAGAAGGGTTTCGTCGAGTGCATCGCCACACCCGGCGGTAGGCGTGGCGCCGACACCGAGGAACGCCGCTTCCTCATTCCGGCCCACGAGTACGAAATCGGCCAGTTCGGTTTCGTCATCGACCCCGACCGTCATGCCGTCTATGCCGGGCCATCCAGTTTCGCCGGCTGGCAGGGGACGCGCTCGACATGAACTTCCCGCGCCGCCAGCTCTTCCGCATGGAAGAGGCGTCGCCGGCAAACGCAGCGTCCGTTGGATATGATCGACCGGCAGATCAAACGGCGCATGATGGCGCCGACCCCACTCTTCTCACACGCCGGACGCATTATCGCCAGCGCAAGGCGCCCGACCAAGGCGCGTTCCTCGAGCGGGATCGCTCTCAGCTAGACGCCCTGACCGCGGAACACCAGCCGGAGGTCGACGCGTTGTCGCGGAAGCCGGCGCGGCAGGATCAGACGATCRCCAAATCGCTCGATCGGCACGGCGGCGAAACGGCTCACATGAGCGAGCAAGTCTAGCGGTGCCGCTATTCGGTGGGACGCCGGGTACGCTCGATTTGGTCAGCGGTGGCGATCATTGGAGGCGACCATTGCGGCAATTGTGGTTCTGGTGATGACACGCCAGCATTCGATCGTTGAATTGGCAGGTGGTCATGACCGCCTGTCCTTCCGTTCCCATGTCGAAATCGAGCCCGTGCCGGCCCTCCCTCGGTCTTGCTGCGGTCCTGAACCGGCGGCCGTTCGCTTCAAGGCCGCGTTCCGCGCCGCGGGGCGGCCGGATCGATCCGGGCTCGGCACGGCAGGTCCGCGTCCCGCGCGAGGGCTTAAAGAAAGCCCTGCTTGGCCGCAAACCTGCCATGCTCGCCTCGGTTCGCCCGGACCCTGAAGCGCCCGTCATTCCGCCGGTTCTTTTGGTCCGCGCCCGAGGGAGGGCCGGCACGGAGCCGGTCTGAGCTTCGGGAACCTGAAGAAAGGACATGCCATGACCAAGAAAGCCGCCAATTCCCGCGCAACCGTCCGCGTCGTCCCACTTCGCAAGGGCACTACCCTCCAAATGGTCCGGCTCGCCTGTCCCGATGCCGCACAATGCTCGCTCATCTCCGAGAGTTTTGGCCTCCCGATGCTCGACAGCGACGGCATCCGCGACCTGCACGAAAAGCTCATCGTCGATACCGCCGCCGCGCTCGATGAAGGGCTTGGTGAACGCGCCATGCAGATCCACCTGCAGCGCGTCGTCGGAGCCTTCGTCGGCTCCGCCTACGGCGCTGGCCAGTTCTACAGCCGGGCGGTAACCGAGGCGCGCGACGCCACGGCCAAATCCGCCTGCGACGACCGGGACGAAGATGTCGATGGACCCGTCGGCTTCGACAGCGCCGCCCAGCGCAAGCGAGAGTTCGCTGCGGACATGGCGCTCCAGTCCCACGCCCTGCGCATGGCCGCCGAGGGTGCCGTCAGCGCCTACGAGCGGGTCGTCGGCGAGGCCTGGAAGCCCTTCGAGCGCGCGACCGAGAATCCAGGCAAGACGGTCGATCGCAAGGCGGCCGAGCTGCAGATGGCGGCTCTCGGATGAGCCGCTTCAGGCGGGGCTCCGGCCCCGCTCCTTATTGGGCGTATGCGACAGCGGGATCGATTTCAAACGGCTGGTTTGCGCCTGATATCTGTCGTTCAAACCCGCTTGTGCAACACCTGAAAGCAGACCTATTTTCAGATCGCTGCTTGCCCGGCGGTGCTCTTTGCTCAACAGCCGCCTGAACAATCCCCTGGTGTGATGATTGCTTGCGATCAGTGCTGGTCCAGTGACGTCGATCATCGCCGGGGCGGAGCTATCTTCACTGTCGAGACGGCATCTGTCAGCGTTAATACCCACTTGGTGGACGCGTGGTGCAGAGCCGCGGTCTCCACGGACGAGGTGCCGCTATGAACTTTGTCGACATGGACCTCAACTTGTTGCGCGTTTTCGACGTGATGATGCGTGAAAGAAGCGTCACGCGCGCGGCTACCGAACTGGGCAGAACACAGTCAGCTGTGAGCCACTCCTTGGCGAAACTTCGGTTTCTATTGCGGGATGAACTGTTCACCAGAGATGGGGGCGAGATGCGGCCGACGCCTCGGGCAGTGGAGCTGCTGTCCGACATTTCTGCGGCGCTGGCAACGATTCGGGCCTCAATCGACAGGCATCAGGTGTTCAATCCGGCAACGACTCGACGCAACTTTCGCGTCGGACTTACCGACTATCATGCCATGATATTTATTCCGGGGCTCATTCGAGAGTTTTCGAGGCAAGCCCCTAACGCGACGCTGAACGTGATTCCCGCAAACGGACCCGACATCGGCTCATCCGTTTATTTGAGACAAGTTGACTGTGCGCTGACGGGAGCGGCAATTCGCGACGATCCGAATCTCTTGAAAGTGGAGCTCGGGCAAGATCGGCTATTTTGCGCGGTGTGGAGCGGAAGCAAGATCGCCAGGGACGGTATGACGCTRGAAGCTTATTTGGCCAGCTCCCACCTGCAGATTTCCGCGGATGGTCAATCAGAAGGACTGGCGGATGCCGCCCTGAAGCAGCACGGTCTACGGCGCAACGTTGTTGCTACCATATCGAACTATCTGGTGCTTCCCTGGGCGCTGCGCGGCACCGAACTGATCACCCATTGTGGGGACGCCATTCTGCAGATGCTGGATGAGAGAAGCGAGGTGAGCTTGAGAGCGCCACCGCTTCCTATTTCGGATGTCAGTGCGTGGCTCATCGTCCACCGTCAGATGGCGAACGACCCTGGGACCAAGTGGCTCCGGGAGGTGATTGTGGGCATCTACAAGGAGTCCCAGGCCAGGCGCCAAAGTTCAATCGTCGACATCGGAGCTGCGGAGCCGCCGAGGCAATAGCGCCTCGGCCGACCCGTCGCCTCCCACCAAGCCCTTCGCCCTCAACTCAACTTAAAAACATCGTTAGAGGAGCGTCCTTTGCGCGCCAGTTATGAAAGTGGCTCATTTCCAGAATGAGGACAATCAATTTGACGAATAGTTGGCCTTACGTGCAGATTGAGCCCAACAAAAACAGGGGAACACCGAAATGAGATCGACGCTTAAGGGTTTGATTGCCGTAGCCATGGCGTGCACCGCGTCGTCGGCGTGGTCCGCAACCCTCGACAACGTCAAGAAGAATGGAGTGCTCACCTGCGGCACAAACTCAGCAACCGCGGGCTTCAGCCTTCCGGACAATGAAGGCAAGTGRACTGKATTCGTCGTCGACTACTGTCGTGCTGTGGCTGYCGCCGTGCTCGGCGATGCGCAAAAGGTGAAGTTTATTCCATTGACGCCAAAAGATCGCTTCACCGCCTTGCAGTCGGGAGAGATCGACATTCTCGCGCACAACGCAACCTGGACATCCTCTCGTGATATGTCGCTCGGCATTCTCTTCGCTGGCACGTATTTCTATGACGGCCAGGGATTCATGGTGCGCAAGGCGGACAACATCACTTMAGCCAAGGGGCTGGATGGCGCATCGATTTGCGTAACACAAGGCACCACAACCGAATTGAACCTTGCCGACTACTTCCGTTCGCAATCGATCAAGTACACGACCGTCGGTTTTGCCGACGAGGAAGCTGTCGTGAAGGCTTACGAGGAGGGGCGTTGCGATGTCTTGTCCGCAGACACCTCGACCTTGAACGCGTCGCGGCTTCGGATGGCCAAGCCGGACGACAGCATCGTGCTTCCCGAGTTGATCTCCAAGGAGCCGCTTGGYCCGGCTGTGCGGCAAGGTGACGACCAGTGGTTCAACGTGGCGAAGTGGACGCTCTATGTCATGGTGGCAGCAGAAGAATTTGGGGTTACCTCGAAAAACGTTGATGCAATGAAATCGTCGGACAATCCCAACATCCGCCGTCTGCTTGGCGTGGAGGGCAGCATCGGCAAGGATATCGGGCTCGGCGACAATTGGCCGGTCGAGGTGATCAAACAGGTCGGCAACTATGGTGAAGTCTTCGACCGCAATGTCGGCAAGGACTCACCTCTGAAAATGGAACGCGGCCTCAACGCGCTCTGGAACAAGGGCGGCATTCAGTACGCTCCGCCGATCCGCTAGCATGACATCATTGCCGGGCGCTGGCGCATGGTCGCCAGCGCCGTTGTGCTCAGCCCCACAGGACCGGCCATGTCCGATTTTTCGCTTTCCGTGCAGCCGCGCAGAAGCCTCTCTTTGCACAGTACGAAAGTGCGAGGCATCTTCTACCAAGTCTTGCTCGCCGGCAGTCTCTCGGCCTTGGCACTCGGTATCGGCATTCAGACCGTATCGAATATGCKGGCACGGGGGATCCCGCTGTCATTCGGCTTTTGGAATGAGTCTGCCGGCTTCGATATCAACCAGACCCTGATAMCCTACGACACGCTTTCTACTTACRGCCAGGCGTTCTGGGTGGGCGTGGTCAACACGCTCTTCGTCAGCTTGCTCGCAATCCTCTTGGCAACGTTGCTCGGCTTCGTGGTTGGAATTGCCCGCCTGTCGCAGAACTGGATCGTTGCGAAGGTCGCGACTTCCTATGTTGAGATCATACGCAACATCCCGTTACTGCTGCAGTTGCTTTTCTGGTACAACGCCGTCCTCAAACCGCTCCCCGCGCCGAAGTCGTCGATCGAAATTCCCGGCGGCATCTACCTCAACAATCGCGGCCTTATATTTCCAGAGGTCCAGCTGCATCCGGGAGCGGGGCTGGTGGCTCTGTCGTCCGCGGCGGCCGTTATCTGCTGTATCGCCTTCTGGTTCTACGCCAGGCGTGTCCAGAGACGAACCGGCAGACAGCTGCCGGTGCTTTCGGTCAGCCTGGCGGCATTGATAGGCTTTCCGCTGCTCATGTTCCTGGCGGCCAGCGAACCGGTATCGTTCATAAGGCCGCAACTGCACGGGTTCAATTTTCAAGGCGGGCACCAGCTCTATCCGGAGTTCGCCGCTCTCCTGATCGGTCTGTCGGTCTACACCGGATCCTACATCGCCGAGATCGTCCGAGGCGGAATCCAGGCGGTGCCGAAGGGCCAGACCGAGGCTGCCTGCGCGCTCGGGCTGTCACCGGGCAAGACACTTCGCCTGGTCGTTGTTCCACAGGCGCTGCGCATCATCATACCGCCTCTGACAAGTCAGTACCTCAACCTGACCAAGAACTCATCGCTCGCCGTCTTCATCGGCTACCCCGATCTCGTTCAGATCTTTGCGGGGACGGTGCTCAACCARACGGGAGCGGCCGTCCAGGTGATGGCGATCACCCTGGCGGTCTATCTCGCCATCTCCATCGTCACCTCGTTAGCCATGAACACCTTCAACCGGCATTTTGCGATCGTCGAGAGGTGACGCATGACCGACCAATCCTTGCATCCTCCGATCGTCAACGTAGCGCTGATGCCGGCGATGGCGCCGCCTGCAGATGTCCGGCCGGGTCCGGTGACCTGGGTCAAAAGGAACCTGTTCTCAACGCCCTTCTCGGCCGCGCTGACGATATGTTTTGTGCTCCTGGCGCTGTGGCTGCTGCATCAGTTCCTGAGCTTCGCCGTCATCAAAGCGGTCTGGAGCGGCGGCCGAGACGCTTGYCGTGCGAATCCCGAAGGAGCCTGCTGGCCCTTCATCGCGGAGAAATTCGATTATCTGCGATACGGCGCGTACCCCGTTTCCGAGCGGTGGCGCGTGGATCTCACGCAGACGATCGGAGCCATCCTGATCGCTTGGCTCCTGTGGGCGAAGGCTCCGCGGCGCAAGTTGGCGRCAATGCTGTTCTTCGTTCTCTACCCCGTTGCCGCATTCGTTCTCTTGCGTGGCGTCGCTCTGCTCCATTTGCCCGTGATTGATACCACGCTCTGGGGCGGTCTCTTGATCACGCTGCTCATGTCGATCGTGGGCATCGTTTTCTCGCTTCCGCTCGGGGTCATTCTGGCGCTCGGACGCAGGTCGGACCTTCCGATGGTCAAGGCGGTTTGCGTCACGTTCATCGAGGTCGTTCGGGGAGTCCCGTTTATCACGGTGTTGTTCATGGCGAATTTCATGATGCCGCTTTTCGTGCCGGACTACCTTACGCCGGATCGTCTCCTGCGCCCCCTCATCGCCATAGCCTTGTTCTCCTCCGCCTATATGGCTGAAGTTGTGCGGGCCGGCCTTCAGGCGATCCCGAAAGGCCAATACGAAGCGGCGAAGGCGCTCGGCATCAGCTACTTCGACATGATGCGCTTGATAGTGCTGCCGCAGGCGTTGACGATCGTCATCCCGAGCATCGTCTCCACATTCATCGGCCTGTTCAAAGACACCACGCTGGTAGCCATCGTCGGCATCGCAGACTTCCTGAAGGCCATCGAAACGGCGCGGATCGATCCGAGTTGGGCAGGCCCTACGATCTCCTCAACCGGGTACCTTTTTGCGGGGCTTGTCTATTGGGGCTTCTGCTTCGGCATGTCCCGCTACTCGCAATCGATGGAGCGCCAGCTGGTGCGCGGCCACAAATCCTAAGGAAGCGACGACGATGCCTCAAGCAGTGTGCACTCCGAGAAGGGAAGCGCCCGGCGAGTCCGCCGTCGCCGTCGATCTGCGCGACGTCAACAAATGGTTCGGCTCCTTTCATGCGCTCAAGAACATCAACCTCTCGGTGCCTCGCGGTCAGCGTGTCGTGATCTGTGGGCCGTCCGGGTCGGGCAAATCGACGATGATCCGATGCATCAACCATCTCGAAGAGCATCAATCAGGCGAGATCATCGTCAACGGCAAGCCGGTGGCGCAGGATCTCCGCAAGATCGACGAAGTCCGCAGCAACGTGGGTATGGTGTTCCAGCACTTCAATCTGTTTCCCCATCTGACGGTGCTCGAGAATTGCATGCTCGCCCCGGTGTGGGTGAGAAAGATGCCGCGGATGGCGGCAGAAGAATTGGCGCGCCATTATCTCGATCGCGTCAGGATCGCGGAGAAGGCAACCAGCTATCCGGGACAGTTGTCGGGTGGCCAGCAGCAACGCGCTGCCATTGCCCGAGCTCTCTGCATGAACCCAAAAATCATGCTCTTCGACGAGCCGACCTCCGCCCTCGATCCGGAGATGGTGAAGGAGGTCCTCGATACGATGGTGTCGCTCGCCGGCGAGGGCATGACGATGCTGTGCGTCACGCACGAGATGGGTTTCGCGCGCGAGGTGGCCGATCGAGTGGTGTTCATGGACCGCGGGGAGATCGTAGAGGCAAACACACCTCACGAATTCTTCACCAATTCCCGATCGGAGYGAGCACGCCAGTTCCTGGCGCAGATACTCAAATAGCGACGCCACAGGCAAGGCGGCAAAAGCGGCAACGGATTTTTGTGGGCATTAAAAATGACATGTGCGGACACGTCTAATCCGTCGATCGCGGCTGCAAGCCTTGCGGGAGTAGATTTCGACCACATCCACGACCGCCAGCAGTTCGGATCGGTCAAGTGGGCCAATCAATGGGATGAGTTCTCCCCGCGGGTCGAGGGCGAAGGCCTGCTCTCGCTTTGGACGGCGGATATGGATTTCCGTGCTCCGGAAACTGTCGTCACGCGGCTGCGCGAAGCGGCAGACCATGGCATTTACGGGTACACCCGCCGCGATCCGCGCCACTACGAAATCGTGCAATCGTGGTTCGCACGACRCCACAACTGGTCGCCGGACCTGGAATCGCTGCTTCCCGCGCCGGCGATTATGCCGTCGGTGGCGACGGTGTTGCGAACCTTCACGAAGCCGGGCGACGGCGTCATCGTGCAGGCGCCTGTGTATTCGCCCTATTTCGAAGTGGTTCAGGGAAACCGACGGCTTCTGCTTACGAACCGGCTGAAGCTGAAGGACAATAAATACGAACTCGATCTCGACCATTTCGAGACACTGGCGGCAAGCGGCGCCAAGGTGTTCCTGCTTTGCAATCCCCACAATCCTGCGGGAAAGGCCTGGCGGCTCGATGAACTGACGGCGCTGAACGCAATTTGCGAGCGCTATGGGGTTTTGGTCATTTCCGACGACATCCACTGCGACATAAGATTGTCCGATCGGCCTCACATCGTCTTCTCCTCCATCTCGGAGGATGCGGCGGAGAAGTCGTTCATCTGCACGGCGCCGACGAAAACCTTCAACCTAGCCGGCATTCCCTCGGCGACCATTTCGGTGGCGAACAAGAAGCGCCGCGACAAGCTTCTTGCCGCGATGCAGGCCTCATTCATGGTGAACGCGAACTTTTTCGGTCGCCTCGCCTTGGAGGTAGCTTACAGTACCGGTGCGCCATGGCTCGACCAACTGACGCGCTACATTGGCGGCAACATCGATCTGGTCTGCGAATTCGCCCGCGAACATCTTCCAGGGATAACGCCGATGAGGCCCGACGCATCGTTTCTAGTTTGGTTGGATGCGCGCGCGCTCGATGGCCGGGTGGAAGGAGTTCAGAAGTTTTTTGTCAATCGCGCCGGGGTCAATCTATACGATGGCCGCGTATACGGGCCCGGCGGCGAAGGGTTCATCCGCCTCAATGTCGGCTGTCCGCGTCCTCTATTGCGGCGAGCGCTGGAGCGCATGGCAAACGCGCTGCACTCGCCATGGCAAGAGGCTTAACCCGGAGTCGGCCATAGCTCACGTGCTGTTGGAAGTCCTGGGCTGCTCCCCTTCAGATCATGTCGAGTTATTGTCATTTGGCGATGTCGCCCCGCCAAAAGCGGACAATCTGGAAACGTGCCCAAACGAGAAGCTGACTTTCCCAATGTCGAGCGTCAATGCTTGCCGGTTGCAGTWAACTGTTCACGCCATCGCGACCGCCGGGGGAGGCCATCTTGCCCGATGGTATGGCGGACCAATCGCATCCGTATCAGTTTGTTACACAGATCAAGGATGTTTCTGCTTTGAGGCAGCTGTCAATTTACGCTAAGTAATTTAAAACATTATATTATTAGAAGAGTTTCTGGCGGAGAGAGCGTCTTTCGATTTGACCGCTATCGCGTTGAAAACGTTGATCTTTTTACGTTGCGT
>NZ_MDFL01000153.1 GCF_001854785.1 Mesorhizobium sp. ORS 3428
CCGGACTCGGAGGTTCGACGCATGCAGCAGCTTGATGCTCTCTTGCTTGGCGCCAGAGCGGATTGCTTTTCTCTTGGTGCCGATTTTCAGGTCATCGCTGACGATGACCTTTAGCAGCCGCCGGCGTATAAAGTCGGTTTGCCAACTGCCGGTGCGCCTACTACCTCCCTGCTCGGTTCAGCTTAGATACTTCGAAATCCATGCTCTCACGAGTTCGGAATAAGGGGCCTGCGCGTCGGCCATGCGCTTGAGCTGCGTGAGGGTGTCTCGCCTGAAGCCTTCGATGGCACGCTGCAGTCTGGTGCTGAAAGCAATATCGCGGAGAACTTGTTGCCTTTGAGGATCGGGGCTCTCTGCCAGCAGAGAGTTTTTGTAAGCGATTTCGCTCTGAATATCGTCGAGCATCTCAGAAAGACCGACGCTGAGTTCGAGGATGAATTCAAGGTCACGCAAAACCTTGGTTTGGCCTGAACGAGACTGAGGCGATTAAGCCCATACACCTGGATAGAGACCAGGCCCATCGCACTTACACCGGCTTGAGCGGCCAGAGCCACGAGATCCGCGGGATTATCGTCGATAGCTGGATTGGGCGGCACCTGCGCTTGGGCGGTCGTCTTCGGGGTGACTACACCGATGAGGTTGTCGCGATCTATATGGAACTCAAGGTGATCGCGAGGGTTGTCGCGTGTCGGATCCAGCAGAAGGYGCCGCTCCGCCAACAGCTGATCATTGGGTCCACGAGCTCGACCTACCTCTGTTTCCAGAGGGAATGCCGAGGATTTGCCGAGCGATATCGTCCTGGTGCGGTCAAATTCACCGCTCGACAGCAGCTTGACGATGCTCCCGATAGCCGCATCCGGAGCCTTTTGCTGTCGCTTGCGATTGCAGTCGATACAGCTTGGCAAAAGGTTGTTCCAATCCATCGCCAACCAATAATAGCCTGGATGGCCATCAACGCCCTCAACCTCGCCCTTTGGCCTATAGTGCTCTACGTCGACGGGCTGCGTACTTCCGTAGAAACTCTCGCAGTACGCRCATTTTCCATGGAACAACCGCTCGAGCGCGGCTTTGACGGCGTTTTCCTTGTACCGTGAAAACTCGAATGGCTTGCCCGAATCCGGACCGTTCATGTGCTCGATCACGCGATCGAGCTCGGTCCTTCCTTCTTTGTCGGGCTTGTGCAGAATGGACGGTTCTGCGGTCTGCGATCTGTCGACCGGTCTCATCCGAGCAGACCCRCAAGATAGTCCTTCACGAACTTCTTGGCCTTCTCACGCGCATCAGCATTGGCCGCCTTATCTCTGTCACGGCGTGAGGCCACGTATTCAGCTACAGCTTCCTGTACGACCCWTGTGACCTCCGTCTTTCCGTATGGCATGCCGTCAGYGATTTCCTGGCGAAAAGCCCTCAGGATGGTCTGCTCATGCACGGTGAGAGTTTGGTTATTTCTCTCTTTCATCAGAATGGATGGAACTTCGGCAAAGGTGGCCTCGATCCGGCGATCATCGGTAGTGAACAACTGAAATATATCCGAAGTCAGCAGCTGGTCGATTGTCAAGTTCTCAATGTTCGAGAAGTCACTAATCTGCTCAACTACTTCGTTCATACGACTGTCGTTCTGCAGGTGAGGATTGCGGAACCGGTTCAACATCATAACCTCGCCGTCGAACATTCCTCTCAGACAAAGAGGGTCGTGGCTGGTGAAGACAAACGTGGAGCGAGGGAGGGCGCGACGCAGGCCGGAGACGATCTGCATTTTCCAGCGCGGGTGTAAGTGAGCTTCGATTTCGTCGATCAGGATTATTGCACGAGAATGGCGGGCGGCACGAGGATCGTATCTCGACAACTCAAGCAATCGCGAGAAAATGTCGCATACGACGGCAAGAACAGCCCGATACCCTGAGGAGACGACGCTGAGTCGTTRCTTAAACGTCCCGTCCGGACTTTTGCGTTGAATGTTTATTGCGCAGTATTCGTCGCCGTTCTCGTCGCGCTCAATCTCAATGTTTCGAAAATGTCCTTCGATCTGGATGATGTGGCGCAGCGCGCTAACGACTTCGTTAAGCGACTCGGGGGACTTTTTCGAAAGTTCGATAAGCCATGGCTCTGGGTTGGAAATTTGCCGATCGCGTTTGAACAATGTGTCGATGTGTCTGACGACGCTATCGCGTTGTTCTTTATCAAAGAACCTGTGCGCACCATAGGCGAAGACGAGGGGGTGGCGGGCCTCGGTGCCATCGGTCGTAATTCCGTTCGCTCGATCGAGTATGAGCTTCAATGACGGAGCATCATAAAATTCGACCTCCACTGAACCGCGATTGATAGGCTCATGACCGGCGCTTCCCATGTATTCGGGATCCAAAAGAATTTTCGAGGCCTCTTCGCCCAGTTGGTCGCGAAGGGAACTCGGAATACAGGTCAACGCGATTGCCTCGAGAATGCTGCTCTTTCCTGTAGCGTTCTCACCCAATATCAGCAGACACGGAGCGTCCGGAACATCGCTAAATTCGTTGGTGACCGTCATCGTGACGGACCGTTCTGRCATCTGCGGCTTAAGGCTGAATTCAATCGACTCCAATGACTTAAAGTTCTCGATACGGACGTGTTTCATGCGAGGCTGACTTAGATCCACCTTGGGTTTCGGCAGCTTCTCCTCAATCGGCGCCGTGGGATGCGGCAGGTCTCTGCCCTCATCCTGTCGCTGCACTTCCTCAATCRCTCCAGAGATTGTCGAATGAGCGTCCCCGTCGCGCCACAGCCGTGCGATGGCTGGCCCGACTCCGCCTGGCGAAAGATTGATGTTTCGCTTTGAAGCTCGGCGGATTTCTCGRCCAATTCGAACCGCCAAAAGGTAAGCGGCACTTGGATAAGGAGAACCTGGCTGAAGAGATGTGTAGACCTGATCATGCGGTGGCCCAGCAAGCAATTCGGCTAGCACATGATCCAGAACGACGGATCGCTCCTCGACAAGCCTTGGCCTGTTCAAATTGAAATGGGCAATAGTTGGATCAGCCCTCCTGTTGCCGGTAAGATGTCCATCTAGGCGAATCTGGAATGCTTGGGCAATGCGGCGCTCTCCTGGGTAGTACAGGACGGGGTCTTCGTCCAAATCGAGACCAGGTCCCTGGAAAACGTTAAATCCTAGACTGAAATCCGGTACGGAGGCTCGCTTGCCGATTACCGGGAAGTAGTTCTTCCGCGAGGGAGTGCATTCCTCGCAAATTGGAAAAAAATTGTCCCAGTGAAAGGCCAGCCACAAGTAGCATGGCTTGGTTGTCGCACCTCCGTCCGAGAGCGCATACGCTGGAGGCCGAAAGCGATAGGGTACCAGTCTGGAGCTTTGTTGCTCGCAAAACGCACACCGCCCGTTGGTGATCTCGTTCAGGCCAGCCAGGACGTCGGGCTCAAGCGGATATTTCCAAACGTTCGGCACATCAGTTTGYGCGGTTTCCGCTGTATCGCGCCTAAGATACCGCTCRATCTCAACTTGTAGCTCCCGGAYTTTGCCGTCAAAAAGCGATCGCGGAGAAAATTCGTCGCGCTTGCCGTGATTAAAAAAGAGCACAGCCTTCCCCCTCTGTCGGTCCGTCGCGCCATGTTTATACTTTGATGAGCCGACGTTCACTGACACTCAAGTATGATGAAATAAACAAATATCACAAGCGCAACGCTAGGCGTGTGCCAAACCTCGCCGATCATCGTAAGCGATACTGAAGTCGTTTAGATCGATATCGAGCAGATGGCGGATGAGGAGGGCAATGAGCATATCCCCATCGTCCATGAGCTTGTCTACCTGTCATGCCTTCTGCCGGTTTCGCCGATTTGCTGGATCGACTGACGATCGTCGTCGCCGGTGCCGCCAGGTCAAGACATGGAAACAAGGATCCTTGACGTCCGCGAACATGAAATGGTCGAATCAGTAAACTTACCCTGCGGTGATTGACCAAATTTACCACCTTGGGGGCTGGCATTCGGCTTATTCAAGTGGGCCGCTGAATAGGGTCTCGGGTGGCCGAGAATGTTCACTTTAGGCGAATCCAAGACGTCCCTTCACGCTGACAGCACCGCCCGGGACGTTCGCGATAGGAGCCGGCGCCGGCCGGGCCCCCTCGCACGAATTTCTCAATTGTCAGGCCGGCAGGACGCCGGACTTCTTCGCCGTCCAGGTGGCGATATAGTCCATCAGGCCGGGGCTGAGGCAGTCATAGGGTTCCAGCCCGATCGACTTCAGCTGGCCGCGTATRCCGTCCATGCGGCTCGGATCGACGCCGGATTCGATGATCGAGGAGACAAAGGCGGCGAAGCCCGGCGGCGACCAGCCGTCCTCCTCGAARCGCTCGGGATGGATGAAGGACAGGCCCTTGAAGGGATGGTCGCGCTCGACCGGGCCGTACATGTGGACGCCGCAGCCGGTGCAGGCGTGGCGCTGGATCAGCGCCGAGGGATCGACCACCTTCAGCTTGTCGCCATTCTCGGTGACGGTGACGTCGCCGGTGCCGGCGACGGCAACCACCGAGAAGATCGCGMCGTCCGGCTTCCAGCACTTGGTGCAGCCGCAGGCATGGTTGTGGGCGATCTGGCCCTTGACCTTCACCTTCACCGGATTGCTGGTGCAGAGGCAGACCAGCGTGCCGCCGGAAAAGGAAGCGCTCTCTTTCGGCAGGCCGTTGTCGATCGAGTGATGCAGTTTTTCCGCCATTCCTACTTCCTCCCGTGTTGACCACAAAGGGCGCGAGCGTTTCGGGCCCGCGGCCGGTGCCTTTGCTTCAGTAAACCACGACACTGCGGATCGACTTGCCCTCATGCATGAGGTCAAAACCCTTGTTGATGTCGTCGAGCGTCAGCGTATGGGTGATCATCGGATCGATCTGGATCTTTTTCTCCATGTACCAGTCGACGATCTTCGGCACGTCGGTGCGGCCGCGCGCGCCGCCGAAGGCGGTGCCCATCCAGCTGCGGCCGGTGATCAGCTGGAACGGCCGGGTCGAAATCTCCTGGCCGGCGCCGGCAACGCCGATGACGACCGACTTGCCCCAGCCGCGATGCGAGGCCTCCAGCGCCTGGCGCATCACCTTGGTGTTGCCGGTGCAGTCGAAGGTGTAGTCGGCGCCGCCGATCTGGTCGGCGCCGCGCTTGGTCAGGTTGACCAGGTAAGGCACGATGTCGCCGTCGATCTCCTTCGGATTGACGAAATGCGTCATGCCGAACTTCTCGCCCCAGGCCTCCTTGTCGTTGTTGACATCGACGCCGATGATCATGTCGGCGCCGGCAAGGCGAAGGCCCTGGATGACGTTCAAGCCGATGCCGCCGAGGCCGAAGACCACAGCCGTGGCGCCCTGCTCGACTCGTGCCGTGTTGATGACCGCGCCGATGCCGGTGGTCACCCCGCAGCCGATGTAGCAGATCTTGTCGAAGGGGGCGTCGGGATTGACCTTGGCGACCGCGATCTCCGGCAGCACGGTGAAGTTGGAGAAGGTCGAGCAGCCCATATAGTGGAAGAGCTTCTCGCCATTGACCGAGAAGCGCGAGGTGCCGTCGGGCATCAGGCCTTGGCCCTGCGTGGCGCGGATGGCGGTGCACAGATTGGTCTTCCTCGACAGGCACGACGTGCACTGCCGGCATTCGGGCGTGTAGAGCGGGATGACGTGGTCGCCCTTCCTGACCGAGGTCACGCCCGTGCCGACATCGACGACGATGCCGGCGCCCTCATGGCCGAGGATGGCCGGAAAGATGCCTTCCGGATCGGCGCCCGACAGCGTGAACTCGTCGGTGTGGCAGATGCCGGTCGCCTTGACCTCGACCAGCACCTCGCCGTCGCGCGGGCCCTCGAGGTCCACCTCCATGATCTCCAGCGGCTTTCCGGCGCCAACGGCAACGGCGGCACGCGTTTTCATTCTTATCCTCGCCATAGCTTTTGCCGACGACCAACTGAAAATAGACGACAAAGGCCCGCCAGAATCCTCGGCCGTTCAATGCCGGAGCTCAGGCCTAATCCTTGCGTTMAAAATGATCACCCGTCTATTTCGTTCGGGAGCCTGCCTTGACCTGTTCGACTTTGCAGACTCCCTGTCCATGTTTTGGGAAACAGCAGCCCGGCAACCGGACCAGCTGATCTTACATCGTGTGGTGTGGATTTTCATGCGGCTATGCATAAACCGACACGAAAGTCGTCGATTTTACCGATATCGCGCAGTTTCCCAGCAATTGCTCCCCCAGCCCGCTTGGGGTCTGGAGCGGCGATATGGCGAGCTACGGGCAGGCGGAACGAAGCCACGCGCTGAGGCTTCGGAACCGGCTTGGGGAGACATTGCACTCTTGCGCTCTCCCAATATGGCGTGCCCAGGCGTCGCCCCTGCCGACCGGGACCGACACGACATTCTATGATGTCGGTCGCATCGTTTCAGACTGGGTCAGCGCGTTCGAAACCCTCGTTCACCCCGGCTGGAGACTGGCCAGAACCGCGACAAAGTATTCGAGCTCATCGAGTGCACGCTTTGAGAATCCCGGCGAGCGGCTGCTGGAGACACTCGCGGCAAGATCGGGTCAAACGCATCCTCGCGTCCCTGGCTCTACCAGGGGCTCCACGACTGCCGGAGCGACCTTTTCCATTGGAAACCCGGTCGAGGCGCAGCGAACTCTGCTCGCTATGCCGGAGAGGTCGATCTTCGAATATGCCGCGCCGCTCTACCGAAAGATATGGAGCAGCGTCAAATGGGGCAGGAATTATTGCGGTCCATGGGCCGACCTGTTTGCTGGTGTCCTTTTCAACGCAGACAAACCCGTCCGGGATCACCTCATGGCCAGCGTTCATTGTAACGGTGGCGAGCTAATTCAGATGAGGGCCGAACAACCGCCCTGCCGCTTCCGTGTCTCCGGATTTGACCGAGACAAGCACAACATTGGCACYGGTTACGCCCGACGGCTCGCTCGTCGAGCCAATTGCTACGTAGCCTTTGAAAGTCTTTGTTTCGACTAGCAGCCCGCGTTCCGTTATGGCTTCTATATGGTTGTGTCTGCCGATCAGCATTACGTCGTGCCCGGCGCGGGCGAGCAAGGCGCCGAGTAGGAGCCGAGGGCTCCCGCGCCCATCACTGCCAGCTTCATCCTGATCTCCTCCATTGCCGGCCTGCCAACAGTCGCATAGATCGAGCATAAGCGATCGCCATTGCTTGGCTACGCCCCCAGCACCAGAGCCCCGCCGGTTAGGCCGRCACCGGCCGCAGCAAGCAGAATTTTCTCGCCAGGCTCAAGGGGCTTGGCACAGTGGGCGATCGACAGCGACAGAGGGATCGTTGCGGCCGACGAGTTGCCATAGTCGGCGATGGTCTTGACCATGCGCTCGTCCGCGATACCGAGCGACTTGCCGACGGCGTTGACGATGCGGGCATTCGCCTGGTGCGGCACGAAGCGGGCGACGTCCGACACCGAGACGCCCGCCGCCGCCAGCGCCTCGAGCGAGCAAGTTCTCATCATCTCCACCGCCTTGGCGAAGACGTCGCGGCCGTTGGCGATGGTCATGCGGGTTTCGACGACGTCGATCTCGTCGGCGAACGGCCGGTTGCTGCCGCCGRCCGGGATGTGGATCAGGCCATAAGCGGACCCATCCGAGGCAAAGGAGGAGCCGAGGATGYCGTGGCCGGGATCGCTGGACGGGGCGAGCACCACGGCGCCCGCGGCGTCGGCGAACAGCACGGCGCTCGCCCGCTCGGCCGGATGGATCCGGCGGCTCAAGATGTTGGCGGCGATGACGAGGGCCGGCTTGTTGTGCAGACGCACGAAGCCATCGGCGAAGGTCATGGCATAGATGAACCCCGCACAGGCGCCGGCGAGGTCCACGCCGCCGGCCTTTTCGAGACCGAGCCTGTGCGCCACCAGCGGCGCGCTCGGCGGCAGCAGATGGTCCGGCGTCGAGGTGGCGAGCAGCAGCAGGCCGATCTCCCGGCGATCGATCCCGGCTGCCTCCAGAGCGATGGCGCCCGCCTTGGCCGCAAGTCTCGAAAGCGTGTCGCCGGGCTCCGCCCAGAAACGCGAGCGGATGCCGGTGCGCCCCTCGATCCAGCCTGCCTCCAGCCCGAGGCTCGTCTCAATCTCGGCATTGCCGACCCTGCGCGCCGGCACGTGATGGCCAAGGCCAATGATGCGCGCGGTGCGGTTCATCTCCTGTCGCCTGCAAGCTCGGCCGCCTCGTCTATTGCCGCGTAGAGGCGGTCTAGCTCATCCGATGTTACGCAATAAGGCGGCAGCAGGTAGATGACGTTGCCGAGCGGCCGCACCAGCAAGCCGCGCTCCAGGAAGAAGGCGCGCAGCCTGGGCCCGACCTCGGCCAGATAGCCTGCCTTGCSGACACGCAGATCAAGCGCGGCGATGGTGCCGGTGGTGCGCACATTGTCGAAACGCGAATCCTGGCTGAACCGCGCTACCTTCTCCGCTAGCATCCGTGAGAGTGYGCCCACGCGCTCCGCCACAGGCTCGTCCTTCCAGATGCCGACATTGGCGAGCGCTGCCGTGCAGGCGATCGGATTTGCCGTGTAGGAGCTCGAATGAAAGAAGGTCCTGGCCCGGTCGCTGGAGTAATGCGCGCGGAAGATCGCATCGGTGGCAAGCRTCGCCGCGAGCGGCAACGAGCCGCCTGTCAGGCCCTTGGAGGTGCACAATATATCGGGCGTGACCGCTGCCTGTTCGCAGGCGAACATGGTGCCGGTGCGGCCCCAGCCGGTCATCACTTCGTCGGCGATGAAAAGCGTCCCCGAGCGTTCGGCAATGCGCTTGAGTTCCTCTAGCACTGAAGCCGGGTACATGAGCATGCCGCCGGCGCCGAGCACCAGCGGTTCGATGATCAGTGCAGCAACCTGGCGATCGCGCGCCAGGCGCGCGAAGGCGTCGAGCGTTTGCTGCTCCTGGCCGGCGGCAGGGAAGGGGATGGTGTCGACCTCGAACAGCAGCGGCTCGTAGGCGGCGTTGAAGACGCCGCGCGCGCCGACGCTCATCGTGCCGATGGTGTCGCCGTGATAGCTGTGTTCCAGGACGACGATGCGCGAGCGCGGCGCGCCGGCGTTGCGGTGAAAGCCGAGGGCCATCTTCAGCGCCACCTCGACGCTGGTCGAGCCGCTGTCGGAATAGAACACCCAGCCGAGGCCCGGGGGAGCCATGTCGACCAGCGCCGAGGCCAATCGCTCGGCCGGCTCGTGGCTGAGGCCGGCGAAGATCACCTGGTCGAGTGTCTCGGTCGCGCGCTGGATCGCTTCCACGATCTTCGGGTGGCGGTGGCCATGAGTGATGACCCACCAGGAGGAGATCGCATCGAGTATGCGCTTGCCTTCGCGCGTCTCGACATAAGCGCCCTCGGTGCGCACGACCATCGGCGGCACCGGCTCGGTGGCATGCTGGGTGAATGGATGCCAGACAGCGGAGCGGCTCATGCCGGGCTATCCATGAAGTCGGCGGCATTGAACGAAGCCTTCATGGCCGCGAAAAGTGTTCCAGGGGCCAGCGACTGGAGAAAGGGAAGACGACCAAGCACGCGAACCTTGCCTATCTGGGCGATCGTTTTTTGCGTATCGACCATCCTGTCGCCGATGAACACCACGCCAAGCAGGGGGATTGAGCGGGCGCGAAGAGCCTCGATCGAGAGCAGCGTGTGGTTGATGGTGCCGAGCACGGTGCGGGCGCAAAGCACCACCGGCGCGTTCCACTGTGCGAAGGCGTCGATGTAGAGTGTGCGCCTGTTCAACGGCACCATCAGCCCGCCGGCGCCCTCCACGACGAGCGGACGGTCCGTCTTGGGCAGTGCGAGTTGACCTGTATCGATATCCACGCCGTCCAACTCCGCGGCGCGGTGTGGGGACAGCGGCTCTCTAAGGCACCAGGCTTCCGGCAACACCCGGTCAGCAGACAATCCTGCCAGAAGGGAGACAACCTCGCTGTCAGTCTCTTCGCGGTTGCCCGCCTGCACCGGTTTCCAGTAGATGCCATCGAGAAGGGCTGTAAGGCCCGCTGCGAACACCGTCTTGCCGATGCCGGTGTCGGTGCCGGTAATGACGATCTGCACCGTCATCGGGCGCGCTCCCAGTCCGCAGCCAAGGCATCAAAAAGTGCCGAGACATCGGCCTCRCCGACATTCAGCGTCAGCGAGATCCTGAGCCTTGCCGTCCCTTCGGGCACGGCCGGGGGGCGGATGCCGCGCACGTCGAAACCGCGCGACTGCAACGCCGCTGCCAGTGCCATGGCGCTGGCATTGTCGCCGACGACGATCGGCAGGATCTGTGAACCGCTGGCAGGCAGGCCAAGGTGTTCGGCTTTCTTGCCGGCGAGCGCGACCAGCTTCGCCAGCCGCTCGCGGCGCGCCGGTTCGTCAGCGACGATGTCGAGGGCCGTTGCCGCCGCCACCGCCATCAGCGGCGAGGGCGCAGTGGCATAGATAAACGGCCGGCAGCGGTTGACGAGATATTCGCAAAGCACTGCCGGCGCCGTGAGCAGCGCGCCGGATGCGCCCAGCGCCTTGCCGCAGGTGTGCAGAGCCACAATATTGTCGCGGCCTTCGAGATCATGCGCGAGGCCGCGCCCGCCCGGACCGTAGACGCCGGTGGCATGTGCCTCGTCGACGAACAGGAATGCGTCGTGGCGGTCCGCGACCTGGATCAAGTCACCGAGCGAAGCCCGGTCGCCATCCATGCTGTAAAGGCTCTCGGCCACGATCCAGGYACGGCCGGCGCCGCCTTTTTCGCGCCAGCTCCGGATCGCATCGTTCACCGCTTCCGCGTCGTTGTGCGCGGCCAGCGTCACTTCGGCACGGCCGGCACGCGCCCCCTCATGCGCGCTGGCATGGACCAGTTCGTCCAGCACGATCAGGTCGCCCTTCTGGGGCAAGGTCGTGAGCACCGCGAAATTGGCGACATAGCCGCCGCCGAAGAACAGCGCGCGCTCGGCGCCGAAGAAGCCGGCCGCCTTGGCTTCGAGTGCCTCGTGTTCGGGGTCGTTGCCGCGCAGCAGCCGAGAACCCGTCGCGCCAATAGGCGCACCAGCGGCGAGTGCCGCCGCAACCGCCTCTGCCATGCGCTTCGAGCGCGCGAGGCCGAGATAGTCGTTGGAGGCGAAGTCGGCGCCAGAGCGGGCGCTGAGGCTCCGCAGCCGGTCCTTGCGGGCCAGCCCTCGCAGGCTGGCCTCGTAGCGGTCGAGCAAAGCCCGGCCGTTCGCGCGCCCGTTCACTGGGCTTCGCGCTCCATCGCCTTGATGCCCAGCCGGCGGAACAGCACGCTGTCCTTGTCCACTCCGGGGTTTTCGGCGGTCAGCAACGTGTCACCGACGAAAATGGAGTTGGCGCCGGCGAAGAAGCACAGCGCCTGCATCTCGTCGCTCATCGCCGTGCGGCCGGCCGAGAGCCGTACATGCGATTTGGGCATCATGATGCGGGCTAGCGCGATGGTGCGCACGAATTCGATCGGCTCGATCGGTTCGGCCTCGCCGAGCGGYGTGCCCTCGATCGGGATCAGCATGTTGATCGGCACGCTGTCGGGCGGCCCCGGCAGGTTGGCTAACGTCACCAGCATGTCGATGCGGTCGGCCTTCTCCTCGCCCATGCCGACGATGCCGCCGCAGCAGACCTTGATGCCGCTGTCGCGGACATTGGCAAGCGTGTCCAGCCGCTCAGCGAAGGTCCGGGTCGAGATGATCTCGCTGTAGTAGCGCTCCGACGTGTCGATGTTGTGGTTATAGTAGTCGAGGCCTGCTTGCTTGAGCCGCTGTGCCTGGCCRAGGTCGAGCATGCCGAGCGTCATGCAGGTCTCCATGCCGAGCGCCTTGACGCCCTCGACCATCGCGATCACCGCATCCATGTCGCGCTCCTTGGGGCTGCGCCAGGCGGCCCCCATGCAATAGCGCGTGGCGCCCGCGTCGCGTGCCTTCCTGGCTTCCGCGATGACGCGCTGAACCTCCATCAGCTTCGAGGCCTTGAGGCCGGACTGGTGATGCGAGGACTGGCTRCAATAGCCGCAATCCTCCGGGCAGCCGCCGGTCTTGATCGAAAGCAGGCGGGACAGCTGCACCCGGTTGGGATCGAAATTCTCGCGGTGGATGGTCTGAGCGCGAAACAGCAGATCGTTGAACGGCAGATCGTGGATAGCCTGGGCTTCCGCCCGGGTCCAGGGCGGATGGGCCCAGCCGAGAGGGTCCGATGTCAGGTCCGGGCCAAGTTCCGCGTTCATTCCACCTCCATCAGCAAACGTTTGGGTATCAGCCAGAGAATGGACCTCGGAGCCCGTCACGATCTGCCCACCAGCGCCGGCAGGGGCAGGACATTGTTGGCTTCGTTGAGTATGGAAAAGCTGTAGTCTCAGCCCGCATCGCTCGACCGTGCCCCGGTGCCTCGTTCTCGGCGTCTATCRCATGCTTTCTTCGGCTTGAGTGCAAGAACGCTCCCTTCTGATCGCGTCGCAGGATTCGGTGAAGGCGACATCCAACACGCAACCGAGTGCTTCCAGTCCATGAGAGGCAGCCATCTGTCGCAGCTCATCGAGCCGGCAGATAATGAAGCCAAGTGCTTCCACGCGGTCCTTTGTTTGCCGCTGGCCCGTCGCTTTCACCTCGCCGCTAGAACTATTCGGYCCGCCAAGGAGCAGGCTTGGGTCCGCGGTCGGTGGAACCAAAGACGTGATGGCGCGAGTTAGTCTGCGGCCAAAGGAGTTCCTGCGGTCCCGGGTCATGTGCTGTCCCTCAGTTCAATGCCTGCGGCAATTCCGGTTCGCGGGCATATCCAGGCCAATGTCGAGAATGGGAGCGCTATGGGTGAGCCAGCCGACCGAGATGAGATCGACGCCGGTTGCCGCAATTGCTGGGGCGCTCGCTCGCGTGATCCGGCCCGATGCCTCAGTGATCGCGCGGCCACCGACCATCGCCACAGCCTGGGCAAGGTCCTCGAGCGACATGTTGTCGAGGAGAACGGCGTCGACGCTCGCCTGCAGCGCCATCTCAAGCTGATCCAGCGTGTCGACCTCGACCTCGATCTTGACCATGTGACCTATGGCGCCACGCGCCCGCTCGATCGCGGTGCGGATGTCACCGGCAATGGCGATGTGATTGTCCTTAATGAGCACGGCATCGTCGAGCGCGAAGCGGTGGTTGGCGCCGCCACCGGCGCGCACGGCATATTTTTCCAGGACACGCAGGCCAGGCGTTGTCTTTCTTGTGCACACGATCTTTGCGTTATAGCCCCTCACCGCGTTGACCAGCGAGGCTGTTGCCGTTGCGATGCCGCTCAGCTTGCAGAGAAAATTGAGCGCCGTCCGCTCGGCTGTCAGCAGGCTGCGCGCTGGCCCGCTTACGACCGCGATAGTCTCTCCGGCCGAAACCTTGCCGCCCTCCGGACAGCGCAACTGCATACTGACCCCAGGATCGACGAGCAGAAAGGCAAACATCACCAGATCGAGCCCGGCGACAATGCCGGCCTGCCGGGCTTTCAACGCCAGCGTCRCATTGCAATCGGCGGGGATAATGGCATCGCTGGTGATGTCGCCGGCTCTGCCCAAATCTTCCAGCAGAGCACCGCGCACGATCGGTTCCATGATGATCTGGGGGAGCGGTGCAAGGGAACTCATATCAGCAACTCCGCTCGGATCTCTGCCAGTTGAGCGCAACGGCATTCTCAAAGGCAGTGCAAAGCGTCAGTCGCGAGGGCAGGGCGGCTGCGTCGCGACAAGGAAAATCGGATCGGTAGTGCGAGCCGCGGCTCTCCTCGCGCCGAAATGCCGCGATCGCGATCAACAACGCCACCAAAGCCGGGTCGGCCGCGGCTGTCTCGCCGACCGCGATCGGCAGAAGGGTGGTGATCGCCTCGCCAAGCGCTTTGCCATTGCGAAAGATGCCGAGCGCATTCGAGACAAGTTGGCGGACAGGTGAAGGGTCGGGTCGCACAGACACGGTTGCGGGAAGCCTGGGCCACTGCCAGCCGGCGGTGGTGCCGGCCACGCTTGCCGCCACCCAGGCCGCTGTTGTAACGGCTTCGGCCAGCGAGTTGCTGGCGAGTCGGTTAGCGCCGTGCAGTCCCGTGTGAGCCACTTCGCCGCACGCCCACAGGCCCGAGACGGAACTGCGCCCGTCGGCGTCGACGGCCACGCCGCCCATGTGGTAGTGCGCCGCCGGACGCACGGGGATAGGCTTGGCGGCCGGATCAATGCCGGCCTGCTTGCAAGCAGCGTCGATTGACGGGAAACGTTGCGCGAATTTGCGGCCCAAGGATTGCCGGGCATCCAAATACACACGCCGCCCGGCGGCGAGCTGATCAGCGATCGCCCGTGCAACCACGTCACGCGATGCAAATTCAGCGCCAGGGGTCGCGGCAAGGAAGCGGTGACCATGTTCGTCGACCAGCACGGCGCCTTCGCCCCGCACGGCTTCGCTTATCAGCGGCATTGGCCTGCGCTCCGTGTCGAGCGCCGTCGGATGGAATTGCACAAATTCGAGGTCGGCGAGCTCTGCGCCGGCACAGGCGGCCAGCGCCAGCCCGTGGCCAAACGAAGAAAGCGGGTTGGTCGTGTCGCAAAACAGGCCACCAATGCCGCCGGTCGCCAACACCACGCGGCGGGTGGGCAAGGCGAAGACGCCGCTGTCAAGCACAGCCAGCACGCCAACGGTGCAGCCCTCGGCGACCGCCAGGCGGAGGGCTGTTATACCTTCCATGATTGTAATCGAACGGGTGCGCCGCGCCACGGCAAGCAGCGCATGAAACAACTGATGGCCTGTGGCGTCAGCGGCATGAACAATCCGGCGCCGTGAATGGGCTGCCTCCAGCCCGAGCCGCAGTTTTCCATCCAAAGCGCGGTCGAAGGGTGCACCAAGACGAATGAGGTTCACGACAGCTTCAGGCACAGCCTCGACCACTCGCCTGGCCATTTGTTCGTCGCAAAGCCCATCGCCGGCGGCAAGCGTATCGCCAAGGTGCAGGTCAGGRCTGTCGTCCTCGCCCAAGCTTGCCGCAAGCCCACCCTGCGCGAGTGTGCTCGAGGCATCTGTTCCAAGTGGAGTCCTGGAGAGGAGGACTACTGGTTGTGGCGCCAGATGCAGTGCCGTCATCAGTCCGGCGAGGCCAGCGCCGATGATGACCGGCGCCCCGCCAATGTCATGGACGTGCGTCGTCATACGAAGAGCATGCGTTCGACGGCCCAGCGGGCGCGCTCGGCGACACGCGGATCGATCGTGACGATATGACGGTTCTCCTCGAGCGCGCTGCGGATATTGGCGAGTGTGATGCGCTTCATGTGCGGGCAAAGGTTGCAAGGACGCACGAAATCCACGTCCGGATGCTCGACCGCGACATTGTCGCTCATCGAGCACTCCGTCATCAGCACGACGCGTGCCGGTTTATGCTGCCCGACGTAGTCGGACATCGCTGCCGTCGAGCCGGCGAAATCCGCTTCCGCAACGACCTCCGGCGGGCACTCGGGATGGGCGAGCACGGTCACGCCCGGATGCGCCTCCCGAAGCTCGCGTATGTCGACGGCTGTGAAGCGCTCGTGGACTTCGCAGCGGCCTTTCCAGGCAATGATCTCGACCTTTGTCTGCGCTGCGATGTTTTTTGCCAGATATTCGTCGGGCAGCATGATGACGCGTGGCGCGTTGAGCGACTTCACCACCGCAAGCGCATTGCCCGAGGTGCAGCAGATGTCGGACTCGGCTTTCACGGCGGCAGAGGTGTTGACGTAGGTGATCACCGGGACGCCAGGGTAGCGATGGYGCATCAACCGCACGTCCTCAGCGGTGATCGACTCAGCCAGCGAACAGCYGGCGCCAAGGTCCGGAATGAGCACGGTCTTGTCGGGATTGAGGAGCTTTGCGGTCTCGGCCATGAAATGCACGCCTGCGACGACGATCACGTCCGCGTCGACCATCATTGCCTTGCGGGCAAGCGCCAGACTGTCGCCGACTATGTCGGCAACACAGTGGAAGATTTCTGGCGTCTGATAGTTGTGCGCGAGGATGACGGCATTGCGCTCACGCTTCAGCGCCACGATAGCGTCGATGTCATCGGCAAAGGCCGGCCACTCGATCGGCGGGATCACCCGCCGGACGCGCTGATACAGGGACGCGGCCGTAGGTACAGCACCAATCATCAGCGCCTCCGATTTTTRCCTCGACAACGAGGGTGTATAAGCGGGGCGGGCCACCAAGGAGCGCGAAGATTGTGCAGGGGGCGCAGTAATACTGCAAAATTTGGAATCTTTCGTTCCAGTTGGGCACGCCTAACGCCTCGGCACCAACTCCTGGAGCCTCTGCTGTCTTACGACGCCTTCGAATGGGCTGAACAGGAATGTACTCTTCGCGAAAAAGCAGGCTGCGCGCGGACGCCGCGTGTGCAAAAACTGGTCAGGCAGATGCGTTGCCCCCGGTTTGTTGGGCGACAAACGCGGCATGGCAGAAGACTTGTGGGCTGCTTCCGCAGTTTGGAGGGTTAGGCGCCTCATTCCAGATCTGGAAGCCTCCTTAGTCAACTTGAATTTCGGACACACATCTTGAGGAAGGCTGTCCTTGAGACCACGCCATTCTAGGCCGGTAGACCAATAGCGCGGGGTCGCATCGTCGCGATCATCTCAGGATACGCCGTAGGCCTTCTTGAGTCTTGAACAGTGCTGGAAGAAAGTGGGTGATAAGTTCTTCAGGTTGAGTTTGGACGGCTGCAACGCCGGTGCTTAGTGCAGCGACAATCCGGCCACKGGCGTTGTATACCGGCACAGCAATTRCCCGCAGTCCAATTTCCAATTCCTGATCAACGAGCGAATAGCCATCTATTCGTACCTTGGCGATGCAACCCATGATTTCTTCCGCATCGGTGATGCTTCGTGCTGTGCGAGGGCTAAGATCAGACGCTTGAAGCCGAGCCCGAGCCTCGCCTTCCGGTAACGCTGCGAGCAGTACCCGCCCCATAGCTGTGCAATGAGCGGGAAGRCGCGAGCCGGGCATCATTCCGATCGACATAACCCGGCGCTGTGTTGTGTGTGCAAYATACACAATCTCAGTGTCGTCGAGCACGCAGACAGAGACGGATTGATCGATTTGGATGGAAAGCTGATCAAGCCAGGGCTGTACCAACCGAACAAGCGGCATCGCAGCTAACGCCCCTGTTCCAAGGCGCAAAATCCGAGGCGTAAGCGCGAAGAACTTTCCGTCGAAATCAGCGTAGCCGAGCTGGTGTAGTGTCAGGAGACATCGGCGCGCCGTGGCGCGGTCCAGCCCCGTCATCTCGGCAACGTCGGTTATGGTGAGCTGAGGATATTCGTCGCGGAATGCTTCGATTACCTTCAGACCCTTACCAAGGGATGCAA
Source organism: Mesorhizobium sp. ORS 3428 (assembly GCF_001854785.1). Classification (GTDB taxonomy): domain Bacteria; phylum Pseudomonadota; class Alphaproteobacteria; order Rhizobiales; family Rhizobiaceae; genus Mesorhizobium. Next base: position 17,310 of record NZ_MDFL01000153.1, read on the forward strand.
TGAAGTCGGTCCTGTTTACCATCCGCACAGTAGGTTACGCGATTTGAACAAATGTCAATATGCGCACAAAAACGCTTCGCGGTGCAGTAATTCAGCGCTAAGACTCGTCTCGAAACACAGGAAGGAGTCGACGGTACCGACCTGGGGCAGGGCATCTTCAGTGATGTCTTCGCCTGCGTTACGAGGCCTATGCTCGCTTGTGGGTGGCGGTGTGTCGGCAGCTGGTCGGCCACGCCTGCGCAATGAAGATTAAGAGTGGGAGACATTCGTCTTGCAAATCGACCGCATTGATGGCCGTATATTAGCGGCCCTGCAAATAGACAATCGGCTGACATCCGACCAACTGAGCGAGATTGCGCACCTCTCGCCCACAGCCGTACAGCGGCGCCTAAAGCGACTGCGCTCTGGAGGTGTGATTGTGGGCGACGTCTCTATTGTATCGCCTAAAGCGGTAGGTCGCCCGATCACAACGCTCGTCTCGGTAACATTGGAGCGCGAGTGCGTCCAAATTATTGACCGCTTCAAGCGCTCAATCCGGACCACGCCCGAGATCATGACTGGCTATTATGTGACTGGAGAAACGGACTTCGTGCTTGTGATCACCTCTAAGAGCATGGACGACTATGAGGAGTTCACGCGGCGCTTCTTCCTCGAAAACCCGGATATCAAGTGCTTTAAGACCATGGTGATAATGGACCGCGTCAAGAATGGTTTTTCGGTTCCTATCGAAGTCGCCGATTTYGAAGCCGCCTGRAGAACGGGTCACGCTGCAATCCGTTATTTGGCCGTGCACGGCTTGGCTCCCACGTGCCGCTCGCGCCCAGTCGATTTGGAAGTGCGCAAGTGGAGGACGGCGGCCTCACGCCTCGAGGGGGCACGATCTCCACTCGTTGAGGCAATCGGCATGAACTCAATGACCGCACCTAAGTGGCTTCTTTGCTTTGTCTGACGGAACCGCCGACATCGCGCAGAGCTGGGCTGAGGTACGAATAGGCGAGCAAGCCTGCAAGCATAACGGACGCCAAAAGAAACGGACTGGCAGCGTGCATCTTGTAGAGGACCACCGCTAACGGAGCGAACAGTACGTTCACGCCGTTAACCGTCCCGATAGCTCCGGCCGCCCGGGCTTGGTCTCTCATCGATACGGAAAGCGAGGCGCCCGCTGTGAAGCCGGGCCGAGCCAAGGCGAATCCCAGACTAGAGAGGGCGAAGCCGGCGGTGGCCGTGATGTAGTCTGCCGAGAGGGYGACCAGGACGTTGCCGAGTGCAGCCAGTCCTGCGCCCCATCGCAAAAGGGATCTAGGCCTCATGCGGAACATGGGGATAAAAGCCCAGAACGCAACTAGGCTCGCCGCCGCCCCACCGACCATCGCGACTTCGATATGGCCTTGCGCGAGCTGCAGCAGAGCTGGCGGTTGAAGCGCAGGCCACGCCTCATGTGTCTTATCGATTATCAGGAAGCCAAGTGTTTGTGCCTGCGCGTTCTGGCAGGCCAATAGCAAGAAGCCATAAGCAATAAAGGGAGAGAGATTAGGAGTACGCCACAGCGGCGTATGGACCCTATCGTCAATCCGGGCCAGCGGCGTCAGCGACGAGATCGGAGCCTCATCTAGGAAGCGCGCGGCGATTAGAAGCATCGCCGTCGCGATTAGGCCAAACGCATACAGCGGTCCTGCGAACCCAACGACGCCGACGATGAAAAGCGGCGCGATCACCGGACCAATTACCGTGCCAAGGCTGAACGCCCCGGCGAGATTCGATATCCACCGCGTGCGGTCCGCCGAAGAGGTGCGCTCGGCCACATAGGCTTGGACGGCCGGGCTGGTGGCGGCGCCAAAGAGGCCAAAAATTGCCCGAGAGACTAAGAAAAGTCCGAAGATAACTATGGGCGCTGCGAGCTGGGCGAGACCGGCGCTTACCACAAGTCCACATAGCGTCATCGAAACGGCAAATCCAGCGAGGCCGATTATCATAAGCGGCTTCCGGCCCCGCCGATCTGATTGACGAGCCCAAAAAGGCGAAGACACTGCCCACAAGAGAGAGGAAAGCGAGAAGATGGCAGCCACCATCGGGTCGGCAATGCCCATCGAGCGGCCGATTGAGGGTAGCACGGACTGCAACCCCGTATTACCCATCGCTGTGGCCATAGAAAGGGAGAAGATGATGGCGAATGCGCGGCCAGAAAGCCTAGGGGGCATGTGACGTTCTTGCTAAGGGAATCGACGGCTGGTTTTACCCCAGTCCTACCTATTGTCGTGAACGAACGCGGGTGGTCGCAGAAGCTCGGCGCTTTGACCGGAAATTGAGCCMAAAGCATGCAACAGGCGCCAATGGCTGCATCTGGCACTTGGTGTCAGATCCTTGGACTGAGTCTGATTGTTGCCCAATGCAATGACCGCCGGGATCTGCCCCAACTAGTTTAGCAACCCATCGGCCTATCCCGGTGGACGGATGAAAACACGCTAAGACGTTGCTTATCAGGTCCGATATCGAGGCATCCGGGAGCTCGCCCGCGGCCTTTTTCGCCAACTCAAAATCGGGGGCTGTCATCGGGATCTCCTTGAATGGGTAGGTCGCCAGGAGGGGATGAAGAGGCTGGGCGGTGCTCCCGCGCCATCAAGACATCAGAGCCACACTATGAGATCCGGCCCCTAAAGAATAAGGCCGCCGTCGATGATGACCGTCTGTCCGGTGATCATAGGCGCGCCAAAACCCAGGTATGCTATGGTTTCTGCAATGTCTTCGGGCGTGCAGCGACGTCGCAAAGGTGTGCGGTCAATCGAAGCCCTGCGCTGCTCTTCGGTCCATTCAATCTGCCAGCTGCTGTCTACCGCTCCCGGCGCGACCGCATTCACGCGAATCTCGGGAGCTAGCGAAACCGCCAAGTGGCGGGTCAAGGTTACGACTCCTGCCTTGCTGGCAGCATATGCCATGCTGGATCCGCGCGCGGATAGCGCTGATACGGACGCAAGATTCACCACCGCGCCTCCACTTTGACGGAGATAAGGCGCCGCCGCCCTCGTCAGTCGGAACAAACCAACCAGATTGACATCGAGTACGGCTGTCCACATGTYGTCGCTGATTGCTTCGAGATCAGCGGGGTTGAGCGCCCGGCGCCCCCCCGGCGTTCCCGCATTGTTGACAAGCAGGTCCAACCTGCCGAGCGCTCCTGCAGCTTGCTCTGCAAGCGCATTTTCGTGCTGGTCGCCAATCGAATGTGCAAGTGATTCCACATGGCATCCTTCACGGCGCAGCCGCTCCGCCTGATCCGGTCCTAGCGGATCCCCCGGCAAATGATTTAACACCACTCGGCACCCGGACCGAGCCAGCCGTTCGACAGTAGCAAGGCCTATGCCGGACGCTCCGCCCGTCACAAGGGCACATTTGCCCTCCAAGGAGTAATTGATCACCGCGTGTCGCATTTGGCCGCTTACCCCTTTTTCACGGTTTCCAGCCGACGGGCGCGCGCGGCTCGATATCCGTGATGACATCCAAAACCACCGGGCTTGTTCCAAGGAATGCCTTGTTTAGCGCCGGTCTGAGGTCTTCTGAACGCTCTATTCTGTGCCCCTCGACACCGAACTGCCGAGCGAGTTCAGCGAAATCGAGCGGCCCAAAAAGACCCAGCTCTTCGGGCGTCCCAGGAGTATCGCCCTGGATGTTGCGGATGTTCTGGATACTTTGGCCAAAACCGCTGTTGTTGTTCACGACAACAACGAGTGGTATGTTGTAGCGCTTCGCCGTTTCGAGTTCGGGCAGGTGATAGTAAAGTCCTCCGTCGCCGGAAAAACAAACGACGCGACGACGAGGGTCCGCACACTGCGCGCCAAGGGCGGCTGGGAAAGCCCAGCCAAGCGAGCCTGCTGCGCGAAGATAGGTCTGCCCAGTGCCGTTAAGTTCGATCCCTGTGCAGGTCCAGATCGACGAAAAACCGGTATCTGCAACAACAATGCCAGTTTCTGGAAGCGTGTCGGTAATCGCGGCACAGATCGCCTCGACCGGGATAGGGCCGCCGGCAGAAGCGGYGCGGGTATTGAACGCCTGCCGCCATTGCGCAACAAGATCTGCGGCCCGCCTGGCATAACGCTCATCCCGAGGCTCGCTCCCCGCGACCAGATCCACTAGCCGCGCCAAGGTGTGCTTCGGATCGCCGCATATTCCTATGGTGTCGGGATAGCTGCGTCCGATTTCCACAGGGTCGGCATCTAGCTGTACGATCTGCGTCTTCAGGCCTGGCACGCGCCAGTCAAGTGTCACCTGATCTCCGGTGCGACAGCCGATGTAGAAAACCACATCTGCCTCGGAAACTATCTGATTTGCCGGGGGAGCTGAGTAGTTGCCCACGGTTCCGATTGAAAGCGGATGACGAGTCGGAATAATGCCTCGCGCGCCCAGCGACGTCGCCACCGGCGCTAGAAAAAGCTCCGCGATACGCAGAATTTCCGGGCCCRCACCAGATTGCATTGCCCCGGTTCCAGCGACGATTGCCAGGCGAGCGGACCCTTTGAGTCTTCCAAGCGCGGCAAGGATTTCGCCTTCTTCAGCCAGTGGACGATGTATCGGCAACTGGCGCTCCGGGATTCCTGCGGCGATCTCGGCGGAAAGCTCTCCCTTCTCGAGGATTTCGCCCGTGTGGCCGGCAACGTCGAGATGAACAGGGCCCGGCGTTCCAGTGAGCGCGGTTCTCCAGGCTTGAGCTAGAAGCCGCGGCAGTTCGGGGGCATCATTTACATCCATACTCGCCTTGGTGACCGCCTCGAAGAGGGGTGGATGTGAAACCTCCTGATATGAGTTGCGATGCTGATAATTGAGCGCTTTGCGCCCGGTGAAAGCGATTACCGGAGCCTGCGCAAGAAAGGCATCCTRCATGCCTGCAGCCAGGTTGGCTGCCCCCACTGATTGTGAGAAACAGATTCCTGGCCGCCCTCGAATTCTGGCGTATCCATCTGCCATGTAGGCTGCCGCCTTCTCACTGTGCACTAAGACACGGCGGATTCCTTCATGTTCCATCTCGACCAGCGAACGGCGAAGTATAGCATCAATAAAGAAGACGTGGTCGATGCCGCGTGCTGAGAGCGATTTTGCAAGCCAGCTTGCCCCTGTCATGTAGTTTGTCTGACCCGTATTCCCCATTGGAACCTCTCCACTGCGCATCGGGCGCCGACGTCTCGTCRCGAGCACCACTGCRTCGATCTCAAGTGCAAGCAGCATAACGTGCACCCACGCCGAATTTCTCCTTTCTCAACTGGTAACAAGCCGAAATCCGCGTTGTACCGGCCAAAACAGGGGAGGAAGCCTGCGCCGGTTTGTGGTTGCATCAACTAGTTTCCGTTTCTGTATCGAGCGCCTCAGATTCTGAGGACGAGATGCGGGACGCCAAAGGGTGGACCATTGGCGAAGCATGCTGTRGCAGAACCGCATTGCATTGATGTTGTTGTTTCAAGCGTGCGCCGGCCGAGTGATGCTTAAACGTAGTCTAACTACCAGCCGGCCGTTCAGTGGGCTGGCATTGCCAGGTGTTACGAAAGTCGCGTCGCGTAGTGCTTGTCACAGGGCAGGGAACTTGGTAAATTCTATAAGTAAGTGCGAATTTAGGCGCGAATTAATGCTTTTACGCAGGAATTAAGCGTGGAAATAGACAATATTGATGCGCAGATATTGACGGCGCTGCAGAGGGATAACCGGCTTACATCTGATCAACTCAGTGAGGCCGTGAATCTGTCGCCGACTGCAGTGCAAAGGCGCGTTAAGCGGCTGYGTTCTGCCGGGGTGATCGTTGCTGATGTCTCGATCGTGTCGCCCAAAGCGGTTGGTCGGCCGATCTCAATGATCGTTTCGATATCGCTAGAGCGCGAGCGTAGCGACATCGTTGATCGTTTCAGACAGGCAATTCGTGCAGCCCCCGAGATTATGAGCGGTTATTATGTGACCGGCGAAGCGGACTTCATTCTGGTCATCACCGCGAAGGACATGGATGATTATGAAGAATTCACTCGCCGTTTCTTTTACCAAAATCCGGACATAAGAGGGTTCAAGACCCTCGTGGTGATGGATCGTGTCAAGAGCAGTTTCGTCCTTCCAATAGTGGCGACTGTTGGTAGCGAGGACTAAAGATCTCCGGTCTGCTTCTTCCCAGAACAGAATATCCGAACTGCTCGGGTGTTCGAAGTTGATGATGCTCAAGGCTTAGTATCCGATTGGGCGGCGCGAGCTRCCCGCTCTGATGGCACCAGGACCGCTAACGCCGCTGCCTCGTGTGTCAGATGCGACCTGACAAAACGACATCGGCGGCAAAGATCAAATCCGGCAATGCAGCCCAGATTGGTGAGAGACYGTCACGGAGCAGGTTGCGCCGTCGGTTCTTTACGGCTTTCACCGATACTATTGGGAAACAGCGGCAATTGTCATTCGGCAAAGGGTCGTGATGTCGTAGACAGGCAAATTGGTAGTCCGTCGGACTGCCGACGCGACCAATGGAAAAGCAGTGCATTCGAGAAGAATAGCTGCGATTTCGGGATTGYGGGCTCGAAGGCCCCGGAAACACTCGATCACCTCCGCCTCAATAACCGAGACAGCAGTTTGCTCAGGCGGCCGTTTCATTTCGTTTTGCCACATCAGTCCGCCCTCGAMGCCCCCAATGACGATCCGCGATCGCTGTTCGGGATCCTCGACGCCAAGCAGATCCTCCGTTAACCGTGTGGAGTCCGCAGTGAGGACTGCTATCTTGGCGTTCCCAGGCAGTTGTCGAAGCAAAGCCGGCAGCAGAAGCAGACTCGAGGTTATCACGGGAACATTCACTGAGGCGGAAACTGCTGCCTGATGCCGAACAGAAAAGCCGCAATTAGCGGTTATTACCGCAGCGCCTCGCTCGGCTAGCCTTCTGGCAGCGGCAACGAAGGCCGCCTCGAGTTGAGAATCGCCCCGGATGACAACTTCTGCCCAGGCGCCGGGAACGGTTTCTAAAACTACCGGCATGTTGTAGGAGGCCGGGTTCAAGATAGAGCTCGGACGCGGCGGCGGGCGAGTGGCGCCGGGTGCCAACCCGCATTCAAGGTCAAGGATGCCAAGAAATGGCTGGGTATTGTTTTCCATGAGACGAACCTGCAATGTGCCTAACGCACGATCGACTATACTGACTTGCGCTTCTGCATTCGGCAGCCACGACGTGATCGCCRCATTGCCGGAGTGATTGTGGCCGAACGACACTTACCACGTCCCGGGGCACTTCGGTGCCAACTGCCAACCTTGCGGCGGTAGAAGTGAGAAGTTCGATTACCAAGGGATCGTCCTGCCTTGGTAGTCCTGGAAGCACCCGCTGGTCGCCGGCGTAAGCTCCGCTATCCTGGAGATCAGTCCGCGTGCACTGTCTTCTGCGGAGATTGAGGCGGGAGACGCGGCCCCTCTTGCCCCCGTCATGTCCGTTCGGACAAACCCGGGATTAAGCAGGCCAACCAGAATGCCGTCGTTYGCCCAGTCCCGAGAAAGCGCACGCATCCCGCTGTTTAGAGCTGCCTTCGACGCGCGGTATGCATATCTCTCGCGCGCGTTGGTTGTGTGCGGCCAATCGATGCTGACAGATCCGAAATCGCTACTGATGGCCACCAATTTTTTTTGTCGCCCGCGCAAAAGATTGTCTCGAAATGCCTGAGCGATGAGAACTGGCGCCAACGCATTGATGCGTAGCGTGTTGATCCAACCCTCCGGGTCTATGCGCTCGGGGGTCTGGTCCTTAGGTGTCCCATTGATGCCCGCATTGTTGATCAGGATATCGATGGGTTGATCACCTAGCGCGTGCTTTAGCGACGCAATCGACCGTTCGTCGCTCACGTCGAGTGGCATGGCTCTTACTCGGGTGCCAGACGCCGCCACGAGATCCTTTAGCGCCTCAGCACCTTCCGGATCACGGCAGCAGCCGATGACTTCGGCTCCACTAGCCGCGTACTGCCGCGCCAAAGCAAGGCCGAGCCCTCGATTGGCACCCRTAATCAATACTGTCGTCATCTATCGACATCCCGAGATTGTTGCGTCATGTAGGACGTCGAGCCCTGCGCCCTAGGCTGAGCTGCAGTTGCATCCCAAGCAAATAGTAACAATCGAGGCCACACGTTGGGGCGGCGAACTAATGCGCTGGGGCGCGTAAATTCTGCGCGCAGATAGATATGCGCGCCGGTTGTCGGCTCAAGTCGGCGCGAAGCGGGCATCGCGCCAAGCCGAACCTCGCGAGGTCATTGAGGCGATCCCAATAGGTGGAATGGTTCGGTTGCTATGCCTTGTGGTGGAATCCTGCGGCAATGTGCCGTGCGCACTTCATTTTAGGACAGTTTCCGGAAAACGTTCGCGATACTCGGCCTCAAGACGCGGTAAGCTCGTTCGTCAGAACAGCCGATGGAGAGATTTTGTCGATGAGCAGATCGAGTAACAGTGTGCTTTCAAATGATGAGTGCGCTGCCGTCATCGAGCTGCGGCATGCTATGCATTGTGAACCTGAACTTTCCAATGCTGAATGGAAGACCCAGGAGCGCATCCGTGGCATCCTCGAGCAGTTTGGTCTGAATGCACCTGCTGTATTCCACAACACTGGGCTCTATATCGACATCGAAGGGGGCAAGGCCTCCGGGGTGCGCCGGTCGATAGCCGTGCGGGGCGACATTGATGCTTTGCCGATCCATRAGACTCGTGAAGACCTCCCCTACAAGTCCCGGGTCAGCGGGGTGATGCATGCCTGTGGACACGACGTGCATGCCTCCATCGCGCTCGGCACTGCACTTGCTCTTCATAGAATGCGGGACAACTTCGCTGGCAAAGTGCGCGTCTTCTTCCAGCCGGCCGAGGAGTCGGAGCCGCTCGGTGGACGAACTGTGCAAAACGAAAAGCTATTGGCCGGTTTCGAGCAGGCTGTGGGTTTCCACGTCACTCCCGAGATACCCGCAGGCATGTTTGGTGCGCGGGAAGGCGCGGTAGGCAAGTCTGCGGACCAGTTCAAGCTCACAATTACCGGGAAAATGGCGCACGGCGCCTCGCCCCACAAAGGTATAGACGCGATTGCTATCGCTGCCGCTTTCGTCAACGAGGTGCAGAAAGTGGTGTCCCGCGAAATGCCGGCCGACGATGGAGCGGTCATTACCATTGGCACCATCCGCGGTGGTGAAGCGACCAACATCATTTGCCCTTCGGTGGAGATGCAGGGAACGATCAGAACTCGAAGCCCGGAGCGCCGTGAACAACTATGCCAACGTGTGCGCGAAGTCGCCGAAGGCGTGGCCACAGTCCACCGCGGTCACGCTGAATGCAGCATTCGTACCGGAGAACCCCCCGTTGTGAACGADGCCGAAATGGTAAAGCGGTTCCGGCAAATCGTCTGTGACACGGCCGGCAGCGAGGGTCTTTACAATGGAAGGAAGGAGACCTCAGGGAGCGATGACTTCGGCTTCTATGCTGCCTGCGTACCTTCGATTTATTTCTGGATAGGCAGCCGCGAGCCACAAAACCAGTCACATTTGCATACGCCGACATTCGGAGTTTCGGATGGCGTCGTCATTCCTGCTGCCCAGCTGACTGTTAGATACATCTTGGATCTGCTGAGCAGCGCTGCCTGAACGAATCCGCAGCTCGAGAAGCTCCTGCCCCCAGAGGCTAACTTAGACTCCGAAGGAAACGATGAGCGTTCTCGAGAACGAACCAATCCTCGATCCAGGTCGGCCGATAATCGATCCACACCATCACTTGTGGRATTGGCGCAGGTGCGTACCGCGGACGCCAGTTTCGCAATATTCCTACGACAATGTTTTGCGCCGGACGCCGCGTTATCTGGCTGAGGACCTGCTCGCTGATTTGGACAGCGGTCACAATGTTCGCGCTACGGTGCACGTGGAATGTGGTTCGATGTATCGGCAACAAGGCCCAAGGGAAACTGCGCCGATCGGCGAAACCGAGTTTGTCAACGGCGTCGCCGCTATGGCTGCCAGCGGAGCTTTTGGCGAACGGCAGCTTTGCGCTGGAATTATCGGTTATGCCGATCTCACGGGTCCTCGCTCAGAAAGCGTCCTTGAAGCTCATATGGCCGCGAGYGCCGGAAGATTTCGAGGCATCCGGCAGAGCGCAGCGTACGACGCCGATCCACAGGTGATGGAGCCATCCTGGCAAAAGCCGGCAGGATTGTATCGGGACGATCAGTTCCGTGCCGGATTTCGTCACCTTGGTCCCCTCAATCTCGTCTTCGACGCTTGGCTCTACGAGCCACAGCTTCCAGATCTGATCGACCTCTCACGCGCTTTCCCGGACACGATGGTTTGCCTCGACCATGTCGGCACACCCCTTGGCATCGGCGCCTATCATGGCAAGCGTGAGGACCGCTTCCCTGTTTGGCGCTCTCACATCGAAACGCTGGCCAAATGTCAGAACGTGTATGTCAAGCTCGGCGGCTTGGGTATGCCCTACTCAGCGTTTCCCTCTTTCATGGCCAGGCCAGCTTCATCCTCGGCTCAGCTTGCTGAAGAATGGCGGCCTTATATCGAAGTCTGCATCGAGGCGTTCTCGCCTTCGCGCGCGATGTTTGAAAGCAATTTTCCGGTCGATGTCCTGACATGTAGCTATGCGACGTTGTGGAACGTCTTTAAGCGCTTGGCCGAGYCTTACTCGGAAACTGAAAAGCATGAGCTCTTCTTCGCCACTGCCGCTCGCTTTTACCGGCTTGAGATCGAGTAGGTAGGGATTGGGAGGTCTTCCTGAATTGAGCGGCGCTGGAAAAAGTAGCCTTAGTTCCCGAACCGGGAGATCAACATCGGGAACATGACGGCCGCCCGCTCGCAATCGCAAACTTGGCACTCTCGGAACACCCCGTCGTCTCTCTCCCCGACGACGTAGTGTGATTTGAGCACGCTGCGCGCKCCTGTCTCGGACATTGTAGCGATGCGGACGCGGCATCGCCTGGTCTGTAGTCGATCAWGGATGGCGCCTGAATGACGGCCCGATAGACACGATTTACACCATTCCGCCGAGGCGGGACCAAAACGGTGGAAACCTTCGCACCGAGTTGGATCCGCGCAGTTTTGACCTCAATTCGCAGCCAAAAATGGATTTTCACGCCTTCGTAGTGGGTAGAATGGTGCTTTGTTGGCGCAAATGTAAGCGCATTAACGAGGGGAGGAATGTTTGAAAAAGCACGATGTAACCAGCCGATCTAATCGGGGCCTAAGCCGACGGTCACTTCTTCAGTCAGCCGCTGGCCTATTAAGCGTTCCATTTGTCTCCACCGCTACAAGAGGTTGGGCGAAAGAAAACCTTGCCGGCACTGGCGAAGTAGTAGTCTTCAGCTATGGTGGCACTTTTAGCGAAGCGGCTCGAAAGCATGTCTTCGGTCCGTTCACCAAAGCTACCGGTATAGACGTGGTTGACGTCGTAGCCGATTTTGCCGAACCTCAGGTCAAGGCGATGCATCAAGCTGGGCGGTTCGACTGGGATATAGCGTTCGTCGAGGCCAGCAACTTCCCGGAGATGGYCGAGGCAGGGATGTTTGAGCCGATCGACTACAGTCTTTGGGATCGGGAATCCATCGAAGGAACTCCATCGGGTTCTCGCCTTAAAGACGCGTTCGTGGTCGGCATCACGGCGGAGGTGCTCACCTACGACCAGCGGATATTCGGAGATCGTGCGCCGAAGGGCTGGACTGATTTTTGGGATGTCGGAAAGTTCCCAGGACCGCGTGGACTAATGGGTGGTCTGGGCGTTTATAACCTCCAGTTTGCCCTGCTAGCGGACGGGGTTTCTCCAAAGGATGTCTGGCCACTTGATGATAAGCAGATCGATCGAGCATTGAAGAAGCTCAACGAGATCAAGGCCCAAGTGGTCAAATGGTGGGTAGGCGGCGGAGAGGCGCCGCAATTGCTCCTGCGCGGGGAGTACGCCATGACGGCCGCCCACAACAACCGCGTCATTCAAGCGATCCAAACGGGGGCGCCTTTCAAAATGATCTATGAAGGGTCCTGTCTGGTGCAAACTTTCGGCGCTATCTTGCACGGTGGGCCAAACACCCTGAATGCGCAGAAGTTTGTCGCTTTTTTGAACCGCGCTCAAGTCGCAGCCGAATGGACATTGGGTACGGGTTGGCCTGGAGCCAATACGAACCAGCTAAAACATCTCCCGCCAGATCTGGCGCCCTTGCTCAGTRTAAACCCGCACAATGCTGCTGTGGCGGTAACTCAGGACTGGGAGTGGCTCGCGAAAAGGCGCTCTGACGGAAAAACCAATTCCGACCATCTCGAGGAGCGCTTTCTCGCGTGGAAGACACAATGAGGCCGCGCAACCAGATGCCGGAGGTCAAATTTACCCAGCATGCATGGCAGCCGCACGTTTCTGCCCGTCGACTACGGTCTGTGGGAAGATGAGGCACTAGGCGGCCGGCTGCCTCGACGCTGTCGCACAAAGCCGTGCTGGCGCAGGGCTTCGCGCTGGTCAAGGATGCCGACGGCGCCGTCATCAAGCGGGTCGAAGACGTGGCGCCGGGCGCGGCGCTGCAGCTGGAATTCGCCGACGGCACTGCCGAGGCCATCGCCACCAGCGGCGGCGCGCGGCCGAAGCTAGCCGCGAAGCCGCCCGCCAAAGCCAAGGAGCCGGGCAATCAGGGCTCGTTGTTCTGAGGACCGCATGAGCAGCCACGATCCGCATCTTCGCACGCCTTCCGGCAAGCCGCGCCTGCGCTCCTTCGGCATCGCGCTCGACGGCACGCCAGGCCGTTTCAACGCCATCACCRACGTTCCAGGCGTGTCGGTGGGCTATACGACGCTGATTTCCGGCGACGGTCCGCTGAAAGTCGGCATCGGCCCGGTCCGCACCGGCGTCACCGCGATCCTGCCGAGGCTGGTCCAAGAACTCGCAACGCCGGTCTTCGCCGGCGTGTTCAGCCAGAACGGCAATGGCGAGCTCACGGGCACGCATATCATCGAGGAGACTGGCGCCTTCAACTTTCCGGTCACCATCACCAACACGCATTCCTGCGGCGTCACCCGCGACGCTACCTTACGATGGATGCACAAGGTGCTGCCGGCCGCGCTCGACACGGGCTGGGGCCTGCCGGTGGCGGCCGAAACCTATGACGGCTTCCTCAACGACATCAACGGCCATCATGTCAGCGTCGAGCATGTCGCGGCGGCGCTCGACAATGCTACCGGCGGCGCCATCGAGGAAGGCAGTGTCGGCGGCGGCACCGGGATGATCACCTTCGGCTTCAAGGCCGGATCCGGCACCGCCTCGCGATTGTCGAATGGCAGGACAGGCGCTACACGCTGGGCGTGTTCGTGCAGGCGAATTTCGGCCAGCGGCGCAATTTCACTATTCGTGGCCGGCGTATCGGGCAGGAGCTTGTCGACCCGGCAATCCGCGAGGCGACGGCACGCGCCGAAAAGGGTTCGATCATCGCTGTCGTCGCCACCGACGCGCCGTTCCTGCCGCACCAGATGAAGCGGCTCGCCAGGCGCGTGCCGCTCGGCATCGCCATGACCGGCGGCTATGGCTATCACAGCTCGGGCGACATCTTTCTCGCCTTCTCGACTGYCAATCCGGAGGCCGCGCTGGCTGCGTCAGGTCGGACCGGACATGTCGAGTTCATCCTGAACGTCGACATCGACCCGTTCTTCGATGCGGTCGTGCAAGGTGTGAGGATATGACGGGACGCGACGGCAATTTCGTGCCGGCGCTGCCGAAGGAATGGCTGAAGCAGATGTTCGGCTAAGAGATGCCGCCCACCCGCGCAGGGACGGGCTTTCACTCCGCCGGCTTGTCGGGCCTTGCTTCGCTGGTGCCCTCTTCGGCGGCTTCCTCGAGGCGGGACGCGATCGCTTCCTGGATGTCGCCGACCCCTTCCTGAATGTCCTCAAGCAGAATGCCTGCCTCGGCAGCCTTGGCGTAGCACTCCTTGGCGAGAGACTCGGCCTGCTGGTCGATCTCGATCGGCGAATGYGAGCATTGGACTTTCTCGCCAATCCATCCGCGCAAGAACTCGATCGCATGTTCACTCATACTGCTTCTTCCCTGGCGGYGCCGATCAGCAGCGAAACTGTTTGGCGTGTTAATGCAAATCCAAGCCAGGCTGTATGAAAGGACCGCTGGAGACGCTTTCCCGCTCTAGCCCAGATTCGTCGCGATACGCTGATTTCTTGCAGGTTTTTTTCGCTTCGCGCCGGATATTTGAATTTTGAAGCGTTAACAGGGGCTATAGTGGACTGCCTAGGGATGGAACAGCGAGGAGAGGAACCGTTGAAAAAACAGGGTCCTTACAACATTTTAGATCATGGCCTGAGCCGGCGGACACTCCTACAATCGTCGGCCGCGCTGCTGAGTATCCCGTTCGTTGCCAAGGCTACGAGAGCGTGGGCGCAGGAGAAGCTTRCGGGCAGTGGCGAAGTCGTCGTCTTCAGCTATGGYGGATCGTATACGAAGGCCATTCGCGAACGCGTTTACGACCCTTTCACGAAGGCGACGGGCATCGATGTGATCGACGTTGTCGCGGACATTGCCGAGCCTCAGGTGAGGACGATGACCAGCGCTGGGCGCATCGATTGGGACCTTGTCTTGATCGACGGACAAAACTACCCCAGCCTGCATGAAAGCGGCACGTTTATGCCTATAGATTACGGTCTGTGGGACGAAGAGGCTCTTAAGGGTGTGCCCGATGCTTCCCGTCGTGAAGACGCGGTGGTGGCATTTGGATCGACAACCCTGCTCGCTTACGATGAGCGCAGTTTCCCGAAGGGTGGGCCAAAGAACTGGGCCGACTTCTGGAACGTCGACGGGTTCCCGGGACCACGTGGGCTGAGTTCGGTGGCTAGGCATATGGTGCTGGCACTCGCCGCGGACGGGGTACCCAATTCAGAACGATGGCCGCTGACCGACRCCAAAATCGATAGAGCGCTCAAGAAGCTGGACGAGATCAAGCCTCACGTCGCCAAATGGTGGAAGGCGGGAGGAGAGCCCATCCAATCATTGCTCAACGGCGAATTCGCCATGACGAGTTGCTATGACGGTCGAGCAGTATCAGCCATTCGCCAAGGGGCGCCGATCCRCATGGTCTGGAGTGGTGCAAATCTGGTCTACGTCTATTGGGCGGTGCTCAAAGGTGGGCCCAACAACGAAAATGCACAAAAGTTGGTCGCATTCTTGAACCGGGCCCAAAATGCGGCCGGCTTCACATTGGCCACAAACCTCACGGGGCCAAACGTCAATCAGCTGCAGCATTTGCCCACTGACCTCGTRCCGTTGCTTAGCATCGAACCGGAGAATGCATCCCAGGTTGTCGTCCAGGATGATGCCTGGCTTGGGTCCAAGCGCCCGGACGGTAAGACTAATGCGGAACACGTTCAGGAGCGTTGGCTGGCATGGCGGGCACAGTGATCTCARCCGCTCCTGGCGGTGAGCCAACGGTCTCGCAGGCTTCACCGACCGCTAGGCCTACCAGATGGGCTTGGCTCCTGCTGCCTGGAAGTCTTTTCCTTGCCGTTCTCTTTATTGTTCCGCTGGCCGGGCTGCTTCTACTCTCGTTCGGGATGCCAAGCTGGTCGTTGGAAAATTATCTGCGGATCGGCGACAGTCCTGTTTACTTCATTGTGTTGCGCAACACGCTAGAGATCAGCGTAACGGTAACTGCTCTCGCTTTCGTGCTTGGGTATCCCATTGCCTACGCTCTGACTATGGGCGGGCCTGTGTTGCGTACTTTCCTGCTGATTGCGGTGGTGCTACCGTACTTCACAAGCGTTCTGGCTCGGACCTTCGCGTGGGTCGTTCTGCTTGGACGGAATGGTGTCGTTAATGAGCTCTTCCTACAGCTTGGCTTGACCTCGCAACCGCTTGCGATGCTGTACAACCGGGTCGGCRTTCTCATTGGCATGACCCACATTGTCCTGCCGCTAATGATTCTGCCGATGTTTACGGTTATGWCCGGCATCGACAAAAAACTACTGCGCGCCGCGAGGGCGAACGGT
>NZ_MDFL01000154.1 GCF_001854785.1 Mesorhizobium sp. ORS 3428
CCGGCATGGGCAAGATGAAGGACCAGCTTGCCGCGGCCGGTTTCGACGACAAGATGTTCCGCCGTCAGCTTGCCATCATCTCCTCGATGACCAGGGAGGAGCGGGCGAATCCCGACATCCTGAAGCATTCACGCAAGAAGCGCATCGCTTCCGGCTCCGGCACCGACGCGGCCGAGATCAACAAGCTCCTGAAGATGCATCGCGGCATGGCCGACATGATGAAGGCGATGGGCGGCAAGGGCAAAGGCGGCGGCCTGATGCGCGGCATGATGGGCGGCCTTGCCTCCAAGATGGGCCTTGGCGGCATGATGCCCGGCGGTATGGGCGGCATGCCGGATCTCTCCAAGATGGATCCCAAGCAGCTCGAGGCCCTGCAGAAGCAGGCCCAGGCGGCCGGCCTTGGCAAAGGCTTGCCGGGCGGGCTGCCCGGCGGCGGGCTGCCGGGCCTGCCCGGCGGCATGAAGTTGCCTGGCCTGGGCGGCGGTGGGCTGCCGGGACTCGGCAAAAAGAAGTGAGGGGGCGATGAACGAGGAGAAGGATATGGCCGACGCACGCGCCATTCTGGCGGGCTACCGCGCTTCGATCGACAATATCGATGCCGCCCTCATCCATATGCTGGCCGAGCGCTTCCGCTGTACCAAGGCGGTCGGCGTGCTGAAGGCCGAGCATGGTCTGCCGCCCGCCGATCCGGCGCGCGAGCAGCAGCAGATCGCCCGCCTCCGCCAGCTGGCGAAGGACGCGYATCTCGATCCGGATTTCGCGGAGAAGTTCTTGAACTTCGTCATCCGCGAAGTGATCCGTCACCACGAACAGATCGCCGCTTCCAACGGCACTGCCAAAGCCGGCTAATTAGCCGTAACCCGATCAACGAAATCAGAGCTTTTAGGAGAAAAGAATGGCACTGAAGATCAGACTGGCCCGCGCGGGCTCGAAGAAGCGTCCCTACTACCACGTCGTCGTTGCCGACGCCMGTTCGCCGCGCGACGGCCGCTTCATCGAGGCGCTCGGCTCGTGGAACCCGCTGCTGCCGAAGGACGGCGAACGCGTGAAGGTCGATGCCGATCGCGTCAAGCACTGGCTCTCGCACGGCGCCCAGCCGACCGACCGCGTTCTGCGCTTCCTCGACGAGGCTGGCATCGCCAAGCGCGCGGCTCGCTCGAACCCGCAGAAGGCCCTGCCCGGCAAGAAGGCGCAGGAGCGCGCTGCCCTGCTGAAGAAGGCGCAGGAAGAGGCCGCTGCAGCCGCTGCCGCGACGACCGCCGCGCCGGCCGAGGCGGAAACCGCTACCGCGGAGTAATTCCGGCTTCTGTATTGATTGATGCATGTCGCCCAAAAGTGCGACACGCATCAAAACAAAGACTTAATGCGCGTCCTCTGCGTGACGCGCTTTAAACAGGAACGGCGGGCAAGGCCCGCCGTTCGTTTTGGACCTGGCGCATGTCGGGAACCGGCATGCGGAAACAAAGACTTGAAGCCGCCTTAGTAACCCGACGGGCAGCGCGCTATGTAGACGCGCCCGTAACGATCGCGGTAGCGGCACTTGCCGCTTTCGCTGGCATGACCGATCAGCGCACCGGCGACCGCGCCGACGGCGCCGCCGACGACGGCCCCCTGGGTCGGATTGTTGGCAACTGCAGCACCGACGGCCGCACCGCCTAGGCCGCCAATCGCCGCCCCTTTTTCAGTTTGCGAGCAAGCGGTTAGCGCCGCGACCACGGCCGCCAGAACCATCATCTTTGTCATCGTCACTCCTCCCAAAAGGGGAAACGCCTCCACACGCCTGGGTCGATAACGCACGAAAGCGTGAATTGATCCCGCCGCAGATGCGCGACGGTTTTTGGGAAGACAGGGCCTTCGCGAGCGACGGCTTTTGCCAAGGATCGCCTATTTTTCGCTGGCGCGCCTCAGATTGTCGAGGCCGGCTTCGAAATCCTTGCCGACCAGCGTGTCGAAATTCATGAACAGGCCCATCAGCTTGGCGATGAACGGACGCCCGCCACGCATCGTCCAGGTGACAGTGGTGCCCTCAGCTGAAGGGGTCAAAGTGAAATCGACGGTGTTGTTGGCCCGGAACGGCTTCTCGAAGTCGAGCTTCAGCGCAACCAGCGCGGCAGGCGCCGAATTGACGATCTCCATGCGACCCTTTCCGGCCTTGCTGTTGCCCTCCCAGGCATAGGCCGCGCCCTTGCCGCTTTCGGGGCCGGAGAGCGTGCGCTTCATCTGTGGATCGAGCTTCTCATAAGGCGACCATTCGGGCCAGCGCTTGAAATCGTTGATCAGCGGGAAGATCGCCTCGGCCGGCGCCCTGATGCTGGCGGACCGGGTTACGACGAAATCGCTCGGCTGTATCGCGGCAAAGATGAGCACAGCAGCGATGATGACCACAAGGATGATGAGAATGGTGGCGAGCATTTTTCCCTCCCACGCTTACCGGCTGAACGGGATCAGCGCGCGCAGTCTTGCATCGCGCAGATAGAGCCCGCCCCACAGCATAACACCGAGATAGACGCCGAAAAGCGTATGCGAGAACAGCGGGTTGCCGACGCGCACATGGGTTGAAATGGCCCCGCCCATATAGGCGGTCAGCAAGATGGCGCCGAGCACGGAGGTACGCGGCAGCGCATAGAGCGCGGTCGAGATTAGCCCGATGATGCCGAGCAGGCGCGCGATGTTTGCATCGGCCGGCCAGCCGAGCGCAGCCATCGTCTCGGTGACGACGGCGAGCGGCGGCAGCTTGACGACGCCGTCGAAGATCATGAACAGGACCACGACGGCGCTAAGCACGCGCCCGGTCCACAAGGCGCCGTTCGAGACGGGCGCGGCTTCGGAAATGCTCATTGCGGTTCCCTCCTGGTATGCTCTAYGCCGGCTCTTACCAAGGACGGAGGATCGCGCGGCGATCCGACAGGGGCCGGTGCGCTTTTTCCAAACGCGTGGTTCAATGAGAACGCATGGACCGGAAGGAGGAAAGATGACCGGCGAGACCGACCTRCAAAGACTGCTGGCGGCGATGAAGCCGCAACTGCTGCCCGACGTCCATGTCTTCACCACGCTGGCGCCGGGCGCGGCCGTGCCGGACGGGCTCGATCCGGTCTTGCAGTTTCGCGAGCGGGAAGGCCTGACGCTGATCGTGACGGAGGACGAGGCGAAAGCAGCCGGACTTGCCGGCGCGTTCCGCTGCCGGATGATCACGCTGGATATCCATTCCTCGCTGGAAGCCGTCGGCTTCCTCGCCGCCATCACCACGCGGCTGGCCGCGGCCGGCATGGGCGTCAATCCGGTCTCGGCTTTCTACCATGACCATCTGTTCGTGCCAGCGGAGCGAGCCGAGGAGGCGCTCGCTATCCTGCAGCAACTGGCGGTGGACAGCGGCGGCTAACGGCTTAGTACGTAGAGAATGTCAGGCAGGCCTTCCTCGTTGGTCGTGCCGTCGCCGAAGGCTTCGGCACGAAAGCCGTGGCGTTCATAGAAGTGGCGCGCCCCCGTATTGGCCTGGAAACAATGCARCTTAATCACTTGCAAGCCGGTAGTCGCCTGTGCGAGCAGCCGGCTGCCGATGCCTTGTCCGGTCCAGGCGGGATCGAGATAGAGCTGCTCGACCCATTCGCCGCTGACGGCGATGAAGCCGACGATGCTGCCGCCGATTWCGGCCACCGTCACCTGCTGCCGGGGCAGCACGATATCGCGGATAAAGAAAAAATCCTCCTCCGGCGTATGCACCACCGGCATCCAGTTGAGGGAATTGAGCGCAGCCCGCATGGCCTTGGCGATGGCACGGGCATCCGAGCTTGTGGCCGGGCGCAGCGAGACGTTAGAAAAACTGGACATGCCGGCGCTGCCCCTCATCCGCCCTTCGGGCACCTTCTCCCCGTTGAACGGGGAGAAGGAAGGCTCCCCGGCCGAGCCCGCGACCGCGGGCCGCCGGTCGTCCGGC
>NZ_MDFL01000155.1 GCF_001854785.1 Mesorhizobium sp. ORS 3428
AAACTAAGCCGCCTTCTTCTTCGGCTGGATCAGGCCCCGCTCCACCAGAAGCTCGGCGATCTGGATGGCGTTCAGCGCCGCGCCCTTGCGCAGATTGTCGGAGACGATCCACATCGACAGGCCATTGTCGATGGTCGAGTCCTCGCGGATGCGCGAGATGAAGGTGGCGTCCTCGCCGGCCGATTCGAGCGGCGTGATGTAGCCGCCGTTCTCGCGCTTGTCGAGCACTTGACAGCCCGGCGCCTCGCGCAGGATCTCGCGCGCCTCGTCCGCCGTGATCGGCTTCTCGAACTCGATGTTGACGGCCTCCGAATGGCCGATGAACACCGGCACGCGCACACAGGTCGCCGTCAGCTTGATCTTGGGATCGAGCATCTTCTTGGTTTCGGCCACCATCTTCCACTCTTCCTTGGTCGACCCGTCGTCGAGGAAGACGTCGATATGCGGGATGACGTTGAAGGCGATGCGCTTGGTGAACTTCTTGACGTCGACCTGGTCGGYGACGAAGACCGCACGCGTCTGCGTGAACAGCTCGTCCATGCCTTCCTTGCCGGCTCCCGAGACCGACTGGTAGGTGGCGACYACGATGCGCTTGATGGTCGCGGCGTCATGCAGCGGCTTCATCGCCACCACCAGCTGCGCCGTCGAGCAGTTCGGGTTGGCGATGATGTTCTTGCGCGAGAACAGCTCGATCGCGTCGGGGTTCACCTCCGGAACGATCAGCGGCACGTCCGGGTCGTAGCGGAAGGCCGAGGAATTATCGATGACCACGCAGCCCTGCTTGCCGATCTTGGGCGACCATTCCTTGGAAACATTGCCGCCGGCCGACATGACGCAAATGTCGGTGTCGGAAAWGTCGTAGGTGTCGAGCGCCTTGACCTTCAGCGTGCGGTCGCCGAAGGACACCTCGGTGCCCTGGCTGCGCCGCGAGGCCAGCGCCACGACCTCGCTCGCCGGGAAGCCGCGCTCGTCCAGAATGTTGAGCATTTCGCGGCCCACATTGCCCGTGGCGCCGACTACCGCAACCTTGAAACTCATCGAAATCTCCTGTCCCTCTCCRCTTTGTTGTTGGAGAAAACCCGCCGGCCTCATGCGGGTTCCGTCCCCCGGGCCGAACCCGGGAGAGGGTGGTTAGGCCAAGGGAATCACACCGTTTTGGTGGTGGTTTTGGCCATTGTTTTGCGGGAACGGACGGACGCGTCGAGGCGCCCGGCCCGATGCTGTGCTTCGTGGCTAGGGRCATCGAATGCAAGAAGAGCCATCAGAAGGCCGCGCATCGAAGACGATCCCGTTCGCTGCCGGCTTTTACGCGCTTTGCGTCAAGAGTCAATTGGCGCTCGCAGCCACTGCCCCGAGGCCGTCCTTTATCGCCGCCCAGCTCTCGGCAGGCGTCGTCGGCCGGTGCCTTTCAGCGATAAGCGTTGTCAATGAATGGCGCCAAACATGATCCTCCGMCATCCGGCGAATGGCGGYATACCAGCCRCTCTGATCGGTCGGATCGATCGCGGGCATCAGGCCGCCGGTCGCCTCGATCAGCGAAGGCGTGGTCGAGACGATGACCGGCACGCCGAAATCCAGGCATTCCGAGGCCGCATAGCCCCAGCCTTCGATATATGAGGGAAAAACGCCGAAGCTTGCGCCGCGATAGTAACGGATGAGTTCCTCGTCGCTGACCGGGCCGGTGAACAAGATCCGCTCCTTCAGCCGCGGATTGGCCTTCAGATAGGCGCCAAGTTCCTCGACCATCCAGCCCCAGCGGCCGACGCAGACCAGCTTCGGCAGTCTCACTCCTTCCTCGAGCGCCTGCTGCCAGATGCGGGCAAGCATGATGTGGTTCTTGCGGATCTCGACGGTCGAGCAATAGAGGACGAAGGGCTCGTCAACCTCGGGAGGCGACGTCACCTGCAGCTGCCCAGCCTTGGTGTAGAGGAGCGAGGGCATCGGAAAGCGATGGACTGCGGACAGATCGATGCCGGCCTTCCGCATATGGTCCTTGAGCATCTGCGCCGACGTGCCGGACGTGCAGACGGCTGCCGCTCCGCTTCGCGTCAGCGCTTCCAGATTGGGTCCGAAAGCCGCCTGCATTTTGCCTTTGYCGACCAGGTCCGGCCGCATAGTCGGGATCATGTCGTGGCAGAGGAAGGCGACCTTGTCGGGTCCGCCGCAAAACGCCGCTATCTTTTCGCCGACCATCAGCTGATTGCTGATCAGCACCGTTCGAGGTTCGACATTCTTGGTCGACTGCGCGGCATCAGGGCGAAGCAAACCGGCCCTGGGACGGGCTCGTCTGCAGAAACGCCAGGCCCGTAGCAGATGCTTCAACATCATGAAGGTGAAGCCGGTCCGGCCGTTGGTCACCATTCCTGCCAGCTGGCGATCGGCTTCCCTTTTGGCCATCGGATGGCGCCGCACGGCTTCGAATGCCTGCCGCAACGCTGCGGCGGGTTTCAGTCGCGGACGCTGCCGGAACGGCGCGACCTCGCTGACGCCCAGCTGTCCGATTTCGAAATTTTCGAGCGGCCGGAAGCGATGGCTCGAAAGGTTGAGCGTCACGACCTCGACATCCGGATCGGGATCGGCGAGCGCTGCCCTGATCAGAAAATCCTCGACCCGCTGAATCCCGGCCAGGGCGCCGCGCCAGGCCAGCAGGCCGGTGGCATCGATGCATATTTTCGGCCCGGTGCCATTGCTGTCTCGTGTTTCACCGGTTGGGATCGATTGTGTCTTGGTCATTCGCCGTCGATCGATTTCAGCCGGCGATTTTGGCCGGCAAAGTGGCATCGCTCTTGCCCGCCGGCGGGCACTCATGTCAAACCCTTGCACGGGAAAGAGTTCGGCGCCGGGGATGCGATGCGCGGCGAAGTCCTTCACTATGACGAGGAGCAGGGCTTCGGCTTCATCGCCGGCGCTGACGGAAAGCGCTACGGCTTCGCGCGCGAGGACCTGCGTCGCCAAATGGCGCTCTCCAAGGGCGCAGAGGTCGAATTCCAGCTGAATGGCGACCGGGCGACCAATATTTTTTTGGTTCGCGCCCGCGTGACCGGCCCGGCGGACAGCGCCCCTCCGGCCGCGCYGGCCGCCCATCCGTTGCCGGGCAGCCCGCCTGCGTCGCCGGCGCATTTTGGCCGCAGCGCCGAGAGTGGAACGCCGGAATCCACCGGCCTCTGGAGCTATTTCCGGCGGGGCCTGACGACAAACTACGTCAACTTCTCCGGCCGTGCCCGGCGCAAGGAATTCTGGGGCTTTTGCCTGTTCTGGGTGATCGGCCTCGCCGTCATCGTCGGCGTCGGACTCTCCGTGGATCTGTCGCGGGATGATTTCGAGGGGAGCGGCGACGTGCCGATCGTCATGCTCGGCCTTCTCGTGCTCTTCGTCCTGGCGACATTCCTGCCGTGGGTCGCGCTGATCGTGCGCCGCCTRCACGATCTCGGCCTGACCGGCTGGCTCGTGATCCTGTGCTTCCTACCCTATGTCGGCGGGCTCGCTACCCTGGTCTTCGCGCTGATCCCGACCCAGATCGGCGAAAACAAATGGGGCCCGGTGCCGGCCGGCGTCAAGATTTAGCGCGCCTCACGTGCATATTGCAATTTGATACAACCTTACATAGCATTGCAGCAGCGACGCGGAGGGGGAGCGATGCGCGGTACAGTATTCCATTACGACGAAGACCAGGACTACGGCTACATCAACGGGGTCGACGGCAAGCGCTATATGTTCACCCGCAGCGACCTGACCCGGGACATGGCCCTCGCCAGAGGCATGCTGGTCGAGTTCACGCCGGACGACAGGACGGCGCACAAGATCGTGGCGGTGAGATCAGCCMCATCGTCGGCGAACGGCGATGCGCCGCAGCGCAACCGCACCGTCGAAACCAGCTCCTCCAAGTCGATCGGACTCTGGGCCTATTTCCTGCGGGCGCTCGTCGTCGACTACCGCAATTTCACCGGCCGAGCCCGCCGCAAGGAGTTTTGGGCGTTCTATCTCTGGTTCTCCATCGTGTTTGTCGCGCTGTTCGGTTTCGGCATCCTGCTCAACCTGGCGATAAGCGGTTTCGACGACGGTCCGAGGACTTCGATCGGGCACATTCCAGTCTTGCTTTTCGTGTTGGTAGCAATCCTGCCGTCGATCGCGGTCGTCGTGCGGCGTCTGCACGACATCGGTCTGACCGGCTGGCTTGTCTTGCTTTGCTACACTCCGGCTTTGGGGGCCGTGGCCTTTCTCTTTTTCGGACTTGCTGCGAGTCAGGTCGGCGACAACCGGTGGGGGCCGATGCCGGCAGGCGTCAGAGTCTAGTGTCGGCGACGTTCTCGAGCGCCTTGCCGGAGAGCCTGAGGAATACCTTCTGACCGTGGCGCTCGGCGCCGAGCCGGTCGTAGAAGCGTAGTGCGCCCTCGTTCCAGTCCTCGGTGGTGAGGTCGATGCGGCCGATGCCCTTACTGAGACAATGGCCGGCGAGAAAACCGATCAGCGCGCGGCCGATGCCCTGATTGCGCGCGCTGTCGCGCACGAACAGGTCCTTCAGGAACATCAGCCGCTGGAGGTCGATGCCGGGATGCGCGATCGCGACCGATGCAAGCCCGGCGACCTGCCCGCCTGCAAAGGCCAGCGCGAAATGCGGATAGGCCGGGCTTTCGTCGCCGAGCCACTGCCTTGTCGTGGCAGCCGCCCGATTGTGATCGAGCGGCGCCTGCCGATAGTGCGCCGCCATCTCGCAAAGCACGGTGGCGAGCGCCTCGGCGTCCTTGGTCGTCGCCCAGCGGACGTCGACCGCCATTTGGTCAGCCCAGGAACTTGGCGATGATGGCGTCGCCCATCTCCACCGTGYCGACCTCGGTCATGCCCTCGGATATGATGTCCTTGGTGCGCAGGCCGTCGTCGAGCACCGCGGCGATTGCCGCTTCGAGCTTGTCGGCCTCCGCCACCATGCCGAAGGAATAGCGCAGGCACATGGCGAAGGAGGCGATCATCGCGATCGGGTTGGCGATGCCCTTGCCGGCGATGTCGGGCGCCGAGCCGTGCACCGGCTCGTAGAGCGCCTTGCGCTTCTTGGTCTTGGCATCCGGCGCGCCGAGGGAGGCAGAAGGCARCATTCCGATCGAGCCGGTGAGCATGGCGGCGATGTCGGAGAGCATGTCGCCGAACAGATTGTCGGTGACGATGACGTCGAACTGCTTCGGCCAGCGCACCAGCTGCATGCCGCCGGCATCGGCGAGCATATGGTCGAGCTTGACGTCGCTGTACTTCACCTTGTGCGTCTGGCTGACCACCTCGTTCCACAGCACGCCCGATTTCATGACGTTGCGCTTTTCCATCGAGGTGACGTGGTTCTTGCGGGTGCGCGCCAGCTCGAAGGCAACGCCCGAAATCCGCTCGATCTCGAACGTGTCGTAGACCTGGGTGTCGATGCCGCGCTTCTGGCCGTTGCCGAGGTCGATGATCTGCTTCGGCTCGCCGAAATAGACGCCGCCGGTGAGCTCGCGCACGATCAATATGTCGAGGCCCTCGACCACTTCCTGCTTGAGCGAGGAGGATGYGGCGAGCGCCGGATAGCAGATCGCGGGCCGCAGATTGGCGAACAGCTCCATGTCCTTGCGCAGGCGCAACAGGCCGGCTTCGGGGCGCACGTCGTAAGGCACCTTGTCCCATTTCGGCCCGCCGACGGCGCCGAACAGCACCGCGTCCGCCGCCATCGCCTTTTCCATGTCGGCATCGGAGATCGCTGCGCCATGCGCGTCATACGCTGAGCCACCGACCAGCCCCTCGTCCGTGGCAAAGCCGCTGCCGAGCTTTTCGTTCATGGCTGCAATCAGCTTCTTCACCTCGGCCATGGCCTCGGGGCCGATACCGTCGCCGGCGAGCAGGAAGAGATTTTTCGAAGCCATGGAAAACCGTCCGGGAAARAGTTTGAACCGCGGCCTTGCTAAACGTCAGGCGCTTGCTGCGCAAGGGGAGGAAGACGCCGCAGCGCCCCTTTGACCTGCCGGCCTTGCAGGACTTGGCCACCTCTCCCCCGCCTTTGGCGGGGGAGAGGAACCCTAGCTGGAACAGCGTCGCAACAGAGCAGGCCGCGAGAAACCCTCACCGATGCGAGAGAATATTCACCAAGCGCCCAAAAGGATCGCGGACATAGAAGCGCCGTACGCCCCAGGGCTCGTCGGCCGGTCCGTATTCGGCGGCGAAGCCAGCGGCCTTCATGGCCTTGAGGGCCGCGTCGACATCGTCGACCTCGATCGAGAGGTCCGGCACCGGCGTGCCCGAGCCGCCTTCGGCCATGAAGCTGACCTGGACGGTCATTGTCTGTTGCGAGCCGTAAGTGGCGATCCAGCCCATATCCATAAGCAGATCGAGGCCGAGGACATCCTGGTAAAAGCGCTTTGCCGCCGCAACGTCGGGCGTTWCGATGTTGGCGACAACGCGCCTCACCTTCACCATCGGYCGATCCTCGCCTCACGCCATCGTTGTGCCCAACGGCTTCGCACTTTGGCGACAGGCATCAAGYAGTGCGCCTGAGCGCCGTGACCTCGATCTCGATCTTCATCTCCGGCTTGTTGAGCTGGCAGACGATCATCGTCGCGGCGGGGCGAATGTCGCCGAAGGCCTCGCCGAGAATCGGAAAGACCAAATCAACAAAGGCCTGGTCGGTGATGTAATAATGCGCCCGCACTACATCGGCCATCTCGAAGCCGCCCTCGGCCAAAGCCTTGGCGATTGTTGCAAGGCAATTGCGCGTCTGCGCCTCGACCGTCTCCGGCATGGTCATGGTGGCATAGTCGTAGCCGGTCGTTCCGGACACGAAACACCAGTCCTCCTGCACCACCGCGCGCGAATAGCCGGCGGTTTTCTCGAAAGGGGAGCCGGTGGAGATGAGTTTGCGCATGAGAGCCTCGCGGTGGTTGCGGGTATTGTGCAATGGACGGCGGCAATCTGGCCATAGGCCAAGCAATGYGGATTTGAGGTGCAAAATCTCTTTGAGGCGGGCGGGACAGTACCCCCTCTGGCCTGCCGGCCATCTCCCCCGCAAGGGGGGAGATCAGCAGCTTCAGCGCCTCGCCTGTTCGTCCAACGTCGGAGATTGGCGAAGGTGGTCGATCACTCAATCTCCCCCTTGCGGGGGAGATGCCCGGCAGGGCAGAGGGGGTGCGAAGGATCACGGCGATGGCTATTTTCGGCCGGTACGCGACCTCACGGCCGGCAATACCGTGCAACAACCTAATTCCCTGACTTCTGCGCCTCGTCCAGGGCCTTCTTGATATCCGCCGGCCAGCTCTTCACGTCGGGCCAGGCTTGYGGTGCGCCATTGTCGCCGCGGCGGGCGAAATAGACCTTATGCTTTGCCGGGTCGACGGCCATGAAGCCGTCATTGCCGCCGCAGTCATGCGGCACGCAGCCGGTGGCGTAGAAGGCGCCGGACGCCGTCTTTTCGGTGCCGCCGCCGACCAGCAGGCTGGTCGCCATGTCGGGCATGTCCTTGCCGAGCAGCGCCTCGGCCGCCTTGTAGACGGCCACATTGTGGAAGGCGTCGATGATGTTGTCGTATTTCGACGGATCGACATTCTTCCAGTCGGTGCCGGGTTCAGGCGTGTAGGTGAGATTGCCGGAGGTCGTCAGGCCGCCGGTCGGCGACCATTGCAGCGCCGGCCTGGTCTCGCCGGGCAGAAGATAGGGCACGTAATAGATGGCGTTTTCGGAGACCGCCGCCGGCRGCGCGCCGCACTCGTCCTGCTCGACGGTGGCGGTCTTGATCTCGCCGCCTTCCGGCTTCCAGGCGATGACGCTCGCCGGGCCGCACTGGTTGCCGCCATCGCCGACGTCGAACAGCGCGACCTTGACGCCGCTGACCTCGACGATCTTTTCGAAGAAGACGTCGTAATTGCTGGCGAGCTGCTTGCCGTTATACGCAAGCACCTTCTCGCCATACTCTTCCTGCYGCGTGATGGTGAACTGACCGCCCTCGAAGGCGATCGGCCCCTGCTTTTCCTCGTCCGCCGCGGCCTGGTCGTCGCTGCCCGATCCCTGGTCCGTTGCGCCCTGGTCGGCGGCCGGCTGTTCGGACGCCGCGGGCGCCTGCTGCGTCGCCGGCGCGCTGGTCTGCGCATCGGCGCCGGCGGTCGCCAGAAGGATTGCCGCCGAAGCGCAGGCACCGGCCAGAAGCGAGCGTGTCATGACTGTCCGTCCCCTTCAGTCGCCGCGAGCACGGCCTGGAATGGCCTGGAGCGGCCCCCTGAACCGCTCCAAATATTTGGTTGAACAATTCCGGACGGTAATCCGCTTCACACTTTTCCTGGAATTGCTCTATCGGCCGTGCCGATCAGGCCCAGGGGCGCAGCTCGGCGTTCTTCTTTTCGAAGGATGCGATGGCGCCGGACTTTTCCATGGTCAGCCCGATGTCGTCGAGGCCGTTCAGCAGGCAGTGGCGCTTGAAGTCGTCGAGATCGAACTTGACCACCCCGCCGTCCGGTCCGCGGATTTCCTTYGCCTCGAGATCGACCGACAGCGTCGCGTTCGAGCCGCGCGAGGCATCGTCCATCAGCTTGTCCAGGTCTTCTGGGCTGACGGTGATCGGCAGGATGCCGTTCTTGAAGCAGTTATTGTAGAAAATGTCGGCGAATGACGTCGAGATCACGCAGCGAATGCCGAAATCGAGTAGCGCCCAAGGGGCATGCTCGCGGCTCGAGCCGCAGCCGAAATTGTCGCCGGCGACCAGGATCTGCGCCTTGCGATAGGCCGGCTTGTTGAGCAYGAAATCCGGGTTCTCCGAGCCGTCGTCCTTGTAGCGCATCTCGGCGAACAGGCCGGTGCCAAGCCCGGTGCGCTTGATCGTCTTCAGGTAATCCTTCGGGATGATCATGTCGGTGTCGATGTTGACGATCGGCATGGGCGCGGCGACGCCGGTGAGCTTGGTGAATTTGTCCATGGTCCTGCCCGTCTCGGTTCTGCGGGAATGCTGGCGCACGCTTTACACAAAGCGGCGGGCAAATGAAAGGCAACTGTTCGTGCGTGGTTTGGCGGCTACCCGGGCCATGCGAATGAGGTGGCGGACCCGCCCCGTCTCGACCGGGGGCCTCCAGCACAGAGCTGGCGCTCTTCCCCTGAGCTACGGACCGCCACCAATGTTGTATCACGCTGCGTGCTGGAACTGGAACACACTTCAAAAGCTGCTTCGCGATTGTGCTCCATTGGTGCAGTCTAGGCGATCATGGTTAAGCCCTCCAATGTCCTCTATGCCAGCGAGCCTGCGCTCGATGTCGCCGAATTTCGCCGCGTGCTGGTGGAGTCGGGCCTCGGCGAAACACGCCCCGTCGATGACGAAGTCCGCCTGAAGGCGATGCTCGGCAATGCCAGCCTGGTGCTTACGGCGCGCCTTGACATCGAGGGCGAGCCGCTTGTCGGCGTCGCGCGCGGCGTCACCGACTTTTCCTGGGTCTGCTATATCTCCGAGCTTGCCGTCTCGAAGGCGGCGCAAGGGCTGGGCGTGGGCCGGGGCCTGATGGACGAGGCGCGCCGCCAGCTCGGCCCTTCGGTCGCCATCAGCCTGATCTCGATGCCCGACGCTGTCGGCTTCTACGAGCGCATCGGCATGGCGCGCATGCCCGACGCCTTCTGGTTCGGCCGCAAGCGCTGATCCCCMCGCTTTTTGAATTCCCTGATCGGCTCACATCCAAGTGATTGCTCGATCTGTCGCGACGCTTGACATGCAACCAAATGGTTGCATATTAGAGCCATGAGCATGGATGCCGTCTTTCGCGCTTTGGCCGACCCGACACGCCGGCAATTGCTAGACAGCCTTTATGCCAGGAACGGGCAGACGCTGAACGCGCTCTGCGAACGGATGGACATGACGCGCCAGGCGGTGACCAAGCACCTGGCGATCCTGGAGGAGGCAAACCTCGTCACCACCGTCCGCAAGGGGCGCGAGAAGGAGCATTACCTCAATCCCGTTCCGATCAACGAGATCGCCGAGCGCTGGATCGGCAAGTTCGAGCGGGGGCGACTGGCTGCCCTTAGCGACCTGAAGAAGCGACTTGAAAGGGAAAAGCCATGAGCGACAACACCTTCGTCTATGTCACCTACATCCGCACCACACCCGAAAAGCTTTGGACAGCGCTGACCGACCCGGAATTCAACCGGCAGTTCTTCCTCTGYTCCTACCAGGAAAGCGACTGGAAGGTGGGCTCGAGCTGGAAGCTGATCTTCCCCGACGGCCGCGTCGCCGACTCGGGTGAGATCCTGGAGATCGACCCGCCGCGGCGCCTTGTCATCAAATGGCGCAACGAATGGATGCCGGAAGTGAAGGAGGACGGCTATACGCGCTGCACCTTCACCATCGAGCAGGACGGCGAGCTGATGAAACTCGCCGTCACCCACGAAGCCGACGGACCGCACAGACTGATCCCGAACGTCGCCAAGGGCTGGCCGCTGGTGCTGTCGAGCCTCAAGAGYCTGCTCGAGAGCGGCAAGGGTTTTGATCGCCCGCCCTCAAAGATCTGAAGCTTCGTTTCGATACCGAACCGTTTCTGGAGGTCGCGATGATGCTCCGGCATTGCTGGCCGCAGGCCATGGCGAATGGCGAGACGGCCATGGCCTCGGCCGAGATCCTTGCCGCTCCCGAGCGGGTCCTTGCCGCGTTCGTCACGGATGAGGTCGAGCGCTGGTGGGGCTCCGCCGACACCTACCGCATGACCGGCTGGGCCGCCGATCTTCGCGTCGGCGGCCGCTGGAGCGTTGTCGTGAGAACGGCCGACGCCAGGCGCCGTCCCGCAAGCGGCGCGTTTCTCGAAATCGAGATGCCGCGCCGGATCGTGCAGACCTGGCGCTACGATTGGGATCATCCGACGCTCGGCCGCAAGGAAACCACGGTCGCCTATCTTGTGGAGCCGATCGCCGCCGGCACGCGGCTCACCGTCTGCCACGGCGGTTTCGCCGGATTGGCGGATGCGGYGGCCGAGCATGCCGACGGCTGGACGCGGGTGCTGGGATGGCTGCAGGAGTATTTTGGTGAGGGAAGGCAGGCGGCTTAAGCAAGAAACGCCGCGTTCCTTCGCRCCCCCCTCTGCCCTGCCGGGCATCTCCCCCACAAGGGGGGAGATCAGACGTCGCGTCGGCTTTCGCCAATCTCGAACGTTGCAGAAATGAGCGAGGCGCCGAAACAGCCAATCTCCCCCCTTGTGGGGGAGATGTCCGGCAGGACAGAGGGGGGCGCTGTCCCTCCAGCGTAGCAGTGAGTCACCGTCACTCCCTCAAATCACATTCAGCTCCCGGAATGCCCTCCCCTCCGCTACGCGCCCGTACCCGAACGCGGTGCAGTCGATCGTGCGGTAGCCGCCATGCACGATGAGCTCTGAAAGCGCCTTGCCGACGGCCGGCGCCTGTTGCAGGCCGTGGCCGGAGAAGCCGTTGGCGAAGAGGAAGTTTTCGACCTCCGGATGCGGCCCGATCACCRCGTTCTGGTCGAGCGTGTTGTAATCGTAATGCCCGACCCAGGCGCGCGTCGGCTTGATCGCCTCGAAGGCAGGGATGCGGGTGGCGAGCACTGGCCAGATCACCTCTTCGAATAGCGGCCAGTTGACTTCGAAATCCTTCGGGTCGGGCGCGTGGTCGCCTTCCTCCGGTTCGGCGCCGCCGGTGAGGTAGACCGAGCCCTCCGGCCGCACATAGATGCCGGAGGGATCCACCAGCAGCGGCATGTCGGCATATTTCTCGCGCGCCTCGAAGACGAAGACGTTGCGCTTGCGCGGCTCGACCGGCAGCTCGAGCCCGGCAAGAGCCGCGACCTTGCCGGCGTTCGGTCCGGCGGCGTTGACGACGATGCCGGCTGCAAGTGTCTCGCCATTGTCGAGGGAGACACCGGTGACGCGATTACCCTCGCGCGCGATGCTTGCGACCGAGGCRGAGATGAAGTCGATGTTTTTGTCGCGCAGCGCCTTGCGGAACAGCGTCAGCAGCGCATGCGCGTCGAACCAGCCCTCGCCGGTGCGGCCATAAGCGCCGGCGGAAATACCCTCGGTCGACAGCCACGGGAAGCGGCGCGCGAGCTGCCCRGCGTCTTCGAGGACGATGTCGGCGCCCTCGGCGATCTGCGCTTCGTGGTTGGCCTTCAGGATCGGCAATCCGGCCTCGCCGGCAAGGATGAGATAGCCGCCCTCGCGGAAACCGATATCGGCGTCGGCGCCAAAAGTCTCCTTCAGCCGGCGGAACAGTTTCAGCGTGAACTGCGACAGGCGGATGTTTTCAGGGATGGAAAATTGCTGGCGGATCGAGGCCAAGGACAATGTCGTCGCCGCATTGGAGAACTGYGGATCGCGCTCGATGAGCGCGATGGAACCCGAAAACCCTTCCTCKCGCAGGTAATAGGCGACCGAGGAACCGACGATGGCTCCGCCGATGATGACGATGTCGTAGCGCACTTATCTCTCCGATCCACCGGTCTTCAGGCGACCGGCAGATTGATCTCGAAGCGTGTGCCGCGCTCGCTGTCAACCAGCCTGATCGTGCCATCATGCGCTTTCAGGAGGGCCAGCACGATGCCGAGCCCCATTCCCGTGCCGCCGGTCTCGCGCCTTGTGGTGAAGAACGGCTCGAACACTTTTGCGYGGTTACTGGGCGAAATGCCGTCACCGTCGTCGCCGACAAGGACCGCCACCCTGGCGCCCGCGCTCATGGCACTGATCGCGACCTGCTTGGCGCCGTGCCTTGCCGAATTGTCGATCAGGTTGGCGAGCACGATGGCGAGGTTCTCGCCGGAGATACCGAGGCTGGTAGCGCCGCCCGCCTCGACGCGCGCCTCCAGCCTGGTGTCGACCGGCAACAGCGCAAGCGCGGCATTGAGCGTCGTGCTTTCGCCGCTCGGCGCGAGGTTTTCGGCGCGCGCCAGCTCAAGCAGTCGGCGCACCAGCAGATTGAGCCGCCCTGCATCGGTGACGATGTTGTTGGAAAAGYGCCGCCGCTCGGCTTCGTCCATCGTCCCRCCGGAATCCCTGAGCAGCTCCGCCGCGCCCTGGATCGCCGTCAGCGGCGATTTCAGTTCATGCGAGACATGGGTGGCGAAGGTCTGGATGCTGTCGGAGCGCGCCTGCAACTTGGCGGCCATATCGAGGAAGGCCGCCGACAGCGCCGCCATCTCGCGCGTGCCGTGATGGTCGAGCGGGCGCATCGCCTCGCGGTCGCCGGCGGCGATGCGCTTTGTCCGGTCGATCAGCGCATAGATCGGCCGGCTGACGGTGCGGATGAACACCAGCGCGATCAGCAGCGTGCCGCCGACGATGGTGATTGYCGCCAACGTGACCTTGCCGCGTTCGCCATAGAGATGCTTGACGATGTTGTTCGGCGTCCGCGAGAGATACACCACCCCCGCCACCCGTCCGTCGACCTCGACCGGCAGGGCGACGAAGACGCGCACCTTGGTGCCGCGGCTCACCGAATAGAGCGGCGGCGGCGGCTGGTCGGGAATCCTGAGCCTCAGCTCGCTGGCATAGACGCCTGCGAGCGCCTGTTGCACCTCCTCGATATGGCCGAGCGACAAGCCCACCTCATCGCCGCCGGCAATGACCACGCCGTGCGGATCGAGCAGGCGAAAGCCCGCGAGCGTCGTCTTCTGCGTCTCGTCGAGGATGCCGTCGAGCCGTGCGCCGATGGCCGCGAAGGCAGGATCGGCGGTCGCGGGAAGTGCGGCCGGCCGCGTCGGCATGACGTAGTCGGACGCAAGGTCTAGGCTGGGCTCGATCGGCTGGTAGGGGGAGTTGGCGTTGTCGCGCACCGCGGGCATTTGCGCGCCGAGCTTTTCCGGCGAAATGCCGGCGGCGCGCACCTCACCGGCATAGACGGCGGCGACAACCGCGCCCTGCGCGATAAGCTCGCCCTCGGTCTGGCGGATCAGCTGGTTCTCATAGAGCCGGAAAAAGAACAGGCCGACCAGCGGCAGCGCCATCACCACGATCAGGATGGCGACGACGACGGTGGCGAGCCGCGGCCGCCATCTCTCCTTGCTCAGCCACCGCATCGGCCGAGCCGGAAGCCGACGCCGTGGACAGTCGCGATCGCATCCACGCAGCCGACAGCCGCCAGCTTGGCGCGGATGTTGCGGATATGGCTGTCGACCGTGCGTTCCGAGACGTGGATGTTGGAGGCATAGGCATTGGCCATCACCGCGTCGCGGCCAAGCACATGCTGCGGGCGGGCGAGAAAGCCCTTGAGGATGGCGAATTCGATGGCGGTGAAGAGCAGCGGCTTGCCGTCGAAGCTCGCGGCGTGGCTTGCCGGAACAAGCACGAGCTTGCCATGCGCGAATTGCCGGTCGCCCGCTTCGTCCTCCACCGCCACCGGGCGCGCGCGCCGCAGGATGACATTGACGCGGGCGACCAGCTCGCGCGGGCTGAACGGTTTTGTCACATAGTCGTCGCCGCCCATCTCCAGCCCGAGGATACGGTCGATTTCTTCATCGCGCGCCGACAGGAACAGCACCGGCACATCGGAGCGTTGGCGCAGCCGCCGGCACACCTCCAGGCCGTCCATCTCCGGCATGCCGATGTCGAGCACGATGAGATCCGGCGCGCGACGCTCGACGGCCTGCAAGGCTGCGGCGCCGTCGGCCACGCCAAGCGTCTTCATACCCGCCTTTTCCAGCGCGAAGCAGATGATGTCGCGGATGTGCGGGTCGTCGTCGGCGACAAGGATGTTATGCGGCATCGATCAATGGCCCGGCGCGTGAGGTTCGGTGACGGCAGGATTAGCAAGCACGCCATGCTTGTCGAGAGTGCGGCGCCATCGCCGACCGCGAAAAAATCCGGGCGCCCCRGTTTTCCCGAACGGCGCGACGGTGCGCCGTCATGGCCGGGCTTTCCTGGCCTTGCGAACGCTGCGCCGCGACCTCGGCACGAAAGGCAGCACGATCGCCGTAGGGCGCATTCTTTGCGGCTCGACGAGCCACCAGCCGTCATAGCGCAGCCGGTAGGGCAGGCGCCAGAGGGGTTTTTGATGTGTTCGCATGCCGCCTTTTCGCCGGCGGGCGCGGAAAGCTCGGGGCGGATCGGAGGAGGTTTTCCGCAATAATTTGCAGATTTTGTGCAGAGACAAATAGCGTCAGGCTGGCGCTGCCCCTCACCCTTACCCTCTCCCCGTGAAAGACGGGGAGAGGGGGGGCGCCGGCGTTGGAGCTTCGTCTTTCTCCCCGTCACCATACGGGGAGAAGGTCCCGGCAGGGGGATGAGGGGCGGCGCAGATGTTTGCAATTGGCCGACCCGCCACGCCTTGCCTCACCGGCCTCCAGCCTGCATAGATCGCCAATGACCAGCGAACCCTACCGCCCGCGCCGCTCGRTGCTTTACGTGCCCGCTTCCAACGAGCGGGCGCTCGCCAAGATCGCCTCGCTTGCCTGCGACGCCGTCGTCATCGACCTCGAGGACGGCGTCGCGCCCACCGACAAGATCTCCGCACGTGAAAAAGTGGCAGGCATCCTGGCCGCGCGGCCGGAGCGGCGCTGCGAGATGGTGGTGCGCATTAATCCGCTGGGCAGTGAGTGGGGCATTGACGACTTGTTAGTCGTCTCCAAGGCCGAGCCGGACGGCGTTCTTTTGCCCAAGGTCACGACGCCACGCGACATACTGGAAGCAGGCGATCTGCTCGACGACAATCTTGTACCGGACACGATGAAGCTATGGGCGATGATCGAGACGCCCAAGGCGCTGCTCAACATCGGCGCCATCGCCGAACTTGGCCGCGATCCGGCTTCCAGGCTCGCTTGTTTCGTTGCCGGAACAAACGATCTGATGAAGTCCACGGGCGTGCTCGCCACGCCCGATCGACGTTATCTGATGCCCTGGCTGCTGCAGCTTGTGCTGGCTGCCCGCGCGGGCAGCCTCGACGTGATCGACGGCGTTGCCAACGATTTTCGCGACCTGGAGGCCTTTGCCCGTGAATGCGCCGAGGCCGCCGCCATGGGTTTCGACGGCAAATCGCTGATCCACCCCGCGCAGATCGAGCCGGCGAACCGCGCGTTCGCACCCTCGCAGGAGGCGCTGGCCGCGGCGCGCGCGATCAGGGACGCGTTCTYGCGGCCCGAGAATGCCGGCAAGAGCGTCATTGCGCTCGACGGCCGCATGGTCGAGCGGCTGCATCTGGCCGAGGCCGAGAAACTGCTGGCGAAGGCCGCAATCATCGGTGCATGATCCTGCGGAGATTCACGACAGGGTCGAAAAATGAAACTTTACCGCTTTCTGTCCGGTCCGGACGACGCCACCTTCTGCCACAAGGTGACAGCGGCCCTGAACAAGGGTTGGCACCTGTTCGGCTCGCCGACCTACGCCTATGACAAGACGACCAAGTCGATGCGCTGCGGCCAGGCCGTGGTGAAGGACATCGAGGGCCAGGAATACGGGCCCGACACCAAGCTCAGCGATTGGTAGATACAGCCGATCTCCCCCTTGTGGGGGGAGATGCCCGGCAGGGCAGAGGGGGGCGCGAAGGAACGAGGCGTCCGCCTGTAAACGGCTTAACCACTCACCCCGCCGCCGCCTGCTCGGCCGCTTCCTCGATCCGTTCCATGTCGTCGTCCGAGAGACCGAAATGGTGGCCGATCTCGTGGATCAGCACATGGGTGACGATGTCGCCCAGCGTCTCCTCATTCTCGGCCCAGTAGTCGAGGATGGCGCGGCGGTAGAGCGTGATGCGGTTCGGCCCCTCGCCGGTCTGCGGGTTCCAGCGCTCGGCGATGYCGCGCCCCTCGAACAGGCCGAGCAGGTCGAAGGGCGTCTCCAACGACAGGTCGTCCATGATCTCGTCGGTCGGGAAGTCGGCGATCTGAATGACGATTTCGCCGGTGAGCTGGCGGAACTCTTCCGGCAAATGGGCGTAGGCCTCCAGCGCCAGAAGCTCCATCWCATCCATCGATGGCGAGAGCTGGTCGTGCCAGGAGCGGGTCTTGTAGATGCGAGCCATGGGTTTTCCTTTGATCCCGGCATATAGGCTTTCGCGCCGATTGAGGCAAATGAGCTGGCCGGCCGGCTTGTCTAAGGGGGAAGAGCGAAGGAATAAATTCCTTATGAGTCTGCTTGACTCTTCCTGGCCCCTCTGGAATCTATAAGAACATAACAGGAACAACTGCTGCCGGAAGTGAACGTCATGGYGATGAGCGCCGTGGCGCGGGAAACTGTTTTTGCCCTGCGCCGCCAGATCGCGAAGATCGAGGGAACGCTGCCCGAGCGCCTGGAAGTGCCGGCAAGCGGCGGGCCTGGAGCAATTCCAGGAAAAGTGCGAAGCGGTTTTCCGTCCGGAATTGCGGAAAAACAAATATACAGCGATGCTGCCGGATCGGACATCACAGTCGTCCGGCGCGGCCTCGCCGTGGCCTCGCCCGATGCCTTCCTGCATACCGGCATCGAACGCCTCGACACCGCGCTCGGCGGCGGCCTGCCGAAGGCCGCGCTCAACGAAATCCATGGGCTGGAGACCCGCGATGCCGGCGCCGTCGCCGGCTTTGCGCTGTCGATCACCAGCCTGATCCTCAGAGAGAAGCAAGGTCTGCCGATCCTCTGGATCGGCACGTCGGAAATCTTCCGCGAGGCCGGCTTTCCCTATGCCAGGGGGCTGCATGCCCTCTTCGGCATCGAGCCCGAGCAATTGTTGTTTTCCGAAGCGCCGAAGCTGCTCGACGCGCTGTGGATCGCCGAGGAGGYCGCCCGCATGACGGCCTTCGCCGCCGTCATCCTCGAGATCCGCGGCAGCCCGCGGCTTCTCGACCTCACCGCGACGCGACGGCTGCACGCGCGGGCGCAAAGCGCCGGCCGCCCGGTGTTTTTGCTGCGCCAGGCCGGCGAAGCCGAGCCCACAGCGGCGCCCGTGCGCCTCATCGTCTCGGCTGCGCCCGCGGCGAGCCGCGAGACGGTCGCCGGCCCGCTTGCCGGCTCGATCGGCCGCCCCGCCTTCACCGTCGATATCGGCAAGAGCCGCACGGCCCTGCCCGGACAATTCACACTGGAGTGGAACCCCGATGAGTACGCTTTTGCAGAAAGAAAGGCCCGGGAAGAGCGGACAAAGGATCCTGTCGTTATGGTTTCCGCATCTGCCCGCGGAGCGGATCCTGCGCCAGCGTCTGGGGCGGTCCTGGCGTTCCCGGCCGTCGCATCACCTGCCTCTGGTGATCAGCCACCGCGACAACAACGCCCAGCGCATCGCAGCCCTCGACGAGCGGRCTGAGGCGCTCAAATTGAAGCGCGGCATGGGGATTGCCGACGCGCGCGCCATGCACCCCTCGATCGACGTGGTGGAGGCCGACCCGGAGGCCGACCGTCGCCTGCTCGAAGGCCTTGCCGACTGGTGYGACCGCTTCACGCCGCTGGTGGCGATCGATGGCGAGGACGGCCTGTTCCTCGACGTCACCGGCTGCACGCATCTCTTCGGCGGCGAGCGCGCGATGCAGGACGAAATCCTCACCCGCTTTTTCGAGCAGGGCTTCGATGTCCGGGCCGGCCTCGCCTCGACRCCGGGCGCTGCCTCGGCGGCGGCGCGCTTCCATGGCGACCGCATCGTTGCCGGCGGCGAGGAGGAGGCGCTGCTTTCGCCCTTGCCGCTTTCGGCGCTGCGCATCGCGCCGGAGACCCGCGCCAGTCTGGAAAGCGTCGGCCTGCGCACGGCGGGCGCGGTGATGGCCGCACCCCGCGCCCCGCTCGCCCGCCGCTTCGGCGCCACCTTGCTTCTGCGCCTCGACCAGGCGCTCGGCCGGCTCGACGAGGCAGTGTCGCCGCGCCTGCCGGTGGCGCCGCTCTCGGTCGAGCGCCACCTTGCCGAGCCGGTCGTGCTGACCGACGACATCGAGCGGCTGGTGAGTCGGCTTGCCGTGGCCTTGAAGAGCGATCTCGAACGCCGCGGCGAGGGTGCCAGGGCGCTCGCCCTTCTCCTTTTCCGCGTCGACGGCGCCGTCAGCCGCATTGCGGTCGGCACCTCGCGCCCGATGCGCGAGCCGCAATTGATCCGCAAACTGTTCCACGAACGGCTCGCAGCGCTTGAGCAGAGCCTCGACGCCGGCTTCGGCTTCGACCTCGTGCGGCTCTCCGTGCTTTCGGTTGCCGCCTTCGACATGCTGCAGGGCGACCTTGCCGGGGAAGCGAGCGACGACGACGCCGACATCGCTTTATTCGCCGACCGCATCCGCGCCCGCCTCGGCGAGGCCGCCGTGCTGAAGCCGGTTGTCGTCGAAAGCCATCTGCCGGAGCGCGCCGTCACCACGGTCCCTTTCGCGGAGGCGCCRCAAAGGCGCATGCCGCCGAAGCAGTCCGACCGGTCGGCGCCGCCGATGACCATCTTCCCACCGGAACGGCCGGTGCGGCTGTTCCGCTCGCCCGAGCCGATCGAGGTGCCGGCGACCGAAATCCCCGAGGGTCCACCGATGAATTTCCGATGGYGGCGCGCCCTTTACCGCGTCGCCCGCGCTGAAGGGCCGGAGCGTATCRCCGCCGAATGGTGGCGAAGGCTGCCCGGCGAGGAAGAGGCGCCGACCCGCGACTATTATCGCATCGAGGACAGCGAAGGGCGTCGCTACTGGCTCTACCGCCAGGGCTTCTACGGCAGCTCTTCGCAGGCCTCGCCGCGCTGGTTCATGCACGGGGTATTCGCATGAACGCGCTGACCGCCATCCCCTATGCCGAGTTCGGCATCCAGTCGAATTTTTCCTTCCTGCGCGGCGCCTCGAAGYCCGAGGAGCTGGTGGTCACGGCGAAATTCTACGGCTTCTCCTCGATCGGGCTTGCCGACAGGAACAGCGTGGCCGGCGTCGTGCGCGCCTGGCAGCAGGCGAAGGTGGAGAAGCTTGCCTATCATCCCGGCTGCCGGCTGGTTTTCCGCGACGGCACGCCGGACATTCTGGCTTATCCCCGCGACCGCAAGGGCTGGGGGCATCTCTGCCGCATGCTCACCCAAGCCAATCTGCGCGACGAGAACGAGAAGGGCGYGACGCTGCTCGAACTGAGCGACCTTCTCGAATGGGGCGATATGATGTCACTGGCGCTCCTGCCCAATCTGTCGGCGCGCGCGGAAGACAATCTGGAGCTCATTAGCCGGCTTAAGGATCGTTTTGGCGCGACGCTCCGRCTGGCCGTGGCGCCGGATTATTGCGGCAACGACCGCTTCCGCATCGAGCAGGCGGCGGCGATGGCCGAACATGCGCAAGTTCCGCTGATGGCGACCAACGACGTGCTTTATCATGCCGCCGACCGCCGCCCGCTGYAGGACGTACTGACCGCGATCCGCCTCAACACGCCGGTTTCCGAGGTCGGGCTGGAGCTTACGGCGAATGCCGAGCGCCACCTGAAGCCGCCGCTGGAGATGGCACGTCTCTTCCGCCGGCATCCGCAAGCGCTGGCGGAAACGCTGCGCTTCGCCGACGAATTGACCTTCTCGCTCAGCGACCTCGAATACAACTATCCGGACGAGCCGACCGAATCCGGYCTCGGGCCGCAGGCCGAGCTCGAACGCCTGGCGCGCGAAGGCGCGACCGTGCGCTATCCAGCCGGTGTTCCCGTCTATGTCTTGCAGCGCATCGAGGAGGAGCTGGCGCTGATCGAGCGCCTGAACTATGCGCGCTATTTCCTCACCGTCTACGACATCGTCAAATTCGCCCGCAGCAAGAACATCCTCTGCCAGGGCCGCGGCTCCGCCGCCAATTCGGTCATCTGCTTCTGCATCGGCATCACCGAAGTCGGACCGGACCGGATCGATGCGCTGTTCGAGCGCTTCATCTCCGAGGAGCGCAACGAACCGCCCGACATCGATGTCGATTTCGAGCATGAGCGGCGCGACGAGGTGATTGYCTATATCTACGAAAAATACAGCGCCAAGCGCACAGCACTTGCCGCCGCCGTCATCAGCTATCGCGGCCRCTCGGCCTTGCGCGAGGTGGCGAAGGCGATGGGCCTCTCCGAGGACGTCCGCAGCGCCTTGTCGAGCACCATCTGGGGCTGGTCGACCTCGGAGCTCGGCGAAAGGGAGGCCAATGCCGGCGGCCTCGACCGCACCGATCCGCTGTCGCGGCAGGTGCTGGAACGCGCCAACGAGATCATGGGCTTTCCCCGCCATCTCTCCCAGCATGTCGGCGGCTTCGTCATCACCAGGGRCC
This sequence comes from Mesorhizobium sp. ORS 3428, assembly GCF_001854785.1. Taxonomy (GTDB): domain Bacteria; phylum Pseudomonadota; class Alphaproteobacteria; order Rhizobiales; family Rhizobiaceae; genus Mesorhizobium. The sequence goes on from NZ_MDFL01000155.1 coordinate 21,101, forward strand.
GGCTCGACGAGGTCGTGCCCATCGTCAAGACCGCGATGGACGAGCGCAAGATGGTGGAGTGGGACAAGGACGATCTCGACGCGGTGAAGATCCTCAAGGTGGATGTGCTGGCGCTCGGCATGCTGACTTGCCTGAAGCGCGCCTTGACCTTGCTCACGCACCATTATCCCAAGGCAAGGGATGAATACGGCCGGTCCTATGACTTGAACTCTCTCCCGGCCGAGCACCCTCGCGTCTACGACATGATCTGCCGGGCAGACACGCTCGGYGTCTTCCAGATCGAATCGCGCGCCCAGATGTCGATGCTGCCGCGTCTCAGGCCACGGGAGTTCTACGACCTCGTCATCGAGGTGGCGATCGTTCGGCCCGGCCCGATCCAGGGCGATATGGTGCATCCCTATCTGCGCCGCCGGCAAGGCAAGGAGAAGCCCGAATATCCGAAATCTGAGCTGGAGGAGATTCTCGGCAAGACGCTGGGCGTGCCGCTGTTCCAGGAACAGGCGATGAAGATCGCCATCGTCGCCGGCGGCTTCAGGYCGGGCGARGCCGACGAATTGCGCCGCGCCATGGCCACCTTCAAGCGCACCGGCACGATCGGCAACTACCGCCAGCGCATGATCGACGGCATGGTCGACAAGGGCTATGAGAGGGAGTTCGCCGAGCGCTGCTTCAAGCAGATCGAGGGCTTCGGCGAATACGGCTTTCCCGAAAGCMATGCCGCCTCCTTCGCGCTGCTGGTCTATGCCTCCTGCTGGTTCAAGACCTTCTATCCCGACGTGTTCTGCGCCGCGATCCTGAACTCGCAGCCGATGGGATTCTACCAGCCGGCCCAGCTCGTGCGCGATGCGCGCGACCACGGCGTGGAGGTGCGGGAGGTCGACATCAACCATTCCGTCTGGGACTGCACGCTGGAAGGGTCCGTCTTCGACCCCTCCCGCATCCTTGAACGCCACGCTTCGATGCGCGGCGTCATCGAGACGGCTCATGCCGTGCGGCTTGGCTTCCGCCAGATCAAGGGCCTCTCCGAAGAGCGCATGAAGATTTTCGTCGCGCAGCGCGGCGACGGCTATCGATCGGTCAGGGATGTCTGGCTGCGCTCCGGCCTCGATGTCGGCGAGATCGAAAAGCTGGCCGAGGCCGACGCCTTCCGCTCGCTCGGCCTCGACCGTCGCGCGGCGCTCTGGGAAGTGCGCGCGCTCGACGGCAGGAGCGCCGCCGAGAAGCTGCCGCTGTTCGACCAGCCCCTGCTTCGCCTGCGCGAGCTGGAGCCCGAAACCAGATTGCCGAAAATGCCGCTCGGCGAGCACGTCGTCCATGATTACCGCTCGCTCGGCCTTTCCTTGAAGGAACACCCCGTCGCCTTCCTGCGCGAGCGGCTTGACCGCGCCGGCATCACGCCCAATGCGCGCCTGCCGTCGGTTCGCGACGGCCGCCGCGTCTCGGTCGCCGGCCTCGTGCTGGTGCGCCAGCGCCCAGGCAAGGGCAATGCGATCTTCATCACCCTGGAGGACGAAAAGGCGATCGCCAATGTCATCATCTGGCCGCGCGTCTTCGACCGCTTCCGCTCAGTGGTGATGGGCGCGCGCTTCATCCGCGTCACCGGCAAGCTGCAGCAGGAATCGGATGTCATCCACATCGTCGCCGACAGGATCGAGGACCTGACATCCTGGCTGGGCGTGCTCCTGCAGGCGCCGACCATCGAGCATCAGCCCGCCGACCCAAGACTGGATGGATCCGAGCGCTCCGCGAGCCGCGGTCTGCCGGTCCGGCAGGACATCGCCACGCTGTCGAGCAGCGCACAACAGGTCATGCCGAAAGGGCGCAATTTTCAGTAACGAGGCAGAACGACGTCAGGCCGGTTCAGGATGGCCCGCCCAGCCGCGGCTGCGGCGGCAGCATATCTTCGGGCGAGATCGGGCGCGCTTCCGAAGGCAGCATGATCGGGATGCCGTCGCGCACCGGATAGGCAAGTTTCGCCACGCGCGAGATCAGTTCGCTGCGCTCCGGATCCCAGGTCAGCGGCCCCTTGGTCAGCGGGCAGGCGAGCAATTCCAGCAGCTTTGGGTCGACTGTGGCTTTCCGCCCGTCACGTCCATCCGCCAATAGCATCCTCCTGCAGCCTTAGATGCGTCGAAATCCAGGTCAGCCGAGCCCGAGCAGGCCGGCATCACCCGAATATCAGTACACTTACTGCAGGCTCGAGCCAAAATCCTCATCCTCGCGCGCCAGCGTTATTTCGGTGATGGCAATCAGCGTCTCGGCGCGCGTCTTCAGGTCCGCCGCCTCGAGCAGCGCCTGCTTCTCGGCCGGCCCATAGGGCGCCATCATCGACAGCGCATTGACCAGCATGGCGTTCTCGGCGCGGCTGACGCTTTCCCAGTCGGCCTCGAGGTCGTTGGCCTGCAGATAGGCGCGGAACGCCTTGAGCAGCGCCGGCCGGTCGACCTCGGTTGCCGCCTGGTCGTCCTCGAGATCGGCGAGGAACGGCGCGATCCTGCACTGCCGGAACGGTGTCTTCACCGCCAGCTCCTGCGTGACGCGGAACCGGCAGACGCCTTGCAGCGAGATCAGGTAGCGGCCGTCGCCTGTCTCGGCGAGCGAAATGATGCGCCCGGCGCAGCCGACGCTGCAGAGCTCCGGCTCGCCGTCCTCGCGCATCGCCCCGTCGAGGCTGGGCTGGATCATGCCGATCAGCCGCGGCCCGGCCATCGCCTGGTCGACCATCTGCAGATAGCGTGGCTCGAAGATGTTGAGCGGCATGCGCCCGCCTGGCAGCAGCAAGGCGCCCATCAAGGGGAACACCGGGATCGCCGAAGGCAAATCCCTCGCGAGCCGATAGCGGGCGTTTCCGACCTGCACCTCAACCCTCCGAAAGCGTCGCCGGCCAGCGTGTCAAGACCTGCGATCTCATCTGACGCAGCCCGGCGCATCCAAAATCGTTCATCGGCAGGGCAAGCCACTGCCCCCTATCTGGCGCAGTTGTCGCGCTGCGCAAGTCCGACCGGCAACGGGTCCGGCAAAAACGCTCAGGAAAACAACAGCGAAGACAGCTTGCGCCGCGCCGCAAGCGTCGCCTCGTCGGTCATCCCCCATGCCTCGAAGAACTTCAAGAGCTGCGCCCGCGCGCCATCGTCGTTCCACGTGCGGTCGGCCTTGACGATCRCCAGCAGATTGTCGGCAGCCTGCATCCGCTCTCCGCGCGCATTCTGGACCATCGCCAGGTCGAAGCGCGCCTGATGATCGCTCGGATTGGCGGCGAGCCTGCGCTCGAACTCGGCCGGATTGCCGAGCGCGGCCGCCTGCGCGGCCAGCGCCATCTTGGCACGCAGCGCAGCAAGCGCCGGTGCGTCCTTCTTGTCCTCRGGCGCCTTCGCCAGCACCGCCTCCGCGCCTTGCGCGTCGCCGGYGTCGAACAGGATCTCGCCGAGCCCGGCGATCGCCTCGACGGTGTCGGGCGCCTGGGCGAGGATCGCGTCGTAGATGTCGGCAGCGGTCTGGACGTCGCCGGCCTGGCGCGCCTCGCTCGCCGCGGCAAGCGCGTCGGTGATCTGCGGCGCGCCGCCGCCCTTGCCGCCGACCTTCTGGATGAACTGCACGATCTGGCTTTCGGGGATCGCGCCCATGAAGCCGTCGACCGGCTGGCCGCCCTTGAAGGCGATGACTGCCGGAATGGACTGGATGCCGAGCTGTCCGGCGATCGAGGGATGGTCGTCGATGTTCATCTTGACCAGCTTGACCTTGCCGCCGGCGGCCTTCACCGCCTTCTCGAGCTGCGGCGTCAGCTGCTTGCAGGGGCCGCACCAGGGCGCCCAGAAGTCGACCAGCACCGGCTGGCGGCGCGATTCCTGGATGACGTCGGCCGCGAAGGTCGCGGTCGTGGTATCCTTGATCAGGTCGGCGGCGGCCGGCGCCTCGCCAAGCGAGACCTTGGCGCGGTCGGCTTCGCCGCCGCCATACTGGACGGTTTGGGCGTACTGGCCGCCGGCATTGCCGCCGAATGAGCTGTTGAACGGGTTGTTGTCACTCATGTCGTCGCCCTTTCGGTCGCGCCRCCGCCGGCATCGGGGCACTGCGCGTCATTGTCGGATTTTCGGTTGCCATCCATGTGGCGATCAAGCCGAGACTTTCAAGATAACAGGATCGTGGCCGGTTGCCTCGACGAATTTGATGAGGTCGGCRGCGGCGATGGTCGTCGTCGCCTCATTGGTCAGCGGATGGCCGTTGATGACGTCGTGGCTCATCAGCTCGTGGTCGAGCACGACCTTCACCCGTCCAGCCGTGTCGTTGATCAGGCCGAAGACGGTGACTGCGCCCGGGATGACGCCAAGCAACTCCATCAGCATGTCCRGCTTGCCGAAGGAAACGCGGCTGGCGGCGCCGATCAGGTGATGGATCTGCTTGAGGTCCAGCACGGCCTCCTCGCCGACCGTCACCAGGAAATAATTGTCCTTCTTGTCCTTGAGGAAGAGGTTCTTGGTATGGCCGCCCGGGATTTCGCCACGCAACGCCTGCGAATCGDCGACCGTGAACAATGGCGGATGGCGTACCGTCGAAACGGAGATGCCGAGATCGGCAAGAAAGGCATAGAGCTCAGCTTCGGTCTTGGGCATCGGTCCTCCTTCCTCCAGCAGGCACTGCCGTTTACGGCCAATGACGCCCCAGGGCAATTCCAGGAAATCAATTCCGGGAAGGGTGAAGCGGTTTTCCATCCGGAATTGTGCCAAGGAACAAAGAGAGGCGTCGGCCAGCGTTTCCACGGCACAGTGAAACCGCCCCTCGGCCGGGCCGCGACCGGGCGCGACCAAGGAATTCGCACGTTCCCGGATGATCTCGCCGGCGCCTGTGGGGTGCGGCCAAAAAGACCGTCATTTCCCTGTTGCAATCGCCGCGCTCTTCGGCCATATAGGCGCGGCTTGCGGCCCAAGGCCGCGCGAGCGGGTGTAGCTCAGGGGTAGAGCACAACCTTGCCAAGGTTGGGGTCGGGCGTTCGAATCGCCTCACCCGCTCCAGTTTCCCTTCCGGGATCAAGCAAACGAAAAGCCGCGGTTTTCCGCGGCTTTTTCGCTTTCCGGGGCTTGCGCGRCTCTCTGCCGTCAGCTTGCCCATCTTATCAGCTCTGACCGCCACTCGTCGGCATAGGCGCAGTTTTCATAGCCCGGCATGGCGGGCGTTCCGTCGGTAAAATGGACAATGGAGGGGTCGACGGTCGGATCCGAATGGCCGAYGAGCCAATTCCACTCCACCGACAATTCGCCGATCAGATCGTCCTCCAGCCAGCAGAACCTGTGCAGATCGCGCCCGGGAACCGTATTCACCAGTTCGACGGTAAGGGCCTTGTTGGYCGGATGGTCGCAATTGAACAGCATGACGCTCGACCAGTTCTTGCGGGCGTAGCGCAGCTGCGCCTGCCCGTCCATCTTGGTCGCTTCGGCGGGTTGATGGTTGTGCTTCACGACCATCACCGCCTTTGTCGGGTCGGCCATCCCGAACAGTTTTTGCAGATCCCTGCGGATCAGCATGTCRCAGTCCATGAACAGCGCCCAGCCCGAGCCCGCCAATTGCGGCACCAGGAATCGCGAGCAAGCGAATTCGGTCGCCATCGGCGCTTCGGAGATTTCATCCCAAAGCCGGCCGTCCTTGCGGCTGGTCGGACGGGTGTAGAGCCCCCTTGCCCGCAGATCCGCCAACACGACGCCGCGTGCCGATACCGGTGAGATCATGTGGCGTCTTATCGAGTTGCGAGCAACCGCGAACGCATCGATCTCGCGCGGGTCGAACCCGATCCATATAGACTRCCTGCTCGCCATGGAGTTCCCTTATGCTGAAGGTTGGATTGGTGTCAGGAAATAGGTCGCGCGCAAACTCAAGAAACGTCAGTTCATCTTGACCGCCGGAGTGTCGCGCAYGGACACGCTTGCACCGGTTTCGGACGGCGCCGCCGCCCATTTGCGATAGGTATAACTTGCACAGTAGCCGGCGACCAGCAAACCCACCGATCCATCGAGGATGCCGAAACGAATGATGTAGCTATAAAGATAGGCCCAGGCGGAGTGGAGAAGCGCCTTTGTGGTCGATCCCCTCTTGCCCATATCTCCTATCTGCTTCGCCGAAGCTTGGGCGTACATCCAGATCTTGCGATGCGCATCGTCGAGGTCGGTGATRCAATCATGTTCCATGGTTTGTGCCAGGCGGGACACTCTGCCCTTCAGCACAACCTTCTCGTGGACCGGATAGTCGGTAAAGCGTCCGGCATCCCGGCGAAACAAGCGCAGGACGCGGTCCGACGACCAGCTCCCATGTCTGACGACCCGCCCGCAGAAACGGGACCGTCGCGGAATCTCGAAACCCGCGCAACCTCGCGGGTTGGCGATGGCATGCTCGATTTCCCTGGCGAGAGGAGGGGCCACCCACTCGTCGGCGTCCAGGGACAACACCCAGTCGCCGGTGGCCGCGGCCAGCGCGCGATTCTTCTGCACGCCAAAGCCGGGCCAGTCTTCGGTGACGATCACTTTCGCGCCCATGTCGCGCGCGATTTCACGGGTTCTGTCCGTGCTGTTGTTGTCGACCACGACGAATTCGTCGGCAAAGCCGACAGAGCCCAAACAACGCTCGATGCAAGCCTCCTCGTTGAGGGTGATGACGATGACCGAGAGTTTCGGCATCATGCACCCTCACCAAACGAACGGCCAATGCACTCCGCATTACAAACCATAGACATCCGCCCCCGGACCTCCATCGCCAGTCCGCCGCTGCCCTTTTCGCCAGACAGCAACCGCACGGCGCACAAACGAATTACAGACGCCCCCTCTTCGTCTCCGCTTTAGAGAATTCGTAACCGCGAATATGCCCGAACGGCAGYGGCTCGCGCAAGYCCRCCAGGCTACGAATCCCGAGATCGACCTCGCCCGCCCGCTCTCGTCGGCTATGAGWGTTGCGCTGCGGCTACGTCTTGGGCGCTGCGATGCGGCCGGTTTTCCATCTGGAAACAGACTGGCTCGGCTGGTCGGCTTTGCGCAGCACCTGCTCATAGAGGACAAGGGTTCTGTCGATCATGGTGCCAAGATCGTAGTGGCTGGCTGCCTTCCTCGCCGAGAGCGCTGCTTCCGGGTGCCTGGAATGCTGCAGCGCGCGCCGCAGGCTTGCCGCGAGCTGCCCTCGGTCCGCGATGTCACACACCAGCGCCGGGTCGAAGCGCTCCACAAGCTCACGGGCGCCGCACCTGGTGCTGACCACCGTCGGCAGGCCGCTCGCCATTGCCTCGATGGCGACGGTTCCGAAAGGCTCGTACACGGAAGGCAGCGCCGCGACGTCCGCGGCGCCGTACCAGGGCCTTACATCCTTTTGCGGCCCGATGAATTTCAGGCGATCGCCGARGCCGCGCTTCTCCGCCAGGCGCCTGAACTTTTCCACCCGGGAATCCTGCCCGATCACCCACAATTCCGGATGTGGGTCCAGATTTGCGGCCGCCTCGATGAGGGGTGAAAGGCCTTTTCTCGAAAGGCCGGAACCGACAAGCAGAATGACCGGCCGGTCATTCGGAACATTCAGCTCGGCCCTGACGCTGGCCCTGTGTTGATGGYGCAAATCAAGGCTGAATTGGTCGAGAGAAATACCGTTCGGTATGTGATGGATTCTTTCCGCGGGAAAATCATAGTGGCGCACGATATCGTCGGCCACCATCTTTGAAATGGCGATCACCGCCTTGAGCCGGGGGCTCCGATAGGTCATCCGCTCGAGGBGCAACATCTGGCGGTGAAAGAAGCTGAGGCTCAGGGCAACGCCGTCCGGTTTCGACAGCCTGCGGCGCTCGGCGAGATAGGCGGCATGGACGCCCTCCCCCGCGCGAAAGATATCACAGCAAGGCAGCTTGTCGTTGCTCTGGACAAGTG
>NZ_MDFL01000156.1 GCF_001854785.1 Mesorhizobium sp. ORS 3428
CCGCGCTGGGAGGAAGAGTACCAAAAGCTCGGCACCACCGCCGGCGCCTATGACGACTGGCACGAGGGCAAGGACCCGGCCGGCATCACCACGCAGGATCCCGAGCTGATGAAGCGGGTCGAYCCGATCGCGGCCGGACGGCGGCTGGCCAACTATCTCAAGGTGATGACGCTGGAGGCGCAGACGATCGCCCGCGCCTGCGGCAAAAACCACCTGCACAATCTCGAGCCGGAAGATCTCTGCGCGCTTTCGATCGAGGCGGCGGCCATGGCCGGTGTCCCTCTGGCGGGAACGACCTGGATACCGGGGCAGGGCGGCTTCTAAAACCGAAGATTGGGAGGAGTAGACATGAACAAGGCCTTTGAAGCCAAAATCGATCATTCGGAAGGGGCTGATCTCCAAGAGTTCGCAAGGGTTCGCGGCGTCAAGTACTTCATGGTCTCGTACACGGATCTGTTTGGCGGCCAGCGCGCAAAGCTGGTTCCGACGCAGGCGATCGCCGACATGCAGAAGGAGGGCGCCGGCTTTGCCGGCTTCGCAACCTGGCTCGACCTGACGCCGGCGCATCCCGACATGCTGGCGGTGYCGGACCCGGCTTCCGTGATCCAGCTGCCGTGGAAGCCGGAAGTCGCCTGGCTTGCTTCGGACTGCCTGATGGAAGGCAAGAGCGTCGCTCAGGCGCCGCGCAACACCCTGAAGCGGCTTGTTGCCGAAGCCGCCGAGGAAGGCATGCGCGTGAAGACCGGCGTCGAGCCGGAATTCTTCCTGGTCACGCCCGACGGCAAGCAGATCAGCGACGAGTACGATACGGCGTCGAAATCCTGCTACGACCAGCAGGCGGTGATGCGCCGCTATGACGTCATCGCCGAAATCTGCGACGCCATGCTCGACCTTGGCTGGGGCCCGTACCAGAACGACCATGAGGACGCCAACGGCCAGTTCGAGATGAATTGGCAATTCGACGACGTCCTGGCGACAGCCGACAAGCACTCCTTCTTCAAGTTCATGGTCAAGTCGATCGCCGARAAGYACGGCCTGCGCGCGACCTTCATGCCGAAGCCCTTCCAGGGCCTGACTGGCAGCGGTTGCCATGCCCATATCTCGGTATGGGATCTCACCRGCAAGACCAATGCTTTCGCCGACAAGGAAATGGAGTTGGGTCTGTCGGAAAAAGGCAGGCACTTCCTGGGCGGCATCATGAAGCACGCCTCGGCGCTTGCTGCGATCACCAATCCGACGGTGAACTCCTACAAGCGCATCAATGCGCCGCGCACCATCTCGGGCGCGACCTGGGCGCCGAACACGGTGACCTGGACCGGCAACAACCGCACCCACATGGTGCGCGTGCCTGGCCCCGGCCGCTTCGAATTGCGCCTGCCCGACGGCGCCGCCAACCCCTATTTGATGCAGGCGGCCATCATCGCCGCCGGGCTCAGCGGCATCCGTAGCAAGGCCGATCCCGGCCAACGCAGCGACATCGACATGTACAAGGACGGACACACCGTCACGCATGGCGCCAAGCTGCCGCTCAATCTGCTCGACGCGCTTCGCGCCTATGACGGCGACGCCGAGCTGAAGGCTGCCATGGGCGAGGAATTCTCCGCCGCCTACATCAAGCTCAAGACTCAGGAGTGGAACTCCTACGCTTCGCACTTCACCCAGTGGGAGCGCGACAACACGCTGGACGTCTAGGCTTTTTTCCACGGCTCAGCGCCCGATCCGCGGATTGGGCGCTGGCCGAACCAACCGACATTTCGCCGGAATACACGCGATGAAATATTCGATCTTTTCGCTCGCCAAGGCTGCACTGTCCGGCCACAAAAGATGGACGCGAGCGTGGCGCGATCCGGCACCCAAGAGCCGCTATGACGTGGTGATCATCGGTGGTGGCGGTCACGGTCTTGCAACGGCCTACTTCCTTGCCCGCGAATACGGAATCCGAAACGTGGCAGTGCTGGAAAAAGGCTGGATCGGCTCCGGCAATGCCGGCCGCAACACCACCATCATCCGCTCCAACTACGGCCTGCCCGGCAATGTCGGCTTCTACGAGCTGTCGATGAAGCTGTGGRAGCGCATGGAGCAGGACCTCAACTACAACACGATGGTCAGCCAGCGCGGCATCATCAACCTCTATCACTCCGACGCGCAGCGCGACGCTTTCGCCCGCCGCGGCAACACGATGCRCATCAACGGCATCGACGCTGAACTCCTCGATGCGGTGCAGATCCGCAAGGAACTGCCGTTTCTGAACTACGACAATGCCCGCTTCCCGATCATGGGGGGCCTCCTGCAGCGCCGCGCGGGCACCGCCCGCCATGATGCTGTCGTCTGGGGCTATGCGCGTGCCGCCAGTGAAGGCGGCGTCGACATCATCCAGAACTGCGAGGTCACCGGCTTCGTGCGCGACGCCAACGGCAAGGTGACCGGCGTCGAGACCAGCCGCGGCCGTATCGGCGCCGGCAAGGTCGGCATGGCGGTTGYCGGTTCCTCGTCACGCGTCGCGGCGATGGCCGGCCTGCGGCTGCCGATCGAAAGCCATGTGCTGCAGGCCTTTGTCTCCGAAGCGATCAAACCGCTGATCCCGGGTGTCATCACTTTCGGCGCCGGCCACTTCTATGTCAGCCAGTCCGACAAGGGCGGGCTCGTCTTTGGCGGCGATATCGACGGTTACAATTCCTATGCCCAGCGCGGCAACATGCCGGTCATTGAGGACGTCTGCGAGGGCGGCATGGCCATCATGCCGATGATCGGCCGCGTGCGCATGCTGCGGCAGTGGGGCGGCATCATGGACATGTCGATGGACGGCTCGCCGATCATCGACAAGAGCCCGGTCAACGGCCTCTATCTCAATGCCGGCTGGTGCTACGGCGGCTTCAAGGCGACACCGGCATCCGGTCTCGTCTTCGCCCACCTTCTGGCGCGCGACGAGCCGCATCCGGAGGCAGCGCTTTTCCGCCTCGATCGGTTCCGCCGCGGCGCGATGATCGATGRAAAGGGCCAAGGCGCCCAGCCGAACCTTCACTGAAAAGCGAGTCTGGCGGAATGCGAATTGCATGTCCCTTCTGCGGTGAACGCGAAAACGGCGAGTTCACTTATCTTGGCGATGCCTCGCCCAAGCGGCCCAACTTCGCTGTCGATGGCGGGGAGAGTTCTGCTCGCGTCGAGGATGCGTTCTACGACTACGTCTATCTGCGCGACAATGTGGCGGGCGTCATGCGCGAGTATTGGTACCATGGCGGCGGCTGCCGCTCCTGGCTTGTGGCCGAGCGCAACACCATCACCCATGAGTTCATTTCCGTCACGRCAGCCCCCGGCGCGGGCGCGGCCGCGGCACGGACAGGAGAATGACCATGTCGGGCTATTCCCGATCCGAAACGCTCGCCCGGACCGCGCCGATGGAGGCTAACGTCCGTACAGGGGCCGCTGCCGCCAGCCAGTCGCACCGRCTACCCGGTGACGGCATCATCGACCGCCGGTCGCCGATCCAGTTTTCATTCGACGGCAAGACCATGACCGGGTTTGCCGGGGACACGCTGGCTTCCGCGCTGGTCGCCAACGGTGTCAAGCTCGTGGGACGGTCGTTCAAGTATCACCGCCCACGCGGTATTGTCACCGCCGGCTCGGAGGAGCCGAGCGCGCTCGTCGAGATGCGCACCGGCGCCCGGCGCGAACCGAACACGAGGGCGACCACGCAGGAACTCTACGATGGGTTGGTTGYGAACAGCCAGAACCGCTGGCCGTCGCTGCGCCGCGACTTCATGTCGATCAACCAATTGTTCGCCCCGATCTTCGTCGCCGGGTTCTATTACAAGACCTTCATGTGGCCGGCGAAGTTCTGGGAGGCAATCTACGAGCCGATGATCCGCCGTGCTGCAGGTCTCGGCAAGGGCTCCGGATTGCCCGATCCCGACCACTACGACAAGGCCTGGGCGCATTGCGACGTGCTGGTTGTCGGGGGCGGTCCCGCCGGCCTGTCTGCGGCGCTGGCCGCAGGGCGCGCGGGAGCGCGCGTCATACTTGCTGAAGAAGATCCCGTGCTTGGCGGTCGTCTGCTCAGCGAGAGCGGCGAGATCGACGGCCTGGATGCCAGGGAATGGCTCCGCCGCGCCACCCGTGAACTCGCTTCCCTAACCAACGTCCGGATCATGACCAGAACCGTCGTGTTCGGCGTCTATGACGGTGGCGTCCATGCAGCGCTCGAGCGCGTCAACGATCACGTTGCTGAGCCGGGCCTGCACCAGGTCCGCCAGCGGCTTTGGCGCATCGTTGCCAAGCGTTCGGTGGTGGCTGCAGGTGCAATTGAACGGCCGATCGTCTTCCCTGGCAATGATCGGCCAGGCGTGATGATGGCGTCCGCCGTCCGCACTTATGTCAATCGCTTCGCGGCCCTGCCGGGGAAGCGTGTGACGTTGTTTACCAACAATGATGATGGCTGGCGCACGGTCGAGACCATCGAGCGGGCCGGCGCCCACGTCGTGGCGGTGATCGATCCCCGCCGTGAGGTGCCGCCGCAATACCAGAGGCTTGTCGATACCTACGACCTGCGCGTGCTCGCCGGGGTCGTATCCGAGGTCAAGGGCGGCGTCGACGGTGTGCGAAGCATCGTTGCGAGCAATGACAAGAATGGCCTGACGCAGCGAATCGATACGGACTGCCTTGCCGTTTCGGGAGGGTGGAATCCGAATGTCGGTCTGTCATGCTTCCATCGCGGCAGGCCTGCCTGGCGGGAGGATATCGCAGCCTTCATGCCGGGGGACGCCCCAAAAGGCATGGTCATGGCCGGCGCTGCCAACGGCGCATTCTCGCTCGGCGCCTGCCTTCGCGAAGGTCACGGCGCCGGCGCCGCGGCGGCGGCCGACTGCGGCGCCGCCGGGCAGCCGGGAGAGGCATCGAAGGCCGAGGATGAAGTCTACGGCATCGCACCACTCTGGCATGTCAAAGGCAAGGGCAAGGCCTTCGTCGACTTCCAGCACGACGTCACGGCTTCCGACGTCACCTTGGCGCAGCGGGAAGGCTTCGAGAGCGTCGAGCATCTCAAGCGCTATACCACGCTCGGCATGGCCACCGACCAGGGCAAGACGTCCAACATCAACGGCCTTGCCATCATGGCGGAAGCGAGCGATCGCACCATCCCGGAGACCGGCACGACGATCTACCGACCGCCCTACGCGCCCGTCGCAATAGGAGCATTCGCCGGCCACCATCGCGACGAGAATTTCCACGCCACCCGGCTGACGCCGTCGCATCATTGGGCCGCGAAACAGGGCGCCGTGTTCGTCGATGTCGGGCTGTGGAAGCGTGCGCAATGGTATCCACGCCCCGGCGAGAAGGACTGGCTGGAGTCCGTGACGCGCGAAGTGCTGGCCGTGCGCAACGGGGTCGGCTTCTGCGACGTCTCCACGCTCGGCAAGGTCGACGTGCGCGGCGCGGATGCCGGCGTGTTCCTCGATCGCGTCTACATCAACAGCTTCTCCAACCTTGCCGTCGGCAAGGCGCGCTACGGGCTGATGCTGCGCGAAGACGGCATCGTCATGGACGACGGCACGACCTCGCGCCTGGCCGAGGACCACTATTTTCTCACCACCACCACGGCGAAAGCCGGGCCGGTGATGCAGCATCTGGAGTTCTGCCGCCAGGTACTGTTCCYGGAGCTCGACGTGCAGCTGACCAGTGCCACCGACCAGTGGGCGCAGTTCTCGATCGCCGGCCCGAACACCCGCAAACTGCTGCAGGCTCTGGCCGATCCGTCTGAGGATCTCACCAACGAGGGCTTCCCGTTCATGGGCGCGCGGGAGGTTAAGCTGCGCGGAGGTGTGACCGCACGCCTGTTCCGCATCTCGTTCTCGGGCGAAATGGCCTTCGAGATCTCGGTGCCGGCGCGCTACGGCGCGGCGATGGCTGAAAACCTGATGATCGCTGGCCGGCCCTATGGGGTGACGCCCTACGGCACCGAAGCGCTGGGCGTGATGCGCATCGAGAAGGGTCATGTCGCCGGCCCCGAGCTCAATGGCACAACCACGGCCGATGACCTCGGCCTCGGCAAGATGATGTCCAAGAAAAAGGACTTCGTCGGCCGCGTGATGGCCGGCCGAGAGGCTTTGACGGCTCYGAACCGGCAGGTGGTCGTCGGCATCAAGCCAGTCGACCGGGCACGCCRCCTGCGTTCCGGCGCCCACGTTATTCCGAAGGGGGYGATCCCTGGCCCGCAAACGGACCAAGGCTACGTCACATCGGTCTGCTTCTCGCCGATGCTCGATCAGTGGATCGGCCTTGGTCTGGTCGAACGCGGGCGCGAGCGTATCGGCGAGATTGTCCGGATAAGCGATCCTCTGCGGAACGAGGACTACGAGGCCGAGATCTGCAGCCCCGTCTTCTATGACCCCGAAGGAGTGCGCCAGCGTGGTTGATTTTTCCTGGAACACTCAATCACCGCTGGACAGCGCGCTCGCCCCCGGCCGCCACGGCGCGGCCGGCGCGCAGGTGGGCGTCACCCTCAAGGAGGTGCGCAACATCAGCTTGACTCAGGTCATGGCGCGGCGGGGCAAAGCAGCCGAGACCATGAAGACAGCCAAGAAGGTGTTCGGCGTCCAGCCAMCCARCACTCCCAACGCCGTAGTGGGTCGTGACGCAACGCTGATCTGGTCGGGCCCGGACYAGTTCATCGCCTTTTCTGCGCGACCGACAGAGGATCAATTTGCCAAACTGACAGAAGTCTTTGCTGGCATCGCTTCGCTCTCCGATCAATCAGATGGACGCTGTCTGATCCGCATAGGCGGGCCCGACGCCCGCCAGGCGCTGGCGAAGTTTTGCTCGTTGGACCTGGACGATGCTGCATTCCCAATTGGAGCCGCAGCGACGACCTCGATCGACCACACGGCGATGAATATTTGGCGCCAGGCCGACGGCTCCGACGGCCACGCCGTCTTCAACATGCTCGTTTTCACCACCTTCGCCGACAGCCTTTGGCACATGATCCTGGACTCCTCCCTCGAATATGGGGTTCAGACATCGGCGGCTTGAGGCGCGGCGGGACCAAGCGGAACCAGGCGGCGCCTTAAGTCCTTGTTTTGACACGAAGCTGACGGAGCCGGCCGCATCTCGGCCAGGACGCAACCCATCTTGCGAGCCTGTTCGCGACTGCGCATCGACCGCGCGTGCGCCGCTGTTGTGCTGATTTGATTTCGAAGCATACTTCGGGCAGCAGCCAAAAAAGAAGTCTTGGCACATTGTACCAAGACTTAGAGAAGGCGCTTCGTGGTCAAGCGCCTGGGGACGCAGGGAATCCTTAGGCCTCGAGCCAATCGACTAAATGCTTGGTGGTGTCCGGCCTGCCGCGCGGTAAGCCGACGCCAGCGTGTTGGCCATCAGAAGCGCGATCGTCATGGGACCGACGCCGCCCGGCACGGGCGTGATTGCGCCGGCATGTTCGGCCGCTTCCGAGTAGGCGACGTCGCCCACCAGTTTGGACTTTTCGCCGGCATTTTCACCGACCCGATTGATTCCGACATCGATAACCACCGCACCTGGCTTCACCCAGTCGCCCTTGATCATTTCGGGCCTTCCGACCRCCGCGACCAGGATATCGGCGCCGCGGCAGAGTGCGGCAAGATCCTTGGTCTGGCTATGGGCGATGGTGACGGTTGCGTTGGCATTCAGCAGAAGGTTTGCCATTGGCTTGCCGACAATGTTGGAGCGGCCGACGACCACGGCATTCAGGCCCGACAGATCCCGGCCGAGCGCACGCTCGATAAGGAGCATTGAGCCGGCGGGCGTGCACGGGACGAAAGCGGTCTTCAGTTCGCCGGTGCCGAGTTTGCCGACATTGATGAAATGAAAGCCGTCAACGTCCTTTTCGGCGGCGATGGTCTGGACGATCCTGCCGGCATCGATGTGGTCCGGGAGCGGCAGTTGTACAAGAATGCCGTGGATCGAGGGATCGGCATTGAGTTCCTCGAGCAGGGCGATGAGCTCGCCTTCCGAGATATCAGCCGCCAGCGCATGCTCGATGGAGCGAAAGCCGCACTCCTTTGCTTTCCTGCCTTTGGAGGAAACATAGACCTGACTGGCAGGATCGTGGCCGACAATGACCACTGCGATAGCGGGAACGACACCGGTGGCAGAGATCAACTGTTCGGTCGCGGCCTTGACCTTCGCAACCACGTCGCCCGCGGCTGCCTTGCCGTCAATCACATTCGTCACTCTGTCCTCCCAAGAGCGGGCGAGATAACAGGCCCAAACCCGGTCGGACACCGCCCTTTCGCTGACTTCTTCAGGCCCAATCTATAGCAAGGGCTCTGAACGACGGTCAACTCATATGCAAAAAAAATTCATGACAAGAAAAAACTGCGAACGAGAACCCCGGCTCGATCCGGTCAGACAATTGTACTGGAAGGAAAATAAAATTCATGATATGAATTTAGAATGCGCTATTCCACGACATCGGTACCGCGAGAACCCGAAGCAGGTCGGAGCCGCCGATCAATCGTGGAAGAAAGCAGGGGAGAAGATGCAGCGACCCAGGGCGTGCGCCTGCGTGCCGCCATGGTCGGTTCTGAGCATTGGGATCGAGCGATATCAATGGGCGGAGAGACAAGATTCAGGGTGTTGATCGCCGAGCGCAACCCGCTGGTGGTTGCTGCGCTGACGGATATGATCTCGCGGGATCGTCGCTTTGATCTCGTCGGCAATGTGYAGACCGGCGAGGCCTTTCTACGGGCGGCGTCCGCYGCGACCTCTCCATTCGATCTTGCCGTGGTTGGCTGGAAACTGTCCGACATGAACGGCGCCGGCCTGCTTACGGAAATGCAGCGGCRCAACCTCTGCGCGCGCGTCGTGATCTTTTCCAATGACCACGACGTGGCCATTCTCAGGCAGTGCGTGCGCCTCGGCGCCCAAGGGTTCTGCTACCAGTTCGACGACCCGGCGGTCCTTTTCGACACACTGGCCGCGGTCGCGCAAGGCCGGATTTGTATCCCCTATGTAGATGTCTCGAAAATCAACGACACGCCGCTTTCGCGGCTGACGACGCGCGAGAGAGAATTGCTGTCGGTTCTGGCCGATGGCTGGACCAATATTCAGATCGCAGCCCGCACAGGAATTTCCGAGAATACCGTCAAATATCACCTCAAAAATCTCTACGAAAAACTGGACGTGCGCAATCGGGCGATGGCGGTGGCGCTCTATGCTGGTGAAAGAAACCGCGACCGTCTTTGAGCTCAAGAAATTGTCGGCTGTTATCGGCTGCCGGCCTGCCAACCTAAGGCTTGGTCGATAAATTTCCTGCCTCAAAGCGCGTCGTGCCGAAACGGTTCAGGCGACAACATGCATTTGGGCGAGCAGGTGTTCTGAATATCTATACGTGCTCGGAAGCGCGACGGCACAGTCGAGCCGCTGGAGCGCACAAGGGTATCACAAGCCGCGCCGCTTCGGCGTAAAGTATGYGGTCGGCGGCGCGAACCACGCCCATGCCAACGATCGCGCCAAGAACGCCCTGCGTTCTGAGCGGCAGCAAATCGGTACAGTCGCTCATTCTGACGAATACACTGCTGATGGGTACCGGAACGCCGTGGATCTGGACGAAAGGCTCGTCGTCGCTCTCCCTCCACTCCTCGAGAGCTTCAAGTGCATCATGGAAAGCGTTCTGAAGGGTGATCGGAGCATGCCCTTCGAAGAGACCAGGAAGCACTTGCTGCACGTCCATATCCTTTCGTTCCGCATGATAGCGCCGGACAACAAGCGTATTCCGAAGCCGGCAATTTTTACCAAGGTGCAACATTTTTGCATCTTAGGCAAGTAGCATTTGCGGGCGAAACGCGCTGGACCAACKATTGGACGGGACCCTGATTTCTGCCTGGCCGGGTAGGTCCGGACACGCTTGCCGCTCACCATCCGGATTGGTCCCCGACCTACCCGATCGAATGGCAAATCTACCCGTCCGGGCGTTTTCAAGAAGGGAAAAAGCCTGTCTGCTTCCAAATGGCTTTCTTAGTTTCCCGAGGTGCCCGCCCTGATCGGCCATCCGGGACAACGCCTAGACGAATGGGTGCCGCTTTGGACGACAGCAGACTGCTCAGCTGTCACGAGGACGTCAGAAGCCTTCTGTTCAGGCTGCTGACCTCTGTCGTCAGCGAACGTGAACCCGGGATAGCCGGCGTTCCAGCCGGGCGCGTCAGCCTCGACACTCTCGCCGAAGCTCAGCGCATTCCTGCGCTCCAGGCAACCGGGATATGGTTCCAGCTCGTCGCCATCGCCAACGAATTGCTCGCGATGCGTTCACGCCGCGAACTCGAGCAGATGGGTGGCGCGGATGAGGTTATAGGCTCCTTCGCCAATGTCGTGTGCGAGATCGCCGCGGCCGGCTATCCGGCCGAGGAACTGCAGGCTGCCCTCGACAYGCTGAGCGTCGGGCCAACCATGACCGCCCACCCGACCGAGGCCAAGCGCGTCACTGTTCTCGAAATTCATCGGCGCATCTACCGCAAGCTCACTGAGCTCGAACAGCAGCGTTGGGCGCCGCGCGAGCGCGAGCAGCTGATCGACGATCTCAGAAGCGAGATCGAGCTATTATGGATGTCGGKGGAGTTGCGGCTTGAACGCCCCTCTGTCGATAGCGAGATTGCATGGGGCCTGCACTTCTTCCGGGAGGTGATCTTCGAGGCGACGCCGAAGATCTATGATGCCGTCGAGGAGGCGTTCGCCCGTCACTACCCGAAATACGATCTGAAGGTGCCGTCCTTCATGCGCTACGCGTCGTGGATCGGCGGAGATCGCGACGGCAATCCCAATGTCACGGCGAGGACTACCGCTCGGGCGCTCACGGAGTGCCGCCAGGCAGCCATTGGTTGGTACATTCAGCAGGTTCGCCGGCTGGTCACCGTGCTCAGCATCAGCGCCAATGTCGTCGACATCCCAGAAGACTTCAACAAGGCGCTAGGCCAGGCGTTGCATCGATCCGGCACGCCTCGGGAGATCATGGCGCGCAATCCGGGAGAGCCGCTGCGGCAGTTCGCGGMCGCGATGCTGGATCGCCTGCGGGCGATGCTCGGCGRGACGGCGRCMAAGCCCTATGCCCGGTCGGAGTTGTTCAAGGCAGATCTGCGGCACCTCGAAACGGTCCTCGCCAAGCTGGGGGGGCACCATGTTGCGCGGCGCTTCGWTCGCCCCTTGCGCCAGCAGGTCGAGACTTTCGGCTTTCGCACGGTCGCATTGGACATTCGCCAGAACTCGACGGTCGTCAATCGGGTGCTGTTCGAGCTTTTCAAGCATACGGATGCAGATCAGGCGCCTGTGCCCGACTCGCCACAATGGAGCCGCCGCATCCGCACGGCGCTCAGCACCGGCGAACAGCTTGTGATCGAACGGCAATCGCTTTCCGAAGAGGCGCGGGAGCTTGTCGAACTGTTCGACGTCATCCGCGAAGCCTCCGCAGGTGCGAACCGCGGTGCGATTGGCGCCTTTATCTTGAGTATGACGCGTTCTTCCGAAGATCTGCTGGCCGTTTATCTGCTTGCCCAATATTCCGGTATGGCCACCGCGCTCGACGGCAGCGGAGCGATTGCGCTGCGCGTCGTGCCGCTTTTCGAGACTATCGCTGACCTGCGCGCCGCGCCCGATGTTCTGGATCAGCTTCTTTCAGTCTCGATYGTGCGTCGCTCCCTGCGCGACTTCGGCAACCGGCAGGAAGTGATGCTGGGATATTCCGACTCCAACAAGGACGGCGGTTTCCTTGCTTCAAATTGGGAATTGAACAAGACGCAGAGACGCATCCACGCCCTCAGCCAGAAGCGCAAGATCACCATCAGCTTCTTCCATGGCCGTGGCGGCTCGGTCAGTCGGGGCGGTGCGCCGACCGGACGAGCGATAGCCGCCCAGCCTGCCGGCACAGTCGGCGGGGCTATGCGGGTGACCGAACAGGGCGAGGTCGTGTCGTCGAAATTCGCAAATCGCGGCACCGGGCTCTATCAGCTCGAGATCCTTGCCGCGAGCGTCTTTGCCCACACCGTCAAGTCACACAACGAGGCTGAGCTCAAGGAAATCCCCGAATTCAGCGAAGCTCTTGAGGCTTTGACCGGCATGTCGCAGGCGTCCTATTCGGGCCTTATCAACGAGCCGGGCTTCATCGACTATTTCAATCAAGCAAGCCCGGTGGAAGAGCTGTCGCTTTTGAAGATCGGTTCGCGTCCGGCCCGCCGCTTCGGCGCCCGGGACATTTCCGATCTGCGCGCCATCCCCTGGGTTTTTGCCTGGAGCCAGAACCGGCATCTGCTGACCAATTGGTACGGCATCGGCAGCGCGCTCAATTCCTTCCTCACTGTTCGCGGCAACGCCGGGTTGGAATTGCTCAGGCAGATGTTCGAAYGCTCGCGCTTTTTCCGCCTCATTGTCGACGAGGTCGATAAGGGACTTTACCAAACCGACATGGAAATCGGCCGGCTCTATGCCGGTCTGGTGYAGGACCAGGACGTAGGCGAACGGATCTACCGCAAGATCGCCGCCGAATATGCTTTGACGCGCAAGACCATTGCCGAGATCAACGGCGGCCTGAAGGTTTCGCAGCGCTTCCCGGYCTTCAAGCAGCACTTCGACCGGATCAGGCCGCAGCTCGACGGCATACATCGGTTGCAGGTGCAGCTTTTGCGCGAAGTCCGCGCGCAGGACGGCGCGACGGCCAAGCCAAAGCGTGCAGTCAACGCGCTTCTGCTTTCAATCAACTGCATTTCAACCGGCCTTGGCTGGACCGGGTGATCACAATCCTGGCGTCGCGCCGCAAGGGAGGACCTTCATGAACATCTCGACCAAAGCTGACATCGGCGCCGCAAGCCGTTTCTTCCGCGCCGSAGTAGCTGTTGCGGATCGCGCCGTCAGCGACGCCATGCAGCGGGAGCTCTCGCGCCAGCGCAACGAGATCGAGCTGATCGCTTCCGAAAACATCGTCTCCAGGGCGGTGCTTGAGGCACAGGGCTCGGTGCTGACCAACAAATATGCCGAGGGTTATCCCGGCCGCAGATACTATGGCGGCTGCCAGTTCGTTGACGAAGTCGAGGATCTGGCGCGGGAGCGCGCCAAGGCGTTGTTCGGCTGTTCTTTCGCCAACGTACAGCCGAACTCCGGCAGTCAGGCCAACCAGTCGGTCTTCATGGCGTTGATGCAGCCCGGTGACACCTTTCTGGGTCTTAATCTCGCCGCTGGCGGGCATCTCACACACGGCGCGCCGGTCAACCAGTCCGGCAAGTGGTTCAACGTCGTGTCCTATGGGGTGCGTCCTGACACGCATCGCATCGACCTCGACGAGGTGCGCGATTTCGCGCGCAAGCACCGGCCCAAGGTGATTCTTGCCGGCGGCTCGGCCTATCCGCGCATTATCGATTTCAAGGCGTTTCGTGAGATCRCCGACGAGGTTGGCGCCAAGCTGTTCGTGGACATGGCGCATTTCRCAGGCCTCGTGGCCGGCGGCGTCCACCCCAATCCCCTCGAACATGCTCACGTGGTGACCACGACCACACACAAGACCCTGCGAGGCCCGCGCGGCGGCATGGTGCTCTCCAATGACGAGGAGATCGGCAAGAAGATCAATTCGGCGGTGTTTCCCGGCCTGCAGGGTGGGCCATTGATGCACGTCATTGCCGCAAAGGCAGTGGCTTTTGGCGAGGCGCTGGCGCCGGAATTCAAAGCCTATGCGGCAAACATTGTCGCCCACRCCAAAGCCCTTGCCGAGACGCTCGCCGATGGCGGTGTCGACATCGTCTCAGGCGGCACCGATACGCATTTGATGCTGGTCGACCTGCGGCGCAAAGGGCTGACCGGCAAGGCGGTAGAGACTGYGCTCGGCCGCGCCCACATCACCTGCAACAAGAACGGCATTCCCTTCGATCCGCAAGGCCCGACGGTCACGTCGGGGATTCGGCTCGGCACGCCGGCGTGTACGACGCGCGGGTTTCTCCGCGACGAATTCCGCCAGGTGGGCAGAATGACGATGTGCGTCATTGATGGGTTGGCCGCCAAAGGCGAGGCCGGCAACGCCGCTATCGAGGCGGCTGTGCGCGAGGAAGTGCATGATTTGGTCGGCCGATTTCCGATCTATGAGTGACCCTTGTCCGGAGCAGAGGTGTTCGCCGRCGAAGTCGCAATTGCGTCCTTGCTGAGCAGGCCGGCATGACCGACCCCGCGTTCAACCGTTGATGGATCAGCGCCGGAAGCTCCGGTCGCCGGGTGCAATTCCGCCAGGGTACCCAAAGCGCGTTGYGGTGAAGCGTATCCAAGCGACGCGCTTTAAGTCTTTGTTTTGATGCATGTCTCTCCCAAAACCGCAGCGCACTTTTGGGCGACATGCATTAAAGCGGCATTGCAGCTTTCGGCGGCTGCTTCGCGCAACCGAAAACGCGCTCCCCGAACCTGTCGAGACGATGGCGAACGCGTGGCGCGCGAAGGCAAATCTGTATCCAGGTTCAAATCTGTTCAGCAGCGTCTCTGCCTTACTGACGCCATCCACTATCTGCACTGCGTCGCTTGACACGAAATTAACTTTGCCGGATATTCCTGTTGGGAAATTAATTWTCCCTACCGCAAAAGCGCAACGAAGCCGAAAAATGGCCGTCCGGAGGAGAATACATGGAAGCAACAATCAGTAGTCCAACTGGCGAACTCAGCCTGAACCAGCGCATCGACAAAATGCACGCGCGCGATCGCGCAGGCCTGTTGGCCTTCGTTGTCGTGCTGTGGGGTACACTCATGTTCGCGCTGTTCAGCGTCTGGCCCTACATCTCGATCCCCGCCATGYGCATTATCCTGTCGGTCGCATGCGCCTTGGTGCTGGTCTTCAACACGGCGGCCATAGTCGCCATGCTGCGCCACTACGCCGAAGACAAGCATTTCATCTACGGCCTTGACATCAAGCATCTCGACGAGATGCGCAGACGCCGGGGCTAAGGAGCGAGCAAATGGCATATCAACCTCCCAAACAGGGCCTCGCCGGCCAGGTCTTCGACGTCATAACCCTGCTCGTACTGACAGTGGGCGCCCTCTATCTGCCCCTTTACCTGGGCTTTGCCGGCGCCGCCAAAACCCCCAACCCGATCGCCAACCCGACCTGGGAGGCGCTCGGTCAGAATGCCACCGAAGCCAAGCAATGGGCGGCGATTGGAATTACCGACCCGGCTGCCGCGAACGACATCATCACCRCCCGCTTCGWCTACAGTTTCAGCTGGGCRCCGCTGATCGTCATGGCGGTGCTGGTGATTGGCTATTTTGTCTTGGTCGTGCGGCTTTCCGACAAGGAATACCGCGAAGTGATCGAAGAACGCTTCGATCCAAAGCGGCGATAGAGAGGCGGGCATGGATATCTGGAACATTCTTGAATACGTGGCCTGGGCCCTCTCAGCCATGTTCGGTGTGATGATGCTCATCAATCTCATTCGCATCGACACCACCTACGACAACGAGTTGCTGACCTCATCACGCGAAGGCGAGATCGAGGTGACGGCCGAGCGCCACCAGATCTGAGGGGGGACGGAAATGGCAAATGTGACTGCAGCCGCACCCGCAGCCGAGCGGCTTCAACTCCTGCGCGTTCTCGGCCCGGCCCATATCTGGGCGCTTGGCGTCGGCATCGTGCTCGTCGGCGAATATATGGGCTGGAACTTCTCTGTCGGCAAAGGCGGCATGATCGCCGGGCTCGCCGCCTGTTGGGTGGCTGGCTTGCTCTACACCTGCGTGGCGATGATCGATTCCGAAGTGACGTCGACCATTGCCGCCGCCGGCGGCCAGTATGCTCAGGCCAAGCACATCGTCGGGCCGTTGATGGCCTTCAATGTCGGCCTGTTCCTGGTCATGGCCTACACCATGCTCGAGGCGGCCAACGCTATCACCGTCGGCTATCTGCTCGATACGGTCGCGGGGATGATGGGCCATACCGGCCTCAACCAGAAGCCGTTCATCATCCTTTCCATCATGTTCCTGGCGTGGCTCAATTTCCGCGGGGTGCTGGCCACGTTGACCTTCAATCTGGTCATCACGGCCATTGCTTTCCTGGCGATCATTGCCCTGTTCGTCTCGGTGCAACTCGGCGCCTCCGCCGTGCCGATGGACTTTTCGGCGATCACGACGTCACCGCTGCCCTATGGCTGGATCGGCATCGTCGCGGCCCTGCACTTCGGCTTGTGGTATTATCTCGGCATCGAGGGAACCTGCCAGGCGGCGGAAGAAGTCCGTTCGCCAGCGCGTTCGCTGCCCTATGGCACCATGGCCGGCATCATGACGCTGCTGATTGCCGCGACCATGACCTGGTATGTCTGCTCAGGCCTCCTGCCTTGGGAATATCTCGGTCAAGCCGGAACGCCACTCTTCGACGCCGCGCGCGTCACGGGCAACACCGGATTGATGGTGCTCCTCTTCGTCGGCACGATGTTTTCGACACTCGCCTCGGCGAACGGATGCATCAACGACGCCTCGCGCGCCTGGTTCTCGATGGGCCGTGACCGCTACCTGCCGAGCTGGTTCGGCGCGGTGCACCCGGTCTACCGTACGCCGTACCGGTCGATCGTGTTCCTGGTTCCCATCGCGCTCATTTTCGCGCTCGGTGCGCCGCTCGACCAGGTCGTGACCTTCTCGATCCTGTCGGGCCTGCTTGGGTACACCTTCATGACCTTCAACATGGTCATGTTCCGGCGCAAATGGCCGCTCGACACGATCAAGCGCGGCTATGTGCACCCGCTTCACCCGCTGCCGGTGATTGTCCTTCTGACGCTGTGCGCGGCTGCCTATTTTGCCGTGTTCCTCGGCTACGGCACTCAGCTCAGCGCGATGATGTGCTTCTACATCGTGGCATCGCTCTGGTTCCACTTCCGGCGCTACCGCTTCGTCCGCCGCGGCGACCAGTTCACCATGCCCTGGCCGAAGCCGCGCGGCTACTAAATCAAACCAGACGGGCGGCGCTGCTGTGCCGCCCGTCCTTTGCAAGGCGATCGTAAATGATCACCACACTTGCCTTCTCGGCCTTTATCGTCGCCTCCTGCGCCTGGATGGGCAAGCGCGCGATCGCCGACCACCGTGCCATCCTCGCGCAGCGCAGGGGCCTCCTCGACGAGGCGGCGAGGTTATTTCCCGGCGCCGAGATCAGCTTCGCCCGGGATTATTTTCCCATTCTCACCAGCCGCCTTGAGGACGGCAGGCAGATTCGTGTCGAGCTCCTGGCCGACACTATGGTGACGCGCCGACTACCGCAGCTCTGGCTCAGAGTGACGCTGAGCGAACTTCGCGAACGCAACCGGCCGGCGATTGGCGCCATYGCGCGCCCGACCGGTGCCGAATATTATTCGCTCGTTCACGACCTGCCTGAATGGATGGCGCCACCGGAGATGGACACTTCACTGTTGATGCGGGGCGACGGTCGCGCCACAGCGCGGCAGGTCGAACGTGCCGCATCGATGTTCCACAGTCTCTTTTCCGATCCCGCCTTGAAAGAAGCCGTCATTTCGCCTCGCGGTACCCGAGTGATCCGTCAGGCCGCCCAGGGCGAGCGCGCGGCACATCTGTTGCTGCGGCAGATACGCTTTGCCGTCGCGACGATTTCGGCCGACCTCGTCAGCAAGGCAGTCGCGGAGGCGCAGTCCTTGAGCGAGGCGCTGGCCGAGAGCGAAGCCAGCATTCCAGTCCACGAAGCCGCCTGAGGTCGCCCATGGCCAAGCCGATCAACCCTTATCTGGTCCTCGCTTCGGCGATCATTTTGCCCGGTGCAGGCCATGTCGCAGTGCGCGAGACAGCACGTGGGCTGGCCTTTGCTTTCTTCGTCATCTTGTTTTCGGTGATCAGCTACAAGACGACAACGCCAGACCAATCGTTCATCGGCAGACATGCGATTGGGCTGTTTGTCTGGGCATTGTCGATCCCGGATGCCTATCGCCGGGCTCGCATCCTGGCCGCAACGGCGTCGGGTACGCAATTTCGCTGAACTGGCGAGCGCCAGGCAGCCCATCGCCGAAGTGGGTTGGAGCATCCGGACAAGGGGGCAATCCGAACTTCCCGACGGGAATTCTACCGAAATGCCGGCAAAGGCGGCGATGACCGATTTCGACACCGACTGCGTCAGGTGCGCGCTGCTCGGCGCCATGCTGTTGGTGGCAGAGTCGGCTAAGCAGGGCCAACGGGCCGCAATCCCGAATACTGCGCTTCTTGGCGATTTGCGATGGAGACGATCCAGGCGCGGAGCTCGGGGGCGTGAGGCTTTTGCAGGGCCGAGCGATCCCAGGCGAGGAAATATGGATCGGGCAGGCGAAGCGGCAGGTTGAACGGCACCACCAGCCGGCCGGAGRCAATATCGTCACCGGCCATGGACAATTGCGCCAGCACGAAGCCGCGGCCGTTGATGGCCGCGTCGATGGCAGCGCTCGACAGCGAGAATGCAACCTCGCCCGATGTCTTGCGGTATTTCGCGCCGATGCTTGCCGCCCACTCGCTCCAGGTCGGCGGCGAGCGATGCTCACGCGCCCATTCGATCGCCAGGAGCGGCCGTTCGAGAATGTCGACCGGCTTGCGCAAAGGCAGCCGCTCCAGCAGCGCTGGCGAGCAGGCCGGCACCACCCAGTCGGTGAACAGTTCGACATAGTGATCGTAGTCGCGGTTCTTTGCGCCATAGGAAATACGAAAGTCGAGCTGCTCTTCGCCGAAGCGCGCCTCAGCCTCGGCGCCGATCAGTCGCACCGTAGCGCCCACATGATGCGCCTGCCAGTCGAAGAGCTGGGGCGCCAGCCACTTGCTGGCGAGCGAGGGCAGGCACGAGACAGTCAGCGCGCTCTCGGTGCGCGCCCGCTCGAGCAGGTCTCCAGCCTCCCGGATGCGATCGAAACCC
Source organism: Mesorhizobium sp. ORS 3428 (assembly GCF_001854785.1). Classification (GTDB taxonomy): domain Bacteria; phylum Pseudomonadota; class Alphaproteobacteria; order Rhizobiales; family Rhizobiaceae; genus Mesorhizobium. The sequence continues at coordinate 18,842 of NZ_MDFL01000156.1, forward strand.
TCCGACACAACCGTGTGGTAGAGCCGCCCCCACGAGGTCAGCGTGAGCGTTCTGCCGCGGCGCTCCAGAAGTTGCACGCCGAGAACTTCTTCGGCCTTACGGATCTGCTGGCTGACAGCGCCGGGCGAAACGCCGAGCTCGTCGGCCGCGCCCGTAACGCTGCCGAGACGTCCGAAGGCTTCGAACGCCTGTATCGAGCGCAAGGGTGGCGGGTTTTTCACGATGCCTACTTCCGGAACTTTGTTTTAGTTTTTCTAAAATAGAAGCCAGCTGCAAGCGCTTTTTGCGCCACCGCAACGACACTAGAACCTTCCCTAAGGACCGGTATCTCAGGGAGGAAAGCGGCCATGTTTCTCAGAAATTGCTGGTATGTCGCCGCTTGGGATCACGAGGTCGGCCCCAATGAGCTGAAGCCGGTGAAGGTCCTGGGCGAGAACATTGTCCTGTACCGCAAGACCGACAGCGTTGTCGCCGCCCTGGAAGATGYCTGCCCGCACCGCAAGCTGCCGCTCTCGATGGGCCGCATCAAGGGCGACGATGTCGAATGCGGTTATCATGGACTCACTTTCGACTGCACCGGCACCTGCACTCGCGTTCCCGGCGCGGAGAAGATACCGCACGTGGCACAAGTGCGCAGCTATCCGATCGCCGAACGCTACGGCCTGCTCTGGATCTGGATGGGCGAGGCTRCCAAGGCCGATCCGGCCAAGATCTTCCAGGTCGAGCATTGGAACGATCCCGCATGGGGGGTCAATCGCGGCGAGTCGATGATGCTCGAATGCAACTATCTCTACATGACCGACAACCTGCTCGACCCCTCGCATGTTGCCTGGGTCCACCAGAGTTCCTTCGGCAATGCCGCAGCCGAGGAAGCCCCGCTCGAAACGACCATCGGCGACGACGGCGTCACCGTCTGGCGCTGGATGGTCGACGTCGAGCCTGCGCCATTTTACGCGCCTTACCTCAAATTCTCCGGCAAGTGCGACCGCAARCAGCACTACGAGGTACGCTATCCAAGCCACGCCATCATCAAGGCGATCTTCGTGCCCGCCAACACAGGCGGGGAGGGCAAACCCCTTCATGAGGATGTCTTCCTCATGGACAGCTACAACTTCATGACCCCTGTCGATGAGGATCACACCAGGTACTATTGGTTCCAGATGCGCAATTTCGCGCCCGACGACGAGGAGATCTCGCGCCAGTTTGCCAAATCCGTGCGCGGAGCCTTCGACGAGGACCGCGTCGTGCTCAACGCCGTGCACAAGGGCATGGCCAACATGCGCACGCCCAATCTCGACCTGAAGATCGACGTCGGCCCGTTGCGCTTCCGCCGCAACCTGGCCCGGCTGATCGCGGCCGAGGAACAGCAGCTGGCGGCCGCCGAATGAACGCCTACACCGCCCCCGTCAGTGCGCGCCGGAGCGGATTTCGCGAACTCAGGGTGGTGGCCAAGGTGCGTGAAAGYGCTACCATAAGCTCGTTCCACTTGGAGCCGGTCGAAGCGGAAGGCTGGCGGCCTTTTGAGCCAGGCCAGTTCCTCGTTTTTCGCATGCCCGTCCAAGGCGACGACGGGTTCGTACTCAGGAACTACAGTGTGTCGTGCTCGCCGCGTCAGCGAGGCRGTTATCGCATTACCGTCAAGCGCGAGGCCGCGCCGAGCGCCGATGTGCCCGACGGCGTCAGCTCCTGCTATCTACATGATCATGTCGAGGTTGGCGACGTCCTGCTGGCCGAGGGGCCGCGCGGCGATTTCGTGCTCGACGGCGAGAGCAAGCGGCCCGTGGTGCTGTTGAGCGGCGGCGTCGGGCTGACGCCGCTGGTCGCGATGCTGCATGCCCTGGCCACGACCGAGCGGAAGGTGCTCTTCATCCACGCCTGCGACAACGGCGATGTGCATGCACTTCGCGACGAGGTCGAGATGATAGCTGCCTCACGACCGGGCATTACGGCGCATTTCTGCTACCGCTTCCCAACAGGCAAGGACAGGGATGCCGGCCGCCACCACAGCGAGGGTGTGGTGACGCGCGAGCTGTTGCAGCAGCTCCTGCCGCTCGACGACTACGACTTCTATCTCTGCGGCCCTCCGCCCTTCATGCGGGCGGTGCACAGCATACTGCGTGGGTTCGGGGTGCCCCGGCAGCGCATTGCCTACGAGTTCTTCGGTCCGGCGACCCTGCTGGAAACCCCAACCGAGCAGGCTCTGGCAGAGCAGACGCCGCCGGCACCGGCGAGGACTCCTGGCGGAGCCATGACAGTGGAGTTTCGCAAATCGGGCCGCACGGCAGTCTGGGACCCGACTGCCGAGTCGCTGCTCGCTTTTGCCGAGGACCGGGGTCTTTCCCCCGATTTCAGCTGTCGCGCCGGGATATGCGGCACCTGCAAGTCGCGCCTGGTCTCTGGCGAGGTCGCCTATTTCGAGGAGCCGCTGGACGAACCGCCCGCCGGCGAAGTCCTGTTGTGCTGCTCCAAGCCAAGAGGATCGGTCGTCCTGGACCTTTGACCGGGCGGAAGCCCGTGAAAGTACGCACTCCCATAGAGAACGGAAACATTGGCGTGGACAATTCAGTCAAAACCGCTTCACAAAATGGCCTGGCATTCAACCCGAATGTCGCTGGCCTGCCGCCCTACAACGCCGGCATGAACATCGCGGTCGCCCGTTCGATCTCGGGCCGTGACGACATTGCGCGTCTCGCTAGCAATGAAAACCCGGATGGATGTTCGCCGGACGTTCTCGCAGCGCTCGCCTCGCCGGCGCTGGAGCCGTGGCGATACGCCGATCCCGCCTGCGCAGCCTTGCGCGCCGCTCTCGGGCAAAGGCTGTCGGTTGAGCCGRACACCATCGTTGCCGGCAACGGTTCGGAAGAACTGATCGCCGCCGTGTCCCGAGCCATGCTCGTGCCGGGAGCGGGCGTGGTGACAGTGGTTCCGAGCTTCGGCCTGCACGAGATCGAGCCGCTGGCGCAGGGCGCGGTCGTCACGAAAGTGGCGATGACGGACGATTTCGGCTTCGACATAGCGGCACTCGAGCAGGCCATAGCCAGAGGTCCCTGCATTGTCTTCCTCTCCTCGCCGTGGAATCCCGTCGGCCCCGCGCTCGATCGCGAGTCGCTGGATCGGCTGATTGCAGCGGTGAGACCCGGCACGTTGTTCGTGCTGGATGAAGCCTATTTCGAATTCGCTGACGGTTCCTGCCCCGACGGGCTCGAAGTGCTGCGGTCGAGCGACATTGCCTTCGTCGTGCTGCGCACCTTCTCCAAGGCCTACGGGCTGGCTGGATTGCGCGTCGGCTATGCCATGTGCTCCGACGCTGAACTGGCGCGCGTTGTGGCGGCGGCCAAGACGCCCTTCAACGTCAATGCCGCGGCGCAGGCTGCTGCCATCGCGGCACTCGGCGACGAGGCATGGATGCAGGCGTCGGTCGCTCGCCTGAGCGGCGAGCGCTCGCGCGTTGCCGCCGTCCTCGAAGGACTTGGGTTCCGGGTCGCGTCCTCCCAGACGAATTTCCTGTTCTTCGATTGCGGCGGCGACAGCGCCGCTCTTGCTAGCGCGCTGCTTCAGGAAGGCATCATCGTCAAGGCTTGGCGCGAAAGGGGCTGCGAAAACTTTCTGCGCGTCACAATTGGCACACCCGCCGACAATGACCGCCTGATCGGCTCGCTGGCAAGGATAGCGCGCCAATGAACGGCAAGCACACCAGCCAAGCGGCGTCGCAGCAAGCGCCTCAGCTAGTCCCGCATGCGGTTCTCGACGACATCCGCGCGCTCGTCGGCGCGCGGTATTTGCGTGTGGGCTTGGCCGCCGATGTAGATCCCGGCACCAATCCCGACAATCTCGGTGCCGGCGTCATCGTCGCACCGGCGACGACCGAAGAGGTCGCCGCGGTGGTTCGCCTGTGCAACGGCTACGGCGTGCCGGTTGTGGCCCAAGGCGGACGCACCGGGCTGGTCGGCGGCAGCGTTTCCGAACCCGGCGAGATCGTGCTTTCGCTCGAGCGGATGAACCGTATCGAGCGGCTAGACGCCGTCGAGCGGACGGCGGTCGTCCAGGCTGGCGTCATCCTGGAAACGCTGCAGAAGGCGGCGGCCGAGCACAGGCTCGAACCGGGCATCGATCTTGCAGCGCGCGGCAGCGCCACCATCGGCGGCATGATCTCGACCAATGCCGGYGGCGTCATGGCCTTCCGCAATGGTGTCATGCGCCACCGGGTACTCGGCCTCGAGGCGGTTCTGGCCGACGGCAGTGTCTACTGCGATATGACCCGGGTGGTAAAGAATGCCGCGGGCTATGACCTCAAGCATCTTTTTATCGGCGCGGAAGGCACGCTCGGCATCGTAACGCGGGCAGTGCTCAAGCTCGATCCCACTCCACGCGCTGCGGCAACGGCGCTGTTCGGCCTACCATCGGTGACCGCGGCGTTGGACCTCATCCGCCTGGCGCTCGACAGCGAAACGGGCCAGCTTCGAGCGGCGGAGGCGCTGTGGCGGTCTTTCATCAATCTCACCGCTTCCGCGCATGGCTGGTCGGAACCCGACTTCGAACTCAACCGACCGCTCTATCTTCTGCTGGCGCTCGGCGGTGCGCACGAGGAAGGGTTGBGAGCGCAGTTCGAAAAACTCTTCGGCGAAATTCTGGAGCGCCATCCCGACACGACCGGCATCGTCGCCGGCTCGAAGCGACAAGAAGAGGCGCTGTGGAGACTGCGCGAGGACACCGACGTCATCTATCGAGCCCATGCGGCAGCGCCTTCCTACGATGTGTCGGTGCCGCTTTCTGAGATCGACGGATACGTCGAGAGAATCCCCACCGGGCTTGCCGCTATCGACCCCGAGCTGAAACCCTACGTTTTCGGACATCTCGCCGACGGGAATTTGCATATCGTGCTCAACCGCCGCGGGCCTCTGCCGGCGGCACTCGCGGCGGCGGTGGAGGCGGTCCTTTATGCCGATCTCGTCACCCTTGGCGGCTCCTTCTCGGCCGAGCATGGCGTGGGCTCCAAGCGCATCCACTCGCTAATCGCCACCGCCGACCAGACAAAGCTGAAGCTGATGAAGCGGGTCAAGGACACGCTCGACGGCCATTCCCTGATGAACCCGGGGAAGGTGTTGCCCCTTGCCCCGCTGTCTGCCAACGACGGCAACCGGAACGGAGTAGAAGCCCATGCGTGATGTAGCTGCGGCGCGCTCCTATTCGGTCGGCTTTGTCGAACTGCGTCAGCGCTTCCGCAACGCCGCCCAGCGCGCGGGCGCCGAGTTGATGGAATACGTCCATCCTCTGCACGGACCGGCCGGCGAGGTGCTGGCCACAGACGTCGCTTTGATCGGGCGCCGGAACGCCCCCAAGCTGATGGTATTGATCTCAGGCACGCATGGCGTGGAGGGCCAGTTCGGCTCGGCCTGCCAGACGGCCTGGCTGGAGGAGAATGCACCGTGGCGGTTGCCGGACGATACGGCAATCCTCGCTATCCACCTCATCAACCCTTGGGGTACGGCCTGGTCTCGGCGCGTCAAYGAGGACAATGTCGACCTCAACCGCAATTTCATAGACTGGCAGGTTGGTGCGCCGAAGAACGAAAAATATGCCGACCTTCACGCAGCGCTCGTCTGCCGGGAATGGGAAGGCCCGGATCGCATTCGGGCCGACGAAGCTCTGGAAGCGGCAAGGACGCGGCTCGGCGGCCATGCCGGTATTGCGCCAATCGTCGAGGCGGGCCAGTACCAGTTTCCGGACGGCCTGTTCTACGGCGGTGCGGGACCGGTTTGGTCGAACCRTACGCTCAGCGACATTCTGACCGCATTCGCCGCGCAGGCACGTCATGTCGTGGTCTTCGACATGCATACTGGCGCCGGCCCCTATGGCTATCCGGCCTTGCTGTCGGTCGCCGAAAGCGAGCATGACGGATTGGCGTGGGGCAAATCCGTGTTCGGCCCGGCGCTCTCGGTGGTGCTGACCGGCAGGGATGCCAAGACCGACACCGGCATCGCCGCAACCGCCACCGGTTATGTCTCGGCGGCCGTCCGCAAGGCGCTGCCTGGCGCGCGCGTGCTACCGCTGGTCGTCGAGTGCGGCACGCTCGACGGCGCTACGGTCATGGACGCGGTGCAGGCCGACAACTGGCTGCATCTCTACGGCAAGGTCGATTCGCCACTCGGCCAGCGCATCAAGTCGACGCTGCGCGCCGCCTTCATCCCCGAGGATGCCGACTGGCAGTGGAACTCGCTGGCCACGAGCCTGCGTTATTTCGACCGCGCTTTCGCCGATCTCAAGGCCGTGGACGCAGCCATCGACGGCAACCCGCAAGCTGTCGCGCCACTCGCGGTGACCAGCATCGTCCAGCTACATCCCGCGGCCGTTGCCGTGCGGCCGAGGGCGGCCGTCGAGGTGCGCGACCTCCATAAAAGCTTCGGCCAGATCGAAGTATTGAGCGGCGTCAGYCTGTCGGCAAGCGCCGGCGAGGTTGTGTCGATGATCGGGTCATCCGGTTCCGGCAWGAGCACCTTCCTGCGCTGCATCAACCTGCTCGAGCAACCTAATGGCGGCCGCATCATCGTCGAYGGCGAAGAGATCAGGATGAAGAGGACCTCGGATGGCCGTTCTCACCCAGCTGACATGCGGCAGGTGGAGCRCATCCGCGCTCGCGTCGGCATGGTGTTCCAGAGCTTCAACCTGTGGCCGCATCTGACGGTGCTCGAAAACATCATCGAGGCGCCCGTTCACGTTCTGAAGGAGCGCCGTGACGAGGCGGTGGAGCACGCCCATGCGCTGCTGAAGAAGGTCGGCCTGTCCGACAAGCACGCCCAATATCCCGGCCAGCTGTCTGGAGGCCAGCAGCAGCGCGCGGCGATCGCCCGCACGCTTGCCATGCGGCCCAAAGTGATCCTGCTCGACGAGCCGACCTCCGCGCTCGATCCCGAACTGGTCGGCGAGGTGCTGCGCGTCATCCGGCAGCTCRCCGAAGAAGGCAACACCATGATCCTCGTGACGCACGAGATGCAGTTCGCGCGCGAGGTGTCGCACAAGATCCTCTTYCTCCATCGCSGCAAGGTGGAGGAAGAGGGAGCACCGGCGGAGCTTTTCGCCAATCCGCGCTCGGAACGCCTGCGCCAGTTCCTGGCCCGGACGCTCTGACCTGGGCGCAATCAAGATGCAACAGGGCGTAAGCCCAATGCACCCACAAACGTCAACAATGGGGAACTCAATGAAACTGAAGATTTTATCTCTGCTCGCCTTCCTCGCTGCAGGAATGAACAGCTCTTTCGCCGGAGATGAGCTCGCAATCGGCACTGAGGGCGCCTATCCGCCCTGGAGCATGGCCGATGCCTCCGGCAACGTCACCGGTTTCGACGCCGATGTCGGCGCCTTGCTGTGCRCCAAGCTCAACAAGAAGTGCCACTTCGTCGTGCAGGCTTTCGACGGCCTGATCCCGGCGTTGAAGGCCAAGCGTTTCGACGTCATCATCTCGGGCATGTCGATCACGGCCGAGCGCAAGAAGGAGATCAACTTCAGCGTCGGCTACGCCGAGCTCGCCAATATGTTCGTGGCGCCGAAGGGCTCCGACCTCGCAGGCATCAAGGACATCGACACGCTTCTCAAGTCACTCGACGGCAAGAAGGTCGGTGTGCAAGCCGGCACCACCCATGCGCATTTCCTCGAGAAGCGCGCGCCCAATGCCGATCTCAGGACCTACGACACGCTCGACCAGATGCAGATCGACCTCGCGTCCGGCCGCATCGACGCGGCCTTCGCCGACGCTTCCGCGCTGCAGGACTTCCTCGACAAGCCAGACGGTAAGAACTTCCAATTCGTCAATGTGAAGATCCAGAGCACCTTCGATCCTTCGCTGGGTGAAGGCATCGGCGTCGGCATCGCACAGGACAACACCGCCTTGAAGGCCGACATCGACAAGGCACTATGCGAGCTGGTCGCCGACGGGTCGGTCGGCAAGGCGAGCGAGAAGTGGTTCAAGTCCGACATTTCTCGTCCCTGCAAATAAGCTCACAGAGGCGACCGTTCGCGCCGACAGGCAAGGGCGGTCGCCTCGACTGAGTTCGTGGGCGGACGCGCCGTTCCCACGAATTGACATTAGAAGCTCGGACTTCCGCAATGGAATTTGGACTTTGGCAAGTGTGGGACGGCGGTTGGGTTGGCGCCATCATGCGTGGCGCGGCCATCACCGTTGTCGTGGCCATCGCCGCAATGCTGGGCGGTTTCGTCGTCGGCGTGATTTGCGGCCTGATTAAATGGGGGCGCGTGCGTCCGCTGACATATGTCGTGGATGGCTACACGGCGCTGGTGCGCGGCGTGCCGGAACTGCTCATCATCTATTTGCTGTTCTTCGGCTCGGTCGAATTCGTGACGCGGGTAGCGACTGCCTTCGGCTATGCCGGCCTTGCCGACAGCGGCTATGCCTTCGTCATTGCCGTCATCGCCATCGGCTCGATCTCGGGCGCCTATTCTACCGAGGTGGTGCGCGGCGCGCTCGCCGCCATCCCGCAAGGGCAAATCGAGGCGGCCAGGGCGCTCGGCATTCCTGGCCTGCGCACCTTTCGCCGCATCATCCTGCCGCAGATGCTCCGCATCGCCATTCCCGGCATGAACAATGTCTGGCAGGTCACAATCAAGGACACAGCGCTCGTCTCGGTGGTCGGCCTTCAGGAACTGATGCGCACGGCCTTCATCGGTTCCAACACAACCCGCCACCCCTTCATCTTCTATCTCATCGCGGCGGTGGTCTATCTCGCGATCACACTTGTTAGCCAGGCCGGYGTCGACCAGGCCGAACGCGCGCTCAGGCTCCGCGCAAGGAAGTAATTTCGATGGACCTCGAACTCATCCAGCAGGCGGTTCCGGTACTGTTGAAAGGGCTGAAGGTCACCGCCGTCCTCACTTTCCTGTCGGTGCTGATCGGCTTCAACCTTGGCCTTGGCCTCGCCATCATGCGCCTATCGTCGAACAGGCTCGTTTCCGGATTTGCCAAAGGCTACAGCACGGTCTTTCGCGGCACGCCCCTGCTGGTGCAGATCTTCCTCTTCTATTACGGGCTCGGCCAGCTCTCCTTCGTCAAGGACACCGCGGCATTGTGGTGGGTKGTGAGCGACGGCGCGCGCTGYGCGGTGTTGGCGCTGGCTCTCAACACAGCCGCCTATACGTCGGAGATCCTGCGGGGTGGGCTGATGTCGGTGCCAGTAGGCCTTGTCGAGGCAGCRCAGGCCTGCGGGATGTCGCGAGCCTTGCGCTTCCGCCGCATAGAGTTTCCGCTCGCGATCCGCCAGGCGTTGCCTGCCTATGGCAACGAACTCGTGCTGACCTTGAAGGGCACAAGCCTTGCATCCACGATCACGGTCTTGGAGGTCACGGGTTACGCCAAGCGACTGATGAGCCAGACCTTCGCGGTGTTCGAGATATTCGCCATAGCCGGCGCGCTCTATCTAGCGATCAATCTATTGCTGATCACGCTGGTGCGCCTGCTGGAGCGCTATCTCAATCRCCACCAGACACGGTGAAGTGACTGCGATTGYGGAATATCAGACTACAGTTGGCCATGGTCGGCTTTCTGGTCGACATCCTGAAGGCGGATGTTCCCGCTTTCGGCCCCTTTTCGGTCAGTCATTCCAGAATATCGGGCTGACTAGCCGCCTCTGGCGCGATCGAGACCTTCTCCCGGCACCTGAAACGCAGCTGAACAAATTAACGGTGCCTCATTGAAATTACTGAGAAATTTTCCGGAGAGCGCTACCATCAATTTCGATTTTTGCAAGTATTCAGCCGCTTAGCAGCCTTATGGTAGCGGAAGCCCGCCCTTGAGGCGGAAGCGGTGGTAGCGGAGGAGGGACTTGAACCCCCGACCCCAGGATTATGATTCCCGTGCTCTAACCAACTGAGCTACTCCGCCAGGAGCGGCGAAGAGGCTCGAAGAACCGTCMGATCGCGGACAATTTCGAGGCATTCGCCAAGGTCGCGCGGATATAAGGTTGGCAGGGCAAAGCTGTCAAGCTTGGATGCGTCCGGTTTGTCGRCATAATCCCGTCCTTTGAAAAGCTTTGCCGGGCAGACACTCAAGCGCATGCGCCGGGGTTGAGTTCGACGGGGCACGTCGCTATGTCTCGGCCATTAAATTCTAGAGTTTGAACGAATGAAGCCGCGCATCGCAGTCCTCGGTTGCGGATACTGGGGCAGCAACCACATCCGCACCCTCAAGGCGCTTGGCGCGCTCCATGCCGTTTCCGACGCCAACCGCGCCCGCGCCGAAGGCTTTGCCAGCGAGCAGGACTGCCTGGCGATCGAGCCGGACAAGCTGTTCGAGCGCACCGATGTCGACGCCGTCGTCATGGCGCTGCCGCCGCAATTTCATGCCGACCTGGCGGTGYGTGCCGTCGAGAGCGGCAAGGACGTGCTGGTGGAAAAGCCGATCGCGCTGACGGTCGCCGATGCCGAGCGTTCGGTGCAGGCGGCAAGGGCCAACGGCCGCGTCTTCATGGTCGGCCATGTGCTGCGCTTCCATCCCGCCTTCGAGACGCTGAAGGCGCTGATCGACAATGGCGAGCTCGGCGAGGTGCGCTACATCCACTCGCATCGGCTCGGCCTCGGCAAGTTCCACACCGAAAACGATGCGCTTTGGGATCTGGCGCCGCATGATCTCTCGATGATCCTTGCCATTACCGGCACCGAGCCGATCGAGGTCAGGGGCGAGGGCGCAGCGCTCTTGGATAATCTCAGCGACTTCGCGCATCTGCATATGCGCTTTCCCAACGGGCTGCGCGGCCATCTCTTCGCTTCCCGGCTCAACCCCTATCGCGAGCGGCGGCTGACGGTGGTCGGCACGAAGGCGATGGCTGTGTTCGACGACGTCGAACCGTGGGAGCGCAAGCTTGCCGTCTATCGCCACGCTGTCTGGCAGGACAGCGGCCAGTGGGCCTTCACCGCCAATGAGCCGTCCTATGTGGCGGTCGGCGAAGGCATGCCGCTGACGCGCGAGCTCGCGCATTTCATGCAGTGCATCGAAACGCGCGCCGAACCGCGCACCGATGGCGAGGAAGCAATCCGCGTTCTGCGCATTCTGACGGCGGGCACGGTAACGCATAGCGGCGCACCCGCCTAAGGTCTGTTGATATTCTGACGGCCTGCGAACGGCAGCCTTGCGCTTCTACAGCTTTGCGCGGCCGTTCGGACGAGCAAAGGACGCTGTGTACTGGAAGGCCTCCGCTCGACGGGCCTGATTACTCGGCGGCGATATCCGCGGGCTGCCGCGCAAGCCTGGAGAGCATAGCCTCGGCCTCGGCGCCGCGCTCGGAGCGCTCGATGAACCCGCCGCCGAAGACGCGCGCTTCATTGCCGTCATCGGAATAAAGCACGCAGGCCTGTCCGGGCGCGATGCCGGATTCGCCGTCGACCAGCTCGACCGAGGTCAYGCCGTCGCGATGATGCAGCAGGGCCGGTCGCGGCGGCCGTGTCGAGCGCACCTTGGCGAACAGCTCAAGCCCGCTCTCGGGAATGTCCGACAGCGGGCCGTCGCCCAGCCAATTCATGTTGCGCAGATAAATCTTGTGCGTCTCCAGCGCCTCGCGCGGGCCGACGACGACACGCGCCCGGTCGGCGTCGAGATGAACGACATAGAGCGGCTCGCCGGAAGCGATGCCGATGCCGCGGCGCTGGCCGATCGTGTAGCGCAGGATACCTTCATGGCGGCCGAGCACGCGGCCGTCGATATGCACAATGTCGCCCGGATTGGCCGCGCTCGGCTTCAGCTTGGCGATGATGTCGGAATACTTGCCCTGCGGCACGAAGCAGATGTCCTGGCTGTCCTGCTTGGCGGCGACCGTCAGCCCCATATCCTCGGCGATCGCCCGCACCTGCGGCTTGGAGAGACCGCCGAGCGGGAAACGCAGATAGTCGATCTGCGCCTGCGTGGTCGCGAACAGGAAATAGCTCTGGTCGCGGTCGGCATCGACCGGCCGGTAGAGCGCGCGATGCGCGCCGTTGGCGCGGGAGCGGATGTAATGGCCGGTGGCCAAAGCGTCGGCGCCGAGGTCCTGCGCGGTGGCCAAAAGATCGGCGAACTTCACCGTCTGATTGCAGGACACGCACGGGATTGGCGTCTCGCCGGCGACATAGCTCTCGGCGAAGGGATCGATGACGGCCTTGCGGAAGCGCTCTTCATAGTCGAGCACGTAATGCGGAATGCCGAGCGTCTCGGAAACGCGGCGGGCGTCGTCGATATCCTGGCCGGCGCAGCAGGACCCCGGTCGATGCGTGGCCGCGCCATGATCGTAAAGCTGCAGGGTGACGCCGACGACATCATAGCCCTCGCGCTTGAGGATGCCGGCAACCACCGACGAATCGACGCCGCCCGACATGGCGACGACGACGCGGGTGTTTTCTGGGCGTCCGGGAAGATCGAGGCTGTTCATGGTTCTTTCAATCTGCGTGGCGCTGGCTGCCAATGGCCGGAATATAGGTCAAGCGCTCCGGGTGCGCCAGCTTGGCTGGCCAAGCGATTTTTGTCGGCGAAATCGGACYGGGGCCGCGATTGTCTCAAATGCCGAACAAAAACCTAACGTGACGTTCACGATCCTTACCTAGTCATTAGGCTTCGCTTAGGCAATTTTTAAAGCTGTGGCGGTACTGTGGCGGGGATTGGGTCTTTGAGTTTTTAGTAGAGAGTACGATGACCGATCTGGTTAGACCTAGAGTCAAATATGTTATCGGGCCTGACGGCAGCCCTCTTACGATAGCCGATCTGCCGCCGACGAACACAAGGCGCTGGGTTATCCGGCGCAAGGCGGAAGTAGTCGCGGCGGTGCGCGGCGGACTGCTCAGCTTGGAAGAGGCCTGCCAGCGCTACAAGCTCACGACCGAGGAATTTCTCTCCTGGCAGGCATCGATCGACGAATATGGCCTTGCTGGGCTGCGCACGACGCGGATCCAGCAATACCGGCACTAGAACGGTTCGGGCAATCCCGGACGGAAACCGCTTCACATTTCTCCTGGAATTRCTCCAGGTTCCCACAGAACTTCCCACAGAGGGAAACAAACGAGGGCGCGGAACTCCGCGCCCTTCGTCTTTCCGCAGCCTTCCAAGCGCATCGCAAGCGTTCGGATTCGCTCCAGCATGTCTTGCCCGAAGCCGGTGCCCGCCTCGGGAGGCCTGCGTAGTCAGACCGTCAGCACGACTTTGCCGATCGGCCGGGTTGCAAGGAACGCTTGGGCCTCGCCCGCCTGCTCGAGCGGGAAGGCCTTGGCCACGTGAGGTGAGAGCTTCTTTGCGTCGACTAGGCTGGCGAGCTCGGCAAGGGCCTCTCGGTCAGGCTTCACCGAGATGCGCTCGATGCGGATATTCCGCTCCTTCGCCTTCGCCCTCGTCGTGTCGTGGACATTGAGCAGCGACACCAGCACGCCGCCGTCCCGCAGCACTTTCAACGACTCCTCGGCATGGTCGCCGCCGATCGTCTCCAGCACCAGGTCGAAGTCGCCGCCCTTCGCGGTGAAATCCTGCTTGGTGTAGTCGACCACCTCGTCGGCGCCGAGCGAGCGAACGAAGTCGAGCTTGTCCGGGCTCGCGGTCGAGACGACATAGGCGCCGCGCGCCTTGGCGATCTGCACCGCCAGATGGCCGACCCCGCCGGCGCCGGCGTGGATCAGCGCGCGCTCGCCGGCTTGCAGGCCGCCGTGCCGTACAAGCCCCTGCCAGGCGGTGAGGCCGGCGAGCGGCAGCGCCGCCGCATGGGCATGATCGATGCTTTCGGGTTTGATAGCGATCTCGTCAGCCGGCGCGGCGGCGAGCTCGGCATAGGCTCCGGCCTGTTTGGGAAAACGCGGCATGCCGAACACCTCGTCACCGACCTTGAAGGCGGTCACGTCGGCGCCCAGCGCCTGGACGGTTCCGGAAATATCCCAGCCGAGAATGAAGGGCGGCTC
>NZ_MDFL01000157.1 GCF_001854785.1 Mesorhizobium sp. ORS 3428
GCGCGTTACCTACGGCCGCGTCGCTCTACGAGCGCGTCCGGCGCGTTATCCCGCCAGTCGAATGGCCGGCCTTTGCCGATGACATCGACGCCATCCTGGCGCTGAAACGCGAACGCAACGCCGCCATCCTGGCGCACAACTATCAGATGCCCGAAATCTTTCACTGCGTGGCCGACATTGTCGGCGACAGCCTGGCACTGGCTCGCGAGGCGATGACGGTCGATGCGGATCTGATCGTGGTCGCCGGCGTGCATTTCATGGCTGAGACGGCGAAGCTCCTCAATCCCGGCAAGACCGTGCTCATCCCAGATCTCGCCGCCGGCTGTTCGCTGGCCGACTCGATCACCGCCGAGGACGTGCGGCTGATGYGGCAGCGCTATCCTGGCGTTCCGGTCATCACCTACGTCAACACCTCTGCAGCCGTGAAGGCCGAGTCCGACATTTGCTGCACCTCTGGAAACGCRCTTGCGGTGGTGAAGTCGCTCAATGCGCCGCGCGTCATCATGCTGCCCGACGAATATCTGGCGAAAAACATCGCGGCGCAGACCAAGGTCGAGATCATCGCCTGGAAGGGACGCTGCGAGGTCCACGAACGCTTCAGCGCGGCCGACATTCGCGAGCTGCGCGAGGCTCATCCCGGCGTCACGGTGCTTGCCCATCCTGAATGCCCACCGGAGGTCGTCGCCGAGGCCGACTTCGCCGGTTCGACGGCGGCGATGTCCGACTATGTCGGACGGCATAAGCCGGCGCGTGTTGTGCTGATGACGGAATGCTCGATGAGCGACAATGTCGCGGTCGAGCATCCTGACGTGGACTTCGTGCGTCCCTGCAACCTGTGCCCGCACATGAAGCGCATTACGCTAGGCAATATCCGCAGCGCGCTCCAGGAGAACCGACATATCGTCACGATCGATCCCCGTGTCGCCGAGCGCGCCCGCTGGGCCGTCGAGCGCATGCTCTTCGTATGACGACCTACATCCATGACATCGGTGGGGCGCCGGTCATCATCGGCGCTGGCCTCGCCGGACTGATGACGGCGCTGCATCTGGCGCCAGAGCCGGTCATCCTCCTCTCCAGGACACCACTTGGGACGGATGCCTCGAGCACACTCGCGCAGGGTGGGCTTGCGGCAAGCCTTGGCGAGGACGACAGCACTGACCTGCACCTTGCCGATACGCTTGCCGTCGGCGATGGGCTTTGCAACGAAGAAATAGCCAGGCGAGTGGTCGAGGCCGTCCCTCACGYGGTCGAGAACCTCATTCGTCTTGGTGCTCCCTTCGACCGCGCTTTGGATGGGAAACTGCGGCTTGGCCTGGAGGCAGCCCATTCACGGCGCCGGATCGTTCATGCTGCTGACGCCACAGGGCATCAGTTGTTTCATGCGCTGCTTGCCGTGGCGCGGCGCACCCGTTCGATCACAATCATGGAAGGCATAACAGCCCTTCGGCTGGTGGTCGCCGAGGGCTGCACCGTTGGCGTGCTGGCTGTGCTGAACAGCRGCGTCTTTGCCTTGCCCACCCGCCGTGTGGTGTTGGCGACCGGCGGTATAGGTGGCCTGTTTTGCGACACAACCAACCCGCTTTCTTCGTTTGGCYACGGGCTGGCGCTGGCCGCCTGTGCCGGCGCCGAGCTCGCCGACCTCGAATTTGTGCAGTTCCATCCGACGGYGCTCGACACGGAGCGCAGGCCAATGCCACTTATAAGTGAAGCGGTACGGGGCGAAGGCGCGGTCCTGACTGATGAACATGGTCTGCGCTTCCTTGCCGACACGCCTGGCGCAGAGCTCGCAGCGCGCGATGTGGTCGCACGCGCAATTGCGCATCATCTCGCCGCTGGGCATCGTGTTTATCTCGATGCCCGCCGATGCCTCGGGCAAAAATTCGCAAAACGTTTCCCGGCGATCGAGGGGATTTGCAAGCAGGCCGGCATCGATCCGGCCGTGGAGCCGATCCCCGTGCGCCCGGCCGCCCACTATCACATGGGCGGTGTGGCCGTGGACGCTGACGGGCGCAGTTCCGTTAGCGGTCTGTGGGCATGCGGCGAGGTCGCCTGCACCGGACTGCATGGAGCAAATCGGCTCGCCAGCAACTCGCTGGCCGAAGCAGTCGCGACAGCGGCCTGGGTAGCGGCAAGTGTCGCCGGCACTTGCCGAGGCTGGCAGTGGTCTAGACTCCCAGCAATGGTTCCTATGCGACCCGACCCTTCACCCATTCGCCAACTCGTCTCCAATGCGCTTGGCATCATCCGGACAGGCAAGGGGCTGCGCGACGCGATCGCAGCTCTACTGCCGACCGCTGTTGGTGAGACAGCGGCGGCCGATCCGGCGCTGGTATCCATGTTGATCGCGATCGCGGCACTTCGGCGCGAGGAAAGCCGCGGCTCTCACTACCGGTCCGATTTTCCCAGGCGCGATGTTGACCCCCTCCCCTCCCGGCTGACGCTCTGCACAGCCTTCGAGAAGGCCGTCGCGCTCAACTGGCAAGCAGCCGAACGGAGCCTCTGAGATGAGTTCACTTGCGCCGCTTCCCCAGATTGTCATGGAGCCGATCGTCCGCGCAGCCTTGCTGGAGGATCTGGGCCGAGCCGGCGACATCACCAGCGATGCCATCATCCCCGCCGATTGCAAAGCGACGCTGGCGTTGAATGYCCGCCAGGCCGGCATTGTCGCCGRGCTCGATCTGGTGATGTTTGCCTTTCTGCTGGTCGATCCTGGGATCAGTATGCAGCTGCGATGCCCCGAGGGTGGCAAAGTTTCCGCAGGGGAGACAATCGCGGTCGTAAGCGGACCGGCGCGCAGCCTGCTGACGGCCGAGCGGACCGCGCTCAATTTCCTATGCAAGCTGAGTGGCATCGCAACGGCGACGGCCTCGCTTGTAAACGCGGTACGCGGCCATAGCACCAAGATCGTATGCACGCGAAAAACAACGCCAGGCCTGCGTGCCCTTGAAAAATATGCCGTGCGCGCCGGCGGCGGCGCCAATCACCGCTTCGCGCTCGACGACGCCGTGCTCATCAAGGACAACCACATCGCCATTGCCGGCGACATCCGTACCGCAATCGAGCGGGCGCGTAGTGCGGTAGGCCACATGGTCAAAATCGAGGTCGAGGTCGACACGCTGCAGCAGCTTGAGATGGCGCTCCAAGTCGGCGTCGACGCCGTTCTCCTCGACAATATGTCACTCGAGGATCTTGGGCAGGCCGTGGCGATGGTCGGAGGCAGAGCTGTCACCGAGGCGTCGGGCCGGGTGACCCTGAAAACGGCTCCCGCAATCGCGGCGACAGGCGTCGATCTCATCTCGGTCGGCTGGCTTACCCACAGCGCTCCCATTCTCGACATTGGCCTGGATATGCCGGCAGACCGGAATTGCCGCAGGCATCTGAACTGAGGGAGAGGACATGAGCCGGGACCGTAGGAACCCCTTTGGCCGCAGGCTAACTCGCGCCACCACGTCCTTAGTTCCACCGACCGCCGACCCAGGCCAGCTCCTTGGCGCACCGCATAGTTCTAGCGGCGAGGAGAAAGYGACGGGCCAGGGGCAAACAGAGGACCGCGTGGAAGCACTTGGCTTTATCATCTGTCGGCTCGACGAACTGCGCCAGATGGCTGCCTCTCACGGACTGGTAGCACTCGGTTGCCTGTTGGATGTCGCCTTCACCGAATCCTGCGACGCGATCAGAAGGGAGCGTTCTTGCACTCAAGCCGGAGAAAGCACGCGATAGGCGCCGAGAAAACGAGGCACCGGGGCAAAGGATCGAAAGTCGCTTTGGAGGAAGGGATGCGCAAAATCGTTGCCGGCAAGCTGCACGGCATCCACGTCACCGAGGCCAATCTCGACTATCACGGCTCGATCACGCTCGATCCCGATCATTGCGAGGAGGCAGGCATCCTGCCGATGGAATTCGTCGAGATCTGGAACAAGAATTCGGGCGCGCGGATCTCGACCTATGTCATCCTCGGCGATCGCGGGTCGCGCTGTTGCATCCTTAACGGTGCCGCGGCCCGCACCTGCCAGCCAGGCGACCAGGTCATCATCTGCAACTCGGTCTATGTGCACGAGAGCGAGTTGACCGCGCTCAAACCGCGTGTGCTGACCTTCGACAAGGATAATCGGATCGTCGACCGCCTCACTTATTCGGTAGAGCGCGATGCAGGCGGAGGGTACGGTTTTTCCATACTCAATGAATCCAACGACGTACTGCGCGTGCCGGCGCTGGTGAGCAGATCATGACGGGCTCCGAAGTCCGCTTTCTTGGCTGATAGCCAAACGTTTTTTGCTTATGGAGGTGGAATGAACGCGGAACTTGGCCCGAACCTGACATCGGACCCTCTCGGTTGGGCGCTTCCGCCCTGGACGCGAGAGGAAGCCCAGGCAATCTATGACCAGCCCTTCAACGACCTGCTCTTTCGGGCGCAGACGATCCATCGCGAAAATTTCGATCCCAACCGGGTGCAGCTGTCACGCCTGCTGTCGATCAAGACCGGCGGCTGCCCCGAGGATTGCGGCTATTGCAGTCAGTCGGCGCATCACGAAACGGGCCTCAAGGCCTCGAAGCTGATGGAGGTCGAGCGCGTCGTCGCTGAGGCCAGGAAGGCGCGCGATGYGGGCGCCACGCGCTATTGCATGGGCGCCGCCTGGCGCAGCCCCAAGGGGCGCGACATGGACGCCGTGGTCGCCATGGTCGAGGGCGTTAAGGCGCTCGGCATGGAGACCTGCATGACGCTCGGCATGCTCGACCTCGAACAGGCGCAGCGGCTCAAGCAGGCGGGGCTCGACTACTACAACCACAACATCGACACGTCGGAGBGCTACTACGGCGAGGTCATCAGCACGCGCAGCTTTGCGGATCGGCTGGATACGCTCGAGAACGTTCGCCAATCCRGCATCAAGGTCTGCTGCGGCGGGATTGTTGGAATGGGCGAAGAGCCGGTGGACCGCATCGACATGCTGGTGACTTTAGCCAACCTGCCGGAGCCGCCCGACAGCGTGCCGATCAACATGCTCATCCCGATCGCTGGCACCCCACTTGCCGACGCCAGCCCTATCGAGCCGATCGAGTTCGTGCGCATGATTGCGCTCGCCCGCATCATGATGCCGAAATCATATATACGCCTTTCGGCCGGCCGCACCGCCATGACCGATGAGCTGCAGGCGCTGTGCTTTTTTGCCGGCGCCAATTCGATCTTCGTCGGCGACACGCTGCTGACGGCGGGCAATCCCGGCCAGGACAAGGATACGCTGCTTTTTCGGCGTCTGGGCATCGAGCGGATGGAACTGGAGGCTGAGTGAACGAGGCACCGTTTGCCCGCTACGAAGCGACCTTACAGGGACTGGCGCGCAGGGGCCGGCTGCGGCGGCTTGCGCCGCGCGCCGGGCTCGACTTCTCATCGAACGACTATCTCGGGCTTGCCGCCTGCAAGAGGCTTGGCGACGCGGTTGTGGCTGCGATCGCGAGGGGCACGCCGGTCGGCGCAACAGGATCGCGGCTGCTGCGCGGCAACGCGCCGGAGCATGAGCAATTGGAAGCTCACGCTGCGGCGTTTTTCGGGGCCGAGCGCGCGCTTTTCTTCGGCGGCGGTTACATCGCCAATTTCGCTATTCTGACGACGCTGCCGCAGAAGGGCGACCTACTCGTCCTCGACGAGCTCGCCCATGCCAGCATGCACGAGGGTGCGCGCGCCGGACGCGCGGAGTTCGTTCTGGCAGCGCACAACGACCTCGACGCCGTCGAGGACGCCATCGCGCGCTGGCGCGCCGAAGGCGGCATGGGGCGCGTCTGGATCGCGGTCGAAAGCCTCTACAGCATGAGTGGGGACTGCGCGCCTTTGGAGAGCCTTGTCGCGCTCRCCGACCGGCACGAGGCGTTCATCGTTGTCGACGAGGCGCACGCTACCGGCGCCTGGGGACCGGACGGCCGCGGCCTTGCCGTCGCTTTCGAGGGGCGCGACAACGTCCTCGCGCTGCATACATGCGGCAAGGCGCTCGGCGCATCTGGCGCTTTCGTCACCGGCCCAAGGACACTGTGCGACTATCTCGTCAACCGCTGCCGTCCGTTCATCTATTCCACCGCGCCATCGCCGCTGATGGCCGTGGCCGCGCGCGAGGCGCTCGCGATATTGTCTGATGAACCAGAGCGTCGTCTCCGGTTGCATGAAATTATTGCATTTGCGGGCCGGCAGCTGGCCGAGCGCCTCGGCGCAGCGCCCAGCGGCTCGCAGATCCAGCCAATTATCATCGGCGACAACCGGCGCACCATGGCGGTGGCGGCGGCACTGCAGGCCCGCGGCTTCGACATACGCGGCATTCGTCCACCGACTGTGCCGGAAGGGACGTCGCGCCTGCGCATATCGCTGACGCTCAACGTCGATAAAGCCRCCATATCCGCCATGATCGATGCGCTTGTCGAGGCGTTGGCCCAGAATGACCAAAGGTGACATGACCCGAAGYGACATCAGCAGAGGCATAGTCATCACCGGAACGGATACCGGCATCGGCAAGACGGTGTTTTCGGCGGGCCTCGCCGGCCTGCTCGACGGCTTCTACTGGAAACCGGTGCAATCGGGCCTCGACGAAGAGACAGACAGCGAGGCTGTTGCCCGGCTTTCCGGCCTGCCGGCGGGGCGCATCCTGCCGGAAGTCTATCGTCTGAAGACGCCACTGTCGCCGCATCGTTCGGCCGAAATCGACGGCGTCGCAATCGAGGCGGCGAAGCTCTCGCTGCCGGACTTGCCAGGCCCGCTCATCATCGAAGGCGCTGGCGGAGTGATGGTACCGCTCAATCGGCAGACAAGATTCATCGACATATTCGGGGAATGGCAACTGCCGGTCATTCTTTGCGCGCGCACCGCCCTCGGCACCATCAATCACACATTGTTGTCGATCGAGGCGCTCAGGGCCCGTGCCATCCCGCTCATCGGCGTCGCCTTCATCGGCGAGGAAATGGCGGACAGCCAAAGGACGATCGTGGAATTTGGCAATGTGCGGCAGCTCGGCAGGCTGCCGCACCTTGATCCGCTGACATCTAAAACCTTGAGGGAAGCGATGGTTTCGGGCTTCGATCTCTCGCCGATTGCACGCGGTCAATGATGTCGCAATCCCGCGTTTGGCACCCTTTCACCCAGCACGCGCTCGAGCCGGCGATGCCCGAAATTGTCCGGACTGAAGGCGCTTATCTCCACAAGGCCRATGGCACCCGCATCCTCGACGCCATTTCGTCCTGGTGGGTCGTCACCCATGGCCATCGCCATCCGCGCATCGTCAAGGCCATCGAGACGATTGCTGCCAGCCTCGACCAGATCATTTTCGCCGGCTTCAYGCACGAGCCGGCCGAACACCTTGCCAAAGCCTTGGTGAATCTCGCGCCGCCGGGACTCGACTGGGTGTTTTATTCCGACAGCGGCTCGACCTCGGTCGAGGTCGCGCTGAAGATGGCGCTCGGCTATTTCCGCAATATTGGCGCGCCGCGCTCGCGCATCGTCGTCATGGAGCACAGCTACCATGGCGACACGATCGGCACGATGAGCGTCGGCGCGCGCGGTGTCTTCAACGCCGCCTACGAACCCATGCTGTTCGAAGTCGACACCATCCCCTTCCCGGCTGCGGGACGCGAGCAGGAAACGCTGGATCGGTTCGAGGTCGTCTCTCGCGACCGGCGCGCAGCCGCGCTTATTGTCGAGCCGCTGGTGCTCGGCGCCGGCGGCATGCTGATGTATCCGGGCTGGATTTTGGCTGAACTCAAGAGGATTGCCGAGGCTTCGGGCACGCTCCTGATCGCCGACGAAGTGATGACCGGCTGGGGACGCACCGGAACCATGTTCGCCTGCGAGCAGGCGAATATCTCGCCCGACATCCTTTGCACCTCGAAGGGCCTGACCGGCGGCACCATTCCGCTCGCCGCGACGCTGGCGACCGACGCCATCTTCCAGGCCCACTATTCGGTCGACCGGAAGAAGACCTTTTTCCATTCGAGCTCCTATACGGCCAATCCGATTGCGTGCGCGGCGGCACTCGCAAACGTCGAGATCTGGCAGGACGAGCCTGTTATCGAACGGATCGCGGCGCTCGCCGCGCTGCAGGCCGCTGGCCTTCAGCGCTTTCACGACAATGCTTGCTTCACCGACCGCCGGATCACCGGCACGATCGCTGCGCTCGATCTGGGTACCGCATCCCCCGGCTATCTGGCCGAGATCGGTCCAAAGTTGCGGGCATTCTTCCTCGAGCAGGGATTGCTGGTGCGCCCGCTCGGCAATGTGCTTTATCTGCTCCCACCCTATTGCGTAACCAGCGCCGAGCTCGATCGGCTTTATGACGCCATCGAGGAGGCCGGCGAACGCTTCGGATCCAAGCCATGAGCAGGTCCTCGCGCATCCTCGGGCTTGGCCATCAAGTGCCTGGGCGCAAGGTTGAAAACGCCGAGATCGAGAACAATCTCGGCCTCGAGCCAGGCTGGATCGAACGGCGCACAGGAATTCGCTCGCGCTTCTGGGCGACTGATGAAGACACGCTTTCGGGCCTTGCCGCGCTCGCCGGCGACATGGCGCTGGCAAATGCCGGTATCGATCGGAGCGACATCGGTCTTCTCTTGCTCGCCACGTCAACCCCCGACCATCTCCTGCCGCCGAGCGCGCCGCTGGTCGCGCACCGGCTCGGGCTCGGCCGCGCCGGTGCCATCGACCTGACCGGCGCCTGCGCCGGTTTCATCTATGCGCTGATGTTCGCCGACGGGTTCACCCGCGTGCACGGTCGACCCGCCCTTGTCATTGCCGCCAACATTTTGAGCCGCCGCATCAACCCGGCCGAGCGCGCCAGCGCCGTGCTGTTTGCTGATGCCGCCGGGGCAGTCGTGATCGGTCCCAGCGAGGATGCAGAACGCGGCATTCTCGGCGCTTCGGTGGATTCGGACGGTTCGCGCTACGGATTGATCCAGATCCCCGCCGGAGGAAGCAACACGCCTTTTGACAACGACCTCGATCTCGCGCAGACGCGCATGACGATCGTCGACGGCCGCGAAGTGTTCGCCAAAGCCGTGGAGATGATGACGGCATGTTCAAGGGACGCGCTCGCYAAAGCTCAAATGCGACCGCAAGACATCGACCGGTTCGTCCCGCATCAAGCCAACGYCCGCATTTTCGATGCCGTCGGCCGAAACCTCGGCATTAATGACCAGGCAATCGTCAAGACGATCGCCGAATACGGTAACTCTTCGGCCGCAACGATCCCGCTTTCGTTGTCGCTCGCCAATCATGCGCAGCCACTCCGGCGGGGTGAGAAAATCCTTCTGGCGGCAGCGGGCGCCGGTCTCAACGGCGGCGCGCTCGTGGTCGGAATGTAGCCGCGCGCCGGCCCCGACACGACATAAAGACTATTCATGCGGGACGCAAAAAAGGACAACAGACCAATGCGAAAAGTAGTCGCTGGCAAACTCCACGGCATCCACGTCACTGAAGCAAACCTCAACTACCATGGTTCGATAACGCTCGACCCTGACCACTGCGAGGCAGCCGGGATCCTGCCCATGGAATTCGTGGAAATATGGAACAAGAATTCCGGGGCGCGGATTTCGACCTATGTCATCCTAGGCGAGCGCGGGTCACGATGCTGCATCCTCAATGGTGCTGCCGCCCGCACCTGCCAGCCTGGCGACCCGATCATCGTGTGCAACTCCATCTACCTGAACGAAGCGCATATCGCAGCGCCGAAGCCGCGGATCGTCGCGTTCGACCAGGACAATCACATACGCGAGCGTCTGACCTACTCGGTCGACCTCGACGCATGGCCGTTACAGTTCTCGATCCATGATGAAGCCAATCAGGCATTGGCTACTCCTGCGCTTGTTTTCCGGGCGTGACTTGTCCCTGGCGCACGCATGAGCCGATGCGGTGTTTCCCGTCCCCGTCCACGTGGTGTCTTGACCCGCCGTGAGGAGGCTATGACGAACTTCGAGGCCATCCTGATCGGCGAGCGCTGAGTGGCGCCGCAGGGTAGCGGTAGAGTCGCATGACAAGCCGCAAAAAAAGATCGCGACCAGACGATATGGAGCAAATCATGATCTTCCGACAGCTGTTCGATTCCGTTTCGAGCACCTATTCCTATCTGCTTGCCAGTCGCCGAGGCGGYGAGGCATTGATCATCGATCCGGTTGTGGACAAGGTCGACCATTATCTCCAGCTCGTGCGTGAGCTCGATCTGAGGCTGGTCAAGGCGGTGGACACGCATCTTCATGCCGACCACATCACCGGCCTTGGYGTGCTGCGCGACAAAACGCAATGCATTACGGTGATGGGCGAGCAGACCAAGGCCGACGTGGTATCAATGCGGCTTACCGACGGTGACAGGCTGACCATTGAGGGGCTGGCGCTCGACGTCGTCCACACACCGGGTCATACCGACGATTCCTACAGTTTCGTCCTGCCCGACCGGGTGTTCACTGGCGACACACTACTGATCCGTGGCACCGGCCGCACCGACTTCCCGAACGGCGATGCGCGACACCAGTACGAGTCGATCTTCGGCCGCCTGCTCAGGCTGCCGGATGCGACGCTGGTCTACCCGGCGCATGACTACAAGGGCGACACTGTCTCCACAATCGGCGAGGAGAAGGCCTTCAATCCGCGCCTGCAGGTGAGGTCGGTCGAGGAGTATGTCGAGATCATGAACAATCTGAAGCTCGCCAACCCGAAAATGATGGATGTCGCCGTGCCCGCCAATATGAAGATCGGGCTGCAGCAGGACGAGGTCGCGCGGCGCGGCTGGGCGGCCAATGCCAACGAAGCGTTGGCGCTGGTCGGCAAGCCGGATGTCGCGCTGATCGACCTGCGCGAAAGCTCCGAGCGCGAACGCCAGGGCATTATTCCGGGGGCGCTGCATGTGCCCTACCCGAGGCTGCAAGAAAACATCRCTCCCGGCGGCGTGTTGCACGAGCTCGTCCGTTCCACTGGCAAGCGGCTTGTGCTTTACTGCGCCTTCGGCGAGCGTTCGGCCATGGCGGTGCAGGCCGCCCAGGATCAGGGCCTCACATCAGCCTGCCACATCGAGGGCGGAATCGACGCCTGGAAGAGGGCGAACGGACCATTGGTAAGGTAGCTCCGCCCTCTCCCACGATAAGAAAGAAAGTGGCGCTCGTCAGAAATCCATGCCGCCGCCGCCCGGCATCGGCGGGGCGGGAATTTCCTTCTTCGGCTTCTCGGCCACCATCGCCTCGGTGGTGACGAGCAGGCCGGCGACCGAGGCGGCGTCCTGCAGCGCCGTGCGCACGACCTTGGCGGGGTCGATCACGCCTTGGCTGAAGAGGTCGCCATACTCGCCGGTCTGCGCGTTCCAGCCATAGCCGAACTCAGGCTTCTCGCGAACCCTGCCCACGATAATGGAGCCTTCCGCCCCGCTGTTTTCGGCGATCTGGCGAGCGGGAGCCTCGATGGCGCGCCGCACGATCTCGACACCGGTCCTCTGGTCTGGGTTGTCGATAAAGACATTGTCGAGCGCCGTTGCTGCCCTGAGCAGTGCAACGCCGCCGCCCGGCAAGACACCTTCCTCGACCGCCGCGCGAGTGGCGTGCAGCGCGTCATCGACGCGGTCCTTACGCTCCTTGACCTCGACTTCGGTCGAGCCTCCGACACGGATCACCGCGACGCCGCCGGCGAGTTTGGCCAGGCGCTCCTGCAGCTTCTCGCGGTCGTAGTCGGAGGTGGTCTCCTCGATCTGGGCCCTAATTTGAGCTACGCGGCCGTTGATTTCGTCCTTATGGCCGGCACCGTCGACAAGGGTGGTGTTTTCCTTCTCTATCTCCACCTTGCGAGCACGGCCGAGCATTTCCAGCGTGACATTCTCGAGCTTGACGCCGAGATCCTCGCTGATCGCCGTGCCGCCGGTCAGGATGGCGATATCCTCCAGCATAGCCTTGCGGCGGTCGCCGAAGCCCGGAGCCTTGACGGCGGCCACTTTCAGYCCGCCGCGCAGCTTGTTGACCACCAGCGTCGCCAGCGCTTCGCCCTCGACATCCTCGGCGATGATCAGCAGCGGCTTTGAGGACTGCACCACCGCCTCCAGCACCGGCAGCAGCGCTTGCAGGTTGGAAAGCTTCTTCTCGTGGATCAGCACATAGGGCTCTTCGAGCTCGACGCGCATCTTCTCCTGGTTGGTGATGAAGTAGGGCGACAGATATCCGCGGTCGAACTGCATGCCTTCGACGATTTCGAGCTCGGTCTCGGCGGTCTTCGCTTCCTCGACGGTGATGACGCCCTCGTTGCCGACCTTTTCCATGGCCTCCGCGAGGAAGCGGCCGATCTCGGCGTCACCATTGGCCGAGATCGTGCCGACCTGTGCGATCTCGTCGTTCTTCGTCACCTTGCGGGCTTTGGCCTTCAAATCGGCGACGATCGTTTCTACCGCCTTGTCAATGCCGCGCTTCAAATCCATCGGGTTCATGYCGGCCGCGACTGCCTTGGTGCCCTCGGTCACGATCGACTGCGCCAGCACCGTGGCGGTGGTGGTGCCGTCGCCGGCGATGTCGCTGGTCTTGGACGCGACCTCGCGCACCATCTGCGCGCCCATGTTCTCGAATTTGTCCTCGAGCTCGATCTCCTTGGCGACGGTGACGCCGTCCTTGGTGATGCGGGGGGCGCCGAACGATTTGTCGATGACGACGTTGCGGCCCTTGGGACCAAGCGTCACCTTCACCGCATTGGCGAGAATGTCGACGCCGCGCAGCATGCRCTCGCGGGCATCAGAATGAAATTTCACTTCCTTGGCAGCCATGGTTCACTCCTGAGAAGAGGCAGTTCTTGTTTACTGTTTGTGTCGGTCAGTTTCGGTCACGCGGCTTGCCTGGCTGAGGCCGGAACCTCGATCACACCCAAGATGTCGCTTTCCTTCATGATGAGCAGGTCTTCGCCGTCGAGCTTAATGTCGGTGCCGGACCACTTGCCGAACAGGATGCGGTCGTCGACCTTCACGTCGAGGGGGGTGAGCTTGCCGCTCTCATCGCGAGCGCCTGGGCCGACGGCGATAACTTCACCTTCCTGCGGCTTTTCCTTGGCCGTGTCGGGGATGATGATGCCGCCGGCCGTCTTTTCGTCGGCCTCGATGCGACGAACGAGTACGCGGTCATGCAATGGACGGAACTTCATGTCGTTCTCCTTTAGGACAAACAGATTGCGAGAGACTCCCCGGACCCGACCCCGCAGGGCCAGAATGGGGTTCGCGCGACTTTTGCGGCATCGCGCGCGCATGCCGAACTGGTTTTGCTCCTTTCACGTTTCAAGAGGTGGACTGACCCAGGTGAATTTCCGAACATCATGGCCCCTGTGATTTTCCAAC
This sequence comes from Mesorhizobium sp. ORS 3428, assembly GCF_001854785.1. Classification (GTDB taxonomy): domain Bacteria; phylum Pseudomonadota; class Alphaproteobacteria; order Rhizobiales; family Rhizobiaceae; genus Mesorhizobium. The sequence continues at coordinate 13,314 of NZ_MDFL01000157.1, forward strand.
GAGACGCTTGAGCCTTGTCGCGCAAGCGCGGGACCAAGGTTCGGGGCGGCACCATGCTAAGCGCTGCGCAAAAGGGTATTTGGCGCGTATTGCGTCTGGCATGCATAGTCGTCAGATGCACGTCCATCAGGCAGTTGGTTCAACTTGCGGCAAGGATAGGAAACGAAGAAGCGTCCACATTCACATTTAACAGAGGGAGCGCGTTCTGGCGGCTTCACGGATATGTCTCGGTATACCTGCGAGTACGCGGCGCATCATTGGTTCCTTTTGTCCAATGYGAACCGCGAACGTCGAAGCCATAAGCAAAGCAGCTGTCGCCATGACACTTGTCATTTGTCTTTCTCCATTCTTACGGAGTTTATTCTCTTGCCTTTCGGTAAATCGAATCGAGCGCGCATTATATTTTTGTAACGTCTTCATATTTTTGTATAACGTCTTCACATGTACGGGCAGCGAGCAAACGTCATGCCAGACGCAGCGGTGGCTTAAATTTCAATTAGTTAGCAATTCTTCGCGCCTTATGGGCAAAGCGGCGTCGCGATTTTGTCGAATTCCTTGCAGGAATTTGAAGGGAACCGGTCGATAGTTCTTTCATAAACTAGCTGTCGGCACGCCTGGGCGAGATGCCTCGTTGTACGTCCGCGAGCGGGAAGCCACGGTTGGCGACGCGAGTGGCAACAGCCATGCTCGAGCATGGCATCCGACGTGGACTGATGTGGATCAAGACAAAGCTAACGGGCGATCCCGCCGCGGTCGAATGATCGGAACCAGAAGCCCGACCTGGCTCCACCAGTCGGATTCCGACRACGAGCCGGGCCGCTGTTCCCGCCAAGCGAGGTTTTCACTGTGGCGACGCCCGGATTCGCGCGAGGGGCTTCCGCGCCATGGCCGACCTTGGGAAATCTGCCGGCGTGGCATCCGCGAATCGGTCGAACCGGGGACTTTGAAGGTCACAAGATCCGCAGAATTTGAAGAGCTTTCATGCCGCAACCCCCTCACCGACAACTTGCGACAGGATGCTTTGACATTGTGCGAGCCGAGACGAATGTCGGACATGCGGCGATCGGTTGGCATGCGTCTCATGAGTTCTTTCTTTGGCACGCATGTTGCTGCGAGTGTCGCTAAACGCGTCTCGCGGAGAGTGTTGCAATGTTCGCCCCATGCTGTCTGCTGGGATCAGGCCGTACCGTAAGACAATCGCGGAGCAGAAGAAGCAAGCGGCCGCACGGCAAGCAACAGTCAGGCCATGGCTGCGAGGCACTTTGCCACGCTGTCCTTTTGCCTGKAGACCAACTCCGCAGTCGGTCCAAGCTGGYCAATTTTGTGGATGTCCGCGCCAGAACCCGAAGATCAACACAAAGGAGAATCTGCCGATGCGGCGAATGCTTTTGATATATGTCGCGCTTTGCGGTCTGTCGGCGGGTGCGGCCGCAGCCGACGGCCCGGTGTTCGCGGAACCGGCGGTGCGAGCCGACGCAGTGGCCCCGGTCTTTTCGTTCGAGGGCGGGCTACGCTACTGGTACAGTAGCGGCGAAGCATCGAAGGACCTCTACGACAGCAGTGGCACGGTGATGGTGTCGCGGCTCACATAYGACGATCTCGGTGCCCTTTCGGGCGAAGTCTTCCTCAACGCGACCCACAATCCGACTGGCATCTTCGTCAAGGGCTTCCTCGGTGCGGGCGGGATCCCCAAGGGTTCTCTTACTGACGAGGATTTCGTGCACCCCTCTTTGTCCATGARATCCTATTCGAGCACGTTGTCCGATCARCACAACGGTCGCATCACGTATTTCACCGCCGACCTCGGATATAATTTCTGGAACACGCCGCGTTACCGCATGGGTGCTTATGTCGGATACAATTTCTGGAACGAGAGCTACCATACCATCCATTGCGCGCAGCAGGCGGCCAATCCGGGGATTTGCGTACCAGCCATTACGAACAATATGGGCGTCATCAGCCAGGATAACGATTGGCATTCGCTGCGACTAGGCCTGGCCGGGCAGACGCAACTCACCGAACGACTCACCCTTTCCGGTGACGTCGCAGTGCTGTTGACGCGGCTTGACGGCAAGGATCAGCACCATCTGCGCCCAGAGATCAATCCGATGCCCGAAGACGGCAACGGACATGGCGTCCAACTCGAGGCAATGTTGAACTACAAAGTCACGGATTTGTTCAACATCGGCGTCGGCGGCCGCTACTGGCGCACGGCAGCTGCTGGCGCCGCTCATTTCGAGAGGACGCCGGGCGGTGGTTGGCCGCAGGTCCAGCATTGGGAGGTTGAACGCTACGGCGTGTTCGGCCAGGCTAGCATCAAGTTCAACTGAGAAAGCACTGCCAGCGCCAGGTTGCCGTTGGRCAATCGCAGTCCTGCTGCATGATCAGACGCGGCCGATTTCGCAACATGGCCGAGTCTCGCGAACGAGTACGGCAGCCGTGAGGCTCGTGTGCAACGCACACGCCCTGTTCACCGCGTGTTGGTTGCCGTCGCACCTACCCCTCGTTAAGGGGAGCCCGGTCGGGAAAAGCATCGAATGCGACAGCAACCGCGCGAATCGCGAAGCGATGCTGCCGCCCGTAGCGCTAACAGGACCGTTTTCGATGTCCACTTTCCCGTCCTTGGTCAATTTGCCAAGCGATTCAGGTGAATTGAGAAAACGGCAATAACGCTCACGGAGTGGGCCGCGCTGCAAGGATCACATGCCCAGTCTCGCTCACGACCATTATGTCAGCGTCGTGCGGCACCCGCCTGACGTACCGAGCGGTGCCGCCGCATGACGTCTCAATAATCGAGGCTCACAGCAAACAAAGGCTGTCGCCTTTGAACGAGACCTGTCGCATATCGAACACACGACCATATCCGAAACCTTGGCATTTCGTGGCCGGCTTGATCTCAAGGCAAAAAGAGAAGGAAGCCGCGAACCAAGCTCCGCCGGCAAACTTGAGTGTCAACTCGCAGCTGCGTCGCCGGATGGYACGTCACTTGCGAATGCAACTTTGGAAGYCRTTGTGAGGGTCTCCTCACAACTAGCGGAGATGACTATGGCGATTGGTTCACAGTGTTGTATGGCAGCAGTTAACAGATCTATAGATGCCACGCTGTTTAACGATATGATTCAGCTTCTTCGCCTCTGTTCTTGAACAATTGTCATGACGGGCTCGTTACACTGTGAAAGGCGCAGGGCATTGCGCCTCACTTTAAGATCGTGGGGATAAGGGAAGGATCCGCTCTTTGACGCCCTTCCTCTTTTATATCTTTGAACGGAGATCCAGAATGAAGATCACGAGCCTTCTTCTCGGCTCAGCTGCGACCCTCATTGCAGTTTCCGACRCACGCGCCGTCGACGCCGAGCCAGTTGCGGACGAATACGTCAACATCTGCGACGTCTATGGCGCAGGCTTCTTCTATATCCCAGGCACCGAAACCTGCCTGCGCATCGGCGGCTATGTCCGCTATGACATCGGCTTGGGTGACGTCGGCTCGTTGGATGGCGCAAAGGCAACCGACCACGAGGACGGCAGCGCCAATGCAACCTGGAAGAAGAATGCACGCTTCACGGTGAAGACCTGGACGAACCGGGAAACCGAGTTCGGCACGTTGAAGACCTATACCGAAGCCCAAATGAACTTTGGTAACCTAAACGATTATTCAGATCCAGACAGTACTCAAAACTATGCCTCCAATAGGGATCTCAGCCTGACTTTCGCCTGGATCCAGCTTGGCGACCTTCGAATTGGTAAGGACTGGTCGGCCTTCGACATGTTTATTGGCTATCCCGGYAACGTGCTCAATCAGATGCTCGTTCCCTACGGTGATTTGGAAACCAACGTCATCCAGTACTACTTTGACGCCGGCGACGGCTTTTCGGYCGTGGTTTCCCTTGAAGAAGGCGAAGGCGTGGTCGGCACCATCGATAGCTACGTACCGCACGTGGTCGGCGGCCTGAAATACACGCAACAGTGGGGCGCGATCACCGGGGTTRCGGCTTATGATAGCAACTACGGATCGGTGGCCGCCAAAGTCCGCGTCGACGTCAATGTCACCAGCGAGCTGTCGCTATTCGGAATGTTAGGCTACGGCTCCAATGGCAGGCTGAACAATGGTTCCACTAATGCAATCGACGCTCACGGCCGCGGCTTCTATAAAACTTGGGGCGGCAACTGGGCCTTCTGGGCTGGCGCCACTTACAAGTTCAACGAGACAACTGTCTTCAACCTTCAGGTCTCGGGTGATCGGTTCAAGAACTATGGTGTCGCTGCGAACGTCGCCTATACGCTCATTCCAGATTTCACGGTAACAGCCGAAGTCGACTATGACCACTGCGGCGACTTTGGCGTCGGCATGGTGGACCCTTCCAACGTGAACTGGACTAACGCCGACAAAAACAACAGCGTCGGCGGCATCCTGCGTTTCCAACGCTCGTTCTAACGGATGAAGAGCTGCATCCAGGTAATTGCGATGACAGGTAGCAACCGCCACCAGAAGTCTAATCCGACGAGTTGAAGGGCAAACGAAGCGAGCTGGCAGGGCGTGCCCGCGAGCTGGTGGCGGCGCTTGCCAGTTGCAGGCGCAGATCGCGGCCGTCGACAAGGTGATCTCGATCTACGAGCCGGAATGGAAGCCGGACGAGCAGCCGCGGAAGCGCCGCGGCCGTCCGCCCACGGCCATGAGCGGGAAGGAACTCGACAAGTTTATCGGCGGGACGAACAAGCGACAGATGACGCTCGAGATCCTGCGCACCGTCAGGCGGCCGCTGTCGACCRCCGAATGCGCCCAGGAATTCGCGACAAGGCACGGCCTTTCTGGAGACGACCCCCGGGTCGCCCTCATCGGCAAACCGCCTGTCATCGATCCTTGATGCTCTCCAGAAGGCTGGGCGCGTCCGCCGCGCTGGCATGCTGGACGGCCACCGCCGCCTGTGGGAGATCGCTGCCTGAGGCTCAGGCGGGCGCGAACGGCCTGTCGAAGTCCTCGAAGTCCGGATCGGGCGGGCTGTTCCCCTGCCAGTAGCCGCAGAAGTTCCTCGAGGTCGGGTTCCGCATCGCGGCGAACAGGACCAGCGCCGTCAGCTGGCCGTTACTCTTCCGGCGATTGTCCTCGCGCCAGGCAAGATCGGCGACGTTAGACAACTGGGGGGCGATTTGCCGTATCGAGATTGCAGGGCATTCGCTTAGGCCCTCGCCMCACTCCTGCGGCGTACACACTGCGATGTGGCAACGAAGATCGGCAACAATAATCGGCAACCCCTTGCCTATTGCTGACGTAAGTGCCTTACATAAAAGGCAATTGGGATCTTTTAGGATCGGCAAAAAATGCTTGAAACGCCTGCTCGTATCGAGCCCTGTTTTTTCCAGGACACCATCCCGTCCGTCTTAGCGGACCTCAYGGTAGAACTGCAGAGGGAGGCAGACAATTTGGGGCGTGGCCTCCATCCAGAATCGGCTGCGGAACTCGCCGACCTGGTTCGGATGATGAATTGCTACTACTCGAACCTGATCGAGGGGCACAACACGCGTCCCAAGGACATCGAAAAGGCACTGGCGGGTGCAGAGGTGGAACCTGAACGGCGAGCATTGGCGCTCGAGGCCAAGGCGCACGTTATCGTCCAGCGCAAAATCGATGAGATGTACTCCAAAGGAGATTTGCCGAGCCCGACGTCGGTTGAGTTCATCGCTTCGGTGCATCGCATGTTCTATGACGAGATGCCCGCAGAATTCAGGTTCATGGAACGACCAGATGGATCGAAGGTCGAGATCGTTCCCGGTGAGTTCAGAAAGACTGCGAGCGACGACGTGGTTGTCGGAAGACATCAGCCACCCTCTTCAGATCGGGTCGAGGCCTTCATGGCGCACTTCTCAAAGCGTTTTGGAGTAGCGGAAAAATGGGCGAGCACCCGTATCATTGCCATCGCTTCCGCTCACCATCGTTTCAACTACATCCACCCGTTCCCTGACGGCAACGGCCGTGTGTCCCGGTTGATGWCGCACGCGATGGCGCTGAAAGCAGGCATCGGGGGACATGGCTTGTGGTCGATCTCCAGAGGCCTGGCCCGCGGTCTCAAGGATCGAGGCGAATACAAACGGATGATGGACCACGCAGACAGCCCCCGTCGCGGAGACCTCGATGGTCGGGGCAATCTCTCGGAAGCAGCTCTCAAGGACTTTTGCGAGTGGTTCCTTACCGTGGCACTCGACCAAATACGCTTCTCCACAGCGATTTTCGACCTTGGTCGCCTGGAAGATCGGTACCGCTTACTCGTCAAGGACATCAGCGCAGACAAACGCGCGCCCGATCTCTTAGCGGCAGTCCTCAAACACGGATCACTCGAGCGCGGTGATGTTCATCTCGTTCTCAAGACATCGGAAAGAACGGCACGGAACACGATGGCAGCAATGGTTAGACAAGGCTTCCTAAAGTCCGAAACGCCCAAAGCCCCTGTCCGAATTGCTTTCCCGCTGGACTATCGCGAGAGGCTCTTCCCGAATCTGTTCACCGATGCCGAATTGACCACACCCGATCCGCGACCCCTATCGTTCCGCTGACAGCGGTCAACGTGACAAGCTTGATCTGGTAGCGGTTGCTACCGAGATCAATTCCACAACACCCCAAGAGATCATCGCATGGAAGCGAGGCGAGATTGGAAGCCTCGACAACAGGCTGGATGACGTTCGAGATCGGGATACGGGCGAATGTGCAGGCGACGTTCATGCTTGAACGCTCATAGCTGCAGCACGCATGAGCCTGTTTCGGTCGTCCTGCAAGGAAGTCCAGGGTTCGCCGTCGGCTCAGGTACAACGTCGTTGCACGCGGGCGAGCAGCGGCTTCATCACCGATCCGCCGCACGGCGGCGTTCGACCGTGGGGAATCCCGACCCATCGAGCATTACTGAAACCGAGCCCTAGCGATTACCCAGACAGGTACCGCCCTCTTAGCCCAGTTTCTTGACGCGATGGCGGTTCTTCCTGCCGGTCCAGGCAATGGTCGCGAGGTGRCCGTTGGTCACGGTGACGATTTCGCGATCGCGCAAATGCGACGCCAGAAGGGGCTACTCATCGCGGCGTTCGTTTCGCCCCGACAGAGACGTTCGGCACGCTGCCACCCTGCGTTAAGACGGCCCAGTCGTAGCAGAAATCTTGAGCGAAACCTCTCAGCAACATTGTGGAATCCGTTTTCGGCAAAATCCAGCTTGCAGCATCTATTTTCATGGGATAGGTTCATTTTTCATGGACACTGGCCGACTTGGACAGGAATTCGAGAGAAGAGCCCAATTTCATGACATCGGCCCAGCAGAACCAATTTTCAGGGCCTGTTATCGTTTTTCAGGAAGTCCGTCTTCCCGAGACGGCGACCCCGGCCGGCTATAGCGCCCTGATCGGAGCCTATGGTCTCGCTGTGCCATTGCCGCGAACGTTGTCTGCCACCGGCCAGCATCATCGCGTTACCGAACGGAATGGCTGGCGGATCATGACGCCCCGCTATGCTCCGCATCCAACCCTCGAAGGCCACCTAACCTTCGCGCTCAAGTACGAAGGGCTCGACCTAGCCGTCCTCAAGCGGCTCTTCCAAGTGACCGGTCCGAGGCCGATCGAGGCGCTGGTCCGTGAAAGCCCGAGCGGTGGTTATGCCCGCCGAATCTGGTTTTTATATGAATGGCTGACAGGCGCGCGTCTCGATCTGCCCGATGCTGATGCCGGACGCTATGTTCCGATCATCGATCCCGAGCTGCAGTGGTCCGGACCCGAGAAAACCGTCTCGCGCTACCGCATAAAGGACAATCTCCCCGGTACGCCTGAGTTCTGCCCTCTGGTGTTCCGCACCAAGACGCTCGAAAAATTCATCGGCCTTGAGCTGGCGCGACGCGCGGAGGCAATCGTAGCGGACGTGCCGCGCGACCTCCTTGCTCGGACCGCCGCCTTTCTTTTGCTCAAAGACTCCCGATCAAGCTACGCGATCGAGGGCGAGCGCCCGCCGGAAGATCGCATCCAACGCTGGGGCCGCGCTATCGCCGAAGCTGGCCGGCAACCAATCGATCGCGATGAGTTGCTTCGCCTGCAAAGAATTGTCCTCGGCGATGCCCGTTTCGTGAGACTTGGCTTTCGAAAGGAGGGAGGCTTCGTCGGTGAGCATGACAGGGAGAATCGCATGCCCCTGCCCGATCACATCAGCGCTCGGCCTGAGGACCTGCCGCGGCTGATTGACGGGATGGTGGCCTTCGATCAAGGCCCCRCGAAAAACCTTGATGCAGTCATCGCCGCCGCTATCCTCGCCTTCGGCTTTGTCTATATCCACCCGTTCGAGGACGGAAACGGCCGTATTCACCGCTATCTAATCCATCACGTCCTTGCCACGCACGGCTTCAATCCGTCGGGAGTGGTGTTTCCCGTCTCGGCCGCGATCCTGGACCAGATAGATGAGTACCGGCGCGTGCTCGAGAGCTATTCCCGGCGCCTTTTGCCATTGGTCCGCTGGGAAGCGACGCCGCAATTCAACGTCCGGGTGCTGAATGACACCGGGGATTTCTACCGATTTTTCGACGCAACCCCGCAAGCCGAATTCCTCTATTCCTGCGTTCAAAGGACGATCGAACGGGACCTTCCCGACGAAACCGCTTTTCTGCAGCGCTACGATCATTTCCGGCAACAGATCGGTACCTTTATCGACCTGCCCGACYGGCTAACCGATCTACTCTTCCGTTTCCTCCATCAGAATGGTGGCCACCTGTCGAACCGCGCCCGCCAAAAGGAATTCGCCGCGCTGACCAACGACGAGGCAAGGCGCATCGAAGCGATCTACGCRCAAACCTTTGGTGCCGATTGAAGGCGAGCTCATCGCAAGAATCGAACTTTCAGTCCGGTGATTTGACAATCTTCTTGTCCCTTCCCCGCCCTGTCTCGGGCGCGCGATTTGTCGCCGCCATGTGYGCGAACTGTTTCCCGCAGTTTGATCAGCAGCCGATCAGCGCCGCGGCCTGCCCRCTGCCCGAACGCGCTTGACAAGATGGCGCTGGCCCGTCCACCCTAGGCCATTCACCAGGGGAGTCCCGGCAAGGGGCTGAGATACTGCTGGCTTTGCGGCGCAGTGACCCGTTGAACCTGATCCAGTTCATACTGGCGTAGGGACGGTGCAAGCGCTTTGCGGGAGTTCATGCCCGAAGACCTGCCTCAAGCAGGTAGATCGAAGCGTCTTTTCATCCTTCCGGCACAGAACTGGGTCTCCAATGCAACGAGCAAAGGAGCCTCAAATGAATGCCCTGACCCCGACCGTATCGACCGGGCCATTGCCCGCTTCGCGCAAGATCCACAAACCCGGCATCCTCCATCCGCAGATCAGGGTGCCGATGCGCGAGATCGCGGTGCACCCGACCGCCGGCGAGCCGCCGGTGACGGTCTACGACCCGTCCGGCCCCTACACCGACCCCGCGATCGAAACCGATATCGCGAAGGGCCTTGCCCGGTTTCGGCAAGACTGGATCGCGGCGCGCGGCGATGTCGAATCCTATGACGGCCGCCATGTCAGGCCGGAGGACAACGGATTTGCGGCAGGCGAGCGTCTCACGCGGGAATTTCCGATCCGCAACCGTCCACTGAGGGCCAAAGCCGGCAAGGCCGTCACCCAGCTCGCCTATGCGCGCGCGGGCATCATCACCCCCGAGATGGAATTCGTCGCCATCCGCGAAAACCTCGGCCGCGAGATCCTGCGCGGCACGCTGCAACAGGACGGCGAGGCGTTCGGCGCATCGATACCGGACTTCGTCACGCCGGAATTCGTACGCGACGAGGTGGCGCGAGGCCGTGCGATCATTCCCGCCAACATCAATCATCCCGAGAGCGAGCCGATGATCATCGGCCGCAATTTCCTGGTGAAGATCAACGCCAATATCGGCAATTCCGCCGTCACCTCCTCGATGGCCGAAGAGGTCGAAAAGATGGTCTGGGCGATCCGCTGGGGCGCCGACACTGTCATGGACCTGTCGACCGGCCGCAACATCCACAACATCCGCGAATGGATCGTGCGCAACGCGCCGGTGCCGATCGGCACGGTGYCGCTCTACCAGGCGCTGGAGAAGGTGGGCGGCGTCGCCGAAGATCTGAGCTGGGAGGTCTATCGCGACACGCTGATCGAGCAGGCCGAGCAAGGCGTCGACTACTTCACCATCCATGCAGGCGTGCGGCTGCATTATATCCCCCTGACCGTCGACAGGATCACGGGCATCGTCTCCCGTGGCGGCTCGATCATGGCGAAATGGTGCCTGCACCATCACCGCGAAAGCTTCCTCTATGAGCATTTCGAGGAAATCTGCGACATAGCCAGAGCCTATGACGTCTCCTTCTCGCTCGGCGACGGCCTTCGACCCGGCTCGATCGCCGATGCCAATGACCGAGCCCAATTCGCCGAGCTGGAGACGCTTGGCGAACTGACGAAGATCGCCTGGGCAAAGGACTGCCAGGTGATGATCGAGGGCCCCGGCCATGTTCCCATGCACAAGATCAAGCACAACATGGACAAGCAGCTCGCCGTCTGCGGCGAGGCGCCTTTCTACACACTCGGACCGCTGACGACGGACATAGCGCCGGGCTACGACCACATCACGTCCGGCATCGGCGCCGCCATGATCGGCTGGTTCGGCACGGCCATGCTCTGCTATGTGACGCCGAAGGAACATCTCGGCCTGCCGGATCGCAATGACGTCAAGACCGGCGTCATCACCTACAAGATAGCCGCGCACGCCGCGGATCTCGCCAAGGGGCATCCGGCGGCGAAGATCCGCGACGACGCGCTTTCGCGGGCACGGTTCGAGTTCCGCTGGGAAGACCAGTTCAACCTGTCGCTCGATCCCGAGACGGCGCGCTCGCTCCACGACGAGACGTTGCCCAAGGAAGCCCACAAGCTGGCGCATTTCTGCTCGATGTGCGGGCCGAAATTCTGCTCCATGCGCATCTCCCACGACATTCGCGCGGAAGCGCAGAAGGAGGGGATGGCGGCAATGGCGCAGAAATATCGCGCGGGCGGCGATCTCTACATGCCGGTCGAAACGCCCGGAGCGGAAGAGCAGGCTTTGGCGCAGAACCAGGAGACCCACTGAGCATGCGCCGCGTCCTTGTCAAAGGCGCCGGTGTGGCAGGCCTCACCGGCGCCCACGAATTGGCCGCGCGGGGTGCGTCGGTCACGATTGCCGAAATTCGCAGCCACATAGGCGGCAACCCCTCCTGGCTTGCCGGCGGCATGCTGGCCCCCTGGTGCGAACGCGAAAGCGCCGAGGAGGCAGTTGTCACGCTCGGCAAGGTTTCGGCCGACTGGTGGGAAAGAACACTGCCTGGGCTCGTGACGAGGGCCGGCACTCTCGTTGTCGGCCATGCGCGCGACGCCTCCGAGCTTGCGCGTTTTGCGGCGCGTACCCGCAACCATGAGTCCGTCGACGAAGAGGCGATCGCCGCCCTTGAGCCCAACCTCGCCGGCCGCTTCCGTCAGGGCCTGTTCTTTGCCGGCGAAACCCATCTCGACCCCCGCCGGGCTCTCGAAGCTCTCGTGGATAAACTGCGCGCCATGGGCGTYGTCTTCCTTTTCGAGGCGGGCGAGATCGCTCCTTCCGGCTTCGATCAGGTGGTCGATTGCACGGGCATGGCGCGGGCCGACGACGATCTGCGCGGCGTGCGCGGCGAAATGCTGCTCCTGCGCACACGTGATGTCTCGCTTGCCCGGCCCGTGCGTCTCCTCCATCCGCGTCATCCGATCTATATCGTGCCGCGGGCCGATCATCACTTCATGGTCGGCGCGACCATGATCGAAAGCGACCATGACGGGCCGATCACCGCCCGTTCGCTGATGGRGCTCCTCAATGCGGCCTACGCACTTCATCCGGCGTTCGGTGAGGCCGAAATCGTCGAGACGGGAGCGGGCGTGCGCCCTGCCTATCCCGACAATCTGCCACGGGTGAAGCGTCGGAAGGACGGCGCGATCACGATCAACGGCCTTTACCGRCACGGTTTCCTGCTTTCACCGGCCATGGCCACGCAGGCTGCCGACCTTCTCTTCAATGCATCTGCCGACAATTGATCTGTCGGCTTGGAGTCTAAAAATGAAGCTGATCGTCAATGGCGAAGCGCTTGAGGTCGAGGCGACGACGCTCGACGCCCTTTTGAAGGAGCTTGACTATGAAGGCGGCTGGCTCGCCACCGCGCTCAATGGCGATGTCGTGCCTGCGGCCGAACGCGCGGAATGCCGGGTAAACGAGGGCGACCGGATCGAAATCCTGTCACCCATGCAGGGAGGCTAGCCGATGTTCGATCTTCTCGGGACAAAGCTTGCCTCGCGCCTGCTGCTGGGCACCGCCCAATATCCTTCGCCGGCGATCCTGGCCGATGCGGTCAAGGCCTCCGGCACCTCGGTGGTGACCGTCTCGCTGCGCCGGGAAATGGCCGGCGGCAAGGCCGGCGAGAAATTCTGGTCGCTGATCCGCTCGCTCGGTGTGAGGGTGCTGCCCAACACCGCCGGCTGCCATTCGGTCAAGGAAGCCGTGACGACCGCGAAGATGGCGCGCGAGGTCTTCGGCACGTCCTGGATCAAGCTCGAAGTGATCGGCAACCACGACACGCTGCAGCCCGACGTGTTCGGCTTGGTCGAGGCCGCACGCATCCTTAGCGAGGACGGTTTCGACGTATTCCCCTATACCACCGACGACCTCGTCGTCGCCGAGCGGCTGCTGGAGGCAGGCTGCAAGGTCCTGATGCCGTGGTGCGCGCCGATCGGTTCGGCGCTCGGACCGATCAACATCATGGCGCTGCGCGCGCTGCGCGGGCATTTCCCCGACGTTCCGCTGATCGTCGATGCGGGGCTCGGACGGCCGTCGCACGCGGCAACCGTCATGGAACTCGGCTTTGACGCCGTGTTGCTCAACACGGCGGTCGCCAAGGCGGCCGACCCGGTGGGCATGGCGCGGGCTTTCAGCAAGGCGGTCGATGCCGGCCGCGAAGCCTATGATTCGGGACTGCTCGAGCCGCGCGACGTCGCCGTGCCATCGACGCCTACGATCGGCAAGGCGGTTTTTTCATGAAGCTCGATCCCTTCTACCTGATCGTCGACAGCGCCGCCTGGATCGAGCGGCTGGTGCCGCTCGGCGTCAGGCTGGTGCAGCTGCGCATCAAGGACATGGACGAGGACAGGCTGCGTATGGAGGTCCGCAACGCAAAGGCCTTGTGCGCACGACATGACTGCCAGCTCATCGTCAACGATCATTGGCGCCTCGCGATCGAGGAGCGCTGCGACTTCGTCCATCTCGGCCAGGAGGATCTGCAGGCCGCCAACCTCCCTCARATACGGGCGGCCGGCGTCAGGCTCGGGCTGAGCACCCATGATCATTACGAACTGGAGATGGCCATGGCCGCGAGTCCCGACTATGTTGCGCTGGGTCCCGTCTATCCGACCATCCTGAAGAAGATGAAATGGGCACCGCAGGGACTCGAAAGGGTTCGCGCCTGGAAGGACGCCGTCGCACCCATTCCGCTGGTCGCCATCGGCGGCCTCAATCCCGAGCGGCTCGACGGCGTTTTCGCGGCCGGCGCCGACAGCGCGGCGGTGGTGACGGACATAACGCTGAACCCGGATCCCGAAGCGCGCACCGGGGAATGGATCGAAAAGACGGAGGAATGGCGCTGAGTCAAAACCTGAATGTGCTTGTCGTTGGCGGATCGGACTCCAGTGGGGGTGCCGGAATTGCACGCGATATCGAGACGATCTCTTCAATCGGCCTGCGCACTTGCGTTGCTGTCACCGCGGTAACGGTGCAGACGCACCACGCCGTCAGGCATATCCGTCACATGCAACCCGGCCTGGTGGCCGATCAAATGCGGTCGGCGTTGCAGGCCAACGCGGTGGCGGCCATCAAAATCGGCATGCTCGCAACTGCGCAGATCATCGCTGCCGTCGCCGCCGTGCTGCGCGAAAATCCGCGGATACCGGCAATCCTCGATCCGGTGCTGGCTTCCTCGTCGGGCAGGCCGCTGCTGGAATCGAGCGCGATCGACGTCATGAAGCGTGATCTCATGCCGCTTTGCCGCCTGGTCACGCCCAACCTGATTGAGCTGGCGGTGCTGACCGGCTCGGAATTGGCCGCGGGCGACGACGACGCGCTGCGGCAGGAAAGGCGATTGCTTGCGGAAGGCCCGCAGGCGCTGCTCATCAAGGGCGGCCACGCGGAAGGGCCAAGGTCCACAGATATCCTGTTGAGTCGCGGCCGGGAACCCATCCGCTTCGACATGCCCAGGCTTGCCGGATCGATGCGCGGCACTGGCTGTATCCTGGCCAGCGCGATTGCGGCGTATCTGGCGATCGGGGATTCGATCGAGAAAGCCGTGCTCCAGGCCAAGCTTCTTGTCTTCGAAAAGATTTCGAAGAACCCCGTGTGAGTATCGGGCTCGCGATAGTCGCCCCTGCTTCGCCTCGAACGATCATGTTCGCCGGCCGGTGTCTCATTACGAAAGCATCTGGCTCCTGACCTTTTTGTGGCTCTGGTTCGTCGATTGGTGAATGATGTTCGGTTCGGCCGACAATAAGCGGCGGGAGCTAGACGTGCAGTCCCCGACAGGCTGAGGATGCCCTATGGCAAATGTTCTTCACGGCAGCGCCTTACGACGCTGCGTCGTGGAGCCGACCGCAATCGCTGTCCTCAACGATATAAAAGTGGCGGCGATCCTTGAGGCTCGGAGAATATGAGCAAGGTGGTGGACGATTTGAGCTGCTATGCTGGCAGCGGGTGTGCGGATCCTCCTGATCAAAGATGGMTACGCTCCAGAACTTTCAATTGAGCCGTATCCTGTATGACGCCGCCTGCGGCTTTCTCCTCGACCTCAATCTCGCTGACCAGGATACGGTCAGACGGAACTTCATGTCATTCCCCTCTGGACCGCACGCCAATAGCGGCCCGCTCCGAACTGGCACCCTTCGTCAGCATCGTGCGCCCATGCCGACTTAGTTTTGCTCATTTCCCGTACCAAGAGATGGGAATCGTTGATTAATCCCGATGACGCCACCAKCCCGAAGTCGGCAAAATCCAGCCTTCGAAGGAACCTAGGGATCAGTTCACATCTGTGCGACGACTGCGCAGACCTGCAGAGAGAGACAATTGGACGAGCACAATCCCAAGGAAGAACCAATCGAGACCGTCTTCCGGAACGGCACGATCACCGTCGTCGGCATATTGCTGGCGTTTTCCCTGGGTTTCGTCACACATTGGGYGGCAAACCCGGTTCCGTGGCGACTTTACGACCTGTTCGCAGTGGTCCCAATCCTGGTCGGCATAGCCTCGCAGATGCGGGCGCTGTCGCTGTTGCTCGACATGAGTTCACTGCGACGCCACGTCTACGAACGGGCCAACCRCATTTTCATGGCCGGCCTCATCCTGACTGCATGCGGCGTCGGGCTGGCAATTCTGCTTGACGTCGTCGAAGTGGCGTCTATGGGCACGCTGCCTGGAGCGTAACGAAGGCACCACCATCAAGCGCTTTCACGCCTTATGCGTTCATCTCAGCGCGGTTGCGACTGCTGGCCCGATCTTGTCGAGCACGTCTTCAAAATCAAAAAGCCGCAGGCCGTACCACGATCGATGCGCTTCGAAGCAAGGGTGTTATTGGCATTCTTCCATCCCTGCCATGTTGYCCCATTGGTTTGAAACTATGCGACGGTGCCCCATTGGTTTGAAACCATGCGGCTTGGCCCWTCTTGACCGGCATCTCGGCAAGCAGGAATTGCAACAGTTTCTTCAAAGAAAATCATAGACTCTTAGCAACCCGAAATCGCTGAGAATGGTAGGCTTGTCTCAACGTCTCAGGTCAGCCAGAGGACTCAAAACCGCGGTTCTTCCCATTCTGCGACTGCCGAACCGCACGAAATCTAGAACTAAAGGCAATAGCAAGAAGAACTCCCGTCATGGTTGCTCCAACTCAATCATTGTCGGTTCGAAAAAATTACATGCGTGGAAATAAGTACGCATCCACGCGACCGTCGAAATCGTCCGGCCTGAGATATAAGCAACGTGACAATTTCGGTTCGAAAGTTGCTGGTCTGCGGAGAACGCCAAATGACAAATTCAGTGCAACGAGTGTCCATTCTTTCCAATGTGGCTTGATGCTGAACAATGATGACACTGGTCAGTCGCCTAAGGACGGCAGCGCATTTTGATCGCCTTCGAATCCTGGGCCTTTGCGCGCATGCGGATCTAACAGTCTGCGAGCTGGCAGACATTTTGGGACTGCGTCGCGATCGCGTTKTGCGACACGTCCGGCTACTCGCCAGAGCCGACTTTCTTTGCTGCGACGAACAGCGCCCGTGGCGCTCCTACCAACTCAAAACAGGAGATAAGGACGACGGTCTGGTCCAATTGCTAGTCGATCTCCTGCCCCACTGCGATGGCCATCATGAACGAGACCTACAACGACTCGAAGCGATACAAAACGAGCAGCCGAAGGGGACAGCCTGCTTGATCGTGAAATAGATCGAGCCAATTGGAGCGCGAGCCTATGATGGATAACTCTGCTGAACGCGCCAACGCGCAGCCTGACGCTTACGGGCGCACTTCCTTGGCCTCGGTTGACAGCCGCGTTCACGAACTGCTCCTGAGACAAGAGCGACAGGAGCGCACGACGCTCAAACTAATCGCTTCTGAAAACTTTGCCTCCTCGGCAGTGCTCGAAGCGACCGGGTCCATTTTCACAAACAAATACGCCGAGGGGTACCCCGGTGCGCGCTACTACGCGGGAAACGAGGTCGTCGATGAGCTTGAGAACCTCGCCATCGGGCGCTTGAAGAAACTATTCGGAAGCGAACACGCCAACGTCCAGCCCTATTCCGGCTCGCCGGCCAATCAGGCTGTCTATCGCGCGCTTTTGAAGCCCTGCGACAAAGTCATGGGCTTGCCCATTCCGGAAGGGGGTCATCTGACCCATGGTTGGGCTATCAACTTTTCCGGGACCGACTACCGACGAGTCCCCTATGGGCTACACGAAAAGACCCAGCAAATTGACTATGACCTCTTGCGCGAGACCGCTAAGCGGGAACGGCCGCGGCTCATTTGGATCGGCGGAACTGCTTATCCGCGTGTCTTTGACTACGCGGCAATGGCAGAAATTGCTCTGGAGGCGAACGCCTATCTCGTGGCCGACATTGCGCACATCAGCGGCCTGATTGCKGCAGGAGCGCATCCGAATCCCGTATACCATTGCGACGTCGTCAGCAGCACCTCTCATAAGTCGATCCGCGGCCCCCGCGGTGGCTTCATTTTGTCGAGGAATGAGGACCGTTATCAGGCGCTCTATCATGCGAAAAGCA
Organism: Mesorhizobium sp. ORS 3428; assembly: GCF_001854785.1. GTDB lineage: Bacteria > Pseudomonadota > Alphaproteobacteria > Rhizobiales > Rhizobiaceae > Mesorhizobium. The sequence goes on from NZ_MDFL01000157.1 coordinate 30,637, forward strand.
AATACAATCTCGCCAGGCGGATTGATCRCGCGGTGTTCCCTCACCTGCAGGGCGGGCCACATATGAATGTTATCGCTGCGCTAGCAGTCGCCTTACAGGAAGCGGCGACCCCGGCATTYCGTRTCTACGGSCAACAGACCGTCAAGAATGCCAAGGCKCTKGCCCAGGCGCTGCTTGAGCGAGGTTATGACCTGGTTACCGGGGGGACCGACAATCACATGCTCATCCTTGACCTGCGCGATCGACCACTGTCGGGCAAGGCCTATGCCGAGCGATTATCAAAGGCAGGCATCATTACGAACTTCAATATGGTGCCGGGGGATCCGCGCGATCCGGCGGTTACAAGCGGAATTCGCTTGGGGTCGCCAGCAGTGACGTCAATGGGCATGCGCGAGGGGGAAATGGYGCAAATCGCTGCCTTTATTGACCTGGTCTGTCGCCAGCCCAACGATCTGGATGTTCATGCCAGCGTGCGAAAAGACGTTGCCGAGTTATGCGCTGCATTCGAGGTCCCGGGCATCACCGACAGGTAAAGCGGGCTAAGAAAAATGCCCCATGCAAACTCC
>NZ_MDFL01000158.1 GCF_001854785.1 Mesorhizobium sp. ORS 3428
GGCATCGGCCGTTTTTTTATCGATCAGATACCCCTGCAGGCTGTTCTTGATTAGGGTGCCGACGCGCGTCAGCTTTTCGTCGCCCCCTGATGCTTTCCAGAAAGTGTCGTGGAGCGGGACCCAGTGCACCGGATAGAAGGTCAGATCGCCGTTGGCCACAGCGGTATGTGCCAGTTGAACTTGAACTTGGGTGAGGTCCGCTACATCATAGCCGAGCTCCTTGAGGCCCTCATCCACGACAAATGTCTGGAATAGCTCTTCTGTCGCTCCGCTCCAGGCCGGCTTGACCTGATCTGCCATTGCCGGCAGGGCACAGCCGGCCATCACGGCTATGGCCAGCACCACGCATTTTGTCTTCATCGTTTCCTCCCTGTATGAGCAAATTGCTCAGCTTCTATGACTAGTTGTTATGGTGACGGCTCTGAGGAGCCCGACCGGACCTTGATGCCAGAGCTCGCCGGGCGTTCGCTTCTGTGTAGACAGCGAATGCGTGAAGCGATCGAGCACGATGGCCAGCGCGACGATGCCCAGGCCTCCGACTGTCGCCAAGCCCACGTCAAGGCGACCTATACCGCGCAGCACCGTCTGGCCCAGTCCTCCAACAGCGATCATCGAACCAATGACCACCATCGATAGCGACATCATCAGCGTCTGGTTAATGCCGGCCATGATGGTGGGTAGTGCAAGCGGCAGCTGAGCCTTCCACAGTAGCTGAAGCTCGGTCGCGCCGAAGGCACGCATGGCTTCAATCAACTCTTCCGGTACCTGCCGTATGCCGAGGTTCGTGAGGCGGATCAGCGGCGCGACCGCAAAAATCACCGTGACGATCACGCCCGGTACGTTACCGATGCCGAAGAGCATGACAATTGGAACCAGATAGACGAATGCCGGAATGGTTTRCATTCCGTCAAGGATCGGCCGCATGACCACAAACATCCGCTCGCTCCGCGCTGCCCAGATGCCGAGGGGAATCCCAAGCATCACTGCGACGGCTAGCGAAGTCAGCACAATCGAAAGCGTCGTCATAGCGTCCTGCCAGACCCCGATGAGCCCGATAAAGGCGAGAGCGCCGGCGACAACCCCGGCGACCTTMCGTCCGCCGAACTGCCAGGCTGCCAAGCCCGCGACGATGATCATCACCACCGGCGGGACAGAATGGAGCGCCAAGCCGAACCACTGCAGCAGCAGGTCGAAGGGCGCTTTGATCGATTGGAACAAAGGCCTGTAGTGGTCAACGACCCAGCGCAGCCCGATAGTCATCCAATCGGCAAGAGGGATTACCCCGCACTCAAAGGGGTCTAATATTCCGCACTTACTCATGTTGCTGTTCTCCAGAAGCTTTCTCGCTCGAAAACTGCTGCGCCAACAAAGGTCTTAGGGCATATCGTGGGGTCACGCTAAACTTAATGATAGACAATGTTTGCTCCGGTTTCTCCGGCGGATCAACGCGTCTGATGCGCTTAAGCGTAAAGGATTCTCGGAGACTGTGGCCGCTCGGGCCGACGGCTTCGAGTGCGTCCTCGAAATATTCGAATGATATACCTCTGCATGGCGTCGAGCGTCATTGTGTCTGGCGCGATTTCGAAACCCTGTGACGGATCGCGAGACGTCGTTTCAAAATGGGGAGGGGCTTTGGACATGAGGTCCATCACCATTTCGCCGTCAAGGCGAACACGGCGTTCATGGACATCTGTGCCTGCTTCTTTCCACTGCCTGATTGCCGTGTCTTCACTGAATTCGATCGCTATTTCGCGCAGGATAGTTAGGGAAGCTTGATAGATGGGCTCAAGCTGCTCAGCAGTGACCGCCCCCATCGGCCGGATGCCGCATTTAATAGTCGAGACGCGCGGCGTTCTTTTAGCCTCCCRTGCTGCAACGACCGAACACCGGCTTCCGCGGCGTCGAATTGCGGGAGTATCAGTGTCCATTCGAGCCTCACCCGCGACAGCGGAACGACCGRCATCCCGCACTAAACGTGGCTCCGCGGTCCAAGAAGGCGCCCCGGATCTGTATCTTTCTGATGATATGTGTCGCCAAACGCACTGAGAATGCGCAAAAGGTTTCGCCGGGCTTAAACACAGTTTATGTCCAATCCCTCGGGCGAAAGCTTTTGCGGACGAAGCCACGAAATGTGGTCACTTAAACTGCACAACCTTGGGGATCGTTCCGCTAATCCTCTCTTGCCGTTCGGACCTAGGGCACCGGCGGCATGGTGTGCTCGCACGATGGTCAAGTCGATCATCAGCCATTCCGGACCGGCTTCACGAGCCAACGTTCAAGCACGTCGTCCAAACACCCATCTCGATCCAGCAATAGTAGTTCCGCTTCAYCGAACCGTAATCGCCAAGCCGCTCCGGTAGGTCCCGCCATCGCCCAGCCGAACGCCCATCCACAGTAGGCGCGTCCAGGAATTTGCGATCATCCGTGCACGGCCCGCGTTTGCCCTGCGTGCCCGGGACAAAACCCTTTCGTTCCACTGGTCACCCCGAAGCGCGTCGCAGACCAACGGCGATCTCCAGGAAATCAGCGTTGAATCTGGAGGTTTCTGTGAGGGTCGCGAGCAGCGAGAGTACGACCGGAATGATACGGCGACCTAATAGACACCTGATTGAACTGAACCGCGGACCGCCGCTGCGAGCTGTGGGGATTTGATCGCGGCTATCAGTATTGATCGGGCTCGATGACTGACGGGCTCCGCCTCCCGCCGGCCCGTGACCGACGTCCGAAGGTGGGGCAGACGCACGGGGGGCAGTTCCGGACGGCGCTTGACAAACGCCACCATAGCAAGACCAAGCAGCGGACGAGTTCATCCGCTGCTTCCTGCTGCATCCGCTACTATGGCTTCCTTGTAAACGGCTAACGAGCCGCCAACCGACCGGAGGCCTGTCATCGACGGGCGGCCTGATGAGGCCGCTGTTTCGCTTGGCGCGGAGCCGGTAGCTGTCGCCGCGGATGGCTACGATAGGAAAGCACAGCTCGCATTTAGTGTCTCCCTGAGCTTCCAGCCTCACGGCATCGGCCTCTACCTTCATCCCAAGCATCAGCGGCCGTGTGGGAGCCACCCAATTGTGTATAAAGATCAATACCGCGCTGTCTATGATTTGTCGCAGAGAGAAAATGGCCCTAGTCGATGAGACTTGTAACAACCTCGGGATGCTCGTTTAACGTAAGAGAGATTTGAGCTGAAGAGAAGGGTCGCTAAGTGACGATGGTTCTACTCTCATACGACGCCCAATAAGCATGTCAGACACTCGAATATCTTTAGCGATCGAGCCGAGACTTCCAAAGCCGCACGCCCCAATCAAGCGATTTTTCCGATCCAGGTGAAATGACATGTAAGCGCCCTGGGTTGCTCGTTTTACTTCACTTACCGCCATGGTCGGGATCCCTGCGATCTGCAAGCTGCAGTCGAACTGATCTGACCAGAACCAGGGTACGGCGCTGTAGGTAATCGCAGCTCCCATCATATTCTTGGCCGCGACCTCTCCCTGGAGCCGAGCATTGGTCCATGTCTCAAGCCGAAAACGATGGTTTTCGAACAAAGGATGTGGAAATGAACAGCAATCGCCTGTAGCAAAGATACCCTCCTTTGACGTTTCCAGCCATTTATTGACGACAATGCCATTGTCGATTCTTAGGCCAGCGGCCTCCGCCAGAGCGATGTTTGGATTCGCCCCAATGCCAGCGATCACGAGATCTGCGCCAAAAGCGCCGCAGCCTTCGGTTTGGACAATGGACTGGCCTTCCTTGTGCTGGATCTCAGAAATTTTGACGCCACAGATTATTTGAACTCCTCCCTTAATGTGTCGATCGGCTATCAGCCCTGYGACGTGTTCTGGAACCCCACGCGTTAAAATCCTGGCGCCTGCTTCCAAAATGGTAACATGTTTACCTTTGCTGGCTGCGCTCGCCGCTATTTCCAGGCCGATGAAACCACCACCGACGACGATTATCTTCCGAGCTCCCGCAAGAGCTTCTCTGAGCCGAAGGGCATCGTCAAACTTGCGGAGCGTAAAAACCCTGGCCTTCTCTGCAAGCGGAACTGGCAGCATGCGTGGCTCGGCACCGAGGGCCAGCAAAAGCTTTGAGTATCCGACGGAACCCCCTGTCTTTAGGGTAATAAGATGCTTACCTGGCAAAATCTCGGCAACTGAGTTGCGCACAAGAGTGATGTTGGCTCTGACAAAGTCGGGCTTGGTGAACAAGAACACTAGCTGAAAGCGGTCGGCCAGCAGTTCCTTCGACAGCGGGGGCCGTTCATAGGGTAAATGAACTTCATCACCAATCAGCGTGATCGAGCCTTGCCAGCCGGCATTACGCAGCTCGAACGCTGCGGTAACGCCGCTCTGACCGGCTCCGATTATTACTATTCCGCTATCTGCCACACTAGGCTCCAGTTGGTACGGGCGCAGGCACATCGACCGAAGTCGTCCACAGATCCTCGACCGCCGCCTTGAGTGCGAGCGCCTCTTCCCAGCGGTCCGTCGTATCGTTTCCGTCTCGCCCGGTAATTGCGTAGGGTTTCGGCCCCAATTCGCAGGTGAAGCACAGTGTCGCATCAGGCTCGGYGCGTTCGCGCCAGCTCTGGATGCCGTACCGCCACCAGTCGAGAAAGAGGTCCAACCACATTTGGTGATGCGGAAAAGATATTTCGATCTGCACCTGCTCTCGGGAAGCGACCCTGCCGTGCAAGGCCCAACTGTTGTCGAGAACCCGACGGATCATTTTATGGTGTTCTGCGGAAACAGGCCAGGCAAATTCCCGCCCTACCAGAAAATGCGAGGGGTCGGCCAACAGAGGCAAGTCGGGCATTTCGTCCAGCAAGTCGAGCACGAAGTAAAGGTCGGTCGTCATCCTATCGCGGTGAGTTTCGATCAGGACGGGAAAATCGACCTGTTCTGCAAGCCGCCTCCAYCCTTCGATGATGCGGAGCGCCTCCGTGATCGTCCTCGGCCGGACGTCCGGCTGCAAGTCTAGATGATGAACGCCCATTTCCGTTGCCAGTTCGAGGCAGGGCTTTAGGTCATCCACAGTCGCGGGAAAGCACATCCCTTCAATGATCATCCCCTGGCCCCGCACGCAATCGGTAGTCCGCCTAACAACGCTAGCGTCGACACATTGCGTGCTTATGCCTACATAGCCAGCGTCCGCTATCATGGCTATGTTCGCCTCCAGCGAGCGCTCCGTCTCGTGGGTATGTCGGCGCTCCATCGCCCATATCGACTGAAGTACCGCCAGTTTCTGTACCAATCTTCCCTCCTCGGCGTAGAATGATCAGAAGACGACAACACTCCTGATCGACTTGCCCTCATGCATGAGGTCACAACCCTTGTTGATGTCCTCAAGCTTCAGCGTGTGGGTGATCATCGGGTCGATCTGAATCTTGCCTTCCATGTGCCAGTCGACGATCCTGGGCACGTCGGTGCGGCCGCGCGCGCCGCCGAAGGCGGTGCCCATCCAGGTGCGGCCGGTGACCAGCTGGAACGGCCTTGTCGCAATCTCCTGGCCGGCGCCGGCGACGCCGATGATGATCGACTTGCCCCAACCGCGATGCGAGGCTTCGAGCGCCTGGCGCATCACCTTGGTGTTGCCGGTGCAGTCGAAGGTGTAGTCGGCGCCGCCGATCTGGTCGGCGCCGCGCTTGGTCATGTTGACCAGGTAAGGGACGATGTCGCCGTCGATCTCCTTCGGATTGACGAAATGCGTCATGCCGAACTTCTCGCCCCAGGCCTTCTTGTCGTTGTTCAAATCGACGCCGATGATCATGTCGGCGCCGGCAAGGCGAAGCCCCTGGATGACGTTGAGGCCAATGCCGCCGAGGCCGAAGACCACCGCGGTGGCACCCTGCTCGACCTTGGCCGTGTTGATGACCGCGCCGATGCCGGTGGTGACGCCGCAGCCGATGTAGCAGATCTTGTCGAAGGGGGCGTCCGGGTTGACCTTGGCGACCGCGATCTCCGGTAGCACGGTGAAGTTGGAGAAGGTCGAGCAGCCCATGTAGTGGAACAGCTTCTTGCCATCGACCGAGAAGCGCGAGGTGCCGTCGGGCATCAGCCCTTGGCCTTGGGTGGCGCGGATGGCGGTGCACAGATTGGTCTTCCTCGACAGGCACGACGGGCACTGCCGGCATTCGGGCGTGTAGAGCGGGATGACATGGTCGCCCTTCCTGACCGAGGTCACGCCCTTGCCGACATCGACCACGATGCCGGCGCCCTCATGGCCGAGGATCGCGGGAAAGATGCCTTCCGGATCTGCGCCCGACAGCGTGAACTCGTCGGTGTGGCAGATGCCGGTCGCCTTGACCTCGACCAGCACATCGCGGGCGGCTACGGCAACGGCGGCACGAACGTTCATCGTGACCTCGCGTCTATGTGTAATCGAAAGGGCCGTTTCAAAGCCCTGCGGGACGACAGCGGCCGCCTCGCTTCGGTGGCTCTCGTGTGGTCAGGAAGACTGGCCTTCGCTCTGAGTCTTCTGCTGACGGCTCATGACGCGGCGGTTCATTTTTTCCATGGCCGCGGGGCTGCCGTCGTTAAACGTTCCGAACCAAGCGTCGACGTTCAGGATTCCCCCCCCGCCATAGTTGCACTCGAAATAGCGGTGATGGAGATAGTGGTAGTAGTCTTCCATCCGAATATCGATGCCGTCCTTGATGATAAATTTCTCAAAGCCGGTGTGGGTTTGAGATGGCGCGAGGCTGGTATGTACCAAGTGGAACATCGCATGGATCGGATGCGAGGGAACGATCCAGTGGATGAGGACACCCGAATAATAGACAATATGCTCGAATGGGTGCATGGACAGACCCGACCACGGACCGACGTTGACATTCGCGTGATGGACAGAATGYACCCACCGGTACAGGAACGGCCAGTGGATCGGTCGATGAACGAGGTAAAAATGAACATTCCGGAATAGAGGAATCGCAAACAAAACCGCCAAGCAGTAGACTGGATGTTTGTTGAACGACACGTAGGGAATGTATCCGTTGGCGAACATCCACCACGTCAGAACCTCGTAAGCAGTCCAGATCGGGACAGCGCTGGTGAAGGTCCAGAATAAATTATCCATAAGCTGATTCTTGAATAGGAAGTTTGGGTTATTCCGGGCAAGCCAGCGGCCATTATACTTGCGATCGAATCCCTGGCTCTTTTTGACGTAAAGGGGAACATGGAGGCAACTGACGAATACGATTAGTAGCATGCAATTGCGCGCGAATATGAAAGCGATCCATTCCCAGCTGAACGTCTTCATCGTTTCCATACTTGGAGTCAGGTAGACTAGAACAGGGACRGAAACCGCTATGTAGATCAGATTCCACGGTACGAGATAGAAGTAAAACCACTTCACGATTCCAATCGGACTGATCGGCCACAATTTCGGCGGCCATTGCAAGAAATGATCAGGTTGCCATTCGGTCCGCCGCTCCTTCTCTGCATTTCCTCTCTTCTTTCGAGTTGCCGCGAGATCGGTCGTTGCCATTGTTAACCCCGTTCATTTTTGTCTAGCTCTAGYGGATAGCGATGTAGATGCGCCCGCCCTCGACTTTGACCGGATGAGTTGTGAGATTAACGCAGACCGGCGGGCCCTTTATCTGGCCCGTCACATAGCTGAAACGGCCCATATGTTTGGGGCACTCGATCTCATCTCCCATGACCAAACCATCAGCGAGATGGACCCGTTCATGGGTGCAAAGTCCATCGGTTGCGTAATAGCGGTCGTCAGCAGACCGGTAGATCGCATAAGTCTTTCCGGCGTGATCGAATCGGATGACACCTTCTTCTTCAATGTCATTCACGCTGCAGGCCTCGGTCCAATTTTCCAGCATCAGYCCATTCCCGAATCTTCTAGCAAACTTGATCGGCCGAGCAAAGCAATCGAATACATGTTCACGAATATGGGACCTTGATCGTGTTGTTATTGATTGYTGCTCACGACGAGGTAACTCGCGCGGAAGTTACAGACCATTCTCTTGCGCACCTGGATTTCTTCTGCAATCTCTGTTGCTAGGTTAGCAGCGTAACCAAGCTTAACCAAGGTCTGTGCTGAACTCTAAACCCTAAAAAAATAAGCCAGCCGGTGAATGTCGCACAGATCGAAAAGATTCCGCTTGTTATAGACCTAGTTCATGTCGAACCTCGTCACTTGGATTCGCTCTTGGTCGAGGCATCTGCCCGAACGCTAAGTCCCTGCGGAGCCAGTGAACTCAATGTAACGCAACCGAGCTTTCGCACTCGGTCAAAGCATCAGAGAGCACGCGGGACGCCATTTGCCTGAGACAATCGATTGAGTCTAGCTGACCGAGGCGCGCACCTACGAGCTCCGCACCAGTGGACTGAATCTAACACTTCGTGCCCATGCTTGACGGCGGGATGATTTTTGTCCGGGTCCGCGGTCCAGGCGAAGGGTTTGGAGGTAGTGTCTCAGTTTGAAATTTGAGCGGCTACGAATCGCAGCCGACCGACTGTCGCGCCATGCGCCGAACTCCTATATGCTTACCGGAAAGCATTGGAGATTTGCATGAGCAAAAAGCGGTTCCTGACCGATGCCGAAAAGCGCCACGTCCATGATGTCCAAATGACAATCGAACAGGCCAGGTTTCCTGACCACAACATAAGGATTGTCGTGCAGCACGAGACGGACGATGACTGGAACCCGTTGTGGACCGTGACGAAGACAAGAGAGACGGAAAAGCCGTAATGCCCACCGGACCTAAAGGCCAGAAGCGACCAGCCGATGTAATCGGCAACGCCGTCCGCGTCATGCGCATTGCTACCGGCGAGGAAGCTGACGACGTGCCGGATGACGGCAAGAGCGCCGCCGCGAAAGAACTTGGTTCGAAGGGCGGAAAGAAGCGCGCCGCCAATATGTCACCGGAGCCGCGCGCTCAGATCGCTAAGAAGGCGGCGGAAAGCCGCTGGCGCAAATAGCCTAGATATCCATTTCGGTCTGTTGTCCGAAAATCCGTCGCACGTGCTTTTCATATTCGGCRCGATCATTCGAAACTTGGGCTATGCCAAGCAACTGGCCTAGATGCTGGCGAAGCGCCTTGACGCCAACCTCCGAAAGAAACTGATGCAGCTTTGCGCTTCGCTCCCGGCGCTCCGCCTTTGATGCGCGGGTCAATGCAAGGATATGGCCGCTGCTTTGAGCGAGCGGCCAGTAGACGTGGTTCACTGTCAGAAACTTGAAATACCAGGGGCGCCCCTTCTCAGGCACGGCGAGATCGTAGAGCCGATGCCACTGAGCATAAAGCTGGCTGGGAAATTCCGGCTCGTACTTCCTGGCTTCTTCCGCCACGTAGAGCTTGAAGGCGGCGATGACTTCTTCGGTACTCGGACTATAGCCGGCGACCGAATAAACGAAGTCCCTGATACCGAGCCGAGCCGATGCGCCGACGATAATATGAGCCTGACGCGCGATGGCGGCATATCGGTCGCCAAGCTGTTTCTCTGACGCGATGATCGCGTTGCAGATATCGATCAGCAACGAAGATTCGAAGCCGTGGACCGTTACCGCAGGCGTCCCGGCGCCGAGGTCGGACCATTGAAATTTAAGAGGATTTTCGACTTTTTCTTTTAGTTCGGCGCTGACGGCGCCGGACATCACTTGGTTGGCAAGAAAGCGAGGAAGAGCATTACCTCTTGAGGACAGTCCGAGCGCTCTTGCCATGCCGGTCTGGCTGATAACCGCAGTCTTCGCACCGTCGTCCAGAACGTAGCATTCGACATCGACGCCAAGTTCAGCTTGGAAATTGCCGCGATGGGTTGCTTTAACGCCCCACCTTGCCGCCGCCRCCTTCTTTGCAATAGCGGCGCGGGCTTCCGGGGACAGCGCCTCTCGGCGAGCGATGCCGCCTTTAGCGCGAGAGGCAAACAGGTCTTCACTCATGCAAGCATCTCCAGCTTCATCGATGCTTGCTTTTACCTTGAAACGCAGGCATTAAGCAAGCACGAAAAAATTGCTGATGCTTGCTATGCAGATGCTTGACACTAAGCATAAAAGTTCAGATTTTAGGGGCATGAATAAGCTGCCCCTGCAAACCCGCGTCCAAATCCTCTCGATGCTCTGTGAGGGTAGCTCGATGCGGTCGATCTCGCGAGTTGCCCGATGTGTCGATCAACACGGTTTCCAAGCTGTTGGTCGATGCCGGCAAGTTCTGCGCGGACCTGCACGACCGCGAAGTTCGCAACGTCACTTCCAAGCGTATCCAGTGCGATGAAATCTGGTCGTTTGTCGGCGTGAAGGCCAAGAACGTTTCGACCATGAAGCAGCCTGTCGAAGGCGCTGGGGACGTGTGGACCTGGACCGCTCTGGACAGCGACAGCAAGCTTATCGTGTCGTGGCTGGTCGGCGGTCGCGACGGCGAGTATGCGCTGGCCTTCATGGATGACGTTAAGGACCGTCTTGCGAACCGCGTCCAGCTTACGACCGACGGTCACCGCGCCTACCTCAATGYGGTCGAGGAAGCTTTTGGGGCCGACATCGATTACGCCATGCTGGTGAAGCAGTACGGCGAGCCGGAAAGCAACAAGTCGCCAGAGCGCCGCTAGAGCCGGGCCGTCTGCACGGGTGCCGTCAAGACGCGCGTTGAAGGTAACCCCGATCCGGAGCATGTCAGCACGTCGCATATCGAACGCGCCAATCTCACCATGCGCATGGCGAACCGTCGCTTCACCCGGCTTACCAACGCCTTCTCAAAGAAGTTCGACAACCACGTCCACATGGTCGCGATCTACACCGTCTGGTACAACTCCATCAAAATGCACAAGACGCTGAAAATGACGCCGGCCATGGCCGCTGGCGTTTCCAAGACGCTCTGGTCAATGGACGACCTTTGCGAGAAAATGGACGCCGTTGCACCTAGGCCGGGCAAGCGCGGACCTTACAAAAAGAAGGCCTAAAAAAGGAAAACCCCAGACACCGGGGCGCTGGGGTGGTCGCACYAACGCATTTGCACAGGAATATCCTTTCGCCAACCGACCACCAGCTATTGGTGGGCGCTCATCAAAGATCGGAATGCGCCGCAGAAGCACGTCTGGCGGTCCGAGATCATCCTGCTAGCACCGATGGCCTCGACACTGTCGAAATCATGCGGCAAACCGGCAATCCAAGACCTGCGTGTGGCGCTGGYGGGAGCGCTTCGCCGCGGAAGGTTTCGATCTGTTGCGCGACAAGACGCGATCTCGCGCATTCCGCGACCGGACGTGGCCGAGCGCGTGGCGGCGCCGACATTGAAAGACCAGCCGGCGAAACCGCGCACGGGACCGCCGACATTATCGCGCAAGCAGGCTGACAGCGCCAGCGCAGTCAGACGTATCTGGAAGGCGCATGGGTTGCAGCCAAACCGCTGGCGGCAGTTCAAGCTCTGCAGCGATTCGCACTTCGTCGACAAGCAGCGCGACGTGGTCGGCCTTTACGTCGACCCGCCGGTGCGCACGCCATCGTGCTTTCGGTCGATGAGAAAGGCCAGATCCAACCCTTCCGCCGGACCCGCCCGACCTGCCCATGAAGAAAGGCAGGCTCGGCACCATGACCCATGACTACAAGCGCAATGGCACGACCACGCAGTTCGCCGCCCAAGGGAGCCAATTCCTGGATTCGCTTGACAAAGGGGCCRCATTCCACGCGTCAGATATACGACAATGTCGGACAAGCAACATAGAATATTACTAACTTCGTGCGGTTATAACTAGGTTTCTCCGTTGGCACGCTACATGCGATGTCGCAGAAGCGGAGAGTGTTCTTATTGACTTCTGCTCATTACCGCTATCATGAGAACATCGTTCTCCTGGTTGCCGATTGCCGGCAAGTGATGCTTGACGAGGATTTGCCGGATGACTTTGGAGATCAAAGCAGGGCCCGTAACGGCCAAYCTCATCGAACAGGATGATTGGATTTGCTTAAGCAATAGGTCAGGCATGCCTTATGAGGTTGAAAGCCTTGCAAAATGGGCTGAAATATGCGCCGTKGGCGGGACAGCGATTGATGTCGGCGCCTATACTGGGCTGTTTTCCATAATCGCAGCTAAGCAGGGATGCCGCGTCATTGCCTTTGAACCGATGCAGACGCACGTAGCGCGTTGTCGAGATAATTTCCGCCTGAATAATGTYGAGGTCGAACTTCATAACGCTTGCGTTTCGGATGCTGTTGGCGATGCGGTGATCAAGTTCACCCCAAATGYGCCGTATCTGACATATGGCGCCAGCTTAATCCATTCGACCGAGAGCGGGGCGCGGAATGAAAGCAAACCGATTAATGTCCATTCGATGACGATCGACAGCCTCGGGTTGAATCAATGCACCGCGATCAAAATCGACGTGGAGCGCGCCGAGCCGATTGTACTTGCTGGTGCCCGCAATACCTTGAAGCGGCTAAAGCCTGTCCTTATAGTTGAGGTGATTGGCGAGGAGCAAAAGRCAGCCGTGCGCACCGCCGCTCCCGATTATAATGTTGCGGGCGAATTGGATGGCTGGAACTGGCTAATGGTGCCCAAGTAAAAGTATTCTCCGTTCTGCGTCCCCGACGATCAGGTGCTACACCTCCGCGTGATCAGATCGGAATTCATGCGCGCCATCGTCRGAATCCGCATCATCAGACCGTGATTGGGGTTGTTGAGGTCGAATAGCCGTTTCTAACGCTGTCGGACGAGGCGCCGGAGGCCTGGATGACCGCTAAGACCGAGYCTGCCCGCTGGTGCRCACCAAGTCAGCGCTGGATGGCTTTGTAACGACGGCGGTCACCGGGGGCGTCGTGTTTGCCAGCCTMGCCAGGATCCACAACTGGATTAACGAGACGCTGTTCCTTAGAGCGCAAAAAATTATCCGCAGCCATCCACAGATCAAATGGGATGGTAGAGGCTAGCTTGCGCCATCGGGCAGAAGGTGCCTCGACAACCGTTCGGTGCTCTACACCGACCTCCGCAGCTCATCTATGAACTGTTCCCGGCCAGGGGTAACGGCCGCATGGACGTTCCGTGGCGTCGATATGCGGACGGCTGTGAGCCACGAACGGCCTGACAGCGATGTAGGTGCGGAACTGAGATGAGGGCAGGCCCCTCGAAGCCGGTCGTCAGGGGCAGGCTTCAAACCGCCGCAAGCTGCTTCGGTCAAAAGCCGTGGTGGTGAGCGTTGCGGAAAAGGCGGGACGTGATCCCGTCAGGTAGGCTCAGAGAGGCGAGCGAAAGCGAACCGCTGATGACGTGTCGAAAGCGCATGGATGATGTCGAAACCGGGGGAAGTCGTTAGCCCGGGGCGGATGGCCTGATTGCTGCCAGACGGCATCCGGCGTGAAGGCGCGTGACTCGGAGCCAGGCTCTTGGGTGGAACGTGGGAACCTGTCGCCCCGATGCGAAGGGAAAAATCCAAGCAGGCGGTCCCTGCGAGGACGAAAGTACGCTATGCTTGGGTTCCTGATCTCGACATCAAGGCCTTCTTCGACAGCATCGAAACGGATCTGCTGATGCGGGCAGCGCGTAAGCATACGAATTGCCTGTGGGTGCTGCTTTACATCGAAAGATGGCGAAGCGCCAATGCAGCAGAGTGTGGATGGAAGCCTCATCGAGCGGGAAAGAGGGACACCGCACCTCCTTGCAATCTCTTTTTCTACTACGGTGCGTCAGGCCAAGCCTGATGCTTCCATCGGGCGAAATTCCGGCCCCAGCAAGGGGGAGAGCGGTTTCTTTGAGGTCGCGAGCAGCGAGAGTACGGCCGGAATGATGYGGCGACCTAATAGACACCTGGTTGAACTGAACCGCGGGCCGCCGCTGCGAGCTATGGGGATTTGATCGCGGCTATCAGTATTGCTCGGGCTCGATGACTGACTGGCTTGAAGCGAGGTTTGATATGCAGCCGGCCTTGCTCGCGGAGATCGGGGGCCACGGGGGGAGAACTGCGACCCGATGAACCTCTGGGCCCGATTGGGGCACAAAGCTTCGCCGCAGCCCAGAGACTCCGCCGTCATGAGGTGTTCCATGCGGCAAATGGCCTGCGGGGTAGCGAACCGCGAGCGAACATATATCCGCCGCAGCAAGGCAGACGTCTAACAACTTACCAGCGAGTTGATAATAGCGCGGGCGATAGTCGGCGGCGCTATGGGCCGGCTCAGGCGGAAGCCGCGTCGAGCAGTAGTCGGCACAGGGCGAGCTTGGTGGCTCGTTGGCCGTTTGCAAGGAAGTCATAAGTGGCGATGCGGTGTGAAAGCCATCGGGCAGGCTGTGCAGGAGAAAGCGGCGGATGAACTCGTCCGCTGCAAGAACATGGTCTTGCATTTCACCTCCTTCGGAATCCCAAGCCCTTAACCACGGCGTAGTGCTGATAGAGACCGGYGGCGTATTGTCGTTGGGCTCCACCTATCCAGACGCCTATGCGATAGGGATTTTGCGATCCGTCGCCGCAGGCAACAGTCAGCGAAAAATTGCTCCCATGAGTAGCTTTAAGCTCGACATGAAGCTGGTCTATGTCGGCAGCAATCTTTTCCGCGTATCAAGACACAGGGGTTCGGAATAAAGAGCGGGAGATTGCAATACAGGTCTRCGGCTAGGCCTGAGAACTGAATCATCCGATCAGGAAGGAGCGTTCAAATMGCGATTGCGGCGTGCTTTCTGGCGCATTTGGCTTACCCTCAATTTGCAAATAGCCGTTTGGACGGACAATTGAATGAAAGGTCCTCGACATGACTTTGCCTGACCAATTTAAGCGCACTGTAGTCATTGCAGTGGATTTACAAAATGACTGCATCGAACCCGATGGGGCATGGCCGATCTACAACCGTGAAGAGCTTCTGCGGTGTGCCAAGACAGCTCTCGATTCATGCCGTGCAGCGGGACTACCTGTTATCTATACACAGAACTGGTATGATCCCAGAGGAGTAGATACGCTCCGTCACGAAGCTTTGGACGGAGGCGGGCGGCCATCACATAGCGTCGGTCAGGCTGCTGAGATTCACGTGGACCTGAAACCGGAAGCGAGCGACCTCCTTGTTCGAAAGCAGCGTCCCAGCGCGTTCTATAATACGAATTTGGAGATTTTGCTGCGCCGTTTGAATGCGGACCATCTTATAATGTTCGGGGCCTGGAGCGAGGTTTGTTTGGAGACGACAGTGTGGGACGCGATTTCGCGCGACTACCGCATCACGATTGTCAAGGATGCCTGCGGCACCGCGACTGAACTGATGCATATGACTGCCATCCTTGATTTGGCCAACTGGCTTTATGCAGGCTCGGTGATCACCGCGGACAACCTCAAGAGGGCTCTGGAGGGTATGCCACACAACGCTTGGCGCTTCGATCGGCCGGCCGCATTTGCTTACACGCTTGAGAACGTTAAATCTCTCTACAACTCTCTTTGAGCGGTAGAAAGACGGCCTCTTAATTAGAAGCCTTCGAAGCTAACCGCCAGTGTCATCAGCCGATCTGGATGGGACGGAACTGGCCGTTCACACTGCTGCTGCAGAGGGAGGAACCGGTTCTAGCCAGGGGATACAGTTTTTCCGGGCTCCGTCATGTGGGAACCTTGGCGCGTCACGTTGTGTTCGCCGACCGCGTTGTTAAGGTTCATATGCGGCCACCACCTCCAGGGCGAGAAGCAATTACCTTGGGTACAGGTTGTGAACCTTGATATCAATCAGGTATATACCCGGCGTCGTCCTTTTGGTCTACGACAAATTCGAAATATAGTTTATTCGAAGCGAGTTAGGTGATCAGCGTTCAAAGGAATAGGTTCGCAGAGCGCGGATGAACTAGAATTAAGATTGTCTTCGGGCTCGCGTGCCGCGCCAAGCTGGGTCGGAGACAGGAGTCGAGTAGCCACATCGACAACGGTTGACCGGAGTAGACCAATTTGGAACACAACATAGAGGCGTCGATGTCTAATATCATGCCTGCTCCATTCGCGCGAAGCTTGTACTACAATATGGCTCGCATCAGGCAATTTGAGGACCGGGTCGTTGCCCTGGTCGATGACAACGAGATCGCTGGCGTATGTCACGAGTACAGCGGGCAAGAGGCGGTTGCTGTTGGTATTTGCGGCGCACTCACGAACTCCGACATCGTCACAAGTACCCATCGAGGGCATGGCCACACGCTGGCGAAGGGTGGCGACGTTGGCAGAATGTTTGCTGAGCTGCTCGCACGAACGGGCGGATACAATAAGGGTCGTGGCGGATCCATGCACATTGCTGACGTCGGGATTGGAATCTTCGGGGCGAATGGCATCGTTGGCGCTGGAGCCCCTATAGCCTGTGGCGCGGCTCACAAATTCAAAGCCGCTCGCGAAAACCGTGTTGCTGTTTCATTCTTCGGCGACGGAGCAATCAATCAAGGGGTGCTTCACGAAGCGATGAATCTCGCGGCGATTTGGGATCTTCCTGTCATTTTCGTTTGCGAAAACAATCAGTACGCAATTTCGACGCCTCTCAAAGCAGTTACAGTCTTAGATCCTTACGTTCGCGCCCAATCCTATGGAATGCCGGGCGTGTGCGTCGATGGCATGGACGTCGAGGCGGTTTATCACGCTGCTCTCATTGCTACGGRGCGCRCCCGGACCGGCAAAGGCCCAACGTTCATTGAGTGTCAGACTTATCGCTACTTTGGGCATTATACAGGCGAGCGTCACATGAAGATGAACTATCGATCTCAAGAGGAACTAGATCGCTGGAAGTTGCGGGACCCTATTAAGATTTGGGCAGCGCGTATGATGGAAAGTGGCTTGTGBGTTCAAGAAGACATCGAAGCTATCGATGCCGAGGTCAAGATTGAGATCGACCGAGGCGTCGAGTTCGCTAGGAGCAGCCCTCCACCGAACCAGACCGAGGCACTCGATTGCATGTATGCGGTGYCGTATCCGAACACTCCGGCGTGGGGAGCAGAGCCGTGAGACAGCTGAGATTTCTTCAGGCCATGAACGAGGCCTACCATCAGGCTATGGGGGCAGATGAGAGTGTCATGATCATCGGGGAGGACATTCGAGGTGGAATTCGTGGTGAGACGAAAGGCCTGCATGGCGCCTTCGGCGATCTCCGCGTACTCGACACGCCAATTTCCGAGGCAGCGTTCACGGGCTTCGCCACGGGGGCGGCTTTGRCCGGATTGCGCCCAATCGTTYAGTTCCAAGTYCCCTCGCTGATTTACGTCGCGTTCGACCAGCTGGTCAATCAAGCGGCGAAGMTGCGACTGATGTTAGGAGGTCAAGCAAATCTTCCAATCACTTACACGCTAATGGTATCTGGATCGCGGGGTGGAAACGCGGGCCAGCATTCAGACAATCCCTATCCATACCTTCTCCACGCTGGGTTCAAAGTTGTTTGCCCTTCGAATGCCTACGATGCCAAAGGCCTCATGATCCAGGCGATCCGAGAGGACGACCCGGTCGTTTTTATAGCATCGGCCATGTCGCTTCCGCAACGAGGCCCGGTGCCGGAGGAAATCTATGCCGTCCCTTTCGGCTGCAGTGACGTTAAGCGTGAAGGCTCCGATGTCACAGTCATCGCTATCGGGCATTTAGTGCCCGAGGCTCTAGCAGTCGCTGAGCGCCTCTCTCAGGAGAAAAATATTAGCGTCGAAGTGTGGGATCCTCGGTCTCTCTTGCCGCTTGACAGGGAGGGATTGTTGAAATCCGTCAAGAAAACTGGCCGCGTCGTAATCTACGACGACACGAACCGTACTTGTGGGTTCGCCGCCGAGTTGAGCGCAATAATAGGGGAGCAGGCGTTTTCATCTCTCAAGGCCCCGATTAAGCGTGTTACCCGAGCTGACGTTCCCATGCCGTTCAATCTTGCGCTCGAAGCCGCGGTTCTGCCGAAGCCGCAGCAGCTGGAAGACGCGATCTTATCCGTAAGGAGCTATGATCATGTTTGAGGTCCGTATCCCGAAGATGGGTGCATCGACTGTCGAGGTTGATCTTACGAAATGGTATGTTTCGGTCGGYAGCTCGGTCGTGCCGGGTCAGATTCTAGCTGAAGTGGAGTCGGAAAAGACCAACATTGAAATAGAGGCGGAGACTGCKGGCGTGGTTGCTGAGATCCTGGTTGATGAAGGGTCAGTGACGGAAGTCGGAACCGTTATCTGTCGCATCAACACCGAGCAATAAAATAGGGGYGGAGCGTGGGTTTCTTATTGCGGGAACGTCAGAGCTTTCCCAGGGTTGCATACCGGGGGCGCATTTTGGTGGCCTACGGCTGCACACCCACTTGATAGAGTATTCGGCGTCAACTGCAGGCTGCTCTAAGGATTAATTACGATGACACGAGCCAAGCGCTTCGAAGGCAAGACGGTTTTGATTACTGGTGGAGCTCGAGGTCAAGGTGCGGCGGAAGCCATCCAGATCGCATCAGAGGGAGGCCAGGTTGTCATTGGCGACATCCTTGACGAGCAGGGCAAACAACTCGCCGCGACTATCRGCGAAAATGCGTCGTACGTGCATCTCGACGTCAGTAGTGAGCAAGACTGGCGAAGCCTGATCCGCTGCCTGGAGGGAAAGAGGACGGGACTTCACGGTCTGGTCAACAACGCGGCAATTTATGAACCCTTGCCAATGACGGATTCGAGCGTCGCGTTGTTCGAAAAGCACTTCCGAGTGAACCAGTTGGGTTGCTTCCTCGGTATGCGGGAGGTCTCACCTCTCATCTCGACATCCGGCGGTGGCGCAATAGTCAACATCTCGTCCATCGCCGGGATGCGCGGAAGCCGAACTTGTATGGCCTATTCCGCGACGAAATGGGCCCTCCGGGGCATGACGAAATGCGCGGCCCTGGAGCTTGCGCCAGCAGGAATCCGCGTCAATTCTATTCACCCGGGATGGGTGGAAACGGAGATGCTGCTCGCCGAGGATTCGTCCGACAGAGAGCGCCAGTACGCGCTCATTCCACTCAAGCGGGCCGGCACGGTCGATGAGGTAGCCGACCTCGTTCTCTTCCTGCTCTCTAACGAGAGCCGCTACATTACCGGGGCGGAGATCGCGATCGACGGAGGACTATTGCTGTGAGCCATTTGGCCTAGCTCAACATGAGTTCATCACGAAAGATTTTCATCTTCGTACTCCAAGYAGGCAGCCCGAAACYGCAARGATATCTCAAAGGCACAGTAGAGCGATGCCTATCAACGTCAGAATGCCGGCTTTCGTTTCCGATATGGGAGCAGCCACGATTGAAAAATGGATGTTCAATGAGGGGGACGACATAAAGGCCGGAGATGTTTTGGYTCAAATCTCAAGCTGTGGCATTACTGGCCAGATCAAGGCCGCTGCGGGCGGTATTCTGAAAAGGATTGTCGTTCCCGAAGGCACTAATGGTCTAAAGGTCCGGGACCTGGTTGYCGTTCTTGCCACCACGACTAAAGCGGGTTGGGTTGCCGAATTGCCGGGGCAACGGTCCGACGCGCCTGGAGAGCCTGTTCCTGCAGCGTGGTCTGGAAGCAAAGATGCCTCGGACGACGCTGTTGTCAAGCTGTTTGAGGGCGGAACGTATGAACGCGTACCTCACGGCGGGATGCGAAGGACGATTGCACGTCGTCTGGTTACCTCGAAGCAAACCATTCCGCATTTCTATGTCGGCGTGGATTGCGAGATCGATGAGCTTCTGGAACTGCGCTCCCGACTCAACGATTCCGCGCTCACGGCCGCGGACGGACAGGCGATCTGCAAGTTGTCGGTCAATGACATGGTGATAAGAGCCCTCGCGCTTGCGCTGCGTGATGTTCCGGACGCAAATGTCTCCTGGACCGAGAACGCTATCCTTAGACACAAACATGTAGACATAGGAGTTGCGGTCTCGATCGTTGGCGGTCTGATCACGCCGATCATCCGCAAGGCTGAGCAGAAGACGCTTCAAGTCATCTCTGCCGAGATGAAGGACCTCGGCAAACGCGCCAAGGATCGCAAGCTAAAGCCTGAAGAGTATGAAGGCGGCACCACATCAATCTCGAACATGGGCATGATGGGGGTCAAAGAGTTCGCTGCCGTGATCAATCCCCCGCACGCTACGATTCTTGCAGTCGGTGCAGGCGAACAGCAGGTAGTGGTCAAGGACGGTGTAATGGCCATCGCAACGGTGATGAGGGTTACACTTTCCATCGATCATCGCTGTGTGGACGGCGCGCTCGGAGCAAAGCTGCTGCAGGTATTTAAGAGTTATATAGAAAATCCCAGGARCATGGTCGCCTGAGCAAAGTGGGTCTTCCGATTTAGCGATTAATGCGCGCGGTTATGGCCGCCGAAGGTATTGCACCGGGACATTCGCTTACGGGCTAACACTGCTACACACGCCTTCTATTGTTTGACATTTCGCCAGCCATAGGACTCCGTTCGGAATGGTTGATCGTATTCGCAAACTTGGGTGTGAGCGGATGGATATAAGCTGGGTTTAAGGCCAGCGAAACCTTTTGCGCATTCTCATACAAATTGCAGGCGCCTACCATCGCACGACAACTGAGTAGGYCGCCTATCGCCTATCCCAGGCAGGGGGGTTCTGCGGCAGAATGTTGGTCACCTATCGCGCGCGGCTTGGACAATGTCGTATGCGTGTCGCGAACGCCTTTTCAGGTGATGGTAATCGGCAGACGTGGAGCAGACCGGCAAAAGCAACAACGGGCGTCACGCGTATACGGATCATGGTCGCGGCCAATATGAGTGGCGCACGCCAAACTTGGATCAAAGGCAGCATGGATTATCTGAAGAAATTCGACCTGTCCGGCAAGCGTGCAATCGTAACGGGGGCGGGGCGCGGTATCGGGCTTGAAATCGCTCACGCTCTCGGCCAAGCGGGCGCCGCAATCGTCGTTGCGGACTTAGACGCAGATAGCGCTGCTGCCGCTGGGGCCAAACTCGGATCATGCGGTGTCGTGGCAAGTCATCGAGCCATCGATGTGGCAAAGCCGGAGGCCGTTACGGCTCTCGCCGACGAACTGAATGCCGAACAGCCGATCGATGTCCTAGTCAACAATGCCGGTATAGCTCGGATAGCCGAGGCTCTCGATACTTCCGACGCGGACTGGTTGGCAACGATGCGCGTCAATTCGGATGCGGCATTTTGGTGTGCGAGGGCCTTTGGTCGGCACATGATCAGCCGTCGCTGCGGTAACATCGTGAACATCGGATCAATGTGCGGCACGATCGTGACACAGCCACAGAACAACACCGCCTATATAACCAGCAAGGGCGCCATTCACATGATGACAAAGTCGCTGGCCTGTGCCTGGGCAAAGCATAATGTTCGGGTCAATGCGGTGGCTCCAGGCTATGTGACCACCGAGATGACAATTTCCCCGAAGACCGAAAACCCCTTTCAGTATGAGCGATGGTTAGAGCAGACTCCGCTTGGAAGATTGGGCGAGTCGCATGAAGTTGCAGCTGCGGTCCTGTTTCTTGCTAGTCCAGCATCGAGCTATTGCACGGRAGCCATCCTGRCCGTTGATGGYGGCTATACGTGTATGTGAGCGATGGGCGTTGCATTGGAAATATTCGTCACGATCACGCAACGTCCAAGCTCAGGTGGGAATATGGAACTGGACACTCTTCCGAACGCTTCGAGGAGCTGAACCGCTAACTCTCCATGACAAGTCCAACGAGTGGGCAAAGGTCTGCCAAAAGGTGGGAGATTATGGAGGATTCTGCCGCATTCCCGTTCCTAACTATTGAGAACAATCCATTCGTGTATCGGGCGACGCAAATGAAGGCGGCGATGYGCCGGATGGAACCCCGCTATATGTCGATTTCCAGCCGACTTAAACTCGATCGATCGGACCCGGGACCGTGTGGATCTATCTACTGAAACGCGTTCTCCTCGCGCTGGCAATTACGATAATCGCGGTGACGCTTGTGTTCATGATGATCCATGCGGTGCCTGGYGACCCAGCCGTTGCTCTGCTGGGTCCCCGCGCCACGCCTGAAATGATAGAACAGCTTCATCGGGAAATGGGGCTGGATAAGCCGCTTGCCGTGCAGATTGTCATCTTCTTCGAGGGGCTGCTCCAAGGCAATCTTGGTTTTGATATGTCGAGTCGACGTCCTGTTGCCGATATAATTTTCGAGCAACTTCCTTACACCATCGAACTAATCTTCGTCTCCATCTCGTGGGCGGTGGCGATTGCCGTGCCGCTCGGTTGTTACTCGGCCATGAGGCCTAACTCCATCGTGGACCAGATCCTCGGGATCATGGCGGTCGCCGCGATCGCAATTCCGTCTTTCGTCGTGGCTGTCTATGCGCTCCTGATCTTYGCAGTCACTCTCCATTGGTTACCAGCAGTAGGAGCCGGAGAGGGCTTTTTTGACGGTCTTGTCCATCTCATTCTGCCAGCTTTCGCCGTCGGGATCGGCTGGGTTGGGTATATCTCCCGACTGGTACGGGCTTCCATGATGGAGACCTTGAGTGAAAACCATGTGCGAATGGCCCGTTCCTTCGGCATTTCAGAGTGGCGCATTGTTTCGCGCTACGCGCTACCGCTTGCAATTTTGCCGACAGTGACGATCCTCGGCGTGGGCATAGCGTGGTTGCTGTCGACAGCTGTCTTTATCGAAGTGGTTTTCGCTAGGCCGGGCATCGGTGCCTTGATTGTGCAGGCGGTCAACACCCGTAACTATGCAGTCGTAATAGGGGCGGTGCTTGTCACGACGGTTCTCATTGTCTTCGCGACAACGGTGTCCGATCTGATTGCGGCCGCTCTTGATCCTCGAACCCGCGAGAAACTTTAGCATGGCGAGCCTCGAAGCAATCCGCGGGGAAACCAGCCCGGAGCTACCCCCCGGGAGCTTTCGCAAGGTGGCACGGCGATTGCGCAAAAACCGTCTTGGCGTTCTGGGCGCCGTCCTCGTCGCGATCGTATTCGCCAGCGCGATCTTCGCCCCGCTCATCATTACACATGATCCGATCCGCATCATGGTGGGGCCTCGTTTGGCGGACCCCTCATGGCTTTTTCTTCTGGGCACTGATCAACTGGGTCGCGACACATTCTCGCGCGTCATGATGGGCGGCCGCGTCCCACTGCTTGTCGCCTTCGCCTCACTTGGCAGTTCGTTGGCAGCGGGCCTCGTGCTTGGTTTGATTGCGGGCTTCGGACCGAGGTGGCTGGACAATTTGCTTCTTCTTTTATTCGATACGATCCGCTCCTTTCCCGRCATTATCTTCGCATTGGCGGTCATCGGGTTGCTTGGACCCAGCCTAGCGAGCGTGATTTTTGTCATAGMAATCACCTCTATGCCTATCTATGCGCGCGTGGTGAGGACCCAGACAGAGGCGCTTCGCAACAGTGAATACATCGCCGCAGAACGCACCCTGGGCGCTGGCACGACCCGCATCCTTGCAGTGCACGTACTGCCTAACGTCATTGGCCCGCTTCTCATCCTCGTGAGCATGGACGTGCCTGCGGTCATCGCCGTGGAGGCCGGTCTGAGCTTCCTCGGTTTGGGCGTACGTCCGCCCACGCCCGATTGGGGAGCAATCCTCAACGACGGCTACAATTACATCCAGCAGACGCCGTGGCTTGTGGTTGGCGGTGGTATTCCGATCGTCCTCGCAACGTTGGGCTTCACATTCCTGGGCGAGGCGCTACGCGACATGTTTGATCCAAAGTTGCGGAAAGATCTATGATACGACACGATCAGTCATCGCAGGCGACCTCACCCCTCCTGGATATACGGCACCTCAATCTCGACTTCGGGACACCAGAAGGGCGCATCCATGCACTGCGAAACGTGTCGCTTAATGTCGCGGCCGCAGAGGTGGTCGGCATCGTCGGCGAAAGCGGATCCGGAAAGTCGACACTCGCGTATACAGTGATGGGYCTGCTTTCTGAAAATGCTGATGTGACAGGTGGCGAGATCCTGTTTGAAGGGCGAGACCTGCTGAACATGCCAGCTCAGCCGCGGCGTAGCCTTCTTGGCGATCGACTTTCCATGGTTTTTCAAGATCCGATGACTGCGCTCAATCCTGTGCGGACGATCGGGAACCAGATGGTCGACATCCAGCACCACGCGCAAAAAAGCCGGAGTGAAAAGCGTGCCCGTGCGATAGACATGCTACACCGGGTCGGAATTCCCGATCCCCAAACCCGGATCGGCGCCTATCCGCACCACTTTTCCGGCGGCATGCGTCAGCGGATATGTATTGCCATGGCGCTGCTTGTAAGACCCGCGCTCCTCATCGCCGACGAGCCGACGACTGCGCTCGATGCTACACTTGAAGTCCAGATCATTCATCTGCTCAAAGATCTCCAAAGGGAGATCGGCTGCTCCGTCCTTTTCGTATCCCATCATCTTGGAGCTGTGGCTGAGTTGTGCGACCGGGTCGTCGTCATGTATGCCGGCGAAGTCGTCGAACAAGGCGATGTCCGCAGCATATTTCGCAATCCCGGTCATCCCTACACACGCGCCCTGCTTGAGTGCGACCCGGGGAGGCTTAAACGAACCACACGTACATTGCCGACCATTTCCGGCGAGGTGCCAAGCCTCCTCGGCTTGAAAAAGGGGTGCATCTTCAGTGTGCGATGCCCACAGGCGTATGATCGCTKTCTTCAGGAAACGCCGGTCGATCAGCCCATCAGCGTAGGGCRGACCGCACGATGCCATCTGCTCGAAGAAAATCGGCTGGTTTCGGGATGAGCGCCCTTCTCAGTGTTCGGGACCTCTGCGTCCGCTTCCGCACGATGGGACCGCTCAAAGCGCTTGCAACTAGGACGAAAGCGCCTTTCATAGACGCGGTGTGCGGTGTTTCGTTTGAAATCCACAGGGGCGAGACGCTGGGCCTTGTCGGCGAAAGCGGCTCCGGAAAATCCACTGTCGCTCGCACGTTGATTGGCCTGCAGCGCGCGGTGAGCGGCAGCATCAGCTTCGATGGTCAGGAACTCACGCAACTCAGCGCGGTAGAACGCAAGCCCTACATGCGGCGCATGGCGATGACGTTCCAGGATCCGATCGGTTCACTTTCGCCCAGGCTGACGGTGCGGTCGCTCTTGACCGAGTCTTTCCGCATCCATGGAATGAAGGATCGCGATTTAGGAGCCGAAGCGATGCGCCTGCTGCGGATGGTGGGCTTGCCGGCCGATTTTGTTGGTCGCTATCCTCATCAACTCTCCGGCGGCCAAGCCAGGCGTGTCAGCGTGGCGCGCGCCCTTGCGCTTAATCCGGACTTGATCATCGCCGATGAGCCGACCGCCGGCTTGGATGTTTCGGTGCAAGGCGAGGTACTAAACCTTCTCACGCGCCTGCAGGATGAACTGGGCATCGCGATCCTGATAATCACGCACAACCTTAATGTAGTGCGCCACATAACCGATCGCATGGCGATCATGTATCTCGGCCGCCTCATTGAAGTCGGCGCGACCCAGAGTATTTTCCACCAGCCAAGCCATCCTTATACCGAAGCGCTGCTTGCGGCCAATCCCGAGCCCGATCCGGACGCAGTGCTCAACAGGATTGAGCTCAAGGGCGAAGTGCCAAGCGTGATGAACCGACCATCCGGCTGCGAGTTCCACACCCGCTGTCGGTACGCTCGAGACAACATCTGTGGTCACGTCGCTCCCCCCTCCTCAGTCAGCCTGCAGGACCCGGGGCACCGCTTCAGATGCCATTTCCCGATAAGCCCGAATCTAACGGGGTGAGCGCAAGCGCATATGATCGCGTTCTGTTCCTGCCCCGGGCACGATCTCCGGCTTCGGCTGCCTCGCGTTCGTAGTCGTCCGTGAAGAACACGGAAGGCTCTGATTCAATTTATGATTTTCCCCTGATTTTGGGTTTTAGTTTGCCGGAAATCGTGGCCTTAGGGGGCGATTTCTGGCAAATTGTAATGGTGCCTGTACGCGTGATTCGGCTGGTTTGACGCGAGGGAGCACGCGATGCGGCCAAAGGAACGACGAGACGGCGGCCAGACCGACCTGTTGCGGGCTCGCTCGATCAGATTCTCAACATGGATCATGCGCTGGTGAAGCTGGCGGYGGCGATCGACTGGCGCTTTCTCGCTTTCTCGAAGAGCGGCTTGGYGAGGTCTATGACGACGGCCCTGGCCGGCCGCCGCTGCCGACCCGGTTGATGGCGGGCTTGGCCATCCTGAAGTCGATGCACAACCTGTCCGATGAAGGCTTGTGCGAGCGCTGGCTGGAGAACCCCTATTACCAGATGTTCTGCGGCGAGGAGTTCTTCCAGCACCGCCTGGTCTTCGACCGCACGTCGCTGACGCGCTGGCGTCTGCGCATGGGCGAGGAGCGGCTGATGGCGCTGCTGCAGGAGAGCCTGGCGGCGGCGACCCGGCTGGGCGCGGCCAAGCCGGCCGACTTCTGCGCGGTGATCGTCGACACCACCGTGCAGGAAAAGGCCATCACCTTCCCGACCGACGCCAAGCTGATGCAGCGGGCCCGCGAGCGGCTGGTCAAGCTGGCCAAGAAGCATGGCGTCGTGCTGCGCCAGTCCTATGCGCGGGTGGGCAAGTTCGCGCTGATCAAGCACCAGCGCTATGCCCACGCCAAGCAATTCAAGCGCGCCAACCGGCAGCTCAAGCGGYTGCGCACCATGCTGGGCGCGGTGATCCGCGACATCGCCCGCAAGATCGCCGGGCAGCCGGGCCTGATGCAGGTCTTCGGCCTGTCATTGTCGCTTGCCCGCCGTGTCAGGGACCAGCGCCAGCGCGAGCGGGGCCGCAAGGTCTACTCCCTGCACGCTCCGGAGGTGGAGTGCATCGGCAAGGGCAAAGCTCACAAGCCCTATGAGTTCGGTGTCAAGGTCTCGGTCGCCACAACCCTCAAGCGCAGCCGCGGCGGCCAGTTCGTCGCCCACGTCAAGGCGCTGCCCGGCAATCCCTACGACGGCCACACGCTGGCCACCATCCTCCCAGCGATCGAGGAGACGATCGGCGTCAACCTCTCCAAGGTCGTCACCGATGCCGGCTATCGTGGCCACAACGCCCCGAAGACTACAGGCGCGGCCTCACCAAGACCGTCAAGCGGGCGCTGCGACGGCGGGCCGCCGTCGAGCCAGTCATCGGCCATCTCAAAACCGACCATCGCATGGGCCGCAACTTCCTGGCCTTCGCCCAAGGCGACGCCAACAACGCCGTGCTCGCCGCCGTCGGCTACAACTTCGGCCTCCTGCTCAACTGGCTGGGGCTTTTGTGCGCCTTCATCCTGGCGATGCTCGCAACCACAGCAACGCCGCCCCTCCGGCCGCGAATAGCCTGACGCCGCAGCTCAGTTAGTATAGCCGCTCCAACGGTGCGCCCTTCCGCGACTGATGCTGAGAAGTCGCATTCTTCACGGACGAATTCGTAGGGAAACGCCGTCTCATCGGATCTCATGCGGTGACAACTTCCCCCCTCTCCATCCGCTCAAATACCTAGCGGATGATCGCAGAACTGGCTAACAAGCCGTTAGAATTGGACGTCGACCCCGCCCTGGGGCAATCTTGCACGCCGAAACACTATAAACGTCCATGAAATTGGGAGGTGAACTGCCCCCCATTCGACCGGACAATCGGCATAAGCAGAAAGGCTCAAGCACAGGCTTGAGGATAGGCTTATGTCCAACGAGTATCGACGCCTCGAAAGTGATCGCAGGCGACGTCCCTCGCCGGCGATGGACAACCGAGCAAAAGCTGCAGATTGTCGAGGAGAGGTTTGAGGCCGAAACCAACCGCTGATGTCGCTCAACCCGAAACTGGCTTGCATTCGAGATATAATGGGGTTCCGTCCGGGCGCATTGCCGCCTGTATTTTCGTCGTGCGATACTCGACGGGAGTGGCCCCGTGGGTCAGGAATCGGAAATCCCCGGATTCCTCCATGAGGTCCTGCATCTCCTCGTAGATTTTTCCACGCTCAATCGGGTCGGCGATGGAAAGCCCCTTGACGTTGAGTTCGTCATAACGTTGGTTGCGGAAGCGTTGCCAGTTCCAGACGCCAACCTGAGCCTGGGTGAACCAGGTTACGTACTCAGACGGGTCTGGGAGTCCGGTGAAACTCATGACGAATAGCTGCATATCCTTCCACTGGTCGCCTTCTGATTCCATTCCGAGCGTCCAGAACGAAGTGGAATCCCGAGGTTGYACCTCCAAGGAGATACCGATCTGCGACAATTGGGCCTGAACTGTCTGGGCTATGGTCGACGAAGTGCTATCGTTCAAACAGTCGATGCTCAAGGTCAGATCGCTGACGCYGGCCTTTTCCATGAACTCCTTGGCCTTCTCRAGATCGCCTTCCGGCGGGATGAGCGCCTTCTCCCTATGTCCGACAACTCCGGGGGGAACGGTACCGGTCGCCAGGACCGCTTGGCCAGCGTACRCAACACTTAGAATCTGCGGGACGTTGATAGCCCATTGGATCGCTTTCCGGACGTTGATATCCCTGAGTTTTGGATGATCCATATTTATGCCGACCCAGACGTAACCGGTCGAGGGCTTTTGTACTATCTCGCTATCAGGGGGGGGCGGATTGCTCCTGAAAGTAGCAAGCGATTCGACACTGATGCTGGTGAAATCGACATCGCCCGCCTGATAAGCGCGTTCAGCCGCCTTAACGTCGGGAATAGGTAGGATGCGGATTTCGTCAAAGCCGGGCCTTGGGCCAGACCAATCCGGGTTCCGAGTGAGAATGGTATATTGATTCGGCTTCCAATCGGCCAGCACGTAGGGACCGGAGAACGCTGGTGGCTCCATCCCGAAATCACCGCCCTCCTTATTGGTCCGCAGCACGGCATCCTCAGAAACGATTTGACCTGCCGCGTGGGGTAGTGGAACGAGCCACACAGCTGCATCAGGGGCCTTGAATACAATGACGCCCGTATATTCGTCCTCCAACTYGACGCGATCGAGYAGCCCCCAATGTGGCTTCATGGGTGAATTGAGTTTTATCACGCGCTCGAAAGAGAACTTGACGTCCCTGGCCGTCATTTCGCCGTGGCCGCCGGTGAACTTGATGCCCTTCTTGAGGCGGAAGCGGACATGTGTTGGGTCCACTTGCTCGATCTTTTCCGCCGCCTCTAGCTCCCAGCCCCAATCAGATCCTGACTTATAACGCGTGAGCTTCGAATAGATACAGTGCATGACGTCCACTTCCGCGTCTGTTACAACGAAAGCGGGATCTAATTTGGTAAGATCGGCATTGGCACGCGCGTTTAGCACCTTGCCGTCGGCAGCCCAAATGGCCCGGGTGAGCGGCATACCCGAGGCGATGATACCCCCGCCAAGCGCGGCACCAGCTTTGAAGAGGGTTCGACGGCTAACGATCCGAGTAATATTCGTCTTCATATCCACGCCCTGATGAGTTTTCTTTCAAGCGGTGCTGGTTTCGTTGCGATACATCCAATGTGGAACGCTGCTGACATCTAAAGCGGCGCGCGCCAGCGTTTCCGCTTTTCCTCTGCAAAGCCATGGACCTTGGCAAGGCTTGACTGGCGTTTGGCGACAAACGCGTCGAGCGGCCCGCACTAAAATCCGCCGTCCGAGAATGCCTTCCTAACTTACACGCCTCATGATACGCACCTCCAATAGCCTTGATAACGCRCAAAAGATTTCGCTCGTCTTAAATACCGTTTATGCCGGCCCCTTGGGCAAAGCGCGCGAAGCTATAAATCAGGGTGAGGGCCATTCAGGCGCTGGCGGAATTCTCAGATTTAAGCGACTTGTACAATCATGCTGCCCGTTTTATCCCGATCTCGCATGGGACTCGCTTTGGATCGACACTCTTTGGTGCGAATTGGTCAACTCATCTGCCTACGTCAAGGGGTGAACCTGCTTGACAAGAAACCTGAGGCAGCGCGATGATGAAAGGCTTCTCCAGTCGTGAGGTAACGCCGTTCTACAGGATGAATATGCCCTGTTATGAGTCAGATAAGCATTCCGCGCCTGAGGGCTCGTTGGAAGAGAAATGCTATACGATTACCGCCCTACTGATCACGACTCCGCTGGTCGGCTTGCTTTTTGCATTTGCGTCACAGGGCACAGACCTTTTTGACTCAACTAAGCCGGAGACGGTCTTCCTCCAGAGTTCTTCGATCCCGCTGCCGCCGCGCTGAGCCAGAGCAAATGCCATAGAAGAGGCTGTGTGCGTCAAGCTCTGCAAAAGGGGCGGCCATGGTGTTGGTCAAGCGGCTTGGCGCAGAGCGAGATCCTTGTACTCGCGCAGGTCGTCCATGTTGATGTAGTGGTTGGCCTCCATCCAGTTTCGTTGGTCTCGACGGCCAGGCCCTGGCCAAGCGCAGGCAGCTTTCGGCTTGGGGAGGACCCTTGCGTCGAGAGCGAGGATCGGTAGGTGTCGCGTCCCGCCGGCTCCCGACTGCTTTGGAGGCGAAAACTAAATGCACCTAACGGTGCATGTGAGCGACGAAGTTCCCTGATCGGAGAACTCACGGGCTATGACAGGCAGCATTTCAGGATTTAAATTTACCTGCGAATTCTGGACTCCYGCGCCGACACACCAGTGAAGAGGAGATGGCCGATCTATTTCTCGGCATTGACCCGACCCTCGGGCCGGTGCGCGCCCGCAAGGCTCTACCAGCCATAGCGACCGGGCGAACTGGACAGTTACGGCCGGCTACAAGGAAGAATGACGGACGGCGAACAGTCAAGTTTTTGGACAAGGAAGTTTCTGTATACACCGTCAACGAGTGCACAGCTGCTAGAGATGGCGCGGTGGATGGATCGCAGCGATGATCGCTATCCGTCCAGTGGGCGAGGACTCCCTTTCTCGCCAATCAGCACTGGAGGTGCGGACGAATTCTTGGACTACGAGGAGATAGTTCATGTATTCGTACGAAGACCGCCTGAGGGCCGTGCAGCTCTATATCAAACTTGGTAACCGGGTGGGTGCCACCATTCGTCAGCTCGGCTATCCGACGAAGAATGCACTCAAGCATTGGTACCGCCAATACGAACGGCATCGCGACTTGTCAGCGAGCTATGTACGCGCCAAAACGCGGTATTCGGATGAACAGAAGCAGGTCGCTGTCGAGCACTATCTGAGCCATGGCCGCTGCTTGACATGGACCAGGAAGGCACTTGGTTATCCTTGCCGTCAACTGCTCTCGGCCTGGATTGATGAGTATGATCCTGATGCCAGGCGGCGCGTTGTTGGCAGGATCGTAACCGCCCCGCCGCGGTCGGAACGACAGAAGCGAGCGGCCGTGATCGATATGTGCTCCAGGCGTGAGAGTGCACGCGAGGTGGCTCAAAAAGTAGGCGTCAGCCGCCAGACGTTGTACGAC
>NZ_MDFL01000159.1 GCF_001854785.1 Mesorhizobium sp. ORS 3428
CACCCAGGCGCGGAAAGGCTCGACCGGCGTGCCGGTGAGGCGCAGATTGGAAAGCACATCGAGATCGGGGATCAGCGCCGGTTCCTGATAAACGGGCAGCAGRCCGGCGCGGCGCGCGGCGGCCGGCGAGCGSACGTCGCGGGCTTTGCCGCGGATCAGGATGCGGCCGGCATCCGCCGGGATGGCGCCGGTCAGGATCTTCACCAGCGTCGACTTGCCGGCACCGTTGGCGCCCATCAGGGCATGGACCTCGCCCGGCAGCACCGACAACGAGGCGTTGCGCAGCGCTGCCACCGCGCCGTAATTCTTCGCCACGCCGGTGGCGTCCAGCAATGGAGTCTTCGATGGTTCGTTCGTCGTCAAAACGGGCGTTCCGGGCTCAAGCATCGAGGACGGCAGGTTGATACCTGCCGTCCTCGCGATTTTACTTGCCGCAGGTTCTTGTCGCAAAACCGTGGGACACTTTTGCGGAACCTGYGGCGTTCGACTCGATTGGGCGATTATTCACCCGGGCCCTTGCAGGCGACGATCTGGTCCTTGGTGTAGGTGGTCCAGTCCGGGATGGAGATCGAGACCGGCCATTCGGGGCTGAGCGACGGGTCGGCCGCTGACTTCAGCTTGGCCTTGCCTTCTTCGGTGGCGTTTTGCCACAGCTGGGGCTGGACCAGAACGGTATGCTCAGCCGGCTTCTTGCCGTCGAGGATCTGCAGCGCCAGCGTGATGCCGGCGCCGCCGATCGAGCCGGGATTGGTGACGGCTGCGCCGACCAGACCCTTGACCGAGTTCAGCTGGCCGACGAAGCCGGCATTGTCGGCGCCGACCACAGGCACCATCGGCGCCTGTTGCTCGACAAGAGCATCGACGATGACGTTGTCGATGCCGGAGGTCCAGATACCGTTGATCGGCGCTCCCGTGGCGAGGAAGGAGAGTATCTGCTGCTTGCCCTGATCCTGCTGCCAGCCGGTGAAGACCTCCTGCGCGACCTTCACATCGGGGAACTCACCCAGCGCCTTCTTGAAGCCCTTGTCGCGGTCGCTGTCGGCCGAGGCGCCGGCGGCGCCGCGCATGTAGAGCACCTCGCCCTTGCCGCCCATTTGCTGGAACAGCCACTTGGCGCCAAGATAGGCATATTCTTCCTGATTGTTGGAGATGATGTAGGCGGACGGCTCCGTCACTRCCTGATCGACGGCGACGACGACGATGCCGGCCTTGGTCGCTTCTTCCAGGCCCGCCTTGATGCCGGCCGGATCGGCCGGGTTGACGACGATGGCGTCGACCTTGGCGCTGATCAGGTTGCGGATATCCTCGAGCTGGCCGGCGGCGTCGGTGTTGCGGTGCGCGATGTTGAGCTTCGCCACCTCGCCGGAAGCGAGCGCCTGCGCCTTCATGGCGCAGATCATCTCCTCGCGCCAGCCATTGCCCTGCACGCTGTTGGAAATGCCGATCGTGTATTTGCCCGCGGCGGACGAAACGCCCACCGAGGCTAGCAGGGCGGCACCGGCAAGTAGCGGGGCCATGTTCAGGTATTTCTTCATTTCAATACTCCTCCACATTGACTGTCAGTTGCAGTTCAGTCGCAGTTCCGGGGTTCGATRCCACCGGAACCAAGCAGTTTGCCCGGTCACTTGACGAAGGGGCGCAGCACGTCGCGGGCAAGCAGGAATCCGCGCTTCACCTTTTCGTCGCTCCCTTCGAAGCGCCTGTCCTCATGCTCGATGATGACCGGCCCGTCATATCCGGCCCGATACAGGCCCGAAAAAATCGTGCTCCAGTTGATGTCGCCCAGCCCCGGCATGCGCGGCACCTGCCAGCCTATGCCGGCAGAGAGAATTCCGCGCTCGTACAAACCATCATGATCAATCATCAGGTCCTTGGCATGGACATGCAGCATGTGCTGCCCGAACTCGCGGATGAAGCGTTCCTTGTCGATCATCTGCCAGACGAGATGCGAGGGATCGAAATTCATGCCGACGTCGCCGCCCCAGGCTTCGAGGATGCGGCGCCAGATATAGGGCGAGTAGGCGATGTTGTGCCCGCSCGGCCATTCGTCGTAGCTGAAGATCATCGGGCAGTTTTCGAAGGCGAGCTTCACGCCGTGGTCGCGCGCATGGGCGATGATCGTGGGCCAGACCTTCAGCGCATCTTCCCAGTTGGCATCGATGGTCTTCGAGGCATCGCCGCCGCAGAAGGTGTTGACGAGCGACACACCCATCCGGCTTGCCAGCACGATCWCCTTCTTGAGGTGGTCGATCACCGCCTCGCGGTGCGCCTGATCCGGGTGCAGGGGATTGGGATAGAAGCCGAGGCCGGAAATGGTCAGGCCCTTGCCGGCAAGCGCGGCGGCGATGTCCTTGGCTTGCGYGGCGGAGGTGCCTGCGGCGTCGATATGGCTGGTGCCGGCATAGCGCCGGCTGGCGCCCGAAGCCTTCGGCCAGCAGGYGATCTCCAGCGCCTCGAAGCCGGCAGAGCGCGCCCAGTCGGCAACCTCGCCGAGCGGCGTATCCGGAAACGGCGCGGTGAGCAGTCCAAGCCTCATGATCCCCTCCCTGTTCCTAACTATGCAGATCGCGCCGGCTGCATCAACCGCGCATCTGTTGGCCCAGCACAGACTTGTCTGACAAACCCCATCGGATCGCCCGAAAGCAGACCGTCGAGGCCAGCGATGACATGCGCCCGCAATGTGGCACTGGCGGCTAAAGGCGGATCGAAGACCGCGTCGATGGCAAGAATCGCATCGGCGAGTGCCTTGCTGTCCGCGCCGATGCGATTGGCGATTGCCGCGATCTTGWCGGCAAAGGGATCGGACACCTGCCAGGCGCGGCCGAAACGCGATGAGGCCTTGATCAGGTAGGCCATCCAGCCGGCGACGGGCACCGTCAGGAGCGCGATGTTCTCGCCACGGGCCAGGCGGTCGCGGATCGGGTTGAGCAGGCGCTGCACGATCTTCTGCGAGCCGTCGGTAGCAATCTGGTGATTGCGATGGCGGATCGCCGCGTTGGCGAGGCGCGAAAGGCTCTGCTCGACATAGGCTGATGGCGAGATGCCCGGCACCGGCGTCAGCGTCGGCAATGTCTCTTCCGTCAGCATGCGGCGGATGAAATTTGCCAGAAGCGGATCGGCGATTGCCTCGAAAGTGTGCTCGAAGCCGCCGAGCACACCGAGGTAGCAAAGCGTCGTCTGCGCGCCATTGAGCACCCGCATCTTGAGGTGCTCGAAGGCGGTGACGTCGTCGACGAAGGTGGCGCCGACAAGGTCCCAGCCCGGCGCGCGGCCGGCGAAGYGGTCTTCGATCACCCATTGCCGGAAGCGCTCGCCGACGACCACGGCACTGTCGCGGTAGCCGAAGCGCGCTTCAACAGTGTCGAAATCGGCCTGGCTCGTTGCCGGCGCGATGCGGTCGACCATGGCGCAGGGGAAGGCGACATTGGCGGCGATCCAGTCGGCCAACCCGTTGCCACGACGCTCGGCGATCGCCTCCACGACGTTTCGAAGGATGATGCCGTTGGTCGGAATGTTGTCGCAGGAAAGCAGCGTCACCGGCCGGCCATGCGAGGCCATGCGCAGTTCCAGCGCCCTTGCCAGGATGCCCGGCACGCTGCGCGGCACCT
The DNA here is from genome assembly GCF_001854785.1 of Mesorhizobium sp. ORS 3428. Lineage (GTDB taxonomy): Bacteria > Pseudomonadota > Alphaproteobacteria > Rhizobiales > Rhizobiaceae > Mesorhizobium. The sequence continues at coordinate 3,609 of NZ_MDFL01000159.1, forward strand.
CAGGGTTGGCGAGATCGTGGTCGATGTCTGGATTGTCGAGGTCGAGCGCRCCGCTCGACGGGATGTGGCAATAGCCTTTCTCCGTCACCGTCATGGTGACCATCTCGATGTCGGGCGAGGTGAGCACTTCGAGCGCCGGGGCGGCRCTGTCCTGGCTGTCGACGACGCGCACGATGCTGCCGATGACGCGCGCTTCGACCTCGTCATCCTGACGGATCAGCCGGGTGTAAAGCCCGCCCTGGCTGCCGAGCGTCCGGCCAAGCTCAGGTGGGCGGATGTTGATGCCGACCAGCCCCCAGCGGTCGAAATGGCTCGCCAGAAGGTCATCGGTGTATTCGGCCTGGTGGCAACGATGGAACGCGCCGACGCCGATATGCGCGATCCCCGGTCGCAGCGCGGCGCGGTCGTAAGCCGGTTTGCGGACCGTGGGCGGCAGGCGGCCGAGCAAAGCGGGGCCGAGACTTTCGGAAGCGCTCACCGGTTCGCTCCGATCACCCATTGTTCCTGGTCGATCAGCGCGCCGGTCATCGGCCCGGCGGCGTCGGAGAGCAGGAAGGTAGCGAGATTTGCGATGTCGCTCACCGAGAACAGCCGGCCGAAGGGCTGCGCTGCATTGGCGGCGTCGAGCCAGCCTGGGCCCTGGCCGAGCGTCTCGGCCTGCATGACCCGTTCCGCTGGCGTGTCGGTCCAGCCGACATTGATGCCGTTGACGCGGATGCGGTCGAAGCGATGCGCGTTGGCGGCGTTCCTGGTGAGCGTCGCCAAGGCGCCCTTGGTGGCGGAATAGACGGCAAGCTCCGGCGCGCCGCAATGCGCGTTGATCGACAGGATGTTCACGATGGCGCCGCCCTGGCTGCGCCTTTTCATGTCGGCGATGGCCGCCTGCATGAGGAAGAAGGGCGCGCGCGCATTGACGGCAAACAGCGATGCCCAGTCGTCCAGGTCGGCATCGACGAAGGAGGCGCGGTCGGTAAGGCCGGCGGCGTTGACGAGGCCGTCGATGCGGCCGAAGCGGTCGATGCAGGCTCGGGCGAGGATTGCCGGAGCCCCGGGATCGCCAAGGTCGGCGGCGGCAAAGGCGGTTGGTGTGCCGTCAGCGGTCAGTTCCGCGGCGACGGCGTCGCCGCGCTTCTCGTCGCGTCCGGTGATCAGGAGGCCTTCGGCTCCCGAATGCGCTGCGACCTCCGCGATCGCGCGGCCGATGCCTTGCGTCGCGCCGGTGACCAGCACCACCTTGCCGTCGAGACGAACCTCCATTCCTCCTCCTGGAACAAGGTTTCTATTTTTTCAAATATGGAACGACAATTCCCGGTAGTCAATCGCGTCCGTCAGCCTGTCCGGCGGGCGACCACGCCGTGGACCAAAGCCATGCCGACCGCGAGCGAGGCGGCAAGCGAGCGGAAGCCGGCGAAGTCGGACTCGACCACCTCCAGCCAGGTGTCGGAGAGTTCCACCAGCGGYGAGAAGGTGCTGTCGGTGACGGTGACGATGCGTGCCTTGCGCTCATGCGCGACGGCGACGAGATCGGGTGTGATCGAATTGTAGGGGCTGAAGGAGACGGCCAGCACCGCATCGCGCGGCGTTATGCAGCCGACCTGGTCGAGCGCCGTCGAGCCGACATTGTCGACCAGCACATTGCGCACGCCCTGCTGCGACAGCGTCAGCGAGAGATAGGTGGTGACGGGAAAGGCGCGCTTGCTGCCGATGACATAGATGAGCTCGGCCGCCGCCAGATGATCGATCATCTTCTCGAAGCTGTCGATGTCGAAGCGGTTGCCGATGCGGCTGAGCGAGGCCTGCGAGGCGCCGACCATGCCGTTCAGGAAATGCAGGTCGGCGTTGGGCTCGGCCGCCTTTTCCTGGCTACCTTGTCCGCGGCCCTCCGGCCAAGAGCCTTTCATGTGCTCCTTGAACAGGGCCTGGAAATCGGAAAAGCCGGCATAGCCGAAGATCTGCGCGAAGCGCACCAGGGTCGAGGGCTGCACGCCGGCCTGGTCGGCCACCTGGGCGATGGTGCCCAGCGCCACGTCGCTCGGATGCTGCCACAGGAAGATGGCGACCTGGCGCAGCCGCTTCGGAAAATGCACGGTGCCGGAAGAGAGCACGGCGCGCAGTTCCTCATAGGTCTGCGGCTTGGTGTAGCCAAGCGCTGCCAGCGAGCGGCCCTGTTTGCGGGGAGCGCTCTCGCCGGGTGAAGTTCGCGCGCCGCTCATGAGGTGGGCCGGGTTTGAGGCGCGGATGGGGCGATCCGCACTTGCTGTGGAGATTGCCAATTGTCGAAATCGGCGCCGCCCCTCATCCGCCTGCCGGCACCTTCTCCCCGTATAGTGACGGGGAGAAGGGGGCTGGCCGGAGCCTCGGCGCCCTTCTTGCGACACTGCTGATTGGCGAAACCGGCGACGAGAGCGACCCTCTCCCCGTCACTATACGGGGAGAGGATGCCGGCAGGCAGGTGAGGGGCGGCGCCAACGTCAGGAAACGAGCGCGAACCCAAAACCCGAAGCAATTGTCCTGCTTCCATTACACAGCTCCTCCACTGTTCTCGCACAAGGCTATTGCGGCACGATCGTTTTACAAAACAAAATTTGGAAAAGCTGTTCGAAATCGGCTGGGAGCTCCCTATAGTCCTGCGCTGCCAATGACAGCCACCCGGGAGGAATCGAACCATGGTCTATGCAACTGCTGACGCAACCGCGCGCAAACGCTTGTCGGTCGGCATGGTCGGAGGCGGCCGCAACGCCTTCATCGGCGCCGTGCATCGCCTTGCGATGCGGCTCGACGACCAGATTGCGCTTGTGGCAGGCGCGCTCTCCTCGGACCCTGAAAATGCCGCGGCCTCGGCCGCGGAGATCGGCATCGCGCCGGAGCGCTCCTACGCCGACTATCGTGCCATGGCCAAAGCCGAAGCGGCGCGGCCCGACGGCATCGAGGCGGTCGTCATCGTCACGCCCAACCATCTTCATGCGCCGATCGCGACCGCCTTCCTCGAGGCGGGCATCGACGTCATCTGCGACAAGCCGCTGGCAACGACGCTTGCCGAGGCCGAAGCGCTGGTCGCGCTGACAAGAGCGAAGCAGCGCCGCTTCGTCGTCACGCTCAACAATACCGGCTACGCCATGGTGCGGCAGGCGCGCGAGATGGTGGCGGCGGGCGTGATCGGCCGGATCGTGTGCGTGCACGGCGCCTATATCCAGGACTGGCTGACGCAGCCGATCGACGCGCAAGGCCAGAAGCAGGCCGAATGGCGCACCGATCCGGCGCGGGCCGGGCAGTCGGCGGTGCTTGCCGACATCGGCGTGCACGCCTTCAACCTGGCGAGCTTCATTTCCGGCTTCGAGGCCGAGGCGGTCTCGGCGGACCTCTTCACCGCGGTGCCGGGACGGCGGCTCGACGACAATGCGCATGTGCTGGTGCGCTGGACGGGCGGCGCGCGCGGCACGATCCTCGCCAGCCAGACCTCGCCCGGCCACTACAACGATCTTTCGGTGCGGATCTATGGCGAGAAAGCAGGCCTCGAATGGTCGGGCACGCGGCCGGAGGAATTGCGCTTCTCGCCCTATGGCGAGGAGACGCGCACGCTGGTGCGCGGCGGCCACGGATCGACGGCGGAAGCCCGGCGCGTCTCGCGCATGCCGGCCGCGCACCCAGAAGGCTATATCGAGGCCTTCGCCAATTTCTACCGCGACGCCGCCGACATCATCCGCGCGCATCGTTCGGGCGGCACGGCCGATGCCGCGCGCGTGGCGCTAGTGCCCGATGTGGTCGACGGCGCGCGCGGCGTCAAGTTCGTCGCGGCGGCGGTGGAGTCGAACGCCGCCGGCGGTGCGTGGACGCCGGCGCGGTTCGGGTGAGGTCATGCAAGCCTTGGGGCGGCAGAATTCGAATAAGAGTTAGCCGGCCACGGACAATCCACGACGAGATCGAACAAATCTTCTCAGCCCATCCGAATCCAAGACATGCCCGAAAGCGTAGCCTTGCAAAATGTCGCAGCCAAGCGCTTTAAGCACACGTGCGTGCTCCATCGTCTCGACGCCCTCCGCTACGATCTCGATGCCGAGGGATTTGCCGATTTCGATGAWCGACGAGACGATCTGTCTTCGCTGGGGCGAATCCAAGATTGGATTAACCAGCTGGCGATCTATCTTCAGTCGGCGAGGCTGCAATTTGAGCAGACTGACGATTGAAGCATAGCCGGTGCCAAAATCGTCGATTTCGATGTCGATGCCGAGTTGCTTGATCTGCTCAACATTCCATGTGACCAGGTCGTCGTTGTCGTCCAGGAAGATCGACTCGACGAGTTCAAAAGAGAACGTTCCCTTCCTGATGTCCAAAGTTCGCAAACTCTTTATGAGTTCCTCGTCTTGAAGGCGCCGCGCTGAAACGTTGACGGAAACGCGTGGAATRCCAATCTTCTCTGCAGACCACGCCTCGAAATCCAAAAGCGATTGCTGGAGGACTTTCTGGTCTATTATCGAGACGACGTTCACCTCTTCGGCGGTCTTCAGGAAGGCGTCGGGTGTCAGAATGCCTTTCTCTGGGTGTCTCCATCGCGCCAGCGCCTCAACTCCCACAATTTCCCGGGTCCTGGCATTAAATTGAGGCTGGTAACATACGATAAACTGGTTTTGCTCCAGGCCGGTTAGAATTTCGTCGGCAATTCTCTTCGAGTTGACGATTTCGCTTTGCAACTCGCCGCTGAAGAATTCACGCCGGTTGCGGCCGCGGCTCTTTGCCCGGTAGAGGGCGATATCGGCGTTTACGAGCAACTGTCTGGCATCGGCATCCCTGCCATCATCGACTGCAATTCCGACGCTGACGCCAAAGCGGCACTCGTGACCGTGGTAATAGACGGGCCTGCGCATCTGTTCGATAATGCGGTCAGCGAGCACCGCCGCTTGGCCAGCATCGTCGCTTACCGTGCAGAGCACGACGAATTCGTCTCCCCCGACCCGTGCGACAAAACCTTGATCGCCGACATTGGATCGGAGAACGGATGCCGCATRCACCAGCATAGCATCGCCTGCCGCGTGGCCGAGCGTATCGTTGATGTGCTTGAAGCGGTCCAAGTCGATATGAAGCAATGCGGCACAGCCGCTGTTCATCCTGGCCTTTGCCGCGTAATCGTCCAGTACCTGGTCCAGGTAACGCCTATTGGGCAAATCAGTCAGCGGGTCGTGAAATGCGACATGCTCTATGCGCGCTTTGGCAGACTCGAGTTCCGCATTTTTCGACTCAGCCAGTTGCCGCGCGCGAACCAGATCCGCGTTCAGCAAAACGTCCGCTGTGACGTCCCATTCTGCGCCAACCATACGAGGTGAATTGTTTGCGGCCTGATAGAAGATCGCCTTGGATCGGACATGACGTATCTCTCCATTCGGTCGAACAATTCGGTACTCCGACGAATATGGTCCACCAACAGCGGCCGCTTTGTCGAAATCCGCGAGCGCGCCTGGCAAATCGGCTGGATGGATTGCTCCCGCCCAATCCCAATAACCGCGTGGCTTGCCATCGGCCTGCTTGCCGTAAATCTCGTTGACCCGATCGTCCCACGTAAGGTCGTTGGTTTCGAGGTCGTGCTCCCAGACCCCAATTGCCGATGCTTCCAGCGCAAGCTCCAGGCGACGCGACAGTCGCTCCAGTTCCCAGTAGTTTCGTTGCCTTTCATCAACGAGGCGGCCGGCCATCAGGAAAGGGACCAAGATCAGCGCAGCCGCCGATGTCATGACAGCTCGCAACAGCCAGGCATTGGCAGGAGTGCTCGGCCAACCGCCTTTGGGGATCGCCGCGATCTGCCAGGAACCTGACGGGACAAGAACGTCGACCGTCACCGGATTGCTTTTAACGACCCGTTCGTCACCGAAGAACTGGCTCCCCTTTGCACCGAGGGCGTCATTGCCGATCAGCGCGACGTCTATCCCGAGATTTTTGTCGAGAAGTCCGCTCGCTCGGTAGAGGCGCTCTACGTCGACGACTGCGGAAACAATTCCCCAGAACCGGTCGGTGTTGCCCGCGCTCTTTACGAATACCGGAAATCGGCCGATGAAGGCCTGTCCGCCCTGCTGCAGATCGACCGGGCCGGCCAGAATGAGCTTGCGCTCATCACGCGCACGCAAGGCAGCGTCACGCTGCTGGTCGTTCTTGCGGTAGTCGAGGCCGATCGCCTTCTCGTTGCCGGCTATCGGATACATCAAGGAAATCACGAGGTCAGGTGCGCCGGCAATGTTGCGAAGTTGGGACTCTTCGTTGAACAGGCGGCTGGCAAGCTCTGCGAACCGTTGCTCTCCCATATAARGCTCGGTCGTGACCGCTGCTACCAGCCCTCGCGCCAATTGCAGGTTGCCGTTTATGTTCCCTTCAAGCTTGGCGCGAATGACGTTGACCTTGGCCAGGACGTCCGCGCGAGCAGCCTGGTCCGAGACGATCTTGTTCTGATGATCCGCGAATACTGCGCAAACCGCAATGACCGCGACCGCGATCGCCGCAGGAATTTTTGCGGGTGAAAAAACGGCCCCCTTTATGCGGCCGAACCTGTTGGCGAAGAGAGCCAATAGGGCGACTTCCCAGTGCTTTTCAGGTTCTCCAACCGAGCCTGATCAGGGGATATTAGTTCGCAATAACTTAATTTTAGCCTTCATAGTCGCTAAAATTTGCGCCTCCGGACACTGTTCCGTGGAGGATCGCACCAGAATTCGCCACACGGCGAAACTAAAACGCGTCCCGCTGAACGTATTCAGGCGGCCCGCTAGTCTTTGTTTTGATGCATGTCGTTTCCCCAAAACCGCTGCGCGCCTTTGGGCGACATGCATTAGTGGCTATCAACCTTCTTCGGGATGATCCGGTACGTCCCAACACCACGCTTGGTCGCGCCAATTGAATAAGCCAGCGGGATCTTGGGGGCGTTTTCGGGCAGGCCATACATGTCCTTGCCGACCCTGACCGAGAATGAAAAGTGCTTCCAGGAAACCGTGTCGTGCTCGTTGAGAAAATCGAGCGTCAGCCCCGCTCCGATCAGGGCATTCACCACRTCGCTGATCGGATGAATCCATTCATAGTAACGCGGATGCTTCAAGGTGCGCTCATCGCCAGTATAGGTCAGATCCTCATTCCAAACCAGCGGTCGCRCTATCGGCGTCCGCCAATCGTCCTTCAACTCGAGCGCCGCAGCCTTGCGATTGCACTGGRACATCAGGGGATGGCCCTCGGCCATATAGAGCCGGCCGCCGGGCCRCAGAAGATCGGCGACCACCCGCGCCCAGCGGAAGACATCGTCAAGCCAGTTGACCGACCCCCAGGTGACGTAGACGATGTCAAAGGTCCGGTCCAGCGCTTCGACAGCCTCGTAAAGAGGCGCTTCCACGAAGCGAACGTCGCTACCTGCCTTGGACGCGAAATCCCGCGCTGCGGCGATCGCCCTTGGTGAAAAGTCCAGGCCGGTCACGCTGCCCGCGCCGAGGTTCCTGAGGCTGATCGTGTCGAGCCCGATGTGGCATTGCAGATGGACGATATCCTTCCCGAATATGTCTCCGATCTCGCGCGTTTCCAGCTCATAGAGATTGGATCCGCCGGCCAGCACATTCTCGATGCGATAGCTRCCGGTTCTATCGGTCGCGTGCAGTTCCGCCCGATCGTCCCAATTCAGGAGATTCGCGTCTATGAACGGTTCCAAACCGCCCCCCGATCTCAGCCGCGGCAAGGTAAACAGCTGGTTAATGCAGATTGCAGCCAGCTGGCGTGCGCGTCAATCCCAAGGCCCTGCAGCAAAACGAACAGGATCAGCGGCGCTTGTCGCTGATCAAGGGTGAAAGCCCGTCGAGCACCAGGCTCCGGAACATCGCGTCGACCTGCGACGGAGGCAGCCCAGGCTTTCGTTCGAACCACCAGTTCAGCGTGGTAAGGAAAGCACTGACGATGAATTGCACGGCGAAGTCGCGTGGTATGGCGTCGCCGTGGAGGGCAGGGGGCAGTTCCTGCCGCACCATCTCCGACAGGATCAGGCGAATTTCGTTCTCGGTCACCGCGCCGCCTCGCCCGCCGATCATCGTCCGGTAGTGGTCGGCGTAGCGGGCCGCATGCTCGAACATGGCCGTGCTGAAACCGAGCGGATCGTCGTGTGATGCTCCCGCTGTCGCGGGCGCCGCGGATTGCGCCTCTCTTAGCTCTTCCCGAAGCAGCTGGAAGCCGCTTYGCAGCAGATCCTCCTTGCCGGTGTAATGAGCATAGAATGTCGAGCGGCCGACATCGGCTTCATCGATGATGTCCTGCACAGAGAGGGCCTCGTAGCCCTTTCGCAGCATGAGCGTCAGAAGCGCCTGGTGAAGCGCTTTGCGCGTACGGGCGGCTCGTCGATCGATCCCGCGCGGCATGGGTCAGTTCTCCTTTGCCCCTCCACGCTGCTGGAGAGCACCGGTACCTTTTCCAGGACGACAGGCGCGGATTGTCCGCTAACGGACATTCCAGCTGCATCGTCTGTCGAAATCCCGGACAGAGTGTCCATTATCATACTGACTGTTTCGAAGCCTTACCAGCCGGCGTTTGCTGGMCTGCGCCGTTGAGGATCCGGCGCTTTCGAAGAAAGGATGTGACGAACATGCACCATATGCGAAGCGCGCACCGCCGGGGCTGCGATCGGCCCCGACGCGAACAAGGGCATCGGCTTCCCGCGCCTCTATGACCTCCTGGTCCTCATGCTGACCCGCGGGCGGGACCGGGCCTATCGCGAGGATCTGCTCAATCTGGCCGGTCTGGCACCGGGCTTTCAGCTGCTGGACGTCGGGTGTGGCACCGGCACGCAGGCGATTGYAGCCTGGCGCCGCGTGCAGCCTGGCGGGTCGGTGGTTGGCGTCRACGTCTCCGAAAAGATGCTTGCCGCCGCTCGCCACAAAGCCGGCCGCGCGGGCCTCGACATCACGTTTCACCATGCCGACGCGGYCGAACTGCCGTTCGAGGACGGGCGCTTCGACGTCGTCACTTTCACCACTGTGCTGCATATGGTGCCGGAGGCGCGGCGCAGCCTTTGCCTGCGCGAGGCAGCGCGCGTCCTGCCGCCGGGCGGACGGCTGCTGCTGATCGACTATGCTGGCCCTGTGGGCGAGCGCAGACACATGTCGGCAAAGCACGGCTTGCACGGCCAGTTCGACCTGCACGCCCTTAGTAAACCACTGGCGGCAGCGGGCTTCGAGCGCATCGAAGGCGGCCCGCTCAACTGGCTCGGCCTGCATTTCCTGGCGCAGGCACCCGACCTGTCCGGATCAACGTGGAACAAGGCTCGCTCCCGAGTGCTTGGGCGGCACATCATTCTCGTCGGGGTTGGGGACGGGCTCCTCGTCCGGCAACCTTTCCGGATCCGGCTCGCGCATCGGCTTCGGGTCGGGAAACGGCGGCGGCGTGGGGACTGGATTGGGCGTCGGATCGGGGTTGGGGAGAATGGCCATCAACTGATCTTCCTTCCGCTCGGTGTGCCGGCAAGGCGTCGGCGTGAACGGAGCGTTCCGACAACCGAGCATCCTGCCTGGCCAACCATGGTGGAGCGACAGCCGCACCCGTAGCGCTCCCGCGAGCGCCTGATTGGCGGCTGAGGCTGTCAGAACGACCACACGTAGGGATGGTTCCACGTCACATGCCGCTGCGTTTCGGCGGCGCCGGGCATGAATGACGATCAAATGATTTCCCGTTACCCATTTCGCTCTTGCCGGCGTCATGCAGCGCCTTAGTTCCGTTGCGGGGCGGGTGGTCAACTGCCGACATAGGAGGCGGCCTTGAAGTACCAAACCGTTGATCAACTCAATGCCGTTGCCGACGTAAATGCTGAAGCAGCGGTTCTCATCTCCAGTCGAGGCCAGCGCCTCGAACGCTGGGCGCAACTTCTCGAGCAAAATCCCAGCCGGCGCCTCTCGGCGCTTGCGGGCACCGAATACGCCACTCCAGAAGTGCGCGAAAGAATGCGTTCCGCCGGATCGCCAATCACTGTCGCTTTCGAAGACCCGATCTTTCGTGCGCAAGGTTTGCAGGACGACACTTACGGCGAAGCAAAGCGCTTCTTCGAGCTCAGCGACTGGCAGCTGCATGAGGTCGTCTGCCATTGCCATGTCGGCGCCAATCTGCCGGCCCGCTGGGCGGCGTCCCGCGTCCGTGCGGCGATCTCTCCCGGCTCAGGCATCCTTGCCTGGCTGAAAGCGGTGTTCATGCATTGAGCCGATTGCCGCGGTTCACGCAACTGCGGCAGGCTCAATGGAAGATCTTGCCCGGGGCGAGGGAGTTATCCGCTCCCCCCGCCCCGCGGCCGCGCGAGGCTTGGCAGCCGCGCGCCACCAGAGGCCGTTCAGCGTTTGGCAGACTCCAACGCGTTGTTTTTCGTACGAATATAGCTAGAGCGAGATGCAGTTAATCGACGTCGGCATCCCGCTCTATCTGTTTGTCCTAGCCGTACTTATCCGACGCCAAGTGGTTCCACTTACCGGCAAGATGCCCTAAAGGCGCGTCGCCTGTCGTTCCCCAAACCGCTGCACACCTTTGGGCGACATGCATTAGCGGTCGATCTCGCCAAAGACGATGTCCAGCGAGCCTATGATGGCCGCGACGTCGGCGATCATGTGCCCGCGCGACAGATAGTCCATCGCCTGGAGATGGGCGAAAGAGGGTGCGCGTATCTTGCAGCGGTACGGAACATTGCTGCCGTCCGAGACGAGGTAGACGCCGAATTCCCCTTTGGGAGCTTCCACCGCGGCGTAGACCTCACCAGGCGGTACGCGGTGCCCTTCGGTATAGAGCTTGAAATGCTGGATTGTCGCCTCCATGGAGCGCTTCATGGTGGCGCGCGGCGGCGGTGTGATCTTCTGGTTGGCCACGGCGAATGGTCCTGCGCCATCGGGCGAGCGCAGCTTGTCCAGGCACTGCCTCATGATCCGCACCGATTGCCGCATCTCCTCCATGCGCACGAGATAGCGGTCGTAACAATCGCCGTGCTTGCCGACAGGAATGTCGAAATCCATCTCGGGGTAACACYCATAAGGCTGCGCCTTGCGCAGGTCCCATGCCGCGCCCGAGCCGCGCACCATGGGGCCGGAGAAACCCCATGCCCAGGCATCGTCAAGAGAGATCACGCCGACATCGACGTTACGCTGCTTGAAGATGCGGCTGTCGGTCAGCAGGTCCTCCAGGTTGTCGCAGACCTTCAGGAACGGATCGCAAAAGTTCCAGATGTCGTCGAGCAACTGCTCGGGCAGATCCTGATGCACGCCGCCGACGCGGAAATAGTTGGCGTGCATGCGGGCGCCGGACGCGCGCTCATAGAAGACCATCRGCTTCTCGCGCTCGGCAAAGCCCCAGAGCGGCGGCGTCAGCGCGCCGATATCCATGGCCTGCGTGGTGACGTTGAGCAGATGCGACAACAGACGGCCGATCTCGCAAAACAGGACGCGGATGAGCTGCCCGCGCCGCGGAACCGAGATTTCGAGCAGCCTCTCGGCGGCGAGGCAGAAGGCATGCTCCTGGTTCATCGGCGCCACATAGTCGAGCCGGTCGAAATAGGGCAGGGCCTGAAGATAGTTCTTGTATTCGATCAGCTTCTCGGTGCCGCGATGGAGCAGGCCGATATGCGGATCGGCGCGGTCGACGATCTCGCCGTCCAGCTCCAGCACCAGCCTGAGCACGCCGTGCGCCGACGGGTGTTGCGGTCCGAAGTTGAGCGTGAAATTACGGACTGCGGTTTCGGCCATGGCCGGCGCTCCGCGGAATCTGGTTTCGTGTTGGCCGGTGCCGGTCCGGTCAGCCGCGCTCGGCAGCGCCGATCATGTCGTCGTCTGGATGATCAGCGTCAGCGTGCCGTTGCCGTCGATGTTGGCGGCGACGACTTGCGAGGAATTCAGTCCATTCGCGCGCAGGACCGATACCGCCTCCGGCGAGGCATCGATCGAGTTCTGCAGCTTGGCCAGGTCCTTGGCGGTCGTCCTGGTGACCACGGCTTCCGCCTGCGCCTTCWCTTCAGCGGGAAGATCCTCGATCGCCACCAGCACGATATTGGTGAATTTCTGACCAGAATTCTGCTGATCGGGTTGTGYCTGGTCAGGTTGGGCTTGCCCGGACGGCGGCAGGGGTTGCGCAGACGGTGGTTGCGGCTGCCCAGCCGGYGGCAAGGCCTGCGGCGGCTGCGGAGCGGCGCGCTGGGCGCAGACAGGCTGCGCCAGGGTCAGGGCTGAAAGCGTGAGGACCATCGTCAATGTCCGCATCGTCTTTCCTTCCTTGTCTCGAAGTCTGACGACACAACCCATCTGCCCGTCGATGGTTCCCGCCGAGCAATGGCAAGTCGGCGGCAGAGACGGCATAGAGCGGTTCACCGGTTCACGGAAACGCAGAACGGGTCTATTCCTTTGTTTTGACGGCAATTCCGGACGGAAATGGCTTTACGCTTTCCCTGGAATTACCCTGGCCGTTCGCAGCCGCCATCCACCGTCAATAGGCCTCAGACGGCCAGCACCGACAGCGCTGCGGCCTGCAGGCTTTCGAAGGCCGCAAAGCGCCTGTCGTGCCAGGCGGCAAGCGAGCGGTTGGGCGAATAGACCTCGCCCATCTCCGACATGGCCGACATGGCCGCGGGAAGATCGGGATGGCGGCCGGCGGCGACGGCGCCGAGCATCGCCGAGCCGAGCAGCACCGGTTCCGGAGATGTCGGCGCGTAGACCAGCTTGCCGGTCGTGTCGGCGATCAGCTGACGCACCAGCGGACTTTGACCCGCGCCGCCGCTGATGGCGATGGTGTCGATCCTGATGCCGCAGGCGCGCATGGCCTCCAGGATCTGCCGGGCGCCATAGCCAAGGCCGCAGACGCCGGCGAGATAGAGCGCGACGAGGCTGTCAGGGCCGGTCGCCATGTCGAGCCCGGCAATCAGCCCGCGCGCGTCGGGATTGGCGAGCGGAGCACGATTGCCGAGGAATTCGGGAACGACGTGCAGGCCGCCGACCAGCCTGTCCGCGCTTGGGGCGCCGCCGCGCCGTTCAGCCTCCTGCGCCAGCCACTGGCTGAGGCTCTGGCCGTTTCGCGCCGCGATGCCGGCAAGCTCGACGGCCGCCGGGTGCATGCCGACCAGGCGATCGATGGCGGCACCGGCAGCCGACTGGCCGCCTTCGTTCAGCCAGAGGCCCGGCACCATGGCGGAGAAATAGGGGCCCCACACGCCAGGCACGAAGGCCGCCTCCGCGGTCGTCGTCATGGTGCAGGCGGAGGTGCCGAAGACATAGGCCATGCGCGTCGTCACGTCGCCGGCGCCACCGCGCGCTCCGACCGAGCCGATGCCGCCGGCATGGGCATCGATCATGCCGGCGGCGACCGGCGTTCCGGGCAGGAGGCCAAGCTCGGCCGCCGCCTCGTTCGTCAGGCCGTGGGAGAGAGCGCTCCCGGGCGCGACGATCTCGGTACCGATCCGTGCGAAATTCTCATCCGCGAGTGTGCCCAGTCCGACCCGACGGAAATAGGCGTCGTCCCAGCTTGCCTCATGCGCGAGATAGGTCCATTTGCAGGTCACGGTGCAGGTCGAGCGTGCGAGGCTGCCGGTCGCCCTCCAGGTGAGAAAATCGGCAAGGTCCATAAACTGCCAGGCGTCAGCGAAAGTCCGCGGCATGKTTTCGGCGAGCCACAGCAATTTCGGCGTTTCCATTTCCGGCGAGATGGTGCCGCCGACATAGCGCAGCACATCCTCGCCGCTGTCGTTGATGCGGCGTGCCTGYTCGGTGGCGCGATGGTCCATCCAGACGATGATGTTGYGCTCGGGATCGCCCGACGGGCTGACCGTCAGCGGCGCGCCGCCTGCTCCCAGAACAACCAGCGAGCAGGTCGCGTCGAAGCCGATGCCCCRCACCGATCCGGCCGAAATGCCGGCGAGCGAGACGGCTTCGCGGACGGTGGCCGCAACGGCGCGCCAGATGTCGTTGCTCGACTGCTCGACGATATGGCCCTCGGCGTGCCAGATGGCGATGTCCGCCTTGGCGGAAGCAAGCAGCGCGCCCTGTTCGTCGAAGACGCCGGCGCGAGCGCTCCCCGTTCCGATATCGATGCCGATGAAATGGCTGCTCATGACGTCAGATGCTCCGCCCGATCGATCCGATTCTATAGGTCATTGCTTTGCGGCAGGGTGACAAGGTCGCGAATGGTGATGTTGCGCGCCTCGTCAGCATGAACATGACGGCTTCGGCCACCTCGACCGGCTGCTTGCCCTCGGCCATCGTCTTCCGTTGTCTTTGGTGTCAGGCTGGCTAAGCCGCTTTCGCCAGGTTGATGTTGTGCAATGTCAGCCGCCGGAAATGCGAGGGCGTCATGCCCTTTTCGGCGAGGAACTGCCTGTTGAAGTTGGAAAGGGTGTTGTAGCCGACCTCGAAGCAGATGCTGGTGATCGAGGCCTGCTCGTCGCTCATCAGCATCTGGCAGGCCAGGTTGATGCGCAGCCGCTTCACATACTGCACCAGGGTCATGCCGGTGTGCTGGCGGAAGGAGCGGGAAAAGACGCTGGGCGACTGGCCGGCTATGTCGGCCAGATCCGTCTCGCTGAAGGGCTGCGTCAGGTTCTCGCGCAGATAGGCAAGCGCCTTGTTGATGCCGGCCGACATATAGCCCGAGGGGTCGGGCAGGTAGCTTGCGCTGGCAAGCATGCGCGCGCCCTCGGCGCGGCTCAGCAGACCCATCATCATCATGAACAGCTCGATGCGGCGCACGCCTTGCGAATTCATGATCTCTTCCATCAGCGGGCCAAGCTGCCGGCTGGTCTGCCGGCTGAACAGCACGCCGCGGCGTGAGGCCTCGAGCACAGGCGTCAGCGCCGCGAGCTCGGGAAAGGTGTTGATGGCGCCCTCGATGAAGCCCTCGTGGAACTGGATGATGCGGCAGCGCAGCGGCACCGTCGCATCCTTCGGCACATCGCTCACCCAGTTGTGCGGCAGGTTGGGRCCGGTCAGCACCAGATTGCCCGGCTCGAACTCGCCGATGAAGTCGCCGACGAAATAGCGGCCGCGCGTGGCGACGATGAGATGCAGCTCGTATTCCGGATGGAAATGCCAGCGCACCGTGCGGAACGGATAGCCGTGCGACCAGGCGGTGAAAGATTCGCCTGGCCTGATCTGCACAACCTCGAGATCAGGTTTCATCGCTGTTCCTCCACTATCGAAGCCTTTTTGCGCGATCACCTCGTCGATGCGCCACCTCCCATCGGCCTCATGCCATCCAAACTACTGAGCCGATAAAACCGGCGCCACCATGTTCCCGTCCCCTCATTGGTACTTTTTTGACCACACTGAGCCTTCATTGAACCGTGCGCTCAAACGACGCCGTGCTCCGCTTCTGATGCGGAAAGCCATCGACGGCGATCGCAAGCAGGATCATCGTCCCGCCGAGATGGCCAGGGTTCTTCGAGAGTACTTTCGAGGGCTTGCTTGTAGCCCAGYAGGACAAGTCAGCTCCGACTTGATGGCGAAGGCAGCGTCAATGGTTCGGGACGCTGCCGCCGCCATACCGGCCGGTCAGGCCGCGTATCTCGCCATTGCGGGCTGCCTTGACCACTGGGCGTACCAGGCGTCGAAGAGCTTGAGCTGCGCCTCGGCATAGCCGCGCTGACTGTCGCTCAGCGCATCAGTCTCGTTGAAGTGCAGTCTGTATTCAGGGTTACCCTTGAGCACCATCATGTGCTTGAAATAAAGCACCAAGTCGGGACCTTCGTCGAAGGAGGACAGCACAGCAAGCGCGGCATCCAGCTCCTGCGCCAGCCGGCGTGCTTCGGCGTCGCCTCGTGCCGCTGCCTGGCTGAGACTCACGAGATGCAGCACTTCCTTCGGCAGGACATTGCCGATGCCGGTGATGGCGCCGGAGGCGCCGCAATTGACGAATCCGTGGAGAACGGCGGTGTCGACGCCGATCATCAGGGCAACCTCGTCATCGCGGCTGGTGATGTTTTCCGCCGCGTAGCGCAAATCGGACAGGCCGCCGAATTCCTTGAAGCCGACCAGGTTCGGATGTTCGGCGCGCAGCGCGAAGAAGAGATCGGCGCGTGTGGCAAAGCCGTAATAAGGGCTGTTGTAGATGACCGCCGGCAGGCCGGGGGCGGCCGCCAGAATTGCCTTGAAGTGGTGGCGTTGCGCCGTGACCGACGGCCCGCGCGACAGTACGCGCGGGATCACCATCAGACCGCGTGCGCCGACCTTTTGGGCATGCGCGGCGTGGGCCACGGCACTCGCGGTATTGACCGCGCCGGTTCCCACGATCACCGGCACCCCAGCCTTGACCAGGCGCTCGACGCCCTCCATGCGCTGCGCGTCGGTCAACAGCGGCCAGTCACCCATCGAGCCGCAATAGACGACCGCCGACATTCCGGCGGCGATCAGCTCGCGTCCTTTGCGCACCAGTGCGTCGAAGTCGGGAAGGCGATCATCTGTGCAAGGCGTCATCAGCGCCGGCATGCAGCCGGAAAAGACATTGGCGGTCATTTTGGTTCTCCCTGGGGCTCGCGATCAGATTGGTCAGTTTGTGCCGGAGAAGCATCGCTTGCCAAGCGGATAGTCGAGGTCGACAGGAGCAAGGTCGGAGGGCGCGGGAGTGCTTGCGGTCGCCTATGGCGGCATGTTCCATGCGATCGTCGGTTGTCGCCGCGTAACGACGACGCGTCACGGCATATCCAGGCTGAAATGAATGGTGGGCAGAAACGCGGATTTGGTGGGCAGAAACGCGGATTGAGCGCCGCATTCCGTTAACGCATTGCTTTTGCTGGTTTAATTGGAATGACTGGCGGAGAGAGCGGGATTCGAACCCGCGTTACGGTTTCCCGTAAACACACTTTCCAGGCGTGCGCCTTCAACCACTCGGCCACCTCTCCGTCCTTGCATCTCGCGCCGGCCGGTTTCGCCGCGCGGGTTGGGAAGATGCATCTCCCTCGGGAAGGCTCATCGCACTATTTGGGGTGCCTTCAACCGGCAGACAACCCCCTTCCCGGCACCTCTAGCCGTCTAGGCAAAACAGGCGCGGGGCTCATCTAGTCGATCCCAAGGCGAATGCCAAGCCATAATGACATTGCAGAGGCTTTTGCCGTGGACGGTCGGAATGCTGCGTTCGCATGGGGAGGCTGTTCAGTCGAATGATGTGCACAGGCCGGCCGCCGCCGCTGCCCGCGCTTGACTTCGGCCCTGGCCGCCTGTCGACTGCCCGAAATGTTTGCTTCCGCGCAATTCCGGGCGGAAAAACCGCTGCGCACTTTTCCTGGAATTGCGTGGTTTTTTCTTTTCGCAATTCCGGACGGAAAACCGCTACGCACGTTTCCTGGAATTGCTTTGGGCTTTGCGAGGGGCATCGTCCTGACATGTCATCGATCAACCAGCAACCCGCGGTCCGGCCCGACAGCGGGCTCTCCTTCATCCCAGTGGCGTGGCTGATCATCGTCATGGGGCTGTCCGCCTACGGCCTCATCTCGAACTGGCGACTGATCGGCGACTTCAACCTGCCGGAAAGCGTGCTCTTCCTGATCTATGGCGGGCTGGCCGGCGGCGTCGTCACCATTTTGTGGGGGCTTTACCTGCTCGGCCTCGCCTTCAACCGATCGGCGCGTTTCCCGCGCCACTACACGATCTGGCAGGTCGCCATCATCTTGTGGCTCATTGTTCGCCAGGCCTACACGCTTCTGGTGTCCGACTTCGTCTTCTCGGCCGAAGCGCTGGGCTTCACACTGGCCGAAGTCGCCGTCGGGTTGCTTTGCATCTACTTGTTGCGGCCCGGCGCCGGCGCTGAGACGGTCTATGCCAATCCTGAGACCGCGCGCCCGCCGCTGCTGGTCTCGCTCGTTGCCGCGCTTCTCGGGAGCATCCTCGGCGGCGCCATCGGCGCCTGCGCCGGGTTTTTCGCCGGCTCGCTGTTCGCGGATGCCACTCGTATGAGCTGCTTCGAGGGCGCCTGCGGGTTTTTCGCCGCCTTTATCGGCCTCGCAGGCCTGATCGTCGGGGCGATCGCCGGYGGGATCTTCGCCATCTGGCGGGTCAACCGGCGCAAGGCGGCAAGAATGGCCTGAAGCAATTCCAGTACGAAGCGGATTTCCGCCCGGAATTGCGCGAAAGCAAACAGACAGGACGGCGCAAAATCGCGTGTTGCGATTGCGTGGCGATAGCGCAGGCTCTATGTCGGTTCCGGGCAGACGGGAGCGTTTCGCGGGGAGAGCGTCGGATGGTGCGTTTCATCTTTCGGCTGGCGGCGATGGTTTCATTGTCGATTTCCGTCATCATGGCGGTGATCGACACCACGCGCTCGGTCGCGGCCTCGGCGCTCGTCATGACGCCGCTCAACGCAAGCTGGCTGGCGGTATCGCCCGACACCCGCGCGGCCTTCGAGAGCTATGTGCGCGCCAAAGCCGATCCGCTGGTCTGGGACGGCGCCGTCGCCTGGGTGCTCAACCAGCCGGGTTTCGCGGTTTTCGCCGTGCTGGCCTTCCTGCTCTACGCCATCGGCTACCGGCGGCGGCGCCATCAATTCGCGCCGACCAACTGACGGCGACGCTTGGCTCGGCCCGAAAGCGGTCGGGCCGGGCGCTTTTTCCAACAGGTCAAAATTCCACGTGAATTTTGTTTCGGGCCGTGCCAGATTGGCCGCGAGCGGGAGGGGTAATACACTTTCCTGCCTGGCGTCGCATGCCTGCCGGAGAACCGGGCAGGCAGGCGGTGCAACGGAAAAATAACCGACAGGGTGTGGATCACATGAAACGTATCGTTCTCGGCCTCCTGGCCGCTACCGCAATGGTTCTTCCGGCCTTCGCCGCGGATGTCCAGCCGGCCATCCTCTATGATCTGGGCGGCAAGTTCGACAAATCCTTCAACGAGGCCGCCTACCACGGCGCCGAGAAGTTCAAGAAAGAAACCGGCATCGCCTACGTCGAATTCGAAGTCTCCAACGCCTCGCAGCGCGAGCAGGCGCTGCGCCGCTTCGCAGAGGACGGCCGTAATCCGATCGTCATGGCCGGCTTCGCCTGGGAGGATGCGCTGAAGAAGGTCGCGGCCGAATATACCGACCTGAACTTCGCCATCATCGACGATGCCGTCGACCTGCCCAATGTTCGCTCGCTGGTATTCAAGGAGAATGAAGGCTCCTACCTCGTCGGCATCATGGCGGCGATGGCGTCGAAGTCGAAGAAGGTCAGCTTCGTCGGCGGCATGGACATCCCGCTGATCCGCAAGTTCGAGTGCGGCTATGTCGGCGGCGCCAAGTCGGCCGGCGCCACCGAAGTCATCCAGAACATGACCGGCGACACGCCGGCCGCCTGGAACGACCCGGCCAAGGGCGGTGAGATCGCCAAGACGCAGATCGACCAGGGCTCCGACGTGGTCTATGCCGCCGCCGGCGGCACCGGCGTCGGCGTGCTGCAAGCTGCGGCGGATGCCGGCAAGCTTGGCATCGGCGTCGATTCCAACCAGAACGGACTGCAGCCGGGCAAGGTGCTGACCTCGATGCTGAAGCGCRTCGACGTTGCCGTGTACAACGCTTTCATGGACGGCAAGAACGGCACCTTCAAGGGCGGCGTCGAGAATCTCGGCCTCAAGGAAGGCGGCGTCGACTACGCCATGGATGACAACAACAAGGCTCTGGTCACCGACGAGATGAAGGCCGCCGTCGAAAAGGCCAAGGCCGACATCATCGCCGGCAAGGTTCAGGTGCACGACTACACGTCGGACAACAAGTGCCCCTATTGATCGGCTGCTGAAGCAAGATATCGCGACCGCCGGGCCAAACCCGGCGGTTTCTTTTTGGCTTACAGCGTACCGGCGAGATAGCCCAGCGCAAAGGCCGCCAGCAGGGCGAGCGCGATGACGACGCCGAGCCTGCCGCCAAGGGAATGCAGGCCGACGCCATAGGGCTTGCGCTCGATCTTGTTGATTACGACGGGCGGCGGCTGCGTCTCGCTCCCGTTCAATCCGGCAAGCCGCATCTGCGGCAATTCGGCAAGCCGCCGCTGGACAAATTTCCAGCGATCGTCGGACGCCGACGGCCCCACGGTGTCCAGCGCACGCATGCGCTCGGCCAGCTTGAGCACCGCGTCGCGAAAGGCGGGATCGATCTGGAGGTCGCGCTCGGCGCGGGCGCGCTCCCGCTCATCCATCAGGCCGAACACGTAGTCGCCGGCCCTTGCGATGCGGTCACCTTCATTGGCCATGACGGTTCTCCCCCATGCTCRCTGGCCCTCGTTTCTCGTGCACCCCCCTGTTCGCTCACCAGTGCGGCGGCTTGGTCACCGGCACGTCGGGAGCGCTCTGCTCTTCCAACGCCAGGAACCGGTCGGTAAGGGCGGCAAGCTTGCGTTCCAGGCGCTCGATCACCTTCCACTGCTCGGCGATCTGGCCGGACAGTTCCTCGATGGTCTTTTCCTGCTCGGCAGCGCGGATTTCCAGTGTTGTCAGCCGGTCGTCAGGCATGGTCATTCAAAATCCAGGCTCTGTGAATGTGAAGCTCGGCCACCTTCGAAATTGACAAGCGCGCGGGGATTTGTCGAGAGTGAATGGCATTCYGGCCCAATTGGCACGGGCGTGGCATCATGCTAGGCGTTTGACCAAGCGATAAAAAATACGAGTGGGACAGGCTGCATGGCGCAAGCCGCAATCGAGCTTATAGGCATCAACAAGAGTTTTGGCGCCGTGCGCGCCAACCGCGACATCAACCTGGAAGTGGCGCGCGGCACCATCCACGGCATTGTCGGCGAGAACGGCGCCGGCAAGTCGACGCTGATGTCGATCCTCTACGGCTTCTACCAGGCCGACAGCGGCGAAATCCGCGTCGGCGGCAAGCCAGCGTCAATCAACACCTCCAACGACGCGATCGCGCTCGGCATCGGCATGGTGCACCAGCATTTCATGCTGGTCGACAATTWCACCGTGCTCGAAAACGTCATCCTCGGCGCCGAAAATGACGCGCTCTTGAAGAGCAGCATCGCCAAGGCGCGCTCGGAACTCGAGCGGCTGGAGCGCGAATACGGCCTCGAGGTCGATCCCGACGCCGTCATCGAGGAACTGCCGGTCGGCCTGCAGCAGCGCGTCGAAATTCTCAAGGCGCTCTATCGCGGCGCCGAGATCCTGATCCTCGACGAGCCGACGGGCGTGTTGACGCCGGCCGAGGCCGACCACCTGTTCCGTATCCTCAAGCAATTGAAGGAGCAGGGAAAAACGGTGGTGCTGATCACCCACAAGCTGCGCGAGATCATGGCCATCACCGACACCGTCTCGGTCATGCGCCAGGGCACGATGGTGGCGACCCGGGTGACGAAGGAAACCACGGTCGGAGAACTGGCCGAATTGATGGTCGGTCGGYGCGTGCTGCTGCGGGTCGAGAAGGGCGAGTCGAAGGCCGGCGCGATCAAGCTCTCGGTCAAGAACCTGACGGTGAAGGATTCACGCGGCGTCACCATGGTCGACGACGTCTCCTTCGACGTGCGCGGCGGCGAGATCGTCGRCATCGCAGGTGTGGCCGGCAACGGCCAGTCGGAGCTGCTCGAGGCGATCTCCGGCATCCGGCATGCCGTCTCGGGCGAGGTCATGCTCGAAGGCAAGCCGGTCGACCTCACCGGCAAGGCCGATCCCGGTGAGTTGCGCGACCGGGGGCTGGCCCATGTGCCGGAGGACCGCCATCATGTCGGGCTGGTGCTCGCCTTCGAGGAGAACGAGAATTCGATCCTCGGTTACCATGACGACGAGCGCTATTTGAAAGGTCCCTTCCTCAACGTCGATGCCATCGTGGCCGACGCGAAGGACAAGATCGTGAAATACGACATCCGTCCCACCAATCCGCGCCTGAAGACGGCCAATTTCTCCGGCGGCAACCAGCAGAAGATCGTGCTGGCGCGGGAGATGGAGCAGGATCCCGGCGTGCTGATCGTCGGCCAGCCGACGCGCGGCGTCGATGTCGGCGCCATCGAGTTCATCCACAAGCGGCTGATCGCGATGCGCGACCAGGGCAAGGCGGTGCTGGTGGTGTCGGTCGAGCTCGACGAAATCCGTTCGCTCTCCGACCGCATCCTGGTGATGTTTGCCGGCCGCATCGTCGGCGAGCGCGGGCCGGACGCGACCGAGGGCGAGCTTGGCCTGCTGATGGCCGGCGTCGAGCACCAGGAGGCCGCTGAATGAGCACGCCTTACGCCAAGCTGCCGGCCTGGGCCGATTACGGGCTGATCCCGCTGATCAATCTGTCGGTGGCCTTCATCGTCGCCGGCTTCGTCGTCATGCTCGTCGGCGAAAACCCGTTCCGCGCCGCCGTCATCCTGGTCGAGGGCGCCTTCGGCAGGGGCTCGGGCATTGCTTTCACCCTGTTCTACGCCACGACCTTCATCTTCAGCGGGCTTTCGGTGGCGGTCGCCGTCCATTGCGGACTCTTCAACATCGGCGGCGAGGGGCAGGGCTACATAGCCGGCCTCGGCATCGGCGTCGTCTGCCTCGCCTTCGACAGCATCTTCCCGTGGTGGCTGACCTTCCCGCTGGCGATCATCGCCGCGGCGGGCATGGGTGYGCTGTGGGCGCTGATCCCGRCCTATCTGCAGGYCAAGCGCGGGTCGCACATCGTCATCACCACCATCATGTTCAACTTCATCGCYGCCAGCGTCATGGTGTACGCGCTGGTCGACGTGCTGAAGCCGGCTGGCTCGATGGCGCCGCAGACGCGCAACTTCCTGCCCGGCGCCGAGCTGCCGAAGCTCAACTGGGTTATCGAATTGTTCGGCGCCAAGATCCGCTCGGCGCCGCTCAACATCTGCTTCCTGCTGGCGCTGGTCATGGCCTTCCTCGTCTGGCTGCTGATCTGGCGCACCCGGCTCGGCTACGAGATGCGCACCTACGGCCACAGCCCGAAGGCCGCGCGCTATGCCGGAATTTCGGAAACTCGCATCATCCTGATCGCCATGGTGATTTCCGGCGCGCTTGCCGGCATGATGGCGCTCAACCCRGTGATGGGCGACCAGCACAATGTCGCGCTCGACTTCGTCTCCGGCGCCGGCTTCGTCGGCATTGCGGTGGCGTTGATGGGACGCTCGCACCCCGTGGGCATCGTGCTGGCGGCGATCCTGTTCGGCATGCTCTACCAGGGAGGCGCCGAGCTTGCTTTCGAGATGCCGGCGATCAGCCGCGACATGATCGTCATCATCCAGGGTCTGGTGATCCTGTTCGCCGGCGCGCTTGAGCACATGTTCAGGCCATACATCCAGGCGCTGTTCGCCTCGTTCAGCCCGAAAGCGGTCGGCATCGAGGCGGTCAAGGGGAAGGGGGCCTGAGATGGACAGTTTCAATGCCATCGTCCAGGTGCTGGACTCGACCATCCGCCTCTCGGTTCCGCTGCTGCTTGCTTGCCTGGCAGGCCTCTATTCCGAGCGTGCCGGCATCTTCGACATCGGCCTCGAAGGCAAGATGCTGGTCGGCGCCTTCGCCGGCGCCGCCGCGGCCTCCGTCTTCCATTCGGCCTTTATCGGCCTCGGCATGGCCGTCCTGATCTCGGTTGCCTTCGCGATGGTGCACGGTTTCGCCTCGATCACGCATCGCGGCAACCAGATCGTGTCCGGCGTCGCCATCAACTTCGTCGCCGCCGGGTCTACCATCATCCTCGGCCAGGCCTGGTTCCAGCAGGGCGGGCGCACGCCGGCGCTGCAGCCCGGCGAGCGTTTCGAGGCGATCGTCTGGYCGGGCGCCGATGCGGTGCGGGATGTGCCGCTGCTCGGGCCGATCTATTCCGAACTCATCTCCGGCCATTCGATCCTGGTCTATTTCGCCTTCGCGATGGTGCCTTTTACCTGGTGGGTGCTGTTCCGCACCCGCTTCGGCCTCCGCATGCGCGCGGTCGGCGAAAACCCGGCCGCCGTCGATACCGCCGGCATCTCGGTCGCGTGGCTGCGCTACCGGGCGCTGATCTGCACGGGCGTGCTCACGGGCGTCGCCGGCGCCTATCTGTCGATGGTGCAGAATGGCGGCTTCGTGAAGGACATGACGGCGGGCAAGGGCTATATCGCGCTTGCCGCGCTGATCTTCGCCAAGTGGAAGCCGGTCAACGCCATGTTCGCCTGCCTGCTTTTCGGCTTCCTCGATGCGCTGTCGATCCGCCTGCAGGGAACGCCGCTGCCGATCATCGGCAAGGTGCCGGTGCAGTTCATGCAGGCGCTGCCCTATGTGCTCACTGTCATCCTGCTTGCCGGCTTCATCGGCAAGGCCATCCCGCCGCGCGCCGGCGGCGTGCCCTATGTCAAGGAACGCTGAGACCGGGGAAACGCTGAGGTCGGGCGRCAGAACGGACTCTCGGGTTCAGACGGTTTTTGAACACGATCGTGGAAGAGAATAAGTGAATGTCRCATGATCTGTTCGAGGCGGCGAAGGCTGCGATGGCCAAGGCCTACGCGCCCTATTCCAAGTTCCCGGTAGGCGCGGCATTGCGCACCGAGGACGGGCGCGTCTTCGCCGGCGCCAATATCGAGGTGGCGTCCTACCCCGAAGGCTGGTGCGCCGAGACCACAGCACTCGGCCATTACATCATGGGCGGCGGCGGCAAGATCATCGAGATCGCGGTGGTTGCCGAGCGCATGGCCAAATGCTCGCCCTGTGGCGGCTGCCGGCAGCGGCTGGCGGAATTCTGCCGGCCGGAGACCAAGCTGTATCTCTGCGACAGTACCGGCGTGGTCGAGACCGTCACCATGGGCGACATGCTGCCTTACGGCTTCAGGGGCGACGTTTTGAAATGAAGAATGGGCTGAAATGAAGGAAGCGCTGGATCATCTGGTCGAGAAGCTGGACGGGCTGGCGCCGACAGCGGCTCTTGTGCTGGGCTCCGGCCTTGGCGGGCTGGTCGACCAGGTCGAAGACGCCAGGCGCATTTCCTATGCCGAGCTGCCGGGTTTCCCGCGAAGCGGTGTCTCCGGCCACGCCGGCGAGGTGGTAGCAGGGCATTTCGCCGGCACGCCGGTGCTGATGCTTTCCGGCCGCGCGCATTACTACGAGCACGGCAATGCCGCCGCGATGCGTCCCGCCCTGGAGGTGCTTGCCGGCATCGGCATCTCGCACCTCATCCTCACCAACGCCGCCGGCTCCGTCGATGCGCAGATGGGACCGGGCTCGGTGATGCTGATCACCGACCACATCAATTTCTCCGGCTCCAATCCGCTGATCGGCGAGCCGAGCGACCGCCGCTTCGTCGGCCTCACCGAGGCTTACGATGCCGGCCTGCGCAAGGCGATCGAGAAGGCGGCCGAGGCGACCGGCACCGCGCTGCACAAGGGCGTTTACATGTGGTTCTCTGGAYCCTGCTTCGAGACGCCGGCCGAGATCCGCATGGCGCGCATCATGGGCGCCAATGCCGTGGGCATGTCGACCGTGCCGGAAGTCATCGTCGCCCGCTTCCTCGGCCTCAAGGTCGCCGCCTGCTCGGTCATCACCAATCTGGCGGCGGGCATGACCGGGGCGGAGCTCTCGCACCAGGAAACCAAGGACATGGCGCCGATCGGCGGCGCGCGGCTGGCGACGATCCTCGAATATGTGTTTCGGGAAGGTTTGCCGGATGGCTGAGGCGGACTTCACCCTCCCCCTTGTGGGGAGGGTCGGCGAGCGGGCCTTGCCAAGCAAGGTCAGCGAGACGGGGCGGGGGTGCTTCACTCACAGCGCCGCGGCCCCCACCGCGGTCCGCTTCGCGGAGCGACCCTCCCCACGAGGGGGAGGGTAAGGTCGTGCTCCCGCAGGAAATCATCCGCCGCAAGCGTGACGGCTACAAGCTCTCGGCGCCAGAGATCGCGGCTTTCGTCGAGGGGATAACGGCCGGCACGCTCACGGAAGGCCAGATCGGCGCCTTCGCCATGGCCGTGTTCCTCCAAGGCATGAGCCGCGAGGAAGCGGTGGCGCTGACGCTCGCCATGCGCGATTCCGGCGACGTGCTCGACTGGTCCGATCTGCCCGGGCCGGTCACCGACAAGCATTCGACCGGCGGCGTCGGCGACAATGTCTCGCTGATGCTGGCGCCGATCGTCGCCGCCTGCGGCGCCTATGTGCCGATGATTTCCGGCCGCGGCCTTGGCCATACCGGCGGCACGCTCGACAAGATGGACGCCATCCCGGGCTACACCAGCCAGCCCGATGTGGCGCGCTTCCGCAAGACGGTGCTTGAGACCGGCTGCGCCATCATCGGTCAGACCGCCGATCTCGCGCCCGCCGACCGCCGGCTCTATGCGATCCGCGACGTGACCGGCACGGTCGAGTCGGTGCCGCTGATCACGGCCTCGATCCTGTCGAAAAAGCTCGCAGCGGGCTTGGGCTCGCTGGTGCTCGACGTCAAGGTCGGCAACGGCGCCTTCATGGAGAAGTCGCGCGACGCGACAGCACTGGCGAATAGCCTGGTTGAAGTCGCCAACGGCGCGGGCCTGAAGGCATCGGCGCTGGTGACCGGCATGAACGAGCCGCTGGCGTCGGCCGCCGGCAATGCGGTCGAGGTGCGCAATGCCCTCGACTTTCTCACCGGCCGGTTCCGCGATCGGCGCCTGGAAGACGTCACGCTGGCTCTGGCAGCCGAAATGCTGCAGTCGGCCGGACTTGTCTCCTCCAACCAGGACGGCATGCGACGCGCTGCCGAGACGCTCGCCGGCGGTCGCGCGGCGGCGGTGTTCGCGCGCATGGTGACGGCGCTGGGCGGTCCTGCCGATTTCGTCGAGAACCCGGAAAAATACCTGYCGAGGGCAGCGGTGGAATGGGCGGTGGAAGCGACGGAGGACGGCTTCGTCACCGGGATCGCAACGCGCGACATCGGGCTCGYCGTCGTCGCGCTAGGCGGCGGGCGCACCCGGCCTGACGACAAGATCGATCACGGCGTCGGCCTCACCAGGCTGTTGCCGGTCGGCGCGGAGGTGCGGGCGGGAGAGGCRCTGGCGCTGGTCCATGCGCGGAGCGAGACGGATGCCGACGGCGCCGCCGCCGCAGTGCGCTCCGCCTACATGATCGGCGCCTCGAAGCCGTCCGCCGAAAAGACCGTGCTCAGGCGGATATTGCCTCTCTAGGTGCGCAATTTCAGGAAGCGTGTCTCGGTTTTCCGTCCGCGACGAGAGAATATCTACTACTGCACCAGCAGCAGCGCGCCGTTCTCGACTTCATATTTCTGCAACCGCTGCAGGAAGCTCATGCCGATCAGATTGGTTTGCAGCGCCCTATCGTCGAGCACCACCGCCTGGACGTTGTCGACGGAGATCTTGCCGATCTGCAGACGGTCGACGGTGACCACCGCGGCCTTGATGGCGCCGTTCRCTGTGTTCACTTGATGGTTGAAATCCGATTGGTTGAGCGAGATGCCGATCCGGCGCGCCGTCGATGTGTTGATGGCGACCAGCGTCGCGCCGGTGTCGATCATGCCGTCGATCTGGCGACCGTTGAGTTTGAACGCGGAGGTGAAATGACCGCGCTCGTCAGCATTGACCAGCACCTGGCGGCCGAGCGGCATCGGCGCCGCCTGCTTTGCTGGGACCGAAGCGAGATTGGCGGCCGGCTGGGCCTGCGGAGCCGCYGGCTTCGAGGCGACCGTCGATCTCAGCAGGGTTTCCACCATCTGYGGGTTCGACTGATAGACGATCGGGATCGATGCCGAACTTCCGACAAAGACGCCAAGGAGGAGAAGCTTGCGCAGCATGGATCGACCTTCGTGAAGGCCCGATCCTTAAGCAGATATGGTGTTTCCACCTTTAACGCGCGCCGCCCCCGTGGTCCTTGCGTAAACGAGCGGTAAAGAAAGCGCTCACTTGGTTCCGTACATGCGGTCGCCGGCGTCGCCGAGGCCCGGCATGATGTAGCCCTTGTCGTTCAACTGACGGTCGATCGAAGCGGTGAAGATCTGGACATCCGGATGTGCCTTGGTGAAGCGCTCGATGYCCTCCGGCGCCGCGAGCAGGCAGAGGAAGCGGATATTGGTGGCGCCGCGCCCCTTCAGCTTGTCGACCGCCGCGATCGCCGAATTCGCCGTTGCCAGCATCGGGTCGACGACGATCACCAGCCGGTCGGCCAGGTCGCTCGGCGCCTTGAAGAAATACTCGATCGCTTCCAGCGTCTCGTGGTCGCGATAGAGGCCGATATGGGCGACGCGCGCCGCAGGCACCAGATCGAGCAAGCCTTCGAGCAGGCCGTTGCCGGCACGCAGCACCGAGGCGAAAACCAGCTTCTTGCCCTCCAGCGTCGGCGCTTCCATCTCCTCGATCGGGGTCTCGATGGTCGTGGTGGTAAGCTCGAGGTTGCGGGTGACCTCATAGCCCAGGAGCAGCGAGATCTCGCGCAACAGCCGGCGGAAACCTGCGGTCGAGGTCTCCTTCTTGCGCATGATGGTCAGCTTGTGCTGGACAAGGGGGTGGTCGACGACGGTTACGCCCTGCATCGTGATCTCCTGAAGTTCCGGCTTGCCTAGAGCCCGGTTGGAAACTCTGCTCCTGCGGCCATCTGAAGGCGCCACCTGCGCTTCCGGTGCTCACGTACAACATGTACGCTCCGCTCCGGTTCTCGGTGACACCATCGTCTGACTCGCAGGAGCGAGTTTCGAAACGGGCTCTCAAACGAACCCTAGCGRCATTGCGCCGGCCAAGGAACCGCCCGCCGGCATCCACCACAGCTTTTGCCGGGAATCCAGCAAAGAAATCCAGACGAAGAAATTAGCGTGCGCCGCCGCTTAGACGGGCAAGAAGTGCTGCCCTGGTCTTGCGGTCGACGAAGGCCGCCTCGATGGCCGTTCTGGTGACCGCGGTGAGCGCCCTGTCGTCCATCGCGAAATGCTCGGCCGCAATGTCGTATTCGCGCTTCAGTGAGGTCCAGAAATAGGGCGGGTCGTCGGAATTGAGCGTCACCTTGCAGCCGGCCGCGCGCAATGCCGGAAAGGGGTGCTCGGCGAAGCCGTCGAACACCTTG
Organism: Mesorhizobium sp. ORS 3428; assembly: GCF_001854785.1. Taxonomy (GTDB): domain Bacteria; phylum Pseudomonadota; class Alphaproteobacteria; order Rhizobiales; family Rhizobiaceae; genus Mesorhizobium. The sequence continues at coordinate 32,492 of NZ_MDFL01000159.1, forward strand.
AGCGCGATGTTGGAACCGGGGCAGCATTCCAGCACCACGCCTTCGGCGGCGATGBGGCGCACGAGGTCGGAGTTCTCGATGGCACGCACGCCGTGGCCGATCCGGGCGGGGCGGATATGGTCGAGCGCCGCCTTGACACTTTCCCAGCCCATCAGCTCGCCGGCATGGATGGTGATCCCGAGGCCGGCCTCGCGCGCGATCTCGAAGGCCCGCACGTAATCCTCGAAATCGCCGATCCGCTCGTCGCCGGCGACGCCGAAGCCGGTGACCAGCGGATGGCCGCAGCGAGCCGCAAAACGCGCCGCCTGCTCGATCGCCTCGACGCCGACATGGCGCACGCCGGTGACGATCATGCGGCCTTCGATGCCGGTCCTGGCTTTGGCGCGGGCCATGCCTTCGCCCAGCGCATCCGTATAGGCCTTGGGCGACAGTCCGGCCTTCCTTGCGTGATCGGGCGAGGTGAAGACCTCGGAATAGATAGCGCCGTCGCGGGCGAGGCTGGTCAGGTAGTGATCGGTCAGGCGGGCGTAATCTTCTTCGGTGCGAAACAGGTCGGAGGCAAAATCGTAGGCCGCGAGGAAAGAGGTGAAATCGTGCCAGACGAAAGAGCCGTCCTGGATGTAGGGCGAGGGGTCCTTGCCGTATTTGCGCGCCTGGCTGACRACAAGGTCGGGCGCCGCTGCCCCTTCGATGTGGCAGTGCAATTCGGCTTTCAAGATCATGCGGTCATCCCGTCCGGTACTCTGTCCCCGCCTGATTCGGAGCGGAAATTCTTGCGAGACCTGCCCGAACCCGTGTCGAAGGCGCGGCTGAAAACCGCGTTTCGGACAATAGCGTCGGCCCCCTCGATCGGCTATGGTCCCGCCGGTTTTATGGCGGATCACAATAATGTCAGTTGAGAGAACCACGGCCGCGGGCGGCATGGAAACTTCCTATGGTTTCAGGAAGGTCGGGGCGGGCGACAAGCAGTCCCTCGTCAACGACGTTTTCCACAAGGTGGCCAATCGCTACGACCTCATGAACGATCTGATGTCGGGCGGACTGCATCGGCTGTGGAAGGACGCGATGGTTGCCTGGCTCAATCCGCCGAAGCGACCGGGCTGGAAGGTGCTCGACGTGGCCGGCGGCACGGGCGACATCGCCTTCCGCATCATCGAGACCAGCCACCGCCACGCGCACGCGACAGTTCTCGACATCAACGGCTCGATGCTTGCCGTCGGCCGCGATCGTGCCGAAAAGCAGGGGCTTTCGGCAAATGCCGACTTCATCGAGGCCAATGCCGAGGCGCTGCCCTTCGAGGACGGCACGTTCGACGCCTATACGATCGCGTTCGGCATCCGCAACGTGCCGCGCATCGATGTGGCGCTGAGCGAAGCCTTCCGCGTGCTGAAGCGCGGCGGACGCTTCCTCTGCCTGGAATTTTCCGAGGTCGACATGCCGCTGCTCGACAAGGTCTACGAGGCCTGGTCCTTCAATGCCATCCCCAGGATCGGCAAGGTGGTGGCCGGCGACGGCGAACCCTATTCCTACCTGGTCGAATCGATCCGCAAATTTCCCAATCAGCAGAACTTCGCGGCGATGATCGCGCGCACGGGCTTCGATCGCGTCACTTTCCGCAACTATTCGGGGGGCATCGCGGCGCTCCATTCGGGCTGGAAGCTTTGAGGCAGGACTCCTTGAGRCAGGCTGGGCAATGAGCAGCGTCGGCGCCGCCTTTCGGCTCGTCAGGGCCGGCTGGGTGCTGGTCCGCGAGGGCGTCGTCGCGGCGCTGCCGGGCGAGGAGCTCTCCGGCATGCCGAAGCTCGGCTGGCAGCTGGCGCGGTTGCTGACCCGCCGCCGCGCGCGAACCTACGAGCGTGGCGACCGGCTGGCGAAGGCGGTGGTGCGGCTCGGCCCGTCCTACGTGAAGCTCGGCCAGTTCCTGGCGACGCGACCCGACGTCGTCGGCAACGACATGGCGGTTGACCTCGCCCTGCTGCAGGACAAGATGCACACCTTCCCGAAGGCGGAGGCGATTGCGGCGATCGAAGCCTCGCTCGGGCGCAAGATCGGCGATCTCTACGCCAGCTTCGGCGATCCGGTGGCCGCCGCTTCGATCGCCCAGGTGCACAGCGCCGAAGTCCTTCGCGACGGGAGAGCTTCACGCGTGGCGGTGAAGGTGATCCGGCCCGGCGTGCGCCACCGCTTCTTCCAGGATCTCGAGAGCTATTTCCTCGCCGCCCGCCTGCAGGAGAAGTACATCCCCTCATCACGCCGCCTGCGGCCGATCGAGGTGACCCAGACGCTGGCGCAGACCACCAAGGTCGAGATGGACATGCGGCTCGAGGCGGCCGCGTTTTCCGAGATCGCCGAGAATACCAGGGACGATCCGGGCTTTCGCGTGCCCGCGGTCGACTGGGAGCGGACCGGCCGCGATGTGATCACCATGGAGTGGATCGACGGCATCAAGATGAACGATCTGGTTGGTCTTGCCGCCGCCGGCCACGACCTCAAGGCGATCGCCGCCAATCTGATCCAGTCGTTCCTCAGGCACACGCTGCGCGACGGCTTCTTCCATGCCGACATGCATCCGGGCAATCTGTTCGTCGAGCCGGACGGCACCATCGTTGCCGTCGACCTCGGCATTGCCGGGCGGCTCGGCAAGAAGGAGCGGCGTTTCCTGGCCGAGATCCTCTACGGCTTCATCGTGCGCGACTATCAGCGCGTCGCCGAGGTGCATTTCGAGGCCGGCTATGTGCCGCGCCAGCACAATGTCTCGGCCTTCGCGCAGGCGATCCGCGCCATCGGCGAGCCGATCCATGGCCAGTCGGCCGACACGATCTCGATGGCCAAGCTTTTGACGCTGTTGTTCGAGGTCACCGACCTCTTCGACATGGCGACGCGGACCGAACTGGTGCTTTTGCAAAAGACCATGGTGGTGGTCGAAGGTGTCGCCCGCACGCTCGATCCGGCCTTCAACATGTGGAAGACCTCGGAGCCGGTGGTCAGCGACTGGATCGCCAGCAATCTCGGCCCACGCGCCCTGCTCACAGACGCGCGCGACGCCGGCAAAGCCCTGGTGTCGCTGGCAAAGCAGGCGCCGGACCTTGCTGCCCGCACCGAGCGGCTGTCGCGCGAGATCGACCTGATGGCCGAGCACGGCCTGCGCTTCGACGAGGCGACCGCGCACGCGATCGGCAAGGCCGAGGCGCGCCATACCCGCTCGGGCCGCGTGGCGCTGTGGGTGATCGCGCTGACGCTGCTCTATGTCGCCTGGCGGATTGTCTGATTTCCTGGYCGTCCTTGCCGCCATTTGATTGCATTGCTATCATTGCTGGCGCCAATCTGAAGTGAGTGCAATCACATGGCCAGCATCACGATCCGCAACCTTGACGATCAGGTCAAGGACTTGCTTCGGCAACTGGCGGCCGAAAACGGCTGCTCGATGGAGGAGCAGGCGCGGATGATGATCCGCGCGGCGGTGGAAGGGCGGATCGGCCAGACTGACCGCATTGACCAGATCGAAAAGACGCTGCGCGCGCTGACAGGCGCTGGCCAGCCGACAAGTCCAACCRCAGCCGCATCCACCAAGCCAGCAGTTCGTGGACCCCTCTCCGGCAAGCGTACCCTGCTCATCATCGGCGGCGGCATCGCTGCCTACAAATCGCTCGACCTGATCCGGCGCCTGCGCGAGCGCGGCGCCTCGGTTCGCGTGGTGATGACGGCCGCCGCGCAGGAGTTCGTCACCACGCTGTCGGCCGGTGCGCTTTCGGCCGATCATGTCTTCACCGATCTGTTCGACCGCCATGACGAGCATGATGTCGGGCATATCCGGCTGKCACGCGAGGCCGACCTGCTGGTGGTGGYGCCGGCCACCGCCGACTTGATGGCGAAGCTCGCCAACGGCCATGCCAACGACCTCGCCTCGACGGTGCTTCTGGCCACCGACAAGAAGGTGCTGATGGCACCGGCGATGAACCCGAGAATGTGGTCGCAWCCGGCGACGCGCCGCAACCTGGCGGTATTGCAGAGGGACGGCATTGCCTTTGTCGGTCCCGCCAAGGGGGAGATGGCGGAGAGCAACGAGGCCGGCGAAGGTCGCATGGCAGAGCCGCTGGAAATCGTGGCAGYGATCGAGGCCATGCTCGACGAGAAGCCGAAGCCGCTCGCGGGCCGCAGGATCATCGTCACTTCGGGGCCGACGCATGAGCCGATTGACCCGGTGCGCTACATTGCCAACCGCTCGTCCGRCAAGCAGGGCCATGCGATCGCGGCGGCGCTGGCGAAACTCGGCGCTGATGTCCGGCTGGTGTCCGGTCCGGTCAACATCGCCGATCCAGTCGGGGTCAAGACCACGCATGTCGAAACCGCGGCCGAAATGAAGGACGCGGTCGAAAGCCTTTTGCCGGCGGATGCGGCGGTGTTCGTCGCGGCGGTCGCCGACTGGCGCACGGCGAACGCCGCCAGGGAGAAGATCAAGAAGGTGGCGGGGAAGGGGCCGCCTTCCCTCGAGATGGTTGAGAACCCCGACATCCTCGCGGGCGTCGGCCATCATGCGCAAAGGCCCGGTCTTGTCGTCGGCTTTGYCGCCGAGACCCAGGACCTCATCGTCAACGCCGAGGCCAAACTCAGGAAGAAGGGCGCCGATTTCATCGTCGCCAACGACGTCTCGCATGAGAGCGGCATCGGCCCATTGGGCGTGATGGGCGGCGACTGCAACAAGGTGCGCATCGTCTCCCGMAGTGGCGTCGAGGAGTGGCCGGAGATGGGCAAGGACGAGGTCGCGGCACGGCTCGCCGCTCTCATAGCCGAGCAGCTGCAGGCGACTGCCGTTTAGATCTAGCTGGCCGCTTCCTGAGGCCGCATGGCCGGCAGCGCGATCCTGATGGCGGCGATGCATCCCAATATCCCGAGCGGCACGAAAGCGAGGAACAGCCAGCCGGCGACGCCCGCGGCCGCTTCGCGGTTCAGCCCTTCCTGAAAGCCGCTGGCGTTTGCGACGATGCCGGYAAGGGCGGCGCCCACTGCATAGCCGATCCGCTGCATGGTCGGCACGGCGGCAGAGGCGATCGTCTGCTCGCCCTCGCGGGCCGAAGCGACGATGACGCGGGTGAGGAACGGCCAGCAGACGCCGAAGCCGCCGCCTTGCAGCAGAGCGCAGAGCAGGATCAGCGGGATCGAGCCTGACGGGATGGTGTAGGCAAAGCCGGCGAGACCGGAGGCGATCATCAGCGCGCCGATGACGATGATCACCCGTTCGCGTTCCAGCGGCGCATTGGCGATGAGGATCGACAGGATCGACCAGGCGATCGATTCGGCGGCGATGATATAGCCGGTGGTCAGGATCGGAATGCCGTGCAGCGTGGTCAGAAGCAGCGGCCCGTAGATGGTGAAGGTGCAGGTGGCCACCGAAAGCGCCGCAACCATGGTCATGCCGCTGCCGAGCGGTGAACGCCATGAAAACAACGGTGACGGGAAGAGGCGCGAGCGCGGCCGCATGGCATCGATGCGGAAGAACAGCGCCAGGCCGATCAGGCCGAGGAGCAGCAGCAGCGACGAGCGCAGCAGGGCAATGTCGATGCCGGCGGCGGCGATCAGCACCACGCTGATGGCGAGACAGGCGAGCGCCGGATAGGGGAAGGGCGGCGCCGCGCCGCAGCCCGCCTGCGGCCGCGTCGCCTCGGGCGTGTCGAGGACGATGAAGCTTGCCAGGGCCATTGCCGCGCCGCCGAAAGTGAAGACTCCGAAGGCCCAGCGCCACGACAGGAATTCGGTCATGATCGCGCCGAGCATCGGTCCGCTGAAGGCGGCGACGCCCCAGATCGCCGACATGATGCCGAAGAGCTGCGGCCAGATGTTGCGCGGAAACAGCCGTTCCACCGAGACATAGGCGAGCGAGACGAGCGCGCCGCCGCCAAGGCCCTCGACCAGGCGTCCTGCGAGGAACAGCGGCATCGAAGGTGCCGTGGCGCAGATCAGCGCGCCTGCGGCGTAGAGCAAGGCGGCGACCATCATGTTGGAGCGCAGCGCGACATAGCTCACGAGCCGGCCGGCCGCAGCGCCCGCGACAATGGCGCCGAGCTCATAGATCGCCAGCGACCAGCCGACGAGTTGCACGCCCGCCAGGTCGCCGACCATGGCCGGCATCACCGTCGCCACCATTGTCTCATTGGTGGCATGCAGCAGGATGCCAAGGCTGATGAAGCAGAAGCGCGCCAGGTCGCCGCTCGCCCACAGACCCCGCCAGTCCAGCTTGCTGCTGCTCGCCTCGTCGCCGCCTGCTGCCGTCACGTCGATCTCCTTGGTGTGATCARCAGCCTCGTCCGCGATTCGAAGGGGCGCCAGATCCAGTTCGGCAAGCTTGTAGAACCTCAAGCGCGGTTGAGCTCAATAGCCTTTTTCACGGATTCCGCGTGGTGAGGAAGCTGCAGTCTGTGCCTAAAGCGCGTCGCGCTGAAACGAGTTCAGGCGACGCGCTTTAGGTCTTTGTTTTTATGCATGTCGTTTTCGCAAAACCGCTGCACACTTTTGCGCGAGATGCATTAGACGGCCCGGCGCTCAAAAGCACTCGGCCCGGAACGGTTGTTCCGGGCCGAGTATTACTGCGGCGGATTCCGAGGCTGAGGCTTCACTTATAGGAGTGGACGAGGTCCAGCGAGGCCACAGTGACGGCCAGGTTGACGCCGGTCTGCGCCTGGACGCTCAACGGCTCAAGCATAAAGGCGCTGTTCCATCCGCCGACCAGGACGTTGGCGCCGCCGCCGGTCACGACGCTCGCCTCGGCATTGACGCCGTAGTAGCTGCCGGCGAGGTCGCCCCCGTTATGGCTGGGGGTGGCGRCCAGAACCGCCCAGACGAGTTGGCCCTGATCCGTCCTGCCGACATCGACGCCGAGCTTGGAGATCATCCCGGTGTAAACCTCGGCCGGTCCGCGATGGGAGGGCCGGAAGACGCAGGACACACCTTTGTTTGAGGAGATGATATAGCCAGTGCCCCCCTCTATGGAGCAATCGAGCGTGCCGAGCCGGAGCGTGCCGGCGCTGACAGGAGAAGTAAGGACCGTGGCGGCAAGYGCGGCGGCGGCACTGGCAAGTATCTTGATCATCGGAAAGGTCCTTTCGCAAAAATTTGGCCCCGATTAACGGTCGAGGTGCGTGGAGYGTTCCGCCGAAAACTGGGCGCGAGCATGGCAGGCGTTTGAGGCGCTGCCCTCGGCGGTTAACGGATTGCTATCGGCGTCTCAGCGCCGCCACACCGACAAGCAGAACCGTCGCCGGCGATGACCGGCGTCCTGCGGACCTCGCTGGCGTCGCCTGCGATCAGCTGGCGCTGCCGGAGGTGCGCGAAAGGCCGTCCTTCGCGGGCTGGTAGGTCGGGTTGAGGCGGAGGGCCTCACGATAGGATTTGGCCGCCTTCGCCTTGTCGCCGCGCTTTTCGTAGATCAGCGCCTGATTGGCCCAGGCTTCGGCATTCTTGGGGTCGAGCTTGATGGCCATGTTGAAGTCGGAGAAGGCGTTATCCTCGTCGTTGGTGGCGAGATAGGACAGGCCGCGGCCGTTGTAGGGCTCGGCGGCGTCCGGCGCCAGCGAGATCGCGGTCGAGAAGTCCTCGATGGCGAACTTGTGCTGGCCCTGGCTCTGATAGATCAGGCCGCGATTGTGGTAGGCGCGCGCGTCGGTCGTGTCGAGCTGGATGGCCTTCTGGAAGTCATTGAAGGCATCGTTGACGCGGCCTGCCTTGCGGTAGAGATTGCCACGGCCGATATAGGCGGCGTCGTAATTGGCGTTGATCTGGATCGAACGGTTGTAGTCGGCGAGCGCCGCTTCCTGGTTGCCGAGGAAGCGCTGAATCAGCGCACGGTTCGAATAGGCCTGGTAGAAATTCGGATTGAGCTGGATGGCGGTGTTGAAGTCTTTCAGCGCCGCCTGGTACTGGCCGCCGCGGCCATAGGCCGAGCCGCGCACATTATAGCCCTCGGGATCCTGCGGGTTGCGCTGGATCACCGCCGTCAGCGAGGAAATGTTCTCGCTCGACCCTTGYGCTTTGTCGATGTTGTTGAACTCACCCGTCGGGGCTGTCTGGCATGCTGCAAGCGTCAGGCCCGAAAGCAGGGCCGCCGTCAGGGCGAAGCCGCGAAAAGCGGTTCTGCGCTCCACGGTAATTGCGTTCATCTTTCTTGGTCCCTCACTGGCGCCCCGCCGTCAGGTCCGTTCCCTCTCCGAACCGGCTCGAATGCACAACAAAAAGGTGGCGGCGATTCCGCATCGCGCCACCCTCGGTATCCTTCGAAAAGGACGAAAAATTGGCGTATCAGCGCGGCGAACGAGAGGCGCCGGCACCAGCCGCAGCCGGACGCGGAGTCATCGGCAGCAGGCCTTCGCGCTGGGCGCGCTTACGGGCCAGCTTGCGGGCGCGGCGCACGGCTTCCGCCTTCTCGCGGRCACGCTTCTCGGACGGCTTCTCGTAGTGACCGCGCATCTTCATTTCGCGGAAAATACCTTCGCGCTGCATCTTCTTCTTCAGCGCGCGAAGCGCCTGATCAACGTTGTTGTCGCGGACGAGTACCTGCACGTGCAATCCTGTCTTCGGGTTTGAAATTATCAGGCAAACSGACCATAGCCACTTGCCTCCGCAGTGATCTGCACCGCGAATTGTGCCGGCTGATAGCAGAATCAGGCCGTGCTGTCCACCGTCGATTGCAGGAAAACGCGATCAAAAAGCGGAGCGCCGCACCTTGCCGCCCGGCGCTCAGGCGGTTGYGAGATGCAGGCGGGCGAAATCCTCGAAAAATTCGCCATAGTCGCAAGTGATTTCCTCGCCGACCGCGATGTCGCGGATGGCGGTGGCGCCGCCATATTGCGAGAAATCCGTGTTCGGCCGTTCGGCATGGTTCATGAAGCGGCCGTTGTCGACCTCATAGACCATGAAACCAGGCCTGTCCGGGCTTGGATAGGCATAGCGGTCGAGCAGTTCCTTCAGATGCGGCGGCGCCGACTCATATTTCTCCATCGGGATCAGCCGGTCGAAATCGGGATCGAGCCGCCAGATCGAGGCGCCCTTCCTGATCGGTTCGGCGGCGAACACGCCGACGCCCTCGATGGGGCTGGCGGCGACATAGGTTCTGATCAGCAGCATCGTTCCGATCCGTCCTTGGCGAGAAAACGGAATCGTCAAATCGGACCCGAATGCAAGGCCGTATCGAGATATTTCAGCGGATGAGTATGGCTGCCGACTGTGAGGTCCGGTTTATCGACTGGCCGCCACTCACGCCAGCGTAGATCAATTTGGTCGGAACGGCCGTGCAGCTGCGGCGCAAAACGGCAAGCGCCGTCGCAAACAGCGCAAGGGTGACAGCGCGGTTTCGCTAGTGATACACCTCGCGCGCCGGGGGATTGCCCGGCCGACATCCGCGATTTTTGGCGCGAGGCTGAACGTGAAAAAATACTCGGTATTCGCCATTGCCCGCGAGGCAATGCGCGGCCACAAGGGCTGGGAAGAGCAGTGGACCTCGCCCGAGCCGAAGAAGGAATACGACGTCATCATCGTCGGCGCCGGCGGCCATGGCCTGGCGACCGCCTATTATCTTGCGACCGAGCACGGCATCACCAATGTCGCGGTTCTGGAGAAGGGCTGGCTCGGCGGCGGCAACACCGGCCGCAACACCACCATCATCCGCTCCAACTATCTCTATGACGAGAGCGCCGGCATCTACGATCACGCGCTGAAGTTGTGGGATGGGCTCAGCCAGGAGCTCAACTACAACGTCATGTATTCGGCGCGCGGCGTCATGATGCTCGCGCACAATGTCCATGACATCCAGGTGTTCAAGCGCCACATCCATGCCAACCGGCTCAACGGTATCGACAATGAGTGGCTGACGCCGGAACAGGCGAAGGAATTCTGCCCGCCGCTCAACATTTCCAAGGACGCGCGCTATCCGGTGATGGGCGCGGCGCTGCAACGGCGCGGCGGCACGGCGCGGCACGATGCGGTCGCCTGGGGCTATGCGCGCGGCGCCTCGGCGCGCGGCGTCCACATAATCCAGAACTGCGAGGTCACCGGCATCAAGCGTGCGGCCAACGGCGCCGTCACCGGCGTCGAGACGACGCGCGGCTTCATCGGCGCCAAGAAGATCGGCGTGGTCGCGGCCGGCCACTCATCGGTCATCATGAACATGGCGGGCGTGCGCATGCCGCTCGAAAGCTATCCGCTGCAGGCCCTGGTGTCGGAGCCGGTCAAGCCGGTCGTGCCCTGCGTGGTGATGTCGAACACCGTGCACGCCTATATCTCGCAGTCCGACAAGGRCGAACTGGTCATCGGCGCCGGCACCGACCAGTATGTCTCCTATTCGCAGACCGGCGGCCTGCACATCCTGCAGCATACACTCGACGCCATCTGCGAGATGTTCCCGATCTTCACCCGCATGAAGATGCTGCGCTCCTGGGGCGGCATCGTCGACGTGACGCCGGACCGCTCGCCRATCCTGGCGAAGACGCCGGTGCAGGGCCTCTACGTCAATTGCGGCTGGGGCACGGGCGGCTTCAAGGCAACGCCCGGATCGGGCAACGTCTTTGCCCACACCATCGCCAGGGACGATCCGCACCCGATCAACGCGCCCTTCACGCTCGAGCGCTTCCGCACCGGCCGTCTCATCGACGAAGCGGCGGCGGCGGCGGTGGCGCACTGATGATGACCGAGATGGTTGTCGCAATGCCGCTGGTGCTCGCCGGCGAGCAAGGGCTCTTTCACATTCCCTCCCCGGGAGAAGTGCGGGTCCAGGCGATCAGCCGCGAGGATCACGAGACGGATTGGCCGTTCTCCGTCGATGACGGCATGCTCACCTGTGTCTGGAGCGGCGGCCGCAAGGTGGCGATGTTCTTCGAAGGCCGGCCGAAGGGGCTGGACGAAGGCAAGCCGTTCGAGCCGCGCGGCGTCATCGTCACCACCGACCCGATGCAACTCACGCTCGGCAACATGGCAAACCGGGAGCTATTCAAGCCCGCGGCCAGCGTCGAGGAACGCATGCGGCTCGTCGCGCCCTTCGCGGCGCTCGGCCAGAGGCTTTGCGATCAACCGGCCGGCGCCCGCGTCGGCCATGGCGAATTGTAGGATCGACCGAAAATGCTTCTCATCCGCTGTCCCTATTGCGAGGAAGAGCGCCCGGAACTGGAGTTCCGCAATGCCGGCGAGGCGCATATCGCGCGCCCGACCAACATTGCCGCCGAAAGCGAAGACGACTTCGAGAAATTCTTCTTCATCCGCTCGAATCCGAAAGGCGTCATCTATGAGCGCTGGCGGCACATCCACGGCTGCGCGCGCTTCTTCAACGCCGTCCGCGACACCRTCACCGACAAGTTCGTCATGACCTACAAGGCCGGCGAGCCGAAGCCCGCAAAGTTGCCTGGAGCCTCGAAATGAACGCCGCGTTCCGCATTCCAGGCGCCGGGCGCCTCAGCCAGGCGAAGACCGCCTCTTTCAGCTTCGACGACAAGCCCTATGCCGGTATCGAGGGCGATACGCTCGCCTCGGCGCTGCTGGCAAACGGCGTCCACCTGGTCGGGCGTTCCTTCAAGTACCATCGGCCGCGCGGCTTCCTGTCGGCGGGCGCGGAAGAGCCCAACGCGCTGGTGCAGATCGTGCGCGACGACGCGCGCAAGACGCCGAATGTGCGGGCGACCGTGCAGGAGCTCTATGACGGGCTGACAGCGCATTCGCAGAACCGCTGGCCCTCGCTTGCCTTCGACGTCGGCGCGGTCAACGACATCGCTTCGCCGATGTTTTCGGCAGGCTTCTACTACAAGACCTTCATGTGGCCGAAGTCGGCCTGGAAGAACCTTTACGAGCCGAAGATCCGCGCGGCCGCCGGCCTCGGCGTTTCTCCGGACCGGCCGGACCCGGACCACTATGCGGYGCGCTACGCGCATTGCGAGGTGCTGGTGCTGGGCGGTGGCGCTGCCGGCATTGCCGCGGCGCTCGCCGCTGCCGAGTCGGGCGTGCGGGTGATCCTCGCCGACGAGCAGGCCGAATTCGGCGGCAGCCTGCGCTTCGAAAGCGGCGCCAAAATCGAGGGCGAGAATGGCTTTGCCTGGGCGCAGGCTGCGATCGCCAAGCTCAAGGCCATGGACAATGTCCGCGTGCTCTCGCGCACGACTGCTTTTGGGTATTACGCGCAGAACTTCGTCGGCTTGGTCGAACGGGTCAGCGATCACCTCAAGAGCCCTGGACGCGAGCTCGCGCGCGAGCGCCTGTGGCAGGTCCGCGCCAAGCGCGTCGTGCTGGCGACCGGCGCCATCGAGCGGCACATGGTGTTCGCCAACAACGACCGGCCGGGCGTCATGCTGGCATCGGCCGCGCGCACCTATCTCAACCACTATGGCGTCGCGGTCGGCAGGAATGTCGGCGTCTACACGGCGAACGACTCCGCTTATGCGGCCGCGATCGACCTGAAGAAGGCCGGCGTCAATATCGCCGCCATTGTCGACCTGCGCGACAACCCGTCCGGACCGGTGATCGACGAGGCACGAGGCCTCGGCATCGAGATCAATTTCGGCCGCGCGGTGGTCAGCGCCGGCGGCAAGCTGCGCGTCTCGTCAATGACCGTGCAGCCGAAGAGCGRCGGCGGCGAGCRCACCATCCCAGTCGATGCGATCCTGATGTCGGCCGGCTGGACGCCGTCGGTGCATCTCTTCTCGCAGTCGCGCGGTAAGGTCGCCTTCAACGACGAGACCAAGCGTTTCGTGCCGGGAACTTATGCGCAGGACTGCGTGTCGGTCGGCGCCTGCAACGGCACGGACGGGCTGGCGGCCACGGTCGAGGAGGCCTACGCGGCGGGCGCCAAGGCGGCGAAGGAAGCCGGCGGCAAGGATTCGAGCGTCAAGACGGGTAAGGGCGCCAARCCAAGGGTCGATGCCGGCGAAAACTGGTCGCGCGGCATGCTGGGCGCGGCACCCGGCGCAGGGCCCGGCACCACGGTCAAGGCCTTCGTCGATTTCCAGAACGACGTCACCGCCAAGGACATCCGCCAGGCGGTGCATGAGGGCATGCATTCGATCGAGCACGTCAAGCGCTTCACGACGAACGGCATGGCGACCGACCAGGGCAAGACGTCGAACATGCACGGCCTGGCGATCGCCGCCGAGACGCTCGGCAAGCCGATCCCGCAGGTCGGCCTCACCACCTTCCGCGCGCCCTATACGCCGGTGACCTTCGGCTCGATCGTCGGCCACGCACGCGGCGCCTTGTTCGACCCGACGCGCCGGACGGCCATCCATCCCTGGGCGGCGGGCCAGGGCGCGGTGTTCGAGGATGTCGGCCAGTGGAAGCGCGCCTGGTATTTCCCCAAGGCTGGCGAGGACATGCACGCCGCGGTCAACCGCGAATGCGTGACGGTGCGCAAGGCAGCCGGCCTGTTCGACGCCTCGACGCTCGGCAAGATCGAGGTGGTCGGGCCGGACGCGGCCAAGTTCATGGAACTGCTCTACACCAATCCGTGGGAGAAGCTGGAGCCCGGCCGCTGCCGCTACGGTATCATGCTGCGCGAGGACGGCTTCATCTATGACGACGGCGTCGTCGGCCGGCTGGCGCCGGACCGCTTCCACGTGACGACGACCACAGGCGGYGCGCCGCGCGTCATGCACCACATGGAGGATTACCTCCAGACCGAGTTCCCGCATCTCAACGTCTGGCTGACCTCGATCACCGAACAATGGGCGGTGATCGCGGTGCAAGGGCCGAAGTCGCGCGAGATCATCGCACCGCTTGTCGAAGGCCTCGACATGTCCGACGAAGCGATGCCCCATATGTCGGTGCGCGAGGGCAAGATCTGCGGCGTGCCGACGAGGCTGTTCCGCATGTCCTTCACCGGCGAGCGCGGCTTCGAGGTCAACGTCCCTGCCGATTATGGCGAGGCGGTGTGGGAAGCGCTGTGGGCCGAAGGCCAGAAGCATGGCGCGACCGCTTACGGCACCGAAACGATGCACGTGCTGCGCGCCGAAAAGGGCTACATCATCGTCGGCCAGGACACAGACGGCACGGTGACGCCGAACGACGCCGGGCTCGACTGGGCGGTCGGCAAGAAGAAGACCGACTTCGTCGGCATCCGCGGCATGATGCGGGCGGACCTTGTCGCCAAGGGCCGCAAGCAGTTGGTCGGCCTGAAGACCAAGGACCCGAAAGTCGTACTGGAAGAGGGCGCGCAGATCCTCGAGGATCCGAAACAGGCTATCCCGATGAAGATGATCGGCCACGTCACCTCCAGCTACTGGTCGGAGAATTGCGGGCGCTCGATCGCGCTGGCGCTGGTGGCCGGCGGCCGCGACCGCATGGGCCAGACGCTCTATGTGCCGATGCCGAACGGCACGATCGAGGTGGAGGTGACCGGCATGGTGTTCGTCGACGAGAAGGGAGAACGCCTCAATGGCTAAGGCTGCCGTCAAGACAAAAGCCCCCGAAGCCTCGGCCGAGCGGCGTCCAGCACTTGCCGGCCGCGCCGTGTCGGCGTCGAGCGTCAAGGTCGAGATCCTGGCGCCCGCCGAACGCATCTCGCTGCGCGCGCCGGAGGCTTCCGTCGCCGCGCTCTCCAAGGCGCTTGGCGTGACCTTGCCGACCAAGCCGAAGACTTCTGCGGCAAAGGGCGGACGCACCGCCTTGTGGCTCGGGCCGGACGAGTGGCTGATCATCGATGAGGCAGGAAACGATCCGCTGGCCGACTGCGCCAAGGTATCGGCGCTGCATTCGGCGGTCGGCATCTCGCATCGCAACGTCGCGATCTCCGTCACCGGCCCGGCGGCCGCAGTGACGGTCAATTCCGGCTGCCCGCAGGACCTGTCGCTCGAGGCGTTCCCGGTCGGGGCGRCGTCGCGCACCATTCTCGGCAAGGCCGAGATCGTGCTGTTGCGCACCGCAGCCGATGCCTTCCGGGTGGAGTGCTGGCGTTCCTTCTCGGACTATGTCTTTACTTTGCTTTCGGAAGCGGCAAGCGACGCGGCGAACTGAGAACGGGGCCTCTTGCGGCGTCCCTTGAGTGGTGCGTTTGCTCCGCTGGAACCATCGCCGCCCCGTTCCGTTGTTTGCGACCAGAGAGGGAGAAGCCGATGCCGTCCAAATCAGCACCGAAGTCGCCCAGGAAGACAGCGGCGGTCCGCTCGCTGGAGCAGGAGCGGCATCGCTTGCTCGAGGAAGAAGAACTCGAGGAAGGCCTCGAGGATACATTCCCGGCCAGCGACCCGGTGTCGATCACCGGCACGAGTATTTCGGGCGCGCCGGCGATGCCAGCCAAAGCCAAGACTGCGCCTGCAAAGCGACCGCGCAAGACATAGGCACTGCTGCCRATCGCTTCAGGCGCGTGGGAATTCAGGGCAAAAACAAAGCCGGGCGGCCAGGTGCCGCCCGTTTTCGTTTCCGGCTTTTGCGGCTCTCAAAGGCCGGGCACGAACCACGGGCTCACGTCCATGCCGAGCCGAGGGCCCTTGGTCGCCTGGGTCTTGGCTGCGTCGGTTTTCTCCACCGAGCCCGTCGCGGTGCAGTCGAGCGTCACATTCGCCCTGGTTTGAGCGCAGGCCGCCGGTGCGTGCTTGGCCGGCTGGCTCGCGCCAGCGAAAGCGGCGCCGGAGAAAGCCAGCACGGCAGCGACCGCGAGGATCGTCTTTTCCATCTTCCGTCTCCAAATTCCGTACATGTACAATCCAACGTACAGATACGGTTAATGGAAGCTGAATACAAGAGAGGAGTCTGTACGCGTACGACAAATTTTCTTGAACGTAGGAGGGCGTTGCAGATCAAACTGCGCTGGGTAGCTGCACACCGGCCAGCGAACTGCCGGTCARCACTTGACGGGCGTTTCGGTGAGCGGAGAGATGTCCTGCGCCGACAGGGAGGCCAGCATGAAGTCGCACATGCGCTTCACATAGGCCTGCGGGTCGCCGAACGGATAGAAAGGGAAGGTGATCAGCAGCGAGATCGTGCCGTGGCCGACGGTCCACAGCATGGTGGCGATGGCCCGCGGGTCGCCCTTGAGCTTGCCGGCGGCGACGCAGGCTTCGACCCTTTTGATCAGCACCTTCATCGCCGGATTGCCCTCTTCCATGTCCTCGTAGCTGCGGCCCTCCGGCAGCCGGGTTTTCTCGGTCATGAAGACGGTGCGGTATTCATTGGGATTRCCGAGCCCGAAGGCGGCATACTCGGTCATCACCGCCCGCAACGCCTCAACGGGATCGTCGGCGGGATGCTCTTCGATGCGCCGTGCAAGCGTCTCGAACGCGTCCTCGGCGAGCGCGAAGAGGATGTCCTGCTTGTCTGCGAAGTAGGAGTAGACCGACATCGGCGCGTAGCCGACACGTTTGGCCAGCTTGCGGATGGTAAGCCCTTCATAGCCCTCTTCCTGGACGAGCTTGTGGGCCGCATCAACCAGTTCGGAACGAAGTTCAGCTTTCTGTTTTTCGCGGCGTTTCTGAACGCTCAGCGCCAATGTCCGCCTGCCTTTTGTGGTTGGTTGCCTGACGAAATTATATACGCTGTACGACAACGGGCAAGGGAGTGGACTGGTTCCCCAGCGTCCGCCAGCTCCTTGGCCTAAGGCAATTCCGGACGGGAATCGCTGCCTCGGCGGCGAAGGCCTTGGCGGCGCCGCCGAGGACGCCGGTGGCGTCGGTTGTCAGCACCGCCGCTCCGTCGAAACGGCCCGTTGTTCAACTCGCCCCGATTTCAAATCTTCCCATCGATCAAGTCCACCGCGAGAGCGGCGAGCAGCTTGACCGCCTGGCCATAGTTTTTTGCCTTTTCCGGGTTGGAGGCGTTGCCGTCCAGCGCGCGGCGGTAGACGCCCTGGCAGATCGCCRCCAGGCGGAAGAAGGAGAAGGCGAGGAAGAAGGTCCAGTTGCCGATGCCGTCGAGGCCGCGCCGGCGGCAATAGGCGGCGACATAGGCTTCCTCGGAAGGCAGCCACAGCCTGGCGCGGTCGACGCCGCCGAGGCCGCGAAAGCCTGATGCATGCGGCAGCCGCCATTGCATGCATTGATAGGCAAGGTCGGCAAAGGGATGTCCCAGCGTCGACAATTCCCAGTCGAGCACGGCGATGACCTTCGGCTCGTCCCTGGCGAAGATCATGTTGTCCAGCCGGTAGTCGCCATGCACGAGTGCGACGCGGCCGTCATCGGCCGGCATGTGCGTCTCCAGCCAGGCGATCAGCCGATCCATTTCGGCGCTCTCTTCCGTCTCGGAGGCGCGGTACTGGCTGGTCCAGCGGGCGCATTGGCGCTCGAAATAACTGCCGGGCCTGCCGAAGTCGCCGAGCCCGATCGCCTCGAGATCGACATCGTGCAGGGCGGCGAGCGTGGCATTCATGGCGTCGTAGATCGCGGCGCRTTCGCCGTTGCCGGATGCCTCCGGCAGCGACGGATCCCAGAAGATGCGGCCGTCGAGGAACTCCATGACGTAGAACATGCGGCCGATCGGTGAGTCCTCCTCGCTCGTGAGATGCAGCATGCGCGGCACCGGCACGGCAGTGCCGGCAAGCGCCCGCATGACGCGGAACTCGCGGTCGACCTGGTGCGCCGATTTCAGCAGTTGTCCCGGCGGCTTGGCGCGCAGCACGTAGCGGCCGCTAGTGGCGGTCAGGAGATAGGTCGGATTCGACTGCCCTGACTTGAATTTCTCGATTGCGGAAAGCCCGGCAAAGCCCGGGATATTCGCTTCGAGGTAGGGCGCGAGCGCCGACTTGTYGAGCGCCAACGCCGACTTGTCGAGCGCGTTGGCGTCGCCGTTCATGCGGTCTCGGGCTGGCGCTCGATCAGCGTGAGCGTCAGCCAGCGCGCAGTGAGCGCAGGCTTCTTCGATCCTTCGATCTCGATGGTCACGTCGTGCGCTGTCTGCACCCAGCCGGAAGGCCGCACTTTGACCTCGGCCAGCACGAATCGGGTGCGAATGCGCGAGCCCGTCTTCACCGGAGCCAGGAAGCGCAACGTGTCAAAGCCGTGGTTGACGCCCATCTTGGTGTTTTCGATCGGCGGCATTGTCTCGAAGGTCATGGCCGACAGCAGCGACAGCGATAGGAAGCCATGYGCGATGGTGCCGCCAAACGGGGTCTCGCGCGCGGCGCGCTCGGGATCGCAATGGATGAACTGGTGGTCGTCGGTGGCGTCGGCGAACTGGTCGATCATGCGCTGCGTTACCGTGCGCCAGGGCGACACGCCGACCTCCTTGCCGACGCTGGCCAGAAGCGTATCGAGACTGATCGGTTCCACGCTGATGTCCTCCGCAGCCCGCCCGGATCGTGATTCCTTGAACCGGGCGCCTTATTCCTTGAACAATGTCATCCCGTGCTGAACGGACTGGCCGCCGTCGATCGGCAGGATGGCACCGGTGACGTAGCTTCCGGCGCGGCTGCACAAATAGAGCGTTGCGCCCGCAATGTCATCCGGTAGGCCGATACGGCCGAGCGGAACATGGCTGCCGACATGTTTCGCCTGCTCCTCGGTAGCGGTGGCAAACGCCGTCATCCGGCTCTGKAAGGGCCCGGGCGCAAATGCATTGACGGTAATGCGTCGGGCGGCGAACTCGATCGCCAGCGTGCGCGTCAGATGATGCACCGCTGCCTTGGAGGCGGTGTAGGAATAGGCGTCGTCGGCCAGCGGTTGGGTGCCCATCACCGAGCCGAGATTGATGACGCGGGCAGGGTCCTCGTCGCTTGCGGCGGCATCGAGCAGCGGCAGCAATTCGCGCGTCAGGTGGAAGACGGCGGTGACGTTGACGCCGAATACCTTGGCCCAGGCGTGGTAGGGAAATTCCTCCAGCGGCGCGCCCCAGGAAACGCCGGCATTGTTGACCAGGATGTGCAGGCGTTGTGTGCGTGCCTTCACCTCGGCGACCAGAGCGGCGATACCCGCTTCGCTGGACACATCCGCGGCAAAGCCCTCGGCCCGGCCGGAGCCGCCGAGCGCGTTGAGCTCGCCTGCGACCCGGATGCAATCCTCGCCCTTGCGCGAGGCGATCATCACYGTGGCGCCGGCCCGCACYAGCGCGGTGGCRATCATRCGGCCGATGCCGGTCGCCGCGCCCGTCACCAGCGCGGTCTTACCGGCGACCGAAAACAGCTCGTCCAGATAGCTCATCGCCATTCCTCCCACGTGGCTCGCCCAGGCCGGAACCAAAGGACTCGCGTTGACAAGGCTAGCCGAAGTACGGTCATCCTTGCCACGGGTAAAGACGCGAAAGGRCCGGAACCGATGGCGGACATGAACCTCGGCATGACCGACCGGCTGAAGYCGATCCACCAAAAGGTGGCGGCGATGGTGCGCGACGAGATCGCACCGCTCGGCGAGGAATTTCTGGCCGAGGTCGGCAAGAATGGCGACCGCTGGACCTATACGACCAGGCAGACCGAGATCCTGGAAGGCTTGAAGAAGACGGCGCGGGAGCGCGGCCTGTGGAATTTCTGGCTGACCGAYTCCAAGCGCGGCTACGGCCTGTCGACTGTCGAATACGCCTATCTGGCGGAGGAGATGGGCAAGGCGCATCTCGGCGCCGAGACGTTCAACTGTTCGGCGCCCGACACCGGCAATATGGAGGTGCTGGAACGTTACGGCTCGGAGGAGCACAAGCGTGTATGGCTGGAGCCGCTGCTCGACGGCAAGATACGCTCCGCCTATCTAATGACCGAGCCGGACGTCGCCTCATCGGACGCGACCAACATTTCAATGCGCTGCGAGCGGCGCGGCGACGACTACGTGCTCAACGGCGAGAAATGGTGGGCATCGGGCGCCGKGGATCCGCGCTGCGCCATCTACATCGTCATGGTGAGGACAGGTTCGGACGAGGCGCCGCCGCACCGCCGGCATTCGATGATCCTGGTGCCTGCCGACAGCAAGGGCATCACCAAGGTGCGCGCCATGCAGGTCTACGGCGACGATGACGCGCCGCATGGCCACATGCATCTAAGGTTCGACGATGTGCGGGTGCCGGCGGCTAATTTGATCCTCGGGGAGGGCCGGGGTTTCGAGATCGCGCAGGGGCGGTTGGGGCCCGGCCGCATCCATCATTGCATGCGGGCGATCGGCCAGGCGGAGATGGCGCTGGAGATGCTGTGCCAACGCTCGGTGCGGCGCGAGGCCTTCGGCCAGTCATTGGCGAAACTCGGCGCCAATTTCGACATCATCGCCGAATGCCGCATGGAGATCGAGATGGCGAGGCTGCTCTGCCTCAAGGCGGCATGGATGATCGACCAGGGCGACGCGCGCGCCGCCGCGCCCTGGATCAGCCAGATCAAGGTGGTGGCGCCCCGCGTCGCGCTCAAGGTCACCGACGAGGCGGTGCAGATGTTCGGTGCGCAAGGCATCAGCCAGGACACGCCGCTCGCCCGCTCCTGGACGCATCTCAGAACGCTTCGGCTTGCCGACGGGCCGGACGCCGTGCATCGGCGGCAAGTGGCGCGCGCCGAGCTCAGGAAATACACGCAGGAGAAAGTCTGATCGCAATGGCGCTTCCGCCGGAAATGAAGGCCCTGCTGCTTGTCGGCGACGGCTACACCAAGACACCTTCGGCCGGAGCGCTCGAGGCAGTGGAGCCCTATCTTCAGTCGGGCAGCATCGCCGTGCCTACACCTGGTGCGACGCAGGCGCTGATCAAGGTCAGCCTCGCCTCGATCAACCCGTCCGATGTCGCTTTCATCAAAGGGCAATACGGCCAGCCGCGCGTGAAGGGGCAGCCGGCCGGTTTCGAAGGCGTCGGCATCGTCGTCGCGACCGGCGACGATCCCTATGCAAGGAGCCTCGAAGGAAAACGGGTCGCCTTTGCCACCGGCGTGTCGAACTGGGGCTCGTGGGCCGAGTACGCGGTGGCGGAGGCTGCGTCCTGCATTCCGCTGCTCGATACGGTGCGAGACGAGGACGCAGCGGCCATGATCGTCAATCCGCTGACCGCGCTCGCCATGTTCGACATCGTCAGAGAGGAGGGCGAGAAGGCCTTCATCATGACGGCGGGCGCCAGCCAGCTCTGCAAGCTGATCATCGGGCTGGCAAAAGAGGAAGGTTTTCGGCCGATCGTGACCGTGCGCCGCGACGAGYAGATCCCGCTGCTGAAAGGGCTCGGTGCTGCGCATGTGCTCAACGAGAAGGCGGCGGATTTCGAGGCGGCGCTGCGCGAGGCGATCAAGGCCGAGCAACCGCGCATCTTTCTCGACGCAGTGACCGGACCGCTGGCTTCGGCCATCTTCAACGCCATGCCGAAGCGCTCGCGYTGGATCGTCTATGGCCGGCTTGATGCCGAGCCGACGGTGATCCGCGAGCCGGGGCAACTGATCTTCCAGCACAAGCGCATCGAAGGCTTCTGGCTGGCCGAATGGATGCGGCAGTTCCGCGACAGGCTCGGCCCGGCGGTGCTGGAGGCGCAAAGGCGCTTTTCCGACGGACGCTGGTCGACCGACGTGACGGCGGTGGTTCCGCTCGATGAGGCGATGGCGCGACTGCCGGCKGAACTGGCCAAGCCGAACGGCAAGGTGTTCATCAAGCCGTAGGCGCGGACTTTCCTTCGCCCCGTTTACGGGGAGAAGGTGGCCCGAAGGGCCGGATGAGGGGCGGCGCCGGCGGTCGTGATTGGCCGTGCTCCGTATTGGGCGGCAATCTCGCAAGCAGGCCTTGCCCTTCGCCTGCCTGCCGGCATCCTCTCCCCGTATAGTGACGGGAGAGGAGCGCTAACTATTCCGCCGGCTCGACATTGGCGTAGGCGGCTTCCTCGAGTTCGCGTTTCAGGCGAGCTTCCTCATGCGCCTTGGGCGTGACGAAGCGGCCGAGCAGCAGATAGGCGACCGGGGTCAGGAACAGCGTTGAGATGGTGGCCAGCCCGAGGCCGCCGACGATAACCCAGCCCAGCGCCACGCGCGCCTCTGCGCCGGCGCCGGAAGCCAGCACCAGCGGCACGCCGCCGAGCACGGTGCAGATCATGGTCATCATCACCGGCCGGAGCCGGATGGTGGCGGCCTCTTCGATCGCCTCGCGCACGGCGAGCCCGCGGTCGCGCAGCTGATTGGCGAATTCGACGATGAGGATGCCGTTCTTGGCCATGACGCCGACCAGAA
Source organism: Mesorhizobium sp. ORS 3428 (assembly GCF_001854785.1). Taxonomy (GTDB): domain Bacteria; phylum Pseudomonadota; class Alphaproteobacteria; order Rhizobiales; family Rhizobiaceae; genus Mesorhizobium. Next base: position 54,537 of record NZ_MDFL01000159.1, read on the forward strand.
GCACCAGGCCGATCTGGCTGTAGGCGTTGAGGCTGGTGCCTGAGAAGAGCAGTGCGAAGATGGCGCAGGCGAGCCCGAGCGGCACGGTCGCCATGATGATGACGGCGCTGACGAAACTCTCGAACTGGGCCGCCAGAACCAGAAGGATGATGACCAGCGCGAAGCCGAAGATGGTCGCCATGGCGCTGTTGCTCTCGCCGAGCGTCGCCGCTTCGGCGAGCGGCAGGATGCGCGCGCCCGGCGGCAAAAGCGGCGTCGCGATCTCCTGCGCGCGGGTCAGCGCTTCGCCGAGCGCGAAGCCGTTGCCGAGATTGGCGGTGATCGCCACTGACGGCTGCTGCTGCTCGCGCGTCAGCGACGGCGGTACGGCACGCTCGGTCAGCGTGGCGATGGTCGACATCGGCACGAAGCGGCCGTCCGAGGTCTTCAGCAAGATGTTTTCGAGATCCGTCGGGTCGTTGATCGGGTTGGTCGTCGAGACCAGCTTTACGCCGTAGCTGCGGTCGGCGATGTAGACGTCGACGACATCGTTGCCGTCGAGCATGGCCTGCAAGGTATCGGCGAGCCCGGGGATGTCGAAGCCGAGATCGGAAGCGCGCTCGCGGTCTATGGCGACAGCGAGCTGCGGCTGCGTCGGGTCGACGGAAAGCCGGGGCGTCTGGAAGCGCTGGTCCTTGCGCATCTCGTCGACGATTTTGACTGCAGCTTGGCTCAGCGCCTTGCGATCGTTGCCGACCAGCGCGAATTGCAGGCCGTTGCCGGCGCCRCGGATGCCGAGGCTGTTGGGCTGCATCGGGAAGACGCGGACGCTGGGCACCTGTTTCGTCAGGCGGCTGATCTCGGCCATGATCTCCTGCTGGCTGCGCGTGCGCTCGTCCCAGGGCGCCAGCGTCATCACCATGAAGCCGCTRTTGTAGGAGCCGTTGTTGCCGGCGTTCTCGAAGGTGGAGCGGATCTCGCCGGAGTMACGGAGAGGCTGGATCAGCCGCTCGATCTTGCGCATCTGCTCGGTCGTGTAGTCGAGGCTGACGCCTTGCGGCGCGTTGATGCGCAACAAAACGACGGCGCGATCTTCGGTTGGGGTCAATTCCTGGCGTATGGTGCCGAACAGCGTGAAGGCGGCGCCGGCAAAGAGAAGTGCTACGAGCACGACGATCCAGGGCGCGTCGAGGCAGAGATGCAGGCAACGCTTGTAGAGCCGATGCAGCGCGCCGCCGATACGGGCGCCGATGCCGTTGCCGCCTTCGTGGTGGAGCGAGGCGCCGGAGAGCATGCGCGAGGCAAGCATCGGGCAGAGCGTCAGCGCCACCACGCAGGAGAGCAGCACCGACATTGCCAGCACGAAGCCGAATTCGCGGAACAGGCCGCCGGTCTGACCGGGAAGGAAGGAGATCGGCACGAAGACAGCGACCAGCGTCAGCGTGGTGGCGACGACGGCAAAGAATACTTCCTGTGTGCCGAGGACGGCGGCCGCGCGCGGCCCCATGCCTTCATTGCGCCGGCGCACGATGTTTTCGAGCACGACGATGGCGTCGTCGACGACGAGGCCGGTCGCCAGCACCAGCGCCAGCAGGGTCAGGATGTTGACGGAGAAGCCGGCGAGATAGATCGCGGCGATGGTGCCGATCATGGCGACCGGCATCGACAGGCCAGGGATCAGCGTCGCGCGCCAATCGAGCAGGAAGGCGTAGATGATAATCAGCACGATGGAGACCGAGAGCGCCAGCGCRATCTCGACCTCGTGCACGGCGCCGTTGACGAAGACCGCATCGTCGCTGGTGACTTTGATCTTCATGCCTTGCGGGAGGTTCTGCTGCAGCTTCTCGACTGCGGCCCGGACGCCGGTCGAAATATCCAGCGTGTTCGATTCCGCCTGGGGGATGATGCCGAGGCCGATGCCGGTCTTGCCATCGGAGCGCAGCGAGGTCTGGCCGATGTCGGGGCCAAGCGTCACGGTGGCGACATCGCGGATGYGCGTCGCGCCGCCGATAACGATGTTCTCGAATTCCTCTGGCGTGGTCACGTCRGCCGTCGTGCGCACGATGAGGTCCTGGTTGGTCGTCGTGATCGAGCCGGCGGGCGAATCGAAGGCGACCGAGGCAAGCGCCTTGCGCAGATCCGCCACGGTGAAGCCATGGCTCGCCAGCTTGTTCTGGTCGACGTCGATGCGGAAGATCTTGTCGCGGTCGCCATAGACCTGGACATYGGCGACGCCGGGCACGGCGGCGAGTTCGTCCTCGATGCGGTCCTGCACCAGCACCGTCATGTCCTGCACGGACATGGTGTCGGAGGTGACCGCCAACCGCATCACGGCATCGGAATTGGCGTCGGCCTTGACGATGCGCGGCGCTTCCGCGGTGTCTGGCAATTGGTTGGTGACGCGGCTGACGACGTCGCGCACGTCGGAGGCGGCGACGTTGAGGTCGACGCCGTCATTGAACTCGATGGTGACGCGGCTCTGGCCGAAGGACGAGGTCGACGAGATCGACTTGACGCCGGAAACGCGCGCGACGGCGCCCTCGATCGTGTCGGTGAGCTCGCGGTCGACCGTTTCGGCGGCCGCACCCTCGAAGACGGTGTTGACGGTGATGACGGGGCGGTCGACATCCGGCAGCTCGCGCACCTCGACGCCCCAGAAGGCGGCAAGCCCGGYAACCGCGATCAGCGTGTTCAGCACGAAGGCCATGACCGGCCTACGGATGAAGAGCGCTGTCAGGCCCGATCCTGCGGCGGGGTCGCCTGCGGCGCTCATGAGCCTTCGGCCACAGTGGCGCGGTCCTCGCCGGCAATGCGAACGTCGCCGCCTTCGCTGACGCTCTGGGTGCCTTCGGTCACCACCAAGTCGCCGCTTTCGACCGGCGCGTCGATCAGCACCGTCTCGGTGTTGCGCTGAACGATGCGGACTGGAACGCGCTTGGCCTTGCCGTTCTCCACCGCCCAGACATAGGCGCCGTCCGTTCCCCACTGGATGGCGAGCGGGCTGACGGCGGGATAGGTATCGCCGGGGAATTTCATGCCGATCTGGAAGGACATGCCGGCACGCAGGGAGTCGGCCGGATTGGCGATGGTCGCCTTGACCAGCAAGGTGCGGCTGTTCTCGTCGATATGGTTGTCGATCGCCGATACCGTGCCGCTATAGACCTTGTTGGGGTTGGCAAGCGGCGTCGCCGACAATTGCTGGCCGATCTTGACCGCGGCGGCGAAGCGTTCCGGCACCCAGAAATCGACAAGGATGCTGGAGCGGTCGTCAAGGGTGGCGATCGCCGACTGGCTGGTCACATAATTGCCGGCGGCGATCGGCAGGATGCCGACCGCGCCCGCAATCGGCGCCGCGATCGAGCGGCGCTCGAGTGCGAGCTCGGCGTCCCTGAGCGCGAGCTTGGCGTTGGCGAGCGTCATCTCCGCATCGGCGACGGCCACCGGCGTCGCGGCGTTGGAGGCGCGCAGCGACTTCACCCGGTCGAGCTTGGCCTGGGCGTCGTCGAGTCCGACCCTGGCCCGGTCGCGCGCGATCACCTCCGTCTCGGAATCAAGCCTGGCAATAATATCGCCCTTCTCGACATGGGCGCCCGACTGGACCAGCAGTTCGGTGAGACGGCCCGAGGCATAAGGATTGACGGTCACCGTCGCGTTGGCGCGGCCGGTGCCGATCGCCTGTAGCCGATCGTTGATGGTGGCGGTGCCGGCGGGTGAGGCGACGATGGTCACGACCTGTCCTGCTCGGCCACGCCCGGCCTGTCCGGAGCCCGCTATGGCGTTTTCGGTAGACGGCGGCATGGCGCCATAGGCCCAATCGATTCCCCAGCGCGCAAGCACCTCAGGCGCGCCCGGATAAAAGCGCCACCAGGCGGCCGCAGCGGCGACGAGGATCACAACAGCAAGGACGGTCTGCTTCCAGCTCGGCATCGACACTCCAGCGGCAGGAATCGTCTGTCGGTTCCAAGCGGAAGCGGACACAGCGACGACAAGGGCCGGCGGCGAAAACCGGCCTCGCCAAGCCCCGATATCACCGGTTTATGGCAATTATCACGCGATCGTGCACATTAAATCTCGGTAACGTGAAGCCGGATCGCACCCCCGGCCTCCATTTTTGCCGCATTTTTCGCGGGCGCCATTACGCGCTGTGCTGGGATGGTTTCAGCGCAGGCTCTCCAGGTCACGGATGCGCCTGGCGCCGGCGGCTTCAAGGTGCCTTGTGACGGCGCCAATCAGCGTTTCGGCGACGACGAAGAGAGCGGCGGACGAATCCCATGCCGATGGCACCGCTGTACGCCCGGCGATCACATGGCGGGCAAAGCGGGCGATCGGYGACAGCCACTGGTCGGTGAAGAGCACGATCTGGACGCCGCGCTGATGCGCCTTCTCGGCAAAGCGGACCAGGCTCTCCTGGTAGCGGCGGATATCGAAGATCACCAGCACGTCGCGCTTGCCCATATCGATCAGCCGGTCGCGCCAGATGCTCTCCTGGCCGGCCAGGTGATAGACATCGGGCTGGATGATGGCGAGGTGAGCGGCCATGTAGCGCGCCAGCGGGTCGGTGAAGCGCCCGCCGATCAGAAAGGTCTTGCCGCGCCGTTCGGCAAGTGTCGTAGCAATGTCGGCCAGTTGCTTGTCGGAAAGATGCCGGAACGTCTCGCGCATGTTGTCGAGCGTCGCCTCCAGCATCGGCGAGACGGCACCGCCGCCGGCGGGCGATGCCGCCGGGTTGAGCGTGCGCGATGCGGGGGATTGTAGCTGCGCCGCCAGCTCGTCCTGCAGTGCCGACTGGAATTCGGGATAGTTCTGGAAACCCAATCTCGCGACGAAACGCAGGATCGTCGGCGAGGAAACCCCCGCCGCGGCCGARAATTCGGCGACCGTCTTCAGTCCGGTCAGAGGATAGTTGGCAATGAGTGTTTGCGCGGCGCGGCGCTCKCCCGCCGGCATGGTGCCGATGCGGTCCGAGATCAGTTCGGCAATGCTGGAGATCATCGTTTTCCCCACCCCTTTTGGCCCGGTGGACGCCGTTTTCGGAATTCGCGTTTGACAAAGCCGGATAAAGTGTATGAAATCATTCACAGGGGCGCAATGAGACAAAATACGTAACATACGATACAGCGCTCCCCAAGGGGACGGCAGTATGGAGAAAGCACGGCCCGCCAGCCTTGCACCGTCGGAGACCRTAAGGGTGACCACCCCTGGCGGCTCGAGCCCCTTCGTCTTCACCTGTGACCACGCCTCGAACTTTCTGCCGGCCGAATTCGGAACGCTCGGCCTGCCCGTCGAGGATCTTTCCCGCCACATCGCCTGGGATCCGGGCGCTCTACCCGTCGCCARCCGCATGGCCGAGGCGCTCGACGCCACGCTGGTCGAGACCCGCATTTCGCGCCTCGTGATCGACTGCAACAGGCCGCTCGACGCACCGGACCTGGTGTCGCCGGTCAGCGAGACGACAGCCATCCCGGGCAACACCGGTCTTTCCGACAGAGAGCGCGCTGCGCGGGTCGACCTGGCTTGGCGTCCGTTCCATGACACGATCGCCGGGATCATCGAGCAGCGGCTCGCGCGTGGCCAGGAGACGCGGCTGGTCTCGGTGCACTCCTTCACGCCGGTCTACAAGGGCAGGAGCCGGCCCTGGCATATCGGCATCATCCACGACGACGACCGCAGGCTGGCGGCGCCGCTGATATCGGCGCTGCAGCGGCTGTCCGGTGTCAGCGTCGGCATCAACGAACCCTATTCGCCGGCCGACCGCGTCTATTTCACGCTGGAACGGCACGCGCGCTCGCGCGGCCTTGCCTGCGCGATGATCGAAATCCGCAACGACGAGATCTCCGGCGAGACCGGGCAGCGGAAATGGGCGGATCTGCTCACAGGCATATTTTCGGATCTGGAGCCCGAGGAGGCCATGGGCTCCCGACAACGCGTAATGGGAAAGTCAGTACAGTCGGCCAGCTAGAACAACAGGGGACTTCCAAATGACGACAAACGACTATACCGAAGTCGATAAGGCGGAGGACATAAAGGTCCTCCACAGCATGGGCTACGCCCAGGAATTGGAGCGACGCCTCAGTCGCTTCTCGAACTTCGCGGTTTCCTTCTCCATCATCTGCATCCTGTCCGGCGGCATCAACTCGCTGGCGCAGGCGACGTCGGGCGCCGGCGGCATCGGCGTCGGCATCGGCTGGCTGGTCGGCTGCTTCGTGTCGCTGACCTTCGCCGTCGCCATGTCGCAGATCAGCTCGGCCTATCCGACGGCCGGCGGCCTCTATCACTGGGGCTCGATCCTCGGCAATCGCGGCACCGGCTGGGTGACGGCGTGGCTCAACCTGCTCGGCCTCATCACCGTGCTCGGCGCCATCAATGTCGGCACTTGGACGTTCTTCGTCGGCGCTTTCGGCCCGGCGCTTGGCATCGAGGGCACGCTGACCAACCAGATGATCTTCCTGGTCATCATCACCGGCGCCCAGGCGCTGATCAATCACCTCGGCATCAAGCTGACGGCGAAGCTCACCGACTTCTCGGGCTACCTCATCTTCTTTGGCTCGATCCTGATCGCGGTGGTCTGCCTGCTTTCGGCCGAGACCTGGGACTTCAGCCGTCTCTTCACCTTCCACAACTACTCCGGCGACGCCGGCGGCGGTGTGTGGCCTCAGGTGTCGAATGCCTGGGTGTTCGCGCTCGGCCYGCTGCTGCCGATCTACACGATCACCGGCTACGACGCTTCGGCGCATACGTCTGAGGAGACCATCAAGGCGGCTTCTTCCGTGCCGCGCGCGATGGTGATGTCGGTCATCTGGTCCGCGCTGTTCGGCTACCTGTTCCTGGCCGCCTTCGTGCTGATGATCCCGAACATGGACGATGYCGCCAAGCAGGGCTGGAACGTGTTCTTCTGGGCCTTCGACCAGCGCGTCAGCCCCGGTGTCAAGGAGTTCGTCTACCTCGTCGTCTTCCTGGCGCAGCTCCTTTGCGGTCTCGCCACCGTCACCTCGGCCTCGCGCATGATCTTCGCCTTCTCGCGTGACGGCGGCCTGCCGGGCTCGGCGGSGCTCGCCAAGGTCAGCCCGGTTCATCGCACCCCGGTGGCGGCGATCTGGACGGCTTCGATCCTGTCGGTGCTGTTCGTGTGGGGCTCGTCGGTGGTCTCGGTCGCCGGCACCTCGGCCTACACGATTGTGGTGTCCTGCACCGTCATCTTCCTGTTCCTCTCCTTCATAGTCCCTATCGGGCTCGGCATGCTGGCCTGGGGAACGCCGAAGTGGGACAAGATGGGGCCGTGGAACATGRGCCGCGGCATCTTCATGCTGTTCGGCTTCCTGTCGATCGTGTCGATGATCCTGATCTTCGTCATCGGCATCCAGCCGCCGAACGACTGGGCGCTCTACATCACCGTCGGCTTCTTTATCCTGACGGCGATCGTCTGGTTCGCCTTCGAGCGCAACCGCTTCCAGGGTCCGCCGCTCGGCGACATCATCGCGGCGCGCCAGGCGGCAATCAAGGCGGCGGAGCAGGCGGTCGGCGAAACCGGCCACTGATATTTCGCCTCATGACCATGGCCGGCGTGGCGCCGGCCATGGCTTCGTTCAATCGACCAGTATTGGAGTGCCAAAGGAATGGCCGTGAATTTCTCGTTCGATCAGTTGAAGGAAGCGGTCTCGAACGGCGAGATCGACACGGTGCTGGCCTGCATCGTCGACATGCAAGGCCGGCTCGCGGGCAAGCGCTTCCTGGCTCAGTATTTCGTCGATTCGGCACACGGCGAGACGCATGGCTGCAACTATCTCCTGGCCGCCGACATCGATATGGAGCCGGTGCCCGGCTATAAGGTGGCAAGCTGGTCGAAAGGTTATGGCGACTTCGTCATGAAGCCCGACCTTTCGACGCTGCGGCGGATCCCCTGGCTGGAGAAGACGGCGCTGGTCATCTGCGACGTGCTCGACCATCACACGCATGAGGACCTCTCGCATTCGCCGCGCGCCATCCTGAAGAGGCAGGTCGAGCGGCTCAAGGAGCGGGGCTATATCGGCTATTTCGCCTCCGAACTCGAATTCTACCTGTTCAGCGAAACCTACGATACCGCCCGCAAGAAGCACTGGCAGGGCCTCGACACTGCATCGCCCTATATCGGCGACTACCAGATCGGCATCACCACCAAGGAAGAAGGCGTCATGCGCCGGCTTCGCAACGAGATGGAGGCGGCCGGCATTCCGATCGAGAACTCCAAGGGCGAGTGGGGTCCCGGCCAGGAAGAGATCAATGTGCGCTATGCCGAGGCGCTCGAAATGGCGGACCGCCACGTCATTCTGAAGAACGGCGCCAAGGAGATCGCCGATTCCGAAGGCAAGGCCATCTCCTTCATGGCCAAGTACAATTACGGGCTCGCCGGCAATTCCAGCCACATCCACAATTCGCTGTGGAGCGCCGACGGCAAGACGCCGCTGTTCTTCGACAAGAACGCGGAGTGGACCCTATCCACTCTCGGCCAGCAATGGGCGGCCGGCCAGCTCAAATATGCCAAGGAGTTCACCTGGTTCCTGGCGCCTTACGTCAATTCCTACAAGCGCTTCCAGGCCGGCACCTTCGCGCCGACCAAGATCATGTGGAGCGAGGACAATCGCACCGCCGGCTTCCGGCTCTGCGGCGAGGGCACCAAGGGCATCCGCATGGAGTGCCGCATCGGCGGTRCCGACCTCAACCCCTATCTCGCCTTCGCGGCGCTGATCGCCTCTGGCCTTGCCGGCATCGACGAGAAGCTGGAATTGCAGAAGCCGTTCGTTGGCGATGCCTATCAGGCGTCGCAACTGCCGGAAATCCCGAAGACGCTGCGCGACGCCACCGAGACGCTGGCGAACTCCACGATGCTGAAGCTGGCCTTCGGCGAGGAGGTGGTCGAGCACTACGTGCACACCGCCCGCTGGGAGCAGTTCGAATACGACCGGCGCATCACGGATTGGGAGCTGCACCGGGGTTTCGAGCGGTACTAGCAACTTCGGCAACCGTAGTGCCGCCCCTTACCCTCTCCCCGTGAAGGACGGGGAGAGGGAGTCGCCAGCGCAGGAGCTTCTCCTGTCTTCCCGTCACGATACGGGGAGACGGTACCGGCAGGCGGATCCAGGGGCGGCCGATACGCCATGTGATTTTCGATTGTTGTAAAAACTGCGAGGAAGAAATGACCGAAACGGTCAAACTCAAATCCCCGATCGACGGCTCGATCTATGCCGAGCGGCCGGTCGCGACCGACCAGGCAATCAACGCGGCGGTGGAGCGCGCCAGAGCGGCGCAGGAGAAATGGGCCGAGACGCCGATCGCCGAGCGCGGCAAATACATGCTGGCGATGCTCGAAGCTCTCATCGGCATGAGCGACGAGATCGTGCCGGAGATCGCCTGGCAGATGGGCCGGCCGGTGCGCTATGGCGGCGAGTTCGGCGGCGTCAAGGAACGCACCAGCTACATGGTCGAGATCGCCGAACACGCGCTGAAGCCGGTCATGGCCTCCAATCCGAAGGACGGTTTTCGGCGCTATGTGAAGAAGGTGCCCCTCGGCGTCGTCCTGGTGATCGCGCCGTGGAACTATCCCTATCTCACCGCGGTCAACACGATCGTGCCGGCGCTGATGGCGGGCAGTGCCGTCATCCTCAAGCATGCGGCGCAGACGCTGCTGGTCGGGGAACGCTTCCAGCAGRCCTTCGACAAGGCCGGCCTGCCCAAGGGTCTGTTCCAGAACCTGGTCATGAACCACGCCCAGACGGAAAAGCTGCTCGGCTCGGGCAAGATCGACCATGTCAACTTCACCGGCTCGGTCACCGGCGGCCGTGCCATCGAGAAGGCCGCAGCCGGCACCTTCATGACGCTCGGCCTCGAGCTGGGCGGTAAGGACCCCGCCTATGTGCTGCCCGACGCCAAGATGGACCATGCGGTCGCGAACCTTGTCGACGGCGCCTTCTACAATTCCGGCCAGTGCTGCTGCGGCATCGAGCGCGTCTATGTGCACGAGAAGGTCTATGACGAGTTCGTCGAAGGCTTCATCGCCGAGACGAAGAACTATGTGGTCGGCAATCCGCTGGAGCAGGCGACTACCATGGGGYCGATGGCGCAGGCGCGCTTCGCCGACCTGATCCGCGAGCAGAAGGCCGAGGCGCTGCGCAAAGGGGCCACCGCGCACATCAACATGAAGGTCGAGAACGACAGGCCGGGCTCGCCCTATCTGGCGCCGGAAGTGCTGACCGGAGTCGACCACCAGATGAGCGTGATGCGYGAGGAAAGCTTTGGGCCGATCGTCGGCATCATGAAGGTGCGCGACGACGAGGAGGCGATCGCGCTTATGAACGACAGCCCCTACGGGCTGACGGCCTCGATCTGGACGCGCGACACCGAGCGCGCGGTGGCGATCGGCGACCGTGTCGAAACAGGCACCGTGTTCATGAACCGCTGCGACTACCTCGATCCGGCGCTGGTCTGGACCGGCGTCAAGGATACCGGCAAGGGCGCCGCACTCTCAGCCATCGGCTACGACAACCTGACCCGGCCGAAATCCTACCACCTGCGTGAAGCGATCTGATTTTTCGAAAGACAAGCAATGTCCAAGCTCATCTCCAAATGGAATTACCCCACCACTGTTCGCTTCGGCGCCGGCCGCATCAAGGAACTGCCGGATGCGTTGGCCGCCGCCGGCATCAAGCGCCCGCTCTTCGTCACCGACCCTGGGCTGGCGAAGCTGCCGGTCGTCGCCTCGACGCTGAAGATCCTCGATGATGCCAAGGTCCCCTATGGCGTATTTTCCGAGGTGAAGCCGAACCCGGTCGAGTCCAACCTCACGGCCGGTATCGCGGTGTTCAAGAAGGGCAAGCATGACGGCGTCATTGCCTTCGGTGGCGGCTCGGCGCTCGACCTCGGCAAGCTGATCGCCTTCCAGGCCGGGCAGACCCGTCCGGTGTGGGATTTCGAGGATATCGGCGACTGGTGGACCAGAGCCAATTCGGACGCGATCGCGCCGATCATCGCAGTGCCGACGACGGCCGGCACCGGCTCGGAGGTCGGCCGCGCCGGCGTCATCACCAATGAGGAGACCCACACCAAGAAGGTCATCTTCCATCCGAAACTTTTGCCGGCAATCGTCATTGCCGATCCCGAACTGTCGGTCGGCATGCCGCCCTTCATCACCGCCGGCACCGGMATGGACGCGCTTGCCCATTGCCTCGAAGCCTATTGCGCGCCGGGCTATCACCCGATGGCCGACGGCATCGCCGTGGAAGGCATCCGGCTGGTGTTCGAGAACCTGCCCAAGGCCTTCGCCAACGGCAAGGACCTGGCCGCCCGCGCCCATATGATGAGCGCGGCCGCGATGGGTGCAGCCGCATTCCAGAAGGGGCTGGGCGCCATCCATTCGCTGTCGCATCCGATCGGCGCGCTCTACGACACCCATCACGGCATGACCAATGCCGTCTTCATGCCCTATGTGCTCGCCTTCAACCGCGAGGCGATCGAGGACCGCATCGCCCGGCTTGCCGCCTATTGCGGCATCAAGGGCGGCTTCGACGGCTTCGCCAAGGCGATCGTCAAGCTTCGCAAGGAACTGAAGGTGCCRCACGCGCTGCCCGGCCTGATCAAAGGCCTCGACATGGACAAGAAGCGCAAGGCGCTGATCGCCGACATGGCGGTGGTCGACCCCACCGCCGGCGGCAATCCGGTCAAGCTCACCAAGAAAGCGGCGCTGACACTGCTCGAAAACGCCATCGCCGGCACCGCGTGAGGCAGGTTCCGGCGGCGAAAGCTGATTTGAAAACGAGGGGAAAGGGAAGGGGACAGGCGAGGCAAGTCACAGAATGGTTAGCCGGAAAAAGATTCGCGAGGCGATTGCTACAACCGGTTAAAAAGAGTTTACTTTTTCGTGCTGCGGGGTGCCGGTTTCACAAAGGTTTCATCTGGCTGTCACACGAAAACGATACCGCATCGCAGGCGTCCAATGGCGTCAGTTCAACGGAGAGAACAAATGTTGAAGTYCACGGGGAAAGTGCTTTCCCTTTCGGCCGCGGCGCTCTTTGCGTCGACGGTGATTTCGTCGGCGGCTTCGCTGGACGATCTCGTCAAGGCTGCAAAGGCTGAGGGCCAGCTCACCACGATCGCCCTTCCGCACGACTGGTGCGGCTACGGCGACGTCATCGCCGCCTTCAAGGCGAAGTATCCGGAAATCACCGTCAACGAACTCAATCCCGACGCCGGCTCCGGCGACGAGGTCGAGGCGATCAAGGCCAACAAGGACAACAAGGGCCCGCAGGCGCCCGACGTGATCGACGTCGGCCTTTCCTTCGGTCCGTCCGCCAAGAAGGACGGCCTGCTGATGCCTTACAAGGTGTCGACCTGGGACTCGATCCCGGACAGCGCCAAGGATGCCGACGGCTACTGGACCGGCGACTATTACGGCGTTCTCTCGTTCCAGGTGAACAAGGACATCGTCAAGCAGTCGCCGACCGATTGGGCCGATCTGCTGAAGCCCGACTATGCCAACACCGTCGCGCTCGCCGGTGACCCGCGTGCCTCGAACCAGGCCATCCAGGGCGTCTATGCCGCCGGCCTGTCGACCGGTGCTGCCGCCGGCGAAGCCGCGGGCACGGCCGGTCTCGACTTCTTCAAGAAGCTCAATGCCGGCGGCAATTTCGTGCCTGTCATCGGCAAGGCCGCGACGCTTGCGCAAGGCCAGACTCCGATCCTGATCACCTGGGACTACAACGCGCTTTCGGGCCGCGACACGCTGAAGGGCAATCCGCCCGTCGACGTTATCGTGCCGAAGACCGGTGTCGTCGCCGGYGTCTACGTTCAGGCGATCAGCGCCTATGYGCCGCATCCGAATGCCGCCAAGCTCTGGCTCGAATTCCTCTACTCCGATGAGGGACAGCTCGGCTGGCTGAAGGGCTATTGCCATCCGATCCGCTTCAACGATCTCGCCAAGAACGGCAAGATCCCGGCCGAAATGCTGGCGAAGATGCCCCCGGCCGAGTCCTATGCGGCGGCTGTGTTCCCGACGCTCGACGAGCAGGGCAAGGCCAAGGAAGCCATCACCAAGAACTGGGATGCCGTTGTCGGCGCCAACGTGAAGTAACATTGCGATATCGGCCGGGCGGCTCTGCCGCCCGGCTTTTCTCTTGACGGTAACCGGCGCATGACCGATCTCTCGCTATCCAACAAGGCAATTGCGGGAAAGACCGCGCCGCCGACCGAGGCGCGAAGCCTGCGGCTGCCGACGCAGTGGCTCGGCGTCACGCCGTTCTTCGTCTTCGCCATCATGTTCCTGATCCTGCCCACGCTCTATCTGATGCTGGGCGCGTTCCAGAACGAGGCGGGCGAGTTCACGCTTGAAAACATCATCGCGCTTTTCTCGGCCAACATCGTTGCCGCCTACTGGATCTCTATCAAGGTCAGCCTGGYCTCGTCGCTGATCGGTGCCTTTGCTGGACTGGCCATYRCTATCGCCATTGTRCGCGGCGGCCTGYCGAACTGGATACGCTCGGCGACACTCACCTTCTCAGGCGTGGCCTCCAATTTCGCCGGTGTGCCGCTGGCCTTCGCCTTCATCGCGACGCTCGGCCGGCTGGGCCTGGTCACCGTGCTGCTCAACACGCTGGTCGCCTTCAACATCTATGCCCACGGCTTCAACCTTCTGTCGTTTTGGGGGCTGACCRTCACCTATGTCTATTTCCAGATCCCGCTGATGGTGGTCATCATCGTGCCGGCGATCGACGGGTTGAAAAGGGAATGGGGCGAGGCCGCCGCGACGCTCGGCGCCACCCAGGCCCAATACTGGCGCATGGTGGTCATTCCGGTGCTGTGGCCGAGCTTCCTCGGCACGGTCATCCTGCTCTTCGCCAATGCCTTCGGCGCCATCGCCACCGCCTATGCGCTGACCGGGTCCTCGCTCAACATCGTGCCGATCCTGCTTTATGCGCAGATCCGCGGCGACGTTCTGCACAATGCCCATCTCGGCTATGCGATCGCCTTCGGCATGATCGTCATCACGGGACTTGCCAACATCTTCTACATCTGGTTCCGGACGCGCTCGGAGAGGTGGCTGAAATGAAATCCGGCAGGTTCTGGGCCTGGGTCATCTTCATTCTCGGCGCGGCCTATTTCTTCATACCGCTGATCGCAACGTTCGAGTTCTCGCTGCGCATGCGGCGCGGCGTCTATTCGTTCGATGCCTACAAGGTCGTGCTTGGCGACAGCCAATTCCAGGCGACCTTCATGTATTCGGTGATCGTCGCGATCTTCACCATCATCCTCGGCGTGCTGGTCGTCGTTCCCACTGCCTACTGGATCCGGCTGAGGCTGCCGCAACTGCGCCCCGWGGTCGAGTTCKTGACTTTGCTGCCCCTCGTGATCCCGGCGATCGTTATCGTCTTCGGCTATATCAGGATGTACGGCTCAAATTCGCCGCTGCCCTTCCTGTCGAACAACACAGCGACCAATGYCCTGCTGGTGATCGGCTATTCGACGCTGGCGCTGCCCTATATGTACCGTGCCGTCGACACCGGGCTTCGCACCATCGATGTGCGCACGCTGACGGAAGCAGCCCAGATCCTGGGCGCGGGCTGGGGGACGATCATCAGCCGGGTCATCCTGCCCAATGTGCTGATCGCCGTGCTGTCCGGCGCCTTCCTGACCTTCGCCATCRTCATCGGCGAGTTCACAATGGCCAGCCTGCTCAACCGGCCTGCCTTCGGCCCGTATCTGCAGAATCTGGTGGCCAATCGCGCCTATGAGCCGGCGGCGCTGTCCATCATCGCTTTCATCATCACTTGGGGCTGCATGTCGCTGATCCAGATCCTGTCCCGCTTCGCGCCGAAATCGGCGAACCGCCCGAACTGAAAGTCAAAGCCATGGCCGAGCCGTTCCTCTCCATCCAGCATGTGCAAAAGTCCTTCGGCGCCACCACCGTGGTGCAGGACTTCAATCTCGACGTCGAACCCGGCGAGTTCGTCTCTTTCCTGGGCCCGTCCGGCTGCGGCAAGACGACGGTGCTGCGCATGGTCGCCGGCTTCGAGGAACCGTCGGCCGGCAAGATCGTCGTCAGCGGCAAGGACATAACGAGGCTGAAGCCCAACCAGCGCAATGTCGGCATGGTGTTCCAGGCCTATGCGCTTTTCCCGAACCTGACGGTGGCGCAGAACATCGGTTTCGGCCTCAAGGTGGCCGGCGTGCCGAAAGCGGACGCCGACAGGCGCGTCGCCGAGATGCTCGACATCATCAGGCTGCCGCAGATGGGCGACCGCTATCCCTACCAGCTTTCCGGCGGCCAGCAGCAGCGCATCGCGCTCGCCCGCGCTCTGGCGCCGAAACCGAAGCTACTGCTCCTCGACGAGCCGTTGTCGGCGCTCGACGCCAAAGTGCGCATTTCCCTGCGCGAAGAAATCCGCTCGATCCAGAAAAAGCTCGGCATCACCACCATCTTCGTGACGCATGACCAGGAAGAAGCGCTGTCGATCTCCGATCGCATCGCCGTCATGTATGGCGGCAAGGCCGAGCAGGTCGGCACGCCTTTCGAGATCTACAACCGGCCGGCGACCAAATTCGTCGCCAACTTCGTCGGCACGCTCAACGTGCTGGAGGGCAAGGTCACCGACGCCGCCTCGGGCAAGGTGCAGGTGAACACCCAGGAAGTGTCGCTGAAGGGCAAGCTCAACGGCTCAAAGGCCGGCGACACGCTGTCTCTGGCGCTGCGGCCGGAAGCGATCTCGCTCGGACGCCAGCCCGGCCACGACACCAGCCTCTCAGGCGAGATCGCCGAAGTGCATTTCCTCGGCTCGGTCATCCGGGTGCGCGTCGGCATCGGCGGCAATACGGTTTCGCTCGACACGTTCAACAACTCGGCGACGCCGCCGCCCGTCGTCGGCCAGAAGGCCGATATCTCCTTCTCGTCGGGCGACATGCTGGTGCTGCATTAGGAGACAACATCGTTCCGCAGCGATTTTCTGACGCGCCGAGCGGCGAACCGACCTTTGCAAACCATCAATCCTGGGGGAGCTGATGTGTCATCAACCGTCGGCGCCGCCCCTCATCCGCCTGCCGGCACCTTCTCCCCGTAAAGTGACGGGGAGAAGGGGGGCTGGCGCGATGCTGGCGTCTCATGCTGCAACGGCGACAGTTAGCGAAGCCATCGGCGATGGCGTCTTTCTCCCCGTCACTATACGGGGAGAAATGCCCGGCAGGGCAATGAGGGGCGGCGCCGACCTGAGCCGGTAGCTTTGAAATCCAAGTCGAAGCTGTTCGCCTGTCGGGGCCGGCCAACAGTCCCACAATCAAACAGTATCCTGCCTGGGGGTACTGCCAAGCTTGGCGCTTCGCCGCTACGATGAGCCATGGCGCTCTTCGAACTCACCCTTGTCCTGCTTCTCATCGCCGTCGCGCTGACAGCGCTGTCGCGTCGTCTGGAGGTTCCTTATCCTGCACTGCTGGCGCTGGCGGGTGCAGGCCTTGCGTTCCTGCCCGGCGCGCCGACGATCGAGATCGACCCGGAGCTGGCGCTTGCCCTGTTCATAGCGCCGGTTCTCCTCGATGCGGCCTATGACACCTCGCTGCGCGATCTCAACCGCTACCGGCTGCCGCTGACGCTTCTTGCGCTCGGCGCCGTCGTCTTCACCACCGTGGTGGTTGCCTTCGTCGGCTGGAAGATGGCCGGCCTGCCGATCACGGCTGCGATCGCGCTCGGCGCCATCGTCGCGCCGCCGGATGCGGTGGCGGCAAGCGCCGTGCTCGGGCAGTTCAAGGTGCCGCATCGCGTCACCTCCATCCTGCACGGCGAAAGCCTGCTCAACGACGCTACAGCGCTTCTGATCTACCRGATATCGGTCTCGGCGACGCTCGGGGCCGTCATGCTGAAGGATGCGGTGCCGATTGTCCTTCTGTCGACGGTGGGCAGTGTCGTCGCCGGCTATCTGTTTGGYCGCTGCTCGCTGCTGACGCTCACGCGCATCGAGGATGCAGCGAGCAGCACGGTGGTGYAGTTCGCGGGAACCTTCGCCGTCTGGATCATCGCCGACAGGATCGGGCTGTCGGCCATCATCACCATCGTCGTCTATGCCATCACCATCGCACGCTCGGCGCCGCGCCGCATGTCGGCGCGGAGACGCGTCAGCACCTATTCGGTCTGGGAGTCGGCGGTCTTCGTCCTCAACGTGCTGGCCTTCGTCCTGATGGGTCTCCAGGCGCGGCTGATCGTCAGCCGGCTCGAAGGGCAGGGGCAGGCAGAGGCGTTCGCCTTTGCCGCAACGGTGCTCGCTGTCGTTATCGTTGCGCGCCTAGCCTGGGTGCTGAGCTGCGGCGCGATCCTCAGATGGCTTGCGCGTTTCGGCGGCGAGGCCCGCAAGCGCGAAGCGCCGTCGTTCCGCGGCGGCGTGCTGATCGGCTGGTGCGGCATGCGTGGGCTAGTGACGCTGGTGGCGGCCTTTGCCCTGCCGGCCGGCTTTCCCGGTCGTGACCCCATCGTGCTTACCGCCTTCGCGGTGGTGCTTGGAACGCTGGTGCTGCAAGGCATGAGCCTCAGACCCCTGCTGCGCCTGCTCGATTTCGAACGGGACACGACAGTCGAGGTCGAGGTGGCAAAGGCGCGCGTCGCTATCATGCAGGCCGCGCTCGACGTGTTGAGCCGCAAGACGTCGGCCGCGGCAGCCGTCGTGCGCGAGCAATACGAGGCCCAGCGCGCGATCGCGGAGAACCCGGAGGATGCGCAGRCCGCGACCGAGTACGACCGTTTGYGCCTCTATGCCATCAAGCGGCAGCGCGACACGCTGGAGGAACTGCGCCGCAACGGGACGATCGGCGACGAGGCCTACCACCGGCTGGAGGAGGAGATCGATTGGGCGGAACTGGCGGCGTCGCCGGCCGGCCGGTTTCAGTCGCTCACCACCTAGGCTGTGTTGATATTCAGGTGAGRTCGAGGCGCCTCGGCCTGACCTGAATCTGAACGCGGCCGGGCGGCGGCGGGAGGTAGCTGGACTATTCCGAGTGCCGCCGCGGTTCATTGCAACGCCATGGCTGAGGCGCTACTGGCATGGCTACATATTCAGCCGGTTAATCGATGAAGCTGATCAGCTACAACATCCAGTACGGCTATGGCAGCGACGGCCGTTACGATCTGACGCGCGCCGCGCGCCTCGTCGACGGCGCCGACATCATCGCCCTGCAGGAGGTCGAGCGGCACTGGCAGCGCAGCAATGGCGACGACCAGCCGGAAATACTTTCGCGGCTGCTGTCCGGCTACCACTGGGTCTATGGTCCGGCTTTCGACATGGATGCCAGTGAGCGGCGCGACGGCCGTATCGTCAACCGCCGCAGGCAGTTCGGCACCATGGTGCTGTCGAGGCTGCCCATCGTCTGGTCGCGGCTGCATGCGCTGCCGCTGCGTCGCACGCTCAAGCCGCTCAACACCCGCAACGCGGCGCTCGAATGCATGATCCGCACGCCGGCGGGACCGGTGCGGGTTTTCTCGCTGCATCTTGCCCATATCGCGGCCGAGGAGCGGCTGGAACAGATCGACTACCTGCTTGCCGAGCATCGCCGTGCGCCATCCGACGGCGGCCCGTGGAGCGGCGCCGATGACGAGCCGAAGCGCAACTGGAGCAATGGCGAGCCGGAGCCGGAAAACCCGCTGGCGGCGATCTGGCTCGGTGATTTCAACATGGAGCCGGGCAGCGCCGAATACCGGCGCATCGTCGGCACCGCGCCCTACCATCGCGGCGCGGCCTATATCGACGGATTTGTCGATGCCGCCGCCGTCGCTTCCGAGCCCGTGGCGGACTTCCATACGCATGAAAAGATAATCGACGGCAGGCTGGCGAAACGCCGGCTCGATCACTGCTTCGTCGGCGGGATGCTCGCCGGGCGCGTGCGTTCGGTCAGCGCCGATATCGGTGAGGCGGCTTCCGACCATTTCCCGCTCAGGGTCGACATCGATCTGGAAACGCCGGGCATCGCCTCAGCGCTTGTGGGCGGGTGAGGCTGACATGACGCTTTTCGTTATCCTCGCGGTGCTGTCGGCAGCCGCCATGCATGCGATCTGGAACGCGCTGGTCAAGGTACATCTCGACCGGTTCCTGTCGATCACGCTGATGACGCTCGGCACGGGGTTTGCCGCGCTCCTTGTTCTTCCCTTCGTCGAGGTGCCGAAGGCTGGGGTGTGGCCCTACATCATCGCCTCGGTGGTCTTCCATATGGGCTACAGGACCTTCCTGGTCGGCGCCTACAAGGCCGGCGATTTCGCCCAGACCTATCCRCTCGCGCGCGGCACGGCGCCGCTCCTGTCCGCGCTCGGCGGCATCGTCCTGCTCGGAGAGGTTCCGGCGCCGCTCGCCATCGTCGGCATCGTGATGTTGTCGATCGGCACGCTGGTGATGTCGTTTCGCGGCGGCGCGCATCTAGAAAGGCTCAATCTGCGCGCCGTCGGCTTCGCGCTCGGCACGTCGATCTTCATCGCCAGCTACACGCTCTCCGACGGCACCGGCGCGCGGCTTGCGGCAACCGCGCAAAGCTATTCGGCCTKGGTGTTCGTCTGCGACGCGCTCTCGGCACTGGTGGTGTGTGTGGCCTTTCGCGGACCACAGTCACTGCCCGTGCTCGCGCGCGATTGGAAGGCCGGGCTTCTAACCGGCGTGCTCAGCGGCGCCGCCTACTGGATCGTGATGTGGGCCATGACCAGGGCGCCGATCGCTTCGGTCGCGTCGTTGCGCGAGACCTCGATCCTGTTCGCCATGCTGATCTCGGTGCTGGCGCTGGGCGAGAAGATGACGGCCTGGCGGGCCGCCGCGGCGCTAGGCATCGTCGCGGGCGTCGTCGCGCTCAGGCTGGGTTAAGGCAATCCACGAAAAATCAGCCGAATACGTCGAGAAAGCGAGCAAGGACGCAGTGCGGATCATCGCTCGTCGATTAAGCCGCCTTGTTGCCCTTGAAGACGGCCGGCGGCAACGGCTCGCGGCCGAGGATCAGGTCGGCGCCCTTTTCCCCGACCATGATCGTCGGCGCGTTGGTGTTGGAGGAGGGGACGCGCGGCATGACAGAGGCGTCGCAGACACGCAGGCCGTCGATGCCGCGCAGCCTGAGGTCCGGCGTCACCACGCTCAGCTCGTCAAGGCCCATGCGGCAGGTGCCCACCGGATGGTGGTCGGTCTTGGACGTGCGGCAGGCATAGTCGAAGAGATCGTCGTCGCTCTGCAGGGAAGGGCCGGGCAGCACCTCGCGCAGCACATAGGGCTGAAGTGCCTTCTGGCGCATGATCTCGCGCGCCAGCCTCAAGCCCTTGATCGACATGTCGCGGTCGTAAGGATCGGACCAATAGTTCGGGTCGATCAGCGGGTGGTCGGCCGGGTCGGCGCTCTTCAGGCGGACGGTGCCGCGCGAGCGCGGACGCAGGAAGGCGGAGTTCAGCGTCACGCCAGGGTTCTTCAGCTTCTCGACGCCGGCCTCAATGCCGGAGCCGAGGCCGAGATGGAACTGGATGTCGGGCGAGGCGGCCGTCGGGTCGGCGTACCAGAAGCCGCCCGTCTCGAACAGGCTGGAGGCGACGGGACCTTTCTTGAGCAGAAGATATTGCAGGCCGGCCCACATCGTGCGGTGCAGCTTGGCATAGTTGTCGTAGGTGTGGTCGCCRGTGCATTCGGCGATCACGAACAGGTCGAGATGGTCCTGCATGTTGGAGCCGACGCCGGGCAGATCGTGGAGCGGCGTCACGCCGACGGACTTCAGATGGTCGGCCGGGCCTATGCCGGACTGCATCAGCAGCTTCGGCGAGCCGATGGACCCCGATGAGACGACGACCTCGCGCTCGGCGCGCAGGATGGTCTTTTCGCCGCCCGGCCTGTCGACGATCTCGACGCCGATGGCGCGGCCCTTCTCGATGACGACGCGGGTGACGAGCACGTCGGTCCTGACCGTCAGGTTCTTGCGCGCACGGATCGGCTTCAGATAGGCGACAGAGGCCGACGAGCGGCGCGCATCCTTCTGGGTGAGCTGGTAGTAGCCGACGCCCTCCTGGCTGGCGCCGTTGAAATCCGGGTTGAAGGGGATGCCCATCTCCTGGCCGGCGCGGAAATAGGCCTCGCAGATCGGCAGCGGCGAGATCGGGTTGGACACGCCGAGCGGGCCCTGGTCGCCGTGATAGTCATTGGCGAAGCGCTGGTTGCTTTCGGCGCGCTTGAAATAGGGCAGCACGTCGCGATAGCCCCAACCGACCAGGCCCTCTTCCTTCTCCCAGGCATCGTAGTCGCGGGCATTGCCGCGCGTGTAGATCTGGGCGTTGATCGACGAGCCGCCGCCCACCACCTTGGCCTGCGTGTACCAGAAGACACGGTCCTTCATGTTCTTCTGCGGCACGGTCGACCAGCCCCAGGAGGCGATGCCCTTGGTCATCTTGGCGAAGCCCGCCGGCATGTGGATCAGCGGATGCCAGTCCTTGCCGCCGGCTTCGAGCAGCAGCACCGAATGGGAAGGATCCTCGCTCAGCCGGTTGGCCAGAACGCAGCCGGCCGGACCGGCGCCAACGATGATGTAGTCAGCCATGTTCCACTTACTCACAAGCGAGGCAYGGAGAGCGCGCCGTCGACATCGATGACCGATCCGGTCGWAAAGCCGAATTTTCCGCCGGCAAGTGCCGCCACCACCGCGCCGATGTCRGCGGCTTCGCCCCAGCGTCTGGCCGGCACCAGGCCGCCTTCGATCAGCGCGTCATATTTGGCGGAAACCCCTGCCGTCATGTCGGTGCGGATGATGCCCGGCCGCACCTCGAACACGCCGATGCCTTCGGCGGCGAGCCTGAGCGCCAGGTTCTTCAGCCACATGGAAAGGCCGGCCTTGGAGATGCAGTAGTCGGCGCGCTCCGGCGAGGCCATCGTCGCGCTCACCGAGGTGATGGTGATGATCGACCTGGCCGGGCCGCCGGGCGTCGCGAGCATCGCCTTGGCGACCGCCTGGCTGAGGAAAACCGTACCGCGCAGGTTGATGTTTAGCGCGCGGTCGAAGTTCTCCGGCTTCAGCTCCAGGAGATCGCCGCGCACCACGGCGCCGACGCCGGCATTGTTGACCAGGCAGTCGATGCGGCCGAAGGCGCGCATGGCAGCCCCGATAAGCGTCGTGTGATCAGAAAGGTTGGCGATATCGCAGCGATGGTAGGCGAAGGCTGCACGACGCGTCGTGATGTTCYCCACAAGGCGTTTGGTCGGATCGTCGGCGAGGTCGGCGACGAGGATGTCGAAGCCGGCATCGGCCAGCGCTTCGGCGCAGGCGAGCCCGATGCCGCGCGCGCCGCCGGTGATGATRGCCGCCGGGCGGGTCATTGGAGCACATCCTCTCGAATGTTGGCGCCGCCCCTCACCCTTACCCTCTCCCCGTGAAGAACGGGCAGAGGGGGATCGCCGGCGTTGGAGCCATGTCCCTTCTCCCCGTCACTCACGGGGAGAAGGTGCCGGCAGGCGGATGAGGGGCAGCGCCGACCTGTCATACCGATAGCTCCGTCTTGCGGATGTGGTCGGCGACGCGTAGTGCCTGGGCTGCGATCGACAGCGCCGGGTTGACCGCGGCGGAGGTCGGCAGGAAGCCGCCATCGACGACGAAGAGATTGCGGTGATCGTAGGCCCGGCAGAACGGGTCGAGCGGTGCCGTCGCCGGATCGTTGCCCATGCGCACGGTGCCGCACTGGTGCGAGGGCGTGCGCTTGTCGAAGGGGCGCGACAGCACGATCGGATAGCCGCAAGCTCGAAAATTCTCGCGCATCACCTTGGTCAGGCCTTCGAGCGACTGCATGTTGGAGCGTCGCCACTGCATGACAATCTCCTTGCCGTCGACCATGATGCGGCTTTCGGGGTCTGGCAGGTCCTCGCACATCAGGTACCAGTCGACGGCATGGCCGGCCATGAAGTCGAGCGCGAATTTCGGCGCAAGCTTCACATTGGCCCTGAGGATGTTGCCGTCGATCTTGCCGAGAAGCTGGACATTGCCCAGCGGCTTGCCGCCCTTGCCGTCCGACAGATAATAATCGTTCAGCATCAGCGTCTTCTGGTAGACGGCGTCGTTGCGGCGCCGCGGGTCGATCGCCAGCATCGCGCTCGAATTGTGGTTCATGAAATTGCGCCCGACCTGGTCGGAGCTGTTGGCGAGGCCTTTGCCCCCTTTCTTGCCGGTATTGGCCGAGGGCGAGCGCAGCAGGATGACGGCCGAGTTGATGGCGCCGGCCGACAGGATGACCAGCTTCGGCGACAGGGTCTTCTGCGCGCCGTTCCGGGTGTAATGGATCGCGGCGATCGATTTTCCATCCGGCGAGGCTTCGAGCCAGTCGACATGGGCGCCGGTCTCGAGCCTGATATTCGCGTCGCTGAGCGCCGCCGCCAGCGGCCCGGTCTGGGCATCGACCTTGCCCAGGCCGGTGTTCGGGAAGGCATCCCAGCCCGTCTTGCCTTCCTTCAGCCAGGCTTCGATGTCGACGCCCAGCGGCAGCGAAGCCGGATGCAGGCCGAGGGACTTCAACTCGGCGCGAGCGCGGGCGATCGGCGGCTCGTCAGGCACCGGCTCGAAGGCATAGGGGATCGAGTGGAACGGCTCGGTCGGGTCCTCGCCGAGACAGCCGCGGACGCGGAAAAGCTGCTCGGCCTTCGAATACCAGGGCTCGAATTCGTCGTAGGAAAACGGCCAGGAGGGCGAAACGCCGCCGAAATGCTCGAGCTCGGAAAAGTCCTCCTTGCGGTAGCGGATCAGTACCGCGCCGAAGAATTTCGAGTTGCCGCCGACGTAGTAGTAGTTGCCGGGGTTGAAGACGGGGCCGCCGGCCTCGCGCCACATCTCCCTTGGCCGGTAGTGCCCGTCGACGAAGATGGAGCGCGTCGAGCGCGCATGCGGCGTCGTCGGCAGGTGCTCGCCGCGCTCCAGGATCAGGATCGAGGCGCCGCTGCCGGCCAAGCCGGAGGCGATCGTGGCGCCGCCTATGCCGGAGCCAATGATGACGATATCCGGATTTGTCATGGCCTAAAGCGCGTCGTGTTTGAACTGATAGGGACGACGCGCTTTTGATTCTTGTTTTTGATGCATGTCGTTACCCCAAAAACCGGATCCACTTTTGGGCGATATGCATCAGAGAATGCGCTTCTCGGTCGCCGGATCGAAGAACACCGCCTTGCTGAGGTTGAAGGCCAACGGCGTGCTGGTGCCAGGCTGGATCCTGGCATCGGCGCGCAGCCGCGCCACCACGCCCTTGCCGCCGAGATTGGTGACGGCGAAGGTGTCGGAGCCCGYCGGCTCGACCACTTCGATGTGGCAGTCGGCCGTGGCGATCTCGGAGCCGTTGCGCTCGGCGCCTTCCGGATCGGTCAGCGCTTCCGGGCGGACGCCGAAGATGACCTGCTTGTCCTTGAATGCTGCAAGGCCGGCCGGTGCGCCGGGAAGGGAGAGCGTGATCGGCTGGCGCGCCTCGCGATCGAGCACGACGGACAAGCCGCTGCCATTGGCGCCGATCTTGGCCGGGATCAGGTTCATCGCCGGCGAGCCCATGAAGTCGGCGACGAAGACGTTGGTGGGGTTGTTGTAGACTTCCGCCGGCGTGCCGAATTGCTGCACCTCGCCATCGCGCATCACGGCGATCTTGGTCGCCAGCGTCATCGCCTCGATCTGGTCATGCGTGACATAGACGATCGTCGTGCCGGTGGTCGCGTGCAGGCGCTTGATCTCGATGCGCATGTCGACGCGCAGCTTGGCGTCGAGGTTGGAGAGCGGCTCGTCGAACAAGAAGAGTTTCGGGTCGCGCACCAGCGCGCGGCCCATCGCGACACGCTGGCGCTGGCCGCCGGAGAGCTGGCTGGGCTTGCGGTTAAGCAGGTGACCGATCTGCAGGACCTTGGCCACTTTGTCGATCGCGGCCTGCCGCTCCGCTGCCGGCACGCCGCGCATCTCCATGCCGAAGGCGATGTTTCCMGCGACCGTCATGTTCGGGTAGAGCGCGTAGCTCTGGAAGACCATGGCGATGTCGCGCTTCGAGGGATGCAGATCGTTGATCGCGCGGCCGTCGACGCGGATCTGTCCCTCGGTGATGGTCTCCAGGCCGGCGATGGTATTGAGCAGCGTGGACTTGCCGCAGCCGGAGGGGYCGACCAGCACGAGGAAGCCGCCCTTTTCGAGTTCGACATTGATGCCCTTCAGGATCTCGACATTCCCGAAGCGCTTCTTCAG
The DNA here is from genome assembly GCF_001854785.1 of Mesorhizobium sp. ORS 3428. Lineage (GTDB taxonomy): Bacteria > Pseudomonadota > Alphaproteobacteria > Rhizobiales > Rhizobiaceae > Mesorhizobium. The sequence goes on from NZ_MDFL01000159.1 coordinate 79,707, forward strand.
CCCATCAATTTCCAGAAAAGCCATGGTCGTTCCTTAGCGAAAACAGGGTCAGCCCTTGACGGCGCCTGCCATCAGCCCGCGCACGAAATAGCGGCCGGCGACGACGTAGACGATCAGGGTGGGGAGCGCGGCGATCATCGCCGCAGCCATGTTGACATTGTACTCGACGACGCCGGTCGAGGTGTTGACGACATTGTTCAGCGCCACCGTCATCGGCATCACGTCGCCGGTGCCGGCATAGGCGGAAGCGAACAGGAAGTCGTTCCAGATGTTGGTGAACTGGTAGATGACGGTGACGACGAAGATCGGCATCGAGTTGGGCAGCATGATGCGCCGGAAAATCTGGAAGAAGGAGGCGCCGTCGACCTGCGCCGCCTTGATCAGTTCGGTCGGGAAGGCCTCGTAGTAGTTGCGGAAGAACAGCGTGGTGAAGCCCAGGCCATAGACGACGTGGACGAAGACCAGGTTGACGGTCGAATTGCCGAGGCCGAAGGAAAAGCCGGTCGCGTTCCGCACGTTGGCGCCGAAGCGGCCGATGCTGCCGAGGATCGTCGCCATCGGCAAAAGCACCGACTGGAACGGGATGAAGCAGGCGAACAGCATCATCGCGAAGACCAGTGTGTGGCCGCGGAAGCGCCATTTGGTGAGCACATAGCCGTTGAGCGCGCCGAGCAGCGTCGAGATCACCACCGCCGGAACCACCATCTTGATGGAGTTCCAGAAGTAGCCCTTGATGCCGGCGCAGGTGAGGCCGACGCAGGCCTGGCCCCAGGCCTTGAACCAAGGCTCGATGGTCGGCGATTGCGGCAGCGCCAGCATGTTGCCGTTCTGGATCTCGTCCATGGTCTTGAACGAGGTGACCAGCATGACGAAGAGCGGCATCAGGTAGAACAGCGCAAACAGCGCGAGCAGCCCGTAGATGACGATGCGGTTAAGCGTCTTGGCGCTGACGCCGGTGCCGGCCTGGGCGGCAGGAGAGGTGACGGCACTCATCGCGGCTTCTCCCTGAGCTCGGAATAGAGGTAAGGCACGATGATCGCGGTCAGCGTCATCAGCATGATCACCGCGCTGGCGGAGCCGACCGCCATCTCATTGCGCTTGAAGGTGAACTCATACATGAAGTTGGAGGGCAGCCAGGCCGAGCCGCCGGGGCCGCCGCTGGTCAGCGCCACCACAAGGTCGTATGACTTGATGGCGAGGTGGGCGAGCACGATGAAGGCCGACAGGAACACTGGCCTCAAGAGCGGGATGACGATGCGGCGATAGAGCTGGAAGGTGGACGCGCCGTCGATCTGCGCCGCCTTCATGATCTCGCTGTCGATGCCGCGCAAGCCAGCCAGGAACATAGCCATGATGAAGCCCGAGGCCTGCCACACGCCGGCAATCACTACCGTGTAGATGACGAAGTCCTTGTTCTTGATCCAGTCGAAATGGAAGCTCGTCCAGCCCCATTGATGCAGCGTCTGCTCGAGGCCGAGGCCGGGGTCTAGGAACCATTTCCAGGCGACGCCGGTGACGATGAAGGAGAGCGCCATCGGGTACAGGTAGATCGGCCTCAACATGCCTTCGCCGCGGATCTTCTGATCGARCAGAATGGCCAGGAACAGGCCGAGCGCCAGGCAGATCAGGATGTAGAGGAAGCCGAAAATGCCCATGTTGGTGATCGAGGTGTACCAGCTCGACGGCGGGTCGCTCTCGAAGGTCCAGCGCCACAGCCGCTGATAGGCGYGGGCTCCGGTGAGGTCATAGGACGGGAAGGTCTTGGAGTTGGTGAACGACAGATAGATCGTCCACAGGATGAAGCCATAGACGAAGACGAGCGTCGCCGCGAAGCTCGGCGCCAGAACGATCTTCGGCAACAGATCCTGCAATCGCGAGCGGACGGTCGCGCCAGGGCGGGCGTCGGGCCCCCGTGTCAGCTTGATGGTGGTCTCGGCAACTGTGCTCATCGGCTCATCCAGTACCGGCTAGTGGGGACCAGCCGGCGCGCAGCGCACGCCAGGCAGCGATCCCGGATATTGTCTTTGCAGGAGACCTCCCCCGCCGAAGCGGGGGAGAGCCTCGAGTTCATGGCAAACTGCCTTACTTCGCGTCGTCGATTGCCTTGACCAGTTCGGTCACAGCCTCGTCCGAAGACTTGATCTGGCCGTGGACGAACTTCGAGATGACGTCCTTGTAGGCATTGGCGACAGCCGGAGGCGCGCCGTAGCCCTGGGCCAGCGAGCCGAACAGCGTGCCGCCTTCGTTGGCCTTCTTCAGGTCGGCGATGCCCTTCTTGCCGCAGGCGTCGAAGTCGGTGTCAGGCACGTCGGTGCGGGCCGGGACCGAACCCTTCACGACGTTGAAGGCCGACTGGAAGCTCTTCGACAGGGTGGCGGTGGCCAAAGCGACCTGGGCGGCCTTGCGATCGTCCGGGACGTTGAACATGCCGAACATGTCGGAGTTGTAGATCACGGTGCCGTCGGTGCCCGGGAAGCGATAGCACAAGAAGTCGGTGCCCGGGGTCTTCTTGGCGGCGTGGAACTCGCCCTTGGCCCAGTCGCCCATGACCTGAACCAGCGCATCGCCCTTGATGACCATGGCGGTGGCAAGGTTCCAGTCGCGGCCCGAGAAGTTCGGGTCGACATATTTGATGAGCTTGGCGAGGTTGTCGAACGACTTCTTCATCGTGTCGGACTTGAGCGACTCCTCATCGAGGTCGTTCATTGCCTTCTTGTAGAACTCCGGCCCGCCGGTCGACATCACGACGGAGTCGAACATGGTGGCTTCCTGCCAGTTCTGGCCGCCCAGCGCCAGCGGGATGACGCCTGCAGCCTTCGCCTTGTCGAGCAGGGCGATGAAGTCGTCGAAGGTCTTTGGCTCGGTGCCGCCGATCTTGTCCATCACCGCCTTGTTGATCCACAGCCAGTTGACCGAGTGGACGTTGACCGGAGCCGCCACCCACTTGCCGTCATAGACGGAGAACTTCTGCAGGGCGGCGGGAACGGACTTGTCCCAGCCTTCCTTCTTCGCGGTCTCGGTGAGATCGCCCATGACGCCGGCGGCAGCATAGTCGAGCACGGTGTAGCCCAGCATCTGCGAGGCGGTCGGATAGTTGCCGGCCGCGACCATCGCCTTTAGCGCGGTCATGGCGGCGTCGCCGCCGCCGCCGGCCACCGGCACGTCCTTCCAGGCATAGCCTTCCTTGGCAAGGTCCTGCTTCAGCACGTTCAGAGCGGCCGCTTCGCCGCCCGACGTCCACCAATGCAGCATCTGCACTTCCTTGACGTCTGCGGCATGCRCCGAGAACGCAAAGCTCGTCGCAAGAGCCGTTCCGATAAGCAGTTTGCGCAACATTACACTACCTCCCTATGTTGCATTCACATAACCGGCGGGATGTCCGCCGGGGTCCTCCCAACTCAGCCGACCCACCACCCGGTGCGCTGGCCGCGATGAAACTGAATGGTCTTTTCCTCGGTATAATCCTCGACGGCGCGTTTGCCGAGTTCGCGTCCGAGACCGGACTGCTTGTAGCCCCCGAAGGGCAGCTCGGGATAACCTTCCATGAACGTGTTCACCCAAACGGTTCCCGAACGCACACTCCGCGCCACCAACATACACGTGTCGATGCTGGCGCTCCACACGCCCRCAGACAGACCATAGGGCGTGTTGTTGGCGATGTGCAATGCCTTTTCAATCGTTTCAAAAGTGAGCACCGACAGCACCGGGCCGAACACTTCCTCGCGCGCGATGGCCATGTCCTCGGTGACGTTGCGGACGATGGTCGGATCGAGATACTGCCCGGCGTTGGACGCGAGCTGCCCGCCGCCGCTGTAGACGCTGCCGCCGTCGGTTTTCGCCGCAGCAACATAGCCGGCTACCTTTGCCATGTGGTCGGCCGAGATCATGGCGCCGACCTTGGTGCGGTCGTCGAGCGGATCGCCGACCCTGACTTTGTCGGCTAGCGCCTTGACCGCGCTGAGGAAATCGTCGGCGATCGCCTCGTGAACGATCAGCCGGCTGCCGGCGTTGCAGCATTCGCCGGCGTTGAAGAAGCCGCCGAATACAGCCGCATCCGCTGCCGCTTCGAGATCGGCATCGGGGAAGACGATCTGGCCGTTCTTGCCGCCGAGCTCCATCGAGACCTTCTTAAGCGAATTGGACGCAGCCGCCATCGTCATCTTGCCGACACGGGTCGAGCCGGTGAAGGACACCATTTCGACCAGCGGATGGCTGACCATCGGCGCGCCGACATCGGCGCCGAAGCCGGCGAGGATGTTGACGACGCCGGCCGGCAGGCCGGCCTCGAGCAGGATATCGCCCAGCACGAAGGTCGAGGCCGACGTCATCTCGCTCGGCTTGACCACCGCCGCGCAGCCGGCGGCGAGCGCGAAGGGCAGTTTCTGGCTGATGATCAGGAAGGGGAAATTCCAAGGCGTGATGATCGAGACGACGCCGATCGGCTCGCGCAGCACCACGCCCAGCATGGTGTCGCCGAGATTGGCGTAGCTCTCGCCATGCAGCGTGCGGGCGAGCGAGGCGGCATAGCGCCAGATGTCGACGGCGCCGCCGATCTCGCCGCGCGCCTGGGCGATCGGCTTGCCGGATTCCAGCGCGTCGAGCCTGGCGATCTCTTCCAGCCGGCCTTCGATCAGGTCGGCCGCCTTGAGCAGCACGGCGGCGCGTTCGGAGGCCTTCATGCGCGGCCACGGGCCGGTCTCGAAGGCCTTGTGCGCGGCCTGCACCGCGGCTTCCACTTCCGCAGCACCCGCCTGAGCGTAGCGCGAAACGGCAAAACCGTGGCCGGGGCTATTGCGCTCGATGATACGACCGTCGCGGGCGTCGACATGCTTGCCGTCGATCAAAAGCCTGTAGGCCTTCGGCGCCTGGGACGCCTCGACCGGCATGGAAATCTTGAGGGGGGCGTTCATCGAATTCCTCTAGGATCTCGAAAAGGCCGGCTTCTGCTTGGCCTTGAAGGCGCTGACGCCGGCCTTGAGATCGGCGGTCAGCGCAATGAAGCCGCTGGCCAGCGCCTCGGTCGCCGCTGCATTCTCCTCGCCCTCGGCAACGCCGATCATCAGCTTGGCGGCCTCGGTCGCCAGCGGGCCGCGCTCGGCGATTTTTTCTCCCCAGGCCTTTGCTTCATCGAAGGCCTTGCCGGTCTCGACGACCCTGTCGACGACACCGAGCGCAAGCGCGTCGGCTGCCAGAAAGATCTCGCCGCCGAGCGCCATGCGCCGCACCGCCTGCGCACCGAAGCGGCGCACCGCGCGCTGCGTGCCAGACCAGCCCGGGACCACGCCGATCGAGGTCTCGGGGAAGCCGAGCTTCACCTGGGTTTCGGCGACGCGGAGGTCGCAGGCCGCGGCAAGTTCCAGCCCGCCGCCCAGCGCATGGCCCGAGAGCACCGCGATGGTCGGCTGGCGCAGACGCGCCAGTCGGTCGAAGACGCGGTGGCCATAGCGGACCCACTGCACCTGGAAGTCGGCGGCGCTCATGGCGCCCCAGGCCTCGACGTCGCCGCCGGCGCAGAAGCCCTTACCTTCGCCGCGGATCAGCACGACGCGGACGCCTTCGGCCGCTTCCGCATCGTCGAGTGCTGATTCAAGCGCGCGCAGCATCGGGATGTCGAGCGCATTGAACTTTTCCGGCCGCCGCAGCGTGACGATGCCGAGGGCGCCGTCCTGCTCGAAGGTGACGAGGCGCTCAGCCATGCGCGCCTCCAAGCGAAGCGCCGCCATTGAGCGACAGGCCGATCGGCCGGTCCTGGTAGAGCAGGGACGGTGTGACCTTGAGGTCGTTGGCAACGGCGAGCGGGATTTCGGCCTGTGCCAGCACATCGCGATCGAGGTCGATGCCGGGCGCCAGCTCCGTCACCATCAGCCCGTCCGGCGTCAGCTTCATAACGCAGCGCTCGGTGACATAGGTGATGTCCTGGCGTTGCGCGACCGCGCGCTTGCCGGAGAAGGAGATGTGCTCGACCTCCTCGACGATCTTCTTGACCTTGCCTTCCTGGTCGATGBGGATGGCGCTGTTCGCCAGGGAAAGCTTGGCGCCGGCGTTGAAGAAGCCGGAGAAGACGATCTTCTTCGCCCGCGCCGTGATGTCGACGAAGCCGCCGGCGCCGGCCGTCACATGCGGCCGTGCCGAAAGCTTCGACACGTTGACCGAGCCGTGGCGGTCGATCTGCAGGAAGGAGAGCAGCGAGGCGTCAAAGCCGCCGGCCTGGAAATAGATGAACTGGTGCGGCGAGGGCATGATCGCCTCGGCGTTTGAGGCGCAGCCGAACTTGAAGTCGAGCAGCGGCACGCCGCCGACCGCACCCTGCTCGATCACCCAGGTGACCTTGCCGTGCTGGCCTTCCTCGAGAAGGATGCGCGGCACGTTGGCAGAGATGCCGAAGCCGATATTGACGGCCATGCCGTCGCGCAGCTCCATCGCGACGCGGCGCGCGATCACCTTCTGGATGTTCATCTCGGGAGTGCGGAAGGTGGAGAGCGGCCGGAAGATCTCGCCCRAGATCGCCGGATCGTAAGGCGTCTGCGTCGTCTGCAACTGATCGGGCGCGAGGACGATATGGTCGACCAGAACCCCCGGCACTCGCACATCATGCGGCTTCAGCGTGCCGTTCTCGACAACGCGCTTCACCTGCGCAATCACGATGCCGCCATTGTTGCGGGCGGCCAAAGCCTGCTCCAGCCCGCCGAGATAGGCACCCTCATGCTCGTAGGTGAGGTTGCCGCGCTCGTCGGCGGAGGTGGCGCGGATGATCGAGATGTTGGGAACGATGGCGCGGAAATAGAGCCATTCCTCGCCGTCGAACTGCTCAACCGAGACGATCGGCTCGCTGGCCGCGGCATTCATGGCGCAGCCCTGGTGGCGCGGATCGGCGAAAGTGTCGAGACCGACCTTGGTCAGCACGCCCGGCCGCTTGGCGGCTGCCTCGCGATGCATGTCGAACAGGATGCCGGAGGGCACATTGTAGGCGGCGACAGAGTTGTCGCCGATCATCTTCCAGATCTGCGGCGGCTCGGCGGAGGAGGGGCCGGAGGGATAGGAGCCGCACAGCGTACGTTTCAAAAGGCCCGGCTTGGCGAGATGATCGATGCCCTTGATGCCATACATGTCGCCGGCGGCGATCGGGTGCAGCGTGGTGATCRCCTTCGGATGGCCTTCGGCGTCGAAGCGCTCGCCGATCGCGGCAAGCACGGCGTCGGGGCACCCGAGGCCGCTCGACGACGACACCGAGACGACCATGCCGTCCTTGATCAGGCTGGCGGCATAGGCCGCCGAGACGAGCTTGCTCACGCGAGGCTCCCGAGTTGCGGATCGATAATGACARCCTTGCCCGTCTTGGACGATTGCAGCGCAGCTTCGGCCGATGCCAGCGACCAGATGCCGTCCTCGCCGGTGGCTGAGGGCTGGCCTTCGCCCCGGATCGCGGCGTGGAATTGGCGCAGCGACCGGGTATAGAGGTCCTCGCGGTCGAAGGTCAGCTCCTCCTCGCCGCTAGCCGTGCGCAGCAGCACAGTGCCGACCGGCTTCTGCGTCATCACATTGGTGGCGAACAGCGAGCCTTCCGATCCATGCACCTCGAAGCCGGTGCCGGCGAATTTCGTTGTGAAGCCCTCATGCGACTGGGCAATGATGCCGGACTTGAAGCGCCAGATGCACATGGCGCCGTCCTCCAGCCCGCCGCCCGCCATGCCGGCCGACTGCGTGAAAGCCGAAATCTCGACCGGGTCGTCACCGAGCACGAAGCGCAGCGTGTCGGCGTCGTGCACGGTGATGTCGAGCACCACGCCGCCGCCGGCGTCGGGCCTTGTGATGCGCCAGCCTTGCAGATTCTCCGGCAGATAGACGGAATGGAAGACGCGCGCGGCGATCGGCCTGCCGATACGGCCGGCGGCAATTGCCTCGCGCATCGCCCGGTGCGCGCCGGCATTGCGCAGATGATGGTTGGTGCCGAAGACGATCCCGGCGGCATTGGCGGCGGCGACCATCCTGCGCGCGTCGGCGCTGGTCAGCGCCAGCGKCTTTTCGCACAGCACATGCTTGCCCGCCTCGACCGCGGCGAGACCCTGTTCGAAGTGCAACTCGTTCGTGGTCGAGATGTAGACGGCATCGATATCCGCGCCAAGCAGTGCATCGAGCGTCGAGACGGCCGCCGGTATGCCGTTTTCCCTGGCATAGGCCTCGGMGCGCTCCTGGCTTGAACTCATCACGGCGGCGACCTCGCCATCGGCCTGCGCGCGGATGGCGTTGATCATGAATTGCCTGGCGATCGTGCTTGCGCCGATCAGGCCCCATCTTACGCTCATGCCGCGTCTCCCATTCCTGTGTCGCGCGCGCCGCGGCTCGGGCCGCAGCTTTCCCTGACAACGAGGCTGACCGCGCCGATATGGTCCTCGGCGCGCGTCGTGCGCGACTGGATCATCTTCAGCATGACGTGGGCGGCGCGCTCGCCGAGGCCTGCGGTATCGACCGCGACACTGGTCAGCGCCGGCATGTAGTGCTCGGCCTCGGCCACGTCGTCGAAACCGACCACGGCGAAATCCGCTCCGGCTTCCAGCCCACGCTTGCGCAGCGCCAGCATGACGCCGAAGGCGACGGCGTCGTTGAAGCAAAGAGCCGCCGTGGGCGGCTTCGATGCCGCAAGTGCCGTCTCCAGGCATGCCATGCCGCCCTTGCGGCTGGTCTCGCCCTCGACGATCGTTCTGTCGACGATTGGGATGCCCAGCGTTTCGCATGCCTCCAGAAAGCCGCCCAGCCTCTGTTGATAGACCACCAGGTCGGACGAGCCGCCGAAGAAGGCCAGCCGGCGATGACCCTTGCGGATCAGATGCTCGGTGGCGATGAAGGCGCCGCGATGGTTGTCCGGCGCAATCACCGGGATGCGGCTCTCGGGCAATCGGCRCATTGTGAAGACGATCGGCACGCCGGCGGTCTCGATGCGGCGGAAGGCGCCGGGCGTGGTGCCGCGCGCCGGCGAGACGATCAGCCCGGCGACGCCCTGTTCCATCAGCGACTTCAGCACCTCTTCCTGGCGAACGGGATTTTCGGCGGTATTGGCGATGAAGGGCACGATGCCGGCCGCCTGGAAGACGCGCTCCATGCCAACAGCCAGTTCGGCGAAGAAGGGATTGGTGAGGTCGTTGATCACCATTCCGATGACGTTGGAGTGGGCCTTGCGCAGATTGGCGGCGCCGCGGTTGTAGACATAGCCGACATCCTCGATCGCCTTGCGGACCTTGACCGCGGTCTCGGGCCGGATCAGCCCGCTGCCCTGCAGCACGAGCGATACCGTCGATTTGGACACGCCGGCCTCGCGGGCAATGTCCAGGATCGTCGCCTTGGCCCGGCTGGCCATATCCGTTCTTTCCTCCGCGTCCGGCAGCAAAATCTATTGGAACGTTCTAAACATCATGCCTAACCGGAGTCAACTGGGATTCTGGCGGAACTCGAAAAATTGATGAATGGCCCACAAATGCAAGGGTCCGCTGGCGCAGCGTGCTGTTGAATCGCTTCAGTCGTCAGAATCACAAAGGCTATTGATTTATTGGAACGTTCCATCTATAGCCTCCCACAAAGGGAGATTTCCATGGATATCATCCTGCCTGCGGAGAATGGCGACCGTGTCGGCTACCGGCTGGTCGGCCAACCGGCGGAGCCCGTCATCGGCGCGCATTTCCCGCGCGTCGCCTATGCCGCCGCCCATGTCGTCGCCAACCCCTTCGCCATGACCGATCCGTGGTCGCGGCCGGCCATCGACTGGGAGAAAACGATGGCCTTTCGCCRTCATCTGTGGCGGCTCGGTTTCCGCATCGCCGAGGYAATGGACACCTCGCAGCGCGGCATGGGCTTTGACTGGGCGAGCGCCAAAGAGCTGATCCGGCGCTCGATCGCCGAGGCGCGCACCGTGAAGGGCGCCGATCTCGCCTCGGGCGCCGGCACGGACCAACTGGCGCCTGCGGCGGCAAGGACGCTGGACGACGTGATCCGCGCCTATAAGGAGCAGTTCGCCTTCATCGAGGGCGAGGGCGRCAAGGCGATCATGATGGCGAGYCGCGCGCTGGCTGCCATCGCCAAAGGACCGGACGACTATGCCCGCGTCTATGACCGCATCCTCAGCCAAGCCTCCGGCAAGGTCATCCTGCACTGGCTGGGCGACATGTTCGACCCGGCGCTCAAGGGCTATTGGGGCAGCCGGGATTTCGAGCCCGCGCTGGAGACGGTCGTTGCCATTATCGAGCGCCATGCCGGCAAGGTCGAAGGCATAAAGATTTCGCTGCTCGACGCCGGCAAGGAGGTGCTGCTGCGCGACCGGCTGCCGGAAGGCGTCGTGATGTTCACTGGCGACGATTTCAACTACCCCGAGCTGATCGCTGGCGACGGCAAGCGGCATTCGCATGCGCTGCTCGGCATCTTCGACGCCATCGCGTCGGCGGCGAACGCTGCGCTGGCCAGGCTCGGCGCAGGCGACAGGGCCGGCTATGACGCCCTGATGGCGCCGACCGTGCCGCTATCGCGAAAAATCTTCGAGGCGCCAACCGAATATTACAAGGCGGGCATTGTCTTCATGGCCTGGCTGAACGGCCACCAGGATCATTTCGCCATGGTCGGCGGCATGCAGTCGGCACGCGGCATATGCCACTACGCCGATGTCTTCCGCCTCGCCGATCAGGCCGGATTGCTGGCCGATCCCGAACTCGCCGTCRCCAGAATGAAGAGCCTCCTGGCGGTTGCGGGCGTCTGAGCCGGATACGGCTTCCAACTCCTGGAGCCGGCCAACGGGCAGCGGCTCCTTTGACGCCGCAATTAGGAGGGGAGTAGGGGAGCCGCAATTAGGAGGGGAGTAGGGGAATAGGACAGTAGGGGAGCAAGGAATCAGGATACGCGGCGGCGAAGGCCTACTGCCTTACTTCCCTATTGCCTTAATCCCTAGATTTGGTTGGATGGTGGGCGTGACAAGGATTGAACTTGTGACCCCTGCAATGTCAATGCAGTGCTCTCCCGCTGAGCTACACGCCCAWCCGAAGCCGCGCATACACCATTTTTGGTTCGGCGCGTCAATAGCGGGAATGCGAAAAGAAAGCTTCGCTTTGCCGCACCGGCGGACGCCCGCCGGAAATCCTTCAGGCTGCCTGCAACATTTTCTCGACCTCGTTGACGAGGTCGCGCAGATGGAAGGGTTTCGACAGCACCTTGGCGTCCTTGGGCGCCTTGGAATCCGGATTGAGCGCGACGGCGGCGAAACCGGTGATGAACATCACCTTGAGGTCCGGATCGATCTCGGTGGCGCGGCGGGCGAGCTCGATGCCGTCCATCTCGGGCATGACGATGTCGGTCAGAAGCAGCGAGAAAGGCTCCTCGCGCAGCCGCTCATAGGCGCTGGCGCCATTGTCGAAATCGCTAACCTGGTAGCCAGCTCGTTCCAACGCTTTGACGAGGAACCGGCGCATGTCGTCATCGTCTTCCGCCAGCAGAATGCGTGCCATCTTGTCCCGTCCGAATCACCCGCTCCAAGCCTGTCGCCGGACAGGCCCGTTAACCATCCTGTATATGAGGAAGAGACGGTAAACATCAAGTGAACGTTGGCTTGTCCGCGCCGCTTGGGCCAGCGTTTCGCGCGGCTGAAATGCTGGACATGCCGGACGCAAGATGGCAGTTTTGATTCATGATGCAGTGCTGTTTCCTGGTTCATTCAAATTGAAGACGGCAGCCGAGGATTTTTCGGTCGTACCACCCTTCGAAATCCGATCGGGCGCCGAGCAGCGCGTACCTTTCCTCTTCAGTTCGCCGCATAGCGGCCGCCACTATCCCGAGCGCTTCCTCGCCATGACGAGRCTTGACCGCAACGCCATACGCCGGTCGGAGGACTGCTTTGTCGAGGAGCTTTTCGGCGGCGCCGTCGCRCTCGGGGCGCCCATGCTGGCGGCGAATTTTCCGCGCGCCTATCTCGACGTCAACCGCGAGCCATGGGAGCTCGATCCGCGCATGTTCGCGGAGCCGGTGCCGCCCTTCTGCAACATACGCTCGGCCCGAGTCGCGGGCGGGCTGGGCACGGTGCCGAAGCTGGTGGGCGAGGGGCTCGACATCTATCCCGGGCGGCTGCCTCTGGCCGAGGCGGTGGGACGCATCGAGGCCGTCTACAAGCCGTATCACGAGACACTGAAGCGGCTGTTGACGAGGACCCACGCCAGGTTCGGCTATGCCGTGCTCATCGATTGTCATTCGATGCCGGCGAGCATCCGGGTCGGCGACAACGGCGTGCGGCCGGATTTCATCATCGGCGACCGTTTCGGCATTTCCGCAACTGCGGCTCTTACCGAGACTGCGATCGGCCTGCTGACCGGCATGGGCTACACGGTCGCGCACAACAAGCCCTATGCGGGAGGCTTCATCACCGAGCATTACGGGCGGCCGGCGCGCCATCTCCACGCGCTGCAGATCGAGGTCAATCGCGGGCTTTACATGAACGAGCGGACGTTCCAGAAATCGGCCGGCTTCGACGCGCTTGCCGACGACCTGACGCGGTTTTCGGCCGAACTGATGTCGCTGCCCGAGCAGCATTTCGCCGATCTGCCGCTCRCCGCGGAATGACATCGGCGTCGCGGTCCGCGGTTGAAAAAAAGACCGCATCGCTTTCACGACACGGTCGAAGTCTAGGGAGGAAACGCCCAAGGAGGGCATGGACAGAACTAGCTGTCCGAGAACAAAGCTATTGTGCGATGCACAAATGTCAATCGACTTCGGGCTTTTTTAATTCAATATGATGTGCAAATTCCGTTTCGGCGGCTGAGGTGTGACATTGAGGCAACAAGAGAGGGCGCCTGGCCGCGCCTCTCGTTGTCAGAAACAGCGGCTGCCGCTGGCCGCCGCAATGGGGAGATTGAGTTGGATATCAGCATCGATTTCATGCGGCGCATCGCGCGCGCCGCGGCCGCCGAGACCTTGCCGCGCTTCCGCAGCCAGGGTGCGGTCGCCAACAAGCTGGCGGAGAGCTTCGACCCGGTGACCGAGGCGGACCGGGAGGCCGAACGGGCGATCCGGGCGCTGATAGCAGCGGAATATCCCGATCACGGCATTCTCGGCGAGGAACATGGCAGCGAGAACATTTCGAGCCGGCATGTCTGGGTCATCGACCCGATCGACGGCACGCGCGCCTTCATTTCCGGGCTGCCGGTCTGGGGAACGCTGGTCGGGCTGACGGTCGACGGCGACGCCGTCGCCGGCCYGATGTCGCAGCCCTTCACCGGCGAGCTGTTCTATGCCAACGCTTCCGGCTCGCACTACGAAGGCCCGGGCGGCCCGCGCAAGCTCACGACCCGCAAGACGACGGACCTTTCGCAGGCGACGCTGTTCACCACCACGCCGGCACTCTTCAAGGGAGAGGCGCGCAACCGCTACGACCAGTTCGAGAAACAGGTGCAGCTCGCCCGCTACGGCACGGACTGCTACGCCTTCGCCATGGTGGCGGCCGGAAGCGTCGACATCGTCGCCGATCCAGGCCTGAAGCCCTACGACATCGTGGCGCTGATACCGATCATCGAAAAGGCGGGCGGCGTCGTCACCACCTTCGACGGCGGGCCGGCGGAACAGGGCGGCGACATACTGGCGGCGGCGACACCGGAATTGCACGCCTCAGCGATGGCGGCGCTGCGCGGCTGAGTCGCGCCGCTCCGGACGCCGGACGGAAGATCGCTGCCAGTTCTGGGCGAGATGCCTAAAACATGTCTTCTCGAAAGTGGGACCGGTTTCGGGACAAAGACAGTCGTAAAATCAAAACCCGAAGCGGATGAGCGATTCTGAAAGATAGCGACGCTTTAGCCGTCGGCGTGCCGAACGTCCGCGAGACGCAGGCCCCACAGAATGAGCGCGAAAGAGATCAGGCCGGCCGGCGCGGACGAATACGCCACGCCCTTGATCAGAGTTTCCTGAAAGGGGCTCCCGTGGAAGGCTCCGGCCGCCAACGGCATTGTCTCGTTGCCGGCGCCCCAGACGCCGGCGATCACGTAGGCCGCCAGGATGGCCAAAGCCGAATAGATCAGCAGCCAGAACGCGACCCGGGACGTCGCCGCGCCGAGGTTGAGCCTGGACCATGTGAGACCCAGCGCCAGCAGGAGAACGCCCTGCAGGGCGCTGAGCGTGTGCGCGGACAGCCCGAGCCGCGGCGCCGCGAGGTACGGTATCGCAAACCCTTCCAAAGATGAAAACAGCAGCAGGGCGACGCCAATCTGCAGCAGACGATATCCCTGACGTGCCAGCGAATTCGATGCGTCCATGGCCGTTTCTCCCGATTTTCGGCGCCTGACCTCTTTGGGCAGCAACCTAGCGCTCGACGCTTGAACGGGAATAAGAGGTCGATCTCGGCCCTGCGGAGAAGGCCTGTTCAGCCGATGGGCTGGGAGGCCATCCGGGTCGCGAAGTTCGCGCGCGGATCGTGCGCCGGTCCRCATGAGCCGTGTGAGGTCAAACTGCGTCGCCGGTTCCGGGAATGAACGCGTCGAAGGCTGYGAGCAGCTGTTCTCGGAAAAGATCCCTTTCCTGCAGTATCTCGTGATGCGCGCCGTCGATCATCAGCAGCGAACCGACGCGCAGCCGCCGGGCGTAGGATTCAACCGCCTTGGTTGAGACGACCTGATCTGCGCCGGCAGCAACGATCAGAGTCGGCACCCTGATCCCGGYCATGAAATCCGGATCGCTGACGGCCTCGGAAGCTGCGGCGGCAGCCTTCAGCCAGCGGATGGTCGGGCCGCCGAGCGCCAACTGCGGCCAGGCCTCGTAGATGCCGGTGTTGCGGCGATAGCGCACTGGGTCCGACGTCACCTTGTTGGTCTCAAAAGGTGGCGTCTCTTTCGGCCGCGGTCCCCAGGCGGCGTAGAGGCGGCCGAGGCCCAGTGCGCAAAACACCGCGCAGACGCGGCGGACGGTGGTTATCGAAACCGGCAGGTCGGGCACGGTCAGGAAGGGCGCGATCAGCACCATGCGCTGCACCCGGTTGACCATCGAGGGCGATGCAAGGAGCGCGATCACCGCCCCGGCCGAGTGGGMGAGTATGTAATAGGGGCCCCGGCAATCCGGCAGCACGATCTCCTGGAAGAACTGCTCAAGATCGCGCGTGTAGTCGCGGAAACTGCGGACATAGCCGCGCTGCCGGTTGCGCAGCAGCCGGCTTGAGTCGCCTTGGCCGCGCCAGTCGAGGATGRCAACGCCGAAGCCGCGGTCGGCGAGATTGCGGATGGTCTCGAAATATTTCTCGATGCACTCGTTGCGGCCGGTCAGCAGCACCACCGTGCCCTGCAGCGGGCGGGCGACCGCGGCGAAGACGCCGTAGCGGATCTTCTTGCCGTCACGCGTGGTGAAGAAGCCGCCGGCGGCGTTCTCCGGCGGCGGATTGCCCTCAGTCAGATGGAAAAGGTCCGTCATTCGGCGCTTCGTTGATGGTTCTTTGCCCGAACGGGCCAGGCGTTCGCCATGGTGATAGACGGCCATGCGGCAAAAGCAAAGGCGTTCCGGGATTTGCGCGCCCTGTCGTGAAACGGTAAGGCCGGAAGTGCCTGCGGCGCACTTCCGGCCTCTGTCGATCCGGGAGGAAGGGACGTAGCACCCGGTTCGGCCTCGTCGCGGCGCCCAAGAGAACACCGCTTGTCTGTCATCTTGGCCAAAGCCTAGCGTCGCGTGGCTGAACGTATGCCGAAGCCGCGGTTCATCTGCCGTTCATGGAGGGACGGCCTTCCGAACGCACCCCAAGCGGGGTCTGATCGGCGCGCTTAAGTCCTTGTTTTGATGCATGTCGTTTCCCTGAGCCCGCAGCGCATTTTTGGGCGACATGCATTTGGCCGAAAGCCTTGAAATGAGTTTTTCCGCTTCCCAAATGAAGGTTGCGGCCGCCGATCGTCGGGGCCGCTGGCCTATCCGAGACGCCTTTCCAGGGTTTCGCACCAGGTCAAACGCAAACCATGTTGCTCAACAGGAGAACACCTTATGCGTCACGTTGATTTTTCCCCGCTTTATCGTTCGACCGTCGGCTTCGACCGGCTGTTCACGATGCTCGACACGCTCGGCCAGCCCGAGAGCGCGCAGACCTATCCGCCCTATAACATCGAGCGCACCGGCGAGAACGCCTATCGCATCTCGATGGCCGTTGCCGGCTTCTCGGAAGACGAGATTTCGATCGAGGCGCATCGCAACGTGTTGACCGTGAAGGGCGAGCGCAAGGAAGAGAACGACAGCGAGGGTTCCGAGCTGCTCTATCGCGGCATCGCCTCGCGCGCCTTCGAGCGCCGCTTCCAGCTCGCCGACCATGTCGAGGTCGAGGGCGCCACGCTGAAGAACGGCCTGCTCTATGTCGACCTCAAGCGCAACATCCCCGAGGAGCTGAAGCCGCGCAAGATCGCTATCACCACGTCTTCGGACAAGGCCAAGCAGATCGAGGCCAAGGCTGCCGCGTAACCAGCGGGCTCCAACTGCAATACGTCTCCCTCCCGAGACGAAAGCGGCGCCGAGAGGCGCCGCTTTTTGTTTGAGCATTTTCTGAACGGAAGTTCGGCCAGCCAAGAAATGCTGAGCACGTCGCAGGGATCATGCTCCAGCTAGCCGGCGAGCAGGGCGCCGAGCCGGTCGATCTCTTCGGTCGTGGTCGCGAAGCTGGCGACGAAGCGATAGATCGCTTCATTGTCGCCGAGATGGCCCTCAAAACCCTGCGGCACGCCCCATTCGTAGAATTTGGCGCCGGCGGCTTGCAGCCTGTCGGCAAGGGCGCGGTCGAGGATCGCGAACACTTCGTTGGCCTGCGGCAGCCAGGCGAGCCTGCCTGCCGGCGCATCCTCGATCGTCTCGGCCAGGAGTGCCGYCATCGCATTGGCGTGGTGCGCCATCCTCAGCCACAGGTCGTCGGTGAAATAGGCCTCGAACTGAGCCGAGATGAAGCGCGCCTTGGAGAAGGTCTGCCCGGCGCGCTGGCGCAGCAGGCGCAGGTCCCTGCCGAGGTCCGGATTAAGGATGACGACCGCGTCCGCCATCCAGCAGCCGTTCTTGGTCCCGCCGAAGGAGATGAGGTCGACGCCGCTCTTCCAGGTCATTTCCGCCGGCGTGACGTTGGTCGCGGCAATCGCATTG
This sequence comes from Mesorhizobium sp. ORS 3428, assembly GCF_001854785.1. Lineage (GTDB taxonomy): Bacteria > Pseudomonadota > Alphaproteobacteria > Rhizobiales > Rhizobiaceae > Mesorhizobium. The sequence continues at coordinate 96,810 of NZ_MDFL01000159.1, forward strand.
GCAAAGCGCGCGCCATCCATGTGCAGCGGCAGGCTATGGCGGTGGCAGACCTCGGCGATCGCCTTGACATCGTCGACGGTGTACACCGTGCCCACCTCCGTCGCCTGGGTGATGGTCACGGCCATCGGCTGGCCGGCAGGCGCAAGGTCTTGCGAATAGCGCTTGATGGCCTTGTCGAGGGCCTGCGGGTTCATGCGTCCCAGTGGGCCCGGAATCGGCGCCATGCGCGCGCCACCGGTATAGAAACCCATCGCGCCGAATTCATCGACATTCATATGTGCTTCGGAATGGCAAAGCGCGATGCCGCCGATGCGGTTCAACGCCGCCATCGAGAGCGCGTTGGCTGCCGTGCCGGTTGCGACGAAGAACACCTGAACGTCCCGTTCGAAGATCTCGCTGAAGCGCCGGTAGACTTGCCGATCCAGTTCGCCGTCGCCATAGGCGGTCGCGATGCCGGCTGCATGCCGGGACAGGTTGGCCGAAATGTCGGGATGGACGCCCGCCCAGTTGTCGGATGCAAAGAACATCGAAAGTCTCGTAGCTGATTTGCGCAAACGGGCGCGACTTGAACGCTTTGACCTTCCGAGCGCAAGGGCCAAATGTCGCGAAAGCGGTAAAGCCAGCCGACAGCCTAACGAGGGCTGAGACCGAACCTTACGTTTTGCAGGCATCTCACGAAATTTTGTGTCGCGCCGCGTCCAAGTTTTTTGTGAATCGGTCTTGTGCGGGCCCCTGAATTCTGTCATAAAAAATTTAGGACAGTAGTGCTGTCTTATTTTGTCGCACAAAGCAGGCTGGACTGGCGTATCATCCATGCCATTCCGGCCATTGTTGCGAGCGGCGGGTAGACGGCTCCGCTCTGGCCTGTACGATACCGGATGCGAACCGGGCGTATGGCCGTATGGTTCGGCAAGAATTTCGCGAGACGTGCAGCAAGGATGAAGGGGAAGCATCGTGCTTCCCAAGGCAAACCAGCGCCCGAGGCAAAGCAGTGCCAAGCGGGCGGAAAAGGAAGGACAGGACGATGACGGAACTGACGCCATCTGCGATCAACGGCCAGGCCGCGCAGACGAAAGCGGCAGYCGTCAAAAATCCGACTCGTCCGACCAACGGCCTGACCAATGGCTTGACCGCGCGAGGGMTCTACGACCCGCGCAACGAGCACGACGCCTGCGGCGTCGGCTTCATCGTCAACATGAAGGGCGTGAAGTCGCACCAGATCGTCGAGGACGGCATGGCGATGCTGGAGAATCTGACCCATCGGGGCGCCGTCGGCGCCGATCCGCTGGTCGGCGACGGCGCCGGCGTGCTGGTGCAGATACCGGACCAGTTCTTCCGCGAAGAGATGGCGGCGCAGGGCATCGAATTGCCGCCGGCCGGCCGGTACGGCGTCGGTCACTGGTTCATGCCGCAGGACGCCACACTTCGCGCCCATATCGAGGACATCATCGCCGAATCGGCGCAGTCGGAAGGGCTGCCGCTGCTCGGCTTCCGCGACGTGYCGGTCGACAATTCTTCGCTGTCGAAGGCGTCGGAAATCGTGGCATCCGAGCCGTTCCATCGCCAGGTGTTCATCGGCCGCACGCCGGACATTCCGGACGACGAAGAGTACGAGGCGAGGCTCTATCTCCTGCGCAAGGTGATCTCGGGCCGCATCTATGCCGAGAACGACAACAAGGACGTCGGCGCCTATTGCGTGTCGCTGTCGGCGCGCACCATCGTCTACAAGGGCATGTTCCTCGCCTACCAGGTCGGCGCCTATTACAAGGACCTCAACGATCCGCGCTTCGAGACGGCGCTGATCCTCGTCCACCAGCGCTTCTCGACCAATACCTTCCCGTCGTGGAAGCTGGCGCATCCCTACCGCATGGTCGCGCATAACGGCGAGATCAACACGGTGCGCGGCAACAACAACTGGATGGCGGCGCGTCAGGCCTCGGTCGATTCCGAACTGTTCGGCAACAACATCTCGAAGCTCTGGCCGATCTCTTATGAGGGCCAGTCCGACACCGCCTGCTTCGACAATGCGCTCGAGTTCCTGTTCCAGGGCGGGTACACGCTCAGCCACGCCATGATGATGCTGATCCCGGAAGCCTGGGCCGGCAACAARCTCATGGATGCCGACCGCAAGGCTTTCTACGAATATCATGCCGCGCTGATGGAGCCGTGGGACGGGCCGGCGGCGGTCGTCTTCACCGACGGACGCCAGATCGGCGCCACGCTCGACCGCAACGGCCTGCGCCCGGCGCGCTACATCGTCACCGATGACGACCGCGTCATCATGRCTTCCGAGGCCGGCGTGCTGCCGGTGCCGGAGGACAGAATCGTGCAGAAGTGGCGGCTGCAGCCCGGCCGCATGCTTCTGATCGACCTCGCCAAGGGYCGCATCGTTTCCGACGAGGAGATCAAGTCGGAGATCGCGACCAGGCATCCCTACAAGACCTGGCTCGCCAACACGCAGCTCATCCTGGAAGACCTGAAGCCGGTCGAGCCGCGCGCGCTGCGCAAGGACGTCAGCCTGCTCGACCRCCAGCAGGCCTTCGGCTACACGCAGGAAGACACAAAGCTCCTGATGGCGCCGATGGCCACCACCGGCCAGGAAGCGGTCGGCTCGATGGGCACCGACACGCCGATCTCGGCTATGTCGGACAAGTCGAAGCTGCTCTACACCTATTTCAAGCAGAACTTCGCCCAGGTCACCAACCCGCCGATCGACCCGATCCGCGAGGAGCTGGTGATGAGCTTGGTGTCCTTCATCGGTCCGCGGCCGAACATCTTCGACCTCGTCGGCACGTCGCGCCGCAAGCGGCTCGAAGTGCGCCAGCCGATTCTGACCAATGGCGATCTCGAGAAGATCCGCTCCATCGGCCACACCGAGGACCGCTTCGACACCAAGACGATCGACATCACCTATGCCGCGAACGAGGGCGCCGCCGGCATGCCGGGCGCCATCGACCGGCTTTGCGAGCGGGCCGAGGCGGCGGTTGCCGGCGGCTACAACATCATCATCCTGTCCGACCGCCAGGTCGGGCCGGACCGCATCGCCATTCCGGTGCTTCTCGCCACCGCCGCGGTGCACCACCACCTGATCCGCAAGGGGCTGCGCACCGCGGTCGGGCTTGTCGTGGAATCCGGCGAGCCGCGCGAGGTGCATCATTTCTGCTGCCTTGCCGGCTACGGCGCCGAAGCGATCAACCCCTATCTCGCCTTCGACACGCTGCTCGACATGCACAAGCGCGGCGAGCTGCCGGAAGAGGTCGACGAATACGAGGTCGTCTCCCGCTACATCAAGTCGATCGGCAAGGGCATCCTCAAGGTGATGTCCAAGATGGGCATCTCGACCTACCAGTCCTATTGCGGCGCGCAGATTTTCGACGCCATCGGGCTCAAGTCGGATTTCGTCGAGAAGTATTTCAAGGGCACTGCCACGCTGATCGAAGGCGTCGGACTCGACGAGATCGCGACCGAGACGCTCAGCCGCCACACCGACGCCTTCGGCAACGACCCAGTGCTGCGCAACAACCTGGAGGTCGGCGGCGAATACATGTTCCGCATGCGCGGCGAGGCGCATATGTGGTCGCCGGATGCGGTCGCCACCCTGCAGCATGCGGTGCGCCAGGGCTCCWGGGACACGTTCAAGGAGTATTCGGCGCAGATCGACAGCGCGACCGCGCGGGCGCAGACCATCCGCGGCCTGTTCAAGATCAGGCTCGCCGAGGAAACCGGCCGCAAGAAGGTGGCGCTCGAAGACGTCATGCCGGCGGCCGAGATCGTCAAGCGCTTCTCGACCGGCGCGATGTCCTTCGGCTCGATCTCCAGGGAAGCGCACACCACTCTGGCGCGCGCCATGAACGCCATCGGCGGCAAGTCGAACACGGGCGAAGGCGGCGAAGAGGCCGACCGCTACCTGCCGCTGCCGGGCGGCGGCAAGAACCCGGAACGCTCGGCGATCAAGCAGGTCGCCTCGGGGCGGTTCGGCGTGACGGCGGAATATCTGGTCAATTCCGATGTCATGCAGATCAAGGTCGCGCAGGGCGCCAAGCCCGGCGAAGGCGGCCAGCTGCCCGGCCACAAGGTCGATGCGACCATCGCCAAGGTCAGGCACTCGACGCCCGGCGTCGGCCTGATCTCGCCGCCGCCGCATCACGACATCTATTCGATCGAGGATCTGGCGCAGCTGATCTACGACCTGAAGAACGTCAACCCGGCGGYCGACGTGTCGGTCAAGCTGGTGTCGGAGGTCGGCGTCGGCACGGTCGCGGCGGGGGTCGCAAAGGCACGCGCCGACCACATCACCATCTCCGGCTATGACGGCGGCACCGGCGCTTCGCCGCTGACCTCGCTCAAGCATGCCGGCAGCCCGTGGGAAATGGGCCTTGCCGAAACGCATCAGACGCTGGTGCTCAACGGCCTGCGCAGCAGAGTTGCGCTGCAGGTCGACGGCGGCCTGCGCACCGGCCGCGACGTCATCATCGGCGCGCTACTCGGCGCCGACGAGTTCGGCTTCTCGACCGCGCCGCTGATCGCGGCCGGCTGCATCATGATGCGCAAGTGCCACTTGAACACCTGTCCGGTCGGCGTGGCGACGCAGGACCCGGTGCTGCGCAAGCGCTTCAAGGGCACGCCCGAGCACGTCATCAACTTCTTCTTCTACGTGGCGGAAGAGGTGCGTGCGCTGCTGGCCGAAATGGGCTTCACCCATCTCGACCAGATCATCGGCGACACCGACCTCCTGGAGAAGCGCGACGTGATCCAGCACTGGAAGGCGCGCGGGCTCGACTTCTCGAAGATGTTCTTCAAGCCCGATGCGCCGCACGAGGCGCTGCACTGGACCGAGCGGCAGAAGCATCCGATCGACGACGTGCTCGACCGCAAGCTGATCGAGCTGGCGAAGCYGGCGCTGGAAGCCAAGYAGCCCGTCACCAYCGAGCTGCCGATCCGCAATGTCGACCGTTCGGCGGGCGCGATGCTGTCGGGCGAAGTCGCCAGGCGCTTCAAGCACAAGGGCCTGCGCGAGGACACCATCACCGTCAAGCTGACCGGCACGGCCGGCCAGTCCTTCGGCGCGTTTCTGGCGCGCGGCGTCTCCTTCGAGCTGGTCGGCGCCGGCAACGACTATGTCGGCAAGGGGCTGTCGGGCGGCCGCATCGTCATCCGGCCGCCGCAAGAGGCCAAGATCATAGCTTCCGAATCGATCATCGTCGGCAACACGGTGCTCTATGGCGCCACCGAGGGCGAGGCCTATTTCGCCGGCGTCGCCGGCGAGCGCTTCGCGGTGCGCAATTCCGGCGTCGTCGCCGTCGTCGAAGGCGTCGGCGACCACGGCTGCGAATACATGACCGGCGGCATCGTCGTCGTCATCGGCAAAACCGGCCGCAACTTCGCCGCCGGCATGTCGGGCGGCGTCGCCTATGTGCTGGACGAGAAGGGCGATTTCGCCGAGCGCTGCAACATGGCGATGGTCGAGCTCGAGCCCGTTCCGGAAGAGGACGACCTGATGGAGAAGCTGCTCCACCACGGCGGCGACCTCGACCACAAGGGACGCGTCGACGTGTCGGGCGACATGACCAGTCACGATGAGGAGCGGCTCTACCAGCTGATCTCGAACCACGTCCACTACACGGGCTCGGTGCGCGGCCGCGAGATCCTCGAKAACTGGCAGAGCTTCCGGCCGAAATTCCGGAAAATCATGCCGGTCGAATATCGCCGCGCGCTGATCGAGATGGAACGCATGCGCATGAGCGTGGCGGCGGAATAGGCTTTCGGGCACGGCCGGGGAGACGACGCCCCGGCCGGCATCCTCACCAACAATCCTGACCTCGGAACGAAGGTTGCCACGGCAGCCTTATGAGGTTAACGGGTGCGCGACAAAAGCGTGCCTTCGGGCAGCAGGGACTGGACTATGGGCAAGGTAACAGGGTTTCTCGAGATCGACCGGCAGGTGCACAAGTACCAGCCTGCATCGGACCGCATCCGGCATTTCCGCGAATTCACGCTGCCGATGTCGGACAAGGAGGTCGAGAAACAGGCCGCGCGCTGCATGGATTGCGGCATTCCTTACTGCCATGKGCCGACCGGCTGCCCGATCCACAACCAGATCCCGGACTGGAACGACCTCGTCTACAATGGCGACTGGGAAAGTGCGATCCGCAACCTGCACTCGACCAACAACTTTCCGGAATTCACCGGCCGGATCTGCCCGGCGCCCTGCGAGGAAGCCTGCACGCTGAACCTCRAGGACATTCCGGTCGCCATCAAGACGATCGAGCAGGCCATCGCCGACAAGGCCTACGAGACCGGCCAGATCCGGCCCTATCCGCCGGAGAAGAAGACCGGCAAGCGCGTCGCCATAATCGGCTCCGGCCCGGCCGGCATGTCGGCGGCGCAGCAGCTCGGCCGCGCCGGCCATGATGTGCATGTCTACGAGCGCGAGAGCCGGCCGGGCGGGCTCATGCGTTACGGCATTCCCGACTTCAAGATCGAGAAACACTACATCGATCGCCGCATCGAACAGATGCAGGGCGAGGGGGTGACTTTCCACTGCGGCGTCAATGTCGGCGTCGACAAGAAGGTTTCGGAACTGCTCGCCGAGTATGACGCGGTGCTTTACTGCGGCGGGTCCGAAACGCCGCGCCCGGCCAACATTCCGGGCGACGATCTCGTCGGCGTCTATGACGCGATGCCCTATCTGGTGCAGCAGAACCGTCGCGTCGGCGGCGAGCCGATCCAGTCGGTGGCCTGGCCCTCGCACCCGATCATCGCCGGCGGCCAGCATGTCGTCGTGGTCGGCGGCGGCGACACCGCGTCCGACTGCATCGGCACGGCCTTCCGGCAGGGAGYGGTGCGCGTGACGCAGCTCGACATCCGCCCGCAGCCGCCGGAAAAGGAAGACAAGCTCGCCGTCTGGCCCTACTGGGCGACGAAGATGCGCACGTCCTCCTCGCAGGCCGAAGGCGCGGAACGCGAATTCCAGGTGGYGACGCTCGAATTCATCGGCGAGGACGGCCAGCTGACCGGCGTCCGTTGCTGCGAGGTCGACGAGAAGCGCAAGCCGATCCCCGGCACCGAATTCGTGATCCGCGCCGACCTCGCCTTCATCGCCATCGGCTTTGCCGGCCCGGCGGCCGACAGCGTGATGAGGGAGCTCGACGGTCAGATAAAGGTGATCACCGACAGCCGCCGCTCGCGGAACGTCGAGGCCAACGACCGCGATTACAAGACCAACGTCGACAAGCTCTATGCGGCGGGCGACGTGCGCCGCGGCCAGTCGCTGGTGGTGTGGGCGATCCGCGAGGGCCGCCAGGCGGCACGCTCGATCGACGAAGCGTTGATGGGGTCGACGGTCCTGCCGCGCTGAGACCGGCTTGAAATTCTACGCCTGCGGCCAGGCCGCAGGCATTCTCACTGATCAGCAGAACTACCGGTTGATCGCCGTCGTCGTGTCCGACCCGGCTGCCGCGGCGGCAGCCGGTGGCGTCTTCGGCGGCCACGAAAAGTCGTCGGCGCGGCCGGGCGAGGCGGCCGGCGCCTTGCCTTCGACGGTCAGCTTTTCACCCGGCAGATTCGGATCCGCCTTGGCGGGCGGAGCTGCRCCCAGCAGTTCGGTGCCGCCGTCCAGCGCAGGATCGCTGAGCAGCATCGGCGGGGTGCGGACGACGATGACAGGTGCCGCGGCAGGCTTGGACGTCTCGACCGGGGCGCCCGCCGGCGCGGAGACCGTCGTCACACTTCCAGGTGCCGCCAGTCCAAGAATCTTCGCCAGCGGCTTTTCGGTATAGAAGGCCAGCTTGCGCTTGCCGGCCTTGGTGACGTTGATGCCGTCGTCGGAGCGCAGGCGCACCGGCTGACCATTGATGTCGGGGCCGGAGGTGACGAAGGCGCCGTTCTCGTCGACGAAGCCGTCCCAGACATCGACGAACTCGCCGCCGTGGCTCTGGGCGGCCGAATGGTAGATGWCGTTGAAGGCCAGCATATCCGAGCTCATCTTCGCCACCCGGAACGCCGGCATGCCAACCCACAGGAACGGCACCTTCGCGTCCTGTATGGCCTTGCCCAACGCATCGGTGCGGCGCTCATATTCCTTGGTCCAGTTCTCGGAACGCGGCTGCTCGCGCACGTCGCCGACTCGCATCTGCTGGCGGTCGTTGGAGCCGAGCATCACCACCACGACGGAGGGTTTCTCGGTCTCGATCAGCGACTTGATCTCGACCGGCCAGTTGTAGAAATCGTCGCGCACGAAGCCGGACGAACCATTGGCACGCGAAACGATCCTGATAGCGGGATTGTCGGCAAAGGCGGTATCGAGGCCTTCGGCCAGGCCGCCCGCCATGAAATCGCCGACCACCAGCACGACGCGCGCATCCGGCGCCTTTTCGACGATCGGCGTCTCCGGTTCGGCCGGCGGGCGCGGCTTGGGTTTTCTCACCTTCGGCCTCGGCCTCACCGTCTGGATATCGGGCGGCGGCAGCTCGATGCGCTCGCTGCGGCGCGGGAAGAGCAGGTCGCGGAGCGACCAGCCATGGCTTTCCTCCTGCGCGAATGCGGGCGTGTGGAAGGCGCTGGAGCCGGCGACGGCCAGCACGGCGACGGCCAGGACGAGGATCGGCAGGCGGCGAACGATCAGCCAGATACGCGCAACCGTAACCACTCACCTCTCCATCCCTTTGCGCATGACCATGCAAATCCGGGAAAGTCATGCGCAGGCCGAAGCACTACAGCATCCCTTCGCATTTGAAAGGATGCTTCACGCCATGGACGGCTCTACTGCTTGCGGAGCCATTTCAGCACTTCCATGCTCGGATAGCCATCCTGGGTCAAGCCGACCTTCGCCTGGTAAGCCATGATGGCGGCCTTCGAGCCGTCGCCGATCTTGCCGTCGAACTTGCCGTCATAATAGCCGTGCTCTGAAAGCCGCTTCTGCAATTCCTGGCGCTCCTCGAAGGTGAGYTTGGTGAAGGGCCGCTGCCAGTCCTGCACAAGGCCGGTGCCGCCGGCGATCTCGTCCGCGAGCAGGCCGACGGCTAAAGCGTATTTGTCGGCGTTGTTGTAGGCTTTGATCACCGAGAAATTCCTGATCATCAGGAAGGCCGGGCCACCCCTGCCGTCAGGTACCTTCAACGTCGCCTTGTCGGTCAGGTTCCTGAACGGCTTGCCGTTGGCCCTGACGACGCCGAGCGCCTGCCACTGCGCCAGCGTCTTCGACCCGGCGGGCGGCTTGCCGGCCGGCAGCGTCACTTCGTAGCCCCAGGTCTTGCCGCCCTGCCAGCCGTTCTTCTTCAAAAGGTTGGCGGCGGTGGCCAGCGCATCGGGGATCGAATTCCAGATGTCGCGCCGGCCATTGCCATCCATGTCGACAGCGTAGCGCTGGTAGCTGGTCGGGATGAACTGCGTCTGGCCCATCGCGCCGGCCCAGGAGCCCATGAGGTGGCTTTCGTCGATGTCCCCGGTCTGCAGGATCTTCAGTGYGGCGATCAGCTGGGTRYGGGCATATTGCGATCGCTTGGAGTCGCCATAGGCAAGTGTGGCCAGCGAACGGATGACATTGCGCATGATGTCGTCGCGCTTCAGGGTTTCGCCGTAGTTCGATTCCATCGACCAGATGGCGAGAAGGATGTTGCGGTCGACACCGAACCTTGCCTCGATGCGATCCAGCCACGGCTTCCATTTGCGCGCCATCGCCTGGCCGTTGGCCACTGCCTGGTCATGCACGCGATTGTCGAAATAGTCCCAGGCAGGAGCGGTGAATTCCGGCTGGGTGCGGGCCTTTTCCAGCACGACCGGGTCGGGTTCGATGCCCCTCAAGGCCCGGTCGTAGACGGCACCCGAGACGCCGCCCTCGATCGCAACAGCGCGGAAGCCCGCGACCCACTGGCGGAATCCGGCATCTGCGAAAGCGGGTCCGGCGGGCATCAGCAGGGCGAGGGTCAGGCCGGCGGCCGTCACCAGTGCCGTCAGGCGCCTTGCGGTGTTGCGAACGGACATCTTTTCACTCCTTCGTCAAATCAGGAAGGATCATTGAACGCCGAACCCGGTTAGTATTTAGTTTACCATAGGCGCCGGGGGCGAGAAGAGAGGTCGCGGCTTTAGGCCTGCACGTTCAACTTGTGCCGTTCGGTAGTTCAACATTCCGGCGTGAAAATGTCCGGGGGGTTGCCGAGGAGGCGGTCGAGCGGATAATTGGCCCCAAAACAGGTGGGTGACGCAGCATGAAGCGAGTTCGCAAAGCAGTTTTCCCGGTCGCGGGCCTCGGTACRCGGTTTCTTCCGGCCACCAAAGCCATTCCGAAGGAGATGCTGACCGTCGTCGACCGGCCGGTCATCCAATATGTGGTCGATGAAGCGCGCGATGCCGRCATCGAGCATTTCATCTTCGTGACCGGGCGCAACAAGGCGGTCATCGAGGACCATTTCGACGTCCAGTTCGAGCTCTACGATACGCTCGCCCAGCGCGGCAAGGACGACCAGCTCGCCCGCCTGCAGCGGCTGCAGCCGGCGCCGGGGCAGACCAGCTTCACCCGCCAGCAGGTGCCGATGGGGCTTGGCCATGCCGTCTGGTGCGCCCGCGAGCTGGTCGGCGACGAGCCGTTCGCGCTGCTGCTGCCCGACATGATCATGCAGTCGGAAAAAAGCTGCATGAAGGACATGGTCGACCTCTATGCCGAAACCGGCAACAACATCATCGCCGTGCAGGAATGCGACCCGGCCGAGGCGCATAAATACGGCATCGTCGGCCGCGGCGAGGACACCCATCACGRCTTCCGCATCACCGGAATGGTGGAAAAGCCGAAGCCGGGCACGGCGCCGTCCAATCTCTACATCAACGGGCGCTACATCCTGCAGCCGGAGATTTTCAGCATTCTCGAAAACCAGGAGCGCGGCGCCGGCAACGAGATCCAGCTGACCGATGCGATGCTGAAGCTGGAGAAGCAACAAGCCTTCTACGGCTATCATTACAAGGGACGCACGTTCGACTGCGGCTCGCCGGAAGGTTTCGTCGAGGCCAATGTCGCCTTCGCGCTCTGGCGCAACGACATGAACGAGAGCATGGCCGGCGTCATCCGTACCCTGCTGGATGAAGTGCGGCCGGCGGAGCGGCGCGGCGCGGCGTCTTAGGTGCCTGGCTAATGCATGTCGCCCAAAATGCGCAGCGGTTTTGGGGGAACGACATGCATCAAAACAAAGACCTGAAGCGCGTCGGCTGAATACGTTTCAGCGCGACGCGCTTTAACGGCTGCCCGCCTTCGTCAGCGCTGTACCTTCAGGCCAAGATAGACGCTGTTGGCGGTGTAGTTGCGGCCAGGAAGGTTGCTGGTGAGCTTCTCCGTCCTCACCCGCGTGGTGAGGCCGGCATAGCGGTTCAGCCACCATGTCAGCCCGGCCTCGGCGCTCAGGATCCGATCGTGGCCGTCGGAGCCGGTGTAGTCGCGCCAATCCAGTCCAAGCGCCGAGTTCGCCGTCAGATCGGCGCGGACCTGCCTTTCGCCGGTGAGCCGGCCCGAGTAGAGGATGTCGCCGCTCTGGCCGGCCGTCGTCGTGGTCTCGACCGTGGTCTTGCCGGTGAGCCCGACGATGGTGCCGCGCTCCGGCGACCATTTGAGATCGGCGTTGACATATGGCCCGGCGATCGCCGGCAGGCGGGAGTCATCGATGCCTTCGCGCAGCCATCCAACGGAGAATTCGCCGGAAAGTTTCTCATCAATGTCGAGCTCGAGGCCGGCGCGCGCGCTGAGCCGCGTCGAGGAGCGCTCGAAACCGTTGCTGTCGACGCGCAGGTCATACACCCGCCGCCCGGTCTCCACCTCGGCGAACGGGGTGATGGCCGGCGATATCTCGTAGCCGGTGCGCAAGGTCGCGGAATAGAGCGTGTTGTCACRATCCTTCTGTGACAGCACCGTGCCGTCCGAGAGCTTGGCGTCGCCGTAGACATCATGCGTGACCGAGCCGGTCAGCGCATAGCGCATCTTGCCTATGTCCTTMTCGATGCCGAGGCTGCCGTCGATGGTCTGGCGCAAGGGCTGCGAGGTGACGCCGGYAATCGCGCCCGGCGACGAGGCCGATTCCGGCGCGGCTTCATAGCCAAGCTTGGCGATGGCGCGCAGTTCATGGTCGAGGTCGACATTGAGCTGGCCCTCGATCCGGCCTCGCGCATCGTTGATCTTCTGACCCGAGAGGGTRTTGCGGAAGAGGCCGTAGCCGTCGATGGCGGCCGAATTCTCGCGCCAGTCCGAGGCGGCGGAGAAGCGCAGCGCCGTTTCCGACAGAACCGCCGGCCTGCCGCCGCTGCTGCCATCGGCGTTGGATGTCGCGGTGACGCCCTGCTCGAGCGACGGCCGGAAGACAAAGGTGCYGACCTTGATACCCGGGGCGGCGAAGGGATCTTCCTGGGGTTTGACCTTCTGGCCATCGATCGACCCGGTGCGTTCCGCGCCGGGATCGAGCTTCTGCCTGTCGACGCTGTCGATCGTGACGGCGCGGCGGTTCGCGCCGTCATTGTCGGCGGCCGCGGTATCGGGCGGGTCTCTGGTTACGGCGGTGCTGGCCGTGCTGTCGGTGGTCAGGCCCGATTTCTTCCTGGCGTTTTTCTTGCCGGCCGTCCTGGTGTCGCTTTTCATGTTGGCTTCGGCCGTCCGCTGCCTGGCGGTCGAGGGCCGGCGCGGCCGGGCGGTGGCCTGAGTGTCGGCGAAGGGATCGCCGCTCGCATCCGGCGGGTCCAAGATGCTCCCCGTCGTGCCCGCCGTCTGGTCGTCGTCCGGAACCGCCCCGGGGCTCTCCGGCTGGTAGGGATTTGCGGGTGTCAAGTCCTCAGCCGCCTGGGCCGCCGAAGCCGCCTGATCCTGCGATCCTTGCGCGCGCAATTGTCTCGCCTTGCGCTGCTGATCGGCGAGAATCGCCGATTCGGAGACCTCGCCGCGCAGCTCGGTTTCCTGCGCCAGGACCGGCTGAGCGCGCAGCAAGGCAAGAACGCTCGCCGCCACCAGCAGCGTGCCGACGGCCATGCCCTTTCGACCTCTTTTCGTTTCAGGCTGGGGCCCGGACATAGTCACCACTGCTTGCGCGGCGCAGGCGCGCCATACTTACCGGACCGTAAATGGGGATGGTTAACGGAGCGTTGAAACGGGCCGTTTCCACTGCCCTGACGCACGCGAAACGGGAATTCCGTTGGACAGGAGGGCGGCAAAGCGTTAATCGCATCTGCCATGCATGCGGGGTCCCAAGAAAGAAAGCGGCCGGGTGGCCAGGTGGTCGAGTCGGCGCTGAGAACCGTGGCGACGGAACAGGCCGGACTGGCGGCGCTTGCCGCTGCGCTCGACAACGGCCTGGCAGAGCCCTTCGCTGCCGCAGTCAACCTGATCTCGCGGATCGAAGGCCGCGTCATCGTCACCGGCGTCGGCAAGAGCGGCCATATCGGCTCCAAGATCGCGGCCACGCTCGCCTCGACCGGCACGCCCGCCTTCTTTGTTCATCCGGCCGAGGCCAATCACGGCGATCTCGGCATGATCGCCAGGGACGACGCCATCGTCGCCATGTCCTGGTCGGGTGAAAGCAGGGAGTTGATGGGCATCGTCGCCTATTCCAGGCGCTTCTCCATCCCGCTGATCGCCATCACGTCCGGCGAGAACTCGGCGCTGGCGCGTGCCGCCGATGTGGTGCTGCTGCTGCCGCCGGCGGCGGAGGCCTGTCCGCACGGGCTGGCGCCAACGACATCGGCGCTGCTGCAGCTGGTCATTGGCGATGCGCTGGCGATCGCGCTGCTAGAGGCGCGCGGTTTCACGCCGGATCACTTCCGCACCTTCCACCCCGGCGGCCAGCTCGGTGCAAACCTGACGCAGCTGCGCGAGATCATGCATGTCGGCGAGCGGCTGCCGCTGGTGCCGTCGGGCACCAGCATGCGCGAAGCGATCGTCGAACTGTCGCAAAAAGGCTTTGGCTGCGTGGCGGTCACCGGCGCCGACGGCGCGCTGATCGGCATCATCACCGACGGCGATATYCGCCGCCATATCGCCGACGATCTCATGTCGATGAGTGTCGATCAGGTGATGACGAGGCAGCCGAAGACGGCGGCCCCCGACACGCTGGTGGCGACGGCGCTGCAGACCATCAACGCCTCCGCCATCACAAGCCTCATGGTGGTGGAAGGCGGTCRCCCCGTCGGCCTCGTGCATCTGCACGATCTGCTGCGCATCGGCGCCGCCTAGGTTCCCGGAAAGATCAAATAGCTTCCACCGTAAGCTCCAGATCGGTGTCAGCAGCCCCCGTGACACGGACCTGGGTGCCGGCGGGCAGATCGGGGCCGGAGACGCGCCACAGCGTGTCTCCCAGCCGGATGCGGCCGCGGCCGTCCTTGATCGGCTCGACGAGCCTTGCCGTGCGGCCGACCATCTGGGCGCCGCGGCGGTTGAGCAGCGGCTGGTCTCCTTCGCCGGCGCTCCCGGCCGTCAGCCTCTTGCCAATAAAGGCCGAGATGACCGACAGGATGAGAAAGGCGAGAACCTGAACCTGCCACGTCCAAATCGCATCATTCAGCTGGGCCTGCCAGTTCCAGATGGCGGCATAGCTGACAAGCAGCGAGATCGCGCCGATGATGAGCGCCGCGATGCCGATCCAGAGCATGAACACGCCAGGCGCGACGACTTCCATCACCAGGAGCACGAAGCCGAGAACCATCCAGTTCCACGGACCGAGTTCCGATACGATGCGCTCGATCATTGACGTTCTCCCAGCCAGACCGCCTCACATCAGTTGTCGCTCGGCCGCACCAGCGGYGGTCGCGAAACCTGTCGCGGCGTGCCGGCAGCGGCAGCGCCATCGTTGCGGAAGACTTCCCTGGCGATTTCGCCGATGCCGCCCAGGGTGCCGATCAGCGACGAGGCCTCCAGCGGCATCAGCACGATCTTGTTGTTGCTGGATGAGCCGATCTTCGCCAGCGCCTCGGTGTATTTCTGGGCGATGAAGTAGTTGATCGCCTGCACGTCGCCCTTGGCGATGGCTTCCGACACCACCTGCGTTGCTTTGGCCTCGGCTTCAGCCGAGCGCTCGCGCGCCTCGRCATCGCGGAACGCGGCCTCCCTACGGCCCTCGGCCTCGAGGATCTGCGACTGCTTCAGGCCTTCGGCGGCGAGAATCTGGGCGCGCTTGTCGCGTTCGGCCATCATCTGGCGGCCCATCGATTCCACCAGATTGGCCGGCGGGTTGATGTCCTTGATCTCGACGCGGGTGATCTTGATGCCCCACGGATGCGCCGCCTCGTCGACGACGCGCAGCAGGCGCTCGTTGATCGCGTCGCGGTTGGAGAGCAGTTCGTCGAGGTCCATCGAGCCCATGACGGTGCGGATGTTGRTCATGGTGAGGTTGAGGATGGCGTTCTGCAGCCCGGCGACCTGGTAGGCCGCCTGGGCGGCGTTCAGCACCTGGTAGAAGGCGACGCCGTCGACGCCGACGATGGCGTTGTCGCGGGTGATGATCTCCTGTGTCGGGACATCGAGCACCTGCTCCATCATGTTCATCTTGGCGCCGACGCGCTCAAAGATCGGGTTGATGATGTTCAGGCCTGGCGTCAGCGTCTTGGTGTACCGTCCGAAGCGCTCCACCGTGTAGTTGTAACCTTGCGGCACCGTCTTGATGCCTTTGAAAAGAAGGATGATGACGAGAAAGACAAGAACAATGATCGCAATATCGAAACCGCTGAAGCCCATTTCGTTTCTCCCTCAAAAGGCGGCGACCTCACGGAATCACTTAAGTGTGTTTCCGTAATGTTACAATCAGGTGATCACGAATATTGTTTAGCGAAGGCTCTTGCGCACCGGTTTCAGGGCCTGTCGGTGAAGCCCGTCACACCCAGCCGGACAACTCGCGCCGCACCATAGCTTCGATCACCGCCATGCCCTCGGAACTGTCGTTGAGGCAGGGGATGTGGGCGAAGTTCCTGCCGCCGGCATGGTGGAAAGTCTCGGCCGCTTCGCGGCCGATCTCGTCCAATGTCTCTATGCAGTCGACGGAAAATCCCGGATTGACGATGGCGATCGACTTCACGCCATCCTTCGCCAGCTTCTCGACGGTGACGTCGGTGTAGGGCTGCAGCCATTCCTGGGCGCCGAAGCGCGACTGGAAGGTGGTGATGAGCTTCTTCTCGTCCCAGCCGAGCCTTGCCCGCAGCAGCCGTGTCGTCTCGAGGCAATGCGCCCCGTAAGGGTCGCCCTTGTCCGAATAGGGTTTCGGGATGCCGTGGTAGGAGGYGATCACCACCTCCGGCACGAAGTCGAGCGTCGCGAGATGTTGCTCGATCGAACGGGCGAGCGCCTCGATATAGACCGGCTCGTCGTAATAGGGCGGCACGCTGCGCATCGCCGGCGCATGCCTGATCTTCATCAGCGCGCGGAACAACTGGTCGTTGGCGGTTGCCGTCGTCGTCGCCGAATATTGCGGATAGAGCGGGAAGGTGAGGATGCGCTCGCAGCCCTGCTCGACCAGGCGGCGGGCGACGCTTGCCGTCGAAGGATTGCCGTAGCRCATCGCCCAATCGACCACGACGTTCGGCAGGTCGGCGAGGGCGCCGGCCAGCTTCTCGGCTTGCGAGCGGGTGAAGGTGCGTAGCGGCGACTCGTTCTTTTCGGTGTTCCAGATCCTGGCGTAGTTGGCGCCGGATTTTTTCGGCCGCGAGGTGAGCACGAGTCCGTAGAGGATCGGATACCAGATCGCCTTATTTAGCTCGATGACGCGCGGATCTGAGAGGAATTCCCTCAGATAGCGCCACATCGGCGTGAAGTCGGTGCCGTCGGGCGTGCCGAGATTGATGAGCATAATGCCGATCTTGCCCGCCTTCACCGGCGCGGCACCCGCCGGCGCCAGACCGGCGGTCTTGGCGGCTTTCGCATCGGCGGGGTTGGCAAGCGTCATCAATTGTCTCCAGGCACCGAGGGCGCCATCTGCGCAATTCCGGATGGAAAACCGCTGGGCAGTTTTCCTGAAATTGCTTCAAGCGCGGCGAACCTATCGATGCCGTGCCGGTTTTCAATGCTGCGTCTGGCCGCACCTTACCCCGTCCCCGCCTGAAAACGGAACACCCGCCCGGTTTCCCGGACGGGTGCGATGATTTCCGGGCKGGGGATTACTTCGCGGCCGGCGGAATGGTCAGCGTCGCGCCGAGCGGCAGCCGGCGCGGCCTGTAGTCCTTGTTGGCCTCGGAGATCAGCTTCCACTTGGTGCCGTCCCCATAGTTTGTCTTGGCCAGGTCCCAATAGGTGTCGCCGGCAGCGATCACGTGGCTGGTCTCTGGCCTGGTCCCGGCCGGCTTGGCCTCGGCCGGTGCTGTCTCGGCCGGCTTTGCGGGCTCAGCCGAAGGGGCAGGCGCCTGCTGCGCAGGCTTCGCCGGTTCGGCCGGGGCCGGCGTGGCCGGAGCGGTTTCGGCCGAAACCGTCGGCGGTGTTCCGGCGATGTCGCTGGAGTTGGACGGCAAAGCGGGCATTGCGGGCTCGGCGGGTTTGGCAGGCTCGGCCGCCTGGCTGGCGGCAGCGGGTGAAGTCTCGGCCGGCTTCACAGGTTCGGCAGGCTTTGCCGGTTCCGCCGCCGCGACCGTCGCGCCGACCTCGGTGATGCGGCCGTCGAGCTTCGGCGTGTAGGGCCGGTGCGCGCCGAGATAGTCGGCCACCACCTGTTCCAGGCCCGGACCATAATCATAGGCGTCGGTGGCCTTCTCGGCAAAGACCTTGTAGCCGTCGCCGCCCTGGCGGACATAGTTGTTCGTGGCAACGAGATACTGCTTGTCCGGATTGAGCGGCGTCCAGGTGCCGTTCTCCATCACCTCGACCGATTTGACACGGCCGGCATTGGGCGCCACCGATTTGTCGAAGGAATATTTGAGCCCGGCCACCTGCGGGAAACGGCCGGCGCCGTCCTCGATCTGGCTGAGGCCGTTCTCCAGGCCGGCGACCAGATCCTTGCCGGAAATCTTGAACGTCGCCAGCGTGTTCTGGAACGGCAGAACTGTCAGCACCTCGCCCATGGTCACGGTGCCCTGGTCGATCGAGGCGCGCAGGCCGCCACCGTTCGAGATGACGATCTCGACGCCCTGGCCCTTCACACGATCGAGGATGGCGTCGGAGACGAGATTGCCCATCTCGCATTCGCGGGCGCGGCAGTTCTCGCGACTGCCGTCGATCGCCTTGGTGGTCTCGGCGACCTCCTTGTTCTTCAGCGCCTCGATCGGCGCGCCAAACTCCTTGATGCGCGCAAGCACCGCGGGGTCGGGCGTGATCGACTTGTCGAGAAGGATCGGGTCGCCGCTCGCTTGCTTGACGACGCCATTGTCGTCGAACACCACTTTGAACTCGCCGAGATATTTCGAATAGGACGCCGCCTGCACCACCGGCACCTTGTAGCCGTCGGGGTTGTCGACCATCGTCGGATAGGGGCCCGCCGCCTTCGGGTCGGTGTTGGACAGGAGCGTGTGGCTGTGACCGCCGACCACCACGTCGATGCCCGGGATCTTGGCGATCACGTCACGCTCGCGGTTGTAGCCGATATGCGTCACGGCGATGATCTTGTTGATGCCTTGCGCCTTCAGCTTCTCGACCTCTGCGGTGATCGATTTGACGTCGTCCGCGATGGCGATGTTCGGGCCGGGCGAGGCGAGTTCCGRCGTGTCGTTGGTCACGGYGCCGACGATGCCGATCTTCTGGCCGCCGACCTCGACGACGATTGACGGCTTGATCTTGCCCGCGGCGCCGGACTTGTCGTTGGGCATGACATTGGCGCTGACGACCGGGAACTTCGCCTTGTCGAGGTAAGGCACCAGCGCGCTTTCGCCGTCGTCGAATTCGTGGTTGCCGAGCGTCACCGCGTCGGGCTTCATCTGATTGAGGAATTCCTCCTCCGCGGCGCCCTTGTAGGTTATGTAGAACAGCGAACCCTGGAAGCTGTCGCCTGCATTGAGCAGCAGCACGTTCTGGCCTTCGAGCTTCTTGCGCTCCTGCGCGATCGCGGTGACCAGCCGGCCGGCGCCGCCGATGCATTCGCCTTTGGTCTCCTCCTCCGCCGAACAGGTCGACTCGTATTTGTTGTTGCCTTCGATACGGCTGTGCCAATCGTTGAAATGCAGGATGTTCAGTGTGTAGTCGGCAAATGATGTTCCCGCCGACAGGCCAAGTGCTGATGCGGAAAGGGCGGCAATGGCGGCAAATTTCTTCATCTTCGTCTCCCCGTATGAGCTGACCTGAAGTGTTTAGTGCCCTCGCTTGACCGAAACATAACAGTCAGCTTCGGGTCATGTTCACAGAGCGTTTTGGTCGATGCAAGCGGAAATCGGGAAGAGCTTTGCCGGCACAAAAAAGGACGGCGGCTCACGCCGCCGTCCTGGATCGATTTGGCAGATTGCAGTCGTTAAGCCCGGCGCGTCAGCACGAAGTTCTGTCCGCTGGCGCTGGTGCAGTTGAGCTGGCTGATCGAAACCATCAGGCAGTTGAAGCTGACCGGCGTCTGGCGGATCAGCGAGGTGCCGTGGATCTCGACCGAGGTCGGGCTGGTCATGGTGTAGCTGCCCTCCGACAGCTTCTGGCCGGTATCGGTCGCGACGGTGGTGAAGCTGCCGGCGGCGAAAGTCGACAGGCCGGTGCCCTTGGCGTCGATCCAGTTGCCTTCGACGCCCTTCGGTGCCGCCGAAATCGGCGGTTCTGAAGGTCCGGTGGTGCTGCAGGCGGCAGCGRCCAGAAGGCTTGCCGCGGCGCCYGCCGAAAGCAATTTGCGCGCAATCGTCATTTGAAAATCCTCTCCTCTCGCATCGRCCCGAAAATCGGTGTTCCGATTTTCGGAAAGCACGATGCKTCCATTCAAAGTGCTAGAGCGTACTTTGTGCGTCCGAAGGGACGCACGTCGCTCTAGGCCGCCCATCTTCAATCGCCCGATTTCCGGGCGATTGCAAGGCGGGGAGGGCAGTAGGCCAGGGTGCTATCGCACCAGGATGTTGCGGAACTGCCACGGGTCGTCCCTGTCGAGATCCTCGGGGAAAAGGCTGGGACGGTTATCGAGCGGCGTCCAATCGGTGTAGTAGCCCCTGACCGGTCCGAGATAGGGCAATTGCACTTCCAGGCAGCGCCTGTAGTCCATCTCGTCCGATTCGACGATGCCGGCCATCGGGTTTTCCAGCGCCCAGACCATGCCGGCCAGCACGGCAGAAGTGACCTGCAGGCCGGTGGCGTTCTGATAGGGAGCGAGCTTGCGCGCTTCGGCCAGCGACAGCTGCGAGCCGTACCAATAGGCGTTCTTGTCGTGACCGTAGAGCAGCACGCCGAGTTCGTCGACGCCATCGACCAGCTCGTTCTCGTCGAGCACATGGTGGACAGGCTGYGCCTTGCCGGCGGCGCCGAACATCTCGTGCAACGACAGCACCGCATCGTTGCACGGATGGTRGGCGTAGTGGCAGGTCGGGCGGTACTGAACCTTGCCCTTCTTGCCGCGCACGGTGAAGAAATCGGCGATCGAGATCGCCTCGTTATGGGTGACCAGGAAGCCGTATTGCGGGCCGGGCGTCGGRCACCAGCTGCGCACGCGCGTGTTGGCGCCCGGCTGCTCCAGGTAGATCGCCGCCTGCGAGCCGTTCTTGTGCTTCTTGCCGTTCTTCGGCATCCAGTTCTCATGCGTGCCCCAGCCGAGCTCGGAAGGCTGCAGGCCTTCGGAGATGAAGCCCTCGACCGACCAGGTGTTCCAGAACACGTCCATGGGCTTCGGCTTCTTGGTGCGCTGGGTGTCGCGCTCGGCGATGTGGATGCCCTTGACGCCTGCGTTCTTCATCAGCTTCGCCCAGCCGTCGCGGTCGTGCTCCGCCGGTTCGACAAAATCGAGCCCGAGATCGGTGGCGAGGTTGACCAGCGCCTGCTTGACGAACCACGAGACCATGCCGGGATTGGCGCCGCAGCAGGAGATCGCCGTGGTGCCGCCGGGGTTCTTCTCCTTCTCCTGTCGCACGCTCTCGCGCAGCGAATAGTTGGTGCGCGAGGCACTGTCGGCCGTTTCGTCGAAATAGAAGCCGAGCCAGGGTTCGACCACCGTGTCGACATAGAGCACGCCGAGCTTGCGGCAGAGCTTCATCAATTCGAGAGAGGAGGTGTCGACCGACAGGTTGACGCAAAAGCCCTGGCCGCCGCCATTGGTGAGAAGCGGGGTCAGAAGCTTCTTGTAGTTCTTCTTGGTGACCGCATCCTGCATGAAGGTTATGCCGCGCTCATCGAGCAGCCTGCGGTCAGTGTCGACCGGGTCGATGACGACCATGCGCGATTTGTCGAACTTGAAATGGCGTTCGATCAGCGGCAGCGTTCCCCGTCCGATCGAGCCGAAGCCGATCATCACGACAGGGCCGGTGATTTCACCGTAAACGGGCCAGTTTTCATTCGCCATTTTTTCGCACACTCCTTCAAACATGGGGGGAAAGCCCCGGCATTTTCGCCGGTAGCCCTACACCACAGATCATTGTCACAAACCAGCGAAAAGCGCCAATCGCCGGTTGAGCCCAGCCTGGCGGTTGGCTAAGCCGCCCTGGCCACACCGGCGAGATATGCGACCAGCCGGTCGCGGTCGGCGGTCAGTCCCTTGTAGTCGAGCTGCGCCTGATCGAGGGCGTTGAGCTGCTCGGCAAAGGAGTCCGCAAGCGTGGCCCGGTCGGGGTGGCGCACGAGCACCGCCAGCGGATCGAGATGAATGCGGATGGTGAAGAGAATGTCGCGCGAGACCGGCAGCTTGCGCAGCGTCTGCCGCTCGACCCGGATGAAGGCGTGGGCGTTGATGTCGCCGTCGGGAAAGCGCGTTGGGCGGTTGGTGGCGCGGTCGATGCGCTGGACGTTTGAGAGCGGGTGATAGAGCGCGTCGCCCRCCTGTATCGACCAGTTGAAGCGCTCGACCGCCTGGCCCTGCAGGCCGTCGAACATGCGGTTGATGATGTCGGCCGGCCGCGTGCCAGGGCCGAAGCCCGGTACCGGTGCATGGATTTGCTGCAGCGGCTTGCCGAATTTTTCCCGGAGCGACCAGGACGAGGGAAAGCAGAGCGACCCGGCGGCGAGCCGCCAGCCGCGCTCGTCGCGGCGCATGATGATCAGATCTTCCTGGACCAGCAGGGACGCCTGGGCGAGCGGCGCTCGGCTCAATTCGGGAGGCAGTACGTCGATCGCTCCTTCGAGGCCGACGACCTCGACGCCGGAGCCGGTGCCGCCGTGGGTCTGCGGATATTTTGCCGGAAGATAGGCGGCGAAAAGGTCCAGCACTTCTTGCTGTGCATCGCGGGTATCGTCTTCCTCGACAAAGACCTTTTCCGGGATCTCTGCGTAAAGCCGACGCTTCTCGGCGAGATGGGGTAGAAGGAACTGATCGACCTCGATCCAGCGGTCGAGCTCCAGCGGTTTCAGCCCGATGGTGAAGAGCTTCGAGGACCCGTCATAAGGCGTATGGGCGGGCGACGTGTGGTTCGGCTGGCGAATGGTCATGCCTCTCTCAAACAGATATTGGCCGGCGGCTCCAGGGCGCTACGCGGTTTTCCTGGAATTGCTCCAGTCAGCTCAGTCGCGCCGGGATCAGCCCGCGCAGCGAATTGCCGACGAAGATCGACTTCGCAGACTTCAGATCGTCGAAACTGTAGATCGCTTCTGCGGCGCGGCCTTCGTCCAGAAGCTCGCCCCGCAATATCCCAGGCAGGAGGCCACAGTCCAGCCGGGGCGTCGCCAGCACGCCGTCGCCGAAGTCGGCGAAGAGGTTGGTGATCGTGCCTTCGCAAAGCTCGCCGCGCTCGTTGGCGAGCAGCACTTCGTCGGCTTGCGCGATGAGAAATTCGGCACGTGCGTGCGTGTAGACCTGCCGCCGGCTGGTCTTGTGACGCAACAGCACGTCGCTGGAATCGAGCCGGGTTCGCGCCAGCCGCAGCCGCCAGACCTTGTCGGCGGGGAGCGGCTCGTAGGGCTGTGCCGACGCTGTCGCCTCGCCACTGCGTTGCAGGGCGAGGCGGGTACGAAGAGCGATCTGCTGTCTGCCGACCGTGCTCGAAAGGACTTCACCGATCCGTTGCGGATCGCAGGCAAAGCCGAGCTCGGCCGCCGAAGCGTAAAGCCGCGCAAGATGCCTGTCGAAGCGCAGGAAGCCCGAGCCCGGCTCCCAGCGCATGGTCTCGATCAGCTCGAAGTCGGCACGGTTCCCGTCGCGAAGCGCGCTTTCAGAAGACACTCCCGATACTCCTCCTGGGCGGTGGAATCGAAGACGACGCCGCCGCCGACATTGTAGACGGCCTCGCCATTGGCAAAGAGCGAGATGGTGCGGATCGCCACCGAGAAGCGCATCGTGCCGCCGGGCGCGACCCAGCCGATGGCGCCGCAATAGACGTCGCGCGGCACGCCCTCCAGATCGTGCAGGATTTCCATGGCACGGATTTTCGGCGCGCCGGTGATCGAGCCGCAGGGAAAGAGCGCGGCGAACACCTGGCGGATGCCGACATCCGGCAGGAGCTTCGCCCGCACCCGGCTCACCATCTGGTGCACGGTCGGATAGGTTTCGATGCGGAAGAGCTCCGGTACGTCCAGCGTGCCGACCTCGCTGATCAGCGAAATGTCGTTGCGCAAAAGGTCGACGATCATCCGGTTCTCGGCCTGGTTCTTCTCGTCGTTGCGCAGGAACGCCTTCAGCCGCGCGTCCTCGGCCTTCGTCGCGCCGCGCGGCGCGGTGCCCTTCATCGGGTGCGTCTCGATCATGCCGTGGGCATCGATCTCGAAGAAGAGTTCGGGCGAACGCGACAGGACGATCGGATCGCCAAGCGAAATAAGCGCGCCGTATTTCACCGGCTGGCGCCCGGTCAGCGCGTCGAAGGCAGCGATCGGATCGCCCGACCATTGCGCGTGGACCGGAAAGGTAAGATTGCCCTGATAGCAGTCGCCCCTGCAGATGTGGTCGTGCAGGCGAGCAAAGCGTGCGGCGTAGTCCTCGGCGGACCACTCCGCCCTGGCGTCGAAGATCGGACCGTTGCTGGCGGGGCCTGAACTGCGCGGCACCGGCTCGTCGTGCGGCGCGTCGAAGACGCCGAGACAGATCAGCGGCGCGCGGCGGCCCTCAGGCAATAACGGCACCAGCTTCGGCTCGAGGAGGTAGCCGGCCTCATAAGAGAAATAACCGGCCAGCCATTTGCCGGCGTCGGATGCCGCCTGCGCTGCCTCCAGCGCCGGCGTGAATTCGTCAGCGCTGCGCGCGACAATGATTTCGTGCGGCCTGTCGAAGACGAGCTGGCGGGCCGTCTCGTCGTTGCGGAAGATTGCTGAGGGCAGGGACATAAGCTTCAGATGCGGTCAATTCAGTCGACCGCTCTATATGGGGGTTTGGTCAGGCGCAATCGAGGGAACGGCGTCGGGCGCCGCATAGGCATCTGGCCCAAACAAAGGCGGCGCCCGTGGTGGGCGCCGCCTCTCCCGGCCGATCCGACCCAATCAGCTGTTGCTGGCGGTGCCCGCAGTCGGGAAGCGGCGGGCGAATTCGGCCTCGTCGCCCGCGGCCAGCAGCTTCGCCTGTTCGATCCATTTCTCGCGTGCGATGCGGCCATCGAAATTGAGGACCTCCTCGATGCGCTTCACGTCGGTGTCGGTCCAGGCGGCGATCTGGGCATAGGTCGTGACGCCCTGACCCTTGAGCAGCCTTTCGTTGACCGGGCCGATGCCGATCAGGCGGCGCAGATTGTCGGCCTTGCCGGCGGGCGCTTTCGGGGCGGCAGCTTTCTTCGGTGCCGGGGCAGCCTTCTTTGGCGCCGCGCTTGTCTTCGAGGCGGCGGACTTGGCCGCCGGCTTCGGCGCAGCCGCCGTCTTGGCCGCTGCCGGCTTCCTGGCCGCGGCCGGTTTGGTCGAAGCGGATTTTGCCGCGGATGATTTTGCAGGCGACGATTTGGCTGCAGCCGGCGCAGGCGAGGCAGCTTTGTCGGCACTGGCCTTGGCGGGCGCGGAAGGCGCTTCGCGCAGCTCGCGTTCGAGATCGGCGCGGGTGCGGCGAGACGCGTCGAGTTCGCCGCTCAGGCGATGCGTCTCGGCGCGCAACATGTCGCGTTCGCTCTTCGTACGGTTAAGCTCACCGCGCAGGCCGTCGAGCTCGCTGCGAAGGCGGCCCCAGATGAACCAGCCAACCAAGACACCCACAATGAACGCCAGGAGCATGTAGAAGAAAGTGCTCATTTCCCTCTCCAGTCCGATCTGCCGGCCGCGGCCCGGAATTGCGGGCTTGCCGCAGGGATCGTCATCGTTCCGCGGTCGGCGGAACAGCCGCTTCAAATCGAGCTGTCGGCGCTTGGCTCTCCTCCGCCCACGGCCGACGRCCATCATCGCATTCGCCGAAGCGCCGCGAGGCCGTCTCTGGCCTTGGCGATGCGTCCGGCTGAGCTTGGGGCCGGACGCTACCATATGGCCTGCGGAAAGCTAATGGAAAATTGAAGCGGAGAGTCATTTAAGAACAGGTATTTAGGGCAAGAATGGAGCCGCCCTAAATATCCGTTCCAGCTAAACTATTCCGGCTCGCGCGTCGTGCATGAGCGTCTTCAGTTGTCGAGCGCTTCCAGCTCGTCGATCAGGGCGCCGATCACGCCAAGTCCGATCTGCCAGAAGGCCRGGTCGGTGGCGTCGAGACCGAAGSGCGCCAGCAGCTCCGAGTGATGCTTGGTGCCGCCGGCGCGCAACATTTCGAAATACTTCTCCTGAAAGCCGCGTTCGGCATTCTGGTAGACGGCATAGAGCGAGTTCACCAGGCAATCGCCGAAGGCATAGGCGTAGACGTAGAAGGGCGAGTGGATGAAGTGCGGGATATAGGTCCAGAAGACTTCATAGCCGTCGCGCAGCTTGATCGCCGGCCCCAGGCTCTCGGCCTGCACTTCCAGCCAGAATTCGCCGAGCCTGTCCGAGGTCAGCTCGCCGTTGCGGCRCTCGGCATGCACCTTGCGCTCGAACTCGTAGAAGGCGATCTGCCGCACCACGGTGTTGATCATGTCCTCGACCTTCTGCGCGAGCATCGCCTTGCGCTCGCGCTTGTCGGCGGTCYGGTCGAGCAGTGAGCGGAAGGTCAGCATCTCGCCGAAGACCGAGGCCGTCTCGGCCAGCGTCAGCGGGGTGGACGCCATCAGCGCGCCCTGGCCGGCGGCCARCACCTGGTGCACACCGTGACCGAGCTCGTGCGCCAGCGTCATGACATCGCGCGGCTTGCCCATGTAGTTGAGCAGCACGTAAGGGTGCGCCGAGGGCACCGTGGGGTGGGCAAAGGCACCGGGCGATTTGCCGGGCCGCACCGGCGCATCGATCCATTTGCAGTCGAAGAAGGTTCGCGCGATCTCCGCCATCTCCGGCGAGAAACGCTGGTAGGCCGACAGCACCGTATCCCTGGCGTCGTCCCAGCGGATCACCGCCTGCGGCGTCTCGGGCAACGGCGCGTTGCGGTCCCAGTGGTTCATCACCTCCATGCCGAGCCAGCGCGCCTTCATCGCATAGTAGCGGTGCGACAGGCGCGGATAAGCCTCGCGCACGGCGGCCGCCAGCGCATCGACCACGCCGCGCTCGACGCGGTTGGCGAGATGGCGTGAATCGGCGATGTCCTGGAAGCCGCGCCAGCGGTCGGAGATCTCCTTGTCCTTGGCCAGCGTGTTGGTGATGAGGGTGAAGGTGCGCAGGTTCTTGCGGAAGGTCGCGGCGAGCGCCTCGGAGGCGCGGCGGCGCACTTCCCCGTCCGAGTCCTGCAGCCTGTTCAGGGCCGRCTCCAGCGTCAGCTCCTCGCCRTCGACGTCGAAGCGCAGGTCGGTCATCGTCTCGTCGAACAGGCGGTTCCAGGYGCCGCGTCCGGTGACCGACTTTTCGTGGAAAAGCTGCTCGACCCGGTCCTCGAGCTGGTAGGGCTTGTCCTTCCTGAGGTCGAGCACCCAAGGCCGGTAGTGGGCGAAGGCCGGGTCGGCCGCAAGCGCGCTTTCGATCACCGCATCGTCGATCAAATTGAGCTCCAGCGCGAAGAACAAAAGATGCGCGCTGGCATCGGTCATCTTCTCCTGGACGTCGCCATAGAGCTTGGCGCGCTGCGGATCGGCGGTGTTGCCGGCATAGACCAGTCCTGAATAGGAGACGATGCGGCCGATCAGTTCCTCCAGCGCCTCATAGGCCTTCAGCGCCTCGCCGAGCCTGCCGGCGGTGCCGCGCTCGGCTTCCGCGGCGAGCGTGCCCTTCCAGCGGGCCTCGAAAGCGATGGCATCGCTTGCCGCCCTGGCGATGTCGCGCTTCAGTTCGGGCGCTTCCATGCCCGAATAAAGATCGGCGAGATTCCACTCCGGCAGATCTCCAAGCTCGGCGGCGCCGTGACCGGACGCCGTCGCCGCAAGCCGCCGATCAAACATCATGCGCATCACCAAATACCTTCCAGGACCAAGGGAAAGGAGAAGCCGGTCAAATCCTAAGGAATTCGTTCACCGGGTTTTTTGAAACCTTATTTAGAACCCTGTGCCAAGATGATCCATGGGGATTTCTTAGGGCCGGGCAGCCAACACAGTCATGACAGGTTCCATACTCATAGTCGATGACGATCCCGTGCAGCGCAGGCTGCTCGAGGCGGCTGTGACGAAATTCGGCCACAGCACCATCGTCACCGATGGTGGCGAGGCGGGCCTCGACGTGCTCGACGGACCGAACGCGCGCGACGTGTCGGTCGTCATCCTCGATCTTGTCATGCCCGGCCTCGACGGGATCGGCGTGCTGAAGGCGATGCGCGAGCGTGCGATCAGCCTTCCGGTCATCGTGCAGACGGCGCAGGGCGGCATCGAGACGGTTGTGTCGGCCATGCGCCACGGCGCGTTCGATTTCGTCGTCAAGCCGGCCTCGCCGGACCGGCTGCAGACGTCGATTTCCAATGCGTTGAAGGTCGAGGCTGTGGAGGACGAGATGAAGCGCACGTCGCGGCGTCGCGGCGGCCATCTCACCTTCAAGGACCTGATTACCCGCAGCCCGGCGATGGACCGGGTGATCCGCCTCGGGCAGAAGGCGRCAGCCTCCAATATCCCGATCCTCATCGAAGGCGAGTCGGGCGTCGGCAAGGAGCTGGTGGCGCGCGCCATCCAGGGCAGCGGCGACCGCCGCTCGAAGCCTTTCGTCACCGTCAATTGCGGAGCGATCCCCGACAATCTCGTCGAATCGATCCTGTTCGGGCACGAGAAGGGCTCGTTCACCGGCGCCACCGACAAGCACACCGGCAAGTTCGTCGAGGCGCATTCGGGCACGCTGTTCCTGGACGAGATCGGCGACCTGCCGCTCGATGTCCAGGTCAAGCTGCTGCGCGCTGTCCAGGAGGGCGAGGTCGACCCGGTCGGCGGCCGATCGACCGTCAAGGTCGACATCAGGCTGATCTCGGCGACGCACCGCAATCTTTTGCAGCAGGTCAAGGACGGCAAGTTCCGCGAGGATCTGTTCTACCGGCTGAATGTCTATCCGATCTTCGTGCCGCCGCTGCGCGACCGGCGCGACGATATTCCCTACCTAGTGAGACACTTCATGGAGAAGGTGGCGCCGGCCGATCCGCGCCGCCGACTCACCGGCATATCGGCCAGGGCGCTGGYGATGCTGCAGGCCYATGACTGGCCGGGTAACATCCRCCAGCTGGAAAATGCCGTGTTCAGGGCGTCCGTGCTCGCCGAAGGCGAATTGCTGACCGAAGAGGAATTCCCGCAGATCCGCGCGCAGGTCGAAGGCACGGTCAACCTCGACGTCGAACCGGCTCAAGCAGCCGTACCGGCGGCGGATGAGCCACGGCCAAGTGACCAGGCCACCCCCGGCAAGGCAGGAGCAGCGTTGCCCGAGAGCGAGGCGCTGGCACGGTTGCAGCCTCGCTTCGGCACGCTCAGGGCCTTGGACGAGCGCGGCAATGTGCGGGCCCTGGCCGATGTCGAACTCGAGATGATCAAGCTTGCGATCGACCACTATAACGGCCAGATGAGCGAAGTGGCGCGTCGCCTCGGCATCGGCCGCTCCACGCTCTACCGCAAGTTGAAGGAATATGGCATTGATCCCGAAGCGGGTCGGCCGGACCGCCTTGCTTCCTGAGACGCAAGCCACAGTCCAGCTTGCCAACCTAAGATCCGACTCAAATCGTCGCTTTTAGTCTGCAAACCRCTGTTTTCAGCGGCCTGCGGACTGGCGATCACGCATTTGCGGCAGGCGGTAACGTATCGTGTATTCCGTTCGCGCCGAATTATCGATCTAAACCAGCGATTTACCACGAAATACAGTGCACCATTTTTGACTGGATATCGCCACTGTGCTACCGCATTTCGACTTCAATAAGCGATGATTAACCATTAGGATCGATATTCGGATGTGAGAACCACACGTCCGTCTGGGCAAATCCGGGGACAAACGGCAGCCTGCAAGGCCATTTGATTTGAACCAAGTCCAACGACACAAGTACGGACGGCATTTTCATGTGAGCGTCTGGCCGAGGTGGCTGACGTTTGTGATTTTGGCCGTTGGGTTCCTCTCGGCAGCCGCCTCCGGYGCGAAGGCCGAAATTCGTTCGCTGAAGCTCTATCACCTGCATACGCACGAAAAGGCCGAGATCGTCTACAAACGTAATGGCCGTTACGATCCGGAAGGTCTACGCAAGATCAACATCATCCTGCGCGACTGGCGCCRCAACGAGCCGACCAAGATGGATCCGCGGCTGCTCGATCTGGTGTGGGAAGCCTATCGCGAGAGCGGCGCGACGGACTACATCCAGGTCGTTTGTGGCTATCGTTCTCCGTCCACCAACGCCATGCTGCGCAGTCGCAGCCGCGGCGTCGCCGAGAAAAGCCAGCATATGCTCGGCAAGGCGATGGACTTCTACATTCCCGGCGTGCCGCTGAAGAAGCTGCGCAACATTGGCCTCAAGATGCAGGGCGGCGGCGTCGGCTACTATCCGACGTCCGGCTCGCCGTTCGTCCACATGGATGTCGGCAATGTGCGCCACTGGCCGGGCATCAGCCGCCAGGAACTGGTCAGCCTGTTCCCGAACGGCAAGACGCTGCATGTGCCGAGCGACGGCCGCCCGCTGCCGGGCTATGAGCAGGCCTTGGCCGCCTACAAGGCGCGCGCAGGCGCCGGCACTCCCAATATCGAACTGRCCAGCGCCGGCGGCTCGACCAAGCGGTCCGGCGGACTGCTTGCCGCTCTCTTCGGCGGCGGTGGCGCAGACGAGGCCGACGACAGCGCCGACGTCGCCACCGCCGAGCCCGCATCCCAGCCGAAGGCTGTGAAGCCGGCAGCGACGGCCAAGAGCGGCAACCTTCCGGGCATCGCGATCGTGGCGCCGCAGGATGCCAAGCGCGCCAACATCCCGCAGATTGCCGACGACAGCGCGGACGATTCGCAGCCCCAGCAGCAGGATACGCCTGCGACAATCATCGCCGCGCTGCCGCCGAAGGAGATTCCGCTGCCGGCCTTCGCGCCGCGCCCGAAGGCCGATGTCGGCCAGCAGACGCCTGAGAACGTGCCGTTCGCCACGGCCGACGCCACGGCTACCACCGCGCAGGCGGTGGCGACCGCGCAGGCGCCAGCGCCGGCGGTGAAGGTTCCGTCCGGCATGGYCAATGCGGGTGAGCCCGTTGCCGCCGGTCTAGCCCAGGTCGCGGTCGCCAACATCCCGRTGCCGACCTGGCGTCCGGACCGCTCCACGCCGGCAGAACTCGCGCCCAAGGACGCGAGCGTGCTTTTGGCGCTGGCCGAAACGGCCGCGCAGGACAAGAATGCCACCGATGCCTTCTCGGTGCTGCCGACGGCGCGCCCCGATACAAGCAAGCCGGATGAGATCAAGGCTGTTCTCGAACAGGCCAGCGCGACCACCGAGGCCGCGGCTAGCGGGGCCGAATATGAGGTCGCTTCGCTGTCGGAGCCGCAGCCGCGCTCGGCGTTCAACGATCCGTCGGGCGTCGACGCCGCCTCGCCGCGCCAAGCCATCGCAGCCCGTCCGGCCGGCACCGACCCGGCACAGGCGATCGGCGCCGGCGTGAAGACGACGCGCAAGGAGGCCAGGGCTTCCGCCAACGATCTCAAGCCCGGGCCGAAGGCCATGGTGGTCGCGACACCGCCGCAGGCCGCGCGCTGGGCGTTGGGCAGAGGCGAGAACATCGCCACCGTTGCCGACCCGACGACGGCGCCGCGCTATGCCTATAACATCGTGCACACGCCGCCGAGCGAGGTCTACACGGCAGGCTTCCAGACGGATGCCGAGATGCCCGATGCCAGCCGGTTCACCGGAAACGCCGTCAAGTTCCTTTCGGTCGCGCGCTTCCAGACGAAATAGTGAGCCTGCCGGAATCGCAAAAGCCGCGTTGGAGACCAGCGCGGCTTTTTATTTTACGGGTGCAAGTCCAATGCGGCTGAGGGAAGAATCACTTCCTGAGCTTGCTCGCCTCGCGCGCCAGCGCTTCGATCTCATCCCACTTGCCGGCCTTGATGAGATCGTCCGGCGCAACCCATGAGCCGCCGACGCAGATGACGTTGGGGAGGCTCAGATAGTCGGCGGCGTTCTTGCCGGTGATGCCGCCGGTCGGGCAGAATTTTACGTCGGCGAGCGGCGAGGCGAAGGCCTTCAGCGAGGCGATGCCGCCCGACTGCTCTGCCGGGAAGAATTTCAGGAAGCGCAGGCCGGCTTCGCGCGCGGCCATGATCTCGCCGGGCGTGATGGCGCCGGGCAGCAGCGGCACCGGGCTGTCCTTCGCCGCGTCGAGAAGCTGGCTCGTAATGCCGGGACTGACGATGAATTTCGAACCGGCGCGCGCCGCCTCGTCAAATTGCCTGGCGTCGAGGATGGTGCCGGCGCCGACGACCGCATCCTCGACCTCGGCAGCGACTCGGCGGATCGCCTCAAGCGCGTCGGCGGTGCGCAGCGTGATCTCGATCGCCCTCAGGCCGCCGCGCGACAGAGCGCGGGCAAGCGGCACGGCGTCGGCGAYGTTGGCGATCTTGAGCACCGGGATGACCGRCTGGCCGTTGAGGAGCGACAGGAGCTTTTCGGTCTTGCTGGTCATTGGCTTGTCTCTCCGTTGCGATCGATTTCAACCGATTAGCAGAAGGGGTATTCCAAGTCCACGAAGGCCGGCGTGTCGCGATGTCACGCCGCAAATCCATCGTCCCTCTGCCTTGAAACCGCTTTCAGCACGGTCTAGTGGCATGGGCATGACAAGAAAGACGGAAAGTCAGCCGATCCGCGTCGCCGCGCTCTACAAGTTCGCGCGGCTCGACGGGTACGAAGCCCTGCGCGCGCCGCTTGCCGCCTTCTGCTGCGGACGTGGCATCAAGGGCACGCTCTTGCTCGCGCATGAGGGCATCAACGGCACCGTCGCCGGCAGCGAGGATGCGATCGCCGCGCTGATCGATCACCTCCAGGCCATCGAAGGCCTTGCCGGGCTGGAAGTCAAATACAGCAGCGCCGTCGAGATGCCATTTCACCGCATGAAGGTGCGGCTGAAACGCGAGATCGTCACCATGGGTGTTGAGAATATCGATCCGGCGGCCAGCGTCGGCACCTATGTCGCGCCGGCCGACTGGAATACGCTGATCTCTGACGCCGATACGGTCGTCATCGACACGCGCAACGCCTACGAAGTATCGATCGGCACCTTCAAGGGCGCGGTCGACCCCAAGACCGCCAGCTTCCGCGAATTTCCGGCCTGGGTCGAGCAGCGCAAGGGCGAGTTCGAGGGCCGCAAGGTGGCGATGTTCTGCACCGGCGGCATACGCTGCGAGAAGGCGACGGCCTATGTGAAGTCGCTGGGCTTTGCCCAAGTCTTCCATCTCAAGGGCGGCATCCTGAAATATCTCGAAGAGGTGCCCGCCGAAGAGAGCCTGTGGCAAGGCGAGTGTTTCGTCTTCGACGAGCGGGTGTCGGTGTCGCACGGGCTGACCGAAGGGGAGGCGGAGCTCTGCCGCGCCTGCCGGCATCCGCTGACGGTCGAGGACCGGCTTTCGCCGAAATATACGGTCGGCGTCTCGTGCCCGCATTGCTTCGAAGCGCGCTCGGACGAGGACCGCGCCCGCTATGCCGAGCGCCATCGCCAGGTGGAGCTGGCGCAGGCGCGAGGCGGCCGGCGGCATATCGGAAGCTGAGCAGCGCTGGCTTCGTCGAAACAGCCGCCCGTCATTGTAATGTCAGTGCACGGGGCCTACGTCTTGCCGGTCCGAAACCCCGCCCGGGCGCATTCGGCCGGGCCAATTCTGGAGGCATTGATGCTCGACCCCAAGAAGCTGCTCGACGACCTTCTCGGCTCGCAAATTCCCGGCACGGGATCGACCGTTCGCGACAAGGCGGGGCAGGCGGTGCAGATGGCGAAGGACAATCCGCTCGCGGCCGGCGCGTTGGCCGCCGTGCTGCTCGGCACCGGCCCTGGACGGCAGGTGACGGGCGCCGCCATCAAGCTCGGCGGCCTAGCGGCCCTAGGCGGCCTCGCCTACAAGGCCTACCAGAACTACAAGAATGGAAGCGAGCYGGCGCAGACGCCCGCCGCCAGCGAGCCGGAACTTTTGCCGCCGCCGGCCGATACCGCCTTCCATCCCTCGCAGGCGCCGCAAGGCGAGGACGAATTCTCGCTGACCCTGGTGCGGGCGATGATCTCGGCAGCGAAAGCCGACGGCCATGTCGATGACGAGGAGCGCCGGAAGATCGCCGACAAGCTCAAGCTCGCCGGCATCGGCGCGGAAGCCGAGCAGTTCCTGATGGCCGAGCTCGAAAGACCGCTCGATGTCGACGCGCTGGTCGCCGGCGCCAAGACCGACGCGCAGAAGCTCGAACTCTACACGGCCTCTCGCCTTACCATCGATCCCGACACCCGCGCCGAGCGCGGCTATCTCGACCTGCTTGCCGGCCGGCTCGGCCTGCCGGACGCGCTGGTCGACCATGTCGAGGCGACCGTCTCGGCGGCAAAGGCAGCCGCTGAGGCTTAACCACACAGCGGCGGTAGGGCATGGAGGGGCGAAAAGGTCGCGAGATTGCCGTTAACCTTTCGTTAACCCAGTAAGCGCATGATTCTAGCCAGTCGGGGCCGGCTTTCCTCCTCCCAAGCACGGTTCAGATCGGGGCGGTCGCCAATGACCGCCCTTTTTGTCGGCCTTCCGCAAGAGCCGCTTGCCACGATCTCCATCATTTGCGATGCCACGTCTTCATGACCGGGGAGGCTGCCCATGACCGCTATGCCAGAGAAGACCGCCATCGTTACCGGCGCCGGCACCGGCATCGGCAAGAGCGTCGCCACCGCGCTGCTCCAGGCAGGCTGGAACACGGTCTTCTGCGGCCGCCGCAAGAAGCTGCTCGATGAGGCGATCGCGGAGGCCGGTCACACCAAGGCCAAAGCATTGGCCGTTGCCTGCGACATCAGCAAGGCCGACGAAGTCGACGATATGTTCGAGACCGTGGTGGAGGCGTTTGGGCGCGTCGACCTGCTCTTCAACAATGCCGGCACGAGCTACAAGTCGACTTTGATCGACGAGATCCCGGTCGAGGTCTGGAACGATGTCGTCGGCGTCAACCTCACCGGCTCGTTCCTGTGCGCCCGCGCCGCCTTCGGCGTCATGCGCAGGCAAAAGCCGATGGGCGGGCGCATCATCAACAACGGTTCGGTGTCGGCCTATGCGCCGCGCCCGGGCTCGGTGCCCTATACGGCAACCAAGCACGCCATCACCGGGCTGACCAAGACGCTGGCGCTCGACGGCCGACCCTATGACATTGCCTGCGGCCAGATCGACATCGGCAATGCACTGACCGAGATGGCGCAGCCGATGACGGTCGGCGTGCCGCAGGCCAACGGCTCCATCGCCGCGGAGGCGGTGATGGATGTCCAGCGGGTCGCCGACGCGGTCCTTCACATGGCTGGCCTGCCGCTCGACGCCAATGTGCTGTTCATGACGGTGATGGCGACCAAGATGCCGTTTGTCGGCAGAGGCTAGCGCGACTGCTCCTTCATCCGGCGGTCACTTCGTCAAAAACGCCTCGATCCTCTCCAGTGCGCGCAGGATGTTCTCCTCAGAATTGGCGTAGGAGAGCCTGATATAACCTTCGCCGAGCACGCCGAAGTCGGGACCGCCGATCAGGGCGACGCCGGCATCCTCCAACAGCGCCGAGGCGAGCTTCTTGGCCTTCCACCCGGTCTTCGACACGTTGGGGAAGGCATAGAAAGCGCCCTTCGGCGTGATGCAGGAAATGYCGGGCAGCGCGTTCAGCCCCTCGACCACGATCTTCCTGCGGTTGTCGAAGGCACGCATCATCTTTTCGACCTCGTCCTGCGGGCCGTCTATCGCGGCGATGCCGGCATACTGGCTTGGCGCGTTGACGCAGGACCAGCAGTTGACCGCCAGCTTGCGCACCTTGTCGTAGAGATGGGCGCCCTTTTCGCCGTTCGGCCAGATCGACCAGCCCAAGCGCCAGCCGGTCATCGCCCAGGTCTTCGACCAGCCGTTGAGCAGGATCAGCCGGTCGCGGATTTCTGGAAAATTGAGCAGCGAGCAATGCGTCTCGCCGTCATAGGTCATGACGTCGTAGATCTCGTCGGACAGGATCGCGACCTGAGGGTGCTTCTCCAGTCCTTTGACCAGCTTCTCGATCTCGGCCCGCGGCGTCACGCCGCCGGTTGGATTGGCAGGCGAGTTGAGGATCAGGAGCCTTGTCCTCGGCGTGATCAGCGCCAGCGTCTCCTCGGCCGAGAAGGCAAAGCCGTTCTCCTCGCGGATCGGCACCGGGACCGGCGCCGCGCCGGTGAACTCGATCATCGAGCGATAGATGGGAAAGCCGGGATCGGGGTAGAGGATCTCCGTCCCCGGTTCGCCGAACATCAGGATCGCGGCGAACATGGTCGGCTTGCCGCCGGGCAGGATCATGACGCTTTCGGGCGAGACCTCGACGCCGGTGGTGGCGAGCGTGCGGCGCACGACCGCTTCGCGCGTGGCGAGCAGGCCGTTGGCAGGTGTGTAGCCATGATGGCCGTCGCGGAGCGCCTTGATCGCCGCCTCGACAATGTGCTGCGGCGTCTTGAAGTCGGGTTGGCCGATGCCAAGGTTGATGATGTCGCGGCCCTGATGGGCAAGTGCTGTCGCCCGCGCCAGCACAGCGAAGGCATTTTCCTCGCCGAGACGGTCGAAGGCCGCGATCGTGTGGAGCATTTTTCCCGTCCTTGTGGTTCTTTCTGTGGGCGAGCGTTTTTGTGAGCGTCTCTTCCGGAAAGTCAAACGGATTGGAGTCCCGGTGTCTGAAAATCTGAAAGATTGGCGGCCCCGCCCGCGTCCGCAACGCAAGGTGCTCGAAGGCCGCACCGTCCGGCTCGAGCCGTTGAGCGCGGCAAGGCATGGCGATGGGCTCTACGAAGCATCGTCGGTTCCCGATGCCGGCGGCCGCTTCGCCTGGCTGCCCGACTATCCRCCGGAAAGCCGCGCCGCCTTCCAGCCTTGGCTGGACAAGGTGGAAGCCAGCGAGGATCCGCTGTTCTTCGCCGTCATCGACAAGGCGAGCGGCAAGGTCGCCGGGCGCCAGACGCTGATGCGCATCGATGCCGCCAACGGCGTCATCGAGATCGGCAACATCTATTGGGGGCCGCTGATCTCGCGCAAGCCGCAGGCGACCGAGGCGCAGTTCCTGTTCACGAAATATACCTTCGACGAGCTCGGCTATCGCCGCTATGAGTGGAAATGCAACAACCGCAACGAACAGTCGAAGCGCGCCGCCACGCGATTCGGCTTCAAGTTCGAAGGCATTTTCCGCCAGCATCTTGTGGTAAAAGGCGAAAACCGCGATACGGCGTGGTATTCGATCATCGACAAGGAGTGGCCGGCTCTGCGCAAGGCCTATGAGGCCTGGCTCGATCCGGCGAATTTCGATGGCGAAGGCCGCCAGAAGCGGCGGCTCGAGGATTTCCGCGCCGAGTTCGGCGCATAGACCATGATCCCGAAAAGCGGGAGCCGCTTTGCTGCGCTGACCTTCGGTTCGGACAAGATCATGGTCAAAATAAAAAACGAGCCCCTATCCCGATTTTCTCGGGATGGATAAGGCTCCGACAGGAGTTCGCCAATGGCGCATGATCACGGCTCACTTGGGCACGCCGCTCATGGGCACGGCCACAGCCACGGCCCCGAGCACGTRCATGGGTCGACCGACAAGAAGCGGGTGCTTGTCGCGACCTTGCTGACAGCCGGCTTCATGGTGGCCGAGGTGCTCGGAAGCCTGCTCACCGGGTCGCTGGCGCTGCTTGCGGACGCCGGYCACATGCTGGCGGATGCGATCGCGCTTGGCCTCGCCTGGTACGCCTTCCATCTCACCGGCCGCCCGGCCACCGGCCGTCTCACTTATGGTTTTGCCCGGGTGAAGACGCTGGTCGCCTACACCAACGGCGTCGCCATCTTCGTCATCGCGCTCTGGATCATCTATGAAGCCTGGGGACGTCTGATGCATCCGGCGCCGGTGCTGGGCGGGCCGATGCTGGTGGTGGCGGTCGCCGGCCTCCTGGTCAACATCGCTTGCTTCTTCGTGCTGCATGGCGGCGACCGCGAGAGCCTCAACATGCGCGGCGCGATCCTGCATGTGCTCGGCGATCTCCTCGGATCGGCCGCGGCAATCGCGGCGGCCCTCATCATCCTCGCCACCGGCTGGACGCCGATCGATCCGATCCTCTCCGTACTGGTGGCGCTGCTGATCCTGTCGACGGCCTGGTCGTTGATGCGCGAGGCCGCGCATGTGCTGCTCGAAGGCGTGCCGGCAAGCCTTGACCGCGACCTGATCGCGAGGGATCTGGAAGCAGCGGTCAAGGGCGTGYGCGAAGTGCATCACATGCATGTCTGGTCGCTCGATGGTACGAGCAACATGGCGACGCTGCATGCCTGCCTGAATGAAGGCGTCGACCCGCATGCAGCGGTGAGTGCCATCAAGAAACGGCTTGCCGCCAAGCACGGCATCGATCACRCCACGGTGGAACCCGAATTCGGGCTCTGCGCCGACGGCCATGATGAGCACGACCAACACCATGACCACGATCATGCACATGATGCGTCCCGCGATCGCCGCTATTATCACTGAGCCGGTGATGACCTTGAAGAGCCTCGGATCGAGGGACGGCTGCTGATGGATCGCGAGACGCGAAACTCGGCGATCGCCGCGGCCTGCATACTGCTCCTGTTCGGCCTCGCCGCCTATTTCCTGCCCACCATAATGCTGGCTGCCGGTCGCGTTTCGACGGTGCTTGCGGCAATCGTTGCAGCAATCTTCATAGTGGCGTTGTTCGTCGTCTTCTGGCTGCGCGGACGCAGCCA
The DNA here is from genome assembly GCF_001854785.1 of Mesorhizobium sp. ORS 3428. Taxonomy (GTDB): domain Bacteria; phylum Pseudomonadota; class Alphaproteobacteria; order Rhizobiales; family Rhizobiaceae; genus Mesorhizobium. Next base: position 135,085 of record NZ_MDFL01000159.1, read on the forward strand.
GCGCAAGAAAGGTCGTTGAGATGAGAATTCTGATTACCGGCGCCGCAGGCATGGTTGGGCGCAAGCTGATCGCAAGGCTGGCCAAGGACGGTATGCTGCGCGGTCGCAAGATAACGGCGCTCGATCTGCACGATATCGTGCCGCCGCAGGCGCCGACGCTTGCGGGCGTCGACGTCTCGATCCACACCGGCGATCTTTCCGCACCAGGCGCGGCGGAGAGCCTGGTCGCTTCCCGCCCGGATGTCATCTTCCATCTGGCCGGCATCGTCTCCGGCGAGGCGGAGGCCAATTTCGATCTCGGCTACCGCGTCAATCTCGACGGAACACGCGCGCTGTTCGATGCCGTGCGGCTGGCGGCCTTCGCGCCGCGCCTCGTCTTCACCTCGTCGATCGCGGTCTTCGGCGCGCCGTTCCCGGATGTCATCCCGRACGAGTTCCACCCGACGCCGCTGACTTCCTACGGCACACAGAAGCTGATCAGCGAGGCGCTGCTCTCCGACTACTCACGGCGCGGCTTCTTCGACGGCATCGGCATCCGGCTGCCGACGATCTGCGTGCGCCCTGGAAAGCCGAACAAGGCGGCGTCGAGCTTCTTCTCAGGCATCATCCGCGAGCCGTTGAGCGGCCAGGAAGCGATCCTGCCGGTGCCGCGCTCGGTGCTGCACACGCATGCCAGCCCGCGCTCCGCGGTCAATTTCCTGATCCATGCGGCGGAGATCGACGGCGATGCGGTCGGACCTCGCCGCAGCCTAACCATGCCCGGAGTCGCCGTCACGGTCGGCGAGCAGATCGAGGCGCTGGAGCGTATAGCGGGGCCTGAAGTGGCGAAGCTGATCCGCGAACAGCCCGACGAAACGATCTGGGCGATCGTGAAGGGCTGGCCGACGCGCTTCGAGGCGCGGCGCTCGCGGGAGCTGGGTTTTGTCVCCGAGAAGAATTTCGACGAGATTATCCGCGCTTATATCGAGGACGACCTGGGCGGGAAGGCGCATTGATATTCAGGTGATGCCGGCCTGCAAACGGCGGTGCTCACGTACTTCAAGTACGCTCCGCTCCGGTTCTCGGAATCCACCGTTTTCGGCTCGGCCTGACCTGAATCGCAACACACCTTCGCGCAACCTATAGTCAGGCGCCGCCGGTCAGGCCGGCCGACAAAAGCAGCAGGCCGACCAAGAAGATGAAAGCCGCGMCGCCGATTTCGACGATTGAATGGATGCGGTTGCCGAGGCGTCCGTCGCCGGCGAAATAGACCGCCCAGTTCTTGGCCGTCACAGCGATCGTCGCCAGCGCCGAGACGGTGATCGCAGTGCCGATCGACATGRCGAACACCGACAGCAGGCCGCCCATCCAGAGCCCGTTGAGCAGCGCGAAGCTCAGCACGATCAGCGCGCYGGAGCAGGGGCGGATGCCGACCGCGGCCACCGCCGACCAGGCCGTACGCCAGTCGAAACGATCGCCCGAAAGCAGCGCCGGATCCGGTGCATGCGAATGGCCGCAGGTCTCGCAGACTTCGCCCGGGCCGTGGTGATGATGCCCGTGATCATGATTGTGCGCCGTGTGGTCGTGATGGTGATGATTGTGCCCACTGTGATCATGGGTGTCTTGGCTTCGCGCATGCGAATGCGCCGCATGATCATGGTCGTGATGCGCGTGCAACGCATGGGCATGCGCGGCGTGGGAATGCGTGTGGGCATCATGCGAATGGCTCGCATGCGAGTGCCCGCCATGCGAATGACCGGCATGGGCGGCCGACAGACTGTAGGCCGGACTGGCGCCGAACAGCCTGAAGATGGYCGGGCCGGCCTTGCGCCAGAGCAGCCAAGCGCCGAACAGGGTCACCAGCACATAGCTCGAGATTTCGAGGAACCATGCCGCATCGGTCATCGACACCGCGGTGCCGCGCAGCACGAAATAGGCAAGCATCATGACGACGACCGCGGTGAGGCCCTGCAGCAGCGCCGAGACGAAGGAGAGCATGATGCCGCGCCGGAGCGCGACCTCGTTGGCGACCATGTAGGACGAGATCACCGCCTTGCCGTGACCGGGTCCGGCGGCGTGGAAGATGCCATAGGCGAAGGAGAGGCCGACCAGCAGCCAGAGCTTGCTRCCGTCCTGGCGCATCGCCTTCATCGCGGCAGCAAGCGAATGATAGAATTCCTGCTGCCTCAGATTGATCCACATCAGAATATGGGCGAACGGGCCTGACGTGCTGGGCGCCATGCCGTCATTGGTGCCGATGCCGAGCGAGCTCTGGGCATGGGCGAGGCCGGGCAGATGCGTCATCACCAGGGTGGTGGCCGCGAGGCCGAGCGCCAAGCGCAGCGATGGTTTCATCACCGATTATCCTTCTGGCGGACAGTTCAGTTCGAGCTTGGTGGCAAAGATCTTGCTCATGTTGGTGYCCGTCGGATCGTTGAAGAACGCTTCCGTCAGGGTCTTCTGGTTTTCCTTGATCGCTTCATCCGGATCGGGACGGATCACCTTCTTGGTGCAGTTCGAGGGCAGCCCTTCGACGGTGAGGTTGGCGTCGTCGGTGAAGTCGATCGCYGTGTAGAAGGTCGGATCGTAGACGCCGATGTCGATCTTGCCGGCAAGCTTTATCGGCGTCTTCGGTTCGGACTCGAACAGGATGATCAGCTGATCGTTTTCGAAATTGGCCATCAGATGCGGCGGCGGGACCATAGTCACGTCCTTGCCGTCCTGCGTGACCAGCTGGAAATAGTTGAACTCGGYCAGCGAGGAATGGACAGTGTCGGCCACTTCCTTGAGTTCGTTGTCGTCAAGCTTCAGGTCGGAGTTCTTGTCGAACTCCATCATCACCGTGCTCGAAAAGAGATCGTCGAAGCGCCACAGATGCCGCAGCGCTTTCACGCTTTGGTGATCCGGGGAGAGGATCACGTCGAGGCGGGCCTCGGCGAAGACATGCGGATGCACCTCGGCCGGCTCGACCGCGRCAAATGTTGCCGCCAGGGCAGAAGCCAGCATGGTTGCTTGCCGTTTCAGGTGCATTCTAGGCTGCGATTCCGTCGACTTCGGGAGCGGGTCACGAGAGTTACCAGAAAGGGGGCGAAATTGGGACCGCGCCTGGGTTTGTTGGCTAGGCGGCGTCGCGCGTCCTGAACCAGTGCACCAGGAAATCGACGAAGACGCGGACTTTGGCCGGCAGGTAGCGGCGGTGCGGATAGACGGCGAAGATGCCGCTGCCCGAGAGAATGCGGTCATCGAGCACAGTTATCAGCTTGCCGGACGCGATTTCCGGGGCAGCGATGAAATCCGGCAGGATCGTGAAGCCTAATCCCGACACCGCAGCGGCTCGTGCCGCCATCGGGCTGTTGACCTCGATCGGACCCGATACGGTGACAGTTACGGAATCCTCGCCATCACCCTTGAAGCGCCAGTTGGCCAAGGAGCGGCCGTTCGTGTCGATAATGCAGGGCATATGAGAGAGGYCCTGCGGGCGGGTCGGTGCGCCATGCTTCGCGACAAAGTCCGGCGATRCGCAGATCTTGACCGAAAACGGCGCCAGGCGCCTGGCGATCAGCGAGGAATTCTCCAGCCGCGAGATGCGCACGGCGAGATCGAAACCCTCCTCGACCAGATCGACGAAGCGGTCGTCGAGATGGATGTCGAGGACGATGTCGGGGTGCTRCTTGGCGAAGTCGATCAGCGACTGGCCGATCGGCGCGTCGGCGAAGGTGCGCGCCGCCGAAAGCTTGATGCGGCCGCGCACGTCGCCGGAGGATTCGCGCACGGCGTCGGCCAGGCTGTCGACCTCGCGCACGATTTCGGAGGCACGCTGGTAGTAGGTGTGGCCGGCCTCGGTCAACGAGAACTGCCGTGTCGTGCGGTTCAAGAGCAGCGCGCCGAGTTCGTCCTCCAACTCGCGCACATATTTCGACAGCAACGCCTTCGAGCGGCCGATCTTGCGCGCGGCGGCCGAGAAACCTTCTGCCTCGACCACATCGATGAAGGCGCGCATGCGGGTCAACGTATCCATGATCAGACCTTTCGTGCCGCGTCGAGAATCCTGCGGCCGACCCGTATCAAAGCGACATCGCTGCCGGAAGGGCCGAGCAGCGACAAGCCGAAGGGCGCGCCATCGACACTTCCCAAAGGCAGCGTGATCTGCGGGAAGCCAGACAGGCCGGCCAGGCACAGGAGATGCAGTGCCCTTTCGCGATAGGCCTGGAACTGCTCTGGCGTGCTGGCGGCAAGCGGCGCCGCGCCCGGAACGGTCGGCAGAACGAGGAAGCCATTGTCGCCGAGCAGGGCGCTGAACTCTGAACGGAAAGCCGCCCGGCGCGCCGTCTCGGCGGCAGCCGTGCCGGCATCGATCGTGCGGCCGAAGCCAAAACGCTCGTCGACGCCGGGGCCAAGGCCGTGGTTGYCCGCCGAGATCCAGCCGCCATGCACCTGCCAGGCCTCGAATGCCTGCAGCCCGCGAAAGCACCAATAGAGGTCGTCCGGAGACGAGGCGAAAGCATGTTCCGTCTCGGTCGGCTCGCCGATGACGGTGGCGGCCAGCTTCTTCATCCGGTCAAATTCGGCAGCCTCGGCCGGGCYGGCAACGAAAGCGTCCAGCCAGCGGATCGACAGCGGACGGCTGAGCGGGTGCTGGTGCGAATCATGGCCGAGCAGCAGCTTGCCGACGGCTTCGTAGGTTTCGATGCCGTCGGCGAACCAGCCGAAAGTGTCGAAGCTCGGCGCCAGCTTCATCGCGCCGTCGAGCGAGATGCGGCCATGCGTGGTGCGAAGCCCGATCAGGCCGCAGAAACTCGCCGGGGCGCGGATCGAGCCGCCGGTGTCGGAGCCGATGGCTATGTCGGCAAGGCCTCCTGCGACTGCGGATGCCGATCCGGAGGAGGAGCCGCCGGTGACGCGCTCGGGCGCGGCCGGGTTCACCGGAAAGGGAAAATGCGAATTCTGGCCGAACAGCGAGAACGCAAGCTCGTCGGTTTGCGTCTTGCCAACGAATCGCGCGCCGGCATTGAGAATCGCTTGCACGGCATCGGCCGTCCGCGAGGCGGCATCAGCTTCCTCGAACTTGCGCGGGTTGCCGCAGCCGGTGCGGTAGCCGGCAACGTCGTAGATGTCCTTGACGRCCAGGCGCAGGCCGGCAAGCGGGCCCAATTCCGCATTGGCCACAGCGACTTGGCGCAGATCGAGGAAAGCGTTGAGCGGGCCCTGGGTTCCTGGCATCGTTCGATTTCCGGATACGGTCCACAAACATTGTTCGATGCCGGAATTTTTACAACCGCCGCTTACGATTTTTATTGATTGTAAAACCCTTCGCCCTTATATCGCGGTTGCCCAAAGTCGCACGTGCCTGTGGGTGTCCGCCGATCCTCGAATGGTGAGGGCAATCGGTAAGGTAACTGGAGCCAACCCCTCCAGTCGGTCTAGTGGCCAACCGCCAGACCGAGGACATCTTGAAGCAACGACGGTGCGGGCCTTTCTAGTGTCTGCCGGTCGTCCAAAGACCGGGGTTACTGAAGAGGCACACCTTCATTGCCGGCAGTGAGGACGGGAGTCTCCCATCCAAGCCAAGGCAGACAAAGCGAACCGAGGCCGGGCAAGGCCAGGTTCATCGCCGCGAGACGGCGATTCGTGGTTCCGGGGTCTCCACCGGCTGGTTCCACGGATTTTTCGTCCCGCCTTTGTCCACCGCGAGTTCGCGAGGCTGAGCGCCCGCATCYCGCAGCTTTGTGCGCGCCCGAAAGGCGCAGATGGGGAGACCTCTATGGYCACTCAGCGCATCCTTGACTTTCTCGCCACCCGACGTCCGAACGGCCCCTGCCTCGTCGTCGACCTCGATGTCGTGCGCGACAATTTCCGCGCCTTCCAGCGGGCGCTGCCCGATTCCAAGATCTATTATGCGGTGAAAGCAAACCCGGCGCCGGAGATCCTGCGCCTTCTTGCTGCGATGGGCTCGTCCTTCGACACCGCATCGGTTGCCGAGGTCGAGATGGCGATGGACGCCGGCGCGCCGGCGGACCGCATTTCCTTCGGCAACACCATCAAGAAGGAGCGCGACATCCTGCGCGCCTACCAGCTCGGCATCCGCCTCTACGCTGTGGACTGCGTCGAGGAGGTCGAGAAGATCGCCCGCGTCGCCCCCGGCTCGCGCGTGTTCTGCCGCGTGCTCACCGACGGCGAGGGCGCCGAATGGCCGCTGTCGCGCAAGTTCGGCTGCGTGCCGGCGATGGCCGTCGACGTGCTGCGCCATGCCAAGGGCCTCGGCCTCGATGCCTATGGCGTGTCGTTCCATGTCGGCTCGCAGCAGACCGATCTGTCGGCCTGGGACCGTGCGCTGGGCGACGCCAAGAAGGTGTTCGCTACGCTCGCCGAGGAAGGCATCGTCCTGAAGATGGTCAATATGGGCGGCGGCTTCCCGACCCGTTACCTGAAGGACGTGCCGGCGGCGCAGGCTTACGGCCAGGCGATCTTCTCGGCGCTGCGCAAGCATTTCGGCAACGCGCTGCCCGAGACGATTATCGAGCCGGGCCGCGGCATGGTCGGCAATGCCGGCGTCATCAAGTCGGAAGTCGTGCTGATCTCGAAGAAGGCCGACAACGACAATGTCCGCTGGGTGTTCCTCGACATCGGCAAGTTCGGCGGTCTCGCCGAGACCATGGACGAGGCGATCCGCTATCCGATCGTCACGCCGCGTGACGGCTCGGAGACCGCGCCTTGCGTGCTCRCCGGCCCGACCTGCGATTCGGCCGACGTGCTCTACGAGAAGACGCCTTATCCGCTGCCCCTGTCGCTGACCATCGGCGACGAGGTGCTGATCGAAGGCACCGGCGCCTACACGACCACCTACTCGGCGGTCGCGTTCAACGGCTTCGAGCCTCTCCGATCCTACGTGATCTGAAGGCGCTTTCTTGGCGCATTTTCGGACGGCGAACCGGATTCCACGTCGCCTGAAAATGCGCTGAGAGCCTTCAGATCATCCGGCGCAGGCGACGCTGATCGCCCGCCTCGGCTCGCTTGTGGAACAGATCTCCGCTCGTGAAGGATCGCGGAAATGGACATTGCAGATTTCATCATTGAGGGCGCCGCGCGCCGGGTAGTCTCCCCCCTCGAGGGGGAGATTGCGCGCGCTTTCGTCGTCATCGCCGAAGGTGCCRGCGACGCGCCGGCGCGCGAAGCGTTGCTCGACCGTGCCATGGGGCCGAAGCGCAGGAAGAAGTCGTCCGAAAAGCTGCGGCGCGGCCGCCGGCCATCGGAAGGCCTGGCTTTCGTCGCGCGCGATCCGTCGGGCGCGATCGTCGGCACGGTTYGGCTGTGGGATGTGATGCTGGGCGAGGGCGGTCCGGCAGCACTTCTGCTCGGTCCGCTGGCGGTCGAGCCGTCGCTGAAGAGCGCCGGCATCGGCTCGGCTTTGATGTGGCACGCGATCGTTGAGGCTGCGCGCCTCGGGCATGGTGCGATCCTGCTCGTCGGCGATGCGCCCTATTACGGGCGCTTCGGCTTCTCGGCCGACCGCACGGGCTCGCTCGCCATGCCTGGTCCCTATGAGCGGCACCGTCTGCTGGCGCTGGAACTGAAGGAAGGCGCGCTCGATGGCGCCAGGGGCACGATCAAAGCCGCCGGCCGCAAGATCAAGGGACAGGCGCTGGGTTTCGTGGCCTGACAAGCGCTAGGCCGATGGAAAATACGAAGCGGCGCTGCGCGCTTGGTGGCGCGGCGCCGCTTCGGTTTGGCTTTTGTGCATGTCGTATTCGCAAAGCCGCTGCCCAGTTTTGGGCGACATGCATTGATGCGAGGACGATCCGCTTCCAGGTGGATCGTCGGTCAGCCGAGCAGTTGGCTGAGCGCCATAGCGACGGTCATATCGCCCTCGACTTTCAGCTTGCCGGCCATGAAGGCCATGGTCGGGTTGAGGTCGCCGGCGATCAGTAAGTCGAGGTCCTCGAGCGAAAGCTTGACCGTGCAGTCGGTCGGGGCATCGTTGGTCGAGACGGTCGCGCCGTCGATGACGATGACGCCGTCGCCGTCGGTGTCGAACTTGACCGAGTGCTCGAAGCCGGCGTCTGYTATGCGCGACCTGATCCTGTCGGCAATCTCCTGAACGCCCATGGCGGTTCTCCTCGTTTGGTTGCGTTTGACGCGCACCGGCCCTTGGCCGCTGGGCGGAGGGCGCCGCGTCGCGCAGGGCGCGCCACGGCCACCAGCGCATATAGCGTTCGGTTGACGTTTACGTCAACGTGGTGRCATGCGGCATCTCGCATCATGTCGGGCCAGAGAAGCCTCTGGCAACGATCAATGCTGTTTGAACGCCTTGGTCATTTCCTGGGCTGTCTCGCCGGCATTTTTGCGGCGGCGAATCGCGTTGTCGCGGATTTCGTCCTTGGACAGGAAGTTCACCTGGTCGACCARCACGTCGTGCACCAGCTCGACGCCGACGCGGGCGTTGACGGTGTCGCGGATCGATTTGCGGAAAGCGTCGAGATCGATCGTCTCCTTCTTGGTGAAATCGATCTGCGGATTGGAATAGAGGTAGGAGTAGACCTGGTCGGTTATCAGCGCCRGCGCCGGAACCGACAGTTTCTTTATCTGGTCCGGTTCCACCGTGTAGACGAGCTTGGTGAGGAAATAGCCGTCGATCTTGGCATTGCGGATAAGCGGCACCGAAATGATGTCGGTCTTGACGTAGTCGAGCCCGCCCAGCATCGGCTTCGGCGGCTGGCCGACGCCGCGCTCGCCCGCCGCCTGGAAGGAATAGAACACCGCGCCGAGCGTTACGGCGCAGATCCAAAGCGCTGCGGCGATGAACTTGATCACCGGATCCTTCCTTGCGCCGTCGTCATACGATCAAGCCCGTGCGTATCCGAATTCGCCGGCAGAATAGGTGCCGTCGGCATCGGCGCGCTGGATGGCGTTCTTCAGCAGCGTGGCGACCTCGTTGACGGCGTTCAGATGGGCAAGGATCGCCGCCTCGTTCTTCGCCAGTTTCTGGCGCAGCCGTGCCAGCGCCTCGCGATGCTGCTCGAGGAACTCGATCTCGTTGGCACCTTTCAAGGCCCGCGTCAGTTCGTAGAGATATCGGCTCTTGCGGGCGTTCGAGGCCTTGAGATCGTAGCCGGTTCCGCTGCGGATACCGGCCGTTTCCTCGTCCACCGCTTCCTCGATGCGRCCGATGATGGCGGCGAGGTTGCCGGGCCGCGCAGACGCGATCGGCGCCTCCGTGGCGGTGGTTCGTGCTGGCAGATTGGAAAGGTCCGTTTGGTCGGCCATTTAGGTCCCTAGATCTTGGTGTCTGTTTTTATGGTTGTCTCGTCGCCGGTCATCGAGCGGGCGACCTTGCGCTCAAGCTCCTCGACCATGGAGGTCGAAAGGCTGGTCTGCCGGTCGATCTCGGCCTTCTGTGGTCCCCCTCCAACAGGGCCCACGGGCACGGTGCGCTTGCCGTCGAGATAGTGGTCGGCAAGCATCGACCTGGCGATGCCGATGCCGCCGCGCGCGGCCATGACATTGGCGAGCTGCTCGGCGAGCTGCGACTTCCACATGTCGCCGGCCAGGCCCTTGCCATAAACGCCCTCGGCATCCTTGGGCATCATGTTCTGGATGAAGGTCTGCAGCACCATCGCCTCGAAGCGCTGGAACTTCTTCGCCGGGTTGGCTGCCTCGGCCTTGTCGGCGGTGGCGCGCGACAGTACGGAGCCGGCATCGATGGATGYGGCCTGGTCGATCGAGAACGTGCCCGGAGCCCCACCGGCCCGTCTTGCAAGCGCCGCGCGCGCGGCCTCGACATCGGCCGGCTCCGCCGCGCGGGCAACATCCATCACGATGTCGCTGGGGGGTGAGATCGCCAAGAAAGTCCGCCTCTCTGCCGGTTTTGTTATCCTCAGAATGGCCCAACAAGCTTGTGGCAGGCTTACCAGGGGGTTGGCCTTGCCGATTGGTTGCCGAAGCCGGATCGTACGGCCGCTGTACGCAGGTACGCATCGCTGGCATGACAGCTCGTGCGCGGGCTTTTCGCGCAGCCGGAGCGTTTCGCGTTCGAGCGCGCGATCAAGCCATGGAAACTTCGCAGGTCAGCGCCTGCACGTCGCGGCCGATGGCGGCAATGGCGACAACCTTGCCGTCCTTCTTATAGCCGACCAGACAATTACGATCGGCAATGCTGCCGTCGATCTCGACGGAGTCCCATGACCGGGCGTAGCCGACATAGYGGATCGATACGTCGTAGTGCTCGCTCCAGAAGAAGGGAACGCTGGAGAAGGGCTGCCGAAGGCCGAGCATGTTTTGCGCCGCGATCTGCCCTTGGCGCTGCGCCACGACCCAATGCTCGACGCGCCGCGATTCAGCCGTATTCAAGTCAAGCCATTGGGCGACGTCGCCGGCAGCGAATATGYCGGCCACGCTCGTCTCGAGGAATTCGTTCACGAGCACACCCTGGTCGACAGCGATGCCCGCTTCGGCGGCCAGTGAAATGCGCGGCCTCACGCCGACGCCGACGACGACCAGATCGGCATCGATCACACTGCCGTCGCTCACCGCGACYGCCTCGGCGGTAATCCGCTCGGCCCGGGCGCCCATATGGAAAACGACGCCACGCTCTTCGTGCAGCGAACGGATGAATGCGCCGAGCYCCGATCCAAGGACGGCTCCGAGCGGATAGTCCTCCGGCGCGACTACATGGACCGCGATGCCGCGCTTGCGCAGGGAGGCCGCGACTTCCAGGCCGATGAAGCCCGCGCCAAGCAAGACAGCCGTCTTCGAGTTTTGGGCGCGCTCGATGACGGCGCGGCTGTCGGCCAGCGACCGCAATGTGAAGACATGGTCGGAATCGGCGCCGGCAATCGGCAGGCGAACCGGCTCAGCCCCCGTCGCCAGCAGAAGGCGGTCGAAGGGAAAAGCCCGCCCGTCGCTCCCAATCGCCGCCCGCCCATCGACGTCGATATGCTCACATGTCGTCCGCAACTGGAGATCGATGTTGTTGCGGGCGTAGAATTTGGGGCCGCGCAGCGGAATCCACGCCTCCGGCGCCGTCCCGGCAAGATAGTCCTTGGACAGATTAGGTCGATCGTATGGTGCGTCATCATCCGAACTGAGCATGGTGATTTCGCCGGCGAACCCACTGCGGCGCAGCATTTCGGCCGCCGCGAACCCGGCCGCGCCACCACCCACAATGACGATGCGCTCCTGTTGACCAGCCGCATCGTTCTGCGGCGACGGCGTGGCCTCTTTGTCTGCCTTGCCGGTCACGAAGATGCGATCGCCTCGGCGCTCCACATTCCATCGCTGCAGAGGGTCGAAGGCGGGCGCGGCGACTGCCTCGCCGGTACGGAGATTGAAGCAGGCGTGGTGCCAGGGGCAACGAACCGTGTCGTCGACTACGATCCCTTCGGCCAGCGGCCCGCCGTAGTGAGTGCACTTGCCCGTGACCGCCAGCACTTCCTCGCCGACACGCGCCAGAAGCACCGGCTCCTCGCCGACATGCCCCCCGAGCATCCCCCTGTCGCCAAATGCGTCAATCGACACTCCGACCGTCAGGTCGGGGCCTACATCAGGATTTTTCTGCGCGGCCATCGGTGGCTCTCCTTTGGATGGTTTGCCGACGATCCATCCATCCAGGATGTCGGACCCAGAATTGACGCCGCGCCGGGCAAAAGGTTCCTGAGATTGATTGCCCGGCGTCATCGCTGCCGCATCGCCGCGCGCGACGGTGTCAAAACGTCAACATCGGGCCGGCGGCGGAATTCTCGCCGCTACTCGTCGCGCCGCCTCTGCATGATAAGGTCGAGACGCTCGCGGTCGGAGCGCTCGCGCTCGTCGCGGCGGCGCACGTCCCTGTAGGCGCGCTCGACCATGTTGGTGYGGGCGGTTGCGGTGGCAATCAGCGCCGCCTCCTGCCGGGCATTCTCGAGGCTCTGTTTCTGCCGGCCGAGCGCGTCGGCAATGCGGCGATGGTAGAGTTCCGGAAACAGGCCGGCCAGCGAGCCACCGGCATCGAAATGCCCGATAAGTTCTTTCGCTTCCGATTCCGCGGCCGCTGCCGCTGCGAGAAAGCCGGCATGGCGGGTCTCGTGCAGCGCCTTCAGTTGCTCCTGCACCTTGACCAGCTTCTTCAGGCGATCCTTGCGCGTGGTCATCGGCCTATCTCGCCAGCGTGAGGTCGACGAAGCCGTCGACGAACAGCGACAGCAAGGTGCCGATGGCGAAGTAGAAGATGATCAGCCCGCCGGCGATGACGAAGGGCAGCGAGATGAAATAGACCGGGATCTGCGGCGTCAGCTTGTTGACGAAGCCGATCGTCAGGTTGACCAGGATGGCGTAGGCGACGAAGGGGCTGCCGAGCCGGATGACGAGGAAGAAAGCGTCCGCCACGGTGTCGGTGACATCGACGAGCGCCGCCTGCGGATTGAAGAACACGTTGACCGGGGCGACCGTGTAGGAAGCGACCAGGGCGCGCACGATCTCGTGGTCGAAATCGAAGACGAAGAGCAGAAGTAGCGCCGAGAACGAGATGATAGCGGCAAGCGCTGCCTGCGGCTCCGGCTCCTCGATCGCCGGTCCGCCCGAGCCGCCATAGCCGATCATCATGGCGATGGCCGAGCCCATGAAGCGGAGCGCTTCCATGTAGAGCCTCGTCATGGCGCCGATCAGGCCGCCGACCAGAAGCTCGGAGACGATCATCGGCGCCAGGATCTGCGGGCGCGAGTCGACATGGGGGTAGATGCGATCCCACAGGAAGGCGAGCAGGCCGCCGGTGGCGGCGACCGACGCGAACAGCCGGACCTGGATCGGCACGCGGGCGCCCGACAAGCCCGGCATCARCATGAAGCAGGCGCCGATTCGGCAGAAGGCAAGGAAGGCGGCAATGACGACGCCTTGCGTGAGCGCGTTCACGAGATCGTCCCAAGCACCTTGATCTCGACGCCCTTGGCGATCTCGACATGGGAGAGAACGGGAAGCGTCGTGAAGAGCCGCTCGATGATCATGCGCACATAGGGGCGCGCATCCGGCGCGGTGACGAGCACGAAGCGCTCGCCGGCCTCGAGATGTTTGCGGATCGCCTTGGTCGCGTCCTGGCCGAATTCCTCGAGCTGGCGCGGGTCGATGTCGAACTCGCGCACCTCGCCCTTGGCGTCACGCTTGAGGCTCTGGTGGAAGGCAAGATCCCAGCGGTTGCCGAGGYGCAGCACCTTGAGCATGCCGCCCTCGGAGAGATCGCCGCAAATCTGTTGCGCCATGCGGATGCGGACATGTTCGACGATCTGCTCGGTGCGGCGTACATGYGGGGCGATCTCGGCGATGGCCTCGATGATCAGGTGCAGGTTGCGGATCGAGACCCGCTCGGCAAGCAGAAGCTTCAGCACCGCCTGCAGGCCGGGATAGGAGATGTGCGAGGTGCAGATCTCGTCGGCGAGCTTGCGGTATTCGGGGTCGAGCCGCTCGAGCAGCGCCTTCATGTCCTTGTAGGACAGGAGCTGCGGCAGGTTGTTGCGGATGACTTCCGAAAGGTGGGTGAGCAGCACCGACATATTGTCGGCGAAGGTGTAATTCTCGCGCTTCAGATCCTCGGCGAAGGTTTCAAGTACCGAATAGGCGCGCATGCCGAAGRCCGGCTCGCGGATCTCCTCGCCGGGGATGTCGGGCACGCCGCGCGTGCCGAGCAGCACCATGATCTCGCCGACACGCATCTGGTATTCGGCAACGACCGTGCCGTGGACCTTGATCTGGTAGCTCTTCGGCGGGATGGCGAAATCGTCGGCGACACGCACTTCCGGYACGACGAAGCCGTATTGCTGGGYGAATTTCTTGCGCATTTTCGACATGCGGAACACCAGTTCCTGATGCGCCACCAGCAGCCTGGTCGAGAGCTGCTTGCCGATCAGAAGCTCGATCTCGGCAGTGGCGAGCGACGCCTTGACGGAGTTCTTCTCTTCTTCGGCCTTGTCGGCCTTTTCCTTGTTCTTCTGCGCTTCGACCGCGGCCAGCGCCCGGCTTAGGCGCAGCGGGATGACATAGCCGAGGCCGGCCATGGCGCCGGCCAGCGCAAAGAACGGGAACAGCGGCAGGCCTGGCATCAGACCCAGGATGACGAGCAGCGAGGCCGCGACATAGAGCGCGCGCGGATGCGCGCCGAGCTGGCCGAACACCGCCTGGTTGGCCGAGCCGCGTGTGCCGCCCTTGGAGACGAGCATACCGGCTGCGAGCGAGACGATCAGGGCCGGGATCTGGGTGACGAGGCCGTCGCCGACCGACAGCTTGATGAAGACGTCGGCCGCCTGGCCGAGGCCCATACCGTGGCGCAGATAGCCGATAGCGATGCCGCCGACGATGTTGATGGCGGTGATGATGAGGCCGGCGATAGCGTCGCCGCGCACGAATTTCGAGGCACCGTCCATCGAGCCGAAGAAGGAGGATTCTTCTTCCAGCTCGCGGCGACGCAGCTGCGCCGTCTTCTCGTCGATCATGCCGGCGGAAAGGTCGGCGTCGATCGACATCTGCTTGCCGGGGATGGCGTCGAGGGTGAAGCGCGCGCCGACCTCGGCGATACGGGTGGCACCCTTGGTGATGACGATGAAGTTCACTACGATCAGGATCATGAAGACGATGAGGCCGATGACGAAGTCGCTCGACATCACCAGCTTCGAGAAGCCCGAGATGACGTAGCCTGCGGCATGCGTGCCCTCATTGYCGTGCGACAGGATCATGCGCGTTGTGGCGATGTTGAGGGAGAGCCTGAGCATCGTGGCGATGAGCAGCACGGTCGGGAAGGAGGAGAAATCCAGCGGCCGCTGGATCCACAGCGCCACCATCAGGATCAGCACCGACAGCGCGATCGAGAAGGCAAGGCCGATATCGATGAGGAAGGCGGGGATAGGCAGGAACAGCACCGCCAGGATGATGACGATGCCGAGCGCGAAGAAGACGTCGCGGCCGTTCTTGGCCACCAGGCCCGACGGGATTGTTTCGCTGATCGCCATGTCGCCCTCGAATCCAGATCTGCCCGGTACAGGGCAGGCCTCGACCGTAACGAGCCAAGCTTGCGCGAAGGTGGGAGAGTGGACGAGTTATGACTGTGCCGCGTCAGCCGTCGCGATGCCGACCAGCCAGCGGCGGACGGCGCCTTCTTCGTTTGCGGAAAGTCCGACGGCCAGTTCGCGTTCGAGCCGCTGCACGCGCTCGCGGCACTTCTTCAGCAAGGCGCGGCCGCTGCCGCTGAGATCGAGATGCTGGATACGGCCGTGCACCGCATGCGGCTTGCGGACGAGCGATCCGGCCTTCTCCAGATTGCCGACGATCACGCTCACCGTCTGCGGGGTCAGCATCGCGAGCCGGGCGAGATCGGCGTTGGAGATGCYGGGATAGGCAGACAGCATGGTCAGTGCGGCAAATTRYRGCTGCGTCACGCCGAATTCGGCCAGCTCCCGCTCCACCCGCAGCCGGTAGGCACCCGCCGCCTGCCGGAGCAGGTAGCCAAGGTAGCCTTCCTCGCCGCGCTTGCCTTCGCCGGGCGCGGGGATTGCAGGTGACGCACTGCGCTTGCGCATGATGTCATAGCTCTTATTTGTTGTTCGAACTCTGATATTATCGCGATATGGAGCGGAAGACGATGGGCCATCGAATCTTTCTTGCCGGCGGTTCCGGCGCGATCGGCCGCCGCTTGGTTCCGCAGCTGCTGGAAGCCGGCCATCAGTTGACGGCGACGACGCGCCGGGCTGCGAAGGTCGCGGAGCTGCGCGCGCTCGGTGCCGATGCGGTTGTGGTCGATGTGTTCGATGCCGGCGGCCTGYGCGCCGCCGTTGCCGCGGCACAGCCCGAAATCGTCATCCATCAGCTCACCGATCTCCCGCCCGGGCTCGACCCCGCCAGGATGGGCGAAGCGATCATCGCAAACGCCCGCATCCGCGACGAGGGAACCCGCAACCTAGTCGAGGCGGCAGAGGCCGCGGGCGCCAGGCGCCTGATCGCGCAAAGCATCGCCTGGGTCTACGCGCCCGGACCCGAGCCGCACGCGGAAGCCGATCCGCTCGACAGCGGCGCCGAAGGCGGCCGCGGCATCAGCGTTGGCGGCGTCATCGCGCTCGAACGGCAAGTACTCGAAGCTCCCATGACAGGCATCGTGCTGCGCTATGGCCACCTTTACGGGCCCGGCACAGGGGTCGACAGCGCCGCCGATCCGGCATTGCATGTCGACGCCGCTGCCTATGCGGCGATGCTTGCGGTGGAGCGCGGTTCGCAGGGCGCCTTCAACGTCGTGGAGCCGGGCACTTACGCCRCAATCGAGAAGGCTGTCAGCGAGCTCGGCTGGCGCGCCGATTTTCGCCTTGCCGGGTGACCGATTGACAAAGGGGCCGGTTGCCGTGGTCGAAGCGGCAAGCAGTGTTCCGGAGCACATCTGGCGGATCGCGGGCCATTCCCGATTGATCACGATCCGGGGTGCCGGCCTTGGCGGCCGCGGTTAATCGGCGCAGCGCCAAAATGGCGCCATAAGCGGTCGGCATTGCGGTTGTCACGCACTGCCGCCGGGCRTATCACGCACGGCAGCTTCCATCCTCTGCATACCCGGCGAGCCGTTCCGTTGCCTGCCAGAAACGAACCGCAAGTCTAYGCCCGCCGGCTTCGGGCGGTGCTGATCAATTCGATCCCCGTGCTCGAGGCGCGCGGCATCGTCATCGTGATGCTTGCCGGCCTGGTCGGCGTGGTCGCCGGCGCGCTGGTCACCGGAATGAGCGAGTTCGTGCAAGTCATGCATTGGCTGCTCTTCGACGTGCAGCCTGGCGGCCGGCTTTCGGCGATGTTTTCGCTGGCCAATCCGGTGCAGGCGATGTTTCCGGCGATCGGCGGGCTTCTACTCGGGCTCACAGTCATCTGGCTGCGCAAGCGAAAATTCCGCACGCCCGTCGACCCGATCGAGGCCAATGCGCTTTACGGCGGGCGCATGTCGCTCACCGATACATTCATCATCGTCGCCCAGACGATGGTCTCAAGCGGCTTCGGCGCCTCGGTCGGTCTCGAGGCCGGCTACACGCAGATCGGTTCCGGCATTGCCTCCCGCCTGGCGCGCGCCTTCCGGCTGCGCCGCAACGACGTCCGCATCCTGGTCGGCTGCGGCGCCGCCGGCGCCATCGCGGCCGCCTTCGATGCGCCGCTGACCGGTGCCTTCTATGGGTTCGAGCTGGTCATCGGAATCTACTCGGTCGCCAATGTCGCGCCGGTCATGACGGCGGCGATCTCGGCCGCGTTGACGGCGGAAGTGTTCGGCGGCGTGCCGTTCCCGCTGGAGCTCGCCGGCCTGCCGACGCTGACCGCCAGCCAGTACGTGCCGTTCCTGCTTCTAGGCTTGCTCGGCGGCGCTGCCTCGATCGCCATCATGCATCTGGTGAGCATCGTCGAACGCCTCTTCGCGCAGCTGGCGATCGACCCCTCGGTGCGGCCCTTCATCGGCGGCATCCTTGTCGGCTTGCTCGGGCTGGTCACGCCGCAGGTCCTTTCCAGCGGCCACGGCGCGCTGCATCGCGAGTTCGCGATGAATTACGGGCTCGCGGTGGTGGCAAGCGTCTTCGTGATGAAGCTCGCGGCCTCCGCCATATCGCTCGGCTCCGGTTTCCGCGGCGGCCTGTTCTTCGCCTCGCTCTTCCTGGGGGCGCTGCTGGGCAAGGTCTTTGCCGGCCTCATGGCGCTCGCCGCACCGTCCACGGGTCTCGACCCGGCGGTCGCAGCCGTCGTCGGCATGACCTCGCTTGCCGTCGGCGTCGTCGGCGGCCCGCTGACCATGACTTTCCTGGCGCTGGAATCGACCCGCGACCTCACGCTTACCGGCGTGGTGCTGGCGGCTTCCATCATGTCGGCGATCCTGGTGCGCGAGACCTTCGGCTACTCCTTCTCGACCTGGCGCTTCCATCTGCGCGGCGAGACGATCCGCAGCGCCCATGACGTCGGCTGGATGCGCAGCCTCACCGTCGGCTCGATGATGCGCAAGGATGTCCGCACCATCGAGGCTTCGACGACCTTGGCCGAATTCCGCAAGGAAATCCCGCTCGGCTCGGCGCAGCGCGTCATCGCCGTCGAGCAGGGCGAGCATTATGTCGGCGTGYTGCTCGTCGCCGAACTGCACAGCGATCTCTCCGACGGCGAGACGCCGGTCAAGGCGCTCGCCCAGTTCAAGGATGCGGTGCTAGTGCCGTCGATGAACGTCCAGTCCGCCGCCGAGACTTTTCAGCGCGCCGGCGCTGAAGAACTGGCCGTCGTGGAGGATTTCGACGATCGCATCGTTCTCGGTCTGCTGACTGAAAGCCATCTGATGCGGCGCTACGCCGAAGAACTCGACAAGGCGCGCCGGGATCTCTCGGGCGAGGGGTAGCGGGATTTCCCGCTCCATCTTGTCGATGCGCCGCAGCATCTTTCTCCCGCGGACATACCCTCCAGCTTGCCAGCCTGGCCCAAATAGTGGCGTGGGCCTGGCGCCACGCGCGGCTTGTCACTTGTACAGTGGTACTGTACAAAGTGTTCAGTGGAGGAAAACGGGATGCCCAAGGCGTCGAATAACGGCCAGGCTCCGGCGGCCAATAGTGCCAGTTCGGCCGCGACGCATGCCCAACAGGTGCTGGGCATGCGCCTCAAGAGCCTTCGTCTTGCCCGGCGGCTGTCATTGCGCGACCTCGCGGAGGCGACGGGTACCAGCGCCAGCTTCATCAGCCAGCTTGAACGCGGCCTGACCGGCGCAAGCACGGCCTCGCTCAACCAGATGGCCTCCGCGCTGGGCGTCAGCGTGGCATTGCTGTTCGAGGAGAGTGCCAGCCAGAACCACGGGGTCCTGAGGCGCAGCGAGCGGCCGAGCCTTCCGCCCAGCGGCGGCTGCCGCAAGATGCTGCTGTCGCGCCCGCCGTTGAGCGACATGGAAGTCTATGTCGGCGAGTTCGACATAGGCGGGTCGACCGGCTCCGAACAGTACACGCATGGCGAGGCGCACGAGATGCTCGTCGTGCTTCGCGGGATCGTCGAGGTGTCCCTCGGCGACGCACGCCATGTGCTGGAGGAAGGCGACAGCATCGAATACGCGACATCGACACCACATCGCACCGAGAACATCGGCAGCGGCCGGGCCGAGGTGATGTGGATCATCGCGCCGCCGACCTCGGCGCGCGCGGAGCTTGATCAATACAAGGCCTGGAAACCGCTCGCGGCCAGGTAGTGCGACCAAACGCGGGCCTCAATGGGAGAGTTACAGTTATGCTGAAGTCGAAACTTGCAGGTCTTGGCGCCGTGCTCGCGCTGAGCGTTCTGACATCCGCCGCCTTCGCGCAGGACAAGCCMGTGGCGGGCGAGGTGAAGGAAGGTTCGCTGAAGGGCAAGACCCTGACCTTCGTCTCCTATGGCGGCATCTACCAGGACGGCCAGGTGGCCGCGCTCAAGGAATTCGTCGACAAGTCCGGCGTCAAGCTGCTCAATGACGGCCCGACCGAGATCGCCAAGCTGCAGGCCCAGGTCGAATCCGGCAACGTCACCTGGGACGTGGTCGATACCGGCGATCTGCCGCCTTACGTGCATTGCGGAAAGCTGTTCCAGAAGCTCGATCTCACCAAGCTCGACGTGTCGAAGATTCCCGATGGCCAGGTCGGCGAATGCTCGGTGCCGGCGATGAACTACGGCGTCGTGCTGATGTACAACAAGGAGAAGTACAAGGATAACCCGCCCAAGAGCTGGGCCGACTTCTTCGATACCGAAAAGTTTCCGGGCGTGCGCGCGCTTGACGGCTCCGGCGATCCGACCGGCGGCCTGCTCGAACAGGCCTTCAAGGTGGCGGGCGGCGATCCCAAGGCGATGACGGCTGCCGAWATCGACAAGGCCATCGACGTGATCCGCAAGCTCGGCCCGGATACGATCTACTGGAAGACCGGCGCGGAATCGCAACAGCTCGCCGAGTCCGGCGAAGCCGACATGCTGATGATGTGGACCGGCCGCGCCATGGCGGCGGTCAAGAACGGCGCCAAATACGYGCCCGCCTGGCAGGACTGGCTGGTGGTGATGGACCAGATGACCATTCCGGTCGGCGTCAAGGATACGGATGCGGCCTACGCGCTGCTCAACGCCTATCTCGGCAAGCAGTCGCAGGAGATCCTGGCGCAGCAGACCTCCTACACGCCAATCAACAATGACGCCCAGCCCAAGGTCGACGACTCCGTCGCCGCTTTTCTCACCAACACGCCCGAGCGCCAGAAGCAGGGCTACAAGCAGAACATCAAGTTCTGGGTGCAGAACTTCCCGCTGGCGCAGGAAAAGTGGTCCGCGCTGATGGCCGGCAACTGACCGACCGACGGAGGCAAGGTCCGTGAGCGCGCTYGAACCGACGACGCCTTCCGCCGAAAGGCGGGCAGGATGGGCATGGCGGCCGTTCGCGCTCACGCTGCCGGCTCTGCTCCTGCTCGCCGCGGTGATCGGCTATCCGCTGATTACCATCATGCTGCGCAGCCTGTCTGAGCCGGCATGGGGCGTGCAGAACTATTCCTGGTTCTTCGGCGCGCCCGTCAATCTCACGGTGCTCCAGCGTACCTTCGCCATCTCGGCGTGGGTCACGCTGGTCTGCGTGGTCTGCGCTTATCCTTACGCATATCTGATGACGGCGGTCGGGCCGCGCGTCCGGCTCGTGCTGGTGCTCTGTGTGCTGATCCCGTTCTGGGTGAGCGGGGTGGTGCGCACCTTGTCCTGGGTGATCCTGCTGCAGGATTCAGGCGTCATCAACTCGCTGCTCCGGTCGGCAGGCTTCGGCGGCGTGCGGCTGATCCGCACCCAGACCGGCGTGGTGATCGGCATGGCGCAGGTGCTTTTGCCATTCATGATCCTGCCGCTCTATTCGGT
Organism: Mesorhizobium sp. ORS 3428; assembly: GCF_001854785.1. GTDB lineage: Bacteria > Pseudomonadota > Alphaproteobacteria > Rhizobiales > Rhizobiaceae > Mesorhizobium. Next base: position 155,902 of record NZ_MDFL01000159.1, read on the forward strand.
GATGAAGGGGATCGACCTGAGGCTGATGCGGGCGGCGCAGAGTCTGGGTGCGCGACCCTTCCGCGCGTTCTTCACTGTCTACCTGCCGCTGTCGCTGCCGGGTGTCTATGCCGGCGCCATCATCGTCTTCATCCTGGCGCTCGGCTTCTACATCACGCCGGCACTGCTTGGCGGGCCGCGCTCGACCATGCTGTCAACCTTAGTGCAGACCCAGGTGCTCAGCCTGCTGCAATGGGGACGCGGCGGCGCGATGGGCGTGGTGCTGCTGGTCACCACTTTCGTGCTCCTGGCGCTCGCCGCRCCGGTGATGCGATCGCGGCACCGGGAAGCGGGACGGCGCTGATGGAAATGAAGCCGCTCACACGCCTCATTCTCGGCCTCGTCTGCCTGCTGGTAGCGATCTGGCTGGTGGCGCCGACGCTGGTCGTCGTGCCGATGTCCTTCAACGTCAACAAGTCGCTCGCCTTCCCGCCGCAGGGTTTTTCCTGGCAGTGGTACCAGAATTTCGCGACCAACGCGGAATGGTCGACCAGCTTCCTGAACTCGCTCAAGGTCGCCTCGATCGTGGCGGTGCTGGCGACGGTGCTCGGCACGCTCGCCGCCTTCGGCCTCGACCGCATGAAGGCGCGGCCGGCCAACCTGTTGCGGATGCTCATGCTGACGCCGATGGTGGTGCCGGGCGTGGTGTTAGCCATCGGCATCTATGCGGTCTATCTCGACGCCCAACTCGTCGGAACGCTTCCCGGCTTCGTGCTCGCCCACACCATCCTGGCGTTGCCTTTCGTGCTGATCGCGGTCTCGGCCAATCTCGAAGTGTTCGACAGACGCCTGGAGACGGCGGCGGCGAGCCTTGGCGCGGGTGCGCTCACCACGTTCCGCACGGTGACGCTGCCGCTGATCCTGCCCGGCATCCTCTCCGGTCTGCTCTTTGCCTTCGCGACGTCCTTCGACGAGATCGTGGTGTCGCTGTTCATCACCAACTCCTATCTCAAGACGCTGCCGGTGCAGATCTTCTCCTCGATCACGCGCGACGCCGACCCGACGGTGGCCGCCGTCGGCACAATCCTTTTGTGCGCCACCACAATCCTGATCGGCGGCGGCATGCTGCTTCTTGGCCGCGAGCGGAAGGGACGCCTATGAATCCAAGACCGGACAATCGCGGCGCGGCGATCGACCTCGAATCCGTCACCAAGGCCTATGGCGCGTTCAAGGCGCTGAACGGCGTGTCGCTCAGGATCGAACCGGGCGAGTTCATGACGCTGTTGGGCCCCAGCGGCTCCGGCAAGACGACGACGCTCAACGTCATCGCCGGCTTCACCGACGTGACCAGCGGCAAGCTGCTGGTCGGGGCAAAAAGCGTCGTCGGCGTGCCGGCGCACAAACGCAACATCGGCGTGGTCTTCCAGCACTATGCGCTGTTCCCGCACATGACAGTCGGCCGCAACGTCGCCTATCCGCTGACACTGCGCGGCGTCGAGCAGGCGAAGCGGAAGCGGCGCGTGGCGGAAGCGCTCGACATGGTCAAGATGGGCGACTTCGCGCATCGCTATCCGAGTGAATTGTCGGGCGGCCAGCAACAGCGCGTGGCGCTCGCCCGCGCCATCGTCTTCGATCCGTCGCTGCTCCTCATGGACGAGCCGCTCGGCGCGCTCGACAAGAAGCTGCGCGAATGGCTGCAGCTCGAGATCAAGCGCATCCACCGCGAGCTCGGCACCACCTTCGTCTATGTCACGCATGACCAGGAAGAGGCGCTGGTGCTGTCCGACCGCATCGCCGTGTTCAATCGCGGACGGATCGAGCAGGTCGGCACCGGTCGTCAGCTTTATGACGAGCCGGCGACCCTGTTCGTCGGCCGCTTCATCGGCGACTCCACGGTGCTGCGCGGCGAGGCGAGAAGCGACGGCACGAGCACTGCCCTGACCGTCGCCGGCGAGACGGTCACGGCCCCGCGCCGCATCGCCGGCGAGGCGAGCCCCGTGATGCTGCTGCGACCCGAAAAGCTCACCATCCGGCGGCCTGGCAAAGCGGATGCTGGCGCAAACCGACTATCGGGGACGATCGCCGAGGCGATCTATCTCGGCTCCGGATCGAAATACGAGGTGAAGCTCGGCGACGGCTCGACGGCAATCGTGCGCTCGCCGCTGACCGGCGAGAGTTTTGGCCTCGGCGAAAAGGTGGAACTCTGCTTCGACGGCGCCGACGCCAAGCTGCTGCCCGACGACTGCACGGCCGACACAACGCTGACCTGATCCCTCTCTCACTCGCTCCCTGGAAATCATCCCATGCAAGTCAAGCGCAACGGCAACATCTCGTTCTGGTATGCGGATCTCGGCGCGGTTCCCGCGCCGCGCCCGCCATTGCCCGGCGACCTCGAGGCCGACGTCGCGATCGTCGGCGCCGGTTACACCGGGCTCTGGACCGCCTACTACCTGAAGAAGGCGAAGCCCTCGCTTCGCATCGTCCTGCTCGAACGCGAGTTTGCCGGCTTCGGCGCCTCGGGCCGCAATGGCGGCTGGCTGTCCGGGGGCTTCGGATGGTCGCGCGAGAAATATCTCAAAACCTCGACCCGGCACGGCGTGACGGCCATGCAGAAGGCGATGGCGGGCTGCGTCGACGAGGTGATCCGCGTGGCGACAGAGGAAGGCATCGATGCCGACATCCGCCGCGTCGACAATCTGACTGTCGCCACCAATCCGGCGCAACTCGAGCGCGTCCGCGAGGATTGCGAAACCATTCGCTCGTGGGACGCCGACCCGGAACGCATCGAATTGCTCGACGCGGACGCGACACGCGCCCGCATCAACATCAAGAATGTCATGGGCGGCTTCGTCGTGCATGGTCAGGCGCGGGTGCAGCCGGCCAAGCTGGTGCGCGGACTGGCGGAAGCGGTCGAGCGGCTCGGTGTGCCGATCTACGAAAAGACCAGCGTGACATCCATCGTCAAGGGCAGTGTTGCCACGAACCGCGGCACGGTGYGGGCCGAAACCGTCATCCGCGCCACGGAAGGATTCACCGCCGGCATCCCTGGAGAAGAGCGGACATGGCTGGCGCTCAACAGCGCGCAGATCGTCACCGAACCACTGCCGCCGGAGCTTTGGCGCGAGATCGGCTGGGAAGGGCACGAACTGCTCGGCAATGCGGCGCATGCCTATTGCTATGCCCAGCGCACGCGCGAGGGACGCATCACCATGGGCGGGCGCGGCGTGCCCTATCGCTACGGCTCGCGCACCGACGTCAACGGCCAGACGCAGCAGGCGACGATCGACCAGCTGCACAGGATCCTGACGACGCTCCTGCCGCAGACCGCGGGCTGCCGCATCGACCATGCCTGGTGCGGCGTGCTCGGCGTGCCGCGTGACTGGTGCACGACGGTCGGCCTCGACCCCAAGACCCGCATCGGTTGGGCCGGCGGTTATGTCGGATTGGGCGTCTCGAGCTCAAACCTTTCGGGCCGCACGCTGGCCGACCTGATCCTCGGCCATGACACGGAGCTTACGCGGCTGCCCTGGGTCAACCGCAAGGTGCGGCGCTGGGAGCCAGAACCTTTCCGCTGGCTCGGCGTCCACTCGATGTACCAGCTCTACCGCATTGCCGACCAGCGCGAGGCCGCGGGGCTCGCGCACACCTCGAAGCTTGCCGCTTTGGCTGACAGCATCACAGGCCACTAGCGCGGTTCAGCGTTCGCCGAACCGCGCCAACTATTTGTTTTCACGCAATTCGGGGCGGGGCCGTTGCCCGCTTTCCTGGAATTGCTTCAGCCCATGGAGCCCAACTTGATCGACCTTTCGACCTTTCACGACCTCGCCAAGGCCGATATCGGCGCTTTCTCGCCCAAGCCGACATCGATCGAAGGCAATCAGGTGGAGGCCGCGCGCTCGCTTTTCCAGTCGCCTGACGGGACCGTCGATATCGGCATCTGGGAATGCACGCCGGGCCGCTTCACCGCCGACCGTTCAGGCTCGTCGGAAATCTGCCACATCATTTCGGGCCGAGCGGAAGTCAGCCGCGCCGACGGCGAGATGCGCGAGYTGGGTCCGGGCGACCTTCTCGTCCTGCCGCAAGGGTGGAAAGGCGAGTGGCTGATCCATGAGACGACGCGCAAGCTCTACATGATCCAGAGCGCCGGCTGATCTCAAGTCTCAATGTTCGATCGGYCCTTTGGGTGAGACAAGGGCTGTGCCCGCAGTGGTCGGGCGCTCGATCATGCGGCGCACCCGCGGCGGGTTCTCGCCGCTGTGCAGCGCGCGGATGCGCTCGCCGACGACCGCGTCCGCATKGGTGGCTCGCCGGTTGTGACGGATGTACTCGACCCAGGTCGGCGTGTGGTAGTRCTCGATCCAGATGCCGGGATTTTCGAGATCGCGCGCGAGCGTCCAGTTGCGGGCACCGTCGCGGCGACGGATGYGGCCGCGCTCGGCCATGGTGGCGAGGAATTCCGGCACGTCCTCCTCGCGGATGACATATTCGATCATGATGGCGATCGGACCGCTGCGAGGCTTGAGGTCGAGCGCCAGCATCGGCTCCTTGAAGCGGTTGAGCGGATCGAGGTTGAGAACCGTCTGCCGCGGCAGCGGCAGGAAGAAGCCGATGGCGCCGCCGGCAAGCATCGCGATCGCCGCGACCATCAAGGCGGTCTCCGCGCCATGGGCGTCGGCGACGACGCCCCAGATCCAGCTGCCCAGCGCAATGCCGCCGAAAGTCGCCGTCTGGTAGATCGACAGCACGCGGCCGACCACCCAGCGCGGCGTCGACATCTGCACCGTGACGTTGAAATGCGAGAGCGCGATCACCCAGCAGGCGCCGCCGACGAGCAGTCCGGCCGAGGTCTGCCAGGCGTTGTGGCTGACGGCGGCGTTGAGGGCGCAGAGCGCGAAACCGGCGAAGGCGGCGCGCACCATCGTTTCGCTGGAAAGCAATTGTCTCAGCCTGACGCTGATCAGCGCGCCGCCGACCGCGCCGATGCCGAAGGCGCCGAGCATGATGCCGTAGGTCAGCGCGTCGCCCTTGACGACGTCGCGCGCCACCAGCGGCAGCAGCGCCAGCACCGCACCGGCGCTGAAGCCGAAGGCCGAGCCTCTCGCCAGTACCTTGCCGATGTTGGGCGACATGGCGACATAACGCAGGCCAGCGCCCATTGCAGCGCCCAGCGATTCGCGCGGCAGCGTCTGCTCGGGCAGGTTCGGCTTCCAGCGGAACAGCACGACGATCAGGCCGATATAGCTGATAGCGTTGGCGGCGAAGGCGGCGGCCGCACCCGCGGCCGCGACGATGATGCCGCCGATCGCCGGACCGACGCTGCGTGTGATGTTGAAGCCCATCGAGTTCAGTGCGACCGCCGCTGGCACCTTGGCGCGCGGCACCATGTCGCCGACCGAGGCCTGCCATGACGGGCTGTTGAGCGCCGTGCCGCTGTCAATCAGGAAGGTGAAGGCAAGCAGCGTCCAGGGCGTCATCCAGCCGAACCAGGTGAWTACCGTCAGCAGTGCCGAGACGACCAGCATGAAGGTCTGCGCCACCAGCATGATCTTGCGGCGGTTGAAGCTGTCGGCGATCGCGCCGGCAACGAGCGCGAACAGCATGATCGGCAAGGTGGTCGAGGCCTGGACCAGCGCCACCTGGTAGGAGGAGGTGGCGATCGTGGTCATCATCCAGGCCGCGCCCACGCCCTGGATCAGGCCGCCGAAATTCGACACCAGGCTGGCCGACCAGACGGCGCGGAAGATGCCGTGCCGGAACGGCGCCAGCGCCGAGACGCGTTCGCTTTCCGGCTCGTCGTCGATCATGGTCGCTGTCCCGCCTTTATCTTRCCGTCACRCGTGCCGGGGCCAAGCACGCGACTCGCTAAGGATCGCGGTCCAACAACAGGAAGGCAAAGGCGAAAATGCGTCGGCGAAGTTTTAGGCCAAGCATCTTGCCGGTCTGGACCAAAGTTTCGCGTCCGGTCTCGGCGAGCGTCTCGTTGGTCAGGCAAGGCCTCGGCGGCCAACAGGGTATTAGAAACCGTGTTCGATGCGCTCGAAGATGACGTTGGTGAAGGCCGAGATCTGGCTGCCGATGAAGGGGCCGGTCAACGCCACCACCAGCATGATGGCGACGATCTTGGGCACGAAGGTGAGCGTGATTTCCTGGATCTGGGTCAGCGCCTGGATGAGCGCGATGCCGATGCCGACGGCCATCGCCACAAGCACTACCGGCGCGGATGCGGTGAGCACCGTCCACACCGCGTATTGGACAATATCGAGGGCATCGGCCTCGTTCATGGGCAGACCCTTGCGAAACCGGCTAGGCGGCCGGCTTGATCGAGACGCCCGTGCCGACCGGCACTTCGGTGCCGTTCTGTAGCACGGCGATCAGGCCGCTGCTGGCGAGTTTCACCGAAGCCACGGTTCCCGTGGTCTTGCCGTCGGCGGAGGTGATCGAGCGTCCGATCAGCGCGTCGGCCTGCGACAGCGCCGACGACTGGATGATCTGGTCGAGCTTGGTGTTGGTCTGCACCGACTGCTCGACCTGCGAGAAGGTCGCAAGCTGAGCGACATATTGCGTCGAATCCATCGGCTTGGTCGGATCCTGGTTCTTCATCTCGGCGATCAAAAGCTTCAGGAACGACTGATAGTCGACCGCCGTCTTCGAGGTCGATGTAGCGGTCGAGTTGGCGCCCGCCGGAATGGTCGTCGTCATGTCCACGGTCATCGGTCTCTACGCTCCCATAGCCAGCGCGCGCGGCGCTTGCGGAATGTCGTCATTGCCGCCAAGCGCCTGGCGCTCGAGCGGATAGAGGGCGCGGATCGCCTTCAGCGCCTCGTAGATGTGATCCTCGCCGACCATGCGGTCGACCTGCTTCAGCGCGTTGCAGATATCCTGATTGTCGAAGCTGGCGATGAGCATCGGCAGCGAGCGGCGGAACATGTCGCGGGCCTCCGACGCTCCCAACGGGTTCATCAGCATGATCTGCACGATGAAGTAGAGCTGCCTCAGCGGCGTCGAGGCCTGCTCGGCCTGGATGACGTGGCTTTCGAGCAGGAACTGGACGTCGTTCATCAGCTCTATGGTGACCTTGCGGTCGRCGCGGATGACGGCGCCGTTGATGTAGATCTTCTCGTTCGGTTTCAGCGAGATCTTCAGCGTATTGCTCATTGGATGCYGTCTCGGATGATCTGGGAGACCTCGATCAATCCTTCGAAATTGTTGGTGCGGCCCTGCCGGATGTCTTCCGTTTCGCGCAGCAGCCACAGGCCGATCGAGATCAGGTTGGCGCGCAGTTCCTTCGGCAAGGCATTGTCGCTGGAGCCGAGATCCTCGACGAAGGTTGTCCAGACGCGGTTGGTGAAGTGCAGCGCCTCGGCCGCCTCCATCGACTCGGGGCCGATTGCCGCGGCCGCCGACAGCAGGTCGATCGAGCGGGTGAGCAGCTGACGCTCCCGGTCCTTGGCGTCGGCGACGGAGTCGGTCTGGATGTCGGCGTAGGRGAATTGATACATCGTCGGAGCTCTGGCGTTCCGGTGAGAGTGTTCAGGTGAGATAGTTCAGCAGTGAGAGCTGCTGCAGGCGCGCGGTCAAGGCGAAGGACGTTTCGATATGCTGCGTCAGGTCGGCCACGCGGGTGGCGGCTTCCGACGGATCGACGCCYTCGAGATCGATGATATGCTTCTCGAAGAGGTCGACCTGGGTCTTCATGCGGTCGCTTGSGTCGGACACGCGCTTCTGGGCAAGGCCGGCCTCCGACCGCACCTGGACGATACCGCCGATGGCTTCGCCGACCAGCTTCTGCGCGCGGCTGACGACGGTGTTCTGGCCGGCCTGGCTGATGTTGCCGGTGAAGAGCGTGCTGACCATGGCGGCTGCCATGGCGAGCTTGCGGATGCCCTGCTCGTTGGCGCTGACCGAGGTCTGCGTGGTCTCACTGAGCGAGATGCGACTGGTGATCTGATCATCGGTGGCGCTCGACCAGTTGGCCTGCCATCCGGAGCCCAGGAATTGCGGCTCGACCGCGGTGGTGATGAAGTCGTCCATCTGGGCGGCGGTGATGCTGGCGGCCGCCGGGTCGTTCTGGGTGAAGCCGAAATAACTGGTGAAGGCAGCATCGAACGCGGCCTTGGCGGGCGAGCCGGAGGCGCTGAAATCGTCGATCGGCTTCACGTCGGTGTTGGTGCCGGCGAACAGGTATTCGCCGTTGACGCTGCTGTTCAGGATACCCGTCATCTGCTGCAGCGCCGAGGCGCCAGCCGTCTGGGTGATGCTGGTCGAGGAGTCGCCCGACACAGCGCTGGTCAGCGCCGACAGGAAGCTTTGCGCGACATCGGAGAGCTGGCCGAGCGAATCCTGCGTCGATGTCAGACGTGCCGCTACCAGCGCATTGGAATCGATGATGCCGTTCAGGCGATCGAGGTCGCGCTGGAAAGTGACCGCCTGGGTCGTGCGTCCGCCAAGCGCCAGAGCGACATCGGCTACCTTGCCGGTCTGGGATTCCTTCGTCGCTTTGACGAGGTCGGCCTGCATGCGCATCTGCTGGTAGCGCAGCGCGTTGGAAATGGCGGCGGAGGATACGGCTGTCGCTTTCATCGATTATCCCACCGCGTTCAACAGGGCGTCCAGCATGTCGTTGACGGTCTTCATCATGTGCGCCGATGCCTGATAGGTGTGCTCGAGGTCGAGAAGCAGCGACATTTCCTGATCGACATTGACGCCGGTATCGTTCGACAGGGCCTCGGCGGTGCGCGTGGCCAGCGCCTCCTTGGCGTCGGCGTTGGTCGAGGCCTGCTGGCGAACGCCCGCGAACCAGCCGATGGCGTTGGCCGCATAGTCGGAGACGCCGGAGCTGACGGTGATGCCGGCGGACGCATCGAAGGCCATCGGCTGGTCCAGCCTGTTGCCATAGGCGATCAGCAGGTCCGAAAAGGATGCCGCGCCGGTGGTGTTGGCGACATAGGCCGCGCCGTTGGCGCCGCCGTCACGCAGCAGCGCCGCGCTGCCGCCGGCGCTCGGATCGAACGCGGCGTTGACGCTGATCGAGCCGGCAAGGCCGTTGACAAGGGTGCCGGCAGCGGGCACCGCCGGCGCGCCGGGCCAGGTGAACAGGCCCGCCTTGTCAGGCTGCGCGGGTGCGGTCTCGGCAAATGCCGTGACCAGGCCGCGGGCGATCTCGTCGAGCTGGCTCTGCATGGTCGCGGCGACGCCGTCGCGCAGCCTGAGCATGCCCGCGAGCTTGCCGTCGGCGGTGGCGTTGTCGGCAGCGCCCGCCGAAAGCGGCACGTTGTCGATGTAGATGGTGTTGCCGGGCGCGCCGGCCGTATAGCCGGCCGAGGGCGTGAAGGTCACCGACCGCGGCACCGTCTCGAACAGCGTCGTGCCGTCCTTGGTGGTGATGACCATATCATTGTCACCGCGCGTGAAGGTCGAGACCGGGACATATTCCGCGATCTTCTTCAGAAGCGCGTCGCGCTGGTCGAGCGCGTCCGATACATCCGTGCCCGAGCGCGTGCCGGCGATGACCGCCTTGTTGGCGTCCTGGAACTGGCTGAGCAGCGAGTTGAGGTCGTCGACCGCGGTCGCGATCTGGGCGTCGGTCTGGGTGCGGAAGTCCTGGATCGCCTTGGTGCCTCCGTTCAGCGAGTTCACGACCTGCTTGGCCGCGTCGATGACGCTGGCGCCGAGGTTCTGGTTCGACGGCGTGGTGGCGTAGAGCTGCAGCRCCTGCTGCAGGTTCGCGATCGCGGTCGACGGAGACGACGCGTTGTCGACCCCGTTGACCGAGAGGTYGAGCTGATCCATGCCGCTGTAAAGCGCGCTCTGGCCGCTCCATGCCGACAGCGCGGAAAGGTTCTGCCGGAACAGAAGGTCATTGGCGGCGCGCTGGATCTCCACCGCCCGCGCGCCGGGCGCCGTGCTGGTGACGACGGCGACGCGGCGGGCATAGTCCGGGTTGGCGGCGTCGGCCACATTGCGCGACACGACACTGGTTTGCTTGGATGTGGCCAGGAGCGCCGACTGGGCGATGCTTAGTGCGGTGGAAAGCGACATGCGGGTCTTTCACGGGCCGGCGCCCGATGGGTTATCTCTTCAGGTTGACTAGGACGTCCATCAGGTCGGAACCGGTCTGGAAGACCTTCGAGTTGGCGGTGTAGCTGCGCTGCGCCGCGATCATGTTGGTCAGTTCCTCGGCGATATCGACGTTGGAATTCTCGAGCGCGCCGGAAACGACGGAGCCAAGTTTTCCTTCGTTGGCGAAGCCGATGCGAACGGCGCCCGAGTCGGCGCTCTGCACATAGACGTTGCCCGGCATCGCGGTGAGGTTGTCGGGGCTCTGAACGTCGGCCAGCGGGATCTTGTAAAGCGGCTTGGTGGTGCCGTCCTGGTACTGCGCGTAGATGACGCCGTCCTGGCTGATCTGGATCTTCTCGATCGTGCTCGGCGGATTGCCGTTGACCTTGGCGTCGGAGACCGTGAAGCCGGCGCCGAGTTGCGTTAATTTCGAGAGATCGAGGTTGAGGGTCGAGCCGTTCGGCACGGTGAAGGAGACGCCAGTGGTGGCGCCGGAGAGCTTGCCGGTGGTCGTGTCGAAGGTGAGGTTGGCGGTGCCCAGCGCTCCGCCCGTATAGGGGAAGGAGGTGCCCGCGGTCGCCTTCGACTGATCGAAGACCGAAACCTCCCAGGTGCCCGAGCCCGTGTTGGTGAAATAGACGTCGAGCAGCACCTTGTTGCCGAGATTGTCGTAGGCGACCAGCGAGGATTTCGAGGTGTATTCGGCGCTCGGGCTGTTGGTGGACGGCAGGTTGCCGGCTGCGACCGGGGTGGCGCCTGCCGGCAGGTTGCYGGTGAAGGTTCCTTCGGTGCTCGGCGTCGCCGTCATCTCCTGGTCCGAGATCTGCACCGGCACCAGGCCCTCGAAGCCGTTGGCGGTCGCGGCCGGATCGCCATTGGCGTAGCTGTAGGCCATGAGCTGATAGCCGGCGGCATTGACCAGGCGCCCTTGTGCATCCGGAACGAAGGAACCGGCGCGAGTGAGATAGGGCGTGCCGCTCGGATCCTGCACGACGAAGAAGYCGTCGCCGTTGACAGCGAGATCGGACACCGAGGTGGTGTACTGCAGGACGCCTTGCGAACTGATGGCGGAGCGGATCGTCGTGGTGATGCCGCCTGAATTGTAGGCGCCGCCGGTGGTCGGCATGATCAGTGTCGAGAATTCGGCGGAGGATCGCTTGTAGCCGGTGGTGTCGGAGTTGGCGATGTTGTCGGCCACCGTGGACAAGCGGTTGGCCTGCGCGTTCATGCCGGAAACRCCGGTCCGCATCATTCCGTAGAGGCTCATCGATACATCTCCTCGGTGCTTGAAAGCGCGTCGCTCAGAAACGGATTCAGGCGAGGCGCTTTAAGTCTTTGTTTGATGCATGCCGCCCAAAACCGCTGCGCACTTTTGGGCGACATGTACTAGGTCGGAGGCCATAGGGTAGGCTTCGTGTCTTGCGCGAGGCTGGCGCGCGGCTGCCATCAGAACACCAGCCGGTAGCCGAGGAACCTCTTGGAATCGATCGGGTCGTGACCGAGCTTCTCGCGCAGTTTCTTGCGCAGCTTGCTGATGTGGCTCTCGACCACGTTTTCCTCGACCTCTTCGTCGAAGATGCCGTAGATGGCGTTGAACACCTGGGTCTTGGTCACGCGCCGGCCGCGATTGCTGGCCAGATATTCCAGGATCCGCCGCTCGCGGCGCGGCAGCGGCAGCGGCTCGCCGTCGATCTCCGGGTCGCGCCCATCCATGAAGATGCGCATCGAGCCGACCTCGGTGTAGGCAACCTCTTCGTGGGCGCGGCGCCGGATGGCGGTGATGCGGGCAAGAATCTCGCGAATGTGGACAGGCTTGCGGACGACGTCGTCGACGCCGCTCTCGAAAAGCCGCAGCGTGTGTTCGAGCGAATGCTGTTCGCTGAGCGCGATCACCGGCGCGCCGGTGCGGTCGCGGATCTGGCGCGGCGAGATGGCGCCGTCGCGGCAGTCGCCGATGAGGAAGGCCCTGACGGATCTGAGATCGGTGTCGGCGGCGGAGTTCACCCACTCACCGAACTCGCCCGGCGCGAAGCCCGCAGTGGCGACGCCTTCGCGGTCGAAAAGCGAGCTATATCCCTCTGTTACGAGCTCGCGCTCGTCCACGATCACGATCATCGGACCACCCTTCCGAATCAGCTCATCTGCCCCGTGCGGAAAGCGGTACCCGGTGCCGTGAATCCTGAAAAACCGTCATTTCTTGTAGCTATTTTCTTGGGAGTTTTTTTGGGGCCCGTAATAAAGGCGGCTGTACGGCGGCGTAGGCGGCAGCGGGAGGAACGGCGGCATTGGAGCCACCAGGCACCTCGACTGCGGCCGGCTCGCGTCGCTACAATAGCAACTATTGGTTGCAGAAGGTGCTGGCGTTCGGCGTCCATTTGCCGAAGCCGGTGGCGACCATGTTGGCAATGACGCGGCAGACATAGATCTTCTGCGCCGGGTCATTGTCGGGCCCGGCATGATAGCGCGCGACGGCCATCGACCAGGTCATATGGCGCGCATGCAGGCTCGCCAGGAAGCGCGCCGCGTAGTCGACATTCTGATGCGGGTCGAGCATGTCCTCGACGCTGTGGAAATGATCGCCATGATAGCGATGGTTGATCTGCATGCAGCCGAGGTCGATCAGCGTCTTGCCCTCGCGGCGGGCATTCTCGAATGTCGCCAGTGCCTCGCCGCGACTGCGCGGGAATACGGCTTTTCCTTCGATATTCAAGGCGTTGGGCTGGAGGCTGCCTTTCTTTCCGGTCTCCGTCAGGCCGACGGCATAGAGGATGCCCGCCGGCACGCCGTAGCGATCGGCGGCACGCAGGATCTCCGGCTCGCAGGGGTTGGCGGCGGCTTTGGCGGCGCCAGTGGCCAGGCTAGATATACATATCGTCGCCAGCGCGCTCGCGAAGAGGCGAAGCAGCGCGGCCGAATTCCTGTGCGCCATTGCCGTCGTTTCTTCCCGGTTGCCGGCCGCCRCCGGCGCTGTTGCCGCCCGAATTCCCCGGWTGGAACGAAGACTGGTCGCGGCCCGCCGACATCRGYAGGGCGCCGTTCGCATCGGCGCGGCCAACCGAATGCACCGCTATCGAGGGTTGCAGGATGGTGACATGATCGACCTCGAAACCGAGACCGCGCATGGACTTGACGATGGCGTCGCTGTCGGCGGTCAGACGGCGGTATGCCTCATGCGTCTCCGGCTTCATCTCGATCGAAAGCTGCTCTCCCGAAAGCCGCAGGCTGGCAGTCACCGTGCCGAGTTCCGAAGGGTGGAGCTCGATCTTGAGCACATGTGTCGGAACGGCAACAGAACTGGCCGTTTGGGAGGCAACCGAGGCGCTTGAAAAGGCCTGCTGAACGCCTTTGTCCGAAGCGATCGCCTCGACCAGCGCCGATGCCGTCTGGCTGATGGGATTTTGGACCGGCGCCGGGAAGCTCTGCTGGCTGACGACATCCATGCGCCCAGCGGCGGACGAGGGCTTGGCCTGATTGAGCGATGCGATTGATTGCGCCGTTTGCGCGGCCTTCTGCGCAGCCGCCGGTCGCCAGCCTTGCGGTGTCGCGGCTCCGGTCCCGGTTTCTTGCGTTCCGGGCAGGATGTCGTCCTTGCGGACCAACGCGTCCGCGGCCGGATCGGTGCTGACCGGTTTCTGTCCGAAGTCGGGTCCGGGCTTCTCCGTCGACATCATCGCACGAGTGGATCGCGGCAACGGCTCGGAGCCTTCGGAATCTTCAGCCAATGTGCGCTTGCCCTGGCGGATCGCCAATTGCGAAGAGGCCGACTGGCCGATGGCGGGCTCGCTTTCCGCCTCGCCCTCGGCGGTCGATCCGCCGCGATCGGCATTCGTCGACGATGCGAAATGGCGGATGTCGCCCAGCGCCATCAGCAAGGGCAAACGRTCCTGCAGGACCGCATCGGACGACGCCGCTGCGGCATCATCCCCGGCGCTCGCTCGATCGGCATCGGCGTCGTCCTTCGCGGCTTTTCCGGCCGGAGGCTTTTGCGCGGCGGTCTTGCCCTGCCCATCCTGGTCGGGCTGAATTTTGGACGAACCCGCCGGGGCGGCGCGGCGCGCCGCATGTGCATCGGAGGATGCAGGCTCCGCCGGCTGCTTGCCTTGCTGGGCCGGCTTCCCGGAGCCATGCACCATCTCGCCGAAATTCGAGCCTTTTTCCTTCCCGTCGACGGCCTGCTGGCGCGACTGGGCTTGGGCAGGGCCGAGTCCCGGCAAGGCCTGGCTGACGCTGGTCATTTGGGAGCGGCTCCGAGTAGTTGGTCAATCTGGTCGAGCTGACGGCGCGCGCTGAGCATCGCGGCGTCGGTGGCATCATGCGAATCAAGCCCGGCGGTTGCCGGTGCGGACGCCGGCAGTACCGGCGACGCTTGAGATTGCGCCGGAGCAGCGGCTGCAGGTTCGGCCATGGACTGCGCCGTCGTTGGCGGGGCCGGCGACGCGGCGGCTGCGGCCTGCGTGTCGGACGGCGCCGGCTTGGCCGAAGCGGCGACAGCCGGTTGCTCGGACATCGCGCCTTCCACCGGCGGCAGCGCCTCGGCGTCGGCCTGGCTCACTGGGCTGGCTTCGCCAGCGGGTTTCGCCGCGTCGCTTCCTGCCGCATCCGCGGCCTCTGTTTCGTCCTTGGCGGCCGCCGGCACAGGGGCGACGACCTCGCCTGCAACGGCCTGGGCCGCGTCGAGCAGGGCGCGGTCGCTCTCGGAAAGCTTGTCGCGATCGATCTTGCCAAGCCTTGCGCGCACATCGTCGATTGTCGCCGACGTGACCGTGGAGAGGCTCGAATAGAGCACGGCGCGCGGGTCGTCCTGATTGCCCTTCCCCTTGCGGCCCTGCTCGGCCCGCGCCGAGGCGAAGGCGGAAAGGTCGGCCAGTCCGTCGATGGCGGCGCGGCGGGCGATGCGCAGATAGATCACCTTCTCGCGCTCGGGATCCATCATCGATGTGATGTCGGCGAGCTTGTCCTGGCTGATCGACTGATGCAGCGCAATCACGCCGGAGACGAAGGAATCGGCGAACTGGCTGGCATAGGGCGAATAGAGATAGCCGGCGACATACTGCGTCGAGGCGAGCGCGAAGCGCGCGGCGTCGCCCTGCGTCGCGGCGATGCCGATCGAGCGGCGAAGGGCTGCTTCCTCGACCAGCGTGCCCGGGCTGAGCAGGCGCGCCTGATCCAGCAAGGCAAGTGCCGCGGCCGGTTCATCGGTCGCAAGCAGCGAGCCCTTGACCAATGCCAGGAAGGCGCCGAGATCGGGCGGCACGCTCATCGGATCGATCGGCCTCAGGATCTCGATCGCCGCGGCCGGCCGGCCGTTCAGGTAAGCGACGATCCCCTTGGCGATGGTAAGGCCTTGCGGGTCGGTCGTTGCGCGCGAAGCCGCCGCCTCGACCGTGATCGGGTTGCCGCCGCTCATGCCATAGACGAGAAGAGCGCGGAAATTCTTCGGATCCTTGAAATCCTCGGCGTCGGCGGCGCGAAGCCTGGCATCGGTCATTTCGAGCAGCTTGGCCTGCATCGGCAGCGCCGCATGATCGCCGCCGGCGATGCGGTCCTGGATCAGCTGCAGCGAGCGCACCAGCTGGTAGGGCTGCAATCCGTCCTCGGCGAAAGCCGCCGGCGATGTTGCGGTTAGCAGCAGCAGGCCGACGGCGCGGCCGATGACGGTCCTGCCTATCATCCGCCGGTCGCCATCAGGATCTCGATGCGGCGGTTCGCGGCCGCCAGCGGATCAGTCGGGATCTTGGGCTGGCGGTCGGCGAAGCCGGCGACCTCGGTGACGCGGCTTTCGTCGACCCCGCCGCGGACAAGCATGTAGTAGGCGGAATGGGCGCGGGCGGTGGACAGCCGCCAGTTGTCGTAGGTGCCGCTGCGGAACGGCCGCGCATCGGTGTGGCCGCTGATGGTGATGGAGCCCTTCTTTTCGTTGATGATGCGGCCGATCTTTTCCATCGCCAGCACCAGCTCGCGGCGCGGCACGGCCGAGCCGATCTCGAACATGYCGAAATCGAGCTGGTCGGTGATCGAGATCACCACGCCCTTGTCAGTGGCCTGGACAGAGACACCTTCCGCCAGCTTTTCGCCCGGCGCGAAGGCCTTGGCGAGCTCCTGCTTGATTTCGGCGGCGGCTTTGAGGGCGGCGCTGCTCGGCGCTTTTTCGCCTTTGTCGGCCGCCTGAGTCGCCTCGGCTTTTGCGTTCTCGGCCTTGGCGGTTTCGGTCGCGGCTGCCTCGATTTCTTCCTCTCCGGCCTTTTCGCCTTGCGCTTTCTTGCCCCCGATCTTCTTGCCTGCGGACTTCCCGGCGCTGGCATCCGCCTTTTCGGGGGTCGCCAACGGCTCGAGCGGAGCGTCCAGCTGCGGCGGCGCGGGCGGGACGGCCTTGACTTTCGGCACCTCGGTTTCGGCGACCTTTTCGCCGGGCATGGCCGGGTCGCCTTCGATCTTCTTGCGTTCAGCGCTGGCTTCGGCGCCGGGCGTGGCCACCTGCTGCGACCAGAAATCCGGCTGGAAAGGATCGCGATAGGATTCGCCGCCGGAAGCCCCGGTCGCCGGACCGGCGTTCTGCGCCCCGCCTTCGCCCTTGGCGCTGACATTCTGCATCACGCCTGTGTCGGTGGCGATCTCCGAGAGCACAGCATAGGGATCGGCAAACAGATGTTCGTCGGAGAGGTCGGATGACTTCTGCGAGGCTTCCTTCGTCTGCCTGCGATCGGAGGAGCCGGCGCCGCCCTTGCCGTTCTCGCCGGCCTTGCTTGCGCCATCCTGCGGGTTGTCGGCGGTGAGGCCGACCTTGCTCGGGCCGTCGCCAAGATCCTCCAGGCCTTTGCGGCTGGAGTTGCGGTCGATCAGTTCGACCGGGTTGAAGTAGCTGGCGACCGCAGCCTTCGTCTGCTCGTTGGCGGCGTTGATCAGCCACATGACGAGGAAGAAGCACATCATCGCGGTCATGAAATCGGCAAAGGCGATCTTCCAGACGCCGCCATGGTGGCCATCGTCATGGCCGTCGTGACTGCGCCTGACGATGATGATCTCGTGCCTGGGCTCGCCGTGGTCGATGGCGCTCATGACAGGACCTCAGACAAGGAAGCCGACCATTCGGCGATGCGCGTTTCGAACACGGTTTCATCGATGGTCACGGTCAGGTCGAAGCCGGGGGCTTCGGTGAAGTCGAGATTTGCCGCGCGCAACCGGAGCGCGGCCTTGAGCGGCTCGAACAGCGACAGCGGCCCGCGCACGCCGATGCGCACGGCCTCACTGTCGGCGATCGCGGCGCTGACGGTGCGGGCAAGGGCTTCGAGCGAACGCTTCTGCAGTTCGTCGCTGACGATGCCGCCGATGATGCGGGCGATTGTGGCGGCGGTGAGTTCGGCAACGCGCGTCTCCATGGCTTCGAGGCGCGTCGCGACCGCGGCGCCGAGATCGCCGCCGAAGGTTTCGAGGAACGCCTTCGCGGCGGCCTCATTGGCCTGGCGTTCGGCCTCGAGCGCCGCCTGATGCGCGGCCGCGAGGCGCGCCTCAAGTGCTGCTTCCGCATCGGCTACCGCCTCGGCGATCAAGGCGCCGATGTCGGCCTGCGGCGCTGATGCCTGCGGCTTGTGCTCGTGCGGCGCCGCCGGCGACTGGCTGGTGCGCGGGCCGCGCGAACCGAAATCAGGCAGGAGATCGAAAAGGGCTGCCGAAGCCATGGCTTAACCCGCTGCTTCCGGGGCGGCCGCCCATTTGCGCAGGATCTGGGCGGTGCGTTCCTCGTTGAGGTCGACCATGCGCGCCAAGCGCTCCTGCGGTGCCGGCCTGATCTTCTGGCGCAGATCATCGAGCGGAGTGGCGGGGCGCGCGTCCGGCAAGGCGCCGACCGGCGTATCGGAAGCGATCGCGGCCACCGGCGCGTCGGGCGTCGGCAGCGAGCGCTGGACATCGTCGAAGCTCGGGCCGGCGATGGCCGCGGGCTTCGCCGATGGAGACAGCGCGGCCGCCATAGGCCTGAGACCGAAGAAGGCGACCAGGAACACGACGACGATGAAGGCCCCGGCGTTGATGAGCGTGCCGGCATGGGTGCCGATCTGGGCGAGGACGCCCGGCTGATCGATCGGCTCGCCGTCCAGCCCGTCGATGAACTCGACCGCCGAGACGTCGATGATGTCGCCGCGCTTCTCGTCGAAGCCGGTGGCGGAGGCCACCATCTTCTGGATGTCTGCAACGCGCTTGGCGATCTGCTCGGGCGTGGCGTCCTTGCCGAGGATGGTCTTCAGCCGATCCTGGTTTACCACGACGGCGATCGACATCTTGGTCACCGAATAGCCGTTGGAGACGGTGGCGATCTTCTTGGAGTTGATCTCGTAGTTGGTGATCTCTTCCTTGCGGTCGTTCTGCGAGGAGGACTGCGGTCCTTCCGTGGTGGTCGTCTGCGTCTCGGGCAGGTTCTGCTCGACGCTGGTCGGGGTCGAGGCCTGTTTCTGGTTGCTGGCCTCGTTGGTGCGCACCGACTGGACGGAACGTTCGACGCGCGATTCGGGATCGAAGATCGTCTCTTCGGTCTGGCGGGTGTCGGTGTTGACATCGGCCTTGACGCTGGCGCGGAAATTGTCGGGTCCGAGATAAGGGGTCAGCGCCCGACGGATGTTGTCGCCGATCTGCGCCTCGACCGTCTGCTCGACGCCGAGCGTGCGGGCCGCGCTGGTGTTGGAGGGATCGTCGCCGGCGGCGAGCAGGTTGCCGTTGGAATCGAGCACCGTGACCTTGTCGGCCGACAGGCCGGGAACCGCGGCGGCGACCAGGTGGCGGATCGACTGCGCGCTCTTCTCGGCATCGTCGCCGGCATAACGGATGACCACCGAAGCCGAGGGTTGCTGCTCGTCGCGGCGGAAGTTGGCGCGCTCGGACATGACGATGTGGACGCGCGCCGCCTTGACGCCGGCGATCGACTGGATGGTGCGCGCAATTTCACCTTCCAGCGCGCGCACGCGGGTGATCTGCTGCATGAAAGACGTCAGTCCGAGCGAGCCGACATTGTCGAACAGCTCGTAGCCGGCGTTGGCACTGGTCGGCAGCCCCTTTTCGGCAAGCAGCATGCGCGCCTGCGCGGTGGTGCCCGCAGGCACCAGCACGGAGGTTCCGTCGGCGCCGACGTCGAAGCCGATGCCGGCCTCGCCCAGCACCAGGCCGATCTGGTTCACGTCGTTGCGGTCGAGCCCGACATAGAGCGTCTCGTAGGCCGGACGGTTGAGATAGATCGAGGCGACGCCGATGACGGCCATGACCAGCGCGGCGATGCCACCCATGAGGGCGAGACGCCTGACGCCGAATCCGCGGAGGTTCGCGATGAGGCTCTGGATCTGTTCCGGCACGATTCAACCGCTCCCAGCATGACTGTCCGCCGGAAGACTAGACCGCGAAGCTTGTGCGAGGATGATAAGGCTTCGCCGCCGGCGGACCGGCGAGGGTAGTGTCTTTAGGACCCGGAGCAGCAACTGGGCGTGAAATCAAAAAGGCCGCGCCTCGGGCGCGGCCTTGCGACTGGAACTGGATCAGACGGGTCTAGCCGTTCTTGAAGAGGGCCAGGATCGACTGCGAGTTGCCGTTGGCGATGGACAGCGCCTGGATGCCGAGCTGCTGCTGCACCTGGAGAGCCTGCAGGCGGGTCGATTCCTTGTTCATGTCGGCGTCGACCAGGGCGCCGACGCCCTTGTCGATCGAATCGGAAAGGTTCGACAGGAAGCTCTTCTGGGTGTCGATGCGCGATTTGGCGGCGCCAAGATAGGCGGCCCCCGTGGAGAGCTTGGCAAGGGCTGTTTCAACAGCGTCGAGCGCTGCGTCAATATTGGCGTCTGAAACCGCCGCGCTGCTCGGATCGAAGAGGGTCGAGGCAAGCAGACCACCGACGATGCCGCCGGTGCCGGCCGTGTCGAGGACTTGCGTATCGGTTGCCTTCACATCGATCGTGTCGATGGAAACGGTGGTGCCGGTGCGGTTGTAGGAAGCGACGACATGCAGGTCGGAGGCGGCGGTGCCGTCATTCTGCAAGAGGTTCGAGCCCGCATAGCTCGCATTGGCGACCGACGACTTGATCTGGTCCTGGATGGCCTTGATTTCGGTGGCGATCTTCTGCTGGTTGTCCTGGCTGGCGCCGCGGGCGGTGACGAGCTTGGCCTTGATCGAATCGACCTGGTCCTTGATGTCGGTGATGGCGGTGTAGGCGGTGTCGACCTTGCCGGCGCCGAGGCCGAGCGCGTCCTGGACGGCCGAAAGCGCCTGGTTGTCGGACCGCATGGAGGTGRCGATCGACCAGTAGGCAGCGTTGTCGGAGGCGGTGGCGACGCGATAGCCGGTCGAGATGCGGCCCTGCGTCGTTTCAAGCGCCTTGTTGGTGGCGTTGAGGCTCTGCAGCGCGGTCAGCGCGGCGGCGTTGGTCATGATGCTTGCCAAGATACACCCCTTCTCAAAACAGACATGCCTTGCGCATGCCGGTCAAACTTCTGGCGGGGCGTCATGCCTGTCGACCACTGGTCTGCCCGTCATAGCGATTGGTTAACCATAACTAGCGCGTCATAGTTAATGGCGCGTTAAAAGCCAGGCTTTGAATCGTAAACGGCAGTATTCTCGCAATAAAAAATCGGGCCGCGCTGATGGCGCGGCCCGACGTGGATTTTCGAAGTTCGCTGGGCGATCAGCCGCGGAAGAGCGACAGGATCTGCTGCGAGTTGCCGTTGGCGATCGACAGCGCCTGGATGCCGAGCTGCTGCTGCACCTGGAGGGCCTGCAGGCGGGTCGATTCCTTGTTCATGTCGGCGTCGACCAGGGCGCCGACGCCCTTGTCGATCGAGTCGGAGAGGTTCGACAGGAAGCTCTTCTGGGTGTCGATGCGCGACTTGGCGGCGCCGAGCGAGGCAGCGCCGGTGGACAGCTTGCTCAGTGCCGTTTCAACGGTGCCGAGCGCGGTGTCGACGTTGGCGTTGGAGACAGCGCCGGAGCTCGGATCGAAGAAGGTGGAGGCAACCACGTCCTTCAGCAGACCCTGCGTAAAGTCCGTTGCGCCGGCGGTTACACCGAAAATCTGGGTGCTGGCGGCCGTGACGTCGACGGTGTCGATCGACACGGTCGTGCCGGTGCGGTTGTACGAAGCGACGACATGCAGGTCGGAGGCGGCGGTGCCGTCGCTGATCAGCAGGTTGGAACCGGCGAAGTTGGCGTTGGAGGCCGACGACTTGATCTGGTCCTGGATGGCCTTGATTTCGGTCGCGATCTTCTGCTGGTCTTCCTGGCTGGCGCCGCGGGCGGTGACCAGCTTCGACTTGATCAGATCGACCTGGTCCTTGATGTCGTTGATGGCGGTGTAGGCGGTGTCGACCTTACCGGCGCCAAGGCCGAGCGAGTCCTGGACAGCCGAGAGCGCCTTGTTGTCGGACTTCATCGACGTGGCGATCGACCAGTAGGCGGCGTTGTCGGAAGCGGTCGCGACGCGGTAGCCGGTCGAAATGCGGGCCTGGGTGGTCTCGAGCTGCTTGTTGGTGTTGCTGAGGCTCTGCAGCGCGGTCAGCGCGGCGGAATTGGTCATGATACTGGACATGGCTACACGTACCTTGATTTTTACAGGATGTTTTTTGACATACCGGCTTGTCCGGTATGACGGTGCGGCATCATGCCAATGATCGCTGAAACCCGATCACCCGCCATCTGGGGCGACTATGCGGGCAACTTCCTACCAAAGCGCTAAACTGGTCGGTTAATCGAAAAAAGTTTTTGCGCGAAATTTGAGCGGTCCGCGGTCGCGTGGCCCGGRCTATCAGGTAAAGGACCGCACCAGGCTGCCGACCAACAGGTTCCAGCCATCGATCAGCACGAAAAACATGATCTTGAACGGCAGGGAGACCACCGTCGGCGGCAGCATCATCATGCCCATGGCCATGGTGACGGTGGCGACGATGAGGTCGATCACCAGGAACGGCAGCACGATCAGAAAGCCGATCTCGAAGCCGCGCCTGATCTCCGAAATCATGAAGGCCGGCACCAGGATGCGCAGGTCGACGGTATCGCGCGAAACCGTCTGGCCGCGCTCGCGGGCGAGATCGGCAAAAAGGTCGAAATCCTTGTCGCGCACATTGTGCAGCATGAAGGTGCGGAACGGATCGGAGATCTTCTCGAAGGCTTCGGCCTGGGTGATCTGGTTGTTCATCAGCGGCTTGACGCCCGTGTTCCAGGCCTGGTCGAAGGTCGGCGCCATGACATAGAAGGTCATGAACAGCGACAGCGAGATCAGGATCAAATTGGCCGGCGTCGACTGCAGGCCGATGCCGGCGCGCAGGATCGAGAAGGCAATGACGAAGCGCGTGAAGCTCGTCACCATGATCAGCAGGCCCGGCGCCACCGAAAGCACGGTGAGCAGGCCGAACATCTGGATGAGGTAGCCGACCGTGGTGCCGTCGGYCTTGCCGATGCCGCCGAGATCGAGCTGTTGGGCCGCGGCGACAGAGGTGGTGACGACGATGAGCGCCGTGGCKATGAGGAATTTTCTCATTCGAGCARCATCGTCCTGATGAGTACCTGTTTGACATGGCCGCCGCTGCGCAGCGCCGCTCGCTCGTCGAGATCGGCCTTGAGATGCTGGTAGCCGCTGGCGCCTTCAATCTGATGCATCTTCAGCGTGCGCACGAATGCAAGCAGGTCCTGATGGATCTGCTCGGCCAGCTCCGGCGGCTGCGGCGCGTCGTAGAGCACCGATGCCTCCAGCCTTATCCAGACCTCGCTCGGCGAAGCGATGTTGGTGGTGATCGGCGCGAGCTGAACCACCGTCGGTCCGGCAGCGCCCGGCTTGCCGGCGTCGACGGGCTTCTCCGGGTTGCCGGCGTTCTCCGGCGCGGCGGGCAGCGGCGCAGGCGCCTCTCCCTGCTTGAGGTAGCCGCCCGAGACCCAGCCCAGGCCGATGGCCGCACCCGTCATGACCAGAAGCATGGCGAGCTGGACCACGGGGGAGGGCCCCTTTTTGGACTGCGCCTGCTCGACATTCGCCACGACAGCCGTCTCCCCGTCCTAGAAAGGAAGAACCTGGTCGAGGATCTGCTGGCCGTAGGCCGGCTGCTGGACCTCGCTCACGCGGCCACGGCCGCCATAGGAGATGCGCGCCTCGGCGATCCGCTCGTAGGGGATCGTATTCTCGGCGCCGATGTCGGAAGGACGCACCATGCCGGCGATGGTCAGGACCCGCAGCTCGTAATTGACGCGCACTTCCTGCGAGCCCCTGATCATCAGATTGCCGTTGGGCAGCACCTCGGTGACGACGGCGGCGACATTGAGCTCGAGGTTTTCCGAGCGCTTGATCTCGCCATCGGCGTTGGTTTCGGTACTGGAACTCAGGCCGGCATCGCCCTTGCCGCTGGTGCTTCTGCCATCCCATCCGAGAGTGATGTCGTAGCCGAGCTTGYGCGCGGCGGTGCGGCTCCGGTCGTTCTGGWTCTTGAAGTTGGCCTTGTCGTTGAGCTTGATGTTGAYGGTCAGGATGTCGCCTTCGCGCAGCGCCCGCGGATCGGTGAAGAGCCTGCTTTGGCGATCATCCCAGAGCGAGAATTTCTTGACAGGCGCGGCCGGCGGCTGAGGGTAGGAGTAGGGCGCCGTGACGCCGCCGCCGATGCCGGAGCCGACGGGCGACAATGCGGGCTCCCTGCCGATCTCCCTGAGATCGGCGCCGCAGCCGGACAGCGCCGCAACCGCGACCAGGACGAGCAACTTCAACTTCATGACGGATCAACCCTTCGCGCCGCGCTGGCCATGATGCCGGTAAGCGTCGCCGCCGCCTTCTGGTCCATTTCGTTGAGGATGACGCCGGCCTTGCGCGAGTCGAGCTTCATCAGGATGGCCGCTGCGAGTTCGGCATTGACCATCGCAAGACGTTCGGCCGCGGCGTCGGGCTTCATGCCGGCGTAAATCTTGACCACGCTGTCCTCGGCGCGCGCCAGGAACACCTCGCGGCGTTTCAGCCACTGCTCGTATTCGGCCCGCTTCTCCTCCAGCGCCTTCATGCGCTGGTCGATGCCGGCCTGGAGCTGCTTCAGCTCCTCGGCCTGCAAGGCGTAGCGACGGTCGCGCGCGGCATCGGCGATGTTGGAGCAGAAGCGCTGGATCTCGCTTTCGTCCGGCGCTTTCTCGCGCTTGAGCTGGGCCGGCTGAGCCGGCGCCTGCCCGCCGGGTAGCACCTGGCGCACTTCGTCGGCGCGGCCAGCGGTGCCGCTGAGCAGCGCGGCGACCGCAGCAGCGGCAAGCAGGGCGAGGGGACGATGCGTCTT
This sequence comes from Mesorhizobium sp. ORS 3428, assembly GCF_001854785.1. Taxonomy (GTDB): domain Bacteria; phylum Pseudomonadota; class Alphaproteobacteria; order Rhizobiales; family Rhizobiaceae; genus Mesorhizobium. Next base: position 180,204 of record NZ_MDFL01000159.1, read on the forward strand.
TGAGATGGGCTCGATCATCGGCGTGCCTATTGGAGAACCAGATCGGCCTGCAGGGCGCCGGCCGACTTGATGCCTTGCAGGATGGCGATGATGCCGTCGGGCTTCACGCCGAGACGGTTGAGGCCGGAGACAAGCGTCTCGAGGTCGGGGCCGTCGAGCACGGCCACGCGCGCGTCGGGTCGCGTGGCCTCGATGGCGGTGAAGGGTTCGACCGCTGTCTCGCCCTTGGAGAAGGGTTCCGGCTGCACCACCTTCGGCGCCTCGGTGATGCGCACGGTGAGCGTGCCGTGGCTGATCGCCACGCGCGAGATCTTGACGTTGTTGCCGATGACGATGGTGCCGGTGCGTTCGTCGATGACGACGCGGGCAGGGGCATCCGATTCGACGACCAGGTTCTCGATCTCTGCATAGAAGCGCGCCGCCGAGACGTTCTTCGGCCGCCTGATCTGCACCGTGYGGGCGTCGCGCTCGGCAGCGACGCGCATGCCGAAGCGCTGCGAGGTGTAATCGTTGACGGCGTCGGCGATGCGGATGGCGGTCGAGAAATCGGGATTGCGCAATTGCAGCGTCAGCACGCCCTGGTCGTCGAATTCGGCCGGGACCGAGCGCTCGATGATGGCGCCGTTCGGCACGCGTCCGGCGGTGGGCACGCCCTGCGTGAGCTGTTCGGCCTGACCCTTGGCGGTGAAGCCGCCGACGATCACGGAGCCTTGCCCGACGGCATAGATTTCGCCATCGGCTGCCTTCAGCGGCGTCATCACCAGCGTGCCGCCGGCGAGCGAGGTGGCGTCGCCCATCGAGGAGACGTCGATGTCGATGCGCGCGCCCGACTGTACGAAGGGCGGCATGTTGGCGGTGACGATGACGGCAGCAACGTTCTTGGCGCGCGCGCTGCCGCCCTCGGTGGCGATGCCGAGGTTCTCCAGCATGGCCCGGATCGACTGTTCGGTGAAGGGCGAGTTGCGCAGGCTGTCGCCGGTCCCGGCGAGGCCGATGACCAGGCCGTAGCCGACAAGCTGGTTGTCGCGCGAGCTCTGCAGCTGGGCAATGTCCTTGATGCGCGCGGCGACCTGGCCGGGCGGCAGCGTGCTCGGCCCGGACGAGACGCGGAACATGCGCGTGGTGGTCGCGGGATCATAGTCAGGATCGTCGTAGGCGCCGCCATTCTTCAGGGCGAGCTCGCGCTTAGCCTTGGGCGTGAGCCCATCGGCCAGAGCCGGCTGGAGCCCGATGGCGGCGCTGAGCAGCAGGGCAAAGGCGCGCATCACGATGCGCCGACCCGAATGGTGCCGTCCGCCATCACCGTGCCGGAAATGATCTTGCCGCTGTCGACGTTGCGGATCTTGATCTGGTCGCCGGCGGCGCCGGGCTGCAAGGTGACGCCGGCGGCCGAGATGGTCAGCGTGCCCGCAGTGAAATAGACCTGCACGGAAGCGCCCTGTTCGACCAGCCATGCATCGCGGATGGCGGCCGCCGGGATATAGCGGCCAGGGACCAGCGTGCGCTTGGCGACCTTGCCCTGAAGCTCTTCGGAGCGCGTCGCCATGCCGTCGGGCTTGTGCTTGCCCGGGACAAGGGTCACCTGCTTCAGCGCCGCAAGCTCGATGGTCTCGCCGGGATAGATGACCCGGTTGGGGATCAGCACCACCTCGCCGGCCGCCTGACTGGCGGCGATCTGGCTGGCCGACTCTGCCTGTGTCCGGCTGRCCGTTTCCTGCGCAAGCGCCGGCACGCCGCCGGCCACCAGCGCAAGGGTGAGTGCGGCGCAGCGGAAAGTTGGGCAGGAGGCCGGCATAGCCATCATCCGTTACCTGATGTTCTTGGAAACCACCGATGCCATGTCGTCGGCGGCCTGGATCACCTTGGAGTTCATTTCATAGGCGCGCTGCGCCGAGATCAGCTCGGTGATCTCCTTGACCGGGTCGACATTGGAGGACTCCAGATAGCCCTGCTGGATCGAGGCGAAGCCGGGATCGCCGGGAACGCCGACATTGGCAGGGCCGGAAGCGGCCGTCTCCTGGAACAGGTTGTCGCCGAGCGGCGCCAGGCCGGCCTCATTGGCGAAGTTGGCGATCTGGAGCTGGCCGAGAAGCTGGAGGTTGGTCTGGCCGTCGATGCGGGCAAAGACCTGGCCGGTCTTGTTGACGATGACCTCGACCGCATTGGTCGGCACGGTGATCGCCGGAATGACGTTGGCGCCGTCGACGGTGACCAGCTGCCCGGTGGCGTTGGTGTTGAAGGCGCCGGCTCGCGTGTAGAGCGTGCCGCCGTCGGCGCCTTCGATCTGGAACCAGCCCCGGCCGGTCAGCGCGAGGTCGAAGCTGTTGCCGGTGCTGGTCAGCTCGCCCTGGGTATGCACGTTGCGCACGGCCGTCGTCTTGACGCCGAGGCCGATCGAGACGCCCTCAGGCACCAGTGAGGTGTTGGAACGGTTGGGCACGCCCTGGGTGCGGTCGACCTGGTAGAGCAGGTCCGAGAATTCGGCGCGGGCACGCTTGTAGCCGGTGGTGTTGATGTTGGCGATGTTGTTGGCGATGACTTCCAGGTTGGTCTGCTGGGCATTCATGCCGGTCGCGGCGATGGCAAGGGCTTTCATGACGCGGTCCTAGATACTCATGCGACTGATTTCGAGGTAGGCCGAGACGACCTTGTCGCGGATGGCGATGGTGGTCTGCAGAGCCTGCTGCGCGCTCATCACCGCATCGACAACCTGGCGGGTGTCGGCATCGCCTTTGAGCGCCTGGATCGACATCTGCTCGGCGTTCTGCAGGGTGTTGACCGTTTTCGTCGCGGCCTGGCTGAGGACTTCAGCGAAGCTAYTGCCGACACTGTCGGTTGCTTGTGTCCCGACACCGCCCTGAAGCAGGCCTGGCGATGCGGTCTCCGCGCCGTCGATTGCCGGTTTGAACTGTAGTGCCCCGATACCGCCGATCATTACTGGTTCCTCATCAGGTCGATGGTCATGGAAATCAGATCGCGAGCCTGCTTGATCACCTGCAGGTTGGCTTCGTAGGAGCGGTTCGCCTCGCTCATGTCAGCCATTTCGACCAGCACGTTGACGTTGGGCATCTTCACGTACCCTTTTTCGTCGGCCGCTTCGTTACCGGGCTGAAACTCGATCGGGAAGTCGGACGGGTCATGCGCGATCGAGCTCACCTCGACCAGCGAGCCGCCGGTCGCGCGGTCGAGCTCGGACTGGAAGGTGATCGTCTTGCGCCGATAGGGATCGGAGCCAGGCGTGTTGCCCGTCGACTGCGCGTTGGCGAGGTTCTCCGACACCACGCGCAGGCGCTCCGACTGGGCGCCAAGGCCGGATGCCGCGACTTTGAGGGCTGAGGTCAGCGCATCCATGTTCAGCTCTTCACCACCATCGTCATCATCGAATGGAAGGYCTTGACGATGGCCGTGTTGAGCTCGAAGGTGCGGCGCACCTCACCGGCCTTCATCAGCTCGTCCTCGAGCACCACCGTGTTCTTCGACGRCATGATCGAGCCGGTGTCTTCCTGCGGCTTGATGTTGAAGCCGGCATTGGTCGTCTCTCCACCGAGATGGCCGACCTCGGTGGCTTTCAGCGTCACCGCGGTCCGATCGAGAACCTTTTCGAACGGCTCGACATCGTTGGCCGTGTAGCCCGGCGTGTTGGCATTGGCGATGTTGGAGGCGATCGCCGACTGGCGCACGGCCAGCCATTCAGACTGCCGTGTGGCGAGATCAAAAAGGTTGACTGGTTCCATCGGACTCTCCGGGCGAGTACGCACAAGACTAGGCTGCCAGTCTTGCGCGGACCTTGCGCGCGGTCCGCCCGCGGATTCACCTGGAAAGTTCGATCACCTTGTTTGCGTCCGTGACGATCACCCATTTGCCGCCGCGCTGCTCGATCGTGGCGACGCGGCTGGAATCAGGCAGGACCGAACCGCGCTGGACGATCCACAGGCCGGTATCGTCCTCGATCATGGCGCGGYCGTTGGCGGCATGCACCATCTTGAACTCCGGCGCGGCCGGGAAGGGCTGCTCGCCAGGCGACGGCGCGGGGGCAGGCTCGTCCTGCACCGTTCCGGTGGCAAGCAGGTCGATGTCGGGATTGGGAACATCCTTGGCCGTCAGCGGCGCGCTGTCTTCGGCTGAAACGCCGCCGCCTGCGCGTCCGGAATTGCTGCCGCTGCCGCCGAACTTGATGGCCTGTACGCCGAACTGCTCCTGGTTGAAGAAGATGTACCAGGGAAACAGCGCGCAGATCAGCCCGAGCGTGATGCCGAGCGCGGCGACGACGAAATCGCTGCGCCGGTCGGCCCTCTTGTCGACCAGGCGCGGGAATTGGGCCGGGGGCGGCTGAGGCCATTCCACCTTCGGAAACAGGCCGTTGATGAGCGAGTCGCGACTGGCCTCGGCCTCCTCGGCGGCCTCGGCCTCGGCGATCATCTCGCGCAGCATGCGCTCTGTCTGCCGCAGATCAGTCTCCTTGATCGCCATTCTGCTTCCCCTTGAGATGGCGGGCGAGGTCGGCGAACGGATCGGCTGAAGCGCGGTCCCTCGGCGATTGCGTCAGCGCCTCGTAGATCAGCGGCACCTGGCGCACGGCCATGTCGAGCTCGGCGTCGGCGCCGCCCTGATAGGCGCCAAGCAGGCGCATATCGCGCGTGTCCTCGAAACGCGCGATCATCGACTTCAGCCGGGTCACCAGCATGCGCTGCTCCGCGCTCCAGGCCTTGTCGGCGAGACGCGAGATGGACGATAGCGGATTGACCGGCGGGTAGCGGCCCTGTTCGGCGATCGCGCGGTCGAGCACGACATGGCCGTCGAGGATGCCGCGCACCGAATCGGCCACCGGATCGTTGTGGTCGTCGCCGTCGATGAGTACCGAGATGATGGCGGTGATAGAGCCCCTGCCTTTAACCCCGGGGCCCTCGGCGCCCGGCCCGGCTCTTTCGAGCAGTTTCGGCAGGTCGGTGAAGACCGAGGCCGGGTAGCCGCGCGCGACCGGCGGCTCGCCGGTTCCCGTCGCCACTTCGCGCAGCGCATGGGCAAAACGGGTGATCGAATCCAGCACCAGGAGCACGCGATGGCCCTGGTCGCGGAAATGCTCGGCAACGCRCATGGCGGTGTCGGGCGCGCGCCGGCGCATCATGGCGCTCTCGTCGCTGGTGGCGACGACGGCGACGGTCTTTGCCATGCTCTCGGCGCCGATCGTGTCCTCGAGGAATTCGCGCACTTCGCGGCCGCGCTCGCCGATCAGCGCGACGACGACCGTATCGAAGGCGTCGGCGCGCGCGAGCATGGCAAGCAGCGTCGACTTGCCGACGCCGGAGCCGGCGAAGATGCCGAGCCGCTGGCCGAAGCAGAGCGGGGTGAAGATGTCGATGACCCGCACTCCGGTGAGGAAGCCGGTGCCGACCCGCTGGCGCGACATGGCGCCGGGCGTTGCCCAGACCACAGCGTCCGCGGGGTTCGACCTGACCAGCGGCGGCCCTCCGTCGATGACGCGGGTCAAAGCGTCGATGGCGCGCCCGCGCCAGGATGCGTGCGGGACGACCGCGAGCGGCCCGCGACGGAACACGGCGTCGCCGATGCCGGCGTCGGCGCTGCGCTCGAACGGCGCGACCACGACCTCGTCGCGGCCAATTCTGACGATCTCGCCGCGGCGCGTGCCGGCCTTGTCGCGCTGCTCGACGATGTCGCCGAGCCTGGCGATGTCCGAAAGGCCGCGGACCTTGTAGTGGGTGGGCGAGATCTCGACGATGCGGCCGCCGCGGCTGAGCAACATCTCAGGGTTGTCGAACCGCCGCCAGACGCGTTCGAGCGCCGCCAGCCGATCCGTTGGACCGGCTTCGGCAGGCTTCTCGGGCGCACGGAGCAGGGACGGGCCGGTCGCCATGCCGCTACTTCGAGCCGAGCGTCTTGATCGCGTCGTCGCTCGAGGATGCGCTCTGCCGGATCAGCGCAGCCGTGTTTTCAAAGGCTCGCTGCACCTGGATCAGCCGGGTCATCTCCAGCACCGGATTGACGTTGGATTCTTCCAGAAAACCCTGCGCGACACCAACGTCGGAACGGTCGGTGACCGGTTCGGGGGAACGCGCGGGAACGATGCCCGAATTGCCGTAACGGACGAAATTTTCGCCGGGATCGAATTGATAGAGGCCGATGGCGCCGACGAGCTGGTCGTTCTGGCGCAGCGAGCCGTCGGCACCGGCCTTTGGCGGGCCGTTGCGCGGATCGAGCTGGATCGGCGCACCGCCGCTGTCCAGCACCGGATAGCCCTCGATCGACATCAGCTCGCCGTTCTCGTTCATGGAGAATCGGCCGTCTCGGGTCATCACCGTGCCGGCCGGCGTATCGATGGCGAACCAGGCGTCGCCCTGGATGGCGAAGTCGAAGGGGTTGCCGGTTTCGGTCAGCGAGCCGTGCGCGGTGGAAAGATAGGTCTTGCCGGAGGAAGCGAAGGAGACCGACCTCGGCCCGGTGCCGGAAACCACGTCCTCGAATTTCACGCCGGTGGCGCGAAAGCCGATGGTCGAGGCATTGGCGACATTGTCGGCGATGGTGTCGAGGCGGCGCTCGAGCGCGATCTGCGAGGATAAGGCGACGTAGAGACTGTCCTGCATGGTGTTCTTTAGAATTTCAGCTTCTGCATGGCCATCATCAGATCGGTCGAGATGCCGACTGTTGTCGGCTGCGCATAGAGCACGCTGATCGATGTCTGCGCCGTCGTGGTCGGGTTGTTGATCTCCCACAGGCTGGTGAAGCGGGTCAGGAACGTGTTCAGCTTGTCGGGATCCTTGAAGTCGGCGATGTCGAGCTTCTGCTCGAAGAGCTGCGTCTGCTTGTCGATGTCGGCGGCGGCGAAGGAATCCGGCAGGCCGAGCGCCGTGCGGACAACACTGGCAAGCGCAGTGTCGGCGAGCACGTCGTACCAGTTGTTGATGTCCGGCGCCTTGCGCTGGAAATAGAGCGCGAGCCGCACGCCCTGATTGGTCTCGCCGGCATTTTCCTCCAGCGTCTGGCGCATGTATTTGTCGACGGTGCCCTGCTGCGCGGATGGAAAGAGCGTGGCGCTCGAGCCGTAGGCCGCGAAGTTGAACGCCTTGACGAATTCGGCATAGCGCTTGTCCGAAAGCTTGTTGGCGAAGCTGTCCGGATCGGAGACGCCTTCCTTCAGTGCCTTGACCATGAAGGCCTTGGCATAGGCCATGTCGCCCAGGCCGTAGGCTTTCATCGCGTAGTTGAACAGGCGCGTGTCCTTGACGAAATCGTCGATGGTTTTGATGTTGCCGATATTGGCCAGGTAGTAGTCGGTATCGTGCTTCACGACAGGCTGCGACTCGACCTGGTCGATTGCCTTGGGAATGTCCCGGGCGATGAGCTGATAGCTCGTAAAGGTGTTCAGCATTTGCGCCTCCGGCCGAAGCTATCCCAGGACGATAGCGAGGCTTGCTTGCGCGAAGCTGAATCGGTTTTCCGCATTACCATTCAAGCCTCACACAAGGCACGGCGACTATCCCTATCCACGACGTGACATGGGGAAGGACCTGTCGTGGGTATTCTGATCGGACTTGTGGTTACGCTTGGCTGCGTTCTCGGCGGCTTCATGGCCATGGGCGGCCATCTGCACGTGCTGCTGCAGCCATGGGAGGCGGTGGTCATCTGCGGCGCGGCACTCGGCACCTTTCTCGTCGCCAATCCGATGAAGACGGTCAAGGACACGGGCAAGGGCATTCTCGAAGCCTTCAAACAGGCCGTGCCGAAGGAGCGCGACTATCTCGAGACGCTGGGCGTGCTGCACAGCCTGATGCGCGAGCTGCGCTCGAAGTCGCGCAGCGAGGTCGAGGCGCATATCGACAATCCGGAAGAGTCGGCCATCTTCCAGGCCTTCCCGACCGTGCTCAAGAACCACGATCTGACGCATTTCATCTGCGACTATTGCCGCATCATCATCATCGGCAACGCCCGCTCGCACGAGATCGAGGCGCTGATGGATGAGGAGATCCAGACGATCCGCAACGACAAGCTGAAAGCCTATCACGCGATGGTCGCGGTCGGCGACGGCCTGCCGGCGCTCGGCATCGTCGCCGCCGTGCTCGGCGTGGTGAAGGCGATGGGCGCGCTCGACCAGTCGCCGGAAATCCTGGGCGGCCTGATAGGCGCAGCGCTCGTCGGAACCTTTCTCGGCATCTTCCTTTCCTATGCCGTGGTCGGCCCGGTCGCGACCAAGATCAAGATGGTGCGGGAGAAGAGGAACCGCCTCTACATCATCGTCAAGCAGACACTGCTCGCCTACATGAACGGTGCCTTGCCGCAGGTCGCGATCGAGTTCGGCCGCAAGACCATCTCGTCTTACGAGCGCCCGACGATCGATGCCGTCGAGCAGAGCACGATGAACACGGGCACCGCCGAGAAGAAGGCGGCCTGAGCATGCAGAATTCCAGTCTGGGGCGCTTGCCGTCATGACCAGTCCGGGCAGTCCGTCGCAAACCCGGGCCCTCATCATCGAGCGTCTCGTCGGCGACAGCGGCGAGGCCGCGCATGTGATCGGCGTCGGCCGCGGCATGGCCGAACGCGCGCTGCCGCTGCTGCAGAAGGCGCTTGCCGGCGAGCTCGGCGCGCCGGTCACGGTCGATCTGCAAGCCGTGGAGACCGGCCGCGTTCCCGATGCGCGCACGCACGCCGGCGAGACCTTCGCCATGTCGATCGTCTCGTCGCCGGCCTCGGGCGATGCCCTGACGCTGGTCATGGACGCGCCGGCGATCGCCGTCATGGTCTGCGCGCTCTTCGGCGGCGACCCGGACCAGCCGGTGGCGCCGATCGAGCGCGACCTGTCGCAGATCGAGACTGACGTCGCGACCACCGTCTTCCAGGAAGTCGCTTCGGCGCTGAACGGGTCGGACAAGCGCTCGCTCAATCTGCGCCTGCCGGTCCCCAGGGCGATGTCCGGCAACGAGGCAAGGCGGCGCGTGCTGCGCGATGGTGCCGCGGTTCGGATCGTCTACGCCATTTCGACGCCGACCGACACCGGCACGGTGACGGTAATGGTCCCGCAGCGTGTCCTGCTGTCGATGCGCGGCGCCACCGCCGGTCATGGCGGCGACCAGACGACGGAGTTCGACTGGCGGGCCCGCTTCTCGGAAGAAGTGATGCGCTCGACCGTTCCGCTTGAGGCCACCATGCCGCTCGCCAGRCTGACGCTCGGCGATCTCRCCGCTTTCCGGYCCGGCCAAGTGATCGAGCTCGAGGAGAACGCGCAGGTGYAGGCCAAGCTCAGCGCGCGCGACAAGACGCTGTTTGTCTGCGAGTTCGGCAAGCTCGGACAGAATTACACGGTCCGCATCCGGCATCCGCACGATGCCGGCCAGGACTTTATCGACGGACTTATGCCCGGCTGAGTCCGGGCCTGGGATATTGGAGACGAGGCATGGCAAAGACCAAGGTGGAAGCCGAACCCGATCAGCCGGACGAGCAGCTCGACCGCGCCATCGAGGAATTACGCGGCGTGCTCCGGGAAGAGGAAAGGCGCCCGGACGCCGCCCTCCAGTCCGGCGCCAATTCCGGCATCATCATGACGATCCCGGTCGATGTGCAGATCGTCCTTGGCAGCACCGAAATGCCGGTGTCGGAACTGATGGCCCTGCAGAAGGGCTCGACCGTGGCGCTCAACCGCCGCATCGGTGAGCCGGTCGACGTGGTGGTCAACGGCCGCAGGATTGCGCGCGGCGAGATCACCGTCCTGGAAAACGACCCGTCGCGCTTCGGCWTCAGGCTCACCGAGATCATTGCCGCGACAAAGAGCGCCTGAGCATGGACAGCGAGAGCATTCACCGGCGGCGGAGCCAGGCACAATGACGTCATTGACGCTGACGCGACCGCAAAAGGCCGCCGCCATCCTGGTGGCGATGGGCAAGCCCGCGGCCAGCCGGCTGCTCAAATTCTTTAAGCAGGAAGAACTGAAAGCGCTGATCGAAGGCGCCCGCCTGCTGCRCACGATCCCGCAAGCCGACCTGGAACGCATCGTCGCGGAATTCGAGGCCGAATTCACCGAAGGCGCCGGCCTGCTCGATTCGGCCGACCGGATGGACACGATCCTCAACGAATCGCTGTCGCCCGAGGAAATGAGCGTCATCATGGGCGACAAGCAATTCGAGCCGGCGCCGGAGGGACCGCCGCCGATCTGGCCGGACCTCGAAAAGCTCGAGCCCGTGCGCCTCGGTACCTTCCTCGCCGGCGAGCACCCGCAGACGGCGGCCATGGTGCTGTCGAAGCTCGCGCCGCAGAGCGCGGCCAATGTGCTGCTGACGATGGCAAAGCCGATACGCAGCCAGATCGTCAGGCGCATGGTGACCATGGYCAACATTCCGGAAGCGGCAACCAGGATCGTCGAGAACCAGTTGCGCGCCAGCGTGCTGTCGCAAAAATCGACCAGGGATACGTCGGCCGGGCAGGAGCGCGTTGCCAGCGTGCTCAACGAGATGGCCAAGCCGGAGCTCGACGAACTCATGCAGGACCTGGAAGAGGCCGGCACGCCGGATCTCGCCGGCGTCAAGTCGCGGCTGTTTGCCTTCGACGATTTGCCGCTGCTCACCCAGAAGGCGCGCGTGCTCCTGTTCGACGGGCTGTCGACAGAACTCGTGACGCTGGCGCTGCGCGGCGCGCCGGCGGCGCTCACTGAATCCGTCCTGTCGGCAATCGGCGCGCGCTCGCGCCGCATGATCGAATCCGAGCTCGGACAGGGATCGGAAGGCATCGCGCTCGCCGACATCATGGCGGCGCGCAAGACCATCGCCGTGGCGACCATTCGGCTGTCGCGGCAAGGAGCGTTCGAGCTTCCCGCCACGCAGACCGCCGCCGAAGCCGCCTGACGATAGCAGCCGGGTCAGATCACCATGGCTGAGGCGGTCGACAAGGATTCCAAAACCGAGGAAGYCACAGAAAAGAAGATCCGCGACACGATCGAACAGGGCAAGCTGCCCCATTCGCGCGAGACCGCGATCTTTGCCTCCTTCCTGGCCATACTGGTGTTCACCGTCTTCTACGCCAAGGACGCCATCGTCGATCTCGGCATGTTTCTGTCGACGTTCCTGGAGAAGCCCGAAGCCTGGCCGATGGACACCGAGACCGATGTCATCACGCTCTACAAGCAGGTCGTGATCGAAATCGGCCGCGCAGTCGTCAGCCTGCTGGTGCTCCTGGTGGWTGCCGGTGTCGGCGCTTCCGTGTTCCAGAACATGCCGCAGATCGTCGGCGAGCGGATCAGGCCGCAACTGTCGCGCATCTCGATCGCCAAGGGCTGGAAGCGCCTGTTCGGCCTGCAGGGTTTCGTCGAATTCGGCAAGTCGCTGGCCAAGCTTGCGTTTGYCATCGCCGTGCTGACGTTCACGCTTTCGGGAGATCACCGCAAGCTGCTCGCCGGCATGATCACCAGCCCCGCCGCCTTCGGCCTGGAGATCCGCGGCATCGCCGTCGACATATTGACGGCGATCGTCTTCGTCATGGGGCTGATCGCGGTGGCCGACATCGTCTGGTCGCGCTTCCACTGGCGGCGCGACCTGCGCATGACCAAGCAGGAAGTGAAGGACGAGATGAAGCAGTCGGAAGGCGATCCGATCGTGAAGTCGCGCCTGCGCTCGCTGGCGCGCGACCGGGCGCGGCGGCGCATGATGACGGCGGTGCCGCGCGCGACGCTCGTCATCGCCAATCCGACTCACTACTCCATCGCGTTGAAATATGTCCGCGAGGAGGATTCGGCTCCGGTCGTGCTGGCCAAGGGCCAGGATCTGGTGGCGCTCAGGATCCGAGAGATCGCCAGGGAGCACAACATCCCGATCTTCGAGGACGTGGCGCTTGCCCGCTCCATGTACAAGCAAGTTTCGGTTGATAGCGTGATCCCGTCGCAATTCTACCAGGCCGTCGCCGAGCTGGTGCGGATCGTCTACTCGAAGAAGGCCGAGCRCAGGGCAACCTCATGAACGGACGCTGCTTGTAATCCATGAACCGGCAACCACACGCCAATACACGCGAGCAGATCGTCGCCGGCGCCATCCAGGACGTGGTGGGCGAGTTGCGCCTGATCGAGGTCGCCGACTACATCGCCTTCATCCGGCTGGAGCATTTCGCCTGCCTGTCGGACCTGGTGGACTCGGCCGCGGAACTGTTCTTCCAGCCGGGCACGCTGCGGCTCGGCCATGGTGGCGAAGCGCATGTCGACTGGAGCGGCAGCCCGCGCATCGTGCTGGATCTGGAGCTGCGGCCGCGCGGCGTCACCGTCTATTTCCAATTGACGCTGACCGAGCGCGGGACGTCCGTGGTGGTCAACTACGTCTCGTTCGAAAAACCGGGCGAGACGCCGGAGCACAATACGGCCCTGCTCGAAGGCGCGATCGAACAGGCGCGCATCCRCAGGACCGAGCCGCTCGCCTATCCCTGACGACAAATCTGCGGAGTGTTAGACGCCTGGCCTGAACGAGCTACTCGATCAGGCCGAGACGTAGCGCCTTGGCCACCGCCTGGTTGCGGTTGACCGCGTTGAGCTTCTGCGTCGACTGCGTGAGATACTGGTTGGCGGTGTGCACCGACAGTTTCAGGAGCTTCGCGATCTCTTCGCTGGTGTTGCCGTTGGCGGTCAGCTTCAGGCATTCCAGCTCGCGCTTGGAGATCGCGCGCATCCTGCCGGTGTCGCCTGGACGGACGCGCGCGACCGCCGCGAAAAGCGCAAAGCAACGCGCGTGGATTTCACAGAGGGTGTCGTCCGACAGCGTGATGTCCGGCCCCAGGAAGACGACCAGCCCGCACTGGCCGCGATCCGCATGCACCGGAAAGGCGATGCCGTTGGTGCCGGGTGCCAGCGGCGCGGCCCGTTCGGCCCATGTCAGGTTCTCGAGCGTCTGGCGCGAACCGGCAACGCCGTCATCGGCCCACCAGCGCGGCGCCGTCGAGACGCGGCTGTGGCGTACCATCTCCTCGCCGTTTGCGCCTGAGATGAATTTTGTCGTGACCGCGGTCGACGGGTAGTCGGAATCGAAACAGGCGACCAGGCGGGCACGCTCCAGCGAAGGGCTGACGAAGAACAGTCCGAAGCCGGAAGCGTTGATGTCGATGGCGATCCAGCGGCAACGGCGCACCGCATCGGGGATGGTGACCGCGTGATGCGTCTCCGATCCGAGCGCGAAGGCGCCGAACGGACTGCGCTGATCGTTGAAGAGAGCGGCGGCGGTCTCTTTGACTTGTGCGTGCTTCAAATGATGCCGCTCCTGATCGCGGTTGCAATCGCCATCGCGCGGTTGCTGGCCGCGAATTTCTGGATGGCGTGYGTGATGTAGCTGTTGACGGTGTTCGACGAGACGCCAAGGATCAGGGCCACCTCGTCGGTGGTCTTGCCTTCCGATACCCAGAACAAGCATTCGCGCTCGCGGTCCGACAGCGGGTCCTGCATGGATGCCGCGGCGATCAGCTGCGGAATGCTGGACAGCGCATAGCAGCATTTCAGCTGCGCCTTCATCAGAGCCGCAATGTCGATCTTGCCGGACTCGGCAGCGGAAAACAGCAAGAACAGGCGCTGGCGACCGACATTCAACCTCAGCGAATAGATTTCGGCGTGGCCGAGCACATCGAGCAGCCGGGCTTCTTCGCCGGTCAGCAGCGCGCCGGCGTCGGGCGCGCGCGCGGCGACCAGAGGCTTGGGGCGCAAGCCGGGCGCGGTCGTCAGCGGTCCCAGCGCAAGGTTGGCGATCAGCCTTTTGCCGATCAGCTCGATGGCGTCGAAAATCCAGTTCGACGATACGATGCGCGCGTCGTTGCGGTCCTCGTCATGGACGATGGYCACAAGCATGTAACTGTCGGYGCCGATGTCGGCGGCAAGCTCCATGAAGAAGCTGGTGAGGTCGCCGCGGGACGTCAGGCGCGAGCCTGAGGCACCGGATTGGAGAAGCGCGGCGGAGCTGTTCATTAGTATTCTGGATTCTTGCCGGAATCGATCTTTGTGCCCGGTGCTGGCTTAACCAGCGGCCGGACCCCGAACATGAGTCACGTTGACGAAAACACACACAAGGACGCGGAGAGCGCCCAACCTAGCCGAATCCCTTCAGGGAACGCGAAACCGTCCGCGTCTGGTGCCGGCAGAACCCGCCGGAACTTGAGACTGTGGGTGGTCGCCGTGCCCCCGTGGACCGGCTGATTCGGGCCTAATCTACCCGTAGTTGAATCCGACATCAAACGCGATTTGACAAAATCGAATCCGGTGGACTCGAACGGCGACTCAGTGGCCGGCCTTTGCGTCGCGTGGCGGCGATTTCAGCGCTGAATTACGCCTGTGTTCTTGCGGCAATCGCCAAGAACGCCCCCGATCAATTTCGAGGGCGTTTGTCCTTTGCACCGGGTGTGGTCAGCGATCCTCRAAGCCGGTCAGCACGCCGACGGCGTTGATGCCGATCTCTTCTACCGCGTAGCCGCCCTCCATGACGAACAGAGTCGGCAGGCCGAGCTTGGCGATGCGGCGGCCGATCTTGGGATAGTCCTCGCTCTTCAGCTTGAACTGGCTGATCGGATCCTTCTCGAAGGTGTCGACGCCGAGCGACACCACGACGACGTCCGGAGCGTAGGCCGCGAGCTTGGCGCAGGCGTCTTCCAGCGAGGCGCTCCAGCCGTCCCAGGTCGTGCCGAAGGGCATCGGATAGTTGATGTTGAAGCCCTGGCCTTTGCCCTCGCCGCACTCGTCGGCATGGCCGAGGAAGAAGGGGTATTCGACCATCGGGTCGCCGTGCAGGTTGAGCACCTGGATGTCGCCCCGGCGATAGAAGATCTCCTGCGTGCCGTTGCCGTGATGATAGTCGACGTCGAGAATGGAGACGCGGCTTGCGCCCTGGTCGCGGAACCATTGCGCGACGACGGCGGCATTGTTGATGAAGCAGTAGCCGCCCATGAAGGCCGCGCCCGCGTGATGGCCGGGCGGACGGCAGAGCGCGAAGGCGGTCCGCTCGCCGCCCTTGACCAGGGCCGCCGCCGTCAGCGCGACATCATAGGATGACTTGATCGCCGCCCAGGTCCCTTCGACGAAGGTGGCGCCGGCATCGAAGGAATAATAGCCAAGCAAGGCATCGATGCGCTTCGGCGRCACATCGCCTCGCAGACCGCGCGTCGGCCAGGTGAAGCCCATGGCCGAGCCCTTGAAACCGGCGGCGACCCATTCCGGCCAGACGGTCGGCAGGAAGTCGATGTAGTGCGCTTCATGCACGYGCTTGGCGGCAGCGAGGTCGTGCTCGACCGGCCCGATGATCGGTCCGAGCTTCTCGCTCTCCACCCTTGCCTTGATGAATTCTGCCCGCGACGGCTTTTCGAAACCCGGCACGATAGCCGACGTGACCAGTTCCATCTGCCCGGCGTGACCGRCATGGAGAGGAGAAAAAACTGTCTTCATTTTGGGAGTTGGCTCGCTCTTCGGGTTGCTTTTTGGAAGGCCTCAAACAGCTTTGTGGCAGAGAGTTCCGGCGCCGCCAAGAGGCATCGCAAATTGTTCGCTGGGGCCAGCACAGGACGACTTGTCAGCCGCCAATACTCTGCTAGCCTAGGCGCAAATGGGGAGAAAATGATGCCGCAATCGGCCGATCTGATCGTCGAGAATGCCAGCATTTTGACGATGGATCCGGATACCCCCGTCGCTCAGGCCATTGCCATCAAAGGCGATCAGATAGTTGCGATCGCAGATCGCGCCAGCGTTCGCGACCACAAGGGTCCTGCCACCCGCGTCATTGACGCCCAGGGCGGCTCCGTCCTGCCGGGCTTCATTGAAGCGCATATGCATCTGTTCGGCGGCGCGGCCGAGCTCGACAATCTGCATCTGGCGGGCGTGCGTGGTTTCGACGCGCTGCGCGATGCTATTCAGACTTTCGCCGCGAAACGCCCTGACGCCAGGCTGCTGATCGGCGCCGGCGTCGACTATTCGATCCTGCCGGAGCCGGTGACGCGCCATCATCTCGACCGTATCATCCCCGACCGTCCCTTCGCTATGTCGGCTTCCGACCATCACACGATGTGGGCGAACACCAAGGCGCTGGAACAGGCTGGCCTGCTCAACGGCAAACAGGTTGGGCCGGGCAACGAGGTCGTCATGGGCGCGGACGGACTTGCCGCCGGCGAGCTGCGCGAAGGCGAAGCGTTCGGCCCGATCCTCGAGCATTTCGGCGCTAACCGGACGCGCCTTGGGCTCACAGGTCAAGAGCCGGAGCCCTATCCGTCGGCGCAAGAGCTTGCCGCCGATCGCGACCTCATGCATTGCGGGCTCGAATGGTGCGCAAAGCACGGCATCACCTCGATCCAGAACATGGACGGCAACCTCTATCAGCTCGAGCTGCTTGCCGGCCTGGAGAGGGAGGGGCGCTTGCTATGCCGCACCAAGATCCCGTTCCACTTCAAGAATTTCATGAAGCTGGACATGCTCGAAAAAGCTTCGCGCATGGCGGCGACCTACAATTCCGAGTGGCTGTCGTCCGGCATGGTCAAGGTCTTCTATGACGGCGTGCTGGATTCCTGGACGGCGGTGATGGTCGACGACTATGCAGACCGGCCGGGCTGGCGCGGCGAGCCGCTGTTTACGCCCGAGCATTTCGCCGAGGTGGCGGTCGAGGCCGACAGACGCGGCCTGCAGATCGCCGTGCATTCGATCGGCGACGGCGCGGTGCGGGCCGTGCTCGACGGCTATCAGGCGGCACTGAAGAAGAACGGCAGGCGCGACAGCCGGCACCGGATCGAGCATATCGAGGTGACAACGCCGTCCGACGTGCTGCGCTTTGCCGAACTCGGCGTCATCGCGTCGATGCAGCCGCCGCACCCACCGGGCGCGATGAATTTCCCGCTGGAGCCGACGATCTCGCGCATCGGCCGCGATAAGTGGCCGCTGAGCTATGCCTGGCGCACGCTGAAGAATGCCGGAGCGCGGGTCGTCTTCGCATCCGACTGGCCGGTTTCGCCGGTTGACCCGATTCTGGGCATCCAGGCGGCGGTTATGCGCAAACCTTGGGCAGAAGACCTGCCGGACCAGAGCTTCTCGCTGCATGAATCCATTGCCGGCTATACGGTCGAGGGCGCCTATGCCGAGTTCATGGAACACCGCAAGGGGCGGCTGAAATCTGGATACCTCGCAGACCTCGTGGTGCTTTCCGCCGACATGGAAAAGACCGCGCCGGAAGCGCTGCATACCGTGCGGCCGGTGACCACCATCTGCGGCGGGAAGATCACCTATCAGGCCTGAGGGTGGCATGGGAATTGCCTTCAAAAGTCAAGTTGCAGCTCCGCAGTTGCCAAGCCGATTGGCTTGTGGTGACAATCAAACAGGAACCAACCTGCCGCCAAGAGCAGGCTCTCCCAATGGGGTAATCGTGCCGGAACAACCRGGTAAGAACGCGATCGAAGTTCGCGGTGTACGCAAGGTATTTGGAACCGGCGAAAACCAGGTGGCCGCTCTCGACACGGTGTCGGTGTCGATCCGCGAGAACGAGTTCTTCACGCTGCTCGGCCCGTCCGGATGYGGAAAGACAACGCTGCTGAGATTGATTGCCGGCTTCGATTTCCCGAGCGCCGGCGAAATCCTGCTGCACGGCCAGGACATTGCGCCGCTGCCGCCGTTCAAGCGCCCGGTCAACACCGTCTTCCAAAGCTACGCACTGTTCCCGCACATGACGGTGGCACAGAATATCGGCTTCGGGCTGGAGATGCTCGGCAAGCCAAAGGCGGAGATCGAAGCGCGCGTCGCCCAGATGCTGAAGCTGGTCAAGATGGAGGCGCTCAAGGCGCGCCGCACYAGCCAGATCTCGGGCGGCCAGCAGCAGCGCGTGGCGCTTGCCCGCGCGCTGGCGCCGCAGCCGAAGGTGCTCTTGCTCGACGAACCGCTCTCTGCGCTCGACTACAAGCTGCGCAAGGAAATGCAGATCGAATTGAAGCGGCTGCAGAACGAGACCGGCATCACCTTCATCTTCGTCACCCACGACCAGGAAGAAGCGCTGACCATGTCCGACCGCATCGCGGTGATGTCGGCGGGCAAGATCCTGCAGGTCGGCACGCCCCGCGACATCTACGACCGGCCGGCCGAACGCTTCGTCGCTGACTTCATCGGCGAGACGAATTTCTTGGCAGGCACAGTGGTGTCAAAGAAGCCCGGTGTGGCGACGGTCAAATTCGCAAGCAATGCGACGGTCGCCGCGGGCCATCCGGAGGGCTTCGACCCGTCCGGCGACGTCACGCTGGTGGTGCGTCCCGAACATGCCGATCTTGTGCCCGACCCGGCAAAGGGCACGATCACTGGCACGCTCTCCAACATCGTCTATTTCGGCACCGACACGCATTACCACGTGAAGCTCGACGGCGGCGGCGAGAACTTCATCGTGCGCCAYCAGAACAGCCGCTCGAGCCCGGTCACTTACGAGACCGGCGCCAAGGTCGGTATCCAGTTCGAGGAGGACGCGGCCCGCGTCCTGAAAGACTGATGACGACAGCCGCGCTCTCCCCTGTTGCGCTCTCCAAGGCCGCGTCGTTTGAAGCCCAGGCCGTGAAGACAAGCGCGCGGCGCAACCGGCTGCTGTCGCTGCCGGCGCTGATCATCATCGGCATCTTCGGCGTACTGCCGCTCATCATCATCTGCGTCTATTCGTTCCTGGTCGCCGCGCCCTATGGCGGCGTGCAATGGCAGTTCTCGACGGACGCCTATCTCAACTTCCTGTTCCAGCGCGACATTTTCGACGACACGCTGCAGTTCACGCCGGACTTCCTGATCATCTATCTGCGCTCGTTCCTGTTCGCGGTGGTGACAACGATCGTCTGCCTGCTGCTCGGCTTCCCGACCGCCTATTTCATGGCGACCAGGTCACCGGCGCAGCGCAACTGGTGGGTGCTCCTGATCACCATTCCGTTCTGGTCGAACCTGCTCGTGCRCACGCTGGCGATCATGTTCATCATCCGCGACGAGGGCCTGATCAACAACGCGCTGCTGGCGCTCGGCGTGATCGATAAGCCGATCACCATGCTCTACACCAATTTCGCCATCCAGCTCGGCCTGCTCTATGYCTTCTTGCCGTTCATGGTGCTGCCGCTTTATTCGAGCCTGGAGAAGCTCGACTTCCGGCTTATCGAGGCGGCCTACGACCTCTACGCGACGCGGCGGCAAGTGCTGTGGCGGGTGATCATTCCGCTGTCGAAGCCGGGCATCATCGCCGGCTGCCTGCTCGTCTTCATCCCGGCGCTCGGTGCCTATGTGACGCCGCTGATCCTCGGTGGCGGCGTTCACCTAATGATCGGCGACCTCATCGCCCAGCAATTCGGCTCGGGCCGCAACTGGCCGCTCGGCTGCGCGCAGGCGCTGATCCTGATGGCCGCGGTGCTGGTTGCATTGTACTTCTATGTCCGCAACACGTCGGGCAAGGTGCAGCATGGCTGAGCCCCRCACCATCGACATCAAGGACCAGCCCGGCTTCGGCTCCATCGCCATCATCTGCCTGCTGGTGCTTTACGTGCCGGTCCTCATCCTGATGATCTTCTCGCTGAACAGCGDCTCGCTGGTCACGCATTGGGAGGGCGTCACGCTTGGCTGGTACGGCAGCGCGCTGCGCAATGATGAGTTCCACAACGCCGCGCGCAACACGCTGATCATCTCGGTCACCGCCACGATCGTTTCGACCATCTGCGCAACGCTGGCGGCCATCGGCATGACCAGGGTGAAGCCATGGCGCGGGCTGGCGGCGGCCTTCATGGTGATCAACCTGCCGCYGATGGTGCCGGAGATCATCACGGCGGTGGCGACGCTTTCCTTCTTCGCGCTGATCGCCGGCACATTCGGGCTCAATTTCGGCATCGGCAATCTGATCTTCGCCCACACCGTGTTCTGCATCCCCTTCGCCTACATGCCGATCCGGGCACGGCTCGAGGACATGGACCTGACGCTGGAATATGCGGCGGCCGACCTCTACGCCACGCCGTGGAATACCTTCAAGCGCATCACGCTGCCGCTCCTGGTCCCCGGCATCATGTCGGGCGCAGCACTCGCCTTCATCGTCTCCTTCGACGATTTCACCATCACGCAGCTTGTCGCGGGTCCCGGCCAGACGACGCTGCCCCTCTACATCTGGAACCAGATCCGGCGACCGATGACGCCGGAGATCAACGCCATCTCCACCATCCTGCTTCTGGTGTCGATTCTGTTCGTCTCGGTCTCATTCCTGATCGCGCGCCGACGCGCGAAATGACCAAGCTCCAACACAACAATGGGAAGGCAAGGAGAACATAGAATGTCTGGAAAACTGATGGTRGCCGTTTCCGCGGCCGTCCTGTTATGGGCGGTGCCCGCGCTCGCCGACGGCGAACTGCATATCTACAACTGGGGCGACTACACCAACCCCAAGCTGATCGAGAAATTCGAGAAGCAATACAACATCAAGGTGACGCTGGACGACTATGATTCCAACGAAACCATGCTGTCCAAGGTGCGTGCCGGCAATTCCGGCTACGACATCGTGGTGCCGTCCGACTACACYGTGAAGATCATGATCGAGGAAGGCTTGCTCGAGAAGACYGAGCCCAATGCGATGCCGAACGGCAAGAACATCGATCCACGCTTCGTCGACGTCTATTGGGACAAGGGCCGCCACTACACCGCGCCGTGGCAGTTCGGCACGACGACCTTCTCCGTCAACACGGATAAGTTCAAGGGCGACATCAACACGCTGGRCATCCTRTTCAATCCGCCGGAYGAACTGAAGGGCCAGATCAACGTGCTCGACGACGTCAACACCGTCATGCATGCGGCCGAGCGCTATGCCGGCGTGCCCCGCTGCGGCGCGGACAAGGCCAACCTGAAGAAGATCAATGACATACTGACGGCCGCCAAGCCGTCCTGGAAGACCTTCAGCTACGACACCATCACCAAGATCACCTCCGGCGACGTGGTCGTGACCGAACAGWGGAATGGTGCAGCCTACCGCTCGCGCCAGAAAATCCCGGCGATCAAATATGCCTATCCGAAGGAAGGCGTCGAAGGCTGGATGGACAATGTCGCGGTGCTGAAGGGCGCCAAGAACCTCGAGAACGCCAAGCTGTTCCAGGACTTCGTCATGGCGCCTGAGAACGCGGCGCTGATCTCGGAGTTCGCCGGCTATGACAACGGCATCGCCGGCAGCCACAAGTTCCTGCCGCCGGAGTTCGCCAACTCGCCGGAGATCAGCCCGCCGGCCGGCTCGCCCACGCCGGAATTCGTCCAGCCGTGCTCGCCCGACGTGGTGGAGATCTACAACAAGATCTGGACCAACCTGCGCAAATAGCTCCGGCATAAAGCATGAAGGAGGGGAGGCCCATGCCTCCCTTTCTTTTGGCTATTTCTGTGCATGTCGTTTCCGCAAAACCACTACGCACTTTTGCGCGACATGCTTTGGGGGAGGGTTCCATGACGTCATACCGCAATTCCGATCCGCGGCCGCCGATCATGCAGGGCTCGCCGCCGAAGCTGGTCCCTCCGAAGCTTGATTGGGACCGCGGCCCTTGGAACCGCTGGGCATTCCAGAACATCCGCGCGGTCCTGCCGACCGTCGAGGTCTGGCGCGGCCACGGCCATCGCCGTCGCCTCGAGCGCGCCGAGGTCGATCTCGACGATCTGCCRGTGGCGGACAGCACGGGTGTCGCGACGACGCTCGCCGGACTGCTCGACGAGACCTATACTGACGGCTTCCTGGTGCTCAAGGACGGCAGGATAGCCTATGAGCGCTACGTCAACGGCATGGACGAGCGCACGCTGCACCTGTCGCAATCGATGGAGAAGTCGGTGACCGGGTCTGTGTGCGGCATCCTGGTCGGGCGCGGCCTGATCGACCCGGCCAAATTGGTCACCGACTATCTTCYGGAGCTCGGCGAGACCGCCTGGGCCGGGGCCACCGTGCAGCATGTGCTCGAYATGACGACGGGCGTGYGCTTCWCCGAGGAGTATACCGACCGCTATTCCGAGATCGGCCAGGTCGACGTCGCCAGCGGCTGGAAACCGGTGCCGCCGGGCAGCGATCCCGGCTTCCACTGGCCGACGCATATGTTCGAACTGATCCTGCGGCTGAAGGATAAGGTGCGCGAGCATGGCGAGGCCTTCGAATACCGCTCGATCGAGACCGACGTGCTTGCCTTCATCATGGAGCGGGTGAGCGGAAAGCGCCTGGCGCAGCTGGTTTCGGAAGAGCTCTGGYAAAAGCTCGGCGCCGACGAGAGCGCATGCTTCACCGTCGACAGCGCCGGCTATGCGCTGGCCGATGGCGGCTTCAACGCGACRCTGCGCGACTACGGCCGCTTCGGCCAGCTCATGCTCGACAATGGCGGCGGCGTGATCCCGGCCGAGTGGATCGAGGCGACGCGCAGCGGCAAGCATGGGCCGAATTTCAGCCCAAGCCTCCCGGACGGCAGCTACCGCAACCAGTTCTGGATCGAGGACCCTCGCTCGCGCTCGCTGATGTGCCGCGGCGTGTTCGGCCAGCTGATCCATATCAGCTGGGAGCATAGGATGGTCGTGGTGAAGCTCTCGACCTATCCGGATTTCGTCAACGCCGCCTATTCGGTGGCGACGCTGAAGGCCGTGCACGCCATAGCCGCAGCGCTTCGCTGACTCGCAAGAAAAACCGGGAGAAGATCGTGACCGGAAAGACCGCGTTCGAGACGAAATACGGCTTTGCCCGCAAGCATGTGCGGCTCGACAACTGGCGGCTGAGGCCGTTCAGCCAATGGTCGTTCCAGAATGTCGGCGAGCTGGTGCCGAGCGTGYATGTCGCTGCCGCGCCGGGTGGCGAGGAACAGGCCAAATCCCTTGGCGGGTTGCTTGACGAAAAACTCACGCTGGCGGGCGGAGCCGAAACCGTCGGGGCCTTCCTCAAGCGCTCCGGCACCGATGGGCTGACGATCCTGAAGGGCGGCAGGCTGGTCGGCGACTGGTCGGCGCCCAATATGGCATTCGGCCAGCGCCACATCATCTTCTCGATCAGCAAGTCGGTGACGGCGGTTCTCGCGGGTATCCTGGAAGGCGAGGGGCTGTTCGACCTCGAGGCGCCGGTGACGCAGTATATCCCCGAGGCCAAAGGCTCGGCCTATGGCGATGCGAGCGTGCGCAACGTGCTCGACATGACGGTCAGCCTCGATTTCGAGGAAGCCTATCTCGATCCGGAAAGCGCCTTCGCCCGCTACCGGCGCGCGACGCTGTGGAATCCGGGCGGCGGCTCGGAGAGCCTTGCGACGTTCCTGCTGACGATCCAGCGCCTCGCCGAGCCCCATGGCCAGACCTATCGCTACCGCTCGCCCAATTCCGACATGCTGGGGATCCTTCTCGAACGAGCGTCCGGCAAGCGCATCAGCGATCTGCTCAGTGAGAAACTTTGGCTGCCGCTGGGTGCTGCGAGCGAGATGTCGGTGACAGTCGACATGGAAGGCACCGCGCGCACCGCCGGCGGCATGTCGATGACGCCGCGCGACCTTGCCCGCATCGGCGAGATGATGCGGCAGGGCGGCGTGGCCAATGGCCGCCGCATCGTGCCGGAAGCCTGGGTGCGCGACACGGTGGCCGCCGGCGGCAGCCATGAAGCCTGGCAGCGCGGCACGATGGCCTTCCTTTTCCCCGAAGGCCGCTACCGCAACAAATGGTACCAGATGGGCACGGCCAGYGGCGCCTTCTGCGGCATCGGCATCCACGGCCAGTGGCTTTACGTCAACCCCAAGGCAGAGGTGGTGGTCGCCAAGATGTCGTCGCAGCCGGAGCCGGTGGATGACAAGCTCGACGTCGAAATCGTCGCATTCCTTGAGGCGCTGAGCGGCATGGTTTGAGGGCGCTTATCGAGCCGACTGTCTATGTCGGCGCTGCCCCTCATCCGCCTGCCGGCACCTTCTCCCCGTATAGTGACGGGGAGAAGGAGGATGGCCGCAACTTCGGCGCTCTTCCTGCAGCGCTGACGATTGGCGAAACCGGCGATGAGAGCGTCCCTCTCCCCGTCACTATACGGGGAGAGGATGCCGGCAGGCAGGTGAGGGGCGGCGCCAACGTTAGACGGTTTCCTGTGGACCCCTCATTCGGTTGAAACCAACCCGGTTGGCGGAACGGGCGTCCCGGCCTATGGTCGCCGCTCTTTTCGACAGGGACCAGCATGGCATCGGACATCAAGCGCATCGCAGCAATCATCGCGGCTGAGATCGGCTCGCGGYCGGAGCAGGCGGCGGCGGCGATCGGGCTTCTGGACGAAGGCGCGACGGTGCCGTTCGTGGCGCGCTACCGCAAGGAAGTCACCGGCGGGCTCGACGACACGCAGTTGCGCGACCTTTCCGAGCGGCTTGCCTATCTGCGCGAGCTCTATGCGCGGCGCGACACGATCCTCGGCTCCATCCGTGAGCAGGGCAAGCTGACCGAGGAGCTCGAGGCGAAGATCGCGGCGGCGAGCACCAAAGCCGAGCTGGAAGACATCTACCTGCCCTACAAGCCGAAGCGCCGAACCAAGGCCGAGATCGCCAGGGAGCGGGGGCTCGGGCCGCTGGCCGAGGCGATCCTTGCCGACCGTGCGGCTGTGCCCGCTGAACTCGCGCTCGCCTATGTTACGGAAGAGGTGGCCGACGTTAAAGCGGCGCTCGAAGGCGCGCGAGACATCCTGTCGGAGCAGTTCGCCGAGAATGCCGACCTGGTCGGCAGACTGCGCGCCTATATGAAGGAGCGCGCCTTTCTGCGTGCCAGGGTCATGGACGGCAAGCAGGAGGCCGGCGCGAAATTCTCCGACTATTTCGACCACGTCGAGCGCTGGGCGAATGTGCCCAGCCACCGCGCCTTGGCCATGCTGCGCGGCCGCAACGAAGAAGTGCTGTCGCTCGACATCGAGGTCGATGCCGACGATCAGTCGCCGGTCAAGCCAGTCGAGCGGATGATCGCCAACGCTTATGCAATCGGCGCCAGCCTGCCGGGCGACCGCTGGCTGATGGAAGTCGGCGGCTGGACCTGGCGGATAAAGCTGTCGCTGCATCTGAGCCTCGACCTGGTGCGCGACCTGCGCGAGCGCGCGGAGGAAGAGGCGATCCACGTCTTTGCCCGCAACCTGAAGGATCTTTTGCTCGCCGCCCCCGCCGGCTCGCGGCCGACCATGGGTCTCGATCCCGGCATCCGTACCGGCGTCAAGGTGGCAGTGGTCGACGGCACCGGCAAGCTGGTGGCGACGACGACCGTCTATCCGTTCCCGCCGAAGAACGATGTGCGCGGCACGCAAGCCGAACTCGCCCGGCTCATCCGCCTGCACAAGGTCGAGCTGATCTCGATCGGCAACGGCACCGGCAGCCGCGAGACCGAGAAGCTGGTCGCCGACATGCTGTCCAGCCTGCCTGCGGATGGCGGGCCGAAACCGATCAAGGTTATCGTCAGTGAGGCCGGCGCTTCGGTCTACTCGGCCTCAGCCGTGGCGGCGGCCGAGTTCCCCGAGCTCGACGTGTCGCTGCGCGGCGCGGTGTCGATCGCGAGACGCCTGCAGGACCCGCTCGCCGAACTGGTCAAGATCGAGCCGAAGTCGATCGGCGTCGGCCAATACCAGCACGACGTCGACCAGTACCGGCTCGGGCGTTCACTGGAGGCGGTGGTGGAGGATGCGGTCAATGCCGTCGGCGTCGACCTCAACACGGCGTCCGCACCGCTCTTGGCGCGCGTCTCGGGGCTCGGCCCGTCGCTTGCCGAGGCGATCGTCGCGCATCGCAACGCGACCGGTCCTTTCGGAACCCGACGCGACCTGTTGAATGTAGCCCGGCTCGGACCGCGCGCATTCGAGCAATGCGCCGGCTTCCTGCGCATCCCAAACGGGACTGAGCCGCTCGACGCTTCGGCAGTGCATCCGGAAGCTTATGGCGTGGCGAAAAGAATAGTCGCCGCCTGCGGGCGCGACGTGCGTTCGCTGATGGGCGACAGCGCAGCACTGAAGGCGCTCGACCCTCGCGTCTTCGTCGACGAGCGCTTCGGCCTGCCGACGGTGCGCGATATCATCGCCGAGCTGGAAAAGCCTGGACGCGACCCGCGCCCCGGCTTCAAGACGGCGACCTTTGCGGAAGGCGTCGACGACATCAAAGATTTGAAGCCCGGCATGTTGCTCGAAGGCACCGTCACCAATGTCGCAGCCTTCGGCGCCTTCGTCGATATCGGCGTGCATCAGGACGGGCTGGTGCATGTCTCGCAGCTGGCCGATCGCTTCGTGAAAGACGCGCATGAGGTCGTGAAGGCCGGCGACGTGGTGAAGGTGCGGGTCGTCGAAGTCGACATCAAGCGCAACCGCATCGGTCTGTCGATGCGCAAGGATGGTGGCGAGGGGGCCTCGCGTGGCGGCCAGCGTGATAGCGGCGGCAAGCTCGCGCCGCGCTTGCCGGCGCCGCAACGCCAGCCAGAACGGCCGGCGCAGGGTGCCTTCGGCGCGGCGCTCGCTGAGGCGATGAAGCGAAAATAGCTACCACGCCAGAACAGCCGGCTCTTTCTCAACCTGACCCAGGAGCCAGTCGCGAAAACTGGCAACCGGCGGGTGGCCGCGCTTGTCGTGCGGCACGACCAGGTAGTAGGCGCTGCGGCTCTGCATCGGCTTGCCCGGCGCCGGCACCAGCTGTCCGCGCTGCAACTCGCCGGCGATCAGGATCTCCGGCAGCAGCGCGACGCCGAGCCCCGCCATGCAGGCCTGGGCGACGGTGCCGAACTGCTCGAACTGCATGCCGGGGCCGGTCGGCGTGTCGAGCCCCTGATGCTCGAACCATTCGCTCCAGGCGCCTGGGCGCGTCGCCATGTGCAGCAGCGGCAGCCGGCCGATGTCGGCCGGTGTGGCGACCTGCCACCCCGCCAGGAACTCGGGGGCCGCGACCGGCACAACCGTCTCGCGCATCAGAAGCGTGCAGTCCGCGTCCGGCCAGTCGGGCATGCCGTGATGGATCGCGGCGTCGAGCCGCTCGCGGGCGAAATCGAAGCGGCCGATGCGGGTGGCGAAATTGATGGTGATGTCCGGGTGCCGGGCGACGAAATCCGGGATCAGCGGCATCAGCCAGCGCGTGCCGAAGGTTGGCAGAATGGCAAGGTTGAGAACGCCGCTATGCTGATTGCTCATCAATCCGAGCGCGGCATCGCGCAGCTGGCCGAGCGCCGAGCGCACCGCTTCGGCATAGATTTCGCCGGCCGCCGACAGCCGCACATTGCGGCTGTCGCGCTCGAACAACCGTCGTCCGAACTGTTCTTCCAACAGGCTGATCTGCCGGCTGACGGCGCCTTGCGTCAGATCGAGCTCGCGGGCGGCGGCGGTGAAAGAGCCGAGGCGCGCTACCGCCTCGAAAGYGGCGAGGGCGCTGATATTCGGCAACAGGCGGCGCTGGACGTTCATGATCCATTACTAACGCTCATTGATCCGTGATGCAATTTTGTTTGATTTTTTGCATGCGGAGGCCGATAAGCCGGGCACATCAAAAATATGTTGGGAGTCCAAGGTCATGGCCGCCGAGAAGAACGCCTTTGTCTGGAACGATCCTTTCTTGATCGAGAACCAGCTTTCCGAGGACGAGCGCATGGTGCGCGACGGCRCAGCCGCTTTCGCCGCAGACAAGCTGGCACCCCGCATCGAGGAAGCCTATGCCGACGAGAAGACCGATCCGTCGATCTTCCGCGAGATGGGCGAAGCCGGCTTGCTCGGCATCACCATTCCTGAGGAGTATGGCGGCCTCGGCGCCAACTACGTGACCTACGGGCTGGTGGCGCGCGAGGTGGAGCGCATCGATTCCGGCTACCGTTCGATGATGAGCGTGCAGTCGTCGCTGGTCATGTATCCGATCCACGCCTATGGCTCGGAAGAGCAGCGCAGGAAGTATCTGCCGAAGCTCGCGTCGGGCGAATGGATCGGCTGCTTCGGCCTGACCGAGCCGGATGCCGGTTCGGACCCGGGCGGCATGAAGACGCGCGCCGAGAAGACGGCGAAGGGCTACAGGCTTTCCGGCTCCAAGATGTGGATATCCAATGCGCCGATCGCCGATGTCTTCGTGGTTTGGKCGAAGTCGGCCGCGCATGACAACCAGATCCGCGGCTTCGTGCTGGAAAAGGGCATGAAGGGGCTTTCGGCGCCGAAGATCGGCGGCAAGCTTTCGCTGCGCGCCTCGATCACCGGCGAGGTGGTGAWGGAAGGCGTCGAGGTCGGCGAGGAGGCGCTACTGCCCAATGTCTCGGGCCTAAAGGGTCCGTTCGGCTGCCTCAACCGGGCGCGCTACGGCATTTCCTGGGGCGCGATGGGCGCCRCCGAGGATTGCTGGCACCGGGCGCGGCAGTACGGCCTCGACCGCAAGCAGTTCGGCAAGCCGCTTGCCGGCACGCAGCTCTTCCAGAAGAAACTCGCCGACATGCAGACCGAGATCGCGCTCGGCCTGCAGGGTAGCTTGCGCGTCGGCCGGCTGATGGATGAGGGCAAGATGGCGCCGGAGATGATCTCGATCGTCAAGCGCAACAATTGCGGCAAGGCGCTCGAYATTGCCCGCCAGGCCCGCGACATGCATGGCGGCAACGGCATCCAGATCGGCTACCACGTGATGCGCCATGCCCAGAACCTKGAGACGGTCAACACCTATGAAGGCACGCATGACGTGCATGCGCTGATCCTGGGAAGGGCGCAGACCGGGCTGCAGGCGTTCTTCTGAGAGCCGAAGGCCTCGAGCAACGACCATTTCACCACCGGCTACGGCCGCGCCCATTCCGACGTGGCGCCGATCGTCAGCGTCCTGAAACCGCTGGCGGCCAGGTCGGCGAGCAGGCGGCCGACATTATTCCGGTGGCGGCCTAGCCATATCGGCGCGATGGCTCTTTCTGGTGAATTGCTTCTTGCGATTGGCCGAATATCCTGACAATGAGGTTTTGAATACTGCTGCTCCATTTCGCGGCAGGGAGTTTTCATGACAGTCAGCGTCATTATCCCGGCGCACAACGCGGCAGCGACAGTCGGCAGGACTTTGGCTTCGCTTGCGTCGGAGGCCGRCGTGATCGGCGAGATTCTGCTAGTCGACGATTCGTCGTCCGACAGCACAGCGGCTGTCGCATTGCAGGCGGCTGGGCAGCTGGGATTGCCGCTGCGGGTCATCAGGTCGAGTTGCCGCGATGCCGGCGGTTCCAGGAACCTGGCTTTGGAACAGGCTTGCTTTCCTTGGATCTATATGATCGATGCCGACGATCTGCATCTGGAGCGCGGCCTGCGCACATTGCTGTCGAAGACCAAAATGCAGCCGAGTCCCGAGATGGTGGTTGGCGCCTATCGCAGGCGCACCGATGGCGTGGATCGACATTTCAAAGTGCCGGCCGGTTACACCGCCACGGGACTCGCCAACGCTTGCGCCTATCTGGAAGGGCGGATCCGGTCGATTGCCGTCGGTAGCGCACTGGTCTCACGGCGTGCCATCGGTGACGCGCGCTTTCCAGTCGGGCTCGCCTATGACGAGGATACGCTGTTCTGGGTGCAGGTGATGAGCAGAGCGTCGCTTGCGGTAACAAGCCAGCCCACCATGACCTACTTCGTCTCRTCGGAGCGCTCCGACGATCGGTTCATGGTCAAGCCGGTGTCACGTTTTCTTCAGTGGCGGCTGGCGCTTCGGGACCTGACCGACAGCGGCATTCAGAAATCGTCGCTCAAGGTGAGGGAGGGGCTTGTAGCACTCAAGATTGCACGCGTTCACTACGCGCGCGGCGATATCGAAACAGCAGCAAAATTCCTGGCGGTTGCCAAAGCCGCTCCCAAGGTTTCCGCCGACACGTTGCGCTGCCTGYGCTACCAGCTGAAAGTCGCGGCGCGGCGCCGGTTCTCGGYCCATCAAATCCAGTTGCAAAGTGCCTGATGGCCGAGAGGCCCGAGCTCGCAGTCGTGGTTATTGGTTTTCGAGCGCCGACCGAACTGGTCGCAGCGGTAAGATCGGTGCTCGGCCAGAACATCCCGCTTGAAATCGTGGTCGTAAATTCCGGTGGGGGAAATGCCCGGGCGCTTCTGGCCGACGCCGGACTCGACGTGCCCGTCATCGAATTCGAACACAGGCTGTTTGTCGGCGCCGCGAGGAATGTCGGCATAGCGGCGACGACGGCTCCCTTCGTCGCCTTTCTCGCGGATGATTGTCTGGCGTGTCCCGGCTGGGCCGCAGCCAGGCTGCGGCATCACAGTGGAGGCGCCCCGACCGTGGCGAGCGCGATTTTGAACAGCCATCCGCGCAATCTGGTGGCATGCGCGGCGCATCTTGTCATGCATATGCGGCGTTTGCCCGGCCTTGCCGCGCATAAGGCGCTTCGTTACGGCGTTTCCTTCGACCGCAAGCTGTTCGAACGGTACGGGCTGTTCGACGAGCAAATGGCGTCGGGAGAGGACACCGAGTTCATGGCGAGATTGCCGAGGGCGATGGAGCCATTGTGGGAGCCCGCGGTCCTCACCGTCCATCGCAATGAGACGAGGCTGGCCAGGCTGATTGCCGACCAGTACCGGCGCGGACGCCGATACGGCGCTTACCTCGGATCCGTTCAAGGCAAAAAGCCGCTGCGAGTTTTCCAAGGGGTGTTTCGCGACCGACGCAATGTCGGCAAATTCGCGAAAGAAGGYCTACCCGAAAAGGACAAGAATTTCGCAATGCTTTCGCTGCCGATCGTTTGGCTGGCATTGTTTGCGAAATCGCTGGGGGCGGCCGTCGGTGCCAGGTACAGCAACAAGGCTGGCCGACACCCATGATCACCGTCGAGATGAGGCCGCCGCGCCGGCGGCGCGGCCGATGGCTTTGGTCGCGGCAAAGGATCGTAGCCATCTTCAGCTATCGCTACGATGCACATCTGGTGCCTGACCTCATCGCCAATCTCGATCCTATCGTGGACGGCTGGATCGCCTTCGACGACAGGGCTGCAACCGGGCTTTTCAGCAGCGAACCGCAGAGGCGGCACGCCCTTATCGCCGCAGCCTACGAGGCTGGCGCCGACTGGATCCTGGCAATGGATCCCGATGAGCGACTGGAAGTCGCGGTCGCCGATCGAATCGGCCAGCTGACCAGCGGGTCCAGGCGCATCGCCTGGGGGTTCCGCTGCCGGGAGATGTACACACCRGTCAGCTATAGGATTGATGGAGCCTGGGGCCAGAAGATACAGCACAGGCTTTTTGGCGCCTATCATCCGGATCGGTACCGGTCGAAGGACCTGCACGGCGTCTGGTTTCCCGAGGACCTCGGTTTGAAGCTCAAGGACAGCCATCTTAATCTTTATCATTTGAAGATGATCGAGCCGAAACGGCGCGCAGCGCGCCGCGATCTCTACATTCATCTCGATCCCGATTGCCGGCACCAGGCTATCGGCTACGACTATCTCGCGGATGAGGCTGGAGCGGTCCTCGAGACGATACCGGCGGGGCGCCACTATGTTCCCGCCCACATCGACGACGGCGGGCTCTGGATGGCGGATTTGTCCCCTGCGAGGCAGGAGTGAACGGGGCTCTCCCGGAGCTATCCCGCGAAAAAGCGCGCAGCGGCGTGGTTCGGCTGCCCGACGAATGGCGGGGACGGATTTAAACCCGTGATCGCCTTATAAATTTTTTATCGACGTTGTGTCGGGAAGGGTCCTACTGTCTCGTCCTTTGATACGGAAAGGACGCACCATGCTCTACGCCATCCTCTGCTATGCCTCCGAAGACGTCGTCTGCTCCTGGAGCAAGGAACAGGACGACGAGGTCATGGCAAAGCTCCTCAACGTCCAGGACAAATACGCCAAGGCAGGCCGGCTTGGACCTGTGGCGCGTCTCTTGCCGACCACTGCCGCGACGACGCTGAGAAAGGTCAAGGGCGAATCGGTGGTGCTCGACGGACCCTTCGCCGAGACCAAGGAGCAGTTCCTGGGCTTCTACACGCTCGACTGCCAAGACTTGGATGAGGCCGTCGCGTTCGCCCGCGAACTCTCCGAGGTCAATCCGAGCGGCGGCTCCTACGAGATCAGGCCGATCTCCCTCTTCAATCCGACCAAGGTTCCCGCATGACCGAACTTGCCTGGATCAGCAACGCGATCAGCACCGCCCGTCCACAGGCGATGGGCGCGCTGCTGCGTTATTTCCGCGACCTCGACGCCGCGGAAGAAGCTTTCCAGGATGCATGCCTGAGGGCACTGAAGAACTGGCCGAAAAACGGCCCGCCGCGCGATCCGGCGGCCTGGCTGATCTTTGTCGGCCGCAACAGCGGCATCGACGCGGTGCGCAAGCGCGCCAAGCAGGCGCCGATGCCGGAAGAGGAGCACATTTCCGATCTCGAGGACGCCGAGAGCGATATCGCCGAGCGGCTGGACGGCGCGCATTATCGCGACGACATCCTGCGGCTCCTCTTCATCTGCTGCCATCCGGACCTGCCGGCCACGCAGCAGATCGCGGTCGCGCTGCGCATCGTCTCCGGCCTCACCGTCAAGCAGATCGCGCGCGCCTTCCTTGTCGGCGAGAGCGCCATGGAGCAGCGCATCACCCGGGCCAAGGCGCGCATTGCCGATGCCGGCGTGCCGTTCGAGACGCCGGGCCCGGTGGAGCGCTCCGAGYGGCTGGCGGCGGTTGCCGCCATGATCTATCTCATCTTCAACGAGGGCTATTCGAGCAATGGCGGCGAGGCACCAGCCCGCGCGCCGCTCTGCGAGGAGGCGATCCGGCTCGCCCGGCTGCTGCTCAGGCTGTTCCAGGCCGAGCCCGAGATCATGGGCCTCACCGCGCTGCTGCTTCTCCAGCATGCACGCGCGCCGGCGCGCTTCGACGAGAATGGCGAGATCGTGCTGCTCGAGGACCAGGACCGCTCGCTCTGGAGCCGCAAAATGATCGACGAGGGCCTGGCGCTGGTCGACAAGGCGCTGCGCCACCGCAAGCCCGGCCCTTACCAGGTGCAGGCGGCGATCGCGGCACTGCATGCGCGGGCGGCAACGCCCGAGGACACCGACTGGACGGAGATCGACCTGCTCTACGGCCTGCTCGAGCAGATGCAACCGTCGCCGGTGGTGACCCTCAACCGGGCGGTCGCGGTGAGCAAGGTGCGCGGCCCGGAGGCAGCACTTGCCATGATCGAGCCGCTGGAAGACAGGCTGTCGGGCTATTTCCACTTTTTCGGTCTCAAGGGCGGCCTGTTGATGCAGCTTGGCCGTGGCGAGGAAGCGCGTGTGGCCTTCGACCGCGCAATCGCGCTTGCCAACACCGCCGCCGAGGCCGCCCATATCCGCATGCATATCGACCGGCTGATCAAGGAAAGCGCCGAGACGTCGTCGATCAAGAAGGCGCACTGATCCCGCTTCCGCCGCCTGGCCCAATTTTGCGCGCCGGGCTTGGACCATGCCGGGGTGGCGGTTTTTCCCTGAAACGAGTAATGCCACGGCATGAAAGCACCTGGATAGCACGACCAAGCATGGCGCCAGGCTTCGACGCTCGCCATATCAATGGCGGGATCTCATAGGGAAAGACAAAAATGACGATAGCGAAGGAAACGGCCTCACTTCTGGAGAAACTGGGCGTCGCCAAGGATGCGCTCTCCGGCGGCGACCYCATCGTGCGCAGCCCGGTGACGGGCGAACAGATCGCGGCGCTGAAGTCGATTTCGGCGACCGATGCGGGCAAGGCCATCGACGACGCGCACAAGGCCTTCCAGGCCTGGCGGCTGGTGCCTGGACCGAAGCGCGGCGAACTGGTGCGCCTGCTCGGCGAGGAACTGCGCGCGGACAAGGCCGAACTCGGCCGGCTGGTGTCGATCGAGGTCGGCAAGATCCCGTCCGAAGGGCTCGGCGAAGTGCAGGAGATGATCGATATCTGCGATTTCGCGGTCGGCCTCTCGCGGCAGCTCTACGGCCTGACCATCGCCACCGAACGTCCCGGACACCGTATGATGGAGACCTGGCATCCGCTCGGCGTCGTCGGCGTGATCTCGGCCTTCAATTTCCCGGTCGCGGTGTGGTCGTGGAACGCGGCACTCGCGCTTGTCTGCGGTGACGCGGTGGTGTGGAAGCCGTCGGAAAAGACGCCGCTGACGGCACTTGCCTGCGACGCGATCTTCAAGCGCGCCGCAAAGCGCTTCGGCGCCGACGCGCCGGAAGGCCTGCTTCAGGTGCTGATCGGCGACCGCGCCGTCGGCGAGGTGCTGGTCGACCATCCGAAGGTGCCGCTGGTTTCGGCCACCGGCTCGACGCGCATGGGCCGCGAGGTCGGCCCCAGGCTCGCCAAGCGGTTTGCGCGCGCGGTGCTGGAACTTGGCGGCAACAATGCCGGCATCGTCTGCCCGACCGCCGATCTCGACATGGCGCTGCGGGCGATCGCCTTCGGCGCCATGGGCACGGCCGGGCAGCGCTGCACAACGCTCAGGCGCCTGTTCGTGCATGAAAGCGTCTATGACACACTGCTGCCGCGGCTGAAAAAGGCCTACCAGACCGTCTCGGTCGGCAATCCGCTGGAAGGCAAGGCGCTGGTCGGGCCGCTGATCGACAAGGCCGCCTTCGACAACATGCAGAAGGCGCTCAAGGAAGCCGAGGCGCATGGCGGCAAGGTAAGCGGCGGCACGCGGTTCGAGAACGGCCACCCCGACGCCTACTATGTGCACCCGGCGCTGGTCGAGATGCCGAAGCAGGTTTCGCCTGTAACGGAAGAAACCTTCGCACCGATCCTCTATGTGATGAAATATTCCGATTTCGACGAGGCGCTCGAACTGCACAATGCCGTGGGTGCGGGCCTGTCCTCGTCGATCTTCACTCGCGACCTGCAGGAATCCGAGCGCTTCCTAGGCGTCGACGGTTCGGACTGCGGCATCGCCAACGTCAATATCGGTACCTCCGGCGCCGAGATCGGCGGCGCTTTCGGCGGCGAGAAGGAGACCGGCGGCGGCCGCGAGAGCGGCTCGGACGCGTGGAAAGCCTATATGCGCCGCGCCACCAATACGGTGAACTTCTCCAAGGCGCTGCCACTGGCGCAGGGCGTGTCGTTCGACATCGATTGAGACTGTGAGCCCGTTCGGGACGGACCAGCGTTGAATCGGAGCGCTGGTCCCCTTCAAGTCTCCGCTTTWCCGAATTCCGCGCGGGAAACCGCCAAGCATGGCGGCTTCTCCCGCACGGGGACAATGTTCCTCAGAAGGCCTTTCCCGTCGCCGGGTCGAAGAGGCGGAGCGCGTCTTGGTCGAAGACAAAGGCGCGTCGCTCGCCCTTGGCGACCCGGGCGCGCGGCGGCAGGGTGGCCGTCAGCCTCTGGGCTCCGATCCTGGCAGTGGTGACCTGTTCGGGGCCGGTCAGCTCGACGACGTCGATCTCGACAGGCAACGACAGTTCCGCGCCGCTGCCCGGCCCGAGGCGGAGCGCTTCAGGCCTGATCCCGACGACAGCCGGGGCGCCGCTCCGGGCCGCTTTCGCATAGCGCGCCGGCAACGACAGCCGTGCGTCCGCGCCGGCGATGACGAGCTTGCCGTCCTCGACAACCGCTTCCAGCATGTTCATCGACGGGGCGCCGACGAAGCCCGCGACATAGAGGGTCGCCGGCTCATTGTAGATCTCCTCCGGCGTGCCCAATTGTTCGATGCGGCCGTCGCGCATCACGGCGATCCGGGTCGCCAGGGTCATCGCCTCGATCTGATCGTGGGTGACATAGACGACGGTTGTCCGCAGCATCTCATGCAGGCGCTTGAGCTCGGTGCGCATCTCCAGGCGCAGCTTGGCGTCAAGATTGGAGAGCGGCTCGTCGAACAGGAAAACCTGCGGCTTGCGCACCAGCGCCCTGCCGATGGCGACGCGCTGGCGCTGGCCGCCCGAGAGCTGGCCAGGCTTGCGGTCGAGCAGGTTTTCGATCTGCAGGAGCTTGGCGGCCTCGCGCACCGCCTTGTCGCGTTCGTCCACCGGGACCTTTCGCATCTCCAGCCCGAAGCCGATATTCCGGTGCACGCTCAGGTTCGGGTAGAGCGCGTAGGACTGGAAGACCATGGCGATATCGCGGTTCTTGGGATGCACGCCAAGCACCGAGCGGCCGCCGATCAGCACGTCGCCACTCGTCGCCTCGGCAAGACCGGCGATGATGTTGAGCAAGGTAGACTTGCCGCAGCCTGACGGGCCAAGCAGCACCAGGAACTCGCCGCYTTCCAGCGCGATGTCGATGCCTTTCAGCGTTTCGACGCTGCCGTAACTCTTGCGGACAGTGCGGATTTCAAGCGCGCTCACTTGGTGGCATCCTCGAGAAGCGTCGGCCCGCCATAGTCGCGGGGCAAGGTTGAGATGGCGCGCGACGCCACCCTGACGGCAGCGGAAAGGCAGCTCTCGAGTGGCCGCTCCTGCGCCAAAGCCGCGAGGAAGGCAGCGTTGAAGACATCGCCGGCGCCGATCGTGTCGACGACCTCGACGCGTGGCGCCGGCACCTGAATGAGCTGGCCATTGGCGCCGATGGCAATCGCGCCGTCGGGTCCGCGCTTGACCACGACGGTTGCGCCTTTGCGCATGCCGTCGCGGATCTTGCGCGCCGCCTCCACCGGGTTTTCCAGCCCGGCCAGCGTCGTCGTCTCGACCTCATTGAAAAGAGCAAACGCGCAGCGCGACAGCCAGCTGCGCGCAGCGACGCAGTTCGCCGGAGTCCAGCCGTCGATCGGCCAGCCGGTGTCGAGCGCAACGGCGATTTGATGTGCATCCGCCCAGTCGAAAAAGGCGTCGTACTCTCGGGTGAGGTCGTCAGTCAGGAAGGAGCCGCAAAGCAGCGCATAGCCGCCGGAAAGCCGCTTGCCGTCAAGAACGCAAAGCACATCGGCCAGGCTGAAGCGGGGCAGATGGCCGCGCGTGGTGAAGAAGGTGCGTTCGCCATCGGGATGGGTCATGCCGACCGACAGCGTCGTGCCTTCCGAATGAACCGGCCATTTTTCCGCACGCGAGTCGAAGGCTTCGCTCAGCCAGCGGCCGAACTGGTCGTCGCCGAGATTGGCGGCGATCTCGAAATCGATGCCCAGTGCCTGCCAGGCGAGCGCGCTGTTGCCGGCCTGGCCGCCGACGCGCAGATCGTCATGATCGACGACGGTCTCCGTGCCCGCCTTCGGCCAGGGCGCGACCGGCCCGACGATCAGGTCGACATTGACGTTGCCGATCACTGCCAACGGCCGCATCATTCGCTCCGCGTGATCTTGGTGGTGCGGACCGGCGTGCCGGCATTCTCGACCCGGGCATCTGCGAAGGCGACCATCAGGCGCTGTGCCACCRGCAGCATGGCGAAGATCGCTGCCAGCCCGGAGGCCGGCTTGAAGGTCAATGTGACGGCGCCGGCAACCGGCGGCCAGCCGGACGCATCGAAGATGACGAGCGGCGCGCCGGCCTCGACCACGGACAGGGCCATCGCAGTGACGAGATCTGCGGTGGCGTCGTTGCCGCGAAACAGGACGACGCCGATTTTCGGACCGAGCATCTCCATCGGCCCATGGCGAAGCTGGCCGCCTTCGAGCGAAAAGCATGGCAGGCGCGACAATTCGGTGAGGCCGAGCGCCAGCGCTTCGGCCAGTCCCTGCAGTCTGCGCCCGGAGGTGACGACGGTGGCCACTTCGCGCAGCGCAGCCAAGGCTGCGTCGGTCGCAACGGTCTCTGGAGTTTCCAGCGCCGCGAGCGCCGGCACAGGATCCTCGCCGAGGGCCGAAAGGATCGCCAGATGCAGGGCGAAGGTTACCATCAGGCTGCGGGTCGCAGCGAAGGCAAGTTCGGTGCCGCCGGCGCCGACAAGGCAAGGAACTGTCCGGCCGAGGAAGGAACCGGCTTCCAGCGTCAGGCCGAAAATGTCGGCGCGCTGGTCTGTCTCAGAGAACCACCGGACCACCTCCGCGCTTTCGCCGGACTGCGAGGTGACGAGCACCGTGCTGCCGGCAAGCGGCAATGGCTGGCCAAGCTGCTCGGAGAGCGGCAGCGCAATAGCATCGAAGCCGTGGGCGCGATAGAGYGGCTCGACAGCGCGGGCGACCGCATGCGAAGCGCCCATGCCGAGCAGGATCAGCCTGCCGTTTTGCCTGATCGAGGCCGCGACCTTGCCGGCGATGTCCTTGTTGTCCTCGAATGACGCGATCGCATCGCCATGCTGGCGCGCCATCTCGCGGTCGATTGCGACGAGCCCTACCGGGCGTTCCTTGTTTGCAGTCATCATTATCCTTTCACACCGCCGCTTGTGAGGCCCGAGATCAGCGCACGTTGCATGACGAGGCCGATCAGCACCGGCGGCAGGGCCGCGAGCACGCCGGCGGTGGCGATCAGCCCGTAATCGGAAACGCGGCCGCCGGCCAGATCGGCGATGGCGACGGTCAGCGTCTTTGCCCGCTGGTCCGAGGTGAAGAGCAGCGCGTAGAAGAACTCGTCCCAGGCAAGCAGCACGGCAAACAGCGCCGATGTCGCAACAACGGGCGCTGYCAGCGGCAAGGTGAGGATGCGCCAGGTCTGCAAAAGCCCGGCGCCGTCGATCATGGCCGCGGCCTCGATCTCGCGCGGGATGGAATCGAAGCCCGATTTCATCAGCCAGGTGGTGAAAGGCGCCAGGATCGTYAGGTAGATCAGCGCCAGGCCGAAGACATTGTTGAGCAGGCCAAGATAGGAGAGGCCCATATAGAGCGGCACCGAGAGCGCCACCGGCGGCAGCATGTAGGTGGYGATCACCATGGACAGCGACCAGCCCACCGAAGGCGTGCGCGACACGGCCCAGCCGGACGGCACGGCAAGCAGGATTGCGGCAAGCGTCGCCATGCCGGCGACCTCGATACTGTTGCGCAGCGATGCGGTGAAGGCGGCGCCGGCGCTGTTTTCGGCCGTCGACAAAARCTGCCTATAGCGGGAGAAGTCCGCGCTCTGYGGCCACCAGCGCAGCGGCTTGGCCGCAAGATCGGCCGCCGGCGAAATGCTCATGACGAAGAGCCAGACGAGCGGGGCCAGAATCACGACGGCAAGCAGGATGGCGCAGGCATAGATGAAGGTGGTGAAGATGGGGTTCTTGCGTTCCATCAGGCGGCACTCCCGGCAGTCTTCCTGACCAGCACCGCATAGGCCACGGCAAGCACCGTGACGAGCAAGGTGACGATCAGCGCCAGCGAGGCGCCGGAGCCGGCGCGCTGGAAGGAAAAGGCTTCCTGGTAGACGAGGATCGACAGCGTGCGGGTGCTGTTGGCCGGGCCGCCGCGGGTCATGACCCAGATGATGTCGAAGACCTTGAAGGCTTCGATGGTGCGCAGCACCAGCGCGACCATCAGCGGCCCGGCGAGATAGGGCAAAATGACGAAGCGGAATCGGGCGAGGGGACCGGCGCCGTCGACCAGCGCGGCCGCCGTGATGTCGCGCGGAACCGCCTGCAGGGCAGCGAGCGCGATGAGCGCCACCAGCGGAAAGTTCTTCCAGCCGTCGGCGACGATCAGCGCCGCCAGCGCCGTTCCGGGTTCGCCCAGCCAGGAGCGGTACGTGTCGATCAGGTGCAGCTGCGTCAGCGCCGCGTTGAGCGCGCCATATTCGGGATTGTAGATCAGCCGCCAGAGCGTGGCGTTGACGACAGTCGGCAGCGCCCATGGCAGGATCATCAGCCCGCGCAGCAGTGTGCGGCCGCGGAATTCTTGGTTCAGCAGAAGCGCCGCGAGCACGCCGAGCACCATTTCGGCGGCAACCGAGATGACGGYGAACCAGGTGGTCGTCGTCAGCGTGCGGGTGAAGTTCGAACTGGCCAGCATCTTCGAATAATTGTCGATGCCGACGAAATTGCCCGCCGTGCCGACCAGCTTGGCGTCGGTGAAGGAAAGGCCGACCGTGTCGACCAGCGGCCAGCCGATGACGGCGACCATGATCACCAGAAGCGGCAGCATCAAGAGCCACGCACGAGTCGTCATCCAGGTGCCTGACATCCGAAGCGCCTCTCCCTGATCATCGAAATTTCAGCGATAACACGGGCGGCGCGAGGCCGCCCGTGTTTGAGAAAACGCCGGCTTAGAGGCCGCTGTTCTCTGCGGCCGTCTTCAGCGCGTCCTCCGGCGTCGTCTGGCCAAGGAGCGATTCCTGGATCGCCTGCTGCAGGGCGGTCGACAGTTCCTGGTATTTCGGCGTGGTCGGACGCGGATACATGGCGGCGAGGCCGACCTTTGCCGTGGCGATCAGTTCCTCCTGGCCCTTGGTGACGGCTGGGTCGTCATAGGACGAGGCCCAGATCGGCAACGAGAGCTTGRCATACTGGTTCTGCGTCTTCTGCGAGGTCATGAACTCGATATATTTCCAGGCTTCATCTGGATGCTTGCTGACGGCGGTGATGCCGAGTCCCATCGAGCCATTGACGGCCGAAACCTCGCTCTTGCCGGCAATGCCCGGCGCCGGCACGACGCCGACCTTGCCGGCGACCTTGCTGTCCTTCGGGTCGTTGGCCATGTTGTACATGTAGGTCCAGTTGAGGGCGAAGGCGGCGTCGCCGTTCTCGAACACCTTGCGGACGTCCTCCTCGAGGAATTCCTTGGAGTTCGGGTTGGTCAAACCGGACTTGTAGCTCGCCACCATGTATTTCAGCGCCTCAAGCCCGCCGCCGTTCTGGAAGTTGGGCTTGCCGTCCTTGAGGAAGTCGCCCTTGTAGGCGCTGACCAGCGTGGTGTAGTCGCAGATTGCGGCTTCGGCCTGTGACCAGCTCCAGGCGATCGGCGTGGCGAGAAGGCCCTTGTCCTTGATGATCTTGGCCTGCTCGTTGAGCTCGTCCCAGGTCTTTGGCGGCGCCTTGATGCCGGCCTTCTGCAGGATTTCCTTGTTGTAGAACAGATACTTGGTATCGAGGATCCAGGGCATGCCGTAATATTTGCCGTCATACTGGACGGTGGTCCACGCACCCGGCAGCACGCCCTTCTTCATGTCGTCGGTGATCTTCGAGGAGACGTCGACCAGCACCTTGTTGGTCGCGTATTCGGCCGGCCAGATGACGTCGAACAAAACGACGTCGTAGCCGCCGCCGGAGCCCTGCGCGAGCACTGTCTTGTCGTGCAGGCCTTCGTAGGGAACGAATTCAAGGTTGATCTTGATGTCCGGATTGGCCTTAGTGAAGGCTTCGGTCATGGCGCGGACGTCGGCCTCGCTATAGGCGGCCTGCGCCATGAAGAGGGCATTCAAGGTGGTTTCGGCGAAGGCGTGGGGAACCAGAAGTCCGCCAACAAAGACTGCGCCCAAAAGTGTCTTACCGATCGATTTCAGCATTTGTCTTCTCCCATTTTTCGACATTTGCGAGTCGGCGGCGACGGCGGCATGCCGCTTCCTCGATTGCTATCGCGCGTGACCGGATCTGCCGGAACGGTAGGGCGGCGGACAAAGAGCTCAAGGCCTTGCCGTCTTTTTCTCAAACCGTCCCGTTTCACCATTAAGTCAATTCGCTTGACTTAATTAGTCGATCAATCCTTTAATGGAGTCAAGGGGAAACGAAGGTGCACGATATCAGCCCGATCCGCGCTAAGAGCGGCACCAACCAGGAGGGGACCAGCGCCCACAACCGCCGCGTCATGATCGAGGCGCTGCGGCTCAACGGCGCGCTTTCGCGTGCCGACCTGGCGCGGGCGACCCAGCTCACCAAGCAGGCGGTTTCGAACATCATCGAGGATCTCGAACGCGACGGCCTCGTCGTGGCGCTGGATACGGTGCGCAAGGGCAGAGGGCAGCCTTTCACGCCCTATCGGCTGGTGCCCGAGGGCGCCTTCGCCATCGGGCTGCAGATCGACCGGCACCTGACGCGTGTGGTGGTAGTCGACCTGGTCGGCAAGGTGATGGCTCGCGCCGAGGCCAACCTGTCGCTCGACGAGCCTTCCGAAGGCGTCAGCATCATCCTCGACCTGATTGCCCGCGTCAGGCGAGAGCTCTCAGGCATTTCCACGCAATCGGAGAGAAGGCTGGTCGGGCTCGGCGTCGCCATGCCGGGGCCGTTTGGGCTCAAGGATTCCGAMGATCAGTGGATGATGCCGGCCTGGCAGCAGTTCCCGCTGCTGGAAAGGCTGGCGGCCGGCACAGGGCTTAATGTCGGCCTGCAGAACGACGCCGCCGCCTGCGCCACGGCGGAGCGCATCGTCGGCGCGGCGCACGGCGTCGACCACGCCGTGTGCCTTTATGTCGGCTACGGCATCGGCGCCGGGCTCATCCTCAACGGCGAGCTCTACAGCGGCGGCCATGGCAATGCCGGCGAGATCGGCATGGCGCTGCTGTCGCCGCCAGGCCCGGGCTCGACGCCGCTCGAGCACCGTGCCTCACTTGCCTCTCTCTACCAGCACCTTGGCCTGAACCCCGCAGACCCACACCTCTACGAACTGCTGGATGCGCTGGCGCTGGCCGAGGATCCGAAGGTGATGGGCTGGGTAGAGGGCGCCGCGCAGGATCTGCGCTGGAGCGTGCATCTGATCGAAACGATCTTCGATCCGCAAACCGTCATCCTCACCAGCGGCGCGCCGGGATCGCTCGCCCGGCGCCTGCTCAAGGCCATGCATCCGCTGCTGCCGTCGATTGCCGACAGGCCCGGGCGGCGATTGCCGCGCCTGCAGCTCGGCACCACCGATCCCTGGGCGATCGCCGTGGGCGCCGCGGCCGAGCCGATCAGCCGGGCTTTCGATCCACGCTTCTCGGCGATCCTCAAGGCGGGATAAGTCGTAACGCATTGYTGGTTTTCGAGGCGTCGCAGCAGGCATAGGCGYCTTTCGGCACTCAGCTGCCTTTGCAATGGGAAATGCAAGCTTCGAAGGCCGCGTCGACGACGGCGAGCTTGGCTGCCTGGACGGCCATGTATTCCTGGAGGAACTGCTGCGAGACCCACATCACCGAATGGCCGCGTTGGCCGACCCAGCCGATGCTGCCAAGCACCTCGGCGTCGTGGAGCTTGCGCGCCAGATGGGTGCGCGACAGCTTCAGCCAATGCGCGAATTCGCTGATCGAGATGACGCTGGTCGGAATCCTGTCGAGGTTGGCATCCTCCGGGTTGATGCCTGACATCAGCCAGTCCATGACGATGCCGCCATTGTTCAGCCAGATGAACAACGAGAAGGTCGGCTCGGGGTCCCGTACCGGACCGGAGGCAAGCAGCCCGTCGCAGATCAATGGCTGCAGCTTTGCCAGCATTTCGGGCCGCTCGAGGAAGGTCGCCAGCCGGTTTCCACCATCGATGCGATCGAGCGTTCTCAAATGGGCATGGATCCAGCCGGTGAAGGTCTCAATCGTGGCCGCGCTCACGCGCAAGGGGTGAGCGCGGCCATCGCCGCTCGTCGAAAGATATTCCGCGATGTTGTAGTGAAGCATTTCTTTGACAAACGCCTCGGCGGTGTTGCGGCTGGCGACTGCATTGCGGCGCACGACCTCTAGGAAACGCGCCACCGTCATTTCGGTGCAGCGATCGTTGGGATCGCGCCTGAAATGCAGGGCTAGCCCGACATGACCCAGCAGCCAGCGCTGCTGGGTGGCAAAGACGGCGGCGAGGCGCGGGCTGGTTTCGTAGATATGGATGAGCGCGCGCGACTGCTCCTGGACGTGACGAAGCGCTGCCGGATGACCGGCGATCTCCTCGGCACTCAGCGGCATCCTGCGGTACTCCCCATCCCATCCGACCAACGCAGATGAAGATTTATAGCCTTCGCCAATTGTGTCCAGTTGCCCTTTGGAACAACCTATGCTGGTTCAGCATCTTCTTGCTAACCCTTTGCACCGGTTTGGAAAACCTGACCTGGGAAATGCCGGTCGGCGGCCGTGCACAGAATGTCTCGCGTCAGCCGAGCAGGTCTGCTCCGGTATTCGCGGCCGACCCGGCTCCCCGCCGCAGTGCGGCCTTTGCAATCCGCGCGCGGCAAACCTATCGTGGCGGCCTGAAATTCTTAGCCTCAGGCCGCCGCCGAGTTGAAGCGATGCTGAGAACGAT
Organism: Mesorhizobium sp. ORS 3428; assembly: GCF_001854785.1. Classification (GTDB taxonomy): domain Bacteria; phylum Pseudomonadota; class Alphaproteobacteria; order Rhizobiales; family Rhizobiaceae; genus Mesorhizobium. Next base: position 224,042 of record NZ_MDFL01000159.1, read on the forward strand.
CCGGACGCTGACCGCCAGCGAGGTGGAAACGCTCGTCGACTGGGCGGCTGGCGAGGGGTGGAATCCGGGTATCGGCGATGCCGCCGCGCTGCCGGYGGCCGACCCGGAAGGCTTCATCGGCGCCTTCGTCGGCGGCGAGATGGTGGCCGGCATTTCGGCTGTCGCCTATGGCGAGGGTTTCGGCTTCATCGGCCTCTATATCAGCCGGCCGGACAGGCGCGGCGAAGGCCACGGCAAGGCGGTCTGGGACGCCGGCATGGCCCGGCTCGGCACCCGCATCATCGGTCTCGACGGCGTGGCCGAACAGCAGGCCAACTACCAGCGCAAAGGCTTCGTGCCCGCCTATGAGACGGTCCGTTACAGCGGACGTGCCAACCAGCTGACCGGCGGYAGCCACATACTGCCGGTAACGGCCACCGACGTAGCCGATATCTTGGCATACGACCGCAAGTGCTTCCCGGCGCCGCGCGAGGCCTTCCTCCGGGGATGGCTGCAGGCGCCCCGGAYTGCGCTGATGTCTGCCGGCGCGGCCGGCATTGCCGGCTATGGCGTGGCGCGCCGATGCGGGGAGGGTTTCAAGGTCGGACCATTGTTCGCCGACGTGATGGACATAGCCCTGGCACTGCTGGCGGAACTGGCGGGCAGGACGGAGGGAGAAGCATTGCATATCGATGTGCCGTCCACCCAGGTCCGATTCACCGCCATGCTTCAGGCTGCCGGGATGGTTCCGGGCTTCACGACGACCCGCATGTATAAAGGAGGCAAGCCGGGCAACGCTCCGGTGAATGTTTTCGGCATCACGACGCTGGAGTTGGGGTGATCGCAAGACGGACAGGCTCGATCTCTTGTGATCATTGTTTGTACGGCGTGGTYCATGCAGCATGCCCGCGAGACATGGTTCGCATTGGGCTCGAGGCGGYGTTTCGCGGAGGTTATCGATGGCTGGAAGAACGGTCCTGATCGCGGGCGGCGCCGGGGGAATGGGTCTTGCGACGGGGCTTCGTCTTGCCGCCGATGGCGAGCGGATCGCGCTGGCCGACCTTCCAGGTCCGAAACTCGACGACGCCGTGGTGAAAATCGCCGCGACCGGCGCGGATGCGACGGGACTGCCGCTCGATATCCGCTCCGTCGCCGCCTGTCGTGAGGTTGTCGACAAGGCCTGCGAATGGGGTGGCGGCCTAGACATTCTCGTGAACTCCGCCGGGGTCTGGCTCGAGGGACCGGCAAACGAGGTCCGGGAAGAGCAATGGGACCTGGTGCTGGACGTCAATCTCAAGGGCGCGTTCTTCCTGATCTCGGCCGCCATTCCGCATCTGTCGGCGGCACAAGGCGCCGTCATCAACATTGCGTCCGACGCCGGCATCGTCGGCAACAACGGCGCGGCGGTCTATTGCGCCTCCAAGGGCGGGCTGGTGCTTCTGACCAAGGCTCTCGCGCTCGAGCTTGCTCCCCACGGCATCAGGGTCAACGCCGTCTGTCCCGGCGACACGGCGACGCCGATGATCGAGTACCAGGCGAGGACCTATGGCGGTGACGACCCGGACGGCTATAAGCGGAAGCTTCTGGGGCACTACCCGCAAGGGAAGAGAGCGCGCTTCATCAGCGTGGAAGAGATCGCTTCCTTCATCCACTATCTTTGCCAGCCCGGCGCGGCGCCGATCACCGGCGCCGCGCTTTCGATCGATTTCGGCATTAGCGCCGGGTACTGAATTGCGGCGGGGTCGGTGTCATTAGCGGGTAGTGGCGGGGTTTAAGTCCCGGAGGGCCTATGATCGTGTTTCGCAAATCCCGCAAGGCACTGGTGACCGGCGCGGGCGCCGCCGACGGCATCGGCGTTGCGGTCGGGCGCGCGCTCGCCGAAGCCGGGCTTTCAGTCGCCATTACCGCCTCGTCGCAACGCATCGAGCAGCGCGCCGAAGAGCTGCGGGCCGGCGGGCTTGATGTCCGCGCCGTGGTGGCCGATCTGACACGCGCGGCGGATGTCGGGCGGCTGTGCTCGGAGGTCGGCGAAGTCGACATCCTCGTCAACAATGCCGGAATGGGCACGGTCGCCCAGCCGGCGCTGCAACGGAGGTTCCTCGACCTCAGCGAAAGCGACTGGGACCGGGGCATCGATGTCAGCCTGAAGACCGCGTTTTTGAGCACACGCGGATTTCTGGCCGGCATGGTTGAGCGCGGCCACGGACGCGTGGTCAACATGGCCTCGGTCACCGGTCCCTATGTCTCCAACGAAGGCGAGGCCGCCTACTCAGCCGCCAAGGCTGGCATGGTCGGGCTGACCCACGCGCTTGCCCTGGAGGTCGGCCGCCACGGCGTCACGGTGAATGCAGTGGCGCCGGGTTGGATCGCAACCGGCGCCTCGACGCCGGAAGAGCGGGCCGCCGCGCAAAACACGCCGCTTGGACGCGCCGGCACACCAGAGGAAGTCGCCGCCGCCGTCCTGTTCCTGGCGTCAGACGCGGCCAGCTACGTCAACGGCGCCGTTCTCGTCGTGGACGGCGGCAACATCCTGCAGGAGCGCAAGGGCTGAACCGTGACCCCTACAGGTTCGCCACTGCGTCCGGCACCACCACCAGCTTGCCGACGAAGTCCTTGGCCATGAAGTCGGTCTGGGCGCGGTGGAAGTCCGAAAGTTTGTAGACGCCGCCGACCAGAGGCTTGATATTCTTCTCCTCGATGTAGCGCACGATGCGGCGGAAATCGCCCCTCGTGCCCTGGCTCGAGCCATGGAGCTGAAGCTGCTTCAGATACATGGTGCGCAGATCGAGCTGCACCACAGGCCCGGCGATGGCGCCCGCCGTGGTGTAGCGGCCCTCGGGGCGCAGGATGCGCAGCAGGTCGTTGAAGATTGCGCCGCCGACAAGGTCGGCGACCACGTCGATCGGCTTACCGCCCGTCGCGTCGTTGACGGCGGCCGGCAGGTCGGCCACGCCGCGCGTGATCACCTTCTCGGCACCGATGTCGAGCACTGCCTGCTCCTTGCCCTTGCCGACCACGGCATAGGGGATGGCGCCGCGCGCGCGTGCCAGCTGCACGATGCCGGAGCCGACACCGCCGGACGCGCCGGTGACCAGCACCCGCTCGCCGRCCTTCAAGCCCGCACGCTCCAGCATCTGCTCGCCGGTAAGATAGGCGCAGCAAAAGGTGGCAAGCTCGACATCGCTAAGATCGGTATCGACGACATGCGCATTCTCGGCCGGCAGGGCCTGATATTCGGCGTAACCGCCGTCGCGCCCATGGCCCATATAGTCGATGTCGGCCAGCGAATCGTCTTCCCGGTTGTAGATGGAGAAGTCGACCATGACGCGCTGGCCGATGCGCTCGGCAGGCACGCCGTCGCCGACGGCGACGATCGTGCCGACGGTGTCGGTGCCCTGGATGCGCGGGAAGGTCAGCGTGTTGCCCTGCCGGCGCCAGGTCGACACCGCGGCCGCGTCCTCTTCCGTGCCATAGGCGCCCTGGCGCACCCACACGTCGGTGTTGTTCATGCCGCAGGCGGTGACCTTGACCAGCACCTCGCCAGCCGCCGGCGAGGGCACCTTCACGTCGGTGCGGTAGACGAGTTTGTCCAGACCGCCATGGCCGGTGAGCTGAACGGCGGCCATGGTTGCTGGGACGGTGGGATGAGACTTCATGGATGTTGCTTCCAACTGTGCAGGTTCGCGCTGCCCCTCACCCTTACCCTCTCCCCGTGAAGGACGGGGGGAGGGGGTCGCCGGCGACGGAGCGCGTCCCTTCTCCCCGTTTTTCACGGGGAGAAGGTGCCGGCAGGCGGGCGAGGGGCAGTACCAACGGTAAAATCAGAGAGCCGAGAGCACGCTGTTCACGGCATCGGCGGTCTTCGCCACCACGGTGTCTGCCTCCTCTCGCGTCAGGCAGAGGGGCGGGGCGAAGCCGAGGATGTCGCCCTGCGGCATGGCGCGGCCGATGACGCCGCTTGCCGCGAGCGCCGTGGCGATCTGCGGACCGACCTTCAGCGCCGGGTCGAAGAAGACGCGATCGTCGCGGTCCTTCACGAACTCGACCGCCGCCAGCATGCCGTCGCCGCGCACCTCGCCGACGTTCTTGTGGCCGCCGACGGCCTTGGCGAGCTCGGCGCGGAAATAGGCGCCGGTCTCGCCGGCGTTCTTCACCAGGTCCAGCTCGTCGATCAGCTCGAGATTGGCGATGCCCGCCGCGGCGCAGATCGGATGCGCCGAATAGGTCCAGCCATGGCCGAGGGAGCCGAGCTTGTCCGAACCCTTGACCAGCACCTGCCAGACCTTGTCGGAGACGATGACGCCGGAGAGCGGTGCATAGGCGGACGTCAGGCCCTTGGCGATGGTGATCAGATCGGGCTTGATGCCGTAGTGGTCGGAGCCGAACATCGTACCCAGCCGGCCGAAGCCGGTCACCACCTCGTCGGCGATGAGGAGTACGTCGTATTTGTTCAGCACGGCCTGGATCTTCTGCCAGTAGCCTGCCGGCGGYGGCACGATGCCGCCGGTGCCGAGGATCGRCTCGCCGATGAAGGCCGCGACCGTGTCCGGCCCCTCGGCCAGGATCATCTCCTCGAGCTTGTCGGCGCAATATTGCGAGAACTGCTCCTCGCTCATCGAGCGGTCGGCGCGGCGGAAATAATAGGGCGCCTCGGTGTGCATAATCGGGGCGCGCGGCAGGTCGAAGGCGTTGTGGAACAGCTCCAACCCCGYCAGCGAGCCCGTCATGACGCCCGAGCCGTGATAGCCGCGCCAGCGCGAGATGATCTTCTTCTTCTCCGGCCGGCCGAGAACGTTGTTGTAGTACCAGATCAGCTTGATGTTGGTCTCGTTGGCGTCGGAGCCCGAGAGGCCGAAATAGACCCGGCTCATGCCCTTCGGSGCGCGGTCGATGATCATTTTGGYGAGCGTGATCGAGGCCTCGGTGCCGTGGCCGACATAAGCGTGGTAGTAGGCGAGGTTCGTCGCCTGCTCGGCAATCGCATCGGCGATCTTCTGGCGGCCATARCCGACATTGACGCAATAGAGGCCGGCAAAGGCATCGATGCTCTTTTTGCCGGTATTGTCCCACACGGTGACGCCTTCGCCGCCGGCCATGATGCGCGCSGGCGATTCACCCCGCGCATGCGTGCCCATATGCGTCGAGGGATGGAAGAAGTGGTCGCGATCCCAAGCGGAGAGTTCGTTGGATTGTTCGAGCATTTTTCTACTCCTTGAAGGCGGTCCGGGCGGCGCTTAGGCCACGTCGAGACAGAGATATTTCAGATCGGTGAAGGCTTCGAGGCCATGGCGCGAGCCCTCGCGGCCGATGCCGGACTGCTTGACGCCGCCGAACGGGATCGGCGCGCYGGTGATCTTCACCCGGTTGATCGCGACCATGCCGTAGTCCAGCGCGCGGCCCATGCGCGCCTGCCGCGCACCGTTCTCGGTCACGACATAAGCGACCAGGCCATATTCGGTGGCATTGGCGCGGGCGACAACCTCGGCTTCGTCGTTGAACGGCGTCAGCGCGGCGACCGGGCCAAAGGTTTCTTCGCGCATGATCAGCGCCTCGTCTGGCACGTCGATAAGCAGTGTCGGCTGGTAGAACAGCGGCCCGGCTACATGGCGCTTGCCGCCGGTCAGGCAGCGCGCGCCGTGTGCCTGCGCGTCGGCGACCTGTTCCTCGACCTTCTTGACGGCGCGCTCATGCATCAGCGGCCCGATGTCGGCGTCGGCGGAAAGCCCGTTGCCGGTGCGGAGCTTTTCGATGCGGCGGGCGAAAGCGGCGCAGAACCGGTCATAGACCGGCCGCTGCACGTAGATGCGGTTGGCGGCAAGGCAATCCTGGCCGGAGGTGGCGAATTTGGCGTCGAGGGCGATCGTCACCGCCTTCTCGATATCGGCATCGTCGAACACGATCAGCGGCGCATGGCCGCCGAGTTCCATGATCAACCGCTTCATGGTCGGCGCGCTCTGCGCGGCGATGAGTCGGCCGACCTCGGTCGAGCCGGTAAAGCTCATGGCCCGTACGCGAGCGTCAGCGCACATCGTGCCGACGATCGTGCGGGCATCGCCGGTAACRACGTTGAAGACGCCCGCCGGCAGCCCGGCGCGCTCACTGAGCTCGGCCAGCGCCAGCGCCGACAGCGGCGTTTCGGAGGACGGATGCGCCACCACGGTGCAGCCAGCGGCGAGCGCCGCCGCGGCCTTGCGGGTGAGCATTGCGGACGGAAAATTCCACGGCGTGACGACGCCGACGACGCCGAGCGGCTCGCGGCGCACCGTCATCTCGGCATTGGGCAGATGGCTTGTGACGCTTTCAGCCTTGAGGCGCTTGGCCTCCTCGGCATACCACTCGACAAAGGAGGCGGCGTAGTCGATCTCGCCGAGCGATTCCTTGAGCGGCTTGCCCTGTTCGAGCGTCATCAGCAGCGCCAGATCCTCCTTTGCCGCGATGATCAGATCGAACCATTTCCTCAAGACTCTGGAGCGCTCCTGCGGCAAGGCCGAGCGCCAGGCAGGCAGGGCGCGGGAAGCCGCGTCGATCGCCTGGGTCGTCTGCCCGGCGCCAAGCGCGGCGACGAAGGCCACTGTGGCACCAGTGGCGGGGTCGGTGACTTCGAAGCTGGCGGCCGAGTCGCCGGCGGTCCAGTGACCGCCGACATAGCCGAGATCGCGCAGCAGCCGGCGATCGGCAAGACGGTCGAGTGCTTCATGGCGGTGTGGTCGTGCAAAATGCGCGGACATCGATATCTCCCTCGATTGGGCGAAGCATCGGACGTGCCGAGCAAAAAAGGAGACTGTTTCAGCGTCCGTCCGTAGAGAGATTGTCTCTATTGGCTTGTCCGGAGAGAGGATCTCTCTAGGCTAAAGCGCGTCGCGATCTTTCAGTTCGCTCCGTGCGCTTTAGGTTTGATTGTTGGCATGTCTTTTCCCGAAACCGGTTCCCACTTTCGGGAGACATGCCTTACGATTGTGCCGGCAACAGATCGGCCACCGGCAGCACGGTCTCCTCCTTCACCGTCTTGGTGACGATATAAGTGAAGTAACGGTCGATGCCGATCTCGCGTTCCAGCAGGGCATCAACCAGCCGCTGATAGGCGTCGATGTCGCGCGCCATCACCTTCAGTACATAGTCGACGCCGCCGCCCACCGACCAGCAGGCGACGATCTCGCGGATGTCGCGCACGACACGCTCGAAACGGTCGAAATCGGCCTGGCGGTGGCTGGCTAAAGTCACCTCCATCAGCACGGTCGCCACCGGCGTGATCGCGCGCATGGCGACCGAGGCGTGATAGCCGGACACGATGCCGGCCTTCTCGAGCTTGCGCAGCCGCATCCAGCAGGGCGTCGGCGACAGGCCGACCTTCTCGGCCAGCGCCAACTTGGTGATGCGTCCGTCGCGCTGGATGGCATCGAGGATTTTCAAGTCGATCGGGTCGAGTTTCGCTGCCGCCATGCCGGCTCCGCTTCTTGTTCAATACACCATGACGATGCATTATTTCGATTGTCAATTGCACTGATTTCGATCTCTAATAAGTCATGACATTATGGCAGCCAGATCCTTCTCTCATCCGCCGGCCCGCCTACCTGTCGCTCGCCGACCAATTCGCACGCGCCATCCATGACGGGCGGCTCGCCAACGGCGCGCGGCTGCCGACGCACCGCCGCCTTGCCGATGACCTGAAACTTTCGGTGCAGACCGTCAGCCGCGCCTATGAGGAACTCATTCGTCGCGGCCTGATCTCCGGCGAGGTCGGACGCGGCAGCTTCGTCCAGACGCAGCGCCGCGAGCCGGAACCGCCCTACCTTCCGGAGCGGCTGGGCGAGGTCATCGACCTTTCCATCCTGAAGCCGGTCTGCGAGCCGATGCATCTGGAGAAGCTGAAGCAGGCGCTGGGCTGGCTGGCCGAGAACCTGCCGTCGAGCTCGGCACTGTCGTTCCGGCCGAACATGGTGTTTCCGCGTCATCGCGCGGTGGCGGTCGAGTGGCTGAAGCTCTGCGGCCTCGACGCGTCGCCGCAGAATATCTGTCTGACCAACGGCGCCACCGCCGGCATGACGGTGGCGCTGATGAGCGTCGCGCCGCCCGGCTCGACCGTCGCCACCGAGGCGATCGGCCACCACACGCTGGTGCCGCTCGCCCGCTATCTCGGCTTCAACCTCCAAGGCCTGCCGATTGATGACAATGGCCTGATTCCCGAGGCGCTCGACGAAGCCTGCCGTCTGTCGGACATCCGCGCCGTCTTCGTCCAGCCTTCGGTCATCAATCCGACGGCCACCTTGATGGACGGCGCCCGGCGCGAGCAGATCGCGGCGGTGGCGCGCAAGCATGATATTGCCATCATCGAAAAYGATGTCCTTGGCCCCCTGGTCGAAGGCCGGCCTCCGGCCGTCGCGGCCTTCGCTCCAGAGCGGACCCTCTACGTCACCTCCTTCACCAAGATCGTCTTGCCGGGCCTGCGCATCGGCTATCTCGCCGTGCCGGACCGCTATGTCGCGGCCGCCGCCAACCGCCATCTCGTCTCCAACTGGATGGCGACGCCGATGGTGGCCGAGATCGCGACGCGCTGGGTGAATGACGGCACGGCTTTTGAGCTGGTCAACTGGCAGCGCGGCGCGCTCAGACGCCGACAGGAGATCGCCGCGGAAGTGCTGACGGGTGTCGACTATCGCTGCCATCGCGACGGGCTGCATCTCTGGCTCCAACTGCCGGGCGACCGTGCCGAGGAGAGCTTTGTCGCGCAGGCGCGCCTGCGCGGGGTGGCGATCGCGCCGGGCACGTCGTTCCGCATCGCCGACACGCCGTGGCAGCCCGCGATCCGTATCTCGCTCGGATCGACAACCGAGGGGGAACTGCGCGCCGGCTTAAGCGTTGTCGCCAAGTTGCTGCTTGGCGAGCCGGAACATCTCCTGCTCGCCATTTGATGCACGACAGAAGCGCAAATTGCCCTGAGATCGTGCCGCGCTCGAAATATTGTCATGATATTATTTTCCCAATTGACATGATTTGGBGCGTTTCGCATCGTTAAGGGCATAGGCTTCTCCAGAAGGGGAAATGGATTGCCCGCGCCCATCATCAAGGTCGATGCGATTTCGAAGAGCTTCGGTACCTTCAAGGTGCTGGACGGTTTGTCGATGCAGGTCATGCCGGGCGAGAAGCTAGCATTGATCGGCCCATCCGGCTCGGGCAAGACGACGATCCTGCGCATTCTGATGACGCTGGAGAAGATCGACAGYGGTCACATCCAGATCGACGGCGAGCAGCTCTATCACATGGAGCGCAATGGCCGGTTGCTGCCAGCCGACGAGCGGCATCTGGCGAAGATGCGCCAGAAGATCGGCATGGTCTTCCAGCTCTTCAATCTGTTCCCGCACAAATGCGTCATGGACAATGTGACGCTGGCGCCGATGCTGACCAAGGGTGTCGCGCGTGCCGCCGCCGAGAAGCGGGCGATGGAACTGCTCGACATGGTGGGGCTCGCCGACAAGGCCAAGGCGATGYCGGCACAGCTTTCCGGCGGCCAGAAGCAGCGCGTCGCGATCGCCAGGGCGCTGGCGCTGTCGCCAAAGATCATGCTGTTCGACGAGGTCACCTCGGCGCTCGATCCGGAACTGGTCGAGGAGGTGCTCAACGTCATGCGCAAGCTCGCCGCCGAGACCGACATGACGATGCTGCTGGTCACCCATGAGATGGGCTTCGCCCACGATTTCGCCGACCGGGTCCTGTTCTTCGACCGCGGCCGTATCGTCGAGGAAGGCAAGCCCGATGAGATTTTCCGTCATCCCAAGCAGGAGCGCACACAGAGCTTCCTGAAGAAGATCATCGCGGCCGGACATCGTGTCTGACCGCTATGCAAGGGCGACAAAGCGTCCCGAGGCGAAAAAGTCGTCCGCAAGAGGCGAAAGCCACCTGAACTGAGYAAACCAAGAAGATAGAGATAAGGAGTTGGGAACGATGAAGAAACTTGGCATTCTGGCTGGCGTCGCCGGCCTCGCAGTGGCCGCGGTACTGGTCGCCTCTGGTGCGCGTTCGGCCGATGACGCCAAGCTGGAGCAGCTCAAGGCGCAAGGTTTCGCCCGCGTCGCGATCGCCAATGAGCCGCCCTATACGGCGGTGGCGGCTGACGGCAAGGTCTCGGGCGCAGCACCCGACGTGGCGCGCGTGATCTTCAAGCGCCTCGGCGTCAACGACATCGTCGCCTCCATCTCCGAATATGGCGCCATGATCCCCGGCCTGAAGGCCGGCCGGTTCGACGCCGTCACCGCCGGCCTGTTCATGAAGCCGGAGCGCTGCGCGGCGGTCGCCTATTCCGAGCCGGTGCTGTGCGATGCCGAGGCGATGCTGGTGAAGAAGGGCAATCCGAAGCACTTCAAGAGCTTTGCTGACATCGCCAAGGATTCTTCCGCCACCGTCGGCGCGCCGGGCGGCGGCACCGAGGAGAAGCTGGCGCTCACCGCCGGCGTGCCGCGTGATCGCGTCATCGTCGTACCGGACGGCCAGAGCGGCCTGAAGATGGTGCAGGACGGCCGTATCGACGCCTATTCGCTGCCTATTCTGTCGATCAATGACCTCATCAAGAAGGCCAATGATCCGAACCTCGAAGTGATCGCCCCGGTGCAGGGGACGCCGGTCTCCTGCGACGGCGCCGCCTTCAAGAAGGGCGACGAAGCGCTTCGCGATGCCTTTGACGTCGAACTCGCCAAGATGAAGAAGTCCGGCGAGTTCGCGAAAATCGTCGAACCTTACGGCTTCTCCGCCAAGGCGGCGATGTCGACGTCGCGCGAGAAGCTCTGCGCGGCGAAGTAATGCTCTTAGCCTTCTCCCCGCTTGCGGGGAGAAGGTGGCCCAAAGGGCCGGATGAGGGGCGGCGCCAAATTCTGCTAGCTGGCTCCGCCCCTCATCTGCCTGCCGGCTTCTCCCCGTTAACGGGGGGAAGGAACTTRATCGCAAACGTTGGAACCTAGATGATCCAGTGGTCCGGCTATCTCGGCCTGATATTGCAGGGAGCGCTTGTCACCATCGAGCTGACGCTGATGGGGTCGGTGCTTGCGCTGGTCATGGCCTTTGTCGCCGGCCTCGGCCGCATCTCGCGCTTCTTCATCATCCGCGCGCTGGCCACGGTCTACATCGAGTTCTTCCGCGGCACATCGATCTTCGTGCAGCTGTTCTGGGCCTATTTCGTCCTGCCCTTTGTCGGCCTGGAGCTGACGCCGCTGCAAGCTGGCGTGCTGGCGCTGGGGCTGAATGTCAGCGCCTATGCCGCCGAGGTCGTGCGCGGCGCCATCCTGTCGATCGGTCACGAGCAGTATGAGGCCTGCACCGCCCTCAATCTCGGCCGCTGGCAGGGCTTGCGCCACGTCATCCTGCCACAGGCGTTTCTGGTCATGCTGCCGACCTTCGGCAACAACGCCATCGAGTTGCTCAAGGCGACATCGGTCGTATCGCTGATCTCGCTCGCCGATCTAACCTTCCAGGCACAAGTGGTGCGATCGCAGACAGGCAGCACGCTGGTGCCGTTCGTCTCCGTGCTCGTCATCTATTTCGTGTTTGCGCTGATCATCTCTTGGGGCGTGCGCTCGCTGGAGCGCAGCAGGGCCCGCGGCCTCGACGGAGTGCGCGTGTGATGGATTGGGTCCGCTGATGGAATGGGATTGGGACTTTGTCCGGCAGATTATGCCGATGCTCATCCAGGGCGTGAAGATCACGATCCTGGCGACAGTGCTCGGCTCGATCCTGGCGGCGATCATCGGCCTGGCGATCGCGCTGGCCAGGCGCTCGCCGAACCGGGCCGTGGCGCGCAGCGTCGGCTGGTTCGCCGAATTCATCCGCGGCACGCCGCTGCTGGTGCAGCTCTATTTCATCTTCTACGTGCTGCCCGATTTCGGCATCCTGCTGCCGCCGCTGGTGGCAGGCGTCRTCGGCCTCGGCCTGCACTACGGCACCTACACGGCCGAGGTTTATCGCGCGGGCATCGACAATGTGYCGCGCGGCCAGTGGGAGGCCGCCAAGGCCTGCAATCTGAGCGGCAATCATACCTGGTCGCATGTCATCCTGCCGCAGGCAATCCCGCCGATGATCCCGGCCTTGGCCAACTATTTCATTGCCATGTTCAAGGAGACGCCGCTGCTTTCGGCGATCACCGTGCTGGAACTGATGAACCAGGCCAAGAGCGTCGCCAACAGCTATTATCGCTACATCGAGCCGATGACGCTGGTCGGTGGATTCTTCCTCGTCATCAGCCTCTGCTCCGTCGTGCTTCTGCGCTGGCTGGARCATCGTTACGGCAGGATCGAAAGATGAAACTCATGAACCCGCTCCCCGAAATCCAGCTGGCATCGTCTCGGCCAGCGCTCGATGCGCGCCCGCTCGAAAAACGCGTCGGCCTGGTCGCCCTTGCCACCGACCACACGAGCGAAGTCGATTTTCGCCGCATGGTGGCGAGCGAGCGGATCGGCGTCTATGTCGCGCGCATTCCCTATGCCAATCCGACGACGTCGGAGAACCTGCGCAAGATGCAGCCGTCGCTCTCGGCGGGCGCAGCCCTCATCCTGCCGGACGAGCCGCTCGACGCCGTCTGCTATTCCTGCACGTCTGCCTCGGTGGTGATCGGTGACGCCGAGGTCGAAGCCGCGATCCAGGCGGCGAAGCCGGGCGTTCCCGTGGTCACGCCACCCATGGCGGGCGTGCGCGGCCTCAACGCCTTCGGGGTCAAACGGATCAGCATCCTTACGCCCTACACCGTCGAGACCAGCCGGCCGATGGCCGCCTATTTCGCCGCGCATGGCTTCGATATCGCCAGCTTCACCTGCCTCGGCTTCGAGGACGACCGCGAGATGGCGCGGATCACCCCGGCTTCGCTCGTCGAGCAGGCGCGCAAGGCCATGCATGCGCAAGCCGATGCGCTGTTCGTCTCGTGCACGGCGCTGCGGGCGGCGCTTGTGGTTCCGAGCATGGAAGAGGCGATCGGGCGCCCGGTCGTCACCAGCAACCAGGCCAGCGCCTGGAACTGCCTGCGGCTTTGCGGCGACGACACGCCGCGGCCGCAGTTCGGCCGGCTGATGACGAAGCCCTTGGCTCAGTGATCGACATGGAAGTCACGCTTCAGCATATTCGCGCTGCGCGCGAGCGTATTGCCGGCAAGGTCGAGCGGACACCCGCCGTGCAGTCGCAAAGCCTCTCTGACCGCACTGGCCACCCCATCCATCTCAAACTGGAGCACCACCAGACCACCGGCGCATTCAAGCTGCGCGGCGCCTCCAACGCCATTGCTGCCTTGAGCCCGGACCAAAGATCGCGCGGCGTCGTCGCGGCGTCGACCGGCAATCACGGCCGCGCGCTCGCTCATGCCGCTCGACTCGAGGGCATGCGCGCGGTGATCTGCATGTCCAAGCTGGTGCCCGAGAACAAGCTCGATGCCATCCGCCGCCTCGGTGCCGATATCCGCATCGTCGGCAACAGCCAGGACGACGCCCAGCAGGAAGTCGACCGACTGGTGGCGGAGGAGGGGCTCGTCATGCTGCCGCCCTTCGATCATCCCGACATCGTCGCCGGGCAAGGCACGCTCGGGCTGGAGATCATGGAGCAGGTGCCCGACGCTTCAAGCGTGCTGGTGCCGCTCTCGGGCGGCGGCCTGGCGGCCGGAGTCGCGGCGGCCATCAAGGGCGTGAGCCCGGGCACGAAGGTTCTCGGAATCTCGATGGAACGAGGCGCCGCGATGAAGGCGAGCCTCGATGCCGGCCGGCCCGTTCAGGTCGAGGAGCTCTCGACGCTGGCAGACTCGCTCGGCGGCGGCATCGGCCTGGACAACCGGCTGACCTTWGCCATGTGCCGCGGCCTGCTCGACGATGTGATCCTGCTTTCCGAGGACGAGATCGCCGCCGGCATCCGACATGCCTATGAACAGGAGCGCGAGATCGTCGAGGGTGCCGGCGCCGTCGGCATCGACGCGCTGCTTTCCGGAAAGGTGAAGGCGAACGGCCCCACCGTCATCATCCTCTCCGGCCGCAACATCGACATGAGCCTGCATCGCCGCATCGTCTGCGGCGAGCCTGCACAGACGGAGCGCGTTGCATGAGCCGCATGACCATCCTTACAGAAGCCGAACTGCGCAAGATCGTGACGCTCGATCTCGACGCCGTCGCCTGTGTCGAGAATGCTTTCCGCGCATTAGCCACGCTGCCGGTGGCGATGCCGCCGATACTTCGGCTAGACATCCCCGAGCATCGCGGCGAGGTCGACGTGAAGACCGCCTATGTGCCGGGGATCGACGGCTTCGCCATCAAGATCAGCCCCGGCTTCTTCGACAATCCGAAGCTCGGCCTGCCCAGCGTCAACGGCATGATGGTGCTGCTGTCGGCCAAGACGGGACTGATCGAGGCGCTGTTGCTCGACAATGGCTACCTCACCGACATCCGCACGGCCGCCGCGGGCGCGGTGGCAGCCAAGCATTTGTCGCGGGTGGACTCCAAGGTCGCGGCGATCTTCGGCGCCGGCGTGCAGGCTGGCCTCCAACTCGAAGCGCTGCGCCTGGTCAGGCCGATCGAGGAAGCGCGCATCTGGGCGCGCGACGTCGCCAAGGCCGAGGCGACCGCCACCCGCTTGCGCGAAAGTCTGGGCATCATGGTTCGCGCCGAGCCGGATGCGGCAAAGGCGGCGGCCGAAGCGGACATCATCGTCACCACCACGCCCTCGACCGAGCCGCTGATCAAGGCCGGGTTCGTCTCGGCCGGCCAGCACATCACCGCCATGGGTTCGGATGCCGAGCACAAGAACGAGATCGCGCCGGCGATCCTTCGCCTGGCCGATCTCTATGTCGCCGACAGCGCGAAGCAGACACGGCGTCTCGGCGAGCTCCACCATGCCATCGAGGCAGGCGTGATGGCGGCCGACGCGGACGTCACCGAACTCGGCCAGATCATCGCCGGAAAAAGCACGGACGACGCTCGGCCGGCGACATCACCATCGCCGACCTCACCGGCACCGGCGTGCAGGACACCGCGATCGCCACGCTCGCGCGCGACCGCGCCCGGGCGGCCAATGCCGGAACCGTTTTCGAAAGCTGATAGCTGGCCAGAGCGTGATCCGGAAAAGTAGGAACCGGTTTTCCGAAAAGATCACGCCCAATCAGAAATAGGCGACGAGCCTGATTCAACAAAGTTGAATAGGACTCTGCGCCCAACAATGAGGATCAAGAACGATGCAGCCAAACCTTAAATTCTCGCGATCGGAATTTGCCGATCGCCTCGCCAAGACTCGGAAGGCCATGGAGGCCAAGGGGGTCGATCTGCTGATCGTCAGCGATCCCTCGAACATGGCCTGGCTGACCGGCTATGACGGCTGGTCCTTCTATGTGCACCAGGCGGTCATCRTGCCGCCTTCGGGCGAGCCGGTCTGGTACGGCCGCGGCCAGGACGCCAACGGCGCCAAGCGCACCGCCTATCTCGCGCATGACAACATCATCGGCTACGCCGACCATTACGTGCAGTCGACCGAGCGGCACCCGATGGACTACCTCGCCAGTGTGCTTGCCGATCGCCGCTGCGACAAGCTCACCATCGGCGTCGAGATRGACAATTACTGGTTCTCTGCCGCTGCCTTCGCTTCGCTGCAGAGGCACCTGCCGAACGCCCGTTTCGTCGACGCGACCGCGCTGGTGAACTGGCAGCGCGCGGTGAAGAGCCCGACCGAGATCGACTATATGCGCAAGGCCGCCCGCATCGTCGAGGCTATGCACCAGCGCATCGTCGACAGAATTGAGGTCGGCATGYGCAAATGCGATCTGGTCGCCGAGATCTACGATGCCGGCACGCGCGGCGTCGAAGGCATCGGCGGCGACTATCCGGCGATCGTGCCGCTGTTGCCGTCGGGCGCGGACGCCTCGGCGCCGCATCTCACCTGGGACGACAAGCCGATGAAGGCGGGCGAGGGCACGTTCTTCGAGATCGCCGGCTGCTACAATCGCTACCATTGCCCGCTGTCGCGCACCGTCTTCCTCGGCAAGCCGACGCAGGCTTTCCTCGACGCCGAGAAGGCGACGCTGGAAGGCATGGAAGCGGGCCTCGCCGCCGCGAAGCCGGGCAATGCCTGCGAGGATATCGCCAATGCCTTCTTCGCCGTGCTGAAAAAGTACGGCATCGTCAAGGACAACCGCACCGGCTACTCGATCGGTCTTTCCTATCCGCCGGACTGGGGCGAGCGCACCATGAGCCTGCGCCCCGGCGACCGCACCGAGCTCAAGCCCGGCATGAYTTTCCACTTCATGACCGGCCTGTGGCTGGAGACGATGGGRCTGGAGATCACCGAGTCGATCCTGATCACCGAGACCGGCGTCGAGTGCCTGGCCAATGTGCCGCGCAAGCTGTTCGTGAAGGAATGAGCCCGATGTCAGCCCTTCGTCCATCGCCGATCACGCCGACGGTCGACTTCGGTCGCGACGGCGTCCAGCACGGCTTCCTGCGCCTGCCCTACAGCCGCGACGATTCCGCCTGGGGCTCGGTGATGATCCCGGTCTGCGTCGTCCGCAACGGCAAGGGGCCGACGGCGCTGCTTACCGGCGGCAATCACGGCGACGAGTATGAGGGGCCGCTGGCGCTCTACGAACTCGCCCGTACGCTCGATCCGAAGAACGTCGCCGGCACGGTCATCATCGTGCCGGCGATGAACTATCCGGCCTTCCGGRCCGGCACCCGCACATCGCCGATCGACAAGGGCAACATGAACCGCAGCTTCCCCGGTAGGCCGGACGGCACGGTGACGGAGAAGATCGCCGACTATTTCCAGCGGGAATTGCTGCCCCGGGCGGACATCGTCTTCGACTTCCACTCCGGCGGCAAGACGCTGGACTTCGTGCCGTTCTGCGCCGCGCACACGCTGCCCGACAAGGCGCAGGAAGAAAAGGCCTTCGCCGCGGTCGAGGCCTTCTCGGCGCCTTTCTCGATGCGCATGACCGAGATCGACACGGTCGGCATGTATGACACGGCTGCCGAGGAGATGGGCAAGGTCTTCGTCACCACCGAACTCGGCGGTGGCGGCACGTCACGGGCCGAGACTGTGCGCATCGCGCGGCGCGGCGTGCTCAACGTGCTTCGCCATGCCGGCATCGTCGCCGGTGCGGTCGAGAAGACTCGAACCCGCTGGTTGGATATGCCCTCAGGCGATTGCTTCGCTTTCGCCGAGGAGGACGGCATGATCGAAACCATGGTCGATCTCGGCGAGAAGGTGGACGAGGGCCAGGTCGTGGCGCGCATCCATTCGGTCGGCCGCACCGGCAACGCGCCGCAGGAGATCCGGGCCAGGATGTCCGGCCTGCTCGCCGCACGGCACTTCCCGGGCCTGGTCAAGGCCGGCGATTGCGTCTCGGTGATCGCAGTCGAGGTCGGCTGACGCGGAACGCGCCGCATGGCATGGCGCTGAGCGTCTGAGCGTTGAATGCGAGCCGTGACGCGGGCGATCAGGCCCGCATTACGGCATTGCTTTTTCAACCGCGATATTGATGGGCGGCAATGGATTCCGGCTTCATCTCGATTGAGAAGCCCGGCGCTGTCGGCGGCATGTAAGCCGCATTCTCGATGACACAGGGCTCGCGGAAATGCTCGTGCAGGTGATCGACATATTCGATCACCCGGCCCTCTTTGGTGCCTGACACCGCGACACAGTCGATCATCGACAGATGCTGGACATATTCGCACAGGCCGACGCCGCCGGCGTGCGGCCAGACCGGCAGGCCGAACTTGGCCGCGATCAGCAGCACGGCTAACACCTCGTTGAGACCGCCCATGCGGCAGGAATCGATCTGCACGACATCGATCGCGCCGCCGGCGATGAACTGCTTGAACATGATTCTGTTCTGGCACATCTCGCCGGTCGCGACCTTGATCGGCGCCACGGCCTTGCGGATCTTCGCATGGCCGGCGACATCGTCCGGGCTGGTCGGCTCCTCGATGAAGAAGGGCTTGGCGAAGGCGAGGTCGCGAAGCCAGTCGATCGCCTGGTCGACCTCCCAGACCTGGTTCGCGTCGATCATCAGGTGGCGGTCCGGACCGATCACCTCGCGGGCGATCCTGAGGCGACGGATGTCGTCCGCGCGGTCACGGCCCACTTTCAGCTTGATGTGATCAAAACCCTGTTCGATCGCTTCCTGGCAGAGCCGCCGCAGCTTGTCGTCGGGATAGCCGAGCCAGCCGGCCGAGGTGGTGTAGCAGGCATAACCTTCGCGCTCGAGAATGGCGATGCGCTCGGCTTTGCCAGCCTCGGCCTTCTTCAAGATATCAAGCGCCTCCGACGGCGTGATCGCATCCGTTAGATAGCGGAAGTCGACGATCCGCATGATCTCTTCCGGGCTCATCTCCGCAACCAGCCGCCAGACCGGCTTGCCGGCTTCCTTCGCCCACAGGTCCCAGACCGCGTTGACAACGGCGCCGACCGCAAGATGCATGGCGCCCTTGTCCGGGCCGATCCAGCGCAATTGGCTGTCGCCGGTCACGTGATGCCAGAAGCGGCCGGGGTCCTCCCTGACCCAGTCGAGGTCGAGCCCGACGACCAGATGGCGCAGCGCTTCGATCGCCGCGCAGCAGATCTCGTTGCCGCGGCCGATGGTGAAAGTGAGCCCATGGCCTTTCAGCGACGGGACATCGGTGTCGAGGATGACGTAGGCCGCGGAATAGTCCGGGTCAGGGTTCATCGCGTCCGACCCGTCGAGGCTTTGCGACGTCGGAAAACGCAGGTCGAAGGTGCGAAGATCGGTAATGCGGGTCATGCTTGCTGCCTCGTCAGATCGACCAGCCGCCGTCGATATTATAGGCCTGCCCGGTCGTATAGGTGGCGCCGGCCAGATAGACGGCAAGGTCGGCGATTTCCTCCGCCGTGCCCAGCCTTCCCATCGGCTGGCGGGCGATGAAGGCCGCGCGGGCGGCTTCATAGTCGCCTTGGGCGCGCATGCGGGCTTCGAGCGAGGGGCTTTCCACCGTGYCGGGGCAGATCGCGTTGCAGCGGATGCCCCTGGCGACATAGTCGGCGGCGATCGATTTGGTGAGGCCGATCACGGCCGCTTTGGTCACCCCATAGGCGAAACGGTTGGGCACGCCTTTAGGCGCGCCCGCCACCGACGCCATGTTGATGATCGCGCCGTCGCCGCGCTCCAGCATGCCGGGCAGCGCGCCGCGGATGGTGCGGATCATGGCGCGCACATTGAGATTGAAGGCGAAGTCGAGATCCTCGTCCTTCATCTCCAGAATGGAGCCGGAATGGACGAAGCCGGCGCAGTTGAACAGCACGTCGACGCGGCCGATCTCGGCGAAAGYGGTCTTTACGGCCTCGTCGTTCAGCACGTCGAGCTTGCGAGTCTTGATACCAGGCGTCTTGCCGAGTTCGGCCAGAACGGCTTCGTTGATGTCGGTGGCGTGGACGATCGCGCCGGCCTTGGCGAAGGCAAGGGCGCTTGCCCGGCCGATTCCCTGCGCTGCCGCGGTAACGACAACGACCTTGCCTGTCAGATCAGCCATGTTGTTTTGTCTCCGTTCTTTCAACCGAGCCGGGGGCGCCGCTCGACGATATAGATGTGGTCCGCAGCCAGCACGACTTCGTCACGCTGGTTCAACACTTCGATGCGTTCGATGACGCGGCCCGATCCCGGGCGTTTCGGATCATCCTCCTTCGCGGCGATCGTGGTGCGCGTGCGGATCGTGTCGCCGATGAACACCGGCTTGATGAAGCGCAGCCTGTCATAGCCGTAGGAGAAGGAGACCGGGTTGATCACGCTCGCCGTCAGTCCGACCCCGACCGAGAACACCAGCGTGCCATGGGCGATGCGCTGCCCGAAGGGCGTCGTCTTCATGAACTCGGCGTCCATGTGGTGCGGAAAGAAATCGCCGGTGTGTCCGGCATGGACGACGAAGTCCGTCTCGGTGATCGTGCGGCCGCTGGTCAGCCGCGACGAGCCGATCTCGTAGTCCTCGAAATAGGTGACCTGTTCCATGCCGTTCCTTACGGTTTTTCAGCCAGCGGCGTCGCCGGCGCGGCGCTCGATCGATAGGCGRCTTCCACCAGCGCCATCGTGTTCCAGGCATCCTCGACGGAGCTGACCAGCTCGCTGTCCTCGCCGCAAGCGAAGCGCTGGACATTGGCCATGCGCCCGACAAAGGCGTCAGGGAACCACTCACCGGCTAGCGGCACGCTGACCCAGTCGGAGCCGCCTTTCGGATGGATCTCCAGCACGTCGGGCTCGCCGCGCGGATAGTCGAGATTGAGGCCGAGCTTGACGTAGGCGGCACCCTCGGTGCCGCAGATGCGGAACTCGCAGGCCTGGTGCCGGCGGCCGAACTTGTGGTCGTGGTTGATCGACAGCGCACAGCGCACCGTGTCGCCATAGTCGAGAATGGCGCTGGTGCGGGTTTGCGCGACAGCGTGGCTGGGATGGCCGAGGGTTTTTGCGTGAACCCCCTTGGGGTCGCCGAGGAGCTGCCGGATCAGGTCGAGATAGTGGATCGAATGCATGGCGATCTCGACACGCGGCGCCTTGAGCAGGAATTCCCAGAGCTGCCACGGGGTTGCCAGCGCCAGCCAGGCATCGAAGTCGACGACCTCGCCGAGCCAGCCCTTGGCGATCGCGTCCTTCAGCGCCAGCATCATCGGCGCGAAGCGGAGCTGGAAGTTCACCGCTGCCCTGAGTTTCTTGGAGCGGCAGATTTCGAGGATCTCGGTCGCTTCGCCGAGATAGTTGCCCATCGGCTTCTGGATCAATGCGACCGCGCCGTCGGGCAGGGCCTTCAGCACCTCGGCGTGCCGCCCCGGCGGGGTCGCCAGATCGAAGATCGCATCCTTGACGGCGGCCGCCTCGTCCACCGAGCGGAACGCCGTCACGCCCCATTGCTCTGCCAGCTTCTCAGCCTTGGCCCGGTCCGGATCGTAAAGTCCGCCAACCGGAAAGCCGGCCTTGCGGTAGGCCGGGAAATGCGCATCGCCAACGATCGAGCCGGCGCCGAAGGTGACGATCGGGCGCGCGTTCGCAGGCCTTGCCCAGGACTGCGACAGCGAGGCGGGATCAAAGGCGTCAGTCATGGTGGAAGACTTCATCCATCATAGCCCACCATTCACCTTCCTTCCTGGTCGGCAAAGGCTCCTGGCAAGGCATGCAGACCGCCCACCATTCCTGGGTCTTGGGATCCGCGGCCATCTTGGCCATGTCGGCGGCGTAGTCTGTGCCGTGATACTCGTAATAGGAGAACAGCAGGTTCTCAGGCCGCTTGAGATAGATCGAGTAGTTCTTGATGTTGCAGGCGGAGATCATCTTCAGAACGTCCGGCCAGACCGCGGCGTGCAGGCGCACATATTCCTCGACCTTCTCCGGCTTCAGGCCGAGCACCATGCCCATTCGCTGCATTTTCAATTCCTCCGTTCGGTGACGGTGATGCTGAACTCGGCGATGCTGCGCGCCTTGATCGCATCGAAATCCCAGTCGATGCCGAGGCCCGGCTCGTTCGGCGCCAGCGCATGGCCGTTCTCGATCACCATCTTCTTGCCCGTCAACGCATCCAACTGCGGAATGTATTCGACATATTTGCCGTTCGGCACCGCRCAGGCCAGGCTGACATGCAGTTCCATCAGGAAATGCGGGCAAACAGGCATGTCGAAGGCTTCCGCCATATGCGCCACCTTCAGCCAGGGCGTGATGCCGCCGATGCGGCCTACATCGACCTGCACGATGCTGCAGGCGCCTTTCTGCATATATTCGCGGAAATGGCGGATCGAATAAAGCGACTCGCCGACCGCCACCGGCGTCGCGGTCGCATTCGACAGCCGCGCATGGCCGTCGATGTCGTCGGCCGGCAGCGGTTCCTCGATCCAGGCGAGATCGAGATCGCGCAATCGCTCGGCACGCCGGATGGCTTCGTCGACGGTAAAACCTTGGTTGCAGTCGGTCATGATCTCGTAGCCGTCGCCGACCGCCTTGCGCACCGCGGACAGCCGGGCGAAATCTTCAGCGCCATGCGGCTTGCCGATCTTGACCTTGGAACCGGTGAAGCCTTTCGCCTTGGCGGCCACCGCATCCTCGACAAGTGCTGCCGTCTCGATATGCAGCCATCCACCTTCGGTGGTGTAGAGCGGGCAGCGATCCCTGGCGCCGCCCGCAATCTTCCAGAGCGGCAGCTTCTGCTTTTTCGCCCGAAGGTCCCAGAGCGCGGTGTCGATGGCCGCGAGCGCGATGGCTGTGATGGCGCCGATGGTGGTGGCGTGGGTGGCGAATTCGAGATCGTGCCAGATCGCCTCGATCCGGTCGGCATCCTCACCGATCAGGCGCGGCGCGAGGTGATCGRCCAGAAGCCGCATCACCGAGGAGCCGCCGGTGCCGATCGTGTAGGAGTAGCCCATGCCGACCGCGCCGTCGGCATCGGTGATGGTGACGATCGGCGTCTCCTGGCTGACAAAACTCTGGATGGCGTCGGTGCGCTTCACCTTCGGCACCAGATCGACCATCGAGAGCTCGACTTTTTCGATCTTCGCCATCGTCAGGCCCTCAAGGATTTGCCGGTTTCGGCGGAAAAGAGATGCGCCTGCGACAGGTCGAAACTCATGGCGACACGGTCGCCCGCCTTCAGGGGCCTGGGGTTCAGCATGCGCGAGACCCAGTCGCGGCGGTCGAATTCGGCGAACACCAGTGTCTCGTTGCCGAGCGGCTCGGTCACCGTCACCGGCAGCTCCATCTCATGGACGTCGGCGGCATCGCCCGAATGCAAGCCGTGGCCCACGGGGTAGAGATCGTCGGGACGCAGGCCGAACACAACCTTGTCGCCGGCGCTCACTTTGGCCTTGAAGCGGCCGGGCAGCGGCAGGCTCTGACCGCTGGCGAAGACGACCTTGCCGTCGGCGACCGTCGCCTCCTGCAAATTCATCGGCGGYGAGCCGATGAAGCCCGCCACGAAGCGCGTCGCCGRCCGCTGGAAGACTTCGTCCGGCGTGCCGACCTGCTCGATATAGCCGTCGCGCATGATGACGATGCGGTCGGCGAGCGTCATCGCCTCGACCTGGTCGTGCGTGACATAGATGACCGTGGATTTGACCTTGGCGTGCAGCTTCTTGATCTCGGTGCGCATCTGGGTGCGCAGCTTGGCGTCGAGGTTGCTGAGCGGCTCGTCGAACAGGAAGACATCCGGATCGCGCACGATGGCACGGCCCATGGCGACGCGCTGGCGCTGGCCGCCGGAAAGCTGGGAAGGACGGCGCTCCAGCAGCGCGTCGAGGCCGAGAATGGCCGATGCCTCGGCCACGCGCCGGTCCATCTCCTCTTTCGGCGCGCCGGCGATCTTCAGCGAGAAGCCGAGATTTTCGCGCACTGTCATGTGCGGATAAAGCGCGTAGGACTGGAACACCATCGAGATGTTGCGCGAGCRCGGCGGCAGGTCGTTGACGATGCGGCCGCCGATCTCGATCGTGCCACCGGAGATATCCTCCAGCCCGGCGATCATGCGGAGCGTCGTCGACTTGCCACATCCCGACGGCCCGACGAGCGCAATGAACTCGCGGTCGGCGACGTCGAGGTCGATGCCGTGCACGATCTCCATATTGCCGTAACGCTTGGTCAGGTTTTTGAGCGAGACAATCGCCATCGGATCAACCTTTCACCGCGCCGGAGGTCAGGCCGCCGACGAGGTGCTTTTGCACGATGAAGGTGAGGAGAAGCGCCGGAATGATCATCACCACTGCCAGCGCGCACATGCCGCGCCAGTCGATGGTGAATTCGGCGGTGTAGTCGAGCAGCCCGACGGGCAACGTCTTCGAATTGATCGAGCGCGTCAGCTGCGAGGCGAGCGCGAACTCGTTCCAGGAGGTGAGGAAGGCAAATATGCCGGCGGACGCAATGCCGGGTCCGGCGAGCGGGAACTCGACCTGCCAGAAGGCCTGCCAGCGCGTGCAGCCGTCGATCTGCGCAGCCTCGGCGAGGTCCTTCGGCACCTGGCGGAAGAAGCCGTCTATCAACCAGATGGTGAAGGGCACGTTGAGTGYGACATAGGCCAGGATCAGGCCGAAATGCGTGTCGATGATGTCGAGACGCGCATAGACGAAGAACAGCGGCAGCGAGAGCGCGATGCCTGGCACGGTGCGCGTCAACATCAGGCCGAGGAACATGGCCGACTTGCCGCGGAAGCGGTAGCGGGCAAAGGCGTAGCCGCCGGCCATGCCGATGGCGATGRCAATGACCGTCGACGTCACCGAGATGATCAGCGAGTTGCGGAAATAGTCGAGGACGGGAATGCCGCCCTTGCCGACGCCGCTGAACATGGCGACGTAGGCGTCGAGCGAGACCTGCTGCGGGACCCAGACCGGCGGCTTGGCGAGGATCTCGACCGTTGGCCTGAGCGAGGACAGCACRATCCAGATGCCGGGCAGGCAGATCAAAAGCATGGCGAGGRACAGGCCGACGCGGTGCGCGACGGTTGCCGCACGGCGCTTGAGGCGGGCGGATGCGTTGGCGTCCATTCTCACCACTCCGCGCCAATCTGGCTGCGCGCCGCGGCGAGCTTTTTGAAGAAATAGACGGTGAAGACGATCGACAGCAGGATCGAGACATAGGCCATCGCGTTGGCGACGCCCATGCGCGCATCGCTGTAGGCGGTGCGCGCGACCAGCGTCCACAACAGTTCCGTGCGGCCGGCCGGGCCGCCATCCGTCATAACCTTGACGATGTCGTAGGCGCGCGCGACGTCGAGCGAGCGGATGGTCATGGCGATGTAGGCGAAGGGCATGATGAAGGGCCAGGTCACATAGCGGAAGGTCTGCCACGGCGTGCAGCCATCGACGCGCGCGGCTTCGACCGGCTCCTTCGGCATGGCGAGCAGGCCGGYGAGGATCAGGATCGCGAAGATAGAGGTCGACGACCAGATCTCGGCGATGGCGATGGCGATGAAGGCGAGATGGCCTTCGATCAGCCACGGGATCGCGTCCTGCGTGATGCCCAGCGACTGCAGCGCGTTGTTCACCAGCCCGATATTGTCGTTGAACATGAACTTGAACTGGAAGCCGACCAGGATCGGCGAGAACATCATCGGGAACATCATGATGGTGCGCAGCAGCCGCTGGCCCCGACTGGCCTTCTCGACCAGCAGCGCAAGGCCGAGCCCAAGCAGCATCTCGAGATTGAGCGCAATGGTGAGCAACAGCACGGTGCGGCCGAAGGCCCACCAGAAATTCGCGTCGGAGAGGATATTGCGATAATTGCGCAGGCCGATGAAGGTGAAGAAGGTTTCCGGYCGCGTCAGCCTGAACGGCGTGAAGCTGGAATAGAAAGACAGGCACAGCGGCACGACCACAACGGCCGCCAGCACGAGCACGGCCGGCAGCAGGAGCAGGGTTGGCGCGGAAAGCCGCTTGGCCTTCATTCAATTTTCCCAAATGTGTTTGTGCGGCCGGCGATCATCGCATGACGGCCGCGTCAGGCAACAAGCGGCGCCGGTCCTGAGGACCGGCGCCGCAGCGAGGATGGCGTCAGAGCTTGCCGGCGTCCTGGAGGATCTGCGTTGCCTTGGCGGCCGCGTCGTCGAGCGCCTGCTTGGAGGTCTTGTCGCCGAGGATTGCYGCCTGCAGTTCCGGATAGACGGCGTTGGAGATTTCGATCCACTCCGGCGTCTGCGGCACCGGGAAAGCGTTCTTGGCGGCTTCCTGGAAGGCCTGCAGCACTTCGGTCTTGTACGGGTCGGACTTCGCCTGCTCGAGGTCCCACTCCCACACCTTGGTGCGGGTGGGCAGCGGGCCGGCCGCGGCTTCCAGCTTCTGGCTGTCCTCGTTGGTCAGCCACCAGACCAGCGAGGCAGCGGCCTCCTTGTTGGCGCAGTTCTCGGTCACCGAGAAGCCATGCGCGCCCGACCAGCCGGAGCGCTTGCCGGACGAGCCTTTCGGCTGGACCTTGACGCCGACGTTGCCGGCGACCTTGGACGACTTCGGGTCGTTGAAGAAGCCTGCCCAGCCCGGCCAGTCGAGGTTGATCGCCACGGTGCCGGAGGCGAAGCCCTGGCCGAGGTCGTCCCACAAATAGTTGGTCGTGCCGGCGGGCACGGCCTTGGCCTTGTAGAGCTTGACGAACCAGTCKAGCGCCTTGACGCCGGCCTCGGAGTTGAAGGCGGGCTTGCCGTCCTTGTCGAGATATTCGCCGCCGTCGGCGATCAGCATCTCGTAGAAGCGGCCGTTGATCGCCTCTTCCTTGCCAGCATATTGCGTGCCGTAGAAATCCGGCGGGCTGGCGAAGAATTCCGCCTGCTGGGCCATCTCCTCGAACGTGTCCGGCGGGGCGAGGTCCTCGCCGTACTTGTCCTTGTAGGCCTTCTTCTTGGCTTCGTCCTGATAGAGGCTCTTCTGGTAGTAGAGCGCCGAGACGTCGAATTGCGCGCGCGGCAGCATCACCAGCTTGYCGTCGAGCGTTCCGGCGGCAATGTTGGCGGGAACGAAGGCATCGATCTCCTCCTTCGGCAGGAGCTTRGCGAGGTCGGTGTAGATGCCCGGATATTGCGGCGCGAACGAGGTGTGGTTGGAGCCGACGCACCAGGTGATCGAGTTGGAGGCGATGTCGGACTTGATCTCCTTGTCGAGGTCGAAGTGGTTCTTCTTGGAGATGACGTTGACCTTGGCGCCGGTCGCCTTCTCCCACTCGCCGATGCGCTCGTAGAGCTTCTCATACTGCTGGCCGCCAATCAGCTTGGCGTCGATGGTGACGCCGGGAAACTTGCCCRGCAGGTCGGCCGCGAATGCCGCGCCCGATGCCAGGAGCAATGCGCCGGCGGCGACGCCGGAAAGCAGTC
The DNA here is from genome assembly GCF_001854785.1 of Mesorhizobium sp. ORS 3428. Classification (GTDB taxonomy): domain Bacteria; phylum Pseudomonadota; class Alphaproteobacteria; order Rhizobiales; family Rhizobiaceae; genus Mesorhizobium. The sequence continues at coordinate 250,789 of NZ_MDFL01000159.1, forward strand.
CGTTCATGAATATCCTCCCTGGGACGGCAGCGTGCCGCCGCGGCCGAAGCTCCATCGCTTCATTCATATGCAAACAAAATATTCATAAGTCGTCAAGCTGAAACTTCTTTCCAATGGGCTGTCTCTTGCGTATATGAAGATACAAATTCACCAGAGAGGCATCCGGTGCAGGACGACGAGGAAGACCGCTATCGCGCGCCGGCTCTCGACAAGGGGCTGGACATTCTGGAGCTGCTGGCAAGCGTCGACGGCGGCCTGACGCAGGCCGAAATCGCCAAGCGGCTGGACCGCARCCCGAACGAGTTCTACCGGATGCTCGACCGGCTGGTGAAACGCGGCTACGTCACCCGGCCCGAGGGCGACCGCTACTCGCTGACCCTGAAGCTGTTCGGCCTGGCGCAGTTGCACGCGCCGGTGCGCCGGCTTGTCTCCTACGCGACGTCGATCATGCGCGAACTGGCCGAGACCTCGTGGCAGGCCAATCAGCTCGTGGTGTTCGACCGCGGCAATGCGGTGGTTATCGCGCAGCAGGAAGCGCCGCATTACTGGGGCATCTCGATCCGCGTCGGCTCGCACATCAGTCTGTTCGACACCGGCTCGGGGCATGTGCTGCTCGCGTTCCGCTCGCCGGAAGAGCGCGAGATGATGATCGCCGAGCACCTGCGCACCAATGAGGAGATGAAGCAGTCGCCGGAGTTCTTCGCCCGCCTCGACCAGGTGCGCGACCGCGGTTACGAGATGATGGCCTCGCTGCAGACCGCCGGCGTCTACAACCTCTCGGCGCCGGTGATCGGCTCGGACGGCCGCGGCATCGCGGCGCTCACGATCCCCTACATCACTCTGGTCAATGCGCCCGCCGCGCCCGATATCACCAGGACGATCGCGCTCCTGCAGGCCGCCGCGGCGAAGCTGTCACAGCTCGCCGGGTCGGATGTGAAGATGCGGATGTAATTCTTATTTGAATGATGAATTCTCCCGTGAGATCATCCAGTTCTATGTTTTGATGCATGTCGTTTTCCCAAAGCCGTTGCACGATTTTGGGCGACATGCATATGCGCGACGAGGGAGGAAGCCATGATCGTCGACACACACCTGCATCTCATCGACAAGGCGGCGCTGCGCTATCCATGGCTTGCCGGCGTGCCGGCGCTCGACCGCGACTTCTCTCACGATGAATACGCCACCGAGGCGCGCCGCGCCGGCATCGAACTGGCGCTGCATATGGAGGTCGACGTCGACCCGGCCGATATCGAGGCGGAGACGGCTCACACCGAGGGATTGTCGAAAAAACCGGGCAGCCTGGTGAGGGGCGCCATCGTGTCGTGCCGGCCGGAAGAGCCGGGCTTCGCCGCCTGGCTGGACAAGGCGAAGGCCGATCCTTTCGTCAAGGGGTTCCGCCGCGTGCTGCATGTCGTGCCCGACGACGTATCCGAGGGCGCCCTGTTCCGTGAGAATATCAGGCGCATCGCCGGCAGCGGGCTGACCTTCGATCTCTGCGTCCTGCCGAGGCAGATGAAGCAGGCGATCGCGCTGGTCGATCTGGCGCCGGACGTGCAGTTCGTCCTCGATCACTGCGGTGTGCCTGACATCAAGGGCAAGGCTGAGCATCCCTGGCGCGAGCAGATTACCGAGATCGCGCGGYGGCCCAATGTCGTCGGCAAGATTTCCGGCGTCGTCGCCTATGCCGATCCCGCGACCTGGACCGTCGACACGCTGCGGCCCTATGTCGAGCACACGATCGGCAGTTTTGGTTGGGATCGCGTCGTTTGGGGCAGCGACTGGCCAGTCTGCACCTTGGGCGGCGGGCTGCTCGGCTGGGTCGCGGCGACGCACGCGCTTATCGCCGGCGCGAGCGAGACCGAGCGCGCCAAGCTGCTCTCCGGCAACGCGAAGAAGCTCTGGCGGCTGTAAAGCCAATACCGCTACACAGGCTAAGCGGTGTTAGCCGGCCGCAACGGCCGGCGCGAAACTCTCCCGGAACAGGCGGTTGATGTCGGCGACGACCAGCCGTGCATCCTGCCTGCCGGCAAGGGCCTCATTGATGCGGTCGGATGCCGCCTGCTGGAACGCCATGTAGCCGTCATGGCGCGGCCGCACCCAGGCGCCTTCCAGCGTTGCCCGTGTGCCGCGATAGAACTCGCCGGTCGCGGCGTTGACGGCCTCGTCCTCCCAGGCGGCGGCATGACCGGGCTGGCCGCCGGCTGCCGCATAGGGCCCACGCTGCACCTCGCCGCTGGCAATCCAGTAGGCGAAGTCGATCGCTTCCATCGCGGCAGCGGAAAAGGCCGAGACGGCGATGCCGGTGCCGCCGAGCGCGGAACCGACCGGGCCGTCGCCRCCTACGGAGGGCATGTCGCAAAAGAAAAGCCGGTTCGGGCGGAAGCCGGCGGCTGCATAGGGCACGTAGCCGTAGATGAGCGGCGCGCAGGCGATGCGCGAGCCGGCTTCGGCCATCTTCTCGAACACCGCAATCGGGTCCATCGTCAGGCACTGGGGATCGACCAACGCCGCGATCTCGCGCARCATATCGAAGACGGTCTCGCCGGTCTCGCGATCGACCAGGTCGGGGCCTTCGACGGTGCATGGACGGCCGAGATCGGCGGCGAGCGTGAAGAAGCACATCAGCGAGTGCGGCGGCCTGAGCGGCAGGAGCACGCGGCCTTGCTGCGCAAGCTCCAGCACTTCGGTCCAGATGGTCGGCGCGGCGTCGATCAGATCAGGCCGCCAGGCCTGCACCTGGGTGGCGGCATCGATCGGAAAGGCCCATTGCCGCCCTTGCCAGGTGTAGCTCGAATAGGAGCGGCCGACGCTTGCCCTCGCAAGCGCTTCGCGCTCCGCCTCGCGGCCCGGCGCGTCGAGCGGCGCCAGGCATTTTTCGGCGGTGATCTGGCCGACATGCGGATGATCGATCACGATCAGGTCATAGGCGCGAGCGAGTTCTTCGACGGGGAAGGACTCGAAATCCTGCAGCGAGCGCTTCTCCCATTCGATCGCAACGCCGGTCTTTTCCTTCCACAGCCTGGAGCAGGCGACCATCGGATCGTAGCCGCGCGGATGACTCCACGTCATGCCTTTGAGCGAAGTCACAGTCCGAACTCCTCACGGATTTTTGCGCTGTGCTCGCCGACGAGCGGCGCCGCCCGCTCGACCTTGGCGCGAACGCCGTCGATCCTGAGCGGCGAGCGGGTGGTGTCGATCGAGACGCCGTCCTGGYGCGTCACGGTCTGCAGCAGGTCGAGCGCCTTGAAGCCGTCACTTTCCAGCAACTCCTGCCAGTTCAGCACCTTCGCGCACCAGATGTCGGCGGGCTCGAGGACCGCCAGCCACTCGTCGACCGATTTCTGCGCGATGCGCTGCGCGATGATCGCCTTGATCTCGTCGCGCGCGGTGAACCAAGTCGCCGGCTGGTCGCGGTAGGGCGCCAACGCCTCGATCTCGAGCAGGTCGGCGAGCTTCGGGATCGGCGTCATGGCGATCGCCAGGAAACCGTCCTTGGCCGGATAGACGCCGTAGGGCGCTGCCAGATAGGCGTGGGCGCTGCGGAAGGACGAGCGGCGCGGCAGCCGCCGTCCGTCGTTGAGGTGAGTCGTCAGGACCTCGAACTGGAAATCGATCAGCGCCTCGAACAGGCTGGTCTCGACATGGYCGCCTTCACCGGTGATGCCGCGCCGGACCAGGGCGGCAAGGATGCCTTGCGCGCAGGCCRCCCCCGCCAGCATGTCGGCGACTGCCAGGCCAAAGGGCACCGGCCCCTGATCCTCGTCGCCGTTCAGCCACATCACGCCGGAGCGCGCTTGGGCAAGCAGGTCCTGGCCCGGCCGTTTCACCCAGGGGCCTTCCTCGCCATAGCCGCTGATCGAGGCATAGACTAGGCGCGGGTTGAGCGAGCGCACATGCTCATAGTCGAGGCCAAGCCGCTCGATGACGCCGGGCCGGAAGTTCTGGATCAGCACGTCGGCTTTGGYAAGCAGCCCGCGCAGCGCTTTCAGGTCGTCCTCGTTCTTCAAGTCGATGGCAAAACTTTCCTTGGCCCGGTTGATGGCGTGGAAGATGGTGGAATCGCCGCCGATCTCGGTGTCGCTGAGATAGAGCCTGCGCGAAARGTCGCCGCCATCGGGGCGCTCGATCTTGATGACGCGGGCGCCAAGGTCGAGAAGCCTCAGCGAGCAGTAGGGTCCCGAYAGGAACTGGCTCATGTCGACAACGACAAGGCCGGACAGCGGCAGGTCGGCAGCCATGATCACTTCTCCGTCTTGCCGGCGAAGTCGGCCGGGTTCTTGTATTTCACCGTCTGCAGATGTTCGCAGTAGAGCACCAGCTCGCCTTCGCCCTTGAACACTTCGTAGCTAGCGCGGATCAGCCCCATGTCGCGGTAGCGAGGCTTTTTCTCCATATTGGTGCGGACCGAATAAATGGTGTCGCCGATGAAGACCGGCTTGATGAAGCGCAGCTTGTCGTAGCCGTAGGAAAAGGCGTTGACGCAATTCGTGGCGACGAGGCCAAGCCCGGCGGAGAAGACGAACGCGCCCGCCACAAGGCGCCTGCCGAAAATGCCTTCGCGCTCGGCAAACATCTGGTCCTGCACATAAGGATGGATGTCGAGCACCAAGGCGTTGAAGAGGTGGCTGTCGCCTTCAGCCATGGTGCGCCGGAGCGAGCGGATCTTCTGGCCGACGGGCCAATCCTCATAGAACCAGTTTTCGGCGTTCCACACCGGCAGCTCGGCATGATCGGCTGGCATGTCGGAGGGTCGTGTCGAGGCGACGCCGACGGTGGGCGGGAAGCTGGTCATGATCCTGTTCATCCGTTGCCTGAGAATAGTTCGCGCCGTCCGGTCAAGGCCGGAGCGGGAGCCGCGATCGATCCTCCCCAATCTTCTCTTGTGAAGATTATATTCATGTATGAGTTTTCAGCACAAGCGGGCCAGGCAGAAATTTTGTTCGATCGTCAAGCCAGGACCGCGAGCGTGCGCCAAGTACGTCATCGGCCTGCCGCTTGCCACCAGCCTACCGCCGACTTACGGCCGTCGCGGTGAATCCGGTTGCGCCGGGCTGGTTCGCGACGGCGCAGGCCGGAAGGCTGGCAGYAACTCCAGGWAGAGCACTGGCATACCTTCTGCCTGGAAATGYCCGATTCAACGCTTCTACAACCTTGAACTACCTGGGGTGCAATTCATGTCAAATGCAGGTTGCATTGAAGGATAAATAGATCTTTTCGCTCGCATCGAAGCATCCAATAAAATTGCTTCCGGGATCGGTGCGTTTTGTTAACTGTCGACCGCGAGTATAGTGTCGGTACTGATCATATTTGGTTTCTCTTATATTTGAGTTGGCGATGGCGGTTCTCGGCGCATTCCCTCCCGGTGTCGGCTGTCGCCCCTTCGATGAGGCCGACTGGGAAGGTGTGGCGGATTGCCTGCACAGGGGCTTCCCGGAACGCAGCCGCGGCTATTGGATCGAGGCGCTGACGCGCCTGTCGCGGCGACCCTCGATCGCCGATTTCCCACGCTATGGTTTTGTCCTCGAGAAATCGGGCAGTATCGTCGGCGCCGTGCTTACTCTTTATGCCAGGCACAGGAGTCTGGAAGTCGACGAAATCCGCTRCAATCTCTCCAGCTGGTCCGTCGACGCCGAGTTCCGTCCCTATGCCAGCAAGATGATCGCGACAGTCATCTCGCGAAAGGACGTGGTCTACACCAATATTTCCCCATCGCCCGGAACGCTGAAGCTCAACAAGGCGTTCGGTTTTCGCCTGTTTTCCGGCGGACAGGTCGCCTTCCTTCCCGTGCTGAACGCGATGCCGCGCCCGGACCGCGTGCTGGAAGCCCGTGCGGACCTCGCCGAAATGGCTGAGCTCACCGACAATGAACGATACATACTGCTCGAGCATGCGGCGCTCGGCTGTTTTTCGCTGATCTGCGTTTGCGACGGTTTGGCGTTGCCGCTTGTGCTGAAGCCGCGGCGGATTTTGCGCGGTCTCATCCCGTGCTGCCAGGTCGTCTACTGYCGCTCTCACGCCGACCTGGTCCGCTGTGCAGGGGCCGTGGGGCGCTTTCTCCTGCGGCGCGGACAATTGCTTTGCCTTGTCGATGCCATGGGCCCGGTTGCCGGTCTCTCGGGAAGGTATTTTGCGAAGAAGGGGCTGAAATATTTCAAGGGCCCGAAATCGCCCTCGCCGGGAGACCTGACATTCACCGAGATGGTGCTGTTCGGCTCCTGAACGACGTCGAGGAAACGGCTGATCCTCGGAATCAGCCCGGCGCCCCGGCCCTTGCCGCCGCGGCCGCGCGCCAGCGTGTCCCGAGCGAAATTCCCACAAGCAGCAGGCAGAAGGCGAGAGCAAGAGGGGAATAGAACGCCTCCTCCTGCAGCACGGCATTGGCCGAGATGGTGGCGATGCCGACAAAGCCGAACAGGAAGTCCGGGTCGCCGGTTTYGATGAGCTGCCGGCGCAGCGCCGCCAACAGCGCCGCCAGGAAACCGAAGAACACCAGGCTGCCTATTCCCATTTGATAGAGCATCACGCCAACCRCGCTCTCGACGGGAACGGAGGCGACGCCCTCGGCCTGGGCGGTTTGCCAGTTGAGATTGATGCTGGTGCTCGACAGGTTGCCGCCGAGCCCCAGTCCCTGCCCGAGCGGGTCGGCCAGGAAGCCGCGCATGCCGGCGATCAGGCCGAGGACGTGATAGTCGCCATGGGTTGCGCCGTAACCGATCGCTGCGATGGTCCAGACCACGGCCAGGGCGATGACCGCCGCAAGCGCCAGTCCGGCGCGGGACGGGCTGTAGATCAGCCGTACGGCAAGCGCGACGAGCAGCATGAATGTCGCTCCCTTCGAACCGATGACGAGGAGGAGCGGCAAGGCTGCGATGGGCACCAGCCAGCGACCCTTGAACAGCAGCCAGGCYGAGATGATGCCAAGGCCATAGGCATAGCTGATCGGATGGAAGTTCGGGCCGCCGATGCGGAAGACGCTCGGCAGGATGTCGTTGAACAGCGGCGTGTTGAAGAAGGTCGTGGTCATCACGTCTTCGATCCCGCGGAAGACGAAACCCGTTTCCTGGAGCGCCTTTTCCCACACGCCGGTCTCGATCTGCCGCGCTATGCTGCGCTCGACGTAAAGGTCGCCATGGAACAGACCGAGGAAATTCATCGTGAAGGTCAGTTCAGCATAGCCATAGACGACCGCGCCGGCGCCGAGCCAGAGCATGCTCTTGCGCAGGTCGACCGGATAAAGGCTGGCGGCGAGCACCGCGACGTGAAAGCAGGCGAGCGGCGTGATCGTATTGCGGAAATAGACCACGGCGTCCTTGGCGCCGCCATGAACGACGCCGAGGGCGAAGTAGAAACTAACCGTGCCGCACAGCGCAATGCTCAGCAGCAGCCATGGGCGCAATTCGGTCAGGGCGCGGACGCGGTACTGAAACGAGGCGGCCAGGAAAATGCAAAACGCGGTCATCAGTATGATGAAGTTCGTGCCGCGCAGCGCGTCGAACGTGTCGTTGTCGGGAATGTAGGGGGTGAACCAGGCGACCACGAGGTTCTGGTAGAGGAAGGCGCAAATGATCAAAACAGGGACGCCTGAAGGCATCGCGTTCGCAATGATCAGCGTCAGCACGAAGGTCGCGGCAATCCCGAACGGAGTCCAGACGGCAAAGGCGGAGACGGCAAGCGCAACGACGAGCAGGGCCGTGCCGACATGCAGCAGCGCCTCTGGCGTGTCGCGACCCGGTGCGCCCGACCTGACCGGCGAATAGACCTGCGTCGTGCTCATCGCCGGCCCGCTCCGTTCACTACCTGCCGAGGCAAGGATTTATGGCGGTAGTTGTCCATGTCGGTCCTCGCTCAACTTCCGAGAAGCGCTGCGATCATGGAGCCGTCGAACCCTTCGGCGCTCTGCCTGTTCTTGATGAAGCCAAAGCCCTGATCGAGTTCCCAATAGGTCCATGCCACATGGTTCGCTTCAGCCGCTTTGCGCACAGCGCGCGCCCAGGCCGCGCGGCTTTGGGGATCCACGCAGAAGTTGAGYACGCCGAATTCGTTCAGCATAACCGGGCAGTCATGCGTCGCGGACCAGCGTCCAAGACCGGCGAAATCCGCCGCGATCCGCGTTTCCGTCCAAGGGGCCGACAGTTCATCCTCGACGAGGCTCRCTGCCTCTTCATCGCCCGCCGCGCGCAGCTTGGAGAGCAGCCGACTCACCGGCGCCATTTCCTTTGCCGCGGGAAAGGGCAGGTTCGCGATACGGGCAAGCGGCGACGCGTCCCAGTTCTCGCACTGATGGGTGAATGCCATGGGCGCGTAATAGTGAACAGCGGCAATCTGATTGTCGTCGGCGAGCGGCGGGGTGTCGGCGATTTCCCAGATGCCCTGGAACCGCGCTGGTCCCCAGACCAGCGTGTGGAGCGGACAGCTTGCTCTGAGCGTTGCGGCGATCTGCTCCCGCAGCGCCAGCCATTTGGTCCGTTCCATGGGCGGCTCGTTCAGCAGCTCCGGATAGACCCAATCCGCCGGCAGGTCCGCGACGACGACACGAAGCGCCGTCCAGCCCTGAAGGACGCGTGCGCCCGCTGCCGCAGGATCAGTGCGGAAAGCCTCAACCAGCTCGCCCGAGGGATGCATGTCGAGGAGGACCGAAAAGCCCAGCCCGACGACATCCCTGACCCCGTTTTGGATGCGGCGAAGCCTGCCCGTGTCCCCGGTTGAGAGGAGATCGCCGTTGACGGGCAGCCGGATCGTCTCGAATCCCGCCTGGCGCAGCTTTTCAAGCGTGGCCGTGGCGGGCGCAAGCCCGCCGTTGCGGTCGAACCATCCGGGGAGGTTGAAGCCGCGCGAGGGAACACGTTCGCCGGCCGTCGCCAGCGCTGCGGATTTCGGAAGAGGAGAGGTGGCGAAAAGAGCTCCCGCGGCAAGCGCCAGCGCATGCCGCCGCGACAGCCTGGGTGGCGATGTCATCGGCCCACCGTCTCCACGGCCTACCCCCTGGCGGCAGCGCCGCGGCGCCATTCGCCGACCTCTTGAAGACCGGCAATCGTACCGGCCGGCCGCGCGCTGTCCGGCGCGACGACAAGAGTGGCGCTGCGGCCGATCTGGCCGGCGCCGAATTGCTGCGCAAGCAGCCTCGCGGCCTCCGAAGGCTGCTCGGACGGGCCGAGCGCGACAAGCGCAAGATCGGCTTTGGCGAAGAGTTCCGGATTCCAGCCGTTCTCGTTGAAGGAAGGCGCGATCACCAGGACGAAATCGAAGGCGCTGCCGGCCTCGGCCAGAATGCTGCGGAACGTGTTGCGGTCCGGCGCGCCGGGACCCTTCTCCGCCACGGAGCTGCACACGACCGTCCGCAGACCGGTCGCGCCGTCGATGAACAAGCCAGCTCCGCTCGTCATCGACTCAGACAGCTGATCGCCGATTTCCACCATCAGCACGTTCTGGTCGGCGCGCTGCACGCCGATCCCCAGCATCGCCCCCGCAACCCTTGCCTCAAAGCTGCTGCGGATCGAGGACACGAGGATCACGAAGGGCTTGCCGTGGTCGTCGAGGTGCAGAACCATCTGCCGCATGATCTTCAGGACGTCGAGCGAAAGCGTTTCGCCTCCCGTCTGGAACAGCTGCTTYCTGATCGCCTTGATGCTGGAATAGGCGGTCCCGCCGGCGACGCCGGGCAGGCGGTATTCGCCGAAATTGGCCGGCATCGGCAACGGCCGGGGGGTGACGGGCGCGCTCTCCTTGCGATCCGCGACCGGTTCGGGCGCGACATCGCTCGGCGCTAGCGGTTCGTCTTCCGGCTGCGGGATAGGCCCAAGCGCCAAGGCGAGGCCGCATCCGGCGAGCAGCCCCAGAACGGCGCTCACCAGAAGCAGCAGAACCGGCTTCGGCCATGTCGGCTGCACAGGCGGCGAGGCCGCGCCGATCTTGCGCGCCTCGGAGGTCTGCGCACCCTGCATCTGGGAGGTTTCCTGCGCGCGCTTGAGGAAGTCGTCGAGCACGGCGCGCGCGGCCTGCGCCTTGGATTCCAGCTGCCGCAGCTGTACCTGGGCGATGTTCGAGTTCGTCGACTGCTGGCGCAGGGCTTCCTGCTTGTCCTGCAGCTTCTGGACGTTCTGCACGGCAAGATCGTAGTTGGCCTTCAGCTGCTGCCTTATCCGGTCGGCTTCGGCCGCCATCAGACGCTTCATCCCATCCAGTTCGGATTGAAGCCGCCCGATAGTCGGGTGACGCGGCCCGTACATGGTTTGTAGGCTCGCAAGTTCAGCGGCGCGCTGGTTGTAGTCGTCGCGCAATTTGATGGCAGAGGTGGAGCTAAGAATGTCGGCAAGCCTGGCAAGCCCGGCCGGCGAATTGCCTGCCGCCAGCGCCTGGTTGTACCGGTCCTTGGCCTGATCGGCGTCGCCCTGGGCGGCTATCAACTGGCTCGTAAGCTGATCGAGCTGCGACTGCAGCGTGCCGCCATCCGTCGAATTGACGATGTTGTGCTTTGCCTTGAAATCCTCGACTGCGCGCTCGGCATCGCTGACGTCCTTCTGCAGGCCAGAGATCCTGTCCGTCAGCAACGTATTGACGTCACTGTTGGCGGTTTCGCGCTCTCCCACCAGGCCTGCCCGGTACTGGTCGACGATGGCGTTGGCGATGCRCGCGGCCTTTTCGGGGGAGGGGGACGTGAAGCTGACATTGATGACGTAGGTAAGCCCTTCGCGCTCCACCGACACCTTGCTCTGGAAGCGCTTGAAGGCGGCATCCTGCGCCGAGGTCGCRCCGGCTCCGAACGGCGACAACAGGCGCGACATCAGGCCGGTTCCGGCAAATTCCGGATCRCTGTCGAGCTTCTGACTTTTGAAGACCGAGCCCAGCAGGTCAGGCGATTGAATGACGAAGACCTGGCTGGCGATGGCGGCGCTGTCGGACCCGATGCCCGGGAGCACGTTGTTGAAATTGGTCGCGCGCGTATCGCGTGGGTCAATCAGTATCGAGGCAGTTGCCGTGTAGCTCGGCTTGGTCACTGCAAGATAGGAGAGCGCCAGCAGCAATGTCGCGCCGGCGATGGCTAACACCATCACGCGACGCGCCCACAGGATGGCCCACACGGCACCTATGTCGAACAGCGGCGGAAGAGTGCGCTCGTCGATCCTGGCTGGCTTCATCATTTCCCTCGTGCGGAGCCGCGGCGTCACGACCTCACTCTTCTCCACATTATTAAGGATTATCGTTAGCCATCCGTTAAGGGTGGTGCGGCGACCATGCGATCCGTGCCGAGCGACGACGGTAACCATGCGCAGTGATCGCTCTGGCGCAGATGCGGGCTTTCGCTCTATTCAGGGCCGGGTTTTTGAGCGGCGGCGCGCAGGCCAAGGGACAAGCCACAGCCGGTCGTCTCGGGAGGCGAAGTTGGACGACAACAAAGGTAGCCGCGAAGCTGGCCTGGCCGGGCAGGCCAGCTCGGCATCCGACATGCGCATGTCGATCGCGGCCCTTGCCAGGAGCGGCGCCGTCGCCGGCATCATCAAGCTCGCCAGCGCGGGCCTTTCCTTCCTCGTGTTCGTGGCCGTGGCAATGGTGACGGACGWACGCCAGTTCGGCCTTTACAGCGCGACCTATGCCGGTGCGAGCCTGGTCTCCTTCTTCGCATCGGTCGGCCAGCAGAGCACCGTGCTCAGGTTCTGGCCTCAGTATGYGGGGCTGGGCGATCTCGCCTCCGCTCACGGACTGATGGCGCGCGCCATCCTCGTGGCCCTGGYAGGGCTTGTCGCCACCAGCCTGCTCGTCATCGTGGTGGGATTCCTGCCATTCGTCGGCAGGGGAGCACCCGAGTGGCTGCCGCTGTGCGTGGCGGCCGCGGTGCTGTCCTTCTCGCTGGGCTGGTCGGAATTCACTTCCGGCGCCTTCCGGGCCAAGAACGCGCTGATATCCGGACTGCTGCCGCGGGACATCGTCTGGCGCGCGGCGACGATCGTTGCCGTTCTCGTCCTCCATGTCCTGCATGTCACAATGAGCGCGGTGGCGGCGACATACCTGACGGCCTTGCTGCTGATCCTTTCCGTCGTTCCGCAAACGGTGGTCCTGGTGCGCGACACCGCGCGCGCCGACCGCGGCCGTCTGACGGAAGGACAAAAGCAGGAATTCAAGACCGTCACTCTCGGCCTGTGGGGCGTGACCTCGCTGCCGCCCGCTCTTGGCCAGGTCAGCACCCTGCTCGTGGCGATGATCCTGGGCCCGGAGGCGGCCGGCGCAATCTTCGTGGCGGATCGGACCACGCGTTTCGTGACCCTTGCCCTCAACGGCCTGAACCAGGCGCTGGCGCCGCAGATATCGGCCGCCTTCTACAGCGGCGACCGGGCTCACGTTCAGCGCATCACCAGTCTTGCCGCTCTCGGCGGCTCGGCCATTGCGCTATGCGTGCTGGCGACGTTCTGGATTTTCGGCAACTTCATCCTGGGCATTTTCAATCCGGCCTATGCCACGCCCACCATGAGGGCAACGCTGGTCATCTTCGGTATAGGGGCGACATTCGGCACCGCCTGTGGGCCGATCGAAGTCCTGCTGCAGCTGACCGGTCTGCAGCATGCGCTGTTCAAGGTGCTTGTCGTGGTCAACATCGTCGGACTTTGCGTGACGGCCGTGGCAACCTACTATCTTGGACCCATTGGAGCGGCGCTCAGCATTGCCGGGACCGTCGTCGCCTGGACGGGCATCGGTGTGTCGATCGCCCGGCGCAGAATCGGCATCAACCCGTCGATCCTCGGCTTGTCCCTGGACAGGATTGGTCTCGTGCCTCACCTGCTCCTGAGAGGGCGCGCGTGAAGATCGTCCAGGTGCAGACCCAGGCGGAGGCGGCGGGAGCGCAACGCATCTCCGACATGGTGGGCGAGGGACTGCGGGCGCGCGGRCACGAGGTGCGCACGGTCTTCATGTACCGGAAAACCGAAGCCTATGACCGCGATCCCAACGCGGATTTCATCGTGACGCAGCGCCCGGGAGGACTGCCCGGACAGGTCCGGGCGACCATCGGCCTGGCGCAATATCTGCGCACGGCCCGCCCCGACGCCGTCATCACCTACCAGCATTACGGCAATATCTTCGGCACGATCGGCGCCAGGCTGGCCGGCGTCAGGCACATCGTCGCAAATCAGAGCGGCGCTCCGCACAGCAGGGGCGTCATGGGTCTGCTCTCCCAGATCGACAAGCTGATGGGCATGGTCGGCCTCTACCAGGCGAATGTCGTCAATTCCGGCTGGACGGAGGCGCAATTCGATCGCTATCCGCGATCCTATCGGCGGCGCATCCGCCGCATCGATCACGGCGTTGCCGCGCCGGGCGAGGATTTCGACAAGGCGGCGGCGCGTGCCGCATTCGGCCTGCCGCAGGATGTTTGGCTAGCCGTCTCGTCCGGCCGGCTGACGCGCATGAAGAACCAGATCGCGCTGGTCGGGGCGCTCGACAAATTGCCTGAAGTCCATGTCGCGCTCGCCGGCGCTGGGCCGGAGCGCGAGGCGCTCCTTGCCTTCGCCGAAGGCCGAGGCGTGGCGAACCGCCTGCATCTGGTCGGCGAGGTTCCTCCGGCGCGCATCTTCGAATTCCTCGCGGCGGGCGATGCGTACGCGTTCCCGTCGATGACGGAGACCTTCGGCCTCGCCTGCGTCGAGGCGGCCATTTCCGGCCTGCCGGTCGTGGCGAGCAACCTCGATGTCCTGCACGAGGTGCTGACCTCGGATGACGGGGAGTCCGCTGCGCTGTTCGTCGAGGCCGACGCCGCCGGCATGGCAAGAGGTCTTGCCGACCTGTTCGCGCAGCCGGAGTTCAAGGCTAGGCTGTCGGCGGCGGGGCGGCGGCTGCGGGACAAATATTCGCCGGCCAGGATGTGCGCAGGCTACGAGGCGCTACTTCTTGCCTGAGAGCCTGTTTGGAAACTCCACTCCTACGGCCATCTGAAGGCGCTTTCTGCGCTTCCGGTGCTCACGTACTCAAGTACGCTCAGCTCCGGTTCTCGAAAAACGCCTTCATATGACTCGCAGGAGCGAGTTTCGAAACGGGCTCTGACTACTTCCGCACTGCGGCGATCCCGTCGATCACCTCCAGCCGGCCAGCCCGATTGAGCGTGTGGATCTTCGGATAGGGCCAGTCRCCCGCGGCGTCGATCGGTCGGGGCGTCGAGAGCCGCACCGTCTGCCGGTCGAGTTGCAGCAGCTCGGACAGGCCAAGCCCGCCGCCGTAGCCAAGCGTTCCATCCTGAACCGGCAGGAGGACGCGGCCCTCGCTGTTGCGGACGAAGGCTCCGCCGGGGCGGGCCATGCGATGGTCGATCAGGATCGGGTTCGCGGGATGCGGCCGCCACGGGCCGGCAAGTGCCGGAGCCGAGAAAACCACCAGCATGTCGGAAGTGCTTCCGTGGCCGTCGCGATCCGTGGCCAACAGCCAGAGCTGCCCGTCATGCTCGAGCAAGGTGGCGTCAGAAATTTCGCCTTCCACCAACACGGCTTCGGGGATCCAACCGTCCGGAAAGCCGGAGGCGCGGTAGAGCGTGAGCTTGCCGCCGGCGCTCGCCTCCGGYAGCATCCAGATCGCGCCGTCCCGCTCGAACACCTGCGGGTAGGAGAGGTGATGCGCTTCCTCCAGCACGACGCGAGGCGTACCGGGCACCCCGCTTGCATTGAACGGCACTACGGAGATGACCGCCTTGCCGGTCGCGTGCGGATAATCCTCGACGAACACGAAGGGCTGACCCTGCCACCAGAAAGGGAACGGGTCGGCATAGAAATGATCGCCCGGGTCCGGCAACACCGACCAGCCGGTCCCGAGCCTGCCTGTTTCGGCGACGCCGGGTGCATCGGTGAAGCGGTAGCCGACGCGCCAATGCGCATGGCGGAAGCGAGCGCGCCGCAGCGCTTCCCGACCCAGCCGCGGCAGCGCCGCGCCGAGATAGGCCGATGTGAACCGGGTCGAGCTTCGCTCGGTGCGGCCAAGGTCTTTAGCCACCGGCTCGCGCGGCAGCCGGTCCGTCGCGAAGGCGCGAGCGACCGACTGAACCAAGGTGACGGCTCGGGCGAACACGTCCTCGGTGCCGAGYGCCGTGGATTCGCGCTTGTCCACCATCGGCCGCGCCCGGCCCACCACCGTTTTCCTGTCGAGCACGGCCTCGATCACGGGCAGCCGCCCGGCCGCGACGGCAATCGCCGCCGAGAGATCGGCGCCAGAACCGTCGAACAGAAAGCCGATCGTCGGGACATCCGACGGTGGCGCATCGCCGGCAAGATCGAGCCTCAGCGCGGCGGGACGCTTGCCGGATCTTGCCTGGATTTGCGGCAGCGGGGCGGCGAGATTGGGTCCGCGGCGCCGGAAAAGACGTTGCTCGAACTGGAAAGCGGCCTTGGCCGCGGCTGGCCAGCTTGCCGGCCCCGGCTGATGCCGCACGGCGACATCGTGGCCGTCCGCCTGCAGCCGCTCTATAGCAACCTGCTGCCAACGGCGTGGCGCCGATTGCGGCACGATAACCTCGATCGCCAGCATGTCATTCCCGTCCGCGTTTGTCTCCCACCTGGGGTTCACACAATGAGGAGCGGAAGATTGGTCGAAAATACTTACATCGGGGTTACACGCAAAATCCGTTTTCTACTGTCATGGCGAGATTCTCGACTTGCGGTCCCAAAGCGGTTGTGGTCGTGCGTCTGACCGGCTGTGCAACGCGCCATTAGCACTTTCGGCATATACCAAGATTCCAACAATCCCGGCGATCGATCTTGACCTGGAACGCAAGACGTCGTCGATAGCGCGCTGTCTCGCCGGTTCGGATCACATGTTTGAAGTCACTGCCGAGGATGCGTTCGATTTCCGCTCGACGGAATACGCCGAGCTCTTCGCCAGCTCGGCGGCGACCRCATTTCAGCATCCCATATGGCTCGCGCAGCTGTACGAGAAGATCGTGCGGCAGAGCGCCGCCACGCCGCTGATCATCGTCGTGCGTGCGCGTGCAAGCGGAAAGCTTGCGATGGTCCTGCYGCTGGTCAGGCGCCGCTACGCGCTGCTGAAGGTGGTGGAATTCGCGGATATGCGGGTTTCCGACTATGTGTCGCCGGTCGCCGACGAGGAAACGTTCTCCCGCATCCTCGGCGATAGCGGCACCGTCGCCGCCATCCGCAAGCATCTTCGGCCCTACGATCTCCTGCGTATCGGCAAACTTGCGGACCGCTCATTGGCGATGGAACGCCTGTTCGGCATCGACAAGCGCGACAGCATGGGCATGAGCGCCTACTCCAGCAAGCTGGAGCCGACATTTGCGGGCTGGCGCGAGCACCGGCTGGACCATTCGTATCGCAAGGAGCTCGACAAGAAGTCCCGGCAGCTCAACCGCATGGGGGAGGCACGCTTCGAATGCGTAGACGGGCCGGCCGCCATCCGCACGACATTCGATGYCCTGAAGGTCTATCGCGGCAAACGATTCGACGGCAGCAATGGTCCCGCCGACCTTTTGCAACTGCCCTCCTATTTCGACTTCTACCTCGCCGTCGCCAACGAAGGATGCGGCAGTTTTGCCCGCACCTATGCGTTCTGGATGAACGGCCGGCCGATTGCCGGCGCGCTCGGGCTTGCGCATCGTGGATCGCTCCTGGTCATTCTCGGCGGCTTCGACGAGGCCGGCTACAGGAAGCAGTCGATCGGCAGCCTGATGTTCGAGCAGATCGCCCGCGACTGTATCGAGCGCGGCGACCATCACCTCGATTTCACCATCGGCGACGAGYCCTACAAGCGCATCTTCGGCGGCCGCCCCTCACCGATGTGGCAGATCTACCGGGCAGGGAGTCCGCTCGGYTATGCGGCGCATCTGACGGTGGAGAAATTGCCGGCAGCAAAGGCATTTGCCCGGCGTATCCGGGAAGCCGCGCATGGCAAGACAGCCAAGCCGGCTCCCATCATGGTGCCGCCGGCGCCCGATGAGGCCGCCGAATCGTCCTGAGATCCGAAAGATCAAAGCGCGTCGAATTGAATGCCTCACGCGCTTCGCATTGCCTGCAGCTGTGATCCCCAATTAGCCACGCGCGTTAATGCGCGGGCGCGGCCCCCGCGAATCAGCTGACGGCTTCGACGCTTGGCCGCTTCAGACCGCGCAGTCTTGCGGCAAAGCTCGGGCTCAACTTGTCGAGCTCGTGCAGGATGCGGCGCCGGCTGAAGTGGACCTGCCGGCGCGCGCGCCAGCGCAGGTCGGTGTCGATGGTCAGGCCGCGGCGGAAATTCGCGAGTTCCAGTCCGTGCTCGTCCATCGCCAGCTTCACGGGATCGTCGTAGAAGGTGGCGATCTTTGCCGCCGCCATGCCGGGCGAGGCCATCCATTGCGGCACGTGCACCATGCACAACCGTTCCACGTCGGTGAGCAGCCGGCTGACGCCCGTTCCGGCGGCCGGACAGGATGTCTGATAGGCGTCCCCGATCAGGACGACGCCGTCGCGCTTGCAATTCTCGGCAACGGTGATGTCGGTGAGCCAGCTCGAGACACGGTCGATGACCTCGAAATCGCCGAATGTGCCGACCAGTCCCGGAAGCGTCTCGATGAGCGTTTCGCGAGGACGGTCGCGCAGCGCCTTGACCCACGGGTCGTTATGCTCGCGGAAAACAAACAGATTGGCGCGAGTGACGCCTCCAGCCGGGAAAAAGTTCAGATAGTCGATCCCGTCGGAGACCCGCTCGCCGTAGTAGGTTAGCGCCGGATGCTTGAAGGCGCCTGCGCCCGCCGGCCGGACATTGAAGCCGAAAGTCAGCGATTGCCGCTGGTGGACGAACCGGCGTTCGATGCCGAGGTCGCGCCGCAGAATATCCCCCATCCCTGTGGCCAGTACGAGCAGGCGCGCCGTTACATCTTCCTGCCCGATGATCGATACACGCTGGCGCTCGGGGCCCGCCTCGACCGCGCTGACCCGGCCGGCGATGAAACGTACGGTCTCGGGCAGTTCGGCGCGCATCGCGGTGACGAGGTCGTCGTAGAAGAGGCCGTAATGGCGGGCGCGCGTGCGGTCGAGCACACGTCCCTTGCGCACGTTGACGATCTCGTCGAATGCCGCGGCGGCCGCGGAAAGACTGTCCAGCAGGCCGATCCGGCGCAGTTTTTCGATCTGGTCGCCGGCGATCTTCTCGACGCGGAATTCCCGAGGAAAAACGGCGTTGCGGTCAATCAGCGTGACGCGGTAGCCCGCCCGCCCGAGGAGGGTCGCGGCAAGGGTCCCGGAGAGCCCACCGCCGACGATGGCGATCTCGGTGTCGGTTCCCGCCGGCAGCGGATGCAGCGAATGTTCGGCTGTCACTGGGAATACCTCAAAAGAGCGTAGATGGCGCGGGGATTGGTGGTGAAATAGCGCCAGAAGAGCCGGCGCGGCTCCATCAGCATGCGCCAGAGCCACTCGAAGCCGGCCTTCTGCACCCAGAGCGGCGCGCGCCGGACCTTGCCGGCGATATGGTCGAAGAGCCCGCCGGAGGTCTTGATCAGGCCGACATTCGAGAGCCGCGAGGCAAAATCGCGGACGAAGATCTGCTCGCGCGRCACGCCGAGGCCCAGCCACAAAATGTCCGGTGCAAGCGCATTGATCTCATCGAGCTTTTTCTCAAGCGCTTCGCCGGTGAGATAGCCGTGGCTATGGCCGACGATACGCAGTCTCGGATAGCTGGCCCTGATCGCGGCCACCGCCTTGGCGTTTCCGGCTTCCGTCGACCCCAGCAGGTAGAAGGTCGCGGCCTCCTTCTCGGCGAGCCCTGCAACGTCATGGAACAGATCCGTGGTGGCCACCCGTTCCGGCAGCGGCGTGCGGCACAAAAGGCGCGAGGCGAGTACAAGCGGCTGGCCGTCGGCGAAGATCTGGTCGGCTTCACGGAAGAGTGCCGCTATCTCCGATTTCGCGCGCGCCTGGGCGATGACCTCGCCATTGGCGGAGGTGAAATAGTACGGACGGCTGCCGCGGCGATGCTGCCGCGCCGCAGCGATCATCAGGCGCGCTGCGCCTTGCCGGTCGATTACGGTGACGGGCAGCCCCCCAAGCTGCACTGTCGGCAATGCAAGCAGGTCCTGCGGGGAAGGCGCTGCTTCCAGCTTTGCCACGGCGGTCACGCTTGCGCGCCCTCTTGAAGTCTGATGGTGCAACCGGGGAAAATGAGAAGTCTCATGATTGGCAGGCGTCAGGTTCTGGCTGGGAAAGAGCGGATACGATCCGCCGCTTATAGAGCAGTCTTCTTCAAGATCTCTTTTTGTACTTCCTAAAACTTTTCGCATGGGAGAAGTCGCCCTATTCCCCGATATTCAAACTTCCCCATTCATGGATATCATAAGTAAAAAAATCAAAAAGATAAGCGCAATGTTAATAGTTAGTTAATATGAAAAATTTGATTTAAATTCGATTAGTGGTGCACCTGGAAGCTTTGATAGCCAGGCAACTTTTCGTCGACTTTGTATTGATTTACTCCAGCAAGCGTAGGCCGCAATCGCAGGGATCGGTTTTCCGGCGCCCATCCGCGTTCGGATGGGTGACGRCAAATGATTGACCTAAACTCCGGACGCCGACGCGGTCATCGCCTTATCGGCGCAGCCTGTTCCTCGGCTTGGTTACTCCGGCTTGGAACGAAGCATCGCATGCTGCTTTTCGTCGGCAATGTCGGCACCAATCATCAGCGCCACCAYGGCACAGCTTCCTTCGAAGCGGTCGATGGCGGCCGGTCTTGATGCCGGCAGGCCATGAACCGGTGGCAGTGTCGATGCGTTGTTCWTCAGCCGGGGTCGGTTTGGAACCAGCGAAGGAATGACAAATGACCGAGCATCCCAGCACCAATCGCTTGTCCGAGCAGGCACTGCACGACATCGATGCTTACTGGCGTGCCGCCAACTACCTGACGATCGGGCAGATCTACCTGCTCGATAATCCGCTGCTTCGCGAGCCCCTTCGGCTGGAGCACGTCAAGCCCAGGCTGCTCGGCCATTGGGGAACTTCGCCGGGCCTCAGTTTCATCTACGCGCATCTCAACCGTGCCATCAGACTGCGCGACGCCAACGTGATCTATATCTGCGGTCCCGGCCATGGTGGGCCTGCAATGGTGGCGAACGCCTACCTCGAAGGCACCTACAGCGAGATCAACCCGGATATCGCGCTGGATGAGGCCGGAATGAAGAAGCTCTTCCGGCAGTTCTCCTTTCCGGGCGGCATTCCAAGCCATGCGGCGCCTGATGTGCCCGGCTCGATCCATGAAGGCGGCGAGCTTGGCTACGCACTTTCGCATGCTTATGGCGCTGCCTTCGACAACCGTGATCTTGTTGTCGCCTGCATCGTCGGAGACGGCGAGGCGGAGACCGGGCCGCTCGCCACGTCCTGGCACTCCAACAAGTTCCTCAACCCGGCGCATGACGGCGCGGTGCTGCCGATCCTCCATCTCAACGGCTACAAGATCRCCAACCCCACCATTCTCGCCCGCATGCCCGAGGACKAATTGCGCGCGCTGTTCGTCGGCTATGGCTACGAACCGCTGTTTGTCGAGGGCGACGATCCGGCCTCTATGCATGAGCGGATGGCCGTGGTGCTCGACGACGCGCTGGACCGAATCGGGGCGATTCAACAGGCGGCGCGAAGCGGAGCAAAGACCGCACAGTCCCGTCCGACATGGCCAATGATCGTGCTGCGAAGCCCGAAGGGCTGGACAGGCCCCAAGGAGGTCGACGGGCTGAAGACGGAAGGATTCTGGCGGGCCCATCAGGTGCCGCTCTCCGGTCTCGCAGACAACCCCGCGCATCTGAAGATGCTGGAGGAATGGCTGCGGAGCTACCGGCCTGAAGAACTCTTCGATGCCGCGGGCTCTCCCGTGCCCACGGTCCGCGCCACCGCCCCGCAAGGCGACAGGCGCATGAGCGCCAATCCGCACGCCAATGGCGGCCTGCTGCGCCGGTCTCTCGAACTGCCCGCCCTGCATGAGCATGYGGTCCCGGTCGAGCGGCCCGGAGGCGTCAAGGCGGAGGCGACCCGCGTCATGGGCGCTTTCCTGCGCGACGTCATGGCGCTGAACCAAGGCGCCRGGAATTTCCGCATCGTTGGTCCCGACGAGACCGCTTCGAACCGGCTGCAGGATGTCTTCGAGGTGACGGAGCGCGCCTGGATGGAGAAGATCCTGCCCGAAGATGTCCATCTCGGCCGCGAAGGCAGGGTTCTGGAGGTCCTGTCCGAGCATACCTGTCAGGGCTGGCTGGAAGGCTATCTGCTTACAGGCCGGCACGGGTTCTTCTCCTGCTACGAGGCCTTCACGCACATCGTCGATTCCATGTTCAACCAGCATGCGAAATGGCTGGATGCCTGCCGTGAGTTGCCCTGGCGACGACCGATCGCCTCGCTGAACTATCTGCTGTCCAGCCACGTCTGGCAGCAGGAGCACAACGGCTTCAGCCATCAGGATCCAGGCTTCATAGATGTGGCGCTGAACAAGAAGGCGGACGTCGTGCGGGTCTACCTGCCGGCGGATGCCAACAGCCTGCTTTGTGTCACCGACCATGCGCTGCAGACATGGAACCGCATCAACGTCATCGTCGCAGGCAAAGCCAAATCCTGGCAGTGGCTGTCGATCGAAGAGGCGAAAGTTCACTGCAAGGCCGGYATCGGCATCTGGGACTGGGCCTCGACCGATCGCGAGACCGAGYCGGATGTGGTGATGGCCTGTGCCGGCGACGTGCCGACGCTCGAGACGCTGGCCGCCGTCCAAATCCTGAGAGACCATATTCCCGGACTGAGGATCAGGGTGATCAACATCGTCGACCTGATGACGCTGCAGCCGAAGGAACACCATCCGCATGGGCTGTCCGATCACGAGTTCGACGCGCTGTTCACCAGGGACAAGCCCGTCATCTTCGCCTATCACGGCTATCCATGGACCATCCATCGCCTGACCTATCGGCGGACCAACCACGAAAACTTCCATGTGCGCGGCTACAATGAGGAGGGGACGACAACCACGCCCTTCGACATGACGGTGCTGAATGGGCTCGACCGGTACCATCTCGTACTGAGCGTGCTCGACCGCATTCCCGAGCCGGCCGGCGCGCATATCCGGCTGAAGCAGGCCATGGAAGGCAAGCTGATCGAGCATCGGGCCTATATCCGTGAGCGCGGGCAGGACATGCCCGATATCCTCGACTGGAAGTGGGAGCAGCYGACTCCCAAGCGCCGGGCTGAACAGACGAGCGTCCAAAATGCGGCCGGGACCGGCAGGCCGTGACCGAGGCAATCCTCATCCTCAATGGCGGGTCCTCGAGCCTGAAGTTCGCGGTGTTTCAGAAGCGCGACGAGCTTCACCTGACGGTGCGTGGCAGCGTCTCGTCGATCGCGCACCAGCCGCGGCTGCACGTCGCGCCCACGGCGTTCTCACCCGAGATAGACAAGCACCTGGGGGACGGGCCGATCGATATTGCGAAGGCATTCGAAGCCGTGGCGTCTTTCCTCGCCGACGGCGGTCTTTTGCGCCGGATCGGCAAGGCCGGGCACCGGATCGTGCATGGCGGGCACGAATTCGCCCGGGCGACCCTGCTCGACGATCGCACGCTCGATGCCCTGCACAGGCTGGAGCCGCTCGCTCCGATCCATCAAGCGATCAACCTCGAGATCGTCCACCTGGCCAGGCAGCTTCTGCCTGAGGCTAAACAGGTCGGATGCTTCGATACGGCCTTTCACGCGACGAGGCCGGAACTCGCCAGGCTTTATGGCTTGCCGCGCGAGATGTCGGAGCAGGGCATCGTCTCCTACGGGTTCCACGGGCTCTCCTACAGCCACATCGCCGCGAGGCTCCGTGACCGCTACGGCGAAGGCGCCGGCGGCCGAACGATTGTCACTCATCTCGGCAGCGGCGCGAGCCTTTGCGCGCTGAAGGCCGGCGTAAGTCACGCCACCACCATGGGCTTTTCGACGCTCGATGGTCTTGTGATGAGCACGCGTTGCGGCGCTATCGATCCAGGTGTGCTTCTGCATCTTCTGCGGGATCGCAAGCTGTCGGCCGACGAACTGTCAACCCTGCTCTACGAGCGATCCGGCCTGCTGGGCGTGTCGGGCATTTCCGGCGACATGCAAACGCTGCTTGCGTCGCAGGAGCCGGCAGCGGCCCGCGCCGTCGATCTCTTCGTCTATCGGGTCGCACGCGAGATCGGATCGCTCGCGGCCGCGATTGGAGGGCTCGATACGCTGGTGTTTACCGCGGGCATCGGCGAGCACGCGCATCAGATCCGGCAAAGGATCAGCGAGGCCGCCGCATGGCTTGGCGTCGCTGTCGACTACGGTTTGAACCGCCGCGGCGAAGAGCGGATCAGCGCTCCGAATTCCCGCGTCGACGTTCTTGTCATTCCGGCCGACGAGGAACGCGCGGTGGCCAGCGAACTGCTCGACCTCGAAACGGCTTGATTGCCCGATGGTCATCAGCGTTGGCTGCGACGATGAGGTCCAGCAAGGCTTCGGCGAGGGGCGCCATTTCGTCTGATGCAATTGACGACGATCAATGTCGGCGAGGACTGGCCCAGCGAAGGACGGGCGCCCACGACAGGAACGGGTGCCGGGCCAACGCGTTTTCCATTCCTCGCTGCCGAGCGAGAGCTGGCCCGTCTCCGAGAAACCGGGGAAGTGTGATGAAGGCAATGGTGCTGGAAAAGCCCGGCACGCCTTTGAACCTCGTCAATCGTCCCGATCCCAGGCCGGGACCGGGCGAGATCAGGCTCAAGGTGGAGGCATGCGCGGTCTGCCGGACCGATCTGCATGTCGTGGACGGCGATCTTCCACGGCCAAAGCTGCCGCTCGTCCCGGGTCACGAAATCGTTGGCATCGTCGATCTTGTCGGTGAGGGCGTGAGCCAGTCGCGCCTGGGGCAGAGAGTGGGCGTTCCCTGGCTCGGACACACCTGCGGACATTGCCGCTATTGCAGCGCCGGCGCCGAAAATCTCTGCGACCAGCCGCTCTTTACCGGCTACACACGGGACGGCGGCTTTGCCAGCCATGCCGTTGCTGACGATAATTTTTCCTTCGCGCTCGATGCCGCGGCGGACCCCGTGTCGCTCGCGCCGTTCCTATGCGCAGGGCTGATCGGCTGGCGCTGCCTCAAGAAGGCAGGCGACGATCGGCGGCTGGGCATCTATGGCTTCGGCGCCGCCGCTCACATCATCACCCAGGTGGCGATCTGGCAGGAACGCGAGGTCTTTGCCTTCACCCGGCCGGGAGACGTTCAGGCCCAGCAATTCGCGCGCTCGTTGGGCGTTGCCTGGGCAGGCGGCTCGGATGAGTATCCGGCCGTCGAGCTCGACGCCGCGATCATTTTCGCGCCGGTCGGCGCATTGGTGCCGGCCGCGTTGCGGGCCGTCCGCAAAGGCGGCCGCGTGATCTGCGGCGGCATCCACATGAGCGACATTCCGTCGATGCCTTACAAGCTTCTCTGGGRAGAAAGAGAGTTGGTGTCGGTCGCGAACCTCACTCGCCGAGACGCGGAGGATTTCTTCCCGATCGCGCAGCGCGCACAGGTGCGCACGCATACCAAGACATATCCGCTCGAGCGGGCCAACCAGGCGCTGGACGATTTGCGCATGGGCCGATTGAGCGGAGCCGCAGTCCTGCAGCCGTGAGGGTCTGGAGCGCACGGTGGGCGTAGGCGATGGTGGCGTGCTGTCGGATCGGCCGTCACCCGGCAGTTCGTAGTTGAGCGGCCTCGTCCAGGATTGCGACGACTTCGCCGTCCGAAAGTTGAGGAAAATCGAGATAGTGCTGGCTGAGCGCCTGGAAATGCGGCGGCTGGCTGAGGCAGACAGTCCAATCCGCCTCCATGGCAAGTTCGGTCATCGTTTCAGGCGGCGCGACGGGAAGGGCTACCACGATTTCCCGCGGCGAGCGCCGTCTC
Organism: Mesorhizobium sp. ORS 3428; assembly: GCF_001854785.1. Lineage (GTDB taxonomy): Bacteria > Pseudomonadota > Alphaproteobacteria > Rhizobiales > Rhizobiaceae > Mesorhizobium. The sequence goes on from NZ_MDFL01000159.1 coordinate 275,650, forward strand.
AGCGCGCGAATGGCAACCTTCATCGTCGTTCCGGTGGCAGCCCCGTCGTCGACGACGACCACTGTCTTTGCGTCAACCGACGGCGATGCGCGCTCGCCGCGGTACGTCGTTCGACGCCTTTCCAGTTCCGGACGCTCCTTTGCGATCAGGTCGCGAAGCTGGTCGTCATTGAAAGAATAGGCGTCCACGACCTCCCGGTTGAGAACGATGTCCGGTGGGTCACCATCGACGATCGCCGCGACGGCCAGTTCCGGATTGTCCGGTGCCCCGACCTTGCGGACGAGGATCAGATCCAGCGGCGCCTTGAGAGCCTTGGCCACCTCGACGGCGACAGGGACGCCGCCGCGCGGCAAGGCCAGAACAACCGGATCCTGCAGCCCGCGCTTGGCAAGCTCGGCAGCGAGTTTCAGGCCGGCGTCCTTTCGATCTTGAAACATCGGTCACCCCTGCGGCCATGATTGACGGAGGGATTTACTCATCGCTTCGTGAACCGTGGGAAATGTGGCGGTCGGGAAGCTTGAACCGCCGCGATCGGCTTGTCTATGTCGACGCTCCGGCCGTAGCCGAAGCTGTTCCTGACAGAGATGACGAAGTCACGCTTCTTCGCTGCCGCCCTGGTTCGGCGGGGTTCCATCCCTTCGAAGTAAATCCCTCTGATCAGTGTTGGCAGTCGCGCAACCCAAGCAACACTGATCTTTCAATAACCGGAATGCGCTCCGTTCGTTCCAACCCGTATCTGTGGGAGTTCGTTCACCCGGATCCCCAGATCGCAAGGTCGTTTCCGCCGACATGGGCGGAGTCTGCACTACGCATGTCCTCATCCCAAAACCGCTACGCACTTTTGAGCGACATGCGTTAGATATCTTCCAGGACCAGATGACCCTCAACCATCAAGCGAAAGCGGCCACGGCAGCATTTGTCGATGGCGATGCCGGCGTTGCGCTCGCATAGGCGCCGCTGCAGCAGGACGAGGCGCGCTTCGAGGTTCTCAGCATGTTCCGGCAGGCGAAGGGCCGGATCGAGGCGCAGCTCTCGGTTGGTGAACTCGACACGACCGGTGCTCGCATGCTCGCATGCGAGCTTCCAGAGGATCGCGCCGGCGACGCCCTTGATCAGATATTCGTGGCCGACGAACACCGTATTGTCGGCGCGGTAGTGGCGGATGCGGATCTCGCGCCCGGTTGCCATTCCCGATGCCGGCCGAGGCGGCGCCTTCTCGGCCCCTTCCTCCTGTTGCAGAAGAGCGATCAGGACCGACACGTGCCCGACCATGAGCGAGAGGGCGTCCTCCTCGTCATAACCGAACTTGTTTGGCTCGGGACTCTCGGCGAAAATCACGCCGATCGTCTTGCCGTCGTGCAGAATCGGCATGGCGATCTGGCTCTGCGGCGCCTTCAGCCCAGGATAGGGAATGGCCGTATTGCGCTCCCAGTCGAGCCCGGCGGCGCGTGCCGTGTCGCGAACCGCGGTGCCATAGGAATATTCCGACGCCATGCGGCCGATGCGGATCGGCACCCCTTGCGCCGCCGCGACGCCGATCACGCCTTCGCCCAATCCAACTTCCGAGCCGATACCGGAGACCGGATAGCCGCGCGAGGCGACGGTGTAGAGCCGGTCCGACGTCCGGTCGAGCATCATCACCATGGCATGCTCGATGCCGAAATGCTGCTGCAGGCCGGCAAGCGCGGCGTCGAACAACTCGCCCAGTTCGTCGCAGCTTGCGATCTGCTCGCAGGTGCGGCGTGCGGCCGACAGGAGGTTTATGCCGATCGGCTGCGGCATCGTCGTGCTGGGAAGCGGCTCGATCTCCGCGACCCGGAAGACGTCGGAACCGAGCAGGCGAAAGACGCCCTGCATGCCGGAATGCGAGGCGATGCCGGCGAGCTTGGCGCGCATGRCCTCGAACAGCGGTCCGCTGGTCTGCGTCTCTAGATATTCGAGCGCCAGCCGGTATTGCGCATTGGTGTCGGGGTCGACGACGACCACCGATGCCCGTTTCGTCGCCAGGAGATTGCGCCGGGTCTTGTTGAAGAACTGGTAAGACAGCCCAACGCGCTCGGGATCGACATACTGGACTTGCGAGATAAGCGACACGTTGGGTGTGCCATCGGCGTCCGCGGTGGCGATCACCGACGGGACGATGCCCTCCAGGCAATTGCGGATGGCGGAAAGYCGCAGCGGCGTCACGGCTTCAACTCCGCGCCCGCACCGGGACCCGGCGTCTGCACGAATGCTGCATCGAGGCTGATATCCACCGCGACGACGATCTCGGGGTCTACCCTGCAATAGGCTTCAGCAAAGGCGGGCGGATAGCCGACAACGACCAGTTCCCGACGCAGGCCCTGGCTCTGCCGCGCTGCTTCGCGACCGTCCTCTCCGTTCATCGTGGTGACGACGGCTTGCGATCCCTTCACCTGGATCGAGCGGTGCGTGAAAGGCTGGGTGAAGGTGACTGCGATGCCGGCGCCGCGTTCCAGCATCGCCAGCAGTTCCTCGTTGCCGGGCCGGGGCAGCAGGAGCCGCATTCGACCGTCGGGCCGCATCCGGCAGCCGCAGCCCAGCCCGGCGACAGGCGCCTCGGCCGGCCGACACGCCGCGACGACGATACTGACGCCGCTTTGGCAAAAGGCCTCGAGGTCAGGCGTGAGCACGCCGGCCTTGTCTCCGTCGGCGGCGTAAGCGCGTCGCGCTGCGATCTCGAAGTCAGGCGTGTGAGGCTGGGATGCGCGTGGCATGGTTCGCCTGCCTGTCGCTCCCTCAGGTCGGTTGGCGAGATGAACTGTGAAAATTACCCCTGAGGATTCTTTTAGCATTCTTTTACGGTTTCTTGCAGGACCATTTAGCGAGCGGACGCGACCCTGCCGGATTATTTCACCGCCCCATCGACGCCGGGTCGCGACAAGGCCTGCGGCGTGCGATTTCAGACCGAACAGAGGATCAGAGACATGAAATCCACAACCTTGGTCGCGTCCGCCGTCGTGGTGCTGACAGCCACCGCGGCCCTCGCCTGCAACATTCACACCGACAATGCAGCCGGCATCCGGCCCGACGACCCGGCACGCATCGACGCATCCTCCTCGCCTGCGCCGGGCGAGCCGAGCCTCGCCCAAATCCGTCGCGCCACAGAGCGCTTTCGCGATATCGGGGTTGCGCTCGCCGAAGGCTATGTCCGCGACCCCGCCAACATGTGCGAGACCGCCGACATGATGGGTCTGCCGAAGTCGCTTGGCGGCATGGGCGTGCACTATTTCCGCCCGGACCTGCTCGGCATTTCCGCGCCGCCCAACCCGCGCGTCAACGRCTCCGGCACGCATACCGATTTCGTCAACCCAGGCGTCCTCATCTACGAGCCGCAGGCCAACGGGTCGCTCGAGCTGATCGCTATCGAGAATCTCGTCTTCGCCAAGGCATGGAGTGATGCAGGCAACCATGCCCCGCCGTCGTTCCACGGCCTGGCTTACAACACGATGAAAGACGATCCCGCGACGGCAATCGACGAGGCRCACAATTTCGAGCCGCACCATGACCGGCACATCTGGCTCTATCGCGAGAATCCGAACGGCACCTTCGCCCAGTTCAATCCGCGTGTGACGTGCGAGCACCACGAGCACCAGCACAGCAACTGACCCGGATCTCCCGCGAACCGAGGATCAAGAGGAACCAAAAGATGGTGATCAACCCTCTGAGAAAGGCGGTTCGCGGGACGGCAAAGACTCGCGAGGACGCGGCCGCCGTGCCGATCTCGATTGGCCGTTATATCGGGGCGGCCGATCTGGATCTCGCCGAACGGTCGCGCCATCCCGACCGCCTCTTCCACCGCCTAAGACTGGACGAGGAACCGCTCAGAAGGGCGCTCTGATCTGATCAAGCGCGTCGCGCCGAACGGATTCGAGCGACGCGCTTTAAGTCTTTGTATTTGCGTATGTTTCAAAAGACCGCCGCGCATATTTGGGCCGCATGCGTCAGTCGTTTGACATCGAGCGAGCCATGTCGAGAAACGCGCGCACGAGCTTGCCGCCGCTGCGCTCGCGCAGGCAAATCAGGGCTTCGTCCATCAGCGTTTCGGGGGCGTCGATTGGAATCGGCACAAGCCGCGTGTCGTGGCCGAATTCCGCCGCCGAAACGAAACCGACGCCGGCCCCCGAGGCAACGATCTCCCGGACGGCTTCGCGGCCTTCGGCCTCGATCGCAGGCTTGAGTTCGATGTTCGACACAGCGGCAAGATCCTCCAACTTCTTGCGCGTCTTCGAACCACGCTCGCGCATGACCAGCGGCTCTTGCGCAAGTTGCTTGAGCGTCAGCGACTTCCTCGCCGACAGCGGGTGACTGGCGGAGACGAAGGCGATGATCGGCGTTGAATTGAGTTTGAGCATCTCGAAATCGCGGCCTGCCGGCAGTTCGCCAAGCACCCCGACATCGGCCTCGTAGCTGTAGAGGCTGCTGATGACGCTTTCGGTGTTGCCGGAGCGCAAGGAGACCTGGACCCCCGGGTAGCGGGCGCGAAAGGCGCCGAGAATGTGCAGAAGATGATGCGCCGCGTCGGCGACGATCCGCAGCGTGCCGGAACGCAGCGCGCGCGATTCCGTCAGCAGTTCCAACGCTTGCTGCTCGGTTTCGAACATGCGGTGCGTTATCTCGAGCAGCCTCTGGCCCTGAGCGGTCAGCGTCACCTGCTTCTTGTTCCGGTTGAACAGGAGCACGTCATACTCTTCCTCRAGCTTGCGAACCTGGTCTGAGATCGCAGGCTGGGTGAGGAACAGCGCTTCGGCGGCGCGCGAGAAGCCGCCGGAAATCGCGACCTGATGAAATGCTCTCAATTGCACATAGCGCATTCGCTGTTCCATTCGTGGCCGTTTGAGCCGCCAAGTTAGCATAGACAAGACTGATATAAAGATAGAAACGAACGATTTGATTTATGTCTTGCCCGGCTTCACCTTCGGTCGGAGCCAACCAGGGTTGGCGCCGGTCGGAGCCAACCATGCAATTTTCCATCATCCTGCTGCATCTCTCCGGCGCCGTCATGCTGCTGCTCTGGGCGGTCCGCATGGTACRCACAGGCGTCGAGCGAGCTGGCGGCCCGGCATTGCGCGATGTGCTGCGGCGGGCTCGCGGCGGACGGCTTCAATYGGCGGCGGCGGRCACCGCGCTTGYCGTGCTGCTGCAAAGCTCGACGGCGGTCGCGGTCCTTGCCGCAGGCTTCGCCGCAAGCGGCATGGTCCCGGTTTCGGTCGGCCTGGCGATCCTGCTTGGCGCCGACCTTGGGTCCGCCCTCGTCGTACAGCTGCTTTCGTTCGATCTGAGCTGGCTGATGCCGGTCCTGATCCTGATCGGCGGCGTGCTGTTCCTCAAATTCGAAGCGCGCTCCGTCAGGCAGGCCGGACGCATCCTCATGGGCATCGCCTTCGTGCTTCTCTCGCTTCGCATGATCGGCGAGGCGACGGCGCCTATGCGGCAAAGTACGCTGCTGCCGATCATGATCTCATACCTGCGCGGTGACTTCCTCACCGCTTTTGCCGCAGCCGCGCTGTTTACGTGGCTGATCCATTCCAGCGTCGCCGCGATACTGCTGTTCGTCACGCTTGCTATGCAGGGYATGGTGCCCATCGATGTCGGGCTGTCGCTTGTACTCGGCGCCAATCTGGGCGGCGGCTTCATCGCATTCTGGCTGACGCGCGGACAGCAGGTCCTGGAGGCGCGCCGCATTCCACTCGRCAATCTCCTCTTTCGCGCGGCGGCTGCGCTCACGGTGCTGATTGCGCTTCAGCTTGTGCCGTTCCCGGCCGATCTTTTCGGCGCGACCGAGGGACGGCAACTGGTCAACCTGCATCTGGCCTTCAATCTGGGGCTCGTCGTGGTCTGCCTGCCTTTCACCGGCATGATGGAAAGATTGGTTGCGCTGCTCGTGACCGACACGTCGACGGAGAAGGCCGCTGCGGCGGAAAGCGGGATGGCGGCACGGGCGAGCGTGCTCGACCGCACGGTCATGGGCACGCCCAGTCTTGCGCTCGCCAGCGCCACACGTGAGCTGCTGCGCATGGGCGAAGTCGTCGAGCTCATGCTGCGCCCGGTCATGGATTTCTTCGACGCYGGCTCCCTTGAGCGCATCCGGCAGGCGCAGAAGCTCGACGACGAGGTGAACCGGGCTCATACCGACATCAAGCTCTATATAGCCGAGGTCAATCGCGGCGCCATGACGCCGGCCGAGGCGAGGCGCGGCATCGAGCTGACGGACTTTGCCATCAGCCTCGAGCGGGCGGGCGACATCGTCGCCAAGAACCTGTTGGTTCTCGCCCAGGAGACCGTCGAGAAGAAACTGCGCTTTTCGCGCGACGGATGGAGCGAACTTGTCGGGCTTCACGATCGCGTCATGGCGAACATGCAAGTTGCCCTGAATGTCCTGGTGTCGAGCGATCTCGATTCGGCGCGCCAGCTGGTCGTCGAGAAGGAGCGGATGCGCAAGCTGGAGCGGCTGAGCCATGACCGGCATTTGCGGCGCCTGCAATCGGGCACACCTGAAAGCATTGAGACCAGCGATATCCATCTTGAGGCGGTTCGGGCGCTGAAGGAGATCAACTCGCTRCTGGCTTCGGTCGCCTATCCGCTGCTCAGCGAGAGYGGCGATCTGCTCGAAAGCCGGCTGGCGCGGGGCGGCCAAGCGCCAGGCAACGCGCCAGAGAAAATGGYGCATCAGCCGGTGTAAGACTATAAGCGATTCCGATACATCGATACAAAATAACGATTTTACAAATAGATCGGCGAAATCGAGAATGGCTCCATATCGAAAAGGGCAAGGATTGAGGTGGAGGGGCAGCATGCTCGCTGAGATGGAACTTGCGGCATCCAAGCCGATGGATGCGCCGGCGCTGGGGGAGCCCTACCTGCTGAYGCCCGGACCGCTCACGACCTCCTATCTCGTCAAACAGGCGATGCTGCGCGATTGGGGCTCCTGGGACGGCGATTTCCGCGCCATGACCGCCGAGATGCGCCGCCGCCTGCTGGCGCTCACCGGCGACAGCCGCGACGAATTCGACTGCGTGCCGATGCAGGGCAGCGGCTCCTTCTGCGTCGAGGCCATGCTCGGCTCCTTCGTGCCGAAGGACGGCAAGGTGCTGGTGCTCGCGAACGGCGCCTACGGACTGCGCGCTGCGCAGACCATGCAGTATACCGGCCGCGCCCATACCCTGATCGACAAGGGCGACTACCTGCCGCCACGCGGTGAGGAGGTCGCCGCGGCCCTCAAGGTCGACCCCGCCATCACCCATGTCATCGCCATCCATTGCGAGACCAGTTCGGGCATTCTGAATCCGGTCGCCGAGATTTCGGAAGCCGTCTATGCCAATGGCCGCAAGCTGCTCATCGATTCCATGAGCGCGTTCGGCGCCATTCCCCTCGACGTCAACGAGATCCGCTACGAGGCGATGGTGTCGTCGGCCAACAAATGCATCGAGGGCGTGCCGGGCTTCGGCTTCATCATCGCCCGCAAGAGAGAGCTGGAGGCTGCGAAGGGCCGCAGCCATTCGCTGTCGCTCGATGTCCATGCGCAATGGRCGCATATGAACAAGACGGGACAGTGGCGTTACACGCCGCCGACGCATGTCGTGGCGGCCTTCCTCGAGGCGCTGCGCCAGCACGAGGCGGAAGGCGGCGTCGCCGGGCGCGGCGCGCGCTATACGCTGAACCGCGATGTCATGGTGGCCGGCATGCGCGAACTCGRCTTCGAGACGCTGCTGAAAGACCGCTGGCTGTCGCCGATCATCGTCACCTTCTTCAATCCGGCGCATGCCAATTTCGCCTTCGAGAGGTTCTACGAACTGATGAAGGCAAAGGGCTTCATCATCTATCCGGGCAAGCTCACCGTCGTCGATTCCTTCCGCATCGGCTGCATCGGGCAGATGGACGAGCATGTCATGCGCCGCGTCGTCGAGGCCGCCGCCCAGTCGCTGAGCGAAATGGGTGTCGACTCCRCCGCACCGTCTCCCGCCGCAATCGCCGAGCGCGCTAAGCTCGCCGCCTGAAGGTCTTTCGAGGATTTCCGATGAACCAGATGTCTCCCGTCAACGTCACCGCCAACGGCCGCACATATGCCTGGCCGCGCGTGCCGGCCATCGCCATCTGCCTCGACGGCTGCGAGCCGGCCTATCTGGACGAGGCCATTCGCGCCGGGCTGATGCCGGCGCTGGAGAGGATCAAGAAGAAGGGCACGGTGCGCTTCGCCCATTCGGTGATCCCGAGCTTCACCAATCCCAACAATCTATCCATCGCCACGGGGCGGCCGCCGGCCGTGCACGGCATTTGCGGCAACTACCTCTACAACCCGGAGACGGGCGATGAGGTGATGATGAACGATCCGAAGTTCCTGCGCGCGCCGACGATCTTCAAGCAGTTCTACGACGCCGGCGCCAAGGTCGCGGTGGTGACGGYCAAGGACAAGCTGCGCGCGCTGCTCGGCCACGGCCTCGCCTATGACGACGGCCGCGCCGTCTGCTTCTCCTCGGAAAAGTCGGATACCACCACCAAGGCCGCCAACGGCATCGATAATGCCTCAAGATGGCTCGGCCGGCCGGTGCCGGAAGTCTATTCGGCCGAGCTGTCGGAATTCGTCTTTGCTGCCGGCGTCAAGCTGTTGAAGGAGTTCCGGCCGGACGTGATGTACCTCACCACCACCGACTATGTGCAGCACAAATACGCGCCGGGGGTGAAGGAGGCGAACGCGTTCTACGAGATGTTCGACAAGTATCTCGCCGAACTCGACGCGCTGGGCGCGGCGATCGTCGTCACCGCCGACCACGGCATGAAGGCGAAGCATCACGCCGACGGCTCGCCCAATGTCGTCTATGTCCAGGATCTGCTGGATGAGTGGCTCGGCAAGGACGCAGCCCGGGTCATCCTCCCGATCACCGACCCCTATGTCGTCCATCACGGCGCGCTCGGCTCCTTCGCCACCGCCTATCTTCCGAAAGGCGCCGACCGCGAGGCGATCATCAGGAAGCTCCGCCAGGTCGAGGACATCATCCTGGTGCTTGGCCGCGAGGAGGGCTRCAACCGCTTCGAGCTGCCCGGGGACCGGATGGGCGACATCATCCTGATCTCCGGCGAGAACAAGACGATCGGCACCTCGGAGCACCGGCACAATCTGGCGGCGCTCGACGAGCCGCTGCGCTCGCATGGCGGCCTGACCGAGCAGACCGTGCCCTTCATCGTCAACCGCGTTTTGCCGGACCTGCCGAACGAGCCGGTGCTGCGCAATTTCGACGCCTTCTACTACGCCACAATGGCGGCAGCGCAGGCATGAGCCGAGCGTGATGTCGACCCCCACTCCACCGAGCTTCGGTCGGCACCTCTCCCCTGATCGACGGGGGAGAGGAAAGGCGCCAGAGGCTAGCCGCGGCTTAGTCTGCAATCGTCCGGGCGCTGACCTCGTCGGATTCCTCTCCCCCGTCGATCGGGGGAGAGGTGGCCCGAAGGGCCGGAGTGGGGGTCGATCCTCCGCTGCAACGCGCCCATAAATCTGCTGGAGCAGGGCCCATGACCCAACTCGACCCCTCCATCAATCTCCGCCACGAACCGATGCGCATTGCCGGCCGCAAGGTCGACGCCGAGCGCAGGCTGGAAGTGCGCTTCCCTTGGAACGATGCCGTGATCGGGACTGTGGCGRCCGGCGGGGCCGAGCATGCGAGGCGAGCCTTCGAGATCGCGGCGAAATACGAGCCCAAGCTCACGCGCTACGAGCGGCAGCGCATCCTCCTTAAAACCGCCGAGCTGTTGAACGCCCGCAAGGACGAACTGTCCGACCTCATCACGCTGGAGCTCGGCATCTCCAAGCAGGATTCGCTCTACGAGGTCGGGCGCGCCTTCGACGTGTTCACGCTGGCGGGCCAATTGGCAATCGTTGACGACGGCGAGATCTTCTCCTGCGACCTCACTCCGCACGGCAAGCAGCGGAAGATCTTCACCCTTCGCGAGCCGCTCAGGGCCATCTCGGCGATCACGCCGTTCAACCATCCGCTCAACATGGTGTCGCACAAGGTGGCGCCGGCGATCGCCACCAACAATTGCGTCGTGGTCAAGCCGACCGAACTGACGCCGATCACGGCGCTGATTTTGGCAGATATCCTCTACGAGGCCGRCCTGCCGCCGGAAATGCTCTCGGTCGTCACCGGCTGGCCGGCCGACATCGGCGACGAGATGATCACCAACCCTAATATCGACCTGATCACTTTCACCGGGGGCGTGCCGGTCGGCAAGATGATCGCGTCGAAGGCCGGCTACAAGCGGCAGGTGCTGGAGCTCGGCGGCAACGATCCGCTGATCGTGCTCAATGATCTTTCGGACGAGGACCTGGCGAAGGCGGCCGACCTCGCCGTTGCCGGCGCCACAAAGAATTCCGGCCAGCGCTGCACGGCCGTCAAGCGCATCCTGGTGCAGGAAAAGGTCGCCGACCGTTTTGTGCCGATGGTTCTGGAGCGGGCGAAGGCGATCCGCTTCGGCGACCCGCGCGATCCGGYCACGCAACTTGGCACTGTCGTGCATGAGAAGGCGGCTGCACTGTTTGAGAAACGTGTCCACATGGCCGCCGAGCAGGGCGCGGAGGTGCTCTATGATCCTGGCCGCAAGGGTGCGCTGCTTCCCCCGATCGTCGTCGACCGCGTGCCGCACCAGTCGGAACTGGTGATGGAGGAAACCTTTGGCCCGATCGTGCCCATCGTGCGCGCGCCGGACGACGACGAGGCGCTGATCGCGCTCTCCAACTCGACGGCTTTCGGCCTGTCGTCCGGGGTCTGCACCAATGATTTCCGCCGCATGCAGAAATACATCACCGGCCTGAAGGTCGGCACCGTCAACATCTGGGAAGTGYCGGGCTACCGCATCGAGATGAGCCCCTTCGGCGGCATCAAGGATTCGGGHAACGGTTACAAGGAAGGCGTCATCGAGGCGATGAAGAGCTATACCAACGTCAAGACATTCTCCTTGCCGTGGTAGGCGCCATGGCGGACTCCTATGACCTTGCGGTAGTCGGTTCCGGCATTATCGGGATCGCCCATGCGCTTGCCGCCGCGCGGCGCGGTTTGCGCGTTGTCGTCATCGATCGCGACCGCCAGGCGAATGGGGCCTCGATCCGCAATTTCGGCCTCGTCGTCGTCACAGGGCAGGAGCCGGGCCCATCGCGCCGCCAGGCCGAGCTCACCCGCAGGATCTGGCTTCAGCTTGCGAATGAGGCGGGCATTGAAATCCTCCAGCGCGGCAAGCTGATCGCGGTGCAGCGTCCGGAAGCGCTTGCCGTGCTCGAGGCCTTCAAGGCCGGGGAGCATGGCGCCGATTGCAAGCTGCTGACGGCGCGGGAGACAGTCGGGCAGCTGGGCGGCCTCAATGGAGAGGCGATCATCGGCGGGCTCTTCAGCCCGTTCGAGTTGCGCGTGGAATCGCGCGAGGTGCTGCCGCAGTTGGCATCTTTCCTGGCCGAGCGCTTCGGCGTCGTGTTCCACACCGGCACATCGGTCACCGACATCGCACCGCCGCTCGTGGTGACGAGCACCGGGCGCCTGCGTGCGGAAAAGGTCGTCATCTGCCCCGGCGACGACCTCAGCACGCTCTATCCGCAGCGCATCGCCGAGCGCGGTGTGCAGCGCTGCAAGTTGCAGATGCTTCGCCTGGCCTATCCCGGCTTCCGGCTGTCGTCGGCGCTGATGTCCGATCTCAGCCTGTTGCGCTATGGCGGCTTCGCCGGCCTGCCGGAAACCGCCGCATTGCGAAGCAAGCTGGGCGAGCAGCGTGCGGTCGCGCTGGCCAACGGCGTTCACCTGATCGTCGTGCAGAGCGCGGACGGTTCACTGGTCGTCGGCGATTCCCATCACTATGGGCTGAGCCTCGATCCGTTCGGTTCGGAAGCCGTCGACCGGCTGATCCTGGACGAATTCAAGACACTGTTCGGCAAGGTGCCCGACGTGCTTGCGCGATGGACCGGCAGCTACGCGTCGGCAAAGAACGCAGTGCTTCGGGATGCGCCRCATGCCGATGCACGGCTGGTCATTGTCACCAGCGGCACCGGCGCCAGTACCGGATTCGCGCTCGGCGAGGAAACCATTGCGGAGTTGTTCGGCTGACGTCAGCTTGTCGGGGGAGCGAGTTCCCTGATCGCAATTTCGTCAGGCGGCTGGAGGAAAAGCATGACGCTCGTCCATACGGAAGGCGAATCCAACAAGGCGGCGGCGCGCCAGGAATGGAGCGCCAGGCAAAGCCACGCACCGTCGCAGGAACTCCTGCGCCGCGACGCCGCTGCCTTTCTGCATCAGAGCCTTTCCAGCCCTTGCGTCTCGGCGATCGCCAAGGCTGAAGGCATCTGGATCGAGGACACGGCCGGGCGCCGCTACATGGATTTCCACGGCAACAGCGTCCATCATATCGGCTACGGCCATCCGCGCCTGAAGGAAGCGATCCGGCAGCAGATGGATGCGCTGCCTTTCGCGCCGCGCCGGTTCACTTGCGAGCCCGCGATCGAGCTTGCCGAGACGCTTGGCGCGCTGGCGCCGGGAGATCTCGGCAAGGTGCTGTTCACGACAGGCGGGTCCGATGCTATCGAGGTGGCGCTCAAGCTGGCGCGAGCGGCCACCGGCCGGTTCAAGACGCTGTCGTTCTGGGATGCCTTCCATGGCGCCGGCTTCGGCGCTGCAAGCGTCGGCGGCGAGGCGACGTTCCGCTCGGGCATCGCCGGGCCGCTTCTACCCGGCACCGAACATGTTGCGCCCTGGGCGCCGCTTAACTGCCCTTATGGCACCAATTCGCTGGAGGACTCGGCGCGCGCCTGTGCCACCCTGATTTCCTATGTGCTCGGCCGTGAGGGCGACTTCGCTGCCTTCATCGCCGAGCCGATGCGGGCGACGGCCTTGGTGCCCGCGCCGGGCTTCTGGAAGGCGGTGCGCGAAGCCTGCGACCGGCACGGAACGCTGCTTATCTTCGACGAGATCCCGACCGGGCTCGGCAAGACCGGAAAATTCTTCGCGTCCGAGCATGACGGCGTCACGCCCGATATGATCATCCTCGGCAAGTCGCTCGGCGGCGGCATCCTGCCCATCGCCTCGGTGATCGCAAGGCGCGACCTCGACGTCGCCGGCGACTACGCGATCGGTCATTACACGCATGAGAAAAACCCGGTTACCGCGCGCGCTGCGCTGACCACCATTGCCATCGTGCGCGAGGAAGGCCTTGTCGAACGCTCCGCCGAGCTTGGCGCCCATGCGCTCGCCCGCATGAGCGACCTCATGCAGCGCTCGCCATCTGTCGGCGACGTACGGGGCAGGGGGTTGATGTTCGGCGTCGAGATGGTCGAGGACAAGGCTGACCGCACCCCGGCCCGCGCGCTTGCCGAGAAGATCTACTATCGCTGTCTCGACGAGGGGCTGAGCTTCAAGATCAGTCAGGGCAATGTGCTGACGCTTTCGCCGCCGCTGGTGATTTCCCGCGCCGATCTCGATCGCGCGCTCGACATCGTCGAAGCCGCCGTGCTGGCGGCTTGAAACGCGGGAGCCGATTGCGGAAATGAAGGCCGTCCGCACCGACAAGGAACTCGAATGTCCGGGCATCGACGCGGGCCTCAGAGCGCGCGGAGTGGAGTTGGTGACGCTGCCGGACGGCATCCCGGAAGCCGACCTCGTGACGGCCGTCGCCGACGCCGATCTTTTGCTCATGTGCTACACGCCGATCACTGCGCGTGTCATCGAGGCGGYGCGAAAACTCAAGGGCATCGTCAAATATGGCGTCGGCATCGACGCCATCGACATCCAGGCCGCGATGCGGCGCGGCATCCCCGTCGTCAATGTCCCTGAATATGCCGAGGAAACGGTCGCCGAGGGCGCCTTCGCGCTGATGATCGCCTTGGCAAAACGGATGCCGGCGATCACGGCGGGAGTTTCGCGCGACGGCTGGATCTGGCCCGAGCAGCGTTGGCTCGGTCGCGACATTTCCGGCGCGACGCTCGGCCTCGTCGGCTGCGGCCGCATCGGCCGCAGCATGGCGCGCATGGCCGGGGCGGGGTTTCGCGCGCGTGTGCTCGGATTTGATCCCAATGTCGACGCTGCGGCAATGCGGCAAGCCGGCATCGAGAAGATCGACGATCTCCACGACATGCTGCGCGCCTGCGATTTTGTCTCGGTCCATTGCGTGCTGAACGAGGCGACGCGCGGCCTGATCGGCCGGGCCGAGCTTGCGAGCATGAAGCCTTCCGCCATCCTGATCAATGTCTCGCGCGGGGCGCTGGTCGACGAAGYGGCGCTGGTCGAGGCGGTCCTGGACAACCGCATTGGCGGTGTCGGCCTCGATGTCTATTCGCAGGAGCCTCTCGCGACGTCGAGCCATCCGATGAGCGCGCTGTTCGGTCGCGACAACRTCATTCTCTTTCCGCATCTCACCTTCTTCACGGTCGAAGCCATGCGCCGGCTCGAGGAGGATACGCTTGCCCGCTGCTTCGAAATCCTCGATGGCAGACCGGTGACGATCCGTTCGTCGGATCCCAGGCTGCGCGCGCAGACTGCCGGCGTCGTTTTCGGCTGATCAAGCCAGATCCTCGCTAACTGTTTGTTCCAAAAGCATTCCACGCTGCGCGAACTGCGGCAGCGACGAGGTTGCGACAGTTTTGTAACAAGCATCGGAGAAATCTTTGTCTTTATAAAATAAATAGATTTTACTTATCGATCACCAGTCCCCAAAGTCGTGAAAAGAGGACGTCCAGCCGGCTCGACCGAGGTAGGGACCCGAGGGGCGGCTGACCAAGTGCATCGCAGAATGTGCCTTCCATCACAGGGGAACTGACCATGAAATCACAAAAGGCAACTGTCATCGCGGCATTCGCCGCGCTGCTTTCCGTATCGGCGGCTCTTGTCGGGCCGGCGATGGCCGACGGCGTCGTCACCATCTATTCGGCCGACGGCCTGCATGACGGCAATGGCAGCTGGTACGAAACCGAGTTCGCCGCCTTCACCAAGGCGACCGGCATCAAGGTTCAATACATCGAAGGCGGTTCGGGCGGTGTCGTCGAGCGCGTCGCCAAGGAGAAGTCGAACCCGCAGGCCGACGTGCTGGTCACGTTGCCTCCCTTCATTCAACGCGCCGCAGCGGATGGGCTGCTGCAGGACTACAAGCCCGAGGCAGCCGCGCAAATCGATGGCGGCACCGACAAGTACCGGCCGCTGGTCAACAACTACATGAACTTCATCTACAACAGCGCCGCGCTTTCGGAAGCGCCGAAGAGCTACAACGACCTGCTCGATCCCAAGTTCAAGCACAAGATCCAGTACTCGACGCCAGGTCAGGCCGGCGACGGCACCGCGGTGATGCTGCAGATCATCCATGCCTTCGGCGGCGAGGACGCCGGCTTCGAGTTCATGAAGAAATTGCAGGACAACAATGTCGGGCCTTCGGCTTCCACCGGCAAGTTGACCGCGCTAGTCAACAAGGGCGAACTGCATGTCGCGAACGGCGACCTGCAGATGAACATGTCGCAGATGGCCGACAATCCCAACATCAAGGTGTTCTGGCCCGCGGGCCCAGACGGCACCCGCTCGACTTTCGCCCTGCCTTACGAGATCGGCCTGGTGACCGGTGCTCCGAACAGCGAGAACGGCAAGAAGCTGATCGACTTCCTGCTCTCCAAGGAAGCCCAGTCGACGGTAAGCTCGGTTGCCCTTGGCATGCCCGCTCGCAACGACGTGAAGCCGGATGACGCCAACTTCTCCAAGCTGCAGGAGGCGATGAAGGGCGTGACGGTCTGGTCGCCGAATTGGGATGAGGCGCTGAAGAAGCTGCCCGACTATGTCAAGAAGTGGAACGAAGCGACCGGAAGTTGATCTCCTGGTGACCAGATCCGGAGGATCAGCCATGTCGGTGCCCGCTTTCACGGGGAGCAATGTTGTGGACGTTGACGCCGCGAAAATTCGCGGCGCCGGCTCCAACGTCCACTTCGACAAGGTGAGYGTTGCCTACGGCGGGCTTGTCGTCCTGCATCCGCTGACGCTCGACATCGCCCCAGGCGAGATCCTGGCGATGATCGGCCCCTCCGGCTCCGGCAAGACAACGGCGCTGCGGGCGGTTGCCGGTTTCGTCAAGCCGGCAAGCGGCCGCATCCGTATCGGCACCACCGATGTCACCGATCTTCCGCCCTATGAGCGCGGGCTCGGCATGGTGGTGCAGAACTACGCCTTGTTCCCGCATATGCGGGTCGAGGACAATGTCGCCTTCGGCCTGAGAGCACAGCGCACCGACAAGCCGCTCATTGCCGAGCGCGTTAAGGACGCGCTCGCCACCGTCGGCATGTCGGATTTCGCCAGGCGCTATCCGCGCGAGCTTTCGGGCGGCCAGCAGCAGCGCGTCGCGATCGCGCGGGCACTGGCGGTGCGGCCGCGGGTGCTTCTGCTCGACGAGCCGTTGTCGGCGCTCGACGCGCAAATAAGGCGCAACATGGTCGAGGAGATCGCCAAGCTGCATCGCGACCTGCCGGGGCTGACGATCCTCTACGTCACCCATGACCAGACCGAAGCGCTGACCCTTGCCGACAAGATCGCGATCATGCGTGACGGCCGGGTTTCCTCGCATGGACCGACGACCGAGCTCTACCGCCGTCCGCCGAACCGCTTTACGGCGGAGTTCCTCGGACGCGCGAATCTTTTGCCGGTGACCGTCGCCGAGGCTGCCGGGTCGAAAGGGTTTGCCAAGGCGAGGCTCGGCGATGTCGTGCTCGCAGGGGCAGGACGAGGCGAGAAGCCTGGCGACAAGAGCCTGCTCTGCATCAGGCCGCAGCATCTCAGCCTGACGGCAGACGAGGAGCATTCGAACCGGATCGTCGGCATACTCAAGGAAGTGCACTGGCAGGGCGAACTCACCCATCTCGTGCTCGACGTCGACGGCACGCCTGTGCGTGTTTCGGCGACCAGGCTGCCGGTGTCCTTGCCGGAGCGCGGCACGGCGATGCCGCTCTTCTTCACGCCCGCGGATACGTCTCTGGTTCCGGAAGACGCCCGTGTCTGAGGCAGCCGTTATTTCAAGGCCGGCGGCCAGGAAGGTCCCCCGAAGCGTCTGGACCGTGCCGCCGGCGGCGCTGCTGGCGCTGCTGTTCTTCTATCCGCTGGCGCTGATTGCCCGGCAGGCCTTTCTCGACGACAGCGGGATTGCCAATGTCGCCGAGTTCGTGCGCGTRCTGCATGCGCGCTTCTTCCTCAACGCGCTCCTCAACACGATTACGATTTCTGTGGCGGCAACGGCCGGATGCCTGGTCGTCGGCCTGGTGCTCGGCCTGATCCTGGCCTTCGTGCCGTTTCCGGGCAGCGGCGTCATCGCCCGTCTGATCGATACCTTCATCGCCTTGCCGACATTTCTGGTGACGCTCGCCTTCACCTTCCTCTATGGCTCGGCCGGCATGCTCAACAGCGGGCTGATGGAGGCCTTTTCGCTGCCGACGCCGCCCGTTGATTTTCTCTATTCGGCCTGGGGCGTGGTGCTGGCGGAGGTGACGGTCTACACGCCCTTCATCTTGCGGCCGCTTCTAGCCGCCTTCTCGCTGGTCGACCGCGGCCAGATCGAGGCGGCAAGCGTGCTCGGCGCGCGCCCATTCCGCATTGTGCGCCAGGTGATCCTGCCGGCGGCGGTGCCGGCGCTGATTGCCGGCGGCAGCCTCTGCCTGCTTTTGACCGTGAACGAATTCGGGATCGTGCTGTTCATCGGCGCCAAGGGCGTCATCACCCTGCCGCTGCTGATCTACAGCAAGGCCATCCAGGAGTCGGCCTACCAGGTCGCCTGCATCATCGCGCTAGTCAACATTGTCCTGTCGCTCGGCCTTTTCGGCCTCTATCGGCTCGCCGCCGGTCGGTTGGGAGCATAGCCATGCTGGTCTGGTCGCGATCCGGTCGCATCGTCATCTGGGCGCTTTTCGCGCTGCTGTTCGGCGTGCTGTTCCTGGCACCTCTGGCGGTCATTCTGTTGTCCAGTCTCGCCGGCCAGTGGAACGGCGTCCTGCCCAGCAGCCTGACCTTGGAACATTACAGCGATGTCGTTCAGGGTTCGGCCGGCGACTCAGTCAAAGCCAGCCTGATCACGGGTTTTACCGCCAGCGCCCTGGCGCTGGTCAGCGGTGCCTGGGCGGCGCTTGCGCTTCGCGTGCAAGGCGCCACGCTGGAGCGCTTGCTCGGCCTGCTGTTCTTCATCCCCAGCGCGGTTCCTTCGGTGTCCGTGGGTCTCGGCCTGCTCGTTGCGTTCAGCAATCCGCCGCTGCTGCTCAATGGCACCATCGCCATCGTCATGATCGCGCATTTCGTGCTGATCTCGGCCTTCACCTTCGGCAATGTGTCGGCGGGCCTGGCGCGGCTGTCGCCGGACTTCGAGCAGGTCGCCTCCAGCCTTGGCGCGAGGCCCGCCTATCGGCTCTGGCACGTCACCCTGCCGCTGCTTGCGCCCTATCTCGCGGCGGCATTCGGCCTGAGCTTCGCGCTTTCCATGGGCGAGCTTGGCGCCACCGTGATGGTCTATCCGCCGGGCTGGGTGACGCTTCCGGTTTCGATCTTCTCGCTGACCGATCGCGGCGACATCTTCGCAGGCGCAGCGCTCACCATGATCCTTGTGGCGGCGACGCTGGTCCTGTTGCTCGGCCTCGAACGCATCACACGGCGCGCGACCGGATCGTAGCGTTTCAAACGGCCGGTCGGCCAAAATTCTCGGCGCGGCCAACGTACGCATAGCACTGATGTTGGCGGGTGCATTTATCCGTATGTGGCCACCGGCTTGCCAAACAGGCCGGGCTCCGGTTTGACGCCCAGTCCCGGCAGTTGCGGCACGGCGATGTGGCCGCTTTCGATCACAACCGGATTCTTCGCGTCGAAATGGCCGTCGATATATTCCTGCGCGATCCAAGCGCCCTCCAAGCGGCGCGGTTCGACGGTCGCCGCGAGATGGACGCAGGCCGCCGCAATGATGTCGCCGCCCCAGGCGTCGTCGCAGCTATGCGGCAACGAGCGGATGGCGCAAAGGTCGCGCACGGTCGTCATCTTGGTGAGACCGCCGAGGCGCGTCACCTWGAAGCCGAAGCCGTCCGCAATGCCCATCGAGATTGCCCTCAGCACCRCATTCTGGTCCTCGGTGTTTTCGTCGAGATAAATGGGATGCGTGACCCTGCCCTTCAGCGTGGCGACCTCGTCCATGGTGTTGCAGGGCTGCTCGAAAACGAACGGGATCGCCTGGCAGAGCCTGTCGAGATGGATCGCTGCAGCGACGGTCAGGCCCCTGTTGCCGTCGACGGCGATGCGCGCCTTGTAGCCGACCGCCTCCCAGACCTTGTGGACCGTCGCCACATCCTCTTCGAGATTGCGTCCCCCGATTTTCACCTGGAGGCGCGGATAGCCCGCCTTGACCTTGTCGGCCGCGATGCGGGCCGTCTCGTCCGGCGCGCCGACGATCAGCGAATAATAGGCCGGAACGCGGTTCGTCAACGCACCGCCCAGCAGCGTCGAGACCGGAACGCCCAGCTTCTGGCCGAGCAGGTCCAGGAAGGCCATGTCGAACGCGGCCTTGGCATAGCCGTGTCCGTTCAGGCGCTCGTCCATCCGTTTCGCGAGAAGCCTGATCGAGGCGATCTCCGAACCGATGAGCCCCGGGGCGATTTCGGCGATCGCGGCACGGGCGCCGAGCGCATGATGCGGCTGATAGACCGGCCCGATCGGGCAGGTTTCGCCCCAGCCGGTCAAACCGTCATTCGTCACGATCTCGACGAGCGTGCTGTCCAGCGACTCCACGTTGTCGCTCGCCATGCGGTAGACGCCGCCTTTGACCGGCAGTTCAGTCGTATAGATGTTGATCCGATCGATGCGCACGCTCAGTATTCCTCATTAAGCGCATCGACCGCAGGGATTTCGAGCGAGCGCCGGTCGACATAAGCGCGCAGTTTCTCGTCCTTTGCAACATCGAGCGTGGGCTCTTCGTAGTCACCCGACAGGCTATTTCTGCGCTGCCCCCGAAGGTTGGAATCCAAACGAGGGTGACTCGCTATCCCGCGGTGGGCGGAGCCAGTGTTACGGAAAGCGGGTAGGGTCCGACCTACCCGACAGCGCATTTGGGCTTCTGAAAGTGTAGGCAGCACCCAATGCCAGAAGGCTCACAGAATCTATCTGGACAGGTGTTGTGAGCGGGTGGGCAATCTCGATGATCRCTTCGGCAGGCATTTTGTCTGCGAAGTCTTCGGGGAAACCTCTTTATGTGCTTGGGCAAAAGACGGYCGTTCTTCCGCTTGATGAGGAAATTCAGATGAGACCACGCGTTATCGTCACGCGTCGCTGGCCCGCGGCTGTCGAGCAGATTCTTGCCGAGCGCTTCGACACAACTTTCAATCGGCACGATACGCCGCTGACTTCCAACGAARTCAGAGCTTCGTTCCGGGATTTTGAAGCGATTTTGCCGACTGTCAGCGATCATCTGTYGGCATCTGTCTTCCCTGAAACCAAGGCCCGAACCAAGGTCATCGCCAATTTCGGCGTCGGCTTCAGTCACATCGACACCGATGCTGCACGCAAGCATGGCATAGTGGTAACCAACACTCCTGGCGTACTGACCGATTGCACCGCCGACATCGCCATGTGCCTGATCCTTTCGGTCGCTCGTCGGGCGGGCGAGGGTGAACGTCAGTTGCGCGCCGGCGAATGGCCCGGCTGGTGTCCGACGCACATGATCGGCACGAAGGTCTCCGGCAAAACGCTCGGGATCATCGGGATGGGCCGGATCGGCAAAGCAACGGCGCGGCGTGCGCGGTTCGGCTTCGGCATGAACGTGGTCTTTTACAATCGCTCGAAGGTGGACGACGAAGAAATCGTTGCCATTGAAGCCAGGCAACTGCCGAGCGTGGAGGAGGTGCTGGCACAGGCTGACTTCGTGTCGCTCCACTGTCCTGGCGGCGCAGAGAACCGGCACCTGATCAACGCTTCCCGTCTGGCTTCGATGAAGCGTGGCGCCTTCCTCATCAACACCGCTCGCGGTGACGTGGTCGACCAAAATGCCTTGATCGAAGCGCTCAGGCGGGGCGAGATCGCCGGTGCCGGGCTCGACGTTTTTGACGGCGAACCTGCAATTCCGGAGCCGCTGAGGCATATGGAAAACGTGGTGCTTTTGCCGCATCTCGGCAGTGCCACCAAAGAGACCCGGGTGGCCATGGGGATGCGGGCCGTGGAGAATCTGGTCGCGTTTTTCGACGGGCGCCCGGTGCCGGATCGGGTCGTGTGATGGGTTTCGGCAGTTCGGCTTCCTCCTTGGTCGAGCTGCGGATGCAGGCGTTCCAGCTGTTTCGTCAAGGCATTGCCGCATCCGATCCAGAGTCGGCGGTCGCGTCAGCCTTGAAAGCGAGAGAACCCGACATTGCCGCCGCCGGCGGCGTCATCCTGATTGCCTTGGGTAAAGCAGCGTGCCTGATGGCAGGGACGGCGCTGCGCTTCGTCGGGGACAAACTGCGCAGGGCGTGCGTGGTCACCAATCACGAAAACGTCTTGGACATCGATGGCATCGAGATCATTGTCGGCGGCCATCCGCTGCCGGACGAGGGAAGCCTGAAAGCCGGCAGGGCGATTGAAGAGGCCGCGCGCTCGGCCTCGCCCGAAGACCTTGTGCTGCTGCTGATCAGCGGCGGCGGGTCGGCTCTCGTCTGCGCACCTGCCCCCGCCATTTCCCTTGCCGATAAGGTGGTGCTCAACGAAGCCCTGGTTCGTAGCGGCGCCGACATTTCCGAGATCAACGCTGTAAGGCAAATATTCTCGAGGCTGAAGGGCGGGCGTCTCGCGGAACTGACCTCAGGCGTGAGGACGCTCTCGCTTATACTGTCAGACGTGCCCGGCGACGATGTCGCCACGATCGCCAGCGGTCCTACCGCAAAGCCCGCGACCGGCGTTTCCGACGCGGTCCTTGTTCTTCGACGTCACAACCTGCTTGAAGCGCTTCCCGCGATCTTGCGAAAGCAACTGGACGATCTGGTTGCCGGCGAAGATCGCACATGCGCAAGCTTTGACCATGTCGAAAATGTTGTGATCGGCAGCAACGCCATCAGCCTGCAGCGCGTGATGAGCAGCGCCGAAGAGCGCTCTTTCAAGGTCGTCAAGGCCGCCGACTGGCTCGGCGGAGATGTTTCGGAAGCGGCCCATGCCCTTCATCGCCTGGCCATGTTCACGGTGAAAGAAGAGGGGCCGGTGGCAATCGTCGCCGGAGGAGAGACGACTGTAAGGGTAAGCGGCAGCGGGAGAGGGGGGCGCAACCAGGAACTGGCTCTACGATTTGCCCTTCTGAGTGAACGACAGCCGATCCGGCGTCCCTGGGCCTTTCTCAGTGGTGGCACCGATGGTCGGGACGGGCCGACGGACGCGGCGGGCGCCCTTGTCGATTCCGGATCAGCAGAACGGATGCGCCGGCATGGCTGCAGGCCGGAAGCCCATCTCAGCAACAATGATTCCTACCCTGCATTGGCGGCTTCAGGCGATTTGCTTCTGACCGGGCCAACGGGGACAAATGTCGCCGACCTGCAAATACTGCTGATGCAATAGCCTCGGCGGCACCTGAGCCGCTGCCTTCTCGCCAATTATCCTGAGTTGTATCCTCAGCTGAAGATGTTTACTGTTGGTAAAATGATTCAACAGACGGCAGTGAACATGGCGACGGCTAAGGCGGGGAAGATGCAGGCAGTAAAGACGGTAAAGAAGGGCGAGGCGCCCACCCCGGTCAAAATGACGGTGCCGGTAATCGTCAGCCMGCCGCCACCGCTGCGCGGCAAGCCTCTCAGTCAGGATCCCCATGCTGTTCGCGACACGCGCGAGAACGTGCTGGAGGTTGCGATCGGCCACGAGGTTCGCGCCYTTCGCAAGAAACTGGGCATCACGGTTGCCGATCTCGCTGTCACCACAGGGCTTTCGGTCGGCATGCTTTCCAAGATCGAGAACGGCATCACATCGCCGTCCCTGACCACGCTGCAGGCGCTGTCGCGCGCGCTCGGCGTGCCGGTGACTGCATTTTTTCGCCGTTTTGAGGAAGAGCGGAAGGCCGTCTTCGTCAAGGCGGGATCGGGCGTGGACGTCGAACGGCGCGGCACGCGTGCCGGGCACCAGTATACGTTGCTGGGCCATATCGGTTCGGATTCGAGCGGTGTTGTCGTCGAACCCTACCTCATCACGCTGACCGAAGACTCCGACGTCTTCCCGACTTTCCAGCATGACGGCATGGAATTCCTCTACATGCTGGAAGGCGAAGTCGTGTACCGCCATGGCAACAATCTTTACCGGATGACGCCGGGTGACAGCCTGTTTTTCGACGCCGACGCACCGCRCGGTCCCGAAGAATTGACGCATTTGCCGATACGATATTTGTCGATCATCTCCTATCCTCACGGGCGCGGAAACGGCTGACGTAATCCGCCGTTCGTTCCCACACTGGCCATTTGTGTACGCGCAGGTTGCGCAGGCGCCGTCGCGTGTCCAGCTTCGCGTGTCACGCCGCCATTTCCCTCATTGCATTTGACCGCCCTTGCGGCGGACGTCGCGCGTCTCTGCCTGAACGGTGACTTTCAACACGAGAGGTCTCCGATCTTGGCCAGTCCTACGAATGCGTGTTTTTCTACAGGAAAAAAAAATTCATGACAGTTGAATTGCCATAGGGAACCTGCTAGCGTCCATGTCAGGTAACAAACAATGGAGGTGACGGGATGTGTGGGATTGTTGGACTGTTCCTGAAAGACAAATCGCTTGAGCCCGAGTTAGGCGCGCTGCTGTCGGAAATGCTGGTGTCGTTGACCGACAGGGGACCGGACAGCGCCGGCATCGCCATCTATGACAGTGGCGCGGCCGGGCGCGGCAAGATCACCATCCAGTCATCGGCTCCCAAGGTTGATTTCGAAGGGCTCGAAGCCGAACTCGGCAAGAAGATCGGAGCCAAGGTTGCGTCGATCGTGAAGTCGACCCACGCCGTCCTCGATGTCCCCGCCGACAAGCTCGAGGAGGCCCGCGCTGCAATCGGCGAACTGCGCCCAAACGTGCGCCTCATGGGCGCCGGCGAGGCGATCGAGATCTACAAGGAAACCGGCCTGCCGGCCGACGTCGTCAAGCGGTTTGATTTGGCCAGGATGAGCGGCAGCCACGGCATCGGTCATACGCGGATGGCAACCGAGTCCGCCGTCACCACGCTGGGCGCGCACCCCTTCTCGACCGGTCCGGACCAGTGCCTGGTCCATAACGGCTCGCTCTCCAACCACAACAATCTCCGCCGCGAGCTGATCCGCGACGGCATGCGCTTCGAGACCGAGAACGATACCGAAGTGGCGGCTGCCTACCTCTCGTCCAAGATCGCTCACGGGCAGAATCTCGGCGAGGCGCTGCAAAGCAGCCTGAACGACCTCGACGGTTTCTTCACCTTCGTTGTCGGCACCAAGAACGGCTTCGGCGTGGTGCGCGATCCGATCGCCTGCAAGCCCGCCGTCATGGCGGAGACCGACCAGTATGTCGCCTTCGGTTCGGAGTATCGCGCGCTGGCCAACCTGCCTGGTATCGAGGAAGCCAGGGTTTGGGAACCGGAGCCGTCCACCGTCTATTTCTGGGAGCATTGAGGATCATGAATATTTCGAATGTTGCCACGGCGCCGTCGCGCGAAGTGAACTTCGTGCGGCGTGTCTTCGACCTCGGCGAAAATTCGCTGCGCGAGCTGAACCAGGCGCTGCACGGTCTCGCTCCCGGCTCGAACGAGACCGCCTGGGAAGTGCTCAACCCGAAGGGCAGCCATTCGGT
>NZ_MDFL01000160.1 GCF_001854785.1 Mesorhizobium sp. ORS 3428
GCCAGCGGCAATACGCGGAACGGTACGGAAGTACCTCTGTCTTGTTACCACGAAAATGAAAAAGTAAAAAATTTAAGGACCATCTCCCGGATCCACCAAATCCATCAAAACGACGCTGCCTAATCTCAGTGCGCCCTTGCAAGGAATACAGCCACAGGCGTGGTAGTTATGCCTGGAACCCAAGGCGCAGCTGAACAAAGCAGGATGGGGCCAAGTCAAGCTGCTGCAACCGCCGACGAGTGTGTCCCACAATTCGTGTCCTCTGGTGTTACAAATAGCTCGCCAAAAGCATCATGTTCCCCTCATATTGAATACCTTGTCATTCGAGGTGCCGTCGTCCTCAGGTTCGCTAGACCATACGAGAGAATACAGGTAAACGGGTTGGCGAACCGTCCGCTAACGTATTGATTTTCCGTCGAAAACGATGACCGTCTGGACCTACCATTTTGGTTGTCCAGTTTTCGACGTTTTTTGAACTCAGTAGGATCTGCGAAGGTTGGAGGATMGTCTCGGTGTTTGGTGAACCGTCGCAGTTGGGTTCAAAGTGGACCCTCCCGATGGTGTATGAACAGCAGGCTTGGCGCGTCCCGCAATTGAGATCACTCGCGTATTTTTGCTCTCGAGTTCATCCAGGTAGTCGGCCCACCATTRCATCATCTTGAAGCGCTCTTCCCAGTGCTCTGCCCGGGCGTAGGCTCGACGAACGTCGTTGTTTTCAATGTGGGCCAGCTGCCGCTCTATGGCGTCCGGATGCCACTTTCCGCATTCGTTTAGCAGAGTCGATGCCGTTGCTCGAAAACCGTGCGTGGTAACTTCTTCCTTGCCGTAGCCCATACGGCRCAGAGCGGCGTTAAGCGTGTTGTCGGAAATCGGGCGCGAAGTCGATCGAACACCAGGAAAAAGCAGCGATCCACCACCGGAGATTTCTCTAAGCGAAGTCAGGACGCTGACAGCCTGCCTTGAAAGGGGCACGCGGYGCGGYCGTCRCATTTTCATGCGTGCTTCAGGAATGGTCCACACCGAGCTTTCGAAATCGAACTCTTCCCATTCTGCGGCGCGTAGCTCGCCGGGGCGAGGAAATAGCATTGCCATCAGCTTCAGAGCGGCTCGGGTTGTAGGCTGTCCGTCAAAGGCATCGACTGCCCTTAGCAAGCCGCCAAAGGCCATAGGATCTGTGATCGCGGCGCGCGGCGTGACCGTTGGACTAATAAGTGCACGTCTCAAAGCGATCGTCGGAACTGCCTCGGCGCGTGCGGTCGCGATCGCGTATCGAAACACGGTGCCGATGGTGGAGCGCAGTCGCCTGGCCGACTGTATCGACCGCGAACCTCCACTCGACGAAGGGTAGTAAGGACGGTTGCCGAATCGGCCTTCCGTAAGCTGCGTTCCTTTCCAGGGTCGATGCCAGCCAGCAGGAGCCGTTTAGCATCATCGCGCGCCTGCCGTGCCTCGGCGAGGGAGATAAGGGGATAGCTGCCCAGTGCAAGCAGCTTCTGCTTGCCGTCAAAGCGGTAGGCGACCGGCCAGAGGCGAGAGCCTGTGGGCTGCACCCATACCCGAAGTCGCACAAGCAGGCGCTGACCGCTCCGAAGGAAGCCCGCGAGTGGTGTGGGTACGTGCAGGCGCTGCTCGCTGACGACCCGCGCAAGGTCGAGCCATACCTCGCCGGGCGACATGCCGGGAAGTCCCACCAGGAGGCGCTTGACGGTCTGYGGCTCGAAGTCAGCACATGGACCTTTGGCGAGTGCATCGAGGAGGTAGTCAAGGGCCGCACCGCTGTCGGTGCTAAGAACCCTCTGAAGCCGTCCGGCGTGAAGGATCTCCGTGGCGCGTTCAACAGGCCTGAGTGCGAGGAACTGAAAAAGACCCCGGCGTGCCACGTCACGAAGGGCCGGGTCGAGGACATCCGTGACAAGGTCGCCACGGCCTACGGGGTGTCGGTCGCTAAGAAGCTCGTCACCTATACCCGCTCCGTCCTCGACTGGTGCCTGCGATTCCAGAGCGCGAAATCAGGACTCAGTGACAGGGATGTCTGGTGGAAGCTCCTGCAYGACCCGTACCACATCGAACCGCGCGAGCGGAAACCTGAGGTCGAGGACATCGTGCGTAGCCTTCTGCTCGCCGAGGAATACCTGTCGAGGCCGCTGCCCGGACGTATAGTGGACAAACCTGGAGTCGGCGCGGGCGTTCTCGCCGGGCTTTGGTGGCTCGTGTTCACATGCCAGCGCGGCGGGGCCGGCATGGGGTTGCGGGCCTACAACCTAGTCGAGGATGCCGAGCGGCAGGGCTGGTGGATCGCCACCTGGGACGAAGGCGAGATGAAGGGCGGCAAGGCCCAGATGCTGCCGGTTCCGGAACGCGCCGTGAAGCACCTGCGGCAGTTGCGGGAGATGAACAAGCACAAGGGGTCGGAGGATTGGGCGTTCCCTAGCGAGYGCGACTCGGAGGTCCATGCGACCGCCAGCGGAGTCTACCGCGTGCTGTATCGACTGGCCGGGAAAGATGCCTTGGAGGTGAAGAAGCAGGAAGGATGGCAGCCTGCGGTCCGCGCAGACGGCACGCCGAGGAAACGCCGGGAGCGCGGCGAGCGCAGGAACCTGCTTAAGGAGGCGGGCGTAGCATGGTGGTCCATGCACGACGTGAGACGGACCCTGACTGAGTTCCTGGATTCGAAGGAAATGCCCGCCGCGGCATCAGCTATCCTCGCGCACGAACTCGACACCTCGAAAGCTCCAAAGGCGACAGCCTCGGAGCGCGAGCGCGACRATTTTCTGAAAATGCACACGGCCAGGATCACGAGGATGGCCTACGGTTCGAAGGCGCAGTTCCTTGGGCTGAAGTCGGAGGCGCTGCAGCTATGGGCCGACGCCCTGCTTGACGAGTACGACCCGCCAACGTGCGGAGGCGGATGTTTCCGGCCTTTGAGAAGGCTGCCTGTTTCCAGCGCAAGCAAACGCTTTGCCGCCAAGATCGAGTCGTCCRTGAACGGACCTGATCCGATCCCTATGAGCATTCCGRCCACCGCGATCTCTGGAGCGGAGGACRTCTTGCGCGCCGCCTTCGCCGCCCGCAGGCAGAGCGCGCGGTCCGGCGCGAGATCGCCCCGCGCCGCCGAGAAGCCGTCGAGGAAGGCCTGCGCGGCTAGGCAGAGAGCCGAGCGCGAGCGCCGGTCCAAAGACGGCGCTGGACGCCTCCTTCGGCTGCCGGCCCTCCGGCACAGGCAGCCCACCATCCCTGACCGCCTCCCTTTCGCCGCGAGTTCGCACGCCCTCGGACCTGCGGTGGCGAGCCTGCGCAGTTCGTCGTCGCTCAGCTTGAGCAGCTGTCCACCTGAGTCTCCGACAGCGTGCTGATGTCCACGGCACCCGGACCCAAGGTCTGTCGCCGACGCGTATTGATGGACGGCGCGGGCCCGCATCACCGACGACAGTATGGTCGTTGGCGAACTCCCTGACGCAAGAGTCCTTGAACTCGTCGAGAACGTCCRCCCCGCCTGTCTCCGGGCGTACGGGGCGGGCATCGGCTCCGGCGCGAGGCCGGACGGGTGGCCGATCCGCCAGAGGTCGTGGCGCAGTCCCTGGAAGATGGACCACGCCCTCCGGAGCGCCCATCGAACAGCAATCGCGGTAGCTCTCAGCATCTTATTCCTCTCATATGAAGTAATTGTTGACAGGCAACAAATTTCTGTCGGCGTAATCGGAGATGGATTCGCAAGTCTTCAGCGGTTGATTTCTCAAAAAAACTTGTTGGCCAAGCAAGGGATTTCGCATGCTGGTTTGTTGACATGCATTTTGCTGCAAAATGAAGGCTTGTATTGTGTGCGCGGATACCGCACACTTTTCTCATCGGCACTGCAATGGGCGGGCCGGAAACGAGGAGGACAGGGAAATGCCGAAGCAATTCATCACCATCGAAGAAGCTGGCGAAACCTACGTCGCCGAACTCACCAGCCAGTTCAGGACCAACGACCGCCGCATCGACCGCTATGGGGTCAGGTGGATCAACGAGGACGGCAACAGGGATTTCCTCTGCTTCGCCGACTGCACGCGTAGCTGGACCCTGGATGACCGGAAGCTTCACATCCGCAACCGGATCGCGGAGACGCAGCTTCTCGCCGCCTGATGATGACCCGGTGGCTCGGGCCGAAACCGGGCAACCCGGTCGCGGTAGCCAACCCGTCGCCCTCGGAGGGCAGAAACGCGGAGGACAGGAAATGCTGGACAAGATGGAAAAGCGGGACCTCGAACAGCTTCTGAGCGACGCGCGGGCGGTTCATGCCGCCTACGTCGCGGTGAAAGAGGCCTACGATACGATGCTGTTGAGCCGATGGCATCGTGAGATCGGCATGCGCCTCGACGTCTATCTGAGGGAGGTCGGACTCGAAACCGGAAACCTCGCGAAGGCCGAGGCGAACCTGAACGCCTGCAAGGTCGTGGACCGCGAGGCGCTGGGCTGGATCAAGCGCGCCGCCCTCGAAGCGATGGAGGAGGTCGGGAGTCTGCTGGAGGCGATGGCTGCGGAAAGGGCGGCGGCATGATCAGGAAACTATCGCCGACCGGGATCGCGCTGGCCCGGGAGATCGCGGGCGCGCTCGACGCTGACCAGCGCGTAAAGTTCCAGAGGCTGYTCGACGAGATCGCGCTGCCTGTCGACGGCRTCTACGAGCCGAAGGCGGCCGTCATGCATCGCGCGGCCGAAGTCCTGAAGATCGTCGAAGCGTTCGATTTGGACAACGACAACGAGGGGGGGATGACGCCATGACCGTATTGAAAGCAACACAGGAACAGCGGCCGGTAGCCCGCCTCGATGCCGGCAGCATTTACGAGGAGGGCCCGCCGGAGGAGCTCTTCCGCCATCTGCAGAAGCCGCGCACGCAGGCATTTCTGAAACGCGTCCTGGAGGCCGGGCGGCTGAGGTGAACGCTGTCCCTTGAAACGGATAAGCGAGGCCGCGGGCACCGCCATCGTCAAATGGCCGGGTCTGCCGATGCTGTCGCTGTTTTGCGGCATCGGGGCAATCGCAATCGCGACGTTCGGCCAAGACCCGAGCCCGCTGCTTGCGCCGGTGCAGAATGTGYTGGTGACCCTGTTCGGCCTCGGCGTGACCGCGTTCTTTTTCAAGGCGCTGGGTGGGTGAGCCTCGAACTGGAACRGTGGCGCATTTGCGCGCCGCCGTCTACTTCTCAGCTCCAAAAGAAAGCAACTAGGAACGCCGCGATCCGCAGGGYGGTTTGCGCGTCCAGTTGCACTTCCACGTTCACTCGGATGACCATGATGGTGATCTCCGGGTCAAGTGGGGCGCCGCCACGACCCTCAATAGGTTGCGGCTTAAAACTTCGAAGTCCGGTTACGATTCGCTACCGCCGGCGGTGTGGCCACACCAAACGGACGGCCTGTCGTTTCAGATTGTCAGAAAAGGGAAAGAATCRGAGCCAGGATCAGAGACAGGAAAAGCAGAGAAACAGCGTCTGATCAGATCAGGATCAGGAGAAAGAGCGAAACAGGTGCGAGATAGCGAGACGAGAGAGGATCAGGAGAACAGAGGACCAGCAAAACAGTGAAAGCGCAAGAACAGGCTCAGGATCAGAGAATCATCATCAGAGCGAATAAAATAGCGTTCCACCTATGGAATACAAGAGCCGCTTACAAAGCCCTACAAAGCCCTGAGCCGTGCAATCGTGCTCTCGCTGACCTGGTAGGCCTCGGCCACCGAACGAATGTCCTCTCTGGCGTCGGATGGCGTCAACGTGCTGGCCAGGCGAATGYCACGCACGGCGTGAAGATTAGATCCCCAGTTCCCGGCTCCAAGCTGTGTCGGGACGCCGCAGATGGCCGTTTCCGAATTATGCAGAGAGCTCACTGTTAAGCTTGCGATCGATAGGTCTGGGCGATTTGCATTTTTCGGGCTCTCAACTCACCTGGATCCTGCGAAGGTCGCCTTGCTTCGGATCGAACGGAGCGGCCACCGCAGTGTTCCAGCATCGAGCGGTGGCCTCACCCACAACCGACTTGAGAGGTCTTAGGTTATGTCAACCGCGCCTGACAACGAGGCCGGCGAACCAGTCCATCGTAGTTCCACGACCTGTCTTCACCGCGACCAGTGTCGTCTGCAGCATCGCTGCCGTCGGAGCCAGCCGATTAGCGGCGACGACCAGCATGGCGGCCCGGCTTGGCCGCCGAGACCATCGCCTCGACTTCCGGAGATCCCATGAGCAACGAGACGACAAACGTCCTGCCGTTCCCGCAGCGCGCAGGGTCGAGTGCTGTGCCCGACGCGGGGAATGGAGGTGCCGGCGAACGCCCACCGGATCGACAAAGGCGACGGCGGCCMGCACCCGCCGAACCTGGCGTGCCGCCCCATGTCGGCGAGCCCGGCAGTGCCGTGCTGCAGAAGGCTGTCATCCCCGGTCTGCCGCAGGTGAGCGCGGATGCGCTGCGCTTCGCGCGCATCATGGGTGCGGGTCATCCGCTCGATAGTCCTGCTGTTGCAGTAGGCGTGGCGCTGTACTTTGCCACACGCTGTCGGCCTGCCGGGCTGCCGCTTTCGCCATCGGTGCTGCGGAGTTTGGAGCATCATATGCGGACAGGGGACGCGACCTGCCGCCTCGTGCACCAATGGATCCTGAGCCGATGCGTGATGCGCGGCAGGCGCCAGTTGTGGGTTCATGCCGGAGGCCGTCAGTGATGGACACCCGATGTTCCGATCATCTGTGGAAGCGGCTGCTGCGGCACAGGGGGCGTAGGAAGAGACGGGGCTCGGCCTTGCCAGATTGCGCCGATCCGCAGGCTGGTGGGGGAGGTTGAGCATGAGCGGCGCCGACGTTGCTGTGGTCGGCAACGATGGACAGCCGCCCGCGCAGGCAGTGGACGCGCGTCGAGAGCTTGCGATCCCAGGAAAGCAGCGAGTGCGGATGCGCTTGGTAGATGAGCGGCTGATGGCCGCCGTTACCGGAGATGCTTCGAGCGAGAACGCGAATGCGGTCGCCTTGGCGAGATCGCTTTCGGCAGCACCGACCCCGCATGGTGAGCCGAAGATGTGCATTTCCGCCGCGCGTCCGGCAAGCCGCGCTTCACGCACTAGCCGCTCGACGCTTGTGGGCACGTCAATTCAAATCGGCTCGATTTGCGCTAATCCGATTCAGGAAACCTGCGGGCCGATTCAGAGGTCGGGATCACCGTTGCACACACAAACGCCGTTGCGTCGAGCAGTCCCGTCGGACCAGGTCAGTCGATCCGACGTGCCCGCAACCCGAAACAATTTGCGGTAAGCCGATTCCGAGATCGGGTAACGCGATTCAGAGTGCGGGATCGTCGTTATATGCGTTAACGGCGTTGCCCGGATCGCCTTCATCGGTGCGGCGAAATCCTTGCTGCGTCCGTGCAGGGCGAATGTGGTGAACGGCGCATCGCGCTTCACGTTCGGGCACCATCGCGGCCCTGGGTCCAGTGTCGGATGGAAGGGAGGCAAYCGCGACAGTTCCACACCTACGCCGTCTCCGCTCTGCTAAACTAACGCCGTTTGTTCCTTGCAACGCCGCCGGTCATCATGAGGGTGGACATCATGAGGAGGAGGGTCGGATGGCCAGGAAGACGAACGAGGAAAGGCGGCGTGCGCGACTGGAGAAGCAGAAGGCATACCAGCGGGAATACCGGAGGCGGAAGAAGGCGGAGCGTTCTCCGGGCCGCGACGACGTCGCCAGGGYGATGCTTCACTTCGCCATCAAGAACCTGCTGAAGCCCGGCCGCGAAAAGCTGCTCGTGCRCATCATGGAGATCATCGCCTTCCAGCTGGTGAGGCAGGGCTTCGTCAAGGCGCAGACGGTAAGAGCGATCAATGACCTCGTCGACCGCTACGAGGACGGCTGGACCTTCCAGCGCAAGGTCCACCTGCTGCCTCCACCCGCGGAAGAGGGGGCCTGACGTTTGCCCCGGCACGGCGGCCGCTGCGCGGCCGGCGTCTCACTGTGCCCAAACACAGGGTTGGAGCCAAAACGGCGTTGGCACCTATCCGGAGTATTCCCCCCATTACTCCTTCAAACGGCGTTTGGAGTAGAGGCGATTCACGACTCCCACGTGGGCGATTCCAGCAACCGCTGTCTAAGTAGCCGATTCTCCTTGGAAAAATGGTTTCCCAGCCCGGCAAACTGATCGCGGATCTATGACGTAAAGGGGGCCGGAACGAGACTGGCAACTTTTCGGGTGCGAATGTCCGAGAGCGGACATTTAGGTAGCCTAGTCTAGGCGTCGTCGTGACCTGAGGCGAAGCAAATATTGACTAAACCATCCTGCAAACCGTTCGGCGTATCGATGTTCCCCGATAGCCGTCTAAATCGCACACTGCGCTGTCTGGCCGGGTTGCGTTAGACAGGCGAGCCTCCCGCCTGCCGAAGGACAACTAACGCTACCCTCACTCTACCGACCCTTCGTCGAGCGCGATCGCTTCAGGCAGTCGGACTCGATGCTCAGCCGTTCCGACTAACTGCCRTTTACGCCGCGGCGCCACTATGCAAGCGCCTCGTAGCCCCATTCGGCCCTCTGCTAAGCGCGTTGCTACGGGAGCGGCGACGAAAGCTTTATAAGATTCCTATTTCTTTCCCATCCGCCCCGTCTCGAACCTTTATGGCGATCGGGTCCATATTTCGCCCCGACAAGAAGCTTTGGCCGCCGTCACCGCCAAGGTGACGTGCGTTCACGCGCAGTTTAGGCCGTCGATAGCAGGCGGGAAAAAGCACGATCGAAAACAAGGAACGCCTGAAATGGACATCATTGTTCTTGGGATCGGGATTTTATTCTTCCTCCTGTCCTTAGCCTACGTCAAAGCCTGCGACAGAATCTGAGCGGGAGAGCCGGACCATGCTTCTCGATTACACGCTTGGCGGCGCGGTGACCCTGTTCCTGCTTGCCTACCTCACCTACGCGCTCATCCGCCCGGAACGCTTCTGATCTGCGCACGGAAAGTCACATCATGACACTCAATGGCTGGCTACAGATCCTCGTCTATTGCGGGATTCTGGTTTTGCTCGTGAGGCCGCTCGGCGACTACATGCACCACATCTTCAGCGGTGACCGCACCTTTCTGTCGCCGGTGCTCGTTCCGGTCGAGCGCGGCCTCTATCGCCTCGCCGGTACCAGCGACAGGGAAGAGCAACACTGGGCCGTCTACACCACGGGCATGCTGCTCTTCAATCTTGCCGGCTTCCTCGTTCTTTACGCGCTGCAGCGGCTGCAAGGCATACTGCCCTACAATCCGGCAGGCATGGCCGCGGTCGAGCCCGRCCTCGCCTTCAACACCGCCGCCAGCTTCACCACCAACACCAACTGGCAGAACTACGGCGGCGAAAGCACGATGTCCTATCTCGTGCAGATGGCCGGCCTCACCGTCCAGAATTTCGTTTCGGCCGCCACCGGCATTGCCATCGCGATCGCGCTGATCCGCGGCTTTGCCCGCGCTTCGGGCAAGTCGATCGGCAATTTCTGGGTCGATCTGACACGCTGCACCCTCTACCTGCTCTTGCCGGCGTGCATCGTGCTGACGCTTGTCTATGTGTGGCTCGGCATCCCGCAGACGCTCGGGCCCTATGTCGACGCGACTACGCTCGAAGGTGCCAGGCAAACCATCGCGCTCGGCCCGGTCGCCTCGCAGGTCGCCATCAAGATGCTCGGCACCAATGGCGGTGGCTTCTTCAACGCCAATGCCGCGCACCCTTTCGAGAACCCGGACGCGATCTCCAACCTGATCCAGATGCTGTCGATCTTCGCGTTGGGTGCTGCCCTCACCAACGTCTTCGGCCGCATGGTCGGCAGCGAGCGCCAGGGCTGGGCGATCCTGGCGTCGATGGGCGTGCTGTTCCTGGTCGGCGTCATCGTCTGTTACTGGGCCGAGGCGGCGGGCAATCCGCTGGTCCATGCGCTCGGCATCGATGGCGGCAATATGGAGGGCAAGGAGAGCCGCTTCGGCATTGCGCTGTCGGCGCTGTTCGCGGTCATCACCACCGCAGCCTCCTGCGGCGCAGTCAACGCCATGCATGACAGCTTCACCGCGCTCGGTGGCATGATTCCGCTCATCAACATGCAGCTCGGCGAGGTCATCGTCGGCGGCGTTGGCGCCGGCTTCTACGGCATATTGATGTTCATCGTCATCGCGGTCTTCGTCGCCGGCCTGATGGTCGGCCGCACGCCCGAATATCTCGGCAAGAAGATCGAGGCCAGGGAGGTCAAGATGGCGATGCTTGCCATCCTCTGCCTGCCGCTGGCGATGCTGATCTTCACGGCCATCGCCGTGGTCCTGCCGAGCGCTGTGGCCTCGATCGCCAATGGTGGTCCGCACGGCTTCTCCGAGGTGCTTTACGCCTATACCTCGGCCGCAGCGAACAACGGCTCGGCCTTCGGCGGCCTCTCCGGCAACACGCCCTGGTATAACATCACCATCGGGATCGGCATGCTGGTGGGGCGCTTCCTGGTCATCATCCCGGCGCTCGCCATCGCCGGATCGCTGGCCGCGAAGAAGACGGTGCCCGCCTCGGCCGGCACCTTCCCGACCGACGGCACGCTGTTCGTCGGCCTGCTGGTCGGCGTCATCGTCATCGTCGGCGGCCTCACCTTCTTCCCGGCGCTTGCCGTCGGCCCGATCGTCGAGCACCTGGCGATGATCCATGGACAGACATGGCCTGGTTCAACATCAGACGTCGCAGTGACCCGCAACCGCCCGATGACGGAGGGGACGAGAGGCCTCGTCCCTTTCCGACCCTGTCGACCTTCCTGGGAATAGCGGCCGTGCTCTTCGTCATCTGGCTGCTGGYCGTCGGCCTTCCRCACCTGTTCCCGAAGACCGAGCACCCGGCGCCGTCCAACATCCCCGATGCAGGAGCCACAAAATGAGCCAGACCAAATCCGCGAGCATTCTGGATGCCCGCATCCTGATGCCCGCCATTGGCGGCGCCTTCCGCAAGCTCGATCCGCGCACGTTGATCAGGAACCCGGTGATGTTCGTCGTCGCGATCGTCTCGGCGCTTACGACCGTGCTGTTCGTCAAGGACCTGGTCACGGGCGGCCACGATCTCGGCTTCACCCTGCAGATCATCATCTGGCTGTGGTTCACCGTGCTGTTCGCCAACTTCGCCGAAGCCGTCGCCGAGGGCCGAGGCAAGGCGCAGGCCGACTCGCTGCGCAAGGCGCGCACCGAAACCCAGGCCAAGCTGCTCGTGAACGGCGAGGATCGCTCCAGGTTCAAGCTGGTGCCCGGCACCAGCCTGAAGGTCGGCGACATCGTGCTGGTCGAAGCCGGCGATATCATCCCCTCGGACGGCGAGGTGATCGAAGGTGTGGCTTCCGTCAACGAGGCGGCGATCACCGGCGAGTCCGCGCCCGTCATCCGCGAATCCGGCGGCGACCGCTCGGCCGTCACCGGCGGCACCCAGGTGCTGTCCGACTGGATCCGCGTGCGCATCAGCGCCGCCTCCGGCCACACCTTCCTCGACCGCATGATCTCGCTGGTCGAGGGCGCCGAGCGCCAGAAGACGCCGAACGAGATCGCGCTCAACATCCTGCTCGTCGGCATGACGCTGATCTTCGTGCTGGCGACCGCGACCATCCCGAGCTTCGCTTCCTACTCGGGCGGCTATATCCCGGTGACGATCCTCGTCGCCTTGTTCGTGACGCTGATCCCGACCACGATCGGCGCGCTGCTGTCGGCCATCGGCATCGCCGGCATGGATCGCCTGGTGCGCTTCAACGTGCTTGCCATGTCCGGCCGTGCCGTCGAGGCCGCCGGCGATGTCGACACGCTGCTCTTAGACAAGACCGGCACCATCACGCTCGGCAACCGCCAGGCGACCGAGTTCCGTCCGGTCAAGGGCGTCACCGAGCAGGAATTGGCGGATGCCGCGCAGCTTGCATCGCTCGCCGACGAGACGCCGGAAGGCCGCTCGATCGTCGTGCTCGCCAAGGAGAAATACGGCATCCGTGCCCGCGACATGGCGACCTTGCACGCGACCTTCGTGCCCTTCACCGCGCAGACCCGCATGAGTGGCGTCGACATCGACGGTTCGTCGGTGCGCAAGGGCGCGGTCGATGCGGTGCTCAATCACGTCAACCAGGCGACGGTCGCCGCTCACAGCACGCGTCCCACCGGCGACACGATCCGCGACCTGCAGGCTGTTGCCGACGAGATGGCCAAGGCCGGCGRCACGCCGTTGGCGGTCGAGCGCGACGGACGCCTGCTCGGCGTCGTCCACCTCAAGGACATCGTCAAGGGCGGCATAGCTGAGCGTTTCGCCGAGCTGCGCAAGATGGGCATCCGCACCGTGATGATCACCGGCGACAACCCGCTGACCGCGGCCGCGATCGCCGCCGAGGCCGGCGTCGACGACTTCCTCGCCCAGGCGACGCCCGAGAACAAGCTGTCGCTGATCCGCGAGGAGCAGGCCAAGGGCAAGCTGGTCGCCATGTGCGGCGAYGGCACCAACGACGCGCCGGCGCTCGCCCAGGCCGATGTCGGCGTCGCCATGAACACCGGCACGGTCGCCGCGCGCGAGGCCGGCAACATGGTTGACCTCGACAGCGATCCGACCAAGCTGATCGAGATCGTCGAGATCGGCAAGGCGCTGTTGATGACGCGCGGCTCGCTGACGACCTTCTCGATCGCCAACGACGTCGCCAAGTATTTCGCCATCATCCCGGCGATGTTCGCCGTCTTCTACGTCACGCCCGGCCAGTCCGCCGGGCCGCTGCAGGCGCTCAACATCATGCATCTGGCGACGCCGCAGAGCGCCATCCTGTCGGCCATCATCTTCAACGCGCTGATCATCATCGCGTTGATCCCGTTGTCGCTGAAGGGCGTGAAATACCGCGCCATCGGCGCCGGCGCGCTGCTCACCCGCAACCTCCTCGTCTACGGCCTCGGCGGCATCGTCGTGCCCTTCGTCGGCATCAAGGCGATCGACCTGATCGTCACGACCCTTGGCCTCGCATAAGGATCACTCCGATGCGCAAGCAACTCAGACCCGCCTTTGTCATGATCGTCTTCTTCACGGTGCTTACAGGCCTTGTCTACCCGATTGGCATGACCGGCATCGCTCAGGCACTGTTTCCCAGGCAGGCCAATGGCAGCCTGATCGAAAAGGATGGCAAGATCATCGGCTCCGAACTGATCGGCCAGGCCTTCGCCGGCGACCGCTATTTCCATGGCCGGCCGTCGGCGGCCGGGAACGGCTATGACGCCAGCGCCTCCGGCGGCTCGAATCTCGGGCCAACCAATGCGAAGCTGATCGAGCGCATCAAGGGCGACGCCGAGAGGCTGAAAGCTGAGAATCCGAACGCGCCGGTGCCGATGGACCTCGTCACCACCTCGGGCAGCGGCCTCGACCCCGGCATCAGCCCCGCAGCCGCCTATTTCCAAGTGCCGCGGGTTGCCAAGGCCCGCGGGCTTGACGAAGCCAAGGTCAAGGCGCTCGTCGACAGCCATATCGAGGATCGCGAGCTGGGCTTCATGGGCGAGCCGGTGGTCAACGTGCTCGCCCTCAACCTCGCGCTGGACGAGCTGAAGTGATCAGCACCCGCGCCGGGGATCGACACGATCCGCGGCGCAATTCATGATTGGACTTGATGCCGGACGACAGGACCAACTCCGAGAACAGACCTTCTCCCGACGCGCTGCTCGAGCATGCCGAGCGGGAGGGCCGCGGCCGTCTGCGCATATTCCTGGGTGCTGCGCCCGGCGTCGGCAAGACCTACGAGATGCTGATGGCCGGCCGCGCCCGCCTCGCCGACGGCATCGACGTCGTCATCGGTGTCGTCGAAACGCATGGCCGCAAGGAGACCCAGGCGCTGGTCGACGGTTATGAGGTGATCCCCCGCCGCCAGGTCGAGTACAGAGGCCRCACCCTGGACGAGATGGATCTCGACGCCGTCCTGAAGCGGCGCCCGGCGCTGGTGCTGGTCGACGAGCTCGCCCACACCAA
The DNA here is from genome assembly GCF_001854785.1 of Mesorhizobium sp. ORS 3428. GTDB lineage: Bacteria > Pseudomonadota > Alphaproteobacteria > Rhizobiales > Rhizobiaceae > Mesorhizobium. Next base: position 13,958 of record NZ_MDFL01000160.1, read on the forward strand.
CGCGCCCGGCAGCCGCCACCCCAAGCGCTATCTCGACTTGCAGGAAATCCTGACGCAGGGCATCGACGTCTACACCACGCTCAACATCCAGCATGTCGAAAGCCTGAACGATGTCGTGGCGCAGATCACCCGCGTCCGGGTGCGCGAGACCGTTCCCGATTCCATCATAGACGAGGCTGACGACATCGAGGTCATCGACCTCACCCCGGACGACCTGATCAAGCGCCTGCATGAAGGCAAGGTCTATTTCCCTCAAACCGCCCAGCGCGCCATCGAGAACTATTTCTCGCCGGGCAACCTGACGGCGCTGCGTGAGTTGGYGCTGCGGCGCACCGCCCAGCGCGTCGACGAGCAGCTGCTCAACCATATGCAGTCCCATGCCATCCCGGGACCATGGGCAGCCGGTGAGCGCGTCCTGGTCTGCGTCGACTCGCGTCCGGCCGGGGCCGCCCGCATCCGCTACGCGCGCCGGCTCGCCGATCGGCTCCGCGCTCCCTGGACGGCGCTGCATGTCGACACGCCGCGCCTGGCCGGCATGTCGGAAGAGGACAAGGACCGGCTGGCAGCGAACCTGCGCCTCGCAGAGCAGCTCGGCGCCGAGGTGACGACCATTCCGGGCCAGAACGTCGCCCAGGACATCGTGCGCCACGCGACGGCAAACAACTTCACCCATATCGTCATCGGCAGGCCGACGCGCTCGCGCTGGCGGGAGCTGATCGAGGGCTCGCTCACCTACGATCTGATCCGCAACGCCGGCGACATCAGCGTCCATGTCATTTCGCGAACCGAGCGCGACGCCGATGCCGCCTCGACAAGGGTCAAGACGGCTGCGGAACAGAGACCGTTCCAGGTCTGGCCCTACCTTGTCACCACAGTCTTTGTCGCGGGCGCGCTGGCTGTCAGCAGCGTTCTCGACCAGTTCTTCGATGTTCGCAACCTGGCAAGCGTCCTGCTCCTGGCCGTCTTGACATCGGCGGTGACGTTCGGGCTCTGGCCGGCGCTTTATGCCTGCTTCCTGAGTGCCCTTGCTTTCAACTTTTTCTTCCTCGAGCCCCGCTACACGCTGACGATCAGGGACCCGGAGAGCATCGTCGCCTTCGCTGCCTTCCTCGTTGTCGCCGTCATCGCCAGCAATCTGACGGCGCGCGTGCAGCGCCAGGCGGTCGCCGCCCGCTCGCGCGCGCGGGCAACCGAGGACATCTATTCCTTCTCGAAGAAGCTCGCGGGCGCCGGCACGCTCGACGACGTGCTGTGGGCCACCGCCTTCCAGATCGCCTCGATGCTGAAAGTGCGCGTGGTGCTGCTTTTGCCCGAGAACGGCACGATCACCGTCAAGGCAGGCTATCCGCCCGACGACACGCTGGCAGAGGCCGACATCGCGGCGGCCCGCTGGGCCTGGGAGCATGACCGCCCGGCCGGCCGCGGCGCCGACACGCTACCCGGCGCGAAGCGCCTCTACCTGCCCTTGCGGACGGGCCGAACGGCGGTCGGTGTTGTCGGCCTCGACAATGACAAGCAGGGTCCGTTGCTGACGCCCGAGCAGCAGCGTCTGCTCGACGCGCTTGCCGATCAGGCGGCGGTCGCCATCGAGCGCATCCAGCTGGTCGCCGATGTCGACCGCGCCAGGCTGGCGGCGGAAGCGGACCGGCTGCGTTCGGCGCTGCTCACCTCCATCTCCCATGATCTGAAGACGCCGCTTGCGGCGATCATGGGCGCGGCGGGCACGCTTCGCGAGTTCGCCCCTGCGTTACCCGAAGAGGATCGGGCCGACCTTCTGGCGACGGTGCTGAACGAATCGGAGCGGCTGAACCGCTTCATCGCCAACCTGCTCGACATGACCAAGATCGAATCCGGTGCGATGGAGCCGAACTTTGCCTTCCACTATGTCGGCGATGTCATCGGATCGGCGCTCAACCGGGTGCATAAGGTCACCGGCGAGCACCGGATCGAGACCGACATCCCGCCCGACCTGCCGATGCTGCGGCTCGATCCCGTGCTCTTCGAGCAGGCGCTGTTCAATCTCCTCGACAATGCCGCGAAATATGCGCCTCCGGGCTCGACTATCCGCCTGCAGGGCTGGGTCGACAACGGGTCCGTCATCCTGCAGGTCATGGACGAGGGTCCAGGCATTCCGCCGGACGACCTCGAGCGGATTTTCGACACCTTCTACCGCGTCCGCAAGCAAGACCAGATCCGCGCCGGCACCGGCCTCGGCCTGTCGATCAGTCGCGGCTTCATCGAGGCCATGGGCGGCACGATCTCGGCGGCGAACCGGACCGATCGGCCGGGCGCGATCTTCACCACTAAGATGCCGGTGCCGACGGACTTGCCCGATATGAGCGACGCAAGGATGGACCAGACGGCATGACCAGTCAGAACGTCAGCATCCTGGTCGTCGACGACGAGCCGCCGATCCGCAAGCTGCTCCGCGTCGGTCTCGGCAGCCAGGGCTATGTCGTATCCGAGGCACCGAACGCCAAGGYGGCGATCGAGCTCATCGAGACAGAGCCGCCCGACCTGATCCTGCTCGATCTCGGCCTACCCGGCGTGACCGGTCTGGAACTGCTTGGCAGATGGCGGAACGACGATCTCGAAATACCTGTCGTGATCCTTTCAAGCCGCACCGACGAGGCCGGCATCGTCACGGCGCTGGAACTTGGAGCCGACGACTATGTGACAAAACCCTTCGGCATGAACGAACTCGTCGCCCGCATCCGCGTGGCGCTGCGCCACAAGTTCCAGCAACAGGGCGAGAAGCCGGTTTTCCAGACCGGCGGTCTCTCGGTCGACCTGGTGAAACGCATCGTCAAGGTTGAGGGCAAGGAGGTGAAGCTGTCGCCGAAGGAATACGACATCCTGCGCATCCTTGTGCAATATGCCGGCAAGGTGCTCACACACCAGTACCTGATGAAGCAGATCTGGAACGACACCACCGATGTGCAGTATCTCAGGGTCTATGTCCRCCAATTGAGGCAGAAGATCGAGAAGACGCCGGACCAGCCGCGCTACATCATCACCGAGACCGGCGTCGGCTACCGCTTGCGCGAGGTCGAATAATGGTGAGGCCCCCTGTGGCCGAYGTAAAAGGTTATCAGCGCACATGAGCGTGATACTCACCTTCAACGTTCGTACGGATCAATTCCGCTTGGTAACAAAGGCGACCACTTCTGACGCATCCAAACCTCGGCATAATTGCGTGCCGGCGATGCCGCTTTCAGGCAATCGCGGGGCTTACCTCTACTGACGGCTTGCGGCGTATCTCGACCTATACCACACTGTGGCTGAGGACTGCTTTTGGACAGCCACAAACGGCCCTTGAATGGCCAACATCGGGCGCGAAGCTGCTGTTCGGGCGAATCGCCTGGCTTCTGAGGCAGCAGGCAAACTTTGCCTGCCTGTGTCGGGCAGTATGGAAGGCCCTTCAGGAACCTGATCCGAAAACTGAGGCCCCGCGCGAGCGTACGGGGCCTGCCTCTGCAAACATTGGTTCTGCTTCGTCGGGTTTAACGGCCGATCAGCCGCGCCAGTGCGGGCGAGGTCATGAAGGCGCCGCGGCGCTCGACAATCCAGCCGTCTCGCCTGAGCCGCTGCAGCGCCGTCTTGAGGATGCGCGGCCCAAGCCCGGTGCGCTCGCGGATTTCCGCGAACTGGAGCGGCACGTGCCCGGCGGCCGAGAGGCAGGCGATCACCCGCTCGTCGTAAGGCTCACGGCCAGAGCGCAGGATTGCGAGCCGCTCGAAGATGGTCTTGGAGGCKGCGCCTTCCACTGCGGTCCGGCCCTCCGGCGTGATGCGGACCCTGGCACCCGTGCCCATGCTGACCAGCTTGCTGCCGATGAGGGTGGCGAGCGCGTCCCGGAAGTCGCCGCGGCGCTCGGTCGTACCTGCCAGCAGCGCCAGCAAATCCTTCGCCATGCCGCAGCGGTCCTGCGTCCCCAGGATCTCCAACAGCACGGTCTCCATCGACGCGCCGCTCTCGTCGAGGTCGACCGGCTGGACAGCGTGCGGAGCCAGCGGCTGCGCGGGACTGATGGTGGTCGCCTTCCGGCTCCGCGTGGAACCGCCTTCGCATTCGCCGGCAGGGCGCGCGCCCAGGCTCGCAGGTCCGCGCGGCCCTCGATCATGTTCCCTCGCTCCGCAACCCTTTCCAGGGCGGCGCGGTGCCCGATTTCATGATCCTCGTGGRGATTTCGCGCTCGAACGCTCGCCGCAGCGGCGAGCAGGGCCTCGACGCGGTCCTGGAGACCGTTCTCGCGGAAATGTGGGAGGGCCAACTGCTCGCCGACGCGTTCGTCGCTCCGCCGCATGAAATCTGGGCGATGCGCCACGCGCTCTCCGAGGGCGTGAAGCATCATGGCCGACTGATCGCGTTCGACCTTTCCTTCCGCCGCGGCGACGTCATGCCGTTCCTCGAGCGGATGAAGGCCGAATTGCCCGCGAAGTTCGCGGACGTGACGATTTGCGACTTCGGTCATATCGGCGACGGCGGGGTCCATTTCAATCTCGTCGTGCCGAAGCATGACATCCGGATGTCGGACGGCGCGTTCGAGAATAGCCTCAGGACGTGGGTCTTCGACATCGCGGTCCGAGAATTCGGCGGCAGCTACAGCGCCGAACACGCGATAGGCCCGAAGAATCAGGCCTTCTACGACCGCTACACCCCTCCGGAAATCCGGAAACTGGCCGCGGGGTTGAAGGCGGTCATGTCGCCGGGCCCTCTGGGCTCGGTGACGTTTTGAGAATGACGCGGCACTGCCGCGACGAACACACGCAAAAGGTACGGAAGCAATCATGACAAAGACAGTCGACGTAAAACAGGAAACTGCCCGCGTTCTGGACAGGCTGGGCGTCGCGCGCGAGCTCTGGTCCGAGGGCGATATGCCGACCTATAGCCCGGTTTCGGGTGAGCAAGTGGGCGCGCTGATGACCGTGTCGGCCGCCGACGYCGCGAAGGCCATCGAGGCCGCGCACGAAGCCTTCAAGACCTGGAGGCTCGTTCCCGCGCCGAAGCGCGGCGAGCTTGTCCGCCTGCTCGGYGAGGAACTCCGCGCCGCCAAGGAGGACCTCGGCCGCCTTGTCTCGATCGAGGCGGGCAAGATCCCGTCGGAGGGCCTGGGCGAGGTCCAGGAAATGATCGACATCTGYGATTTCGCCGTCGGCCTATCGCGCCAGCTTTACGGCCTGACCATCGCCACCGAGCGCCCTGGTCACCGGATGATGGAGACCTGGCATCCGCTGGGCGTCGTGGGCGTGATCTCGGCGTTCAATTTTCCGGTCGCTGTATGGTCATGGAATGCAGCCCTTGCGCTGGTCTGCGGCAACCCGGTCGTCTGGAAGCCTTCCGAGAAGACGTCGCTCACCGCACTTGCATCCCAGGCGATCCTCGAACGCGCGATCGCGCGCTTCGGCGACGCTCCGGCGAACCTCTCTCAGGTTCTGGTCGGCGACCGCTCCATAGGCGAGGTTCTCTTGGATCATCCGAAGGTGGCGCTGGTTTCCGCGACCGGATCGACCCGCATGGGCAAGGAGGTTGRACCCCGCGTGGCCAGGCGCTTCGCACGCTCGATTCTYGAACTCGGAGGCAACAACGCGGGCATCGTGTGCCCGTCCGCCGATCTCGACATGGCGCTCCGCGCGATCGCGTTCGGCGCCATGGGCRCGGCCGGACAGCGCTGCACGACGCTCCGTCGTTTGTTCGTRCATGAGAGCGTCTACGACACACTCGTTCCGCGCCTGACCAAGGCCTACAAGAGCGCCTCGGTGGGCAACCCCCTGGAAACGTCCGCACTTATCGGTCCTCTGGTCGACAAGCAGGCGTTCGAGAACATGCAGAAGGCTCTCGCTTGGGCGAAGGCCGAGGGCGGTTCGGTAACTGGTGGCGACCGTGTGTTCGATGCGGGCAGGGATGGCGCCTACTATGTGAGGCCCGCGATCGTCGAGATGCCAAAGCAGTCTGGGCCGGTGTTCGAGGAAACGTTCGCGCCGATCCTTTACGTGATGAAGTATTCCGATTTTGATCGGGTCATCGAGGACCATAACGCTGTGGCCGCCGGCCTCTCGTCCTCCGTCTTCACMCTCAACATGCAGGAGGCCGAACGCTTCCTGGCCGCGGACGGCTCCGACTGCGGTATCGCCAATGTCAACATCGGCACCTCGGGAGCTGAAATAGGCGGCGCGTTCGGCGGCGAAAAGGAGACGGGCGGCGGCCGCGAGTCCGGCTCAGATGCCTGGAAAGCCTATATGCGGCGCACGACCAACACCGTGAACTACTCCAGGTCACTGCCGCTCGCCCAGGGCGTCTCCTTCGATATCGAGTGACGTCATGACGATCGATGCGAGAATAGCAGAGCCCCCGTTCCGATCCGCGTCCCGCATTGCCAGCATCGGCGTGTCCAAGATCCTTGCTCTCGGCGCACGCGCCACTGCGCTGAAGCGGGACGGCCGTCCGGTGATAATCCTCGGCGCGGGCGAGCCCGACTTCGACACGCCGGCCAACGTGAAGGCGGCAGCCAAGGCAGCCATAGACCGAGGCGACACCAAGTACACGGCGCTCGATGGCTCCCCGGCGCTCAAGAAGGCCGTGGCGGACAAGTTCCGCCGCGAGAACGGCATCGACTACGCGCTCGACGAAATCACCGTCGCCGCGGGGGCAAAGCAGATACTGTTCAACGCGTTCATGGCCAGCGTCGACCCGGGCGATGAGGTGATCATCCCGACGCCTTATTGGACCTCCTATTCCGACATCGTCGAAATCTGCGGCGGTGTCCCCGTCCTCGTGCCTTGCGAGGCGGAGGCGGGTTTCAGGCTCAAGGCGGATCAGTTGGAGAAGGCCATCACGCCCAGAACCCGTTGGTTGCTTTTGAATTCGCCTTCCAATCCCTCCGGTRCAGCCTACAGCGCATCGGATTATAGGCCGCTGACGGAAGTGCTGCTTCGCTACCCGCATGTCTGGCTGATGGTGGACGACATGTACGAGCACATCGTCTATGACGGCTTCGAGTTCGTCACACCCGTTGCGCTTGAGCCAAGGCTGAGACCGAGGACGCTTACGATCAACGGCGTGTCCAAGGCATACGCCATGACAGGTTGGCGCATCGGCTATGCAGGCGGCCCGAGAGCCTTGATCAGGGCGATGGCAGTCGTCCAGAGCCAGGCGACGTCCTGCCCGTCTTCGGTCAGTCAAGYGGCGTCGGTGGAGGCGCTCAACGGACCGCAGCGGTTTCTGAAGGAGCGGCAGGACAGTTTCAAACGCCGTCGAGACCTCGTGGTGGCCGCGCTCAATGAAATCGACGGCATCGACTGYCGCGTTCCGGAAGGGGCCTTCTACACCTTCGCCGGATGCGGCGGACTGATCGGCAAAAGCACGCCGGACGGCAGGCGGATTGAGAGCGATGAGGATTTGACCGACTATCTCCTCGAGAAGGCCGACGTCGCCGTCGTCCCCGGTTCGGCCTTCGGGCTTTCTCCCTATTTCCGGATTTCCTATGCGACATCGGAAGAGGAACTCGGCGAAGCTCTGAGCCGGATAGCGAGGGCTTGCGCCGCGCTGAAGTGAACAGGGACTCGACTGTTCCCCTTTTGAAAGTTACGTCATGAACCTGGAAGATAACTCGATACTCTGGCGTGTCAGCAGCCGTGAGCGGAGCGACGCGAGTCCCCTTGACCGTGACCTCACGGTGGACCTGGTCATCGTCGGCGGCGGGTTCACAGGCTCGTCCGCCGCGCTGGCCGCCGCCGAAAAGGGTGCGTCTGCCTGTGTGCTCGAGGCGGAGATCGTGGGACACGGCGGCTCGGGCCGGAATGTGGGACTGGTCAACGCCGGGCTCTGGCTGCCGCCGGATACCGTCATCGAGCAGATGGGCGAGCCGGCGGGCGTCGCCTGATCGACATCCTGGCCGACGCTCCGAGGCGGGTTTTCGAGATCATCGAGCGCGAAGGGATCGATTGCGAGGCGACGCGGCGCGGCACGCTGCACCTTGCGCATTCCAAGTCCGGATTTCGCGACCTCGAAGACAGGCACCGCCAGGGAGTGAAGTTCGGAGCGCCGCTTGAACTCCTCGATGCCGCGGAAACGGCCCGGCGTACCGGGACGAAGACTTACCATGGTTCGCTCTTCGACCCTCGTGCGGGGACTATCCAGCCGTTCGCGTACTGCAGTGGACTAGCCCGGGCAGCCAAGGCGAAAGGCGCCAGGGTGCATGCCCGATCGCCAGTCACGTCCATCAGCCGGGAGGCAAATAGCTGGCTCGTCCAGGCCAACGGCCGCACGGTGACGGCGAAAGCATTGCTTCTCGCGACAAACGCATACCATATGGGCAGTGGGACCCCATTCGCACCGCGGTACACGCCGGTCAGCTATTGCCAGTTCGCGACGGTTCCGATGCCAGAGGCCGCGCGCCGCGAAATCCTGCCTGGCGGGGAGGGTTGTTGGGATACCGCATTGGTCATGTCCTCTTTCCGTATCGACGGGGCCGGAAGGTTGATCCTTGGCTGCATCGGCAACACGGAGGGACCGGGCGGGCCAATCCATCGGTCATGGGCCCGGCGCAAGCTTCGCGCGCTCTTCCCTTCCATCGGCGACCTGGCGTTCGACTTTGAATGGCGTGGCCGGATCGCAATGACCGACGACCATATTCCAAAAATCGTCGCCTTCGGACCAGACGCCTACGCCTGCTTCGGTTATTCAGGACGCGRCATCGGCCCGGGGACCGTCTTTGGAACGCAAGCAGCGATCGCGCTTCTCGAGGGAAATCCCGACGCCCTCCCGATCCTGCCCATCGAGCGCTACTCGGAGCGCTTCAACGCAGCGAAGGCGATCTACTATGAATTTGGGGCGACGGTGAATCATCTGGTTTGATGAGACGTTGCCGAACGGGCCGCCCCGCCGGAGGTCAGGCGTACCTGGAAATCGCGAGGTCGCCGGCGTCGTTCTCGGGCTTCTTGCCGCCGACGAGGTCGCTGATCACCCGGACCGAACCGCAGCCGATCGTCCAGCCCAGCGTGCCGTGACCAGCGACGAAGAGGCCTTCAATGTTCGTCCAGCCGATGACCGGAGTGCCGTTCGGGGTCATTGGCCGCAAGCCGGACCAGAATGAGGCCTTGGCGATATCTCCATCAGAGAAGAGATTTTCTTAGCCGACCGCGTAGGCCACGGTCGTGGTTTCCCAGTGCTCCGTTATCAGGCTCCGAGGTGCGTCATGCAGACGGATTTGCTTCTGGTACTGCAGCCGGCTCAATCCGGCAATTCCTTGAAGCGGCGATGGAACAGCGATTTGCTCATCCCGGCCACAGTGGCCATAGCCTCGATTCTCAGATGCTGCGCGTAGTGCTCGCGAGTCCATGCCATTGCCCGCCGGATATGCGACAGGTGGCTGCCCGCGCCGGCGATCTGCCGCAGCAGCGCCGCTCGCGGCCCATGAGGAGGCGGAACATGGTGCGGGTTCAAGCCACAATGGGAATGAAGCAGCGGGATCACCGCCGCTTTTTGGCGAACGCCCAGACCATCAGCGGATATTCCTCATCGTTGCTGAGATCGCGCCACAGGCCATAGGCCCGCACCGGCCCGCCGATATGCGCTCTTGCGCAAGCTTTGTTGCCCCAGCCGAAGACCTGCACGGCGTCTTCAGCGAAGCCGCCCTCGATCATGACCTGCTTCAGCCCCGCCGGCGTCCAGCGGTTGTAGTCGTGCGGTCKGGCATGGACGCGGAACAGGAAGGGTGTCGCCACCATCGCCCATCCGCCCGGCTTGGTCATTGCATGGATGTTGGCGGCCGCCGCCAGCGGTCGCTGAACATGTTCCAGCACCTGGTCGGCGACAACGATGGAATATTGCTCTTCGGTGCGGTCGCGACAGATGTCGAACTCAGGAAAATCAACCGAGCGGTAATCTGGGCACATCGCCCGCCAGTGGCGGTTCCAGCCTGGCGATATCTCGATCACGTCGCGGGACTTGCGATCGGCAGTTTCGAGGAAAGCGGTAAAAGCTTCGATCTGGCGGATGCGCAGCCAGTTGCGGGAGTCATAGCCGATCAGGCGCTTTACGGCTTGTTTCGCCCGGGTCTTCAGGGCGCCAAGGCTAGTCGTCATTCGACCTCCTCCGCAAACCCGCCGCCGAGATCCTTCTAGATCGAGAAAGTGTACAAAAGGATGACGGCAGAAGAGGAGCCGGCCTGGAATCCGCCGGCTCCCCTGAGTTCCTCGCTCAATAATTGCCGTTGTAGTACCGGTCGTCGCAGGGCGCGGTGTAGATGCGGCCATAGCGGTCCTGGTAGCGGCAGAGCTGCTCGCCGCGGCGCTGCGGCGTAGTGGCGCTGCCGACGACGGCGCCGAGCAGGGCGCCGCTTGCGGCGCCGATCACAGTGCTCTTGGTGTTGCCGCCAATTGCCTGGCCGACCAGCGCGCCGCCGGCGCCGCCCAGCAATGCGCCCGTGGTGGCCCGCTGCTGACCTTCGGTCTGCGTCTCGCAGCCGGCAAGTGCTGCGGTCATAAGAACCGCCAGAATAGCCTTCTTGGTAAACATCTCCAGAACTCCTTCGAAGCCCCAAAGACCAAAAGAAACAGGGGCATAACTGGCGCAGTGGGCTCGCATTGCGGCGGAACGGCGGCAAAGCCCGCTCACGAAGTGAGTCATGGTTTCCCGACTGTTGAACGGCGTGGTCGACAAACAGGAAAGACGGAACGGCGCATCGGRCAAATGTGATGCCCTTCATAGCATGTGGAATATTCACCGGAGATTGTGTTCCCGCAGATTTTAGCGTTTTAGAGAAACCTTAATTGCCATATGGTAAAGTCAGGAGATGGCGGTTGGGCACCGCCGGTTCGTGGGGTAGCGGCGCTGCGGCGCCGAGGGGTTGGGCAAATTGAGTTCGTTTTTATCCGAAATAGGCGAATGCCAGGGCTGCGGCGGCACCGGCACGGTCTTCGAATGTCCGCGGTGGCGCAGTTCCAACGGCCACTGCTGTCCGGCAGGCACGCACCAGCACAGGTGCCCTGGCGTCAGCGTTRCTTGCGCTGAGTGCGAAGGGACCGGCGGGATCAAGCTGAGGGGCGCCGAGGGATACGCGACGGTCAGTTAGCTGAGCCGAGGCGGGAAATACCCAGCAGCCTCAGGCGCACCTGGACAGTCGCGAGCACGTCTTTGTCACTCGTCAACGGCTCAGCAAGAGTCGGCCCAGGAACAGGTTCGCGGTCCTCTAAAAGACCTTCGACGTGAAATGCGAGTRCCAACTCGGCGAGCTCGCACGCTTCGGAGATCGTCCGGCCGGCCGTAACCACGCCGGGGAACTCAGGGAATGACACGCCGAAGTCGCTGTCGTTCTCTTTGTGGATCACCGCAACGTGTCGGCGCATGTAAGCCCTACCTTGTCAGCCTCGCTAGCAGGCCTATTTCCAGACCCTGATCTCTCGACCATCCCTTTTTTGACGGGCGGAATTTCACCTGACCGTTACTCTCAGTGGCAAAGTCGCTGGATCAACACATCGGTACGACGGCGCGAAGCGATGGACAAGTCCGAAGCGACCCGCACCGGYCCTCGAGAGGGGCGGAGGGTTCGCGCTGCCCAATATCTGCGGATGTCCACCGACCGACAGACTTACTCCATCGRAAATCAGAGGGACGCCATCCGCGACTATGCGGCCCTCATGGACTACGAGATTGTCGCTACCTACGAGGACGCCGGCCGCAGCGGTCTCGACATAGAAAGGCGTCCGGCTCTGCGGCGGCTGCTGGCAGACGTTGAAAGCGGGCAGGCCGATTTCGAAACGATCGTCGTCTACGACGTGAGCCGCTGGGGCCGCTTTCAGAACATTGATGAAAGCGCTTCCTACGAGTACCGATGCCAAAGAGCAGGAGTGCGGATCGAGTACTGCGCCGAGCAATTTGCAAACGACGGCAGCGTTGGATCGGATGTGCTGAAGGCCATCAAGCGCAGTATGGCCGCCGAGCTCAGCCGCATGCTCTCGCAGAAGACCTTCATCGGCCAAACTCGGGTCGTGAAAATGGGTTTCCGCGGAGGCGGGCACGCAGGATATGGCTTCCGGCGCCTGCTCGTGGACGCATCAGGCAAGCCCAAGACCATTCTAAAACGCCATGAATGGAAGGCGCTGGCGTCGGATCGAGTCGTTCTCGTGCCCGGGCCGGAGGCAGAAATTGAAATCGTCCGCTGGATCTTCAAACAGTTTGTAAAGGGCAAGCTGGAAGTCGAAATCGCCAGAGCATTGAACGAGCGCGGGGTTCTCACGGACCTACACCAGCCATGGACGACCGCCTCCGTGCGCTCGATCCTCACAAACGAGAAATACATCGGCAACAATGTCTGGAACCGAGCTTCCGAAAGGCTTCATAGCAACCGCGTGAGAAATCCTCCGAGCGCCTGGATCCGCGTGGAGAATGTGACTGTGCCGCTTGTCAGCCGCAAGCTGTTCGAGCGAGCCCGAGCCGTCGCACAGGCACGCCGTTCCCGTCCCTCCAACGAGCAACTGCTGACTGACCTATCCAGGCTCCTGGAAAAAAGAGGATCGCTGTCCGGCTCAATTATCAACGCGACGTCGGGCCACCCGACAAAAAGCATGTACATCCACCGTTTCGGAACTCTGCAGGCGGCCTACGACCTAGTTGGGTACGAGGCCTCGGCGAACTACCGCTATTTCAACGTCAACACCAAGCTTCATCGCCGCCGGYTGGAGATCATTCAGGACCTTGTAAAGGCAATCRCCCAGACGGGCGGGCAGGCTCGATACGACGCAAAGACCAAGCTTGTCACGGTCAATGAGGAATTCACCATCGCGGTCTGGATCGCCCGCTGCCGGCCGTCGCCCTATGGCTATCCTCACTGGCCATTCCACAAACGGCGTCTCCTCGGGGCCGATGTTTCGATGTTGATCAGGGTATTGCCCGACAATGTCACGGTGCGCGACTATCTGATCGCACCGGCGTGGGAGGCGGAACGCGCGGCGCCTATGCTGCACCCCAACAATGGGGTGCGGCTTGATGCCTTCCTTTTCCAGTCGCTGGATCCTTTGGTGGAGATGGCAAGGCGCGCGCCCATGAGGGGAGGGGGATGACGCAAGCCTCTCCGGTCCTGAGGAGCAGCCGGCACGCAATTCATCTGACCGGCGATTTGCGGGAACCCGCAGGCCCGCTTCATAAATACGTGTTTCTTGTGACTCACAACAAACTGAGCCACCGAATGCGGTGTTTCGTCGGCGAGGCGAATGYGTCGCGGGCCCGGTTGGAGAGTGTCGTTGAAGCGCTCCGAAATCTCCTGGCGGTGGACGTTTTTCGAGACCTGCTCAAGGCAGAAGGGTTCTCCGCCATGCCAGCGGTGCTGGCGGATAGGATCTMGGGCCGAGTTGTTTCGGTCGCAGGAGCCAAGCTCCACCAATGCGGGACCAGCCGGCAGCTTATCGGAGGAATTTGCCCCGAAGTTCTCGACCTTGTGCAGGATTGCGCCGTACCGCCGAAGATGTTCGGCTTACTGCGTCAGGTTCTGCCGGGCCGACAGATCGAGATCGTCGAGGTGATGATCGCGCTCGAAAGGGTGAAGCTCAATACCGCCAGGGTCTTCATCCTACTCACGCCGCAGTCTCAGCTTGTGGATCCATCGACCCCGCGGAAGCAGTTCGCCGGCATCGCTGCCGAGCAATTCGCCGCTATCGAGGCCGAGTTCACCGAGTTGACCGGCTCCTTTCAAAACGCCGCCGTATCTTATGGGCCATGCAGTCTCGCTCTCGTAGCGGTGAGGGGCTATCTGGATCGCATCATGGGYAATGTGCGCGTGGTCAAGTATCTGGCACATAATTTTCCGGAACGGTTCGCRCAGTTTCAATCGCTCTTGGAGCCTTCAATCCCGTCGTTTCGYGAGGCGTTTCGCGATAGCGAAGAACGCCCGGAAGGATCTGGCGCCAGCCTGTTTTGAGTTGGAGGTCCGGACACTCGTCTCGAGCAAAACGCGTCTCGCATGCCTGGCGCGCGAATTACGGCATCTCTCGTCCATCAGAGCCATGTAAGAAGGCCTGAACTTCATCCATATCGATCTTCCCGTCGCCATTCTGGTCGACCGCGGAGAAGATCCGGCCGACAGCGTCCTGGATCTCGTTCTCGGACAGTGATTCGTCACCATTGGTGTCCAGAAACGCGAACATCAGTCGCATGCCGGCGCCGCGCATCATGTGAGGGACATGGTGTCCAGCCATTCTGTGCTCGCCGGCCGGACCTTCGTCACGATGCCTGCGCCAACGGTCACCCTGACGATCAGCGTCGCCTTGAGCGGTCTCGGCCTCGTCCTGACGGTTGTTGGCAACCTCCGAACGCCGATCCTGTTGCATCCTCTCCGTGATGGCTTGGTCTATCATCTGGCGGATCATTTCACGCATCGGCTCACCCGTTTGCTCCTTTATATCCGGCAACTGACCGGCTCCGGGTTGTTCGGTCTTCGGGGTCGGCGCAGGTGTTCCGCTTGTTTGGGCGAGCGCAGGGACGGCCACGATTGCGAAAACGGCGCTCGCAGCCGCCGCGTGGCGAAGGAATCTCATGGCAAGCTCCATTGATTGGACGTGGTGTGGCCTAAACTGGAATTCACTTCGATTGTTCCTGCCCGTCACCAGGTCCCCATGAAATTACACGAGGCGAGGCTTCTCGACCGTGGTTTCGCTTCCTGTGGTGCAGACAAGGCAAGGACACTTAGGCCGAGCAGCAATTATCCGCTTACATCGATCCAGGCGGGGGCGTGATCACTCGGCTTTTCCCACCCACGGGTCTCGACATCGACACCTGCAGCTACAATGGTCTCCGCAAGTGACGGGCTTACCAGTAGATGATCCATGCGCAGGCCTGAGCTTCGGTCGTATCCGCCGCGATAGGAGAAGTTCCAGTAGGTATAGACGCCCTTGCCGGGGTAGACCCGACGCATCGCATCCACCCAGCCCAAATGCAGCAGGCGGGCGTAGGCTTTCCTGATTTCCGGGAAAAAGACGGCAT
>NZ_MDFL01000161.1 GCF_001854785.1 Mesorhizobium sp. ORS 3428
GATCGTTGGGACGCCTAACGCTCCAGCCAGATTGGCTCCGGTGTTGCTGATCGTCACCACCATATCCAACGCCGAGACTTGCGCGGCGAAGCGGTCCATATCCGAAAGCTGATCCACCGAAGTATCATGGACGATACGGCCAGGCGCCCAGCGCTCGAACTCGCAGAGTGCCGGGCAAACATCGCCATATTGAAGACTGACAAGACGTCCTGGCAGCTTGCCGAGCAATATTCGCCAATCTTCCAAGGCCGGCAGGTCCTTCTTCCTGTTCAGGCTTCCCCAAGCGAATCCGATCAAGGGACCGGGGCYGCGATCGAGATAGTTGCGGCGCAGTTCGGCGACCAAGGTGCGGTCCGGCTCCAAGGGGACGAAGGGTGCACGTACTTGCGGTTCATCAGGCCAGAAGTACCTCGCCAGCGTCTCTAGGCAAGCAAAGACATTTCCATCTGCCGCCGAAACCTCCTTTTCCCCCTCAATCCTGACATCGAGCGCAGGATAGGTTCTCCGAAGGAGYGGCGCCACTCTTGGCTCGACGTAGACGATGCACCGATCGGCAGCCGCCGCAGCAGGGCCTAGCAGCGACGCGAACTGGAAGAAAACTGCAAGATCGCCTCCGCGACGTTCAACGACAAGCGTGCGGCCCTTGAGATCGCCGCCATCCCACTCCGGCCTGCCCGGTACCCGCTTGCTCGATGCTATCAATTGCCAGGCGCGATTTTCTCCGGTGAGGCGTTTCAGCCCGCGCCCGGCTTCGTCCATGAGACTGGGATCGCCAAGGCCTTCGCCGAGCAGTCCAAGCGCCAGCACATGGTCCCGCGCCGCCTGCCAGTCTCTGCGCCCGACGTTCTTGTCGATCTGCCGAATATGCCATGCGACCGCTTTGTCGGCATGGCGCGAAGGACGCTTAAAGAAATTCCTTGCTCGACCAAAGAGCGTCTGCAGTCGCTTGCTGGCGACGCTTTGCGGTCGAAGGTCGGCGGCCTTTGCTTTGTCGAGGACGGATCGTCTCTTCCGCACGGCCACTCTCAACTATCACCAGCGCGTTGTGAAGGTAGACAGGAGCCCGCTACCGCCCGCTGYAATCCCTGCGGATGCCGTTCGACTCCGACCGGACCGCCTTGGCTTATGAGTCGCCATGCCCCTAACTCTCGTGCGAGTCTTTGACCAAAGCAATTCATCCTTCTCCAAAATTCTCCGAGCACAGGCGGGCTTCTTTGGTACAGGCAGGCACGGACCTTGGCGAACTGGATAACCAGCCCGTAAACGACAGTCACTGGAAAACGCAAGCCTGTCCCTGCTGCTCCGATCTGAACACGCCGGCGGCACAGCGAGGTCAGACAGCCTTTATCAGCCTCAGCAGGCCAAGCATCTCCAGCAGCGAACCCTTGCGGAAGGCGATATAGGTCGGCTCCTCCACGCCGTGGAAGCGGCGCTTGAACGCCGCCTGTCCCTGCAGGTTGAACCTGGTCTGATTGACCCAGGGGGATTGATAGGCGGTCTGAAAGGCATTTCGCCAGAATTCGCTCTCGGAAAAGCCGCTTGGGCCGGTTTCAAGCAGCGGCGACAGGCCGAGGGTGACGACGGACACGCCCTCCTTGCGGAAGCAGTCGAYGGCAAATTTCGTCAAGCCGACCTCCGCATGCGGTGAGGCGTCCACATGCTTGCGCTTGAAGGCCGTCGTGTAGCCGATGACCCGGTCCTGTCTGAACAGAGGATCGAAATCGAGCAGCGCGATCAACTCGTCATCCGGGTTCTTGAGAACGAAGCGGCGCATATGGGCGCCGAGATGGGCGGAAAACGGCCGATTTAGAAAGGCCATCTCCCAGCGCTTGACGACGCGATCGCCGCGCCAGTTCTCGGACAAACGGTTGACTTCGTCGAGGAAGAGACCTTGCGCGTCGACCTCCGCGAAGGCGAACCCCTTCTTGCTGAGCCAGCGCTCCGAATAGCGCACCGTCTCATTGCGCTTGCCCGAGAAATCATGCTCCGGCAACACCAGGCGCGTATCGACGCCGAGCCGGTTTATCCGGTAGCCCAGTTCCGCCAGCACCCGCGCCGTCGCCTCGCTGATCTGCACGAACATCGGACTGCCCGCCGCTTCGACAAACCGGCGGATGTAGTCGGGCCTCTCGGAAGGAGAAGCGACCGGATCGCCAAGGGCAAAATGAAATTGCATCTTGGATCCGTAGGCGACGTAGCCATCTGCGTCGCCGAAGTAATGAAGTCCGTGCTGCACGGCGGTCGAATAGGCGAGCGAGAAATCGCCATAACGGCGCACCATCGCGAGGCGATCGATGAAGGGTATCTTCATGCGCCTGATCTGAGCCGAGCGACTTTTCAGAAAGCGGTCCAGGCGTCGCTGAAGGGAAGGCATGTGTGACGTCCGACTGGAGCTTCGAACCGACTGGCAGGCAAGTTGCGTGACCTCGGCGCTCCACTTCTAACTGACAAATGATGAGGAGAGTAGGGRGCTTTCGCGCAGGCTGACGGAGAGGCAGGCTTGCGGCGCCTCTATCTGGCGGTTCGGTATGTCCCGACGACCATGATGGCATAGTGAAGCAGCAGCGGAACCGTGACGATCAGGCTGAACCTCAAAATGGTCCCGTGCACGAAGCAGCCGCTTCGGCAGAAGTTTTGAATCTCCAGATTCAAATCCTTTGAGAATCCGTACACCACCAATCGCGCGCAAACGATGTCGAAGAGGATCGTCGCGACGAGGACCAAGGCTGTCCTGGCGACAGCGGTGCGGAAGCCTAGAAGAAGGGAGCTCCTCGTCCAATCGTAGTTGAGAAGCTGGACGGCGTGGAGGCCGGTCACGAAGATGGCCAACGCAGCTTCAAGCGCCGTTATCAATGCCGCCGCGGTGAGCGTGATATCGGCATCGAACACCCAGTCCATCACAATTTTGAAATAGACAAATGTCCCAATCCCCCAGCCAATGAGCAGTCCTGCCATCAATTAWCCCCTTGCCGCCCCAATGATATGTGGCGCTTCTAATGAACGGCAAGCAGGACTAAGGTCTTGCGGCCAGTGACCGACTGTCACGCATTTCACAGCCGGCACGCGCTGTGCATGATTTCAAAGGGCGAAGCGTCCATAGGACCACACTCGCCGGGATACGGCTGCCGATGACAGGAGCTACGCGAGYCGGGCCCGGGTCGTGCGCGGCGTCGCGAGCAGAAGGCTGGTCTCGCTGCCGGTTATGCCGGGGATCAGCCGGATGCGCCGCAGCACGGCGTCGAAATCGGTCAGCGACGCGGTGCCGAGCTCGACCACCAGGTCCCAGCGGCCGTTGGTGGTGTGGATGGTCGAAACCTCGGGAAAGCCGCCGAGCGCCCTAATGACGCGGTCCGCGGCATGGCCCTCGATCTCGATCAGCATGACGCCGCGCACCCGCTGGTCCACCGCATCGGCGCGCAGCACCACCGTGTAGCCGATGATCTCGCCCGACCTTTCCAGCCGCTCCATGCGGGCCCTCACCGTTGCGCGCGATACRCCGAGATCGAGCGCAAGATCGGAGACGCTGCGCCGCGCATCATGCCGCAGAAGCGTCACCAGTCTTTCGTCGAGCGCATCCATGCTTGCCCAGTTYGATCAATCTATCTAGCCGTTATGATAGATCACTGTTTTCGAAATGCCAATTTTGCCTGTTCAAACCGCCAGGCCGCAGTGCTTCACTTCCCGCGATCAATCRCAAAGGGCGGAAGGAATCATGCGCTGCAGGATCGTTGGCGCGCCGGTGCAGGACGGTGCGGGCAGGATGGGATGCGAGATGGGCCCGAGCGCGCTGCGCACCGCGGGGCTTGTCTCAGTTCTGTCGGAGCTCGGCCATGAGGTCGAGGACTGGGGCGCGGTGCAGAAGACTGCGGCGCGCGCTCTCGCCCATGGCAATCTCGCTCTGAAGGYGCTGCCGGAGATTTCCGCCTGGACGGCGGCGATTTCCGAGACCGCTTACGCGGCATCGAAGGATGCCATGCCGATCTTTCTCGGCGGCGACCATTCGATCTCCGCCGGCACGGTCTCCGGCGTGGCGCGCCGCGCGGCCGAACATGGCCGGCCGCTCTTCGTGCTGTGGCTCGACGCGCATCCTGATTTCCACACGCTCGACACCACCACCAGCGGCAATCTGCACGGCGTGCCGCTCGCTTATGCCAGCGGCCGGGCGGGCTTTACGGGCTACTTCCCGGACTTGGCCGTCGCCGTCGAGCCTGCCCGCGTCTGTGCCATGGGCCTGCGCAGCGTCGATCCGGCCGAGCGCCGCGCGCTGAAGGAGGCGGGCGTGACCGTGCACGACATGCGCGCCATCGACGAGCACGRCATCGCCCCGCTGCTGCGCGCCTTCTTGAGCCGCGTCGAAAAGGAAAACGGGCTGCTGCATGTCAGTCTCGATGTCGACTTCCTCGACCCCTCGATCGCGCCGGCCGTCGGCACCACGGTGCCTGGCGGCGCCACGTTCCGCGAGGCGCATCTGGTGATGGAGATGCTGTCCGACAGCGGCCTCGTTTCGAGCCTCGACCTGGTCGAACTGAACCCGTTCCTCGACGAGCGCGGCCGCACCGCAATCCTGATGGTCGACCTCACCGCCAGCCTGATGGGCCGGCGCATCATGGACCGGCCGACCCGCAGCCATTCCGGAAGCCTCTGACCATGACCCAGCCTTCCCGCCTTGCCATCGTCCCCTTCGTCAGCGTCGACCGCATGATGAAGCTGGTCCTCGCCGTCGGCGTCGAGCGGTTCCTCATCGAGCTCGCCGCCTATATCGAGGAGGATTTCCGCCGCTGGGAGCTGTTCGACAAGACGCCGCGCGTCGCCTCGCACAGCCATGATGGCGTCATCGAGCTGATGCCGACCAGCGACGGCCGGCTCTACGGCTTCAAATATGTCAACGRCCATCCGAAGAACATGCGCGAGGGCCGCCAGACCGTCACCGCCTTCGGCGTGCTCGCCGATGTCGGCTCCGGCTATCCGATGCTGCTCACCGAGATGACGATCCTGACGGCGCTGCGCACCGCCGCCACCTCCGCGCTTGCGGCCAAATATCTGGCGCCGAAAGGATCGCGCGCCATGGCCATCATCGGCAACGGTGCCCAGTCCGAATTCCAGGCCATCGCCTTCAAGGCATTGCTTGGCATCGACCGGCTGCGGCTCTACGACATCGACCGCCAGGCCTCGGAAAAATGCGCCCGCAACCTTGCCGGCAAGGGCTTCGACATCACCATCTGCGCGACCGGACAGGATGCGGTTGAAGGCGTCGACATCATCACGACGGTAACGGCCGACAAGCAGTACGCCACTATCCTCACCGACAACATGGTGGGTTCCGGCGTTCACATCAACGCGGTCGGCGGCGACTRCCCTGGCAAGACCGAGCTCCATCGCGACATCCTTTTGCGCTCTGACATCTTTGTCGAGTTTCCGCCGCAGACACGCATCGAGGGCGAGATCCAGYAGCTTGACGCCGACCATCCGGTGACCGAGCTGTGGCAGGTGATGACCGGCCAGGCAGAGGGCCGCAAGTCGGCCAAGCAGATCACGCTGTTCGATTCCGTCGGCTTCGCCACCGAGGATTTTTCGGCGCTCCGCTATGTCYGCGACCAGCTCCAGGCCACCGGCCTCTATGAGGAGCTCGACCTGCTCGCCGACCCCGACGAGCCCCGCGACCTGTTCGGCATGCTGCTGAGGGCCGCCATGCAGCCGGCGGCGTGAAGGAGCTTCGTAAGGATTGACGCAGGGCTATCGCAGTTCCGAAAACTTCGCTCTTTGCTTGCCAGGTCAGCGCTGCCCCTCATTGCCCTGCCGGGCATTTCYCCCCGTATAGTGACGGGGAGAAAGGCGCTGTCCTCGACGGTTTCGCCAACCGCCAGCGTCGCAGGACAAGCGCCGAGACCACGGCCAGCCGCCTTCTCCCCGTCACTATACGGGGAGAAGGTGCCGGCAGGCGAATGAGGGTCAGCGCCGCCAGCGTCGGCAATTGGCAACCCAAGCTGCAACCGGCGCGCTGTCCGCCCAGCYCRCCCTTTCRACGGRTGCTGACCGACGGCTATCGCGCCTATTGGGGAGCGGCGGCCGACCTGGTTCGCCAGGCTGCCGGCGCGACGCCGAATTCGCGCTTGAACGCCCGGTTGAATGCGGCTTCGGATTCGTAGCCGGCCTGAAACCCGATCCGTGCCACAGTCTCGTGCGAGCTGCGCAGCTGCTGTGCGGCAAAGCGCAGGCGCTGCCTGCCGAAATAGCACATCGGAGGCTCGCCCATGACGCGTGCGAAGCGTTCGGCAAAAACCGAGCGTGAAAGGCCAAGCTCGCTCGCCAGCTCATCGACCGTCCAGTGATGGTCGCTTTTGGCGTGAAGCAGATTGACGGCCTTTCCGATCACGGGATCGGTGAACCCGGCAAGCCAGCCGCGCTCGTGCGGCTGTATCGACTCGACATAACGGCGCACCGCCTCGATGAACAAGCATTCCGCGAGCTGGGCAAGCAGCGTCAGCGAGCCCTGGCGCCCTGCCGCCATTTCCCGCGCGCCGAACCGAAGCGACGTCTCGATCCAGCCGACGGAATCCGCTTCCGAAACCGCAAGCTTGAGCAGGCTCGGCAAGGCTCTGATCACCGGATCGTTCGGCRCATCGGTGCCGAGGAAGCCGCACATGATGTGTGTGCGTTCGCCGCCACCGCCATATGYGATCCGCGCCAGGCTGCCATTCGCGGGCGGCTCGACGAGCGCCTTGGCGTTGACCGCCTCGACGTTGAGATCGCTGCCAAGTCGATGCCCGTCATTGGCGGGAAAGACGATGATCTCCCCTGCTTCGACTGCAACCGGCTCCTGATTGGCAATCTGGAGGAACACGCGCCCTTCCTTGACATAGTGATAGGCGATCACATGGGCCGGCAAGGGCATCTGAAGCAGGCCGACTTCGTTCGGCCCGATAGCCGACGCGGTGACGCACCAGGGCGCGCTGAATTCGCAATCGAGGAAGATGCCTCCCGAGAGGCGCAGCGTCCGCAACACATCCAGCAACACGTTCACCGCCAGCCCCCAAAAKGATTGACCAAGAGGATCGAGCAACGAATTCGGCGTCGCGGTCATTACCCGCCGACGCCTCGGCCAGTATCATGAAAACTAACATCTTTTTCCGCCGCGCACAGCCGCTTTGCGACCGAAATGAGAGCCGGCAGGCAATGYCGGCCTTCAAGCCCGCACCGCTGAGAACACAAGGAGAGCGAACATGGCACAGTCCGACCGCAACCTCGTGGTGGTCGTCACGCAGGGAGCCGATCACGAGCTGTCTTCCGTCGCCTTCACCATCGCCAACGGCGCAATCACCGCCGGGCTGAAAGTCTCGATATTCCTGACCAGCRCCGCCGTCGATCTGGTCYGCAAGCGGKCCGTCGAGAATCTCGTGGTGCATCCGCTCGAGCCCCTGGCCGCACTGATCAAGGATCTCCTGGCCCGCGGCGGCAATCTGTGGGCCTGCACGCCTTGCGTGAAGGCGCGGGGCTACGAGCAGAATGGTCTGATCGCCGGCGTCGAGATCACTGGTGCGAGCAAGATGCACGAACTGATCAAGGATGGAGCGGCAACGCTCAGTTTTTGAGATGACTTACGGTGCCGGGAGGTTCATGATGACAACTATGGTTGCATTCGATCCGAGCGAGCTGGAAGCCAAGGTCAAGGCGATGTATCGCAGCGTTGCGGAAAACCCGCACGGYGAATTCCATTTCGAGATGGGGCGGGCGCTGGCGGAGCGCATCGGCTATGCGCCGGCGGATCTCGACCGCATTCCCGCCGAGGCGATCGAGTCCTTCGCCGGGGTCGGCTACTATTTCGATCTTGCCGATCCGAAGCCCGGCGAAACGGTCGTCGATCTCGGCAGCGGGTCGGGCATGGATTCCTTCGTTGCCGCCCTTAAGGTCGGGCCCGGCGGCACCGTGATCGGCATCGACATGACGGATGAGCAGCGTTCTAAGGCGGAGCGGCTGCGCGACCGCGACGGCTTTCACAACGTGACCTATGTAGGCGCCTACATAGAAAACGTGCCCCTGCCAGACGCCTCGGCCGACATTGTCATCAGCAACGGCGTGATCAACCTGGCGACGGACAAGAGCGCCGTTTTCCGCGAAGCGTCGCGCCTGCTCAAATCGGGTGGCCGTCTGGCGATTTCCGATATCGTCACCGAAGTGCAGCTGCCCGAGACGATTGTCTGCAACTCGACGCTTTGGGCGGCCTGCATCGGCGGTGCGGCGCAGCAGGACAGCTACCGTTCGCAGATCGCCGCCGCCGGGCTTAACATAGCCAAGGTTCAGGAGAACCCGACCTATCAGTTCATTTCCGACAATGCCCGCAGCGCCAGCAGAAAGTTTGGCGTGAAGAGCATCTCGCTGCTCGCCTTCAAGCCGTGAGCGGCATCGAAACGGCCGTGGTTCAGCGCCGGGGGGCGCAGCTTTCCCGTTCGACCAGAACCGGCGTCAAGACCTCGCGGCGCGACGGTGCCGCCGGCTCGCCAAGGCGCTCGAGCAGCAGGCTTACCGCCCGCGTTCCGATCTTTTCGACCGGCTGGGCGATCGTCGTCAGCGGCGGCCATGTGGTGACCGCATAGGGAATGTCGTCGAAACCGACCAGCGACATGTCGTCGGGAACCCGCAATCCGCGCGAGCGCAGCGCGGTGATGGCACCCATGGCCATCAGGTCGTTGCAGGCGAACACGGCGGTGATCTCCGGCGCCTGTTCCATCAACCGCTCCATCGCCAGGCGGCCGCCGGCGAAATGATAGTCGGAATCGACCACCGATGACGCGGGCAGGTCGAGGCCGGCTTCCCCGAGCGCCCTGGTAAAGCCGCGCAGGCGGGCGGGGCTGGAGCTCGAATCGCGCGGCCCGCCGATGACCCCGATCCGCTCGTGGCCGAGTCCGACCAGATGCCGGCCGGCGAGATAGCCGCCGTGATCGTGGTCGACCAGCACGGAATCGACATGGACGGAATGGATCTCGCGATCGAGYAGCACCGCCGGCAGGGCGGTGGRAAGGTGTGAGAACACCCGCGCATGCTCGGACGAGCCGGCGAAGATCAGCCCGTCGATCTGCTTTGCCATCAGCACCGACAGATAGCGCTCTTCCTTCTCGGCGCTGCCGTCCGAATTGCACAGGATCACCGTATAGCCGGCGACGAATCCCGCATCCTCGATCTGGCGCGCCACGCCTGCAAAGAACGGGTTGGAATTGTCGGGGAGCAAAAGGCCGATGGTCTTGGTCTCGCCGCGCCTCAGGCTCCGCGCCAGCGAATTCGGGCTGTAGCGCAAGGCGGCGATCGCCGCGCGCACGCGCTCGGCCGTCTCCGGCTCGACATGGCGCGTGCGGTTCATCACATGCGAGACCGTGGCGACGGATACCCCCGCATAGCGCGCGACATCGGCAATCGTAGTCATAGGCCTTGGTCTCCGCGGCTCTCCTGACGAATTTTCCGCAACAGCTTCTCCCGATACGCGTCTAGAATGACGGCGAGCCCGATGACAAGGCCGATTGCGAACGCCTTGCAATTGTCGCCGGCACCGAGCAGCGTGCCGATGATCGAGCCCTTGACGCCGCTGAGGCTGGTGGCGCCGACACCTTGCCTATTTTCCCTCCGCCTTCTGATCGTGTGGTAATCGGTTACGTAACCGATTACGCAAGTAGGAGCGGGAAATTGGCAAGTGTCAATATCGTGAGGCCGAGAACACGCGCCCGATGGCGTCTTTGCCATCCGGCGCGGACGGGCCCGTCGAGTTGCCCCAGCGTCACCGCCAGCCAAGCGCCGGCGCGACATGCTTCAGGATCGACTCGATGACATGGGCGTTGTAGTCGACGCCGAGCTGATTGGGCACGGTGAGCAGCAACGTGTCGGCCTCGGCGATCGCCTGATCCTCCTTGAGCTCCTCGATCAGAACGTCCGGCTCGGCAGCATAGGTGCGGCCGAACACGGCGCGCCGCTCCGGCTCGATATAGCCGAAATGATCCTCGCCCTGGCTGCCGCCGAAATAGGCGTGGTCCATGTCGTTGACCAGGGCGAAGATGCTGCGGCTCACCGACACGCGCGGCTGGCGGCTGTGACCTGCGGCATACCAGGCGGCGCGATAGGCGCGGATCTGCTCGGCCTGCTGGATGTGCAGCGGCTCGCCGCTCTCGTCGAACTTGAGGGTCGAGCTCTGCAGGTTCATGCCCAGCTTTGCCGCCCATTCGGCGGTGGCGTTGGTGGCCGCGCCCCACCAGATGCGTTCGCGCAATCCCGCCGAGAACGGCTCTATCCTGAGCAGTCCGGGAGGATTGGGAAACATCGGCCGCGGATTGGGCTGCGCAAAGCCTTCGCCGCGCAACAGATCGAGGAAGATCTCGGCGTGTCGGCGCGCCATGTCGGCGTCGGTCTTGCCCTCTTCCGGCACGTAGCCGAAATAGCGCCAGCCGTCGATCACCTGCTCGGGCGAGCCGCGGCTGATGCCGAGCTGCAGACGCCCGCCGGCGATCAGGTCGGCGGCGCCCGCATCCTCCGCCATGTAGAGCGGATTTTCGTAGCGCATGTCGATGACGGCGGTGCCGAGCTCGATGCGCTTGGTCTTGGCGCCGGCCGCGGCAAGCAGCGGGAAAGGCGAGGCGAGCTGGCGGGCAAAATGGTGGACACGGAAATAAGCGCCGTCGGCGCCGAGCTCCTCTGCCGCGACCGCAAGGTCGATCGACTGCAACAGCGCGTCGGAGCCCGAGCGCGTGCCGGATTGCGGCGAGGGCGACCAATGCCCGAACGAAAGAAATCCGATCTTCTTCATGCTTTCCGTTTACCTGACCTAGAAATTTTCACTGCTCGGATGAGCTTCCGATCAGCGGGCCGCATGCCTTGGAGATCGGCCGCAGCGCCCACCGCTTCGTCATCCTATGGCCTTCGCGACTGAGCTTCGCTCCTGCTTCGCCCTGGGATGACGGCGTTAGGAACGCGGCCGCCAATCCCGAACGTCTGCGATGGTTCGCCGAAACGAACAATTGAATCTTACCTGCCGACAAGCTGCAACCTTTCAAGCCGGAAATCCGTCAGTCGGTGCGGATCCAGACGCCCTTGGTGTTGAGATATTCGTCGAGATGCTCAGCTCCGCCCTCGCGGCCATAGCCGCTCATCTTATAGCCGCCGAAGGGCACGGCGGGGTCGATCGCGTGATAGGTGTTGACCCAGACCGAGCCGGCACGCAGCCGGTTGGCGAGCTGATGCGCCTTGCCGACATCCCGCGTGAACACCCCGGCGCCGAGGCCGTAGGGGGTATCGTTGCCGCGCCGCACCGCCTCGTCCAGCGTCTCGAAAGGCAGCGCCGAGATGATCGGGCCAAAAATCTCCTCGCGCGCGATGCGCATGCCGTCGGTCACACCGGAAAACACGCCGGGCGTGAGGAAGTTCCCGGCGGCCAAGGCGCCTTCGGTGATGCGGGTGCCGCCGGTCACCAGCCGCGCGCCCTCGCGCGCGCCGTCCTCGATGAAACCGGCGACACGTTCGAGCTGCCGCGGCGAGATCAACGGCCCGATCTCCGTCTCGGGATCGGCGCCGTCGCCGATGCGGAGCTTGGCGGCGAAGGCAGCAACCCGCTCAACGAATTCCTCATAGATCGGCCGCTCGACGAAGAGCCGCGACCCGGCAATGCAGATCTGGCCGGAATTGGCGAAGACCGACATGGCCGCGACCGGCACGGCACGTTCGATATCGGCATCGGCCAAGACGATCACCGGAGATTTGCCGCCGAGCTCCAGCGACACCCGCTTCATGTTGGAGGCCGAGGCGCGCAGGATGGCCTGGCCCGTGGCGGTCGAGCCGGTGAAGACGACCTTGTCGACATCCATATGCGCGGCAAGCGGCGCGCCGGCCTCCGCGCCCGTGCCGGTCACGACATTGACAACGCCGGGCGGCACGCCGGCTTCCTGCATCAGGTCGGCGATCAGGAGCGGCGTCAGCGGCGCTTCTTCCGACGGCTTCAGGACGACGGTGCAGCCCGTGGCCAAGGCCGKGCCGATCTTCCAGATCGAGGCCGCGGTGGGCGCATTCCAGGGGATGATCGCGCCGACCACGCCGACCGGCTCCTTGCGCGTGTAGGAGATGATCTCGCCCGGCARCGAATTGCCGATCGTCTGGCCGTGGATCGACGTCGCCATGCCGGCATAGAAGCGTAGCATGCCGAGCACGCGGTTCTTGTTGGCCAAGGTGCGGGTGATCGGCATGCCCATGTCGGTGGTGTCGGAAAGCGCCAGTTCCTCCCAATGGCGCTCCATCACATCGGCGATCTTYAAAAGCAGCAGCTGGCGCTCATAGGGCTTGAAGCGGCTCCACGGCCCTTCGAAGGCGCGCCGCGCAGCAGTGACCGCCAGGTCGATGTCCCTGGAATCGGCTTGCGGAACGGTGCCGATGACCGCGCCGGCGGCGGGATTGCGTGTCTCGAACGTGCGRCCGCTCACCGAATCGCGCCATTCGCCGCCGATCAGCATCTGCCGGCGCCGGCCGTCGATAGGGATGCGCAGGGAAAGGTCTCTCACCGGTGTCGTCATCTCAACATTCCCTATGAGCCGGTGGCGTTATGGCACCGGCCTGCATGCGGGTGCAAGGTTTCGGCTCGCCGGCCCTACCGCTGCCCCAGCCTCGCGCTCTCCACCGCGATGCCGAGCAGCGCCTGGCGCGCCAGCGCTTCGGACAGGTCCGGCCGTTTGCGCGTCTGCAGCACGGCGCCCTGCAGCCGGTTCAGCGCCCGCCCGAGCGCTTCGCTGTTCCAGCGCTCGAGCGTCTTTTCCACCAGCTTGCGGCGCGAGAAGAAGACCGGCGGCCGAGCGGCGGCCACGACCGAGGCGGCGTTGCGGCCGCCGGATTCCATCTGGCCGCGCATGACCTGGATCGCCTGCAGCTGCCGCATCGCCGAGGACAGCACCAGGAAAGGGTGGCCGCCCGACTGGCAGTGACGGGTGAAGGCAACGTCGAAATCGCCGACCTTGCCATCGAGCATGGCGTCGACCGCGTCGTCGAGGGAGGTGCCGGAGACGTCGCCGGACAGCGCATTGACGTCGTCGAGGTCGATCTCCTTCTTGCCGTCGGCATAGAGCACCAGCTTCTCGATCTCGCCGCGCGAGGCGAGCCGGTCGCCGCCGAGATTGCGGCGCAGCACCTGTCGGGCCTCGAGTGTCATCGACATGCCGGCCTTGCGCAGTTCGTCGTCGATCACCGAATCGAGATCCCGGGCCTCGTCGGCATAGCAGGGCAGGGCGATGGCATTGCCGGCGGCCTCGACGATGGCTCTCAAGCCGGTGCCCTTCTTCAGGTCGCCGGCTTCGATGAGGATGATTGCATCCCGCGCCGGCTCGGTCGTCAATGCCTTGACGTCGTCGGCCAGCGCCTTCTGTCCGCTCGCATTGCGCACCCAAAGCAGGCGCCGGTCGGAAAACATCGGCACCGTGCGCGCCTCGTCGAGCAGGCGGCCTTCGTCGCGGTCGACTTCCGCGCCGTCCAGCTTGACCACCGAGAACGGGWCGTCAAGCGGCAGGCCGGTCTTCGCGGCGAAGGTCTTGGCCCGCTCGGCCACGAGGCCGCGGTCCGGGCCGTAAAGCAGGACGATTCCCATGCCAGGATCCGGCCGCGCCAGCCACGAATCGACCTCGTATCCCTTCTTCTGTGCCATGTGGGGTGAGTTAGCACGATGGGAATGCTCGGTGAACTGTGCGTTGTTGCATTGATCCCACCCTACCGGGCGTTGGCGCTGCCCCTCACCTGCCTGCCGGCATCCTCTCCCCGTATAGTGACGGGGAGAGGGTGCTCTCATCGATGGTTTCGCCAATAGCCAGCGTGGCAGGAAGAAGGCCTAGATTGCGGCCGGCCACCTTCTCCCGGTCACTATACGGGGAGAAGGTCCCGGCAGGCGGATGAGGGGCGGCGTCTCCATCGGCAAATACCGAAGCGCTTCCCACCGGTGGGATTTACCGCCTCTTGCGCCTAAACCGCTACAGCCATTCGCCAAATTGCGCAGCGCCTGAAAAGATCGACAAGAAATTTCGCCGCCATATCTGCATCTTGTCGCCGATGTGCCGCATCGGGCTCCACAGGGCAGATGACCGGGGAGGACGGCCGTACCCAGACTCGACGAATTGGCACTGGTCTGGCGGCGCGGATGTGCAAATATCGCACCGGCAACATTGGAGGACGTGAGCTCATGGCCGATGCTGGAATGTTGCGCTTTCACGTGCCCGAGCCCGAGGTTCGACCGGGCGGCACGCCCGACTTTTCGAATGTGACCATCCCCAAGGCTGGCTCGGTACCGCGCCCGGAGATCGATGTCGATCCGCGCACAATCCGCGACATGGCCTTCTCGATCACCCGCGTGCTCAACCGCGCGGGCGAAGCCGTCGGACCCTGGGCCGGGCTGCTTAGCGATGAGGAACTTCTCGAAGGCCTGCGCCACATGATGACGCTGAGGACCTTCGACGCGCGCATGCAGATGGCGCAGCGCCAGGGCAAGACCTCCTTCTATATGCAGCATCTGGGCGAAGAGGCGGTGAGCTGCGCCTTCCGCAAGGCGCTGCAGCCGKGCGACATGAATTTCCCGACCTACCGGCAAGCCGGTCTGCTGATCGCCGACGGCTACCCGATGGTCAAGATGATGAACCAGATCTATTCCAACGAGGCCGATCCGCTGAAGGGCCGGCAGCTGCCGATCATGTACTCCTCGAAGGAGCATGGCTTCTTCTCGATCTCCGGTAATCTGGCAACGCAGTACATCCAGGCTGTCGGCTGGGCGATGGCCGCGGCGATCTCGAAGGATTCGCGCATTGCCGCGGCCTGGATCGGCGACGGTTCGACGGCGGAATCCGATTTCCATGCCGCACTGGTCTTTGCCTCCACCTATAAGGCGCCGGTCGTGCTCAATGTCGTCAACAACCAGTGGGCCATTTCCACTTTCCAGGGCATCGCCCGCGGCGGCTCAGGCACTTTTGCGGCGCGCGGGCTGGGCTTCGGCATCCCCTCGCTGCGCGTCGACGGCAACGACTATCTCRCCGTCCATGCGGTCGCCAAATGGGCGATCGAGCGGGCGCGCCGCAATCTCGGGCCGACGCTGGTCGAATATGTCACCTACCGCGTCGGCGCGCATTCGAGCTCGGACGATCCGTCGGCCTACCGGCCGAAGGCCGAATCGGACGCCTGGCCRCTCGGCGATCCGGTCATCCGGCTGAAGAACCATCTCATCCACAAGGGCGTCTGGTCGGAACAGCGCCATACCCAGGCGGAAGCGGAAATCCTGGAGACCGTGATCGCGGCGCAGAAGGAAGCCGAAAGCCACGGCACGCTGCATGCCGGGGGCAAGCCGTCGACGCGCGACATGTTCGAAGGCGTCTATGCGGAGATGCCGCCACATCTCAGGCGCCAGCGCCAGCAGGCGGGAGTCTGACCATGCCGAGACGCACCATGATCGAGGCGATCCGCGACGCAATGGATGTCGCCATGGCGCGCGACGAGCGCGTCATCGTCTATGGCGAGGATGTCGGCTTCTTCGGCGGCGTCTTCCGCTGCACGCAAGGCCTSCAGGCCAAATACGGCAGGACCCGCTGCTTCGACGCGCCGATCAGCGAATCCGGCATCGTCGGCTCCGCCATCGGCATGGCCGCCTACGGCCTCAGGCCCTGCGTCGAGGTGCAGTTTGCCGACTATGTTTACCCGGCCTACGACCAGATCSTCTCCGAGGCAGCGCGGCTGCGCTACCGTTCCAACAATGATTTCACCTGCCCGATCGTGGTCAGGATGCCGACCGGCGGCGGTATCTTCGGCGGCCAGACGCACAGCCAGAGCCCGGAAGCCTTGTTCACGCATGTCTCCGGCCTGAAGACGGTGGTGCCCTCCAATCCGCATGACGCCAAGGGGCTGCTGATCGCGGCGATCGAGGATCCGGATCCGGTGATCTTCCTCGAGCCGAAGCGGCTCTATAACGGCCCGTTCGACGGCCATCACGACAAGCCGGTGACGCCCTGGTCGAAGCACGAGCTCGGCGAGGTCGCCGACGGYCATTACACGATCCCGCTCGGCAAGGCGGCGATCCGCCGGCCGGGCTCGGCTGTCACCGTGCTCGCCTACGGCACGATGGTCTATGTCGCCGAGGCGGCCGCTGCGGAAACCGGCATCGATGCCGAGATCATCGATTTGAGGACGCTTCTGCCGCTCGATCTCGACACGATCGTCACCTCGGTGAAGAAGACCGGGCGCTGCGTCGTCGTGCATGAGGCGACGCTCACTTCCGGCTTCGGCGCCGAACTGGCCGCGCTGGTGCAGGAAAACTGCTTCTACCATCTGGAGGCCCCGGTGGCGCGGGTCGCCGGCTGGGACACCCCTTATCCGCATGCGCAGGAGTGGGAGTATTTCCCCGGCCCGGCGCGGGTCGGGCGCGCGCTCGTCGAGACCATGGAAGCCTGAGGGAGGCCGCACGATGGGCGAATATGTGATCAAGCTTCCCGATGTCGGCGAAGGCGTCGCCGAGGCCGAGCTTGTCGAATGGCACGTCAGGATCGGCGACCTCGTGCGTGAGGACACGGTGCTTGCGGCCGTCATGACCGACAAGGCGACGGTCGAGATCCCATCGCCGGTCGATGGCGAGATCCTCTGGCTCGGCGCCGAGATCGGCGATACGGTGGCGATCGGTTCGCCGATCGTGCGGCTGAAAGTGGCCGGCGAGGGGAATGTGAAAGCAGACGGCGCAGCCAAGGCCGCGCCGAAAGCTGGAGCACCGGCCGAGCCCACCAAGGCAAAGCCTGAACCAGCACCGGACGCTCTGAAAGCGGCGCCAAAACCGGCAATAGTCCCGGAGCAGACTTCCGTCGCGGCGCCGAAAAGCACGCGCCCGGCGTCCGTCACCGGCGCGCCGCGCCCGGAAGGCGAAAAGCCGCTGGCTTCGCCGGCAGTGCGGCTGCGCGCAAAGGAAGCCGGCATCGATCTCCGCCAGGTCCCGGGCAGCGGTCCGGCTGGGCGCATCAGCCATGAGGACATCGACGCCTTCCTTGCTCGCGGTCCGCAGCTTGCCCGCGCGACCGGCCTCGCTGCCAAGGAGGGCGTCGAGGACATCAAACTCGTCGGCCTGCGGCGCAAGATCGCCGAAAAGATGGCGCTCGCCAAATSGCGCATCCCGCATATCACCTATGTCGAGGAGATCGACGTCACGGCGCTGGAAGAGCTGCGTGCAACGCTCAACAAGGAAAAGGGCGGCGCCAAGGGGACGGAAAGGCCGAAGCTGACGCTGCTGCCCTTCCTGATGCGGGCGATGATCAAAGCGATCGCCGACCAGCCCAATCTCAACGCGCTCTTCGACGACGAAGCCGGCGTGATCCACCAGCATGAAGGCATTCACATCGGCATCGCCGCGCAAACGCCGACCGGGCTGGTGGTGCCGGTGGTCAAGCATGCCGAGGCCCGCGACCTGTGGGATTGCGCCGCCGAGGTCAACCGGCTGGCCGACGCCGCCAAGACCGGCACGGCGACGCGCGACGAGCTTTCAGGCTCGACCATCACCATCACTTCGCTCGGCGCCATGGGCGGCGTGGCGACCACGCCGGTCATCAACTATCCGGAGGTGGCGATTGTCGGCGTCAACAAGATCATGGTGCGGCCGGTGTGGGACGGCACCCAGTTCATTCCGCGCAAGATGATGAACCTGTCCTCCAGCTTCGACCATCGCGTCATCGACGGCTGGGACGCCGCCGTCTTCGTCCAGCGCATCAAGGCGCTGCTTGAGACGCCGGCGCTGATCTTTGTGGATTGAGGGGTGGCTAGAGGAGTTCGCTCTTTGGCTTTGGCATGGTCGCCCTCGACAGGTCCCTGGCTGCGAGGCTGTGCCCTTTGCTATTGGCCGCAGGCTTCCATGCGTTCGTCATCCTCGGGCTTGACCCGAGGATCCATGCCGTGCCCGACGCCGAAGGGTGCGGCGGAGCAAGACCTTGCACCAATGCGGCGCTCCAATGTCACGGCATGGATCCCAGGGTCTTCGCGACGTCGCTTCGCTCCTGCTTCGCCCTGGGATGACGAAGTTCAGGAGGCTGCGGCCAATCGCCAAAATCTGCGATTGATCTCCTCACTTTCGCCGCTGCAATCCCCTTGCTCAGCAACGAGGGCCCCATGAAAGAAATCTCCTGCAAGCTGCTCGTCATCGGTGCCGGGCCGGGCGGCTATGTGTGCGCCATCCGCGCCGGCCAGCTCGGCGTCGATACGGTGATCGTCGAGTTCGGCAAGCCGGGCGGCACCTGTCTCAACGTTGGCTGCATCCCGTCCAAGGCGCTCATCCATGCCGCGGAAGAGTTCGACAGAATAGCGCATATGGCCGGCGGCAAGGACCCGCTCGGCATCAAGGTCGGCGCGCCGATACTCGATCTRGCGCGGACGGTCGCCTGGAAGGACGGCATCGTTAGCCGGCTGAACATGGGCGTCGCAGGACTGTTGAAGAAGRCCAAGGTCAAGACCGTCCAAGGCTGGGCGACGTTCCGCGACGGCAAGACCGTCGAGGTTGAGACCGAGACCGGAAGCCAGGTCATCCGCGCCGAGGCGGTGGTGATCGCTACCGGCTCGGCGCCGGCCGAGTTGCCGTTCCTGCCCTTCGGCGGTCCGGTCATCTCCTCCACCGAGGCGCTGGCGCTGAGCCAAGTGCCGGAGAAGCTCGCGGTCGTCGGCGGCGGCTATATCGGGCTCGAGCTCGGCATGGCCTTCGCCAAGATGGGCGCCAAGGTCACCGTGGTCGAAGCCTTGCCGCGTATCCTGACGCAGTATGATGCGGAACTCTCCCGACCGGTCGTCAAGCGCCTTGGCGAGCTCGGCGTCGAGGTGATGATCGGCGCCAAGGCCAAGGGGCTGTCGACCAAGGGCGACGCGCTGCTGGTCGACACCGCCGAGGGCAAGAACGCCAAGGTCGCCGCCGACAGGATCCTGGTCACGGTCGGCCGCAAGCCGCTGACCGAGGGCTGGGGACTGGAGCAGATCGACCTGGATATGGCGGGCAGGTTCATCCGCATCGACGACCAGTGCCGCACATCGATGCGGGGCATCTATGCCATCGGCGATGTCACCGGCGARCCGATGCTGGCGCATCGTGCCATGGCCCAGGGCGAGATGGTGGCCGAGATCGTCGCCGGCCACAAGAGAAGCTGGGACAAGCGCTCGATCCCGGCGATCTGCTTCACCGATCCGGAGCTCGTCACCGCCGGCCTGTCGCCGGACGAGGCGAAAGCGCTCGCCGGCGAGATCAAGATCGGCCAGTTCCCGTTTGCCGCCAACGGCCGGGCGATGACCAAACAGGGCGAGGACGGTTTCGTCCGTGTCGTGGCGCGCGCCGACAACCACTTGGTGCTCGRCATCCAGGCGGTCGGGCAGGGCGTCTCGGAACTGTCGACCGCTTTCGGCCTGGCGCTCGAAATGGGCGCCCGGCTAGAGGACATCGCCGGCACCATCCACGCCCATCCGACACAGGGCGAAGGCTTCCAAGAAGCGGCGCTGAAGGCGCTGGGCCACGCGCTGCATGTTTGAGGGGCTACCCTCCTCCTTGTGGGGAGGGTCGATCCGCGAAGCGGAGCGGGGTGGGGGTTCTCGTAGGGCGCTGCCCCACCCCGGCGCTGCGCGCCGACCCTCCCCACAAGGGGGRGGGTAGGAGCTCAACTCGCCAGGCGGCTCACCATCTCGTGCTGCGCGTAGGCGCGGCCGAAGCGGTTGGCGAGGAAGGCATCGAGCGCGATGTCTTCCTGCTTGATGAAGCCCTTCGCCGGCAGGCTGCCGTCGGCCAGCATGTCGAGTACGGCGCAGATACCGGAAGCGGTGGTGATCTGAATGGCGCTGCGCACGACCGAGCCGACGCGGTGCGAGTAGATCTTGTTGGCATAGGTCTCCTGCAACAGGCGGCCGTTCCTGCGGCCCGAGACGGTGACGAAGACGATGACCACGTCCTGCAGCGTCGCCGGCAGCGCGCTCTCGAAAATATCCTTGAGCACGTCACGGCGGTGGCGCAGCCCGAGGTCATTGAGCAGCGCCTTCATGATCGCCGCGTGGCCAGGGTAGCGGATGGTGCGGTAGTTCAGCGTGCGCACCTTGCCCTTCAGCGTCTCGGCCAGCGTGCCCAGCCCGCCCGAGGTGTTGAACGCCTCATAGGTGACGCCGTCGAGCGAGAATTCCTCGCGCTCCTCCAGCGGCGGCACTTCGACCAGCTCGCCCTCGACGATCGCCTCGCAGGGCTCGCAATATTCGTTGATGACGCCGTCAGTGCTCCAGGTGAGGTTGTAGTTCAGCGCGTTCGACGGATATTGCGGCAGCGCGCCGACGCGCATGCGCACGCTTTCCRGCGTGTCGAAGCGGCTGGCGAGATCGTTGGCAACGATCGAGATGAAGCCGGGCGCCAGGCCGCATTGCGGGATGAAGGCGCTCTTGGCCTCACGCGCCAGCTCCTTCACCCGGCGGGTGCTGACGACATCTTYGGTGAGGTCGAGATAATGCACGCCGGTGGCGGCGGCTGCCTCGGYGATGCGCGTGGTGAGGTGGAATGGGGCGGCGCTCAGCACCGCGAACTTGCCGGCAAGGACTTTTTCCAGCGCGCCGGGAGCGGCGATGTCAAGCTCCTGTGTCTCGACGCCGGCCGGCAATTCGGCGGCCATGAGTTGCGCGGCCGAGCGATCGACGAGCGTGACGTGGTAGTCGCCCGTGGAGCTCAGCATTTCTGCGATGGTCGAGCCGATCTTGCCGGCGCCGACGACAACGATGTTCTTCATGGATCAATTCCCCTGCCAATTCGAGTTGGCGGGAATCATGGCAGCTTGCCTGTCGAAAGGAAGCGTGGAATCTGRCAAAGTGAAGCCTAAGTTCAGGCAATATGCCGAAGGGATTCGTCACAATGCTCAGCAATGCGGAACAAGCCCTGCTTTCCCTGCTACGCGCCAACGCGCRCGCCTCCACGGCGGAACTGGCAAGAAAGCTCGGCGTGTCGCGCACCACGGTGCAAAGCCRCATCGAGCGGCTGGAACAGCGCGGCATCATCACCGGCTACGGCGTCAGGCTGTCGCCCGACTATGAGCAGGGACTGGTCAAGGCGCATGTGCTGCTCACCGTCACGCCCAAGCTCGCCGACAAGGTGGTGCGCAGCCTCGAAGCGCTGCCGCCGGTCAGGACGCTRCATTCGGTGAGCGGCAATTTCGACATGATCGTCATCGTCGACGCGCCGTCGATCCGCGATCTTGACGCATTGCTCGACGAGATCGGGGCGATGGACGGGGTGGAGCGGACGTCTTCGTCGATCATTCTGTCGACAAGGATTGATCGGTAGCGGGGCAGCGGAACTGCCAATCTTCCCCCTTCCGGGGGRGATCGGACGTCGCGTCGGCTTTCGCTAATCTCAGACCTACGCCCTCCTCCTCTCCGGCCCTTCATCCAGCCACGCCAGATCCTCCGCGGTCAACGCAATATCCAGCGCCTTGAGACTGTCCTCCAGCTCGTCCAGCGTCCGCGGGCCGATCAAGGGCACTGAGGGGAAGGGCTGCGCCAGGACATAGGCGAGCGCGACGTGGATCGGGCTTTTGCCAAGCTTGCGGGCGAGCTCGATGGCGCGGTCGCGGCGGCCGAAATTCTTTTCCGAATACCAGACCCGCACCAGCTCCTCATTGTCGGTCCGGTCGCGCCCGGCGCGGTCGGTGAAGAAACCGCGGCCCTGGCTCGACCAGGCGAAGTTCGGCATCTGCCGCGCCGTCAGCCAGGCTTTCCACGCATCGGTCGAGGAGGTGATGCAGCCGGCCCAGATCGGCTCCAGCATCTCGGCCAGCGAGAAATTGTTGGAGAGTGCGCCCGGCTTCTGCTTGCCGTTCTTCTCGGCATAGGCAATCGCTTCATCCATGCGCTCCATCGTCCAGTTGGAGCCGCCGAACAGGYCGCGGATGCGGCCTGCCTTGGCCTCCCGGTCCATGGCGTCGACGAATTCGCCGACCGGCACATCCGGGTTGTCGCGATGCATGAAATATATGTCGACGTGATCGGTCTGCAGCCGGTCGAGCGACTGGGCGAGTTGCTTGCCGATCACGTCGGGATAGCAGAGTGGCGAATGCGCGCCCTTGGCGATGATGACCGACTGTTCGCGCACGCCGCGATTCYTGAGCCACTGGCCGAGCAGCGTCTCGGTGTAGCCGGCGCCATAGACGAAGCCGGTGTCGAACAGGTTGCCGCCGGCGTCAAAAAAGGCGTCGAGCAGGATCGCACCGGAAGAGAAGGTGCGGAAATCCTCGAARCCGAGCGCCAGCCGCGAGGCCTGCCGCRGCAGGCCGGGGATGGCGCGCTTGCCGATGGCCRTACCGCCGGTTCGAAGCGGCCGGCCGGAAATGGTGTTGATGCGCTTAGCCGGCTTCTCGATCTCATATTCGAGCCCGACCGCCGCACGCCATTTGTCGAGCACCCGCAACGTGCCGAGGCTGTCGGCCCAGCCCATGCCGGGCCAGGCGAATTCCTGCCGCCCGGCGAGGATTGCCTCGCCGGCAGCGTCGACCTCGAAGGAATAGAGGTGGCGCGTCTCGTTGAGGCTGATCGTCTCGCGCGTGCCGCCGGACCGGATCACGTCGATCCGGCCCGGTCCGACATCGCGGTTGCCACCGGCGAACCAGAAGTCGGGCACCTCGATCTGGCCCTTGGTGCCGAAAATGCGCAGGACATTATCCTGATTGAGCGAGATGCTGCAGGAGATCTCGGCGACGATGCCATTGGCGAAGCTGAGCAGCGCGGACGCCCATTCGTCGACGCCGGACTGGCCGAGATGGGCGGCGCCCACCACCCTGTCGGGCTCGAGGAAGGGCTGTCCGGCTGCCGCACCCGCAATCAGCCTGGCCATCGACACGGGATAGCCGCCGACATCGAGGATGCCGCCGCCGGCCAGCTCGTTAGCATAGAGCCGGTGCTCCGGCATGAAACCCGGCATGGCGAAGCCGAAGCTCGACTTGATCATGCGGACCTCGCCGATGACGCCCGACTTGATCAGCTCGACCAGCTTCAGCGTCTGCGGGTGCAGCCGGTACATGAAGGCTTCGCCTAAGAACGTGCCGGCCTTGCGCGCCGCATGCATCATGGCATCAGCCTCGAAGGCGGTGAGCGCCAGCGGCTTCTCGCACAGCACATGCTTGCTGGCTTCGGCGGCCTTGATCGCCCATTCGGCGTGGCCTGGATGCGGGACTGAAATGTAGACGGCATCGACCTCCTCATCGGCAAGCAGCGCGTCATAGCCGTCGAGGATGCGCGCGCCCGGAAAGGTTTCGGCAAGGCCCGGCTTGCCGGGGTTGCGGGCGCCGAGCGCGACCAGCGCGCCGGTTCGCGACTGCGCCACGCCGCCGGCAAAGGATCTTGCGATGCTGCCGGGTCCGAGGATGCCCCAGCGAATTTGTTGAGATGTCATGTCGAATTCTCCATGGGTCGCCGCCATACCTGGCATGCCGGCAAGGAAAAACAGGTCAGCGGATCCTTGCGCCTGCCTTGTCGAAGAGCAGCGAGCGTTCTGCCTTGATCGAGACGGTGAAATGGTCGCTGCTGGCGCGCTGCCGCGCCGCCTCGCGCTCGACGATCAGCTCCTCGGCTCCGGCATTGGCGTAGACGTAGCTCACCGAGCCCAGGTGCTCGGCGACATCGGCCTTGACCGGGATGTCGCAGTCGCCCTCGCCGGCCTCGAAGAAATGCTCCGGCCGGACACCCAGCACGACCTCGGTGCCGACAGCCGGCAAAGCTTCGCAGAGCGGCTTCTTCAGCCTGGCGCCGCCATGATGGGCGAGCTCGACGGTCACGGACCTCC
The DNA here is from genome assembly GCF_001854785.1 of Mesorhizobium sp. ORS 3428. GTDB lineage: Bacteria > Pseudomonadota > Alphaproteobacteria > Rhizobiales > Rhizobiaceae > Mesorhizobium. The sequence goes on from NZ_MDFL01000161.1 coordinate 23,795, forward strand.
GGTCCTGCTCGATCACATTCGCCTTGAGGAAATTCATCTTCGGCGAGCCGATGAAGCCGGCGACGAAACGGTTGGCCGGATCGTCATAAAGGTCGAGCGGCGCGCCGATCTGCTCGACATTGCCGGCCTTGAGCACGACGATGCGGTCGGCAAGCGTCAWCGCCTCGGTCTGGTCGTGCGTCACATAGATCATGGTGACGCCGAGCTCCTTGTGCAGGCGGGAGATCTCGACCCGCATCTGTACCCTCAGCTCGGCGTCCAGGTTGCTCAGCGGCTCGTCGAACAGGAACACCTGCGGCTCGCGCACGATGGCGCGGCCGATGGCGACGCGCTGGCGCTGGCCGCCGGACAATTGCTTCGGCCGCCGCTGCATCAGCTCCTCGATGCACAGGATTTCGGCGGCGCGCTTCACCCGGCGGTCGGTATCGGCCTTCGGGTTGCCGTTCATGCGGAGCCCGAAGCTGAGGTTCTGCTCCACCGTCATATGCGGATAGAGCGCATAGGACTGGAACACCATGGCGATGCCGCGATCGGCGGGCTCGACATYGTTCATCACCTTGCCGCCGATGGCGATCTCGCCGCCGCTGATGTCTTCCAGTCCCGCGATCATCCTGAGAAGCGTGGACTTGCCGCAGCCGGACGGGYCGACGAAGACGACGAACTCGCCGTCGGCGATGTCGATGTTGGCGCCGTGTACGACCTCGAAGGTGCCGAAGCGTTTGACGACATTGGTGAGTGTGACCGCGGCCATCGCGCTCCTATCCTACTTGACCGCGCCGGCGGCGATGCCGGCGATGAAATGACGCTGCAAGAGCACGAAGACGATCAACATCGGCACGGTCAGCAGCACGGCGCCGGCCATGATGCCGCCCCAGGACACCTTGGTGAGACCGATCAGCGTRCCGAGCGCCACCGGCGCCGTCATCGCGCCGGGCTGGCTGTTGATCAAAAGCGGCCAGAGATAGTTGTTCCRCGAGGCGAGGAAGAGGATGATGGCGAGTGCCGCCAGCATCGGCCGCGCCAGCGGCAGCGCGACGAAGAGGAAAATGCGCCATTCCTTGACGCCTTCGACCCGCGCCGCGTCGAATAGCTCGGCCGGCATCATCGAGAAGGCCTGGCGCATGAAGAGCACGCCCAGCGAATTGAACAGCGGCGGCACGATCAGCGCGATCCAGGTGTTGGCTAAAGCAAAGTCGCGCGCCACCATGATGAATTGCGGGATCAGCACCACAGCATAGGGAAGCGTGATGGTGCCGAAGATGATCGCCACCACCAGTCCCTTGCCGAGGAACTCGTAGCGGGCCAGCGCCCAGCCGGCCATCGAGGTGAGCAGCACGGAAAGAAATGTGTAGGTCACCGCCACCGAGACCGAGATGCCGATGGCGCCGACGAAATTGGTGTCGCGCTGCAGATTGTRGAAATTGTCGAGGAAATTACGGTGCGGCAGAAGCTCGATGCCAGGGCTGAAGATACCGTTGTCGGGCATGGTGGAGAACACCACCATCATCCACAGCGGAAACAGCCAGACCAGCGCCAGCGGGGTCAGGACARGATGCAGCGCGATCGTGCGCCCRAGCCGTCTTTGGGAGCGCGAGGTCATTTCGGCTCCCTTGTCAGCCAGAGCTGCATCAGCGTGATGGCGACGGCGAGCCCCGCCATGGTGTAGGCGATCGCCGAGGCATAGCCGAAATTGAGCGAGCGGAAGCCCTGGCGRTAAAGCAGCAGACCCAGCGTCTCGGTGCCGCCGCCCGGCCCGCCGCGCTCGGTGATCAGAAATGGCTCGGTGAAGAGCTGCATCGTGCCGATGATCGACAGCACGGCGCAGAAGACGATCACCGGCTTCAACAGCGGCAGAGTGATATRGAAGAACTGCTTGATCTTGCTGACGCGGTCGAGCGTCGCCGCCTCGTAGACGTCCTCGGGAATCGACTGCAGGCCGGCGAGGATGATGATCGCGTTGTAGCCRGCCCAGCGCCAGGTCACCGCGATCATGATCAGCGCCATGGCCGGCGTGACGTTGGAGAACCAGTCGATCTTTTCCAGGCCGACGCTGTTCAAAAGCTTGTTGATGATGCCGAAATCGAGGCTGAACATCAGYCGGAACACCGCCGAATAGGCCACCTCGCCGACCACGACCGGGGCGAAGARGGCGAAGCGGTAGAGGCCGCGCGCCTTGAGCAGCGGCGAATTCAAGAGCACCGCCATCACGATCGCCAGCGAAATCATCACCGGCACCTGGATGACCAGTATCAGCAGCGTGTTCTTCAGCGCGTTGAGGAAGGCGGGGTCGGCGATCAAGCGGCCCCAGTTGAAGGTCGGCGCAAAGCGCCACGGCAGGGTGCGGGTCGCCTGGAAGGAGATCAGGAACGAGCTGATGATCGGCCAGATCYAGAAGATCGCAAAGATCAGGAGATAGGGCGTGAGGAAGCGGTACGCGGTGGCGTTGCGGTAGCGCATCGTTTCCTCCTCCCTTCTGTTTTCTCAGGTTTGGCCCAGGTGCTGCGTTGTTCCGTCGGCGGCATCAATCGCTGATGCCGGCRCCGCCCCTCACCTGCCTGCCGGGCATTTCTCCCCGTAAACGGGGAGAAAGCGGCAGTTGCGACGCTGGCGATCGGCGAAATCATCGACGAGAGCGTTCCTCTCCCCGTCACTATACGGGGAGAGGATGCCGGCAGGCAGGTGAGGGGCAGCGCCGACGCTGCGGTAGTTGCCCTTCCTGCTTCTGCATCGGTTGCCACACCTCACTTTATCGGCAGGCCCGTCGCCGAGGCGATCTGATTGGCGGCGTCGTCGAGCGCTGCCTTGGCGTCCGGGTAGCCGCCGCCGAGATATTTCGTCTGCACGGCGCGAACGATGATCTCGGCGTCGCTCTGGAACTGCGTGCCGCGGCTCGGCACCACCTTCGGCAAGGTGRCAAGGATATCCTTCCACACCGCCTGGCCGCCCCAGTAGTCGAGGCCCTTCGCGACGTAAGGATCGTCGAGCGCCGAGACCAGCGAGGGCACCAGGCCGAAATCCTTCAGCATGGTGATCTGGCCCTCATTGGTCTCCAGCGTGTATTTCAGATAGGCGTAGGCGGCTTCCTTGTTCTTCGAGGCCGAGGTGATGGCCAGCGAGGAGCCGCCGAGATTGGCGGCGCGCGGGCCGTCGGCGGTCAGGCTCGGCATCAGATAGACGCCCCATTTGCCGCTTTCCTTCTGCGAATTGGTGCGGATGGTGCCCTCATACCAGCCGCCATAGACCTGGGTGGCGACGGTTCCGRCCGTGTTGTTGGTGATCTTGGTCGACCAATCGGCCGAGGATACGATTCCCGCGTCCTTCATTTCCTTCACCTTGGTCATGGCGTCGACGCATTTCGGCTGGTTGACCGTGATCGACTTGCCGTCCTCGGCGAAATAGGCGCAGCCTTGCTCGTTGGAGATCATGCGGAAGAATTCGGTGTCGCCGTTGAAGTCGGCATTGGTCATCGACAYGCCCGGATTGGCGGCCTGGATCTTCTTGCCGGCGGYGATGAAATCGTCCCAGGTCTTGATCGAGGYAGGATCGACGCCGGCCTTCTCGTAAAAGWCGCGGCAATAGAAGACGGCGACCGGACCGGAATCCCAAGGCATGGCGTAGGCCTTGTCGCCGACCTCGAGCTCGGTGCGCTTGAAGTCGGGGAATTTCTTCTGGTCCTCGGCGGTGTAGCCCAGCGTGTGCAGATCGACGAAGCAGTCCGGGAACTGGCTCCAGTAGTTCTCAGCCTCGCCATTCTCGATCGAGACGATGTCGGGCAGACCGACGCCRCCGGCGGCGCAGCCAGCGATCGACTTGTCATAAGTCGGCTGGTTGCCGAGGTCCTGAACTGTGACCTTGATGTCGGGGTACTTCTTGTTGAAGCCCTCGACGGTGGCCTTCAGCGACGACGCAGCGATGTCCCAGCTCCAGATCGTGATTTCGCCGGACTGCGCCATGGCGGGGCCGGAGCCGATGGCAAGCGCGAGCGCCGCGCAKGTCAGTGTGGTGCGCATTGAAATCCTCCCATTTCGTTTGCTCTCTCACCGTGAGCCTGGCTAGATTATGCGTCGCGGAAGGCTTGTCCCCGTCAAAGGGAAAAAGAAATTGGCGGAAAGTAAGATGCCGGAGCGTCCGTTCTACCAGCCAGGCGCCAGCAGCGTCGAAGGCCTGCCGCTGGCTTTGCAGATGTTTCATAACCACCCGCTGGTGATGCTGAAGCCGCATTGGCATGCCCAGGTGGAGGTGAATTTCATCGTGCGCGGCAGCGTGCATTACCGTATGGCGGAGCATGAAATCTCGCTGTCGGCCGGCGAGATGTGCCTGTTCTGGGGTGGCCTGCCGCACCGGATGGACGATCTAACGGACGATGCGATCTATGCCGGCGCGCATCTGCCGCTGGTGCATTTCTTCCGGCTGYACTTGCCGGCCGATGTCAGGCACCGGCTGATGACCGGCGCGACCCTGGTGACGAACGCCACCGATCAGTCCGACAACGATAATTTCAAACGCTGGAACGACTATGCCCGCTCCGGCGACGCAGCGAAGGCCGAGCATGCCGTCAACGAGCTGCTGTTGCGGCTGGAGCGGGTGCGTTTCGAGCCCTACCGGCTGGTGCCGGAAACGACGGCAGGGCAAGGGGCGGGCAGCCCCTTCGACCAGCAATCCTCGCGCAATGTCGGCCGCATGTGCGATTTCATCGCCGAGAATTTCCTCTACGACATCGACTGCGTGAACATTGCGGCTGCCGCCGACATCCATCCGAAATACGCCATGAGCCTATTCAAGAAATCGACGGGCATGACGCTCAACGAGTATGTCAATCTGCTGCGGCTGAGCTATGC
>NZ_MDFL01000162.1 GCF_001854785.1 Mesorhizobium sp. ORS 3428
GCGGCGCTGCCGACAGGCATTCATGTCGGGGAATCGCCGAAGGAAGGAACGCTACAAGCCATGGCGTGTAATGTTCCTTCGTGGCAAGTAGGATCGCCAAATCCACAGCTCGTAGCCTAGCACTGTTTGGGAATGCCGAGCAAAAACGCCCCAGAGGACAGAGTGTCACTCTCTACAACTTAAGAGTCTCATCTCACCGGTATTACTCTTTGATTGAAAGGAAATAGGCCGTGCCGAGTTCTAACATAAGCGAAGGCTTGTCTATTTTAACGGATGATGTCGCCTGCGCAAAGCAGCTCAATGCCCACAACGTAAGCATCCTCAGCACGGGTGGCGATAGAGGGCGCGGGGTATTCACCGCCCGCGACTTCTTGCCAGGGGAGATTGTTATCATAGGGCTAGTCGAGCGGATGGAGACGACACGAACGACGAATTCGTTTCAATTGGACTGGAATGTCCACGCTCTCTTTCAGGAGCCGGCTGTCATTGTGAATCATTCTTGTGACCCGAACCTCGCGATTGTGCCTAATCGCTTCGGCGCCTACGACTTTGTTGCCATTCGGCGGATCTCTGCCGAAGCCGAAGTGACGTGGAACTACGCAACATCGGAATTCGAGTGCATCGGGGTATCGGTGTGTCTTTGCTCATCGAAAAATTGCCAAGGTTCAGCCGGAGGCTTCTCCACGCTGCCTCGTGATCATCCTTTGCTCGTGTCCGGATTCTACGCACCATACCTCAAGGAGCCCGTGATACCTTCCAAGAGAGATAGGATTGCTCCCCAAGCTCGTCGTTCATAGCAGCTGGAAATTCTCCAACACACGAGTCGAAATGTCCATTATTTGCTTGTGGTGTTGCCTGAAAGACGCGAGGGTTCGTGAACGGCCCGCCGCGTTCGCAAGGGGTATTTTGAAGATAACTCTGTTTAGTCTGCAATGTATCCGGTTTCGGGGTCGTGGTCCGGCCAAGATGGAGATCCGCGCAAGCTGATCCTCATCAGTGCTGTTGTGCCATCGCCGTGAGGCGACGACTGTACACGGCCAGAAACCGCCATCGGCTGACAAAATGTCCGGTTCAAGACAAAAACCGGCAAAATGTCGGTTTCACTACATTCGGCCCTCTTGTGTTACAAGGTTGTCATTCAGGCCTATTATGCAATCACTGGGCGTTCAGCACGCTGGCACAGACCTTGCTAATCGAGATGTGCAAAACTGATTGACGGCTGACCGCATCGCGGCCCGCATGACGATCGAAACGCTCCTTCAGTTGGCCCGGGTGCAACGTCTCTCAGGAACAGCTTGGGCCGTAAAACCGCGCAATGACGTTGGAGAGCAATGTGTTTTTGCAGATGGGGTCGCCGCTTCCTCCGATCAATTTGAAGACTTGGCTGCGCGGCGAGCCTATCGCACATTTTCAGTCCAACGAAATGTACGTCGTCGGATGTTCGGCGACGCGCCACCCGATGCAGTTGCAGGAAAGCTTCAAGGACAGTTGCCTAGAGGTCATCGGAGCCAAAGTTCACGAACGCACGCTAACGTCGGTTGAGGCGCGAGCCAAGCCGGACGCCGTTGAGGCAAAAGTGGTCGAACTTGAATTGCCCGATAGCGCTCGACTACACAGGCGAAATGGAAAAGCCTTGGCTGGATGCCAGCTTTTCTGCCGCAGCTCCGACCTTGTTTCTGACCGATCTAGATGGCCGTATAGTCTTTATCGGTCACCGGACAGAACTCGATGACGCCTTTCGAAGAGTGCTCAGCGGCAGCTGGCGCGGCTAATGCCCCAGCCAACGCGAAGTGGATCGCGGAGGGAGAACTCACAACGAGCGAACAAGCTAAATCGATCAATAGGAGATTTTGGGCGGCCGTGAGGAACCAGGACTGGGGTACGGCCCTCTCGGCGGTCCAGGAGGGCGCCGCCTTGATGCCCGGCGACATCAATTACCGCCTGGCTCATGCGCATCTATTGCTTCACAGAATGAAGGATATGCGGACCGGGTTGCCTGTCATGCGCCAATTGGTTCGCGACGCCATCGAAAGGAACTCCGAACATTGGATGCTGGCAACACTAGACCAACTCTTCGGTCCGGCGCATGATCACTCGCATTTTCCGTCACCTGAGCGTTTTGCGCTCGGCAACGAGCTGGCAGAGAAGCTCCTTGCACTCAATCCACAACATGGCGACGGCCGCAAGTTCCGGACATATCCGGCAGTCGCTCGATACTATCACGAGAGCGGCAACCAAGATCGCGCGATTGAGTTGGTCGAGATCGCACTGAAGTCGCTGGACAGTCCGGAACCTATGCTGGACGAACTGAAACAGCACCTTCTACCAAATTTGGTGCAGGCCTTGGCCAACCACAAGGGTGAGGAGGTTTGTTACGGCAATCTCTGTGCAGCTCCGCAAACCAATTTCCTCAAGCCGCGTCCGCGGCGCGGGCCGAAGAGAAAGCATAAAAAGGAGCGATAGCATGGCTTTCCGGCCAATGCGTTACTGCAAATGGATCCCATCGCAGTGCTGAACGAATTGGCATCGATTACAGTGATTTTACACAAGGATCGTTTTTCGGACGCTTTTTAAATCATTCTGGAACGGAACGAAGGCTCAGCACCTAACGAAGAAGGAGCTTTAGCTAATGGCAAAATTTCAATTCGGATTGATCAACGGCAACCAATGGGGGCGCCAGATTGGCCTGGCATTTCGAGCGCACGGCGATCAGATCAGGCCGTCAGCGCTGATTGAAAATCTTGCGTTTCCGACGCGACAGGCGGTTAGCCATAAGCTGCCCGAGCCTTCGAAGGCAGGAACTCTGTTCGTCAGGCGGTCGCTCATGGCGATGCACAAGCCGATGCTCGCTTGGCCGACCGGGCGAAGGGGTCGCCTCGGCTATGCGTCGGAAGGTGTTCGGGTCAAACCGGGCTCCTGCGAGCATCTCATGGACGGGGCGGTTGGCGGGGTGAACGGCGAGAGGGCACTCGCATGAAGCCTTTTGTCGGGAGAGTCGCCTTGGTGACCGGGGCCAGCAGGGGCATTGGGGCGGCAATCGCCGGTAGGCTTGTTAGCGGGGGAGCCAGAGTATTTGGGGCTCAGCTTGAAGAGACCGGCGATGTAGAAGCGATCGTCGCGGATCTTTGCGATCCCGAGGTTTCGGACATGGTGATTGACCAAGTCGTTCAAAAGGCCGGCCGCCTGGATATCCTCGTCAACAACGCTGGGCGGATGGTTGAGGCAAAGGTAGACGAGATGGGGCTCGACGAGTGGYAACGCACAATGGCGCTCAATCTTGATGCTCCTTTTCTGCTGATCCGTCGCGCCATGCCTCACCTTCGGAGAAGCCGCGGCTCAATTGTCAATATCGGCTCGATAGAGGGATTGRCCTCCAACCCAGGGCACGCCGCCTATTGTGCCTCGAAGGCAGGCCTGCACGGCCTGACGCGTGCCGTGGCAGTCGATGGGGGGCCAGACGGCGTGCGCTGCAATGGCGTGGCTCCTGGATGGATCGATACGGAGCTCAACRCCAATTTCGTCGCCGCGTTGCCGAAGCAGGCCCGAGGAAGGCTGGGTACCATTCATCCGTTGGGACGAACCGGTCGGGTTGAGGAGGTCGCGGCTATGGTCGCATGGATTGCCTCCGACGACGCTGCATTTGTCACCGGCCAGATCTTTGTCGTGGATGGTGGCCGCACTGCCAAACTAAGTCTTCCATGAAGGTAGGGGTAGTCCGACGTGGGTTGGCCTCATTCCCGGTCGGATAGCGAGAAACATCCAGTTTTTTGAGGGCAGTCCCACCCGCGGTTGGCGGATATTGGCGCCTGGTCGGCTGCAACTAAGGAGGATGAGAACATGCGTTGGCTGACGAGCACTCGCMCCACCGGCGTGATCAAGCAAAGGCAAGCAGTGTTCGCGCGCGTTGGTGAACCACGTACTTAGCAGCGCCTAGCCCTCATCGGCGGAGCCTGTTGCCATGGCCTAACAGCCAAGTCTGAAATCGGGGGCAGTACTTCCTTGCGTTCCTGGCTGCCGCACWAAACGCATATCGGAGTCCAAGGTCGTGTTAAGAAAAGCGCTCATCCTCGTAGAAGGTGATAGGGGCAATGGTCCGCTCTGCATCCAAGCGGCTGAACGTCTCGGGCTTCACCCAATTACCTTGGCGGTAGATCCGGCTCGGTACGGATATGTTGCGGCGAGAAGCATTGAGGCTATTGACGTCGATACAGCCAATATCGACGCTCTGATCCGTGAGTGTTACGGGCTGCGCACAAGGTATGACATTGCTGGTATTACTGGATTTGCGAGCGACGATGTTTTAGCTTCCGCGACAGTCAGTAAGCTCTGCCGGCACTTCGGTCTACCGGGACCGAGCCCTGTTTCGATTCAACAATGCACCGACAAATTCACTCAACGTCAGCTTCTCTCGGAGGCCGGCGTTTCAGTACCCGCATATCAGACGGCAGTGAACGGGATTGAGGCTGAAAGCTTCGCGAGTGAGATCGGACTGYCGGTAGTCGTTAAGCCGGCTTTAGGAAGCGGAAGYGCCCGTGCTAAATTGTGCAGAAATCTCGAGGAATTAGGAGCACATACGGCCAATCTTTTCGGGGTGATGYAGACCGAGCGCACCGCGCAACGGATACTGGTCGAGGATTTTATACAAGGACCACAATACAACGTTAACATGATGGGGAACGAAATAATTGGCATTGCCATGGTTGAGTTATGTCAATGGCCAAGTTTCATCTGCCGTGAGTGGGCCTATCCCGCTGTACTTAATGACGGTGAGCGCGAAAAAATTTCCGACGTTTCGCTGAATTGCATCCAGGCTCTTGGCCTTGGCTGGGGGCCAACAAACATCGAGCTCCGGTTGACGAAGCATGGTCCAGTTGTGATTGGAGTTAGGCCGCATCTTCCAGCTTCGCCCGCTCCTGAATTGGTTCAGCTGRCTTATGGCGTGGATCTCATCGCCGAGCACATCAAACTTGTGACCGGCGCCCAACGCAGTTTGCGGAGGAGCCCGACCGATACGGCGGCCGTGYGGTTCCTGATTTCTGATCGCGATGGAACGTTCGATTGGGTGGACGGCGACACTCGGGCTTCTGCTGTCTCAGGCGTGTCCGAGGTTAAATGGTATATCGAACCTAAGGCGCGGATCGCCAGGAAAGGCGATTGCCGAGACCACATTGGACATGTCATCGCCGTTTCATCCAATCATGCTCAGACACGGGTAATACTTCAGCGGGCCGCAGATTCAATCGATTGGTCGATCACACCGTCTCTCAATCTTGGCGAATAGGAACAACCTCCGGACCTCTGGTAGTCGTAAGAACCTGGAATCCGGTAGGGCAACGAGAGCATCGGAAAGGCTGGCCCCGGTGTTCGCCTGGGTCCTGCGTGCGATTGTCGCCAACCTGTGGCGTGCCCACATACGGCGCGTGTTGAGTGATGGAATCATTGTCTTCGCCGGCGCATTTCACGGCAGCACGCTGTTAAGGATGCAATGAGGGGAAAGGGGATCATACAAGCAGTCATTCGGGCTGTTCCCGGGCAACATCTATCGCGGCGAGCCTCGGGTTTCGCCCAGCAGCTCCACCTGCGCGCTTTGCCGGGGTGCTCGAGCTTTGCCATCGCCCAATTGCCGTTTGGGCCTCCTCACAATCGCCGTACGAGTCGTCAAGATGAAGGCGCACATCCGCCTGCACATTTGATGCTGGGGCTCATTCGCAAATCGACGCAAGGCTTTGTGAACATCGGCACGGCAGGACGGACGCAACCGCGGTTTGCCGAGCGTCAGTGGGTGGCGTGCCGAAGTTCGTGGTCTGCGACAATCTCAGGGGCGCCGTCACCAACCCCCGACCGCTACGACCCCGGTCTCAACCGGACTTGTGCGGAGATGGCGAAACCCGGATGCAGGTCGGGTATGACGAACCGCCAGTCAGCCATATCCACCTTGATCTGGGAGACGCCGCGCGGCCGGGGCCGTCCACGTGTTTGACCGTAAACGAAGGCCGGCATATCTCGGATCGTGTAGGACCTGACCCGCGGCAACGGCAATCAGTTGGGCACATTGCCGCCGCGCTTGAGAAGCACCGGTCAAAGACTGTGTTGGTGCAGTGATGCGAGGACGGGATCACGATATCGTGCGACAATTCGGCGGCAATAATCTGCATCAGTGAGGCTCAGTTGAAGCCCCACCGAGTGAGCACCGCTGGGAGCCTGTGGCTTTGAAGYCTGGAGGGTCGGGGAGGCATCTCCAGCGATGTCACACGGCAACCAGGGCTCATATTGCCGCGCGAGTGATTTGCTGTGGCAATTTTCGGACAATGCAACGGCCGGGCAAAGCAGCAATTGTCCCGGGGAGGAATCAGGGTGCTMAGAAGCTCAAACTCAGTCAATGCTGGCGCGCCAAGTCGACGCAGGGACGGGTTTGGCTCGGTTGCAAGCAATCCGAAGCGATCAACGAGTTGAGGCGTCAGCCTAGACGCCACAGCTCGACTTATCTTTGCGGCACCTGCGGATCACATACGCCTAGACGCAATGAGGCGGCATTAGCGCGGGGGCCTGACGATCATGACGGTCGGATCGGTCGACAGAAGCTTCTTCGCCTCCGCCTTGACGTCTGTAACCGTCACGGGGTAGGTCAGCGCGGCGCGGCTCTTGATGTAGTCGGTGCCGTTGCCGACCGAGTGTTGGCGCATGGCGCRCAGTGCCTGACGACCCGCCTCGGACCCGATGTCTTCGCCCGCATGGCGCCCACTTATCGCGAAAGGCTGGATTACGATCACATCTCGAGGACAGCTTACCTGAACTGGGCCTCTGTTGGTGAACGTGAACCGGCTCGTATCGCGGTGGTAACAGCCGGCAGCTCGGATATGCCGCAGTCGGCCGGAGTTACGCGAACGCTCACCTATCTCGGTGCCGCGACGAAGCAATTCATCGATATCGGCGTGGCCGGCCTGTGGCGGTTGTCGGAGAGTGTCGACGAATTGCGGACCTTTTCGGTCATTGTGGCGGTCGCCGGCATGGATGGCGCCCTTCCAAGCGTACTGGGCTGGAATCGGATGTCCTCAGGGACGTACTTTCCACCGCCGGTACTTGTGGCCGGCGTGATCATGTGCCTGCCCACCTCGACCGGGTATGGGGTTTCGAACGAAGGAGAAACCGCCCTCCACGCGGCGCCGGCCTCCTGCGCACCCGGATTTGCGGTGGTAAACATCGACAACGGGTACGGCGCTGCGTGTGCCGCATTCCGTGTTTTGAATATGATGCGGCGAACCGCAGCCRCTCCGAATAGCTGACGAGGATTCGGCCGTTGCATAGTCGACTGTGAATTTACCCGGGAGCCCAGGGAGCTCTCTCCTGCAGTCTTTTCGACGAGCAACTTTTCGCGCCAAGGCAAAAATCGCCACCGTTTAAGGTTTTCTGATCATCGCAACTATCGTGGYCTGGATCTGGGCTTGGAATGTTGTCAACGGCCCGCCGGTTCTGCTCGGGACAGCTATTGTCGTCGATGGTGTTCTTTACCACGCGTCCGGCCCTCACGATGAGGGATAGGTGGTCGCCCTGGCCGCCGAGCAGCGACATGTTCTCCAGCGGGTCACCGTCGACGGCGATAAAGTCGGYGAACACGCCGACCTGGAGCGATCCGACCTTGCCGGTCATGCGCAGCAACTCGGCCGCATGGCACGTCGTGGACCTGATCACCTCGATCGGCGGCAGCACCTCGGCGCGTATCGTGAATTCGTCGGACTGGTACTTGTGCAGTTCGCCCAGGAGATCAGTGCCGAACGCCATCGTCACCCCGGCCTTCTGGAGAATTTCGAGCGAGYCCCGGCTGCGCCGCCGGACGTCGTCGAGCTTCGCGACGGACACGTCCGGYAGGCCCAGCGCCTTGGCATGCTTGTGCAGCGCTTCGCAGGCCACCAGTGTGGGGCAGGCGATAGCGCCGCGTTCCTTCATGAGGCGCGCTGTCGCCGGCTCGATCAAGTTGGCATGTTCAACCGAGCGCACACCGCACCGCACGGCACGCGAGATCGCCTCGTCGGTGTAGAGATGCGCGGAGACATAGGTCTGAGCGTTCGCCGCCTCTTCGACGATGGCCTCCAGCTCTGATATCGAGAACTGCTGGAAGCTGATGGGATCCGACGGCGACGACACGCCGCCATTAGCCATCGCCTTAATGAACTGAGCTCCTTGGCGGATTTCGTCGCGAGCAGCGTGACGAACGGCGTCGACGCCGTCGCAGACCCGGCCCATCGCGCCGAGACGGTAGGTCTGGGACTCGGCGCTGCGGTTGTCGACGAAGCCGCGATAGTCGCTGTGACCGCCGGTTTGGGAGAGCGCCTTGCCGCAGAAGACGAGACGCGGTCCCTCGATCTGGCCGGCTTCCTCAGCCTGGGYCAGCGGCCGCGTCGCCCCGCCGACGTCGCGCAGCGTCGTGAAGCCGCGCATCAGCATCTGCTTCATGATGCGCGCCGCGCCGAAGGCGACCGTCACGTCCGGAAGCATCGCCGTGYGGCCAGGGTCGACGGTGATCGCCGTCACATGGACGTGGCAGTCGATAAGCCCTGGCATCAGGGTGCGGCCCTTCAGGTCGATGGTGCGCGCCGCCTTTGAGGAGATCGGCTTCTCGGAGATTTCCGCGATCACGCCATCCGCGATGCGCAGCCACGATTCCGACGCCCCGGCGAAGCCGTTTCCGTCAAGCATCCTGGCATTGGCCAGGATCAAATCATCCGCGGGCATGGTTCCTCATTCTTTGTGCTGGCTGGGTGTGACCGAGATATGCGTGTGGCGGACGCGCTCGCGAGAACGCCGCCCAAATGCCTGTCAGGACAAGCAGGTTGTCAAATCCAGTCACCAGCAGGAACAGCGCAGAAATCGATGTGCCGATGACGCCGCCAATGTCGTGGAGACGTGAAGCTGGTTCCGGGTGGCTGCGATGACCACGTAACCCACAACGACGATGCTGCGCCCAGCAAAAAGAAGAAGCCGACCGAAGACAGATGCTTGCCTTTGTGTGTGAGCTTGCGCACGACATTGTCTATCGCCGCAATATGGCATGAAATGCATGTCGAAGGCCGAGCATTAGACCGGGCCGAGCACCTACGAATGAGGCGCTCGCCCATATTGCACGGCGTAAGGTTGAGGAACAGCCTGGACGGGATCAGGTCTGCCCACAAGTCYTTCATTGGGCGTTTTCGCCGCTTTTAAAATCGAGCCGAAGAATCGCCGACCTGTTAGAAGCGGTAAGTGACACCTGCACCAAGCAACCAAGGGTTTAGCTTGGCCTTGCCCTTCAGATCGGTGCCGGCCACTTTGACGGTAAAATCTGGTTCCAGAAAAAGCTTCTTGACATCGACGTTGATCCCCCAGTGCCGATCCAGCATGTAGTCGAAGCCGACCTGCAGCGCGGCACCAAACGTGTTCTTCACATGGAGAGCATCGGCGCTGCCGACACTTTGATTGTAGAAGACGGTGTAGTTCAGGCCGGYGCCGACATAGGGTCGGAAGGCCCCAAAGTGGGTGATATGATACTGCAGCGTGAGCGTGGGTGGCAGTACCCATACCTTGCCGACATTCCCCAGTGCGCCGATTGCTCCAGTGCCATCAACGTTGGCGTAGGTAGTGGCGAGGATGAGTTCGGCAGCGATGTTTTCGGTGAAGAAATACGAGATGTCGAATTCTGGCGTCACGGTGTCTGAATAGGAGAGATTGGAACCGGCAATCCCGCCGACGTAACCTGAATCGTTGGTTTTCACTCCCAACGCGCGCACGCGAATCTGCCACGGGCTCGACGCCTCCACTGTTCCCTGGTCCTGTGCGACGTAACGTTGCGCAGGGTCTGCCGCCAAAGCCTGCTGACCCACCCCCATCAGGACGATGAGYGCCATCGCACCCTGCGCCGCAACCGTCCGCACTTTTGTCATCATGTTCTCTCCTGGTGTCCGATACCGTAGACTCTGTCGTTTGTGCGCGCGGGATGACTTCTCGTCACTCGCGGGTACAGACGCTCTGCGAAGAGCACTGCATTTGTCGTGCCAACGAGAAGAACCATTGGGAAACCGCACGATTCGCTTCCGACACAGTCGTGTGTCGGAGCTGATACTGTCGCGTTTCGGGCTGATACTGTCGTGTTTTGYACAAACGGACTATCGACCGAAAGCAGGCGAGAGCTATCCCCGCCCCGTTGGCAGAGGGTGAACGAGACAATTCCTCACGAGGTGGTCACGACGCTGGTCATGCGTGGYGGACTCTTCCATCCACAACTTCGATGTCTCATGTGAGAGTGTTCGGCCTGCCAGTCAGGCTTGAGGTGATCGCAATCTCTCGCGGTAGCGCGCTAACGCTGATCCGGTCGAGCATGGTCATATCGAGCATGTGATCTTTCTCCCAGCCGGTCACGCCAGGCTGGAAACTCTCTTCGAACGCGATCGAGAAGAAGGCCGCATGTCGAATTCCATGCTGAGGCTCTCTCCGGAGATCGCCCACGCAGCGAACTCTCCAGCACAGGCTGGCGCTGGATTTCTCGCATGGCATTGAGCCGCGCGATCATCCACCCGCACTCGGGCGATGGAAAACTCGGAAACACATCCCATTCAGGGCTGCCCTAGCCAGCGCTCTTCTAGCCTTCATGATCGCCAAACCCGCCGCGGGCGGAGCGGCCCGGCAATCAGCCCGCTCCGGCCGAGTGACCGCATCGAGTAACCGCCCAGATGCCGGGCACAAAGCGGTCCTGGAATTTTGGGCGCTGCCCGCCAGCGTCGCCAAGTGTTTGCGGTTCGTGGCGATATCAATAGGCGGCTGCGCCGACCRCCCCAGATGCGCTAGCTCCGCACTCGGCAGCCGTCGCGGCGACTCCCAGCCGACTCGCTGCTGACGCGGCCCGTGCGGGTCAGCCGTTTCGAAAGGTGTAACCGTAGCCATTGATCGCCGGCGCACCGCCGAGATGYGTGAAAAGAACCCTCGATTCCTTGGCAAAAAAGCCTTTCTGGACCAGGTCGATCATTCCTTGCATCGATTTGCCTTCGTAAACGGGATCGATGATCATACCTTCGAGCCGCGCGCATAGACGGATGGCATCCTTAGTTTCCGGAGACGGTATGCCATAACGTGGGTAAGCGTACTCCTCGAGCAACACCACATCATCCTCGACCAGTTCCATTTCGAGATCGACGAGCTCCGCTGTATGTTGGGCAATATCCAGCACTTGCGCCTTGGTTTGCGAGGGAGTGGCAGAGGCATCGATACCGATGACGTTGYGATGTCGACCGTCATTGGCAAATCCGACGAGCATGCCGGCATGCGTCGAGCCCGTGACCGTGCAAACGACAATGAAGTCAAATGCAAACCCAAGCTGTTTCTCCTGAGCGCGCAACTCCTCTGCGAATCCCACGTAGCCGAGACCACCATAAGGGTGAACGGACGCGCCAGCTGGTATCGCATAGGGTATGCCGCCCCGGGCCTTGACCTCATAGAGCGCCTTTTCCCAACTGTGGCGGATGCCGATGTCAAAGCCCTCGTCGACCAGATGCACTTCTGCGCCCATGATGCGGCTTAAGAGAATGTTGCCGACCCGATCGTAGACGGCATCCTCATGTGGAACCCAGCTCTCCTGAACCAGGAGGCATTTCATGCCAATCCTGGCGGCGACTGCGGCGACCATTCGCGTGTGGTTGGACTGCACGCCRCCGATGGAGACAAGCGTATCGGCATCTGAGGCGATGGCGTCTGGGATGATGTATTCGAGCTTGCGCAGCTTGTTTCCGCCAAACGCGAGTCCGGAGTTGCAGTCCTCGCGTTTGGCGTAGATTTCGACCTTTCCACCCAGATGCTTGCTGAGCCGGTCGAGCTTCTCGATGTGCGTCGGTCCGAAGGTAAGCGGATAGCGTTCGAACTTTTCGAGCATGTTCTCTCCGGCKATGTGTGAATGAGCCGAGACTAGCTATGCACATCAGCTCGAGGGCCTGTTTGGTCTCAGGCCGGCTGCGTTGTCCGCGTCTTGGAAGAGCTTCGTCACTAATCCAGCGCCTCATTCGCCGTCCCGACACGCAACGGCCACGCTGGCGTCCCTAGCAATGCCTGTCGGACCCTACTGCTCGCCGGGGACTGGAACGACGGAATGYGGTCGCTGTCGACAGCACCAAGCATAGCATTCCTTGAAACATCCATCCGATGTTCACGGTTGATTTGAACCAGCATGAATCTGACCTTGATCTCGTCGTCGCGCGTCAGTGGAACAGCGATATGCCGCCCATCGGAAAGACCGGAGGCACATCGGAAGATTTATTCCTCACCACCTCATCATCGTCTGGCAGCTGATATTCCGACTGCGTCGCAACTCCGAAATGTTCAGCCCTTTGGCCAGTTTTGCTAGTGCCTCCAGACCGCCAGATCAAAAAGAGCACGCTTGCGAAATAGACTATTTGGAGGAGCAGCGAACAAGCCAGCGTTGTGACGACTACTGTGCGGATGGAATGAGAAGCAAAATAGACAGCCAAAGCGTTGCCGCACAGGACCACCCAAAAAGTGYGATAAAAGATTTTGAACGACAACGCCGTTCTCCTGGTTTCTCGCCACATCATGCAGCGACCTTGTCGGCGGCAAGATGTGTCTGGCAGTTCTTCGGGCAGACGCGGGAGCACGCTCCGCAGCCGACACAGCGGCCGRCATGATCGACGACCATGATCATGCGATTGAGCTCGCCATCGAAGTCGTCGTCTTCGTCGTTGCAGGGGCCGAGGATTTCGCCTGCGTCATCGACTCCGTAAAGGTRCATGACCTCGCGCGAGCAAACCTTAAAGCAGCGTCCGCAACCGATGCAGGTCGTGCCATCGATAGCGGTGAGATATTGCGGCATCCATTTGGAGCCGTCGCGGGTGACGAAGGCGCTCGTCATCGCGCATTCTCCGATGCAGCCAGATCTCTCTTGGCGGCGTCCAACTCGGCAAAAACGGCGAACGTTCTCTCGGCAATCACCTTGATCTCGGTCCAGTTGACCGGGAGGTCTTCGGCAAGGTCGTGCAACTCCATCTTTGCGGTTCCCGCACGTGACTGCAGCTTGCGGACCTTCTTCTGCAGCTCTTCAAGGTTTGACATTAATCCTCCTCGAAAACGGCTTCCGTCACACCAGCGAGACGTCGGGACTGACTTCGGTGTCTGCGGTCGCATCGTCGACCAGTCTCGTACCGGCCTCCGCGAGTTGTCGGAATGTCTCGAAGCCGAACCGGTGGATGTCCGGACAGAACGATCCAACGCCCGGCACCGACAAGCCCGCGCCCACWGGCCTCACGGATTTGGCCTCCACAATTGGCGATGTCACCAGGCGGAGACGCTCCGCGATCGCAAGCCCGACGGCGCTGTAAAACATGTCGAGCCTCCACAGCGCGTGGGGATCGGGATAGCCCATGCCAGGGATCGCGCGGCGCGTTTTTCTGGTGACGATGAAGCCGRCCAGCAGCGCTGCATCCGATTTGCCTTCCCATAAGCAGTAGGACTCCTCAGCACGGATCAGCCGCACGAGGCATTTGACGAACGGGGTGGCAAGGGCCGCCTCGTCCTCGTTGCTAGCAGGGCAGATCGCGGCTTCGGGCAATTTCATATCCTCCCCGTTTCAGCCCTCTTCCTCGAATTTCCTTTTTCGGCAACGCCTAGTTCGGGCACATACGCGTGGCCGATGYCCGGCTCGGAGCGGGCAACTCCAAGCAATTGATGTCCGGGTGACCGGTCTTGGACGCGTCTTCGACCGCGAGGCCATCCACCACGGCGAAGGTTCGYGTCCAACATCACTTGCGCCGCGATGCGGGTGCAGGTCATCGCAAAATWCGCGCTTTGAACCTGCCGCAAACGATCCACCCGGTGCTGCATGGCGCCTACTTGCTGCGGTCACGCCAGGTAAATCGACGAATTGGCCAGTAAACATTCAAATTGACGCCCCTTTTTTTGTATTTTCTCCGGCCGATCGCGCCTTGATGCCGGGGGGAAAATGTTTTGCGAAGCCGCAAAGAGAGCGCTGTAACGGCCCTCCCAGCCTTGTAGCTGGCCAGGGTCTGCAGCAAATCCGGAAGAAGGTGCTGTTTCWGGGCGTCCGGAATAAGCTCCGGACCGTCCAGCGACTGCAATGCCAACCTGAGTAACTCGATCGCGCGATCCTTATTGCCGCTGTCGTAATAGTACCTAGCGACCGCCGGATAGGACCGGAACTTAGGGCCGTCGCCTTGCGGGGGATTGAGTGCCAGGATGTGTTCGGACAGCTTTTTGCCCATCGCGAAGCGCTCAGCAGATGGAAAGTGCGAATGGTCGTGCGCCGGACCGAAGAGCTGGCCTAGCGCTGCAAGCATCCAGTTCTCGGAGTTTCTGTCGATTGCGTCGCGAWCCAATTTGCGCATGGCGGGCATGCCTTTCTGCATGTCGTGCATCGTGTGAAGTAACAGATGCACATGAGCCAGGCGAAAATTGATATCGTCCGGCACCAAGGCGATGCCCTCTTCGATCGCCGAGAGCGCCATCGTCCAATCCTCTGCCTTTATCGCCGCCCAGAATCTGTCAACAATTGGCTCCTTCAAGGCCTGTTCGCATGCTAGTGCACCGCTTCTGGCGATCCGCGCAGTGTCGGCGGGTTTCGCTTCATCACTGGCCTGCCAGCTGCCGTTCAGTACCTTCGGCAAAACCTCGTCGAGATGCCTCGGATGGCCGATAAAGGCGATGTGACCGTCTCGGTCGATCACGAACGAGGTCGGAATTCCGATCGAAAAGCTGGGCCCCCTCCAAAGCTTGTTCATTTCGCCTGTAGGGTGGAATCCGATGCGATAGTTTAGATCCGGGCACCTTTCGGCCAACCACGCGCCCAGCTTGCCTCGAGCCTCAACGGGCGAGGAAGCGTTTTCATCAGCCGCGACTCCGACGACCTCAACTCCGGCGTCCTTGAATTTCTCCAGCACCTGCCCCAGTTGGAGCGCCGCCGCCGTACATGGTCCRCACCAAGTCGGCCAAAACTCGACGACATACACTTTGCCGGGCTGGAAACGCGCAAGCGGCTCGCCACCCGGCCAGGTCTCGACCTTGATCGGGGGAGCCTGTGGTTCCATCTGCAATGCCATGTTGCTCTCCAAGGCTATTGCCAAAGGTTGCGCGACTTTGGGCGCGAGTTTGTTTTCCTCTACGAGGGGCACACGGGTTCAAGGAAAGCGAGCATCATTCATCTCGCGCATCTGCGCGCCTTGAGCGTTTGCTCAGTCTTGCCGCATCCAGTGTTGCCGCATCTCCATTGGCAAAGGCTGTGCCAGTGTGCTCAGCGTGCAGCAATGGGTGATTTCACTTGAACCAACCATGCGACGAAGACGGCCGGTTGTATTGAACCCGACATATTTGCCGCCGTTGTCAGGTTTCGGACATGCGTTCACTTTGCGCGCCGTCAGAAGAGCCTGGCCACGGACCACTCGACATGGATGGCGGCCAAGGGATGAGCAGATGGACATCATGACTGCGTCGRCTATGGCCGGGCCTGTCACCATCGCCCGCTTCGCGCCCATTAGGTTGAGCTTTGTGCCGTAATGTCCCTCAGGCGGTAGCAGAAACTCGGCATTTACGATTGCAAGGAGCCGCTCCATGCGCGTGCCGCGGCGCCCCCTTCCGCCTTGCGATTGAATTTCCCGGCTGGTGACATGGGCGTCCTCCACGACGACGCTGGTCCAGCTGCGGCCCGCCACTACCGCCATCGCCAATGYCGCCATTTTTTTGATTGACTATGACGATGGTTGCAGACTGGCCAGGTGTGCTGGTGCTTGGTGAACTCTGCGGCATTCCTGCCTTGTGTTACCTTGTGTGTTTCCGGCGCCCGGGCGCTGCAGCGCCCGCGTCCGGGGTGCAAAACGAGCGTTGTCGGATTTGATCAGCCCACGACCATTCGGCCGCCGCGCGGCTCGAGCGGGACCGACCAATACACTGAAGATGCGGCGGTCCTCGCCGCTCTACCATCTCGGCCTATGACATTATGATTGATGCCATCGCTTGCTGCCCAATCCGGCAAGGGCCCGACTGTCCGCTGAACTCGAGGGTGTTGGCCGCGCGGTACTATGATTGCGTTGTTCAGCCCCAACCCAATAGTGAGGGCGATCCAAGATTTCGCCCATGCGAGTGGCGATGCGGGTCCGAGCGGCGTGCCGCGTCGAAAGGATTCTCGTTTTCGACCTGACGCCGACCTGCAAACCCTTGAGTTTTGACTGCATTGAGAAGCCCATTTACGTCGGCGCGGCCGTTAAGTTCCGCTCACGGATCTTCTCGAACGAGCCGAAGCCATCGTAAGGGCAACACTGGAGACGTGCGGGATGGTCTCGGGCCGAGGCGCCTGTAAATTATCTTGAGGCTCTCCGCGAAAACCTGCGCGTTTACCGCGACCTTGGCCGACTTGGCACCAGGATAGGCGACCAGCGAAGCAGAGCTTCGAACAGCATAGGTGCCCCCTTCGGAACCGTCACCGCGCCAAAAACAGCGGCAATGGCGGCTTTGCTTCTATCCATCTCCTTACGCCACCAAAGAGCCGCTCGCGCAGCCGCCGGCTTCCATAAGCGCCCATGACAATCATGTTGGCAGACGTGTCGATTGCGTGCTGCGCAAGCACCGTTGCCGCCGGCTTGCCGGCGCTCGGCAGCCGATCGACCGACACCCGAGCACCATGCCGGGTGAGATAGGCGGCGATGTCGGCTCCCGGCTCGGTGCCGTTTCCGGTGCAGGTCACCTCCGGATCGACCAATGTGAGCCGAACTTCCTCGGCTCCGGATAGCAAATCCAGCGCTTCCCGAACCGCACGGACGGCCTCCACGCGAGAATCCCAGCCGACCAGCACGCGCCGTGGCGACAGCGTCGCCTCGGCACCCTTCGGTACGACGAGCACCGGCTTTCCGGTATCGAACAAGCTGCCGTTGATAACAAGAGGTYCGAGATCGATGTCGTTGAGAAGTGCGGGGCCGACGATGGTCAGGTCACTGYAGAGCGCCCGCTGTCGCACCGCGTCGCCGACGCTGGCCTGATCGCAGTATGCGGTATCGATGTCATAGCAATTCCACATAGCTCCCAGCAGTTCTTGAATATCCTTGGACGTCTTTTCCAGAATGGCCATGTCGTGTGAAAATTTCTCGATTTGCCTATACCGCCTTTCCAGTCTGGCGATGGCCGCTRCATGTCGTTTTGGCCACTCAGGCATGGAACCGCAAAGCGGCGGAGACCCCATAATAAGTACCGAAAGATTCGCGCCGACCTCGGCACACAAGCCGGCAGCTATTGTGACGTCCTCATCGGAGTGTTCAGCTCCGGTGACACTGAGTACGCTTTTGAAGGCCATGTGATCCGGTACTTTTTGAGCATGTTGTGCCTGCAGGCGTTTCGAAGCCGCAAGATTTGCCCTCGCGAGGGGATGGGAATGGCAAAACCGCTTGCCATTCAGCCATCCGGCTTCTCGAGTGAGTAACCTGCCGATCTGACGGTACGAATGACGCTGCCGGGCGAGGCCGCCTTCAGCGCCTTTCTGATCCGGCTGATATGAACGTCGACGGTGCGCGCACCGATATGGATATTCTCGGGCCAAGCCGCGTCGATCAGCTCGTCTCGGCTAAAGACCTTGCCAGGAGCCTCAAGCAAATGCCGCAGCAGGTTGAACTCGAGCGGTCCGAGATGGATGTCATGGCCATTACCGCGAACTCGGTAGGCATCGAGCTTCATCTCAAGGCCGCCGCAGCAGAGCCAGCTGCCGTTTTCGGCCCCGTTTGAACCCGGCTTCGGCAGCGCCAGCTTCGTGCGCAGACAGTCAAGCAGCGTGGCCGGCGCGATCGGCCGCACAAAGCTCTCGTCGATGCCTGCCTTCAAGAGATCGAGGTGCTGGTTCTCGGCGCCGGGGGCAATCAGGGCAATAACGGGAAGGCCACCCGTCCGGGGCTCGCTCTTGAATGTTGCGCAGATTGTGGAGCCCGTTACGCTTGCTGGCCCGCAATCCAGCACCACGGCCTGGAGCTCTCGTTCATCGGCCGCTGCAATTGCTTCCTTCACGCCGCCGGCCGGCTCACTCGTGAAGCCGTCCACCCCCAGAATGTGGCTCAGGAACAGATACAACTCCGCATCTTGCGAACAGATCAGGACCAATGGCTTCATCGGCGCTACCCCAAGAAGCAAATCGGCCTCGACCGCCCCGGTTGGGTGGGCGGGCCATGGCAAATCTTCAACGCCCGGCATGATCCCCTTGCCCGAAAATCGCGTTCATCACGCCCGCGCCACCTCGGGATAGGCTTCAATGGCGGCGATCGCGTCGCCCGCCAGTTTCGTACCTGCCGCCGCGAGTTTCCAGAATGTCTCGAAGCCGAAGCGGTGGACGTCGCGCAGGGTCTTCGACAGAACGACCAAACGCCCGGCCGTGAAAAGCACGCGCCCGAAGCCCTCATGGCTCATCTCCATCATCGGCGATGYCATCAGGCCGGACCGCTCCTCGATCGCGAGCCCGACGGCGGTGTAAAACATGTCGAGTCTCCACAGCACGTCAGGATCGGGATCGCCGATAATCGGGATCGCACGGCGCTGTTCCTTCGTGATGATGAAGTSGCCCAGGAGCTCAGCGTCCGATTTGCCTTCCCACGACCCGTAGGAATCTTGGGCACGGATGAGCCGCACGAGGCATTTGACGAACGGGGTGGCAAGGGCCGCCTCGTCCTCGGCGACATCAGGGCTGACCACGGCGTCAAGCATTTCGCCTACTCCTCATTTGAAGTCTTCGTCTTCGAAGCACGGTTTCTTTTCGGCAATGCCGGCCTGGCCCAGCACCTTGCGCAGCCAAGGGGGAGGAGCCTTCCTGAGCATCGTTTGCGTGCGCAACAGCACCTCTTGGATGGTTTGGGGCTGGGGCACTTTGATCGGATGGATTTTCGCCGAAATAACCTTGGCTGCCGAAGGTCCGCCAATCGCCAGGYAAAACAGGAGATGACAGCCCTTCAGCGCCACCACCTTCGGCGTGATGCGATCGTCGCCCTCGCTGCGATGCGTCCCGCTCTCATCGGAAACGTCGTCGAAGGCCACGGCTTCCACAAGTTGCCATTCCTCGCGCGTCACGTCGTACACTGCAAAGCGCTTGGCCGACCCGAAGTGAGCGTTGAGGTTCTTCATGTCTTGCGTGGCGATCGCCACGCGCAAAGCGCCGGCTTGCCGCAGCGGCATTGATGCATGAACCTCGTCAGTGACGAGCGAAAGGCGACGAACGGAGCTCATCTGGCATTTCTCGGTGGCGGAATGGATCAAGCGCCTCAGGCGTCGGCGCATGTCGATTGGCCTGGAAGATGTTGGCAACCTCGAAGATCAGGTCGCGGGTCCCCTGATAGAGGACTGTGAGCTTGTGTTGGCTGCCGAGACGGTCAAAGATCGGGAAGCCGACGCGCATGAGCGGGATGCCAAGGTGCTGCGCCGCCTGGCGGCCGTGGGAATGGGTGACGAGGAGATCAGCGCCGGCGCCAAGAACTTCCAAATCGCCGAGATCACCGATTTGAACCGACTCCGCCGGTATTTTCTCCAGAATTTTCGACATATTGGTCGTGGTGACCGCCGCCGCGATTTCGGAGCCCATGCCGACGAAGAAAGTCGCGAGTTGGTAGAGTTGGTCTGGTTCGGCAGCGATCRCAATTTTCTTGCCTCCGAAATGGAAATGTCCGTCGAGCAATGCATCCTGCAACTGCGCCCGGCGCCGGCRCACCCCGGCCGGCACCGGCGCGCCCGAAATCGCTGATAGCAGCGAGACGAACCGGTCTGCGGTCTTCAATCCAGCCAGCGACTGAAACATCGCGTAAGGCACGCCGGTCAACCTGTGCAGCAGCTCGGCCGGGCGGCGCATATGCTCACCGATGACAATGYATTGCACGGCCGTGCCAAGCTCGCGGATGTCCTCGACGCTGGTGCCGCCATAGGTGGTCGTGACCCAGCGGTCTGGCACTGTACCGTCGAGCGAGCCGGAGACATCCGGCAAAATCACCGGCTCGAGCCCAAAGCTTTCGACCATGTCCCGCAAATGCTCGATRTCGGCCACAGTGAGATTCCAGCCGGGCAGGATCGCGATCTTCTTCGATCRCCGCGCCTGCTCGCCGGGCCGCGTGATACTTCCGATTATCGCCGTGACAGCCTTGGCCCAGCCCTCTTCGATCGCCCCCTCGAAATCCGGCGTATTGGCCAGCACGACCTCCGTACCCGCGAGTTCTTCCGTGCGCTTCTGCCTGATATCGGCGATATCCCCTGCGAAATCCTCGCCTCGGGTTTCCGTTAACGCCGTCGTGCAGACCCCGATCAGCTTTGGCTTTGTGCGAGTCTTGAGATTGAGGATCGCCTCTTCCAGATGATCYGCCCCGCCAAGGATCGTMGCCACTTCRTCCATCGCGGTAGTCTGCAGGGGGRTGGCTTCTTTGAAATGCCGCACGAAGAGCACGAGCGCGAAGCTGGTGCACCCCTGGCTGCCGTGGAACAACGGCATCGCACCATCGATCCCAAGAAAGGCCAAGGCTGCACCCAGCGGCTGCGACGACTTCAGTGGATTGACCGCCGCGGCTTTTGTCTGGGGAAGGATGCGGACCATCGGCTTTCCTCAACACTCGCCGAAATCGTCGGCCGTCGTGCCGGCGAATTTCTTGAAACTCTGGACGGTCACGGTCTCACTCTTCGTGCTCGGCGGTTCGTCCCCTGTGGCGAGCTGGCATTCCCACGGCGGTGGCTCCCGCACCTGGCGCCAGATCGGGTTGCGGATGGCGAGGTCGATTTGGYGCACGAGTTCCACCATGCCGTCATAGCCGGCATAGGGCTGGTGACGCTCCTGGTTGATATCGAGCCAGGGAGTCATTGCCTTCAGTGCAATGAATTGCGTGCGCCCGCCCGACAACATGATGTMGGCCTTGCGTTGCGAGAGCATGGCATAAAGGTCGCGCGGTGCCATGGTCTCGAACATGTGGTTTTCGTCCTTGAGTATCTTCTTGATGCGCTCCTTGTCTTCGGGCGTTGATTTCTTGACCGAGGTGCCGACGATCTCGATGCCGATCTCCATCAGTGCGTGGACCACCGACCAGGACTTCACACCGCCGGTGTTGAGAAGCACGCGCTTGCCTTCGAGCCCCGGCCGGTAGGTCGCGAGCTTCTTCCAGGCAATCGCCTCCTCTTCAGCAATCAATGCCTCGGTGCGGCCGAGGATCTCCGGATCCGCACCCTTCTTCACGAGCAGTCGAGATATCTGCCGGAGCGCCTCAGAAGTGTCGGTGATGCCGTAGAAGGAGCCCTCGAAAAACGGGATGTCCCAGCGCTGCTCCATCTTGCGCGCCAGATTAATGAGGGCGGTCGAGCACACGATCATGGTTGCCCGGGCGCGGTGCGCTGACGCAACGTCGAGGTAGCGCGCGTCGCCCGGAATTGAGGCTCGCACCCGGATGCCGAGYCGATCAAAAAGCGGCTTCACCAGCCAAAATTCGCCCGAGAGGTTGAATTCGCCAAGGATATTGATGTCGTAAGGGCCGGCATCGTCGGGCTCCGCCGTGCCGATGACATGGTCGAGCAACGCCTCGCCGGCAAGCTTGTTGCCGAGATTCTTGGAGCCGACGAAGCCCGGCGCATTGATCGGCACCACCGGCAGGCCGAACTTTTCAGCCGCGCGCTTGCACACGGCCTCGATGTCGTCGCCGATCAGCGCCGTCACACAGGTCGAATAGACGAAGATCGCGGGCGGCGCATAGGCCTCCTTGACCTCGCGGATTGCTTTGAAAAGCTTCCGCTCGCCCTGCCCCATCATCACGTCGAGTTCGGTGAGATCGGTCGTGAAACTTGTGCGCCATAGCGTTGGCCCGGACGAAGCCGTGCCGCGGTTGTCCCAGGAATTGCCCTCGCAGGCGAGCGGTGCATGGACCAGATGCGCGACATCGGTAATCGGCTGCAGCACGATTTTTGCGCCGTCGAAGGCACAGCCGCCGGCTGCCGCCCCGGGGGTCAGCGGCTTGGAGCAGCCCTGTTTGCGCGCCTTGGCGTCCTTGCCGCGGTTCTTCTCGCAGGCAGGCTCGTTGAAGAGATCTTGGATCTTGGCATTGAGCGAGGACATTGCCGGTCTCCAAAGTCAATCGAGAAGACGGACCAGTTGTAAAAGCCGGCCACCGCTCCTAGCGGGTGAGGTCATAAGAATAGTCCGTCACCCCCGTCTCGCTTGTCTCGTGATCGAGCTTGTCGAAGATCTTGTCGAGGATTGTCGTCAGTACGCGCAACCCGCCTTGGTAGCCCATGAGGGCAAAGCGATGGTGATGGTGCCGGTCGAAGATCGGAAACATCAGCCGGATCAGCGGCGTGCCGGTGTCGCGCTCCAGATACTTGCCATAGGAATTGCCGATCAACAGGTCCACGGGCTCGGTGAAGAGCAGCGATCGCATCGCCCACAGGTCCTTGCCCGCCCAGACTTGAGCCTCCTTGCCGAAGGGCGAGGAGGCAAGCAGTTCCTTCATCTCGTCTTCCCACGCCGTCGTGCCGTTGGTGGCGAGGCAGTGGGTCGGCTCGCCGCCTGTCTCCATGATGAAGCGGGCCATGGCGTGGACAAAGTCCGGGTCGCCGTAGAGTGCGTATTTCTTGCCGTGCAGCCAGGATTGGCTGTCCGCCATGGCGTCAACAAGTCGGCCGCGCTCCAGTCGGATTGCCTCGGGGATTTCCTTGCCGGAAATAGCGGAGACCTCCACCAGAAATTCGTCGGTCGCCTGAACGCCCAGCGGGTAATGGAACGAGGCCGTCGCTTGGCCGACCTCCTCGCAATATTCCAACGTCTTTCGAGTGTTGTAATGCTGTAGTGATAGTGTCGCCTCGGCGTTGAGTGCATTCTTAACGTCTTGGATTTTCGTGCCGCCGTCATACATGCGGTATTCGCCGTCCGATGGTGTGTCGAACTGGTCAGAGGCATCTTGGATGAACGTATAGGACACGCCCATCAGATCGAGCAGGCGTTTGAGTTCCCGGTTGTTGCCAACGCAAAAGCCGTCGAAGCCCGGAATGATGTTGATCGTTCCCAGGACTTCCGTACGCTCCTGGCCTTTCCAGAAGTGCTCCAAAATGCCCCTGACCGTACCATCATAGCCGTCGACGTGGCTGCCGACGAAGGCCGGCGTGTGCGCGAAGGGCACGTCGAAGTCGCGCGGGACCGAGCCTTCTTCCTTGGCGTTCTCGATGAAGCTGTGCAGGTCGTCGCCGATGACCTCGGCCATACAAGTCGTCGATACGGCGATCATCTTCGGGTCATAGAGTTTATACGTGTTGGCGAGCCCGTCGACCATGTTCTTCAGGCCGCCGAACACTGCCGCATCCTCGGTCATTGAGGAGGAAACTGCCGATGCTGGCTCCTTGAAATGGCGCGACAGGTGCGAGCGGTAATAGGCCACGCAACCCTGACTACCGTGCACGAAGGGCATGGTTCGCTCGAAGCCCGTGGCCGCGAACACGGCGCCTAGCGGCTGGCAGGCCTTGGCGGGGTTTATGACAAGCGCTTCGCGAGCGAAGTTTTTTTCCCGGTATTCCCAGGTCTTGGTGAACTCGCGTTGATCGGTAACGACCTGATCCTGGTGCGGACATTCGAAATTCAGCTTCTTGTCGGCCAGCATCTGCCTGTATTCCGGCTCGCGGAAGAGGGGCGCGTGGTCGAGAACTTTTTCGGCCGACTGCGGCATGGTGGTCACCTCTTTTGGTATCTGACCGCGCCATACGGCGGGACAGGAACATCAAACGTTTCTGGTCTTCCGCGATCACGGATCGCGGGGTTTATCGTCTCCTTGGGGAGACCAAGGCGAAGGGTCCGGTATTTATTCRGCAGCCATCGCCCGMCCACGGCTCGGACGTCTTTTCCAAGGCGCCTCGAATAGTC
The DNA here is from genome assembly GCF_001854785.1 of Mesorhizobium sp. ORS 3428. Classification (GTDB taxonomy): domain Bacteria; phylum Pseudomonadota; class Alphaproteobacteria; order Rhizobiales; family Rhizobiaceae; genus Mesorhizobium. Next base: position 23,873 of record NZ_MDFL01000162.1, read on the forward strand.
CCCAGACCGGGTTGTTGATGGCAAGATCCACATCACGGGCGAAAACGGCAAAGCCGTCATAGCCATGATAGGGCCCCGAATAATCCCAGGAGTGCATCTGACGGAACGGTATGCCCATCTTTTGAACGGGGTATTTTTCCTTGATCCCCGAGCCTACGAGATTAGGGCGAACCCCCTCGATGAACTTTTCCAACTCATAACCGGTCACGTCGTCATAGATCAGTGTGCCGTTCTTCACGTAGTGGGCGGTGCGCTGATAATCGTCGTTGTGGCCGAACTCGTAACCTGTGTCGACGATCACCATACCGAGGTCCTCGTAGGCCGTGATGACGTGGCGGGGGCGTAGGCCGCCGACATAGAGCATCACCGTATTGCCTTCGAGGCGCGGTCGGTATTTGGCGATTACCTCGTCGACCAAGGGGCGGTACTTGGCGATCACCTTTTCGGTCTTCTCCTCGATTTCCGGCCCAAAATGCTTGGCAATCTTGCGCAGGGAGGCTTCGATCTGGGAGGGACCGAAGAAATTGTACTCCATCCAAGCGATGCCGTACTTTTCTTCCATGTGCCGACAGATGTAGTTCATAGACCTGTAGCAATGGATGAGATTGAGCTTGGCCTTCGGCGCGCGCTCTATCTCGGCGAGCGTAGCGTCGCCGGACCAGTTGCCGACCACGCGCAGGCCGATCTCCTCGAGCAGGATTCGCGAAGCCCAGGCGTCGCCGCCGATATTGTAGTCGCCGACCACGTTGACGTCGTATGGGCCTCCCTCGAACTCGACCTCCCTCTTCTCGAACACCCAGTCGCGGATCGCATCATTGGCGATGTGGTGGCCGAGCGATTGCGAGACGCCGCGGAAGCCCTCGCAACGCACCGGCACGATCGTTTTTTCGATCTCCTTGGCCTTCTTGCGCGAAACCGCTTCGGTGTCGTCGCCTATGAGGCCGATCGGGCACTCGGACTGCAYGGTGATGCCCTTGTTCAATGGAAAAAGTTCTTCAATCTCGTCGATGATCTGTTCCAGCTTCTTGTCGCCGCCGAAAACAATGTCTTTCTCCTGGAAATCGGAGGTGAACTGCATTGTGCCGAACGTGTCGATGCCGGTCGTGCCGACGTAGTAGTTGCGGCGCTGCGACCAGGAATATTRCCCGCAGCCGACGGGACCGTGCGAGATATGGACCATGTCCTTGACCGGCCCCCACACCACGCCTTTTGAGCCGGCATAGGCGCAGCCGCGAATGGTCATCACGCCGGGAATGGACTTGATGTTCGATTTGACGTCACATTCCGAAAGGATCTCCCCTTCCTCGCCGGGCTCGTCCCCGCTCTTTGCGACGTTGAGGTGCTTTTTGCGGCGCTTCGCAGTCTTGTCGGGATATTGCGACAACACCTCCTCGATAAGCTTCGCATGGAGAGCACCGTCATTTTCGTATTCCAGGCTCATGGGACCCCTTTCAAGGTTCGTGTGACGCCTCACCGGCGAGGCGCCGTTATTCCAAAGGCGCGCTAGGTCAAGGCCGCACCTCAAGTAGACAACGCTCGTTACAGTGCGGCCGCCTTCGCCGTTTCCTTGGCTTGGAGCTCGGCAAGCATCTGCTCGTCTGTCTTCATGATGCCGAAGTCGAGCAGCATGTCCTCGAGCTCCTCCATGGTGATTKGGGTCGGTATKGTGCCCTGGCCCGAATTGGCATGGATCTTCTCGGCCAGCGCACGGTATTCCCCGGCCTGCTTCGAGTCCGGCGCATACTGGATCACCGACATCTTCCTTAGCTCGGCGTGCTGGACGATATTGTCGCGTGGCACGAAATGGATGAGCTTGGAATTGAGCTTGGAAGCCAGCGCTTCGGCGAGGTCGAGCTCGCGGTCGGTTTGGCGCTCGTTGCAGATCAGGCCGCCGAGCCKCACGCCGCCCGAATGGRCGTATTTCAAAATGCCCTTAGCGATGTTGTTGGCGGCATAGAGCGCCATCATCTCGCCGGACATGACGATGTAGATTTCCTGGGCCTTGTTCTCGCGGATCGGCATCGCAAAACCGCCGCACACCACGTCCCCGAGCACGTCGTAGGAAACATAGTCGACATCATCGTAGGCGCCGTTCTCCTCGAGGAAGTTGATCGAGGTGATGACGCCGCGGCCGGCGCAGCCTACACCCGGCTCGGGGCCGCCCGACTCCACGCACTTGATG
>NZ_MDFL01000163.1 GCF_001854785.1 Mesorhizobium sp. ORS 3428
TGCCCCCCGACCGGCCTGCGCCCACGAGCCAAGCTGTGGCCCGAGATCCGGGAGCCTGCCATGTGCAGCGCTCGACGCCGCGGAACCTTCGCCAGGCACGCTCGATGACGGCGATGGCCCGGCAATCGATCTCGACCTGGCAGCGTCCGACCGCGGCGCGGAGCCGGCATCGTCCTGCAAGTCGACGATGTCATCAAGACCGGCATAGATCTGCGATGATCTACGTGACGAGCCGGGCTGGGCAATTGCCGAGCCGGCATCGGCGGCCCAATGGCGCGAGCCGCTATCAGCATCCTCGGCCAGTTGCTCGGGCGTGAGCGCATTGAGATCGAAATCCGGACGCCGATAAGGTGCAGGCGACAGCGGCGCAAGGCCGGCGAAGGTCGAGGACGAGTCGGCACTTTGAGCAGGCGAGGAAKGGGCCAGCGCGGGGGCCAACTGTGACGGGAGCGATGTCGTCTGATGGAACTGCGGCACACTGGTACCCGTTGGCGCACCACGCTGTGCGGCGTCTTCTTCATGGAAGGCTCGCAGCACGTCCCAAGCCGGATCGCCCGGCGACATCGGAATGGGCGAGAAGGGAACGCTCTGGACAGCTCCAGTCGGCGGACCGCTTGRCTCTTGGCGCGGCGCCGCTTGCCCATGGGCTGACAAGCCCAGGGCATCGTTGGCTGCAACCATTTGACGGTATCGCTGCAGAAAGCCCCAGGCCGTGCCGAATGTCGGGCCTACGTTCTTCTTGTACTCTTCAACCGCCCGGCTCAGCACCGCCGGCTCAATCTGGGAAATGCCCTTGCCGAAGTTCTGACCAAGCCACTCGTTGAAACGACCCAAAATACTGCGATAGCTACTTAGCGTGCTTTTGCGGTACCAGCTTGCGGCCGCCTTACATGCATCCTCGATCACTTGATCAGCCGTTGGCGCCCTAGGCTGTGCGGTCTCTTCCTGATTGAAGGCTCGAAGCACGTCCCAGGCCGGATCGCCCGGCGACATTGGGATGGGCGAGAAGGGAACGCTCTGGGCAGTTCCAGTCGGCGGATCGCTTGCCTGCTGGGGCGGCGCCGCTTGCCCATGGGCTGACAGGCCCAGCGCATTGTTGGCTTCGACCATTTGCCGGTATCGCTGCAGAAAGCCCCAGGCCGTGCCGAAAGTTTGGCCTGCGTTCTTCTTGTACTCTTCCACCGCCCGGCTCAGCACCGCGGGCTCAATCTGGGTAATGCCCTTCGCGAAATTCTGATGAAGCCACCGGTCGAAACGGGTCAAAATACCCCGATAGGTGCTTAGCGTAGATTTGGGGTACCGGCTTGCAGCTGCCTTACATGCATCCTCAATCACCTGGTTCTCTTGGCTGATAGGACGCCCTTTAGCAGCTGTCACCCGCTGTTCGGTGGAGGCTTGCCGGAGCCTTCCCAACGCCGGATGGATGCGCCCGCCCCCGCGCTCTACAAAGGCTGCAGCCAGGGCGTCCAATCCAGGATCGTCAAGACGGTCGGAGATCTGGGTCCGGCGGTTCTCCTCAAGCCACGCGCTGAACTTGCGCAGCGCCAGCAAGTCACCCTTCATCGTACTGTCGTTGAGGCCGGCGGCTGCGGCTTTTGCCTGGTATTTGGCGAAGAGTTCCTCGTCGTCTTTCGTGCCACGGATAGTCGGAGCGGCTACCACAGGCTGTCCGGCAGAGGCTTGCCGGAGCCTTGCCAACGCCGCGTGGATACGCCCGCCCTCGCGGTCCGCAAAGGCTGCCACCAGCCTATCCAGCCCCGGGTCATCAAGTCGGTCGACGATCTGCGTCCGGTGGTTTTCTGTAAGCCATGCACTCAACTTGCGCAGCGCCGCGATGTCCCCTCTCCCGGTAGATTCGTTGAGGCCGGCAGCCGCGGCTTTTGTCTGGTACTTGGCCAGGAGTTCCTCATCGTCTTTCGTGCCGGATTGAACAGTCCTTGCGACTTTCACAGGCTGTCCGGCAGAGGCTTGCCGGAGCCTCTTCAGGGCTATGTTAACATGACTGAGCAGCGCCGTGTCGTTGCCCGCGAATTCCGCCGCCAGTCTGTCCAACTGCCGATCTTCAATCCGGCCGTAGATTTGGCTCTGATGATTTCCTTCCAGCCATGCACTGAATTTGCGCAATGTCGAGACGTCGCCTCTCCAGGTAGACTCTTTGATGCCGGCAGCCACGGCTTTTGTCTGGTATTCGGCCAGGAGTTCCTCATCGTCCTTGGTGCCAGATGGGACAGACGAACCAGTTACCACCCAATGTCCGGCGGACGCCTGCCGGAGCCTTCCCAACCCCCCGTTAAGTTGATACAATATTTTAGTATTGTCGCCCGCGAAGTCCTTCGCCAGGATGTCCAGCTGCCGATCCTCCATCCGTCCGACGATCTGCGTCCCGTGGTTCTTTTCAAGCCATTTGCTGAACTTGCGTAGCGCCGCTAGGTCGCCCCTCATGGTTCCCTCTTTGAGGCCGGCCGCCACGGCCTTTGCCTGGTATTCGGCGAAGATTTCCTCATCGTCCTTGGTGCCAGGTCGAACATTCGAAGCAGCCTTCACCGGCTGTCCGGCGGAGACTTGCCGGAGCCTTCCCAGCGCCACATTAAGTTGGTTCAATAACTTAGCATTGTTGGCCGCGAAGTCCTTCGTCAGGCTATCCAGTTGCTCATCTTCAGTCCGGCCTTGGATTTGGCTCTGGTGTTTCTTCTCAAGCCATGTGCTGAACTTGCGCAGCGCGGTTATGTCGCGCTCGATCGACCCTTCGCTCATCGTGGACGCTTTAGCCCGCGCGCCGTAGGCGGCAAAAAGCATCTCGTCCGGGTGCTCGCGGCTTCGCTTGCGACTGCGGGTTTGCTGAACGACGGCACCTTGGCGCGTCGCCTCGGTCGGCATTGTGTGGCGCGCGCCGGTCAGATCGCGCTGTTGATTGGCCGCAGGCCGATACGCCTCCGCGACGACATCAGGGGGATTCACGCTTTCGGCTGCCCTTCCAAATCCCCTGCCCGGCAGATTGACCCGCGGCGGCGRCATGGAACTCAAAGCTTCGGAAGCGTCCCCAATCGCTGCACGGCGACGCGGATGCTCCTCCTGATTGACGCTCGGCGCGGGTGAGTGGGCCACGCGCTCCGCCTCCTGCCAGAACTGCGCCGAGGCGAAACTTGCAGCCGGCAACGGCCCGGCCCGGTCGGCGGCGGCAAAGACCTCGTCCTGGTCGAAACTCTGCACGGGTGAGTGGGCTGGTGGAGCAAAGGGCAAGCGCGAGCCGCCTTCCCCGGCGCCCTCCTCTTGCGGCAGCCTCGATCCAGTCGCATCTGCGTGCAAGCCGCCACGCCGCCTGGCAAGGCGGCTGTTTGGAACGGCCGGCCAATGCCAGCCCGGTTGCAAGGCATTCAAATGCTCCTGAAAACTCGCCTGGTCGGCCTGCTGTGGTTGCGAGCCTGCGTCGTCTGTGCGGGTTCTATCCGAGACGCGGGATGGATTGATATTGTTGAAGGGATCCATCCTATCTCCTTTGCCTGTTCAGAGCAGCTCAAGACGGTTTGGCGGCTGGACACTATTCTAGGGGGCTTGCCTTTCAACAAGCTGACAGATGAGAGTGCTGCACGACGTAGTCGAGATCATCACTCCAGGCGGGGGAGGCACTTGTGGCGGCCCGCCGATCACCCTGTTCGACAAGCCCGTCCGGCTGCGGTTGCGAAGCTGTCGTATCCGGTTGATRCCTACCTCGTGCATGCCGCCCGGTGCGATCCGCGGCCGGTTGCCTCGAGGCGTCGCTGTGAGGGTCGTGTCGCTCACGTAACGCAGCTTTCACACGCCCCGCGCGCTGATCGGGTTCGTCTCTATGGCCTGGTGGCGAAGTGGCACGATGCGGTTCATCCGTGGCACGTATTCGTCGCCGGCCGTCTTCACGTACATCAAGCCCTATCTCACCGGCGTCTGCGGCCTGTCGACGGCAACCGTCACCTGGGTGCTGCTCTTGTTCGGCGCCGGCATGACCATCGGCAACATCATCGGCGGCAGGTTTGCGGACTGGAAGCTGATGCCGACGGTGGTCCCCACGCTGCTCGCCGTGGCCCTGCTGTTCGCCGCCACGCTCAACCAGGGCGCCTTCAATGTCGGCAATGTCGGCGGCGCCTGGATCGGCGGCCTCGCCATCTCCTGGGGCGTATCGTACGCGAACCTGCCGCTGGTGGGCGCTACGCTCGCGCTTCTGGCCGTCGCCGTGGCCGTGCTGTCGCAGTCGCTTGACCGCCGCGCGGTGGTACAGACTTAGTCATTCGCTGATGGCATATACGCACGATTGTCACGAATGTTCAGCATGTAACGTGTATGTCGGAGTTCACCAGTTCTTGTCAGCGCACCCTTGGCAACCAGATCCTGCAGGTCCCTTGTCGCCGTGGCGCGGGATGCCTGGGTGATGGCGATATAGTTCTCCGCGCTGAGGCCGCCTTTAAAGCCGTCGATACCTTCACGGAATATCCGGGCGACGGCTTTTTCCTGGCGTTTGTTGAACTGCCCACGGTGGTGCTCGTAGAACTTGGCCTTGGCAACGGAGAATTCGACGCGGGCGAGCGTTACGCGCTGCGCTTCTAGAATCGTGCTGGCGAAGTAGATCAGCCAATCAGTGATCGCGTTGTTTTGGTTGCTGGCCTCTAAATGACCATAATAGGCCTTGCGGCGACGCTCGATCGTGTAGGCCAGCGCGATGAGGCTCGGCTCGCCCAGATTTTGCGCCAGCGCTTTTTCGCAAAGGGCACGTCCTATGCGGCCGTTGCCGTCTTCGAACGGATGGATGCTCTCAAAATAAAGGTGCGCGATACCGGCGCGCGTCAGCGCGGGAAGCGGAGTCTTGCCCTTGGGCATGGTATCGTTGAACCAGATGGTAAAGGYGTCCATCTCGGCTTTCACGCGCGATGAGGGCGGCGCCTCGAAATGCACTTTGGGTTTGTCCAACCGGTTAGAGACGATCCGCATGACATCGGCATGTTGGCGATAGTTGCCGATCGTCTTGATACGCCGCTCGCCGGACATCACCATCTTGTGCCAGGCATAGAGCGTGCGATGCGAGAGCGGGTTGGCAAAATGCAGATACACGTCAGCCATCATTTCGGCGATGCCCCGCTCGGCGGGCGGGATGGGCCTATTCTCCCCTCCGAGCCCAAGCTGCTGCCGCAAGGATAATTGCAGGCCTTCCCGGTTGAGATACTCCCCCTCGATCTCGGATGTCTTCAAGGCCTCTTCGCTGATTAGATCGATGYGGATCTGGTCGCGGTCATCGGGGCTGATATGGCGAAACACGCCCAGGAACTCGCCCGATCGCAACAGGAACTCCCTTTCCAGCGGGTCCAATGCCATCTTGTCGTAGGTAAAATGCGGCCAGTCGGCCTGCTCCCAATTCCATGCCATGAGCTATAGAGCGCCTTTCTATAACTCATGATAGCGAAAAAAGTGAGCAATAGCAATCTTATCGCTGCCGAGCCCGCGAGCGCTTGGTGTTTGGCACTGTCCAATGTCCGACAATGTTGGAAATGCGACTACCAGAGTACGAGCATCGGTTGAATTAAAACGGTTTCTCGTTGGCACAGTAAATGCGCTGCCGTCCGCAACACGTCACTGAAAAGGAGAAGACGTTTGATGGTCACCCCACCAATGCCGCCGCCGCTGGTCTTCCGAATGCATCCACCCACGACGGCCTCTTCGTCAACTGTCGCCACCCAGCCACCGGTCCGACAGGCATCGCCGCCCCCCACTACGCGTCCCGTATAAAGCAACTCCTGACCTCCATCGCGAGCACCGCCCGCTGGCCCGCTACCGCACACCCCACAGGAGACTATTACCCGTGACGGACATCAGACACATTGCGGCGCACGCGAGTAATTACACAAACTTCGATGCGGTTGTTGTCGGCTCCGGGCCATCTGGATCGATCGTCGCCCGGACACTTGCTGAAAAGGGGTGCCATGTGGCCGTCCTGGAATATGGAGGCCCGGCTTATCCTGGCGCCATGCTCGGGCCTCATCAAGAGCYGTACAGCAAGGCATTCACTTCCAATGGTCAGGCCGATGGCAACCCCTGGACAGCGTCCTGCGTCGGCGGCGGGATGCCGTTCTACAACGCGATAACGTTCAGATACCGACAAGCAGATCTGTCAGCTTCCCAATATCTTACGACTGACATGGCGATTGACTGGCCGATTGCCCTCGAGGAGCTCGAACCCTACTATTTGGAGATCGAGCATCTCTTGGAGATCAGTGGCGCGAATGGGCTTCCATCGTATCCACCCAGTCCGCGTGGACTGATGTTATCCAATGCAATGCAGGAACTCGGCATAAGATCAAAAACCATCCCACTAGCAATCAGGCCGCCAGGGAGCAACAAGGGATGCATCAATTGTTCGRCTTGCGATGAACTCGCGTGCCCTACGGATGCGAGAGCATCAGTGCTTGCAAGAAACATTTTGGATGACTCCGCCCTGCCAGGGTCAATCTCGGTTCTATACGGCTGTTTCGTCAACCGGATCCAAATGCAGAACGACAGTCGGGCTGGAGCCCTTGAGTGCTATGTGCCGCTCTCGTCGGAACTGATCCGGATCCCAATTGAAAGGGTCATCGTCTGCGCAAACGCGGTACAAACAGCGGCATTGATGCTCCGGTCGAAGGGTGACCATGCTCCGAAGGGAATAGGAAATGAATCCGGCCTCGTTGGACGCGGCCTCTCGTTCAAGATTGGCGGCTACTCCGTCGGCTACATGGAGCGGGCCGATCGGGGCTCCGATGCATTTGCTCCCCACTGGGGACCGCATTCGACCGTGTATACCGATGAGTTCTACGAACATAACGGCGCGCCCTGCAAATTTGGTGGGCTCATTTATGAAGCGAATTTCGCGTCGCCGAATGAGAACGTCGGCGTCGTGCGCCTGCACTACATAGCCGGAGAAGAGCCATGGTCGCATAACCGCGTCGCGCTTGACGAGGCCGCTGACCAGTACGGTACCCCTTATATCCGTTTCGAATACCGAAGCTCGGAAAATGACCGTGCACGAAGGAATTTTCTCGGCGATCGCGCGGATGACATCCTGCGCCACCTTGGCGCATGCCGCATCGAGCGAGAGCCATATTTCCCGGGAAAAGGCAGCTCCCACCTGCACGGCACGATGCGCGCCGGTAGTGATCCGAGGAACTCGGTCGTGGACAGCTGCGGCAGGGTCCATGGGTTGACCAACATCCATGTGATGGATGGCTCCGTTATGAACTTCGCCGGGAACAGCAATCCGACCCACACAATCATGGCCAACGCCAGGCGAATGGCTATGTCACACGGTAAAGGCGCAACTTAGATGCTCGGTCCTGGCTCCATGGACGGTGCATTTTTTGCCGCTTTGCAGCGGCACACTGTTGGGACGAAGACATGACTGCACAGGTTACTGACCCAGCCCATGGTCGAATAGTGCGCGGAGGCATTTCACACCGCAGAGAGAGCGTGCCTTTCCAATAAGCATCATTGGGGCTGATATGGGGCGGAAAGCCTTGAAAAATCGCACGAAAACCGCAACCGTTAATGTTCATCTCGACGACTATGATCACGTAGCCTTCGATCTGGACGGAACCCTTGTAGATTCGGAGGCTGTGGTCGAAAGCGCACTCCGTCRATGGGCAAGGGAGGAACGGATCTCTCCGGATAACGCGGTGCGAATGTCGGCCGCCCGCCGCGACGTCGATTTGGTGGCGGCGATCGCGCCCAATCTCTCGCCAGAACGCGAGGCAGATCGCATTGCGGATTACGAAGTTCAAGCGATGGGACTGTTGCAACCRATCGAGGGCGCCGTAGAGTTCTATAGCTCTATCCCAGCAGAAAGGCGATCTATTGTCACCTCTTCGGCACGGGTTTCGGCCCTTGCCCGCCTTGAGGCGGCTGGACTCTCCTGGCCGCGGATCATGATTGCAGCCGAGGACGTCAGTCAGGGAAAGCCGTATCCGCAACCCTATCAAACGCTGTTGCGAATGCTGGGCATCGCCGGCAAAAGATGCTTGGTTTTTGAGGATTCCCCCACCGGAATTGAAGCGGCGATCGCGGCAGGCTGCGACTGCGTCGGCGTCGGCCCCAACGCCAGAGGTCATCCTGACACAAGGGGCTGGATAGAGAACTTTGGCKAGGCTTCCTTTCAAACCAGCTGAGTTGAACCTGCTCCACAGACCTAAGGGAGGGGCCACGATGAAAGTATCAACGAAACCCCGCACCTCACTTTTTGATGAGGTGCTGGTAGAAGGCTCGGTACTTGCCCATTACGTGGCGGAGCGAAACCATTATGAGGAACTCCTCGATGAGCTATTTCGTTCGTCCGGAGAAGCTCGTAACATGATCGGCAGCCGTTGCATTTGGCACATAAATTCCACCGCATTCGGCGGTGGGGTGGCCGAAATGCTTCCACATCACATTTGYCTGCTTCGGGACCTTGGTTTTGATGTGCGTTGGCTCATCTTTAAGCCGAAGGARGAGCAATTCTTTCAATTCACCAAAGCGCTTCATAATTCTCTTCACGACGTGAACGTGGCAGGCTTGAATGATCTGCTCCCGCATTATCTTGAGGCATCGAAGAAAGGCGCTACGGAGCTGGAAAGGATCATCAGGCCTGACGGCTTCCTGGTAATTCATGATCCGCAGCCTCTTGTTGCGGCTGCGAAGTTCCTTGAATCTCACCCGCACCCGGCTATCTGGCGATGCCACATCGGATATCCGAAGCGCACCCCGACGGTCGACGAAATCTGGGGATTCTTGGGCGAATACCTCTATCAATTCCAACGCATTGTCCTAAGCGCCAAGGAATATGYCTTTGATACTGATCTGCCTATAGATATCATCCCGCCATCCATCAGCCCATTTTCAAGCAAGAACCGTAATTATGAAGGGCCAGCGGGCCAGACGCTAGACCATTTGGTTTCGTTCAGCGGCCAAGAATTCGAGCCCACCCCCTCTCTTCAGGACATTCTCGACTCACGGTATTTCCTTCATGTATCCAGGTGGGATGGACTGAAAGGTATTGACCGGATTATCGCCGCTTACGATCGCTTTGTGAAAACGGCGCTCGCGGAAGCCTACGATACACGCCTGGTGATCGCRGGACCGGATCCTTTGGATGTTGCCGACGATCCTGAAGGACGGGAGTATTTCGAGAAATGCGTCCTATTATGCTCTCAATTATCGGAGGAAGTGCGGCGGCGCGTGTATCTGGTCTGTATTTCGATGAAGGACCACGACGCAAATGCGGAAATCGTCGGCCGGCTGCAACAGAACGCGCATGGAGTATTTGCTCTATCTCGCKAAGAGGGTTTCGGCCTTACGGCAACGGAGGCTCTGTTCCGAGGCAAACCCGTCGTAGTGTCGTCCGCCTTTGGTCTGAAGAGGCAGGTCGTAAATGGGCTTAATGGCGTTGTCCTCCACGAGCCGGACATCGAGGACAAAGCTGCAGAAATGATGCATCGCCTTGCGGTCGGTTATAGTGATTTTGAGGAGATGGCCAGAACCGCACGCGAACACTGTCTGCGCTCGAGCACGCAGATCTCGCAAATCCCAAAGTGGTATCACTCGATTCAATCAGCTCTCTCCAGTTTTGAGGTGCGTTATCGCGATTCATTCAATCCAAGAGTCATCTGAACCAGGCGCCGGACGTGRCACCGCAGGACACGTAAGGTGTGACCGGCTGCGATATCGGGTCAGTTCTCTAAGCCACTTGACAGCAAAAAGGTCGCCGCCAGGCCACTCAGCGGCCAAGAAGTTACCCGTCTCATCAAACGCGCGGGTTTGYGGCCAGCGTGTGCGGCGATCTGCCCGAAGGCGAACGGCAAAGGGGTGGCATTCGGTGCTAGCCGGGCCTTGCCTCCACGGCCGAAATCGATGAGCCATATGTCCACGAGCAGCTCGGCCGCTCTGCGGAATGACTCGCAAGTATCAAACCCGCGCGATTTATTCGGCGTCACCTGACGAAAGCAGCAGGGTTGTAGAAAGGCCCCCCTGCCGGCTCCGCGTAGCCGCATTGTCCCCAGCATGGGAGCATAGCGAATGGAGCGGGCGGGAACGGGAGAGGCGGCCAGGCCGGCCACGAGCGAGCCGGCCGCAGGTCTCGTTCAACAGCGGTTTCGCCTCGGCCACCGCCCACCGCAACGTTGTTCCAGYCGGCTCATGTCGTCTACCGTGACACGGCGGCTGTTCTCGATCCGGATCACGCCGTCCATTCTCAGTCTGGTCAGCTGACGGCTCACCGTCTCATTTGTAATTCCAAGAAAATCAGAGATGTCGGCGCGCGTTAGCGGCAGATCGAAGCGCGCCGATCTGGCTGCCGGGCCAGCACTGGAACCGATGTTGCGGGCGATCATGAGAAGAAAGCTCGCTACCTTCTCAGGCGCGGTCTTGCAGCCCAGAGTCACCATCCATTCGCGTGCTTCGTCGAGCTCGTTCAGCGTCTGCGTGAGCAGGCGATGCTCGAGCTCCGGTGATTGCTTCATCATCTTTTCGATTGCCTCTTTCGGAAACGAGCATATCGAGACAGTCGTTGCCGCTTCGRCATAGATCGCGCTTTTCGCCTTGAAGGGYTGTCCCAGAAAATCCGGCGCGAACCGCAGACCGACGATTTGCTGGCGGCCGTCCGAGAGGCTCTTCGTCAGCTTCACCACGCCCGAAAGCACGTTCGAATAGCTGTTGAGGGTCTCGGCATCGCCAATCAATTCGACGCCCGGTTCGACCCTGTGCCGTGACGAAGTCCTGGCGAGCTTGGCCAAACGATCTGGATCGAGCGCGCTGCAGAGGCCATGGTGCCGTGCCTGGCAAGACAGGCAATAGGCGGGGATGCCGGAACTGTGAGGGCCGTGCCGTTGTGTCATTGATCGCTCTCCCRATCTGATCGCCCTCCCGGTCCCAAGCGCCGGCACGATAACAATCGTCGGTAGAAAAATCCTTGCGGCAGTTTGTCATGCTGGAGGCTGACCGAGATCAGTGCTTTGGCTCATCCGTGCGTCCACAGTCCCGGCGACTCAAACAGGTTGACGACGACATGCGATCGGAACTGGCTGCCAGACTTGGTGAGAATGTCCCGCGCTATACCAGTTACCCCAGCACACCGCATTTCCATCGAGGTATCGATGCAGTCGTTTATCGCGGCTGGCTGGAGGCGCTCGAAGGCGGCGGGGAGATATCGCTTTACCTGCATATTCCCTATTGCGACAGGCTCTGCTGGTTTTGCGCGTGCCATACCAAACATACGCGTCGCTATGCGCCAGTTGTCGCCTATTTGCGTTCGTTGCATGCAGAGATCGTGACAGTTGGCAGCCTCGTCAGCGGCAAGGGCCGAGTTCGCGCGGTTCATTTCGGGGGCGGTTCGCCGACCATGCTGAAGCCGCAGCATCTGGTGACATTGGGGACGGCGCTGCGAGACAATTTTGATTTTCTCCACGATGCCAAAATCAGTGTCGAGATCGATCCGAACGATATGGACGGAGCCCGCCTCGACGCGCTTGCCGAAATCGGCATGACCAGGGCGAGCGTCGGCGTGCAGGACTTCGATCCRAAAGTGCAAAAGGCGATCAACCGCGAGCAAAGTTTTTTGCAGACCAAGGCAGTCGTCGATGGYGTTCGTTCCCGGGGAGTAGAGTCCGTGAACCTTGATCTGCTCTATGGCCTGCCGCATCAAACCAGCGAGAGCGTGCGTTCCACCATAGCGCAGGCGCTCACCCTGGAACCGGACAGGATCGCGCTGTTCGGCTATGCCCACGTGCCCTGGTTCAAGAAGCATCAGACGATGATCGACGAGGCATGGCTCCCCGGTGCCTCGGAGCGGTTCGCGCAATCGCAACTTGCTGCGCGAGCGATCGAGGACAAGGGATACGAATCAATCGGGCTCGACCATTTCGCAAGGCCGGGCGATACGTTGGCGATAGCGGCCCGCGCGGGAGCATTGCATCGCAATTTTCAGGGCTATACCGAGGATCGCTGCGAGACGTTGATTGGACTTGGCCCTTCGTCCATCGGCCGGTTTCGCCAGGGCTACGTGCAGAACATGCCTTCGACCGGCGAATACCGGAGCATGGTGGAAGAGGGGAAGCTGGCCTGCGTCCGCGGTGTAGCATTTTCCGACGACGATCGCGTCCGGGGCTGGATCATTGAGCGACTGATGTGCGATTTCGCCTTCTCGGCGATCGACCTGGTGGAGCGCTTCGGGAAAGCCGGCCAAAAGCTCCTTCGTCAGGCAAGCTCCATCGCCCTCAAGGATCCCGCTCGACTGCTTGAACTCCAAGGCGACAAATTCGTCGTGCCGCCGGAAAACCGCCCCTTCGTAAGGAGCATTGCGGTGAAGTTCGATAAATATTTCGAGAGTGAAACGGCCAGGCACTCAGCGGCAGTTTGAGCATTTCGAGTCATAAAACTCGCGTCAATCGCGTTTGATCGATTGCTAGCCATTTCCGCAGCACTGGAAATTRCGAGGGTTCATGGCTATCGGCTGCAGATAGCAGCTGGTCTCTTTGATGCTTGCGCCCTGCCCCCAATTCATGCGCGGCGTTCACGCGAGCTGGCCGGCGGCAAGCGCCGTTCAAGCAGGACGATTTGATCCGCAAAGCGCTCGAGGACCTTGCCAAGCCGAACTTCATCCGGCTCGCCCCGCGAGCCGGCGACGGCGAGCGACGCCCCCGCGTTAGCGATGACATTCGTCAGCAATCCTTCCTATCGTGCTTATGCGGATTTCTGCATTGGCCCTGGCGCGCCTATCCGACAGAAGGRCCGACGGTCAGGGTGGAGTGTCGCTCCGGGCGCCGCATGCTACCTGGCAGCGACAGGAAACCGTCGACGCAAGCTCTTTACGAGCCTGCGATCGGCATCCTGATTGTCGATTCTTGCTATGGGATGCCGAAGGCTGTCGCCCCGGCGAGTGCTGGCTAGACGCCTCGTTTGTTACCCCAGAGCATAACGTGCAGCTGTGGTAACACGCGGGCTTCGAACCACCTGTCGCGGGTTACGCTATCAACCAGCCACTCCATGCGTTTCATTATTCCATCAACGTCGACAGGTGCGTCCTCGTTTCCGGGGTGTGGCGGCGTATGATTGCCGGGTTGCAGATAGACTGGAAGTCGCGGAAATCTCGCGGCGGCCTCTTTCGCAAAGGCATAGTCATTTTTGTCGAAGACAACGAACTTCAGCACGACTTGCGGCTT
The DNA here is from genome assembly GCF_001854785.1 of Mesorhizobium sp. ORS 3428. Lineage (GTDB taxonomy): Bacteria > Pseudomonadota > Alphaproteobacteria > Rhizobiales > Rhizobiaceae > Mesorhizobium. Next base: position 13,182 of record NZ_MDFL01000163.1, read on the forward strand.
GTCCTGCGCCGCTTGGAAGCATGCCTCGACAGTGGCCCAATCGGTCCTCATTTCACTTGACGGCGGCTTTGGGCTGAGGACCAGCACGTCAAGTTCGGCGAACCATTCCCTGACGACGGAACCTTGGGTTTCCAGCGCAAATCGGTAGCCCTCATCATGGCCTCGCTTGATGAGAGCACCGAAGGGCTGGATAGCCGGATTGCCGCCTGACAGCGAAACCATCAACGGGCGGCCGCCGGAAAGCGCGACCACGTTTTGCCACACCGCGTCGGAGGACATCATCTCCCATTCATGCCGGAATTGCCTGTCCACCGCATGCAGGCTGTCGCACCAGGAACAGCGATAATCACACCCGCCGGTTCTGACGAAGACCGTCGGCAGACCGATGAGCACGCCCTCGCCCTGGATCGTCGGCCCGAAAATCTCACTTACGCGGATTGCGGGTTGCGTATCGGTCATGGCCGGCATTCGGCCCATGTTTTCGGCGTTTCGCTCACCCGTACGGCCGAGGTTTCAGGCAGCCGTGCCTTGCACCACTCATAAAAATGTCTGGCCAGACATTCGGCCGTGACCTGCTCGTGTCCCAGCACGTCGTTGAGATGTCGGTGGTCAAAGTTCTCGTCGATATAGCGTTTGAGCGGTGCCAAATCGTGATAGTCACGGACAAAGCCGTGCTCGTTCAGTTGCTCGCCCGATAGCTCCACTTCGACGATGTAGTTATGCCCGTGCAGGCGCGCGCACTGGTGGTCAGGGGGCAAGGACGTGAGTTGATGCGAGGCCGAAAAGTGGAATTCCTTGGTAATACGGAACATTACACGCTCCTCCTGCGCACCGCGTCGAGCCAGAAGTCGGCGTCCTCGTAGTCGGTGGGATCTGGGTGCCCACAGAGATAGAACGCCTCGCGCCGCTCGACGCAGGTCCCGCACCGTCCACAGTGACGCTTGCCGCCCTTGTAGCAGGACCAGGTCTCCGCAAATGGCGTGCCGTATCGGGCTCCATCCTCAACTATGTCCGCCTTCGTGAGATTCACATAAGGCGTATAGAGGCGAATATTCGCGTAGCCTTCGAGCGCGCGGTCTTGCATCATCTGGAAGGCGTCGATGAAGGCCGGCCGGCAGTCCGGATAGATGAAGTGATCGCCACCGTGCACAGCCGTCGCCACCGCTTCGGTCTTGCGCGCGGCAGCGAAGCCGAAGGCGATGGCCAACATGATGGCGTTCCGGTTGGGCACCACCGTGACCTTCATCATGTCTTCGGCGTAGTGCCCATCGGGTACCTCCACATTGTCGGTCAGCGCCGARCCGAAAAGGCCGCGGCCGATTTCGCGGATATCGACGATGCGGTGCGGGACGTTCAGACGCTGYGCGCAAAGGCCGGCGAAGTCCAATTCCTTGCTGTGCCTTTGGCCGTAATCGAAGGATAGGAGGCCGGCGAGTTCCTGCTCCGCTGCCACTTTGTGAGCAAGGGAAACGGAATCCAATCCGCCGGAGCAGACGACGAGAGTCTTCATCTTGGGGTTTCCTGTTTTGACCGGGTAGGCTGCGACCGGAGATTTCTCTGCTCTGCCAGTASCCTAGGGAGCCTCGTTTGTGAACTGAGGACGAGGTTGATGCGCTGACGTGCCGCTGTGCTCAAGCGGGCTGAGCCTGCAAGAAACACGAACCTAATAGACGGCCCACTTCACTGCATGTCCAAGATCCAGGCATAACAAAATAGACTCTGAAAGAAGCCCGGACCTTCAGAAACAAGGTTGTCGACGCCTCGATCAAGGCCAAGTGGCCGAGCTTCGGGGACTGAAGGAACCGAGTTTGTTGATGAGCCTCGAGCGGAAGCCCAACGTCATTAGCAGCCCGCGCCTTCAGCTTCAGGATTGGCTCGAATCGGAGCACGCCGTCAGTCGCCGACCGGCAACCCAAACCAAACGATCGGTCTTGGGCCGACATCTGTGAACAAGCCGAGTGTGTCGTTGCAATCACCCCTGTGTTGCGCGCAATTACTCCCATGGCTGCGGATGAACTRGATTCGCTGGTATTCCAGATGGCGGTCGAAAGTGTCCGCGCTCTCTCCATAGGCTTCAGTGAAAAAGCCGCGGCGATAGCTGCCAGGAGCCGCGGTGTCCTGCTTTTCGACGTGCGGGTGGACGGTGACGCGGCGGTCCAGCGGATCGCGGCCATCCGATATCCAAGTGACCGGACCGGCGTGCTGGCTTTGGACATACAAGGCGTTGTTATCCGCCATTGCATTGTCGGTGGAATTTTCTCTGCTTTGACCGCGCCACTGGAGAATTGGACCGGCATGCCTCTGTCGATGCAGGCCAAGATTAATGTCGACGACCATGCCGCTCTCTTCCTAGGCGCCTTGYGGGAGGCCGGACATATGCCGGTCAGCTAGCCTTTTCATGAGGGTTGGCGGATGTGGCGCAAGCCATGGAAACGCCGCGGGATTTGGTCGCTTACGCCAATCCTAATCATTTCCGGAGACCACACCCGCGCGATAATGTCATGAAGATTCTGCAAAAAGTTCTGAAGAGAGAACGGCCGCTGCTCTGAGGTTGGGGGCGGCCATGGCACGCTGGTGACATTGCGATTCACCGATCCCGTGGAATGGAAGTGCCATGACCAAGCGAGAAGTTAAGCTGAGCGGGCCAGAGTTGAAAGCRCCACTGCTGTCGGATGCGGACGGCTTTCGGCGGGTTTTAAAGAGTGTGGTGCAGGAGGTCCTGGAAACCGAGATGACGGAGGCGCTGGGAGCTGAGAAGGGCGAGCGGACCRCAGAGCGGATCGATTACCGATCCGGCCACTACGAACGCCGGCTTGTGACGCGGGTTGGCGTGCTGGAGCTGCGGGTTCCGCAGGATCGGACGGGTCGGTTCTCGACGGAGCTGTTTGAGCGCTATCAGCGCTCGGAGAAGGCATTGGTATCGGCGCTGGTGGAGATGTATGTGCAAGGGGTGTGGACGCRCAAGGTGAAGGCGATCACCGAGGAACTGTGCGGTCACGCCTCTCGGYCGCGACGGTGAGTGCGGCAACGGTGCGGCTGGATGAAGCGCTGAAGGCGGTCTTTGAGCAGCCGCTCAAGGAAAGCTATCCGTATCGCATTTTGGATGCGCGCTACGAGCGGGCTCGCGAGGCCGGCGTGATCGCCAGCCAGGCGGTGCTGGTGGCGATCGGGGTGGACTGGGAGGGCCGGCGCCTCAAACCATTTGACGTGTTTCAACGAAAAAGGGCGTGATCTCGTCCAGGAACATCAGGGCATGTTCTTGAGTCCGCGCCACGATGTCGCTGGCGTACAACTCCGCGGCCCGCTGCTTGTCGCGGAACCAGAATTCGACGATGCCGTCGACCGGCACTGCCTCGTAGCGCGCGCTTTCGATTCTATCCCCGTGATAGCGGTCAACCACCAAGTTCTGGACATACCCCAGCACGTTCGGCCATTGGCGCACCCAAGATGCATGCACGTCGAGCCACTCGTGTCTGAATCGCTCTGCTGATATTCCCGGTAGTCGCTTCAGTATTGTCATGCGCTTCACAGAGGGCCCATCCCCCAATTCCACGGGAACGACGACATACTTTTCGCAGGCGACGAGATGAACATCCTGCAGAAATTTGGTTTCGTCCTCGAGTGCTCCCGCGAACTGCGGGGAAGAAATGGCCGAYATCATGCAGGCGAGGTCGTCAAAATGCAGCTCGGAAAATCCGTCCAGGTCCCAGGGGCCGCGGGCGTGTGTGATGCCGAATTGCTCTTTGTTCATAACTAGATGCTGATAGTAGGCACGCAAGCCAGGAAGCCTGGAAGCTAGCGAGCCGTGAGTGGCACGCCAATGCCCATCGAAGTCTTCAGGGGGCAGATTGGGGGTGCGTTTGAGTAAGCCAAAGCGGCTAATCATCTCAGAAGGTCCTCTACGTCTGCAATCGATTGCGATCGTCGTGGTGCGATTCTATTCGGCAGCGGACAACAAGAAGCCCTGCGGGCGGAGCTGCCGCCCCGTCTGTCTGCCTGAAGCCTACGCGGCGCGCAGTCGGGATGGCCGACTGCCGCGAACACGACGCGCTTTGGGAGGAGCGATCATGGCCGCCGACACACCTTTGTGGACCCCGAGACAGGAGCGCAGCGACGCAGCGCCTCTAACCGCGTTCATGAAGGCCGCGGAAGCAAAGGCTGCGCTTACTTTCTCCGGCTATGCCGAGCTCCATCGTTGGTCGATCGATAACCGCGAGGCCTTCTGGAGCCTGGTCTGGGATTTTTCGGGCTTGCCGGCGACAAGGGCGAGCGGCACCCCGACGGGGGCCTTGAAACGAACCTGGTGACCGCAACCCGCAAAACCCCGTCTGCCATCATCGACGGATCAACCCCGGCGCCCGACGAGGCTTGTCAAAACGTGYCGCAATGGCGACCTGAGCGCCGCCTCAGGCCGTCGAAAGCTCGCCGCGGTGCATGAAGCGGGCTAGTTGGCGGGCAGGTCTTCGAGGACCTTTGGATCGCGAATGCACAATGCCCCAAGTATACAGCTCACCACGCTTTCATCAACCAAGCTTTGTTCGGAGTAGTGCTTGTCAGCGTCTTGGGTGACGGCTGGAGCTGGAGCGGTCATTATAGTGGCCAACGCCGTGGCGGCAAGTATCCTTCGCAGCCAGTGAGACCGTGATTTCAGGAGCCTCGAGGGCCCCACAGCGTCTTTTTCTGAGGTAGRCATTTTCCGTTTTCCTTTTGGATCATCACGGATTTGAAGAGGATCTGGTGTTATGTGCCACTGGGGAACCGGCGAAGCAGATATTCATGTGGTCGAGTCATAAGTTCTCCTGAATGTTTGTTTTATGAGAATCCTCACGGCAGCCCTAGCTGACAGCCTGAAAGCGATAGCGATCCTGTTTGCTGAGTGCCGCGAAATACAACGGAGCCGGGCGTCCCACGGGATGCGCAGCCTGTATTGCGTTCGGACGAATGTCATGTGGACTCCTGGGCTAAAGACTGCGCCGACGGCCATGTCGGAACACGTATCACGGCTATGACTATGCAATTGGCATGCCACCAAAAGGGGTGTGAGCAGCGACCACAAATCAGACGATTCGCCGCCTGGCCGGCTTGATGCTAACCCGAGGATGTCTGGATCTGAACACAGATTGTCGTCAATCAGGCTCTCACAAAATGCTGTGACCAGCTTGGCACCGGCTGACGTGAGTCCTCGGTTGAGAATCGCGGGTCTGGCAGGGGCAGGTCGGGAAGAAGTCTCCGATCATCCGGCGCGCTTGGTCGCCGGATGMCTGCGGCAGAGCCATGGAATTTTTGAAAGGCGTCAAKCTCCGATGCATAGGCGAATCGGCAGGGGCGTTGCGGAGGTCTGGACTATTGACGCCAAACGCATGCAGGCCGCTTGGGGTTCTAAACACTGCCAAAACGGCCACAGCCTCATTTCTCGGCTCATACTAGCCGAGATCCTAGAATGCGAGGTTGAAGTCCTGGCAAGGTCCGAACTATCCATGTCAGGTCTTCGATGGGTATAGCGCCGGTGGCGCCGGGACATATTAGCACTCGTCTCCTTTCTGGGGCGTCGGTGATGGCAGGATTGCAATGGCACCATGTGGCGGAAAACGCCCGGCCGTGGACGCTGGTTGTTCCGGGATGGCGCCATTGCTTATTGTGCTGCCTGCGAGGCACTGGTCTCGGTCTGGGAAAGCTGTTTCGGGGCTTGGCCGAAATTAGCGAATAACCGGCTCGCCGTGAAAGCGTCGCCGCGAGGGCGGCGAAACGCCGAAGCCGACTTCCATCATCAGCCGCGGGCTGTGCGCCGGTACGGTGCCCATGTGGAAGCCGAACGGATCCTCGACGAAACCAAGCCCTGCCTCTCCGGTAAGTGTCACGGCACTTTGCTCRCCATAGACGCCCAGAACCTCTTCTGCGGGATGGCCGACGAGAAGCGTCAGTTGATGCTTGAGCGCGCGTCGCTTGTGACTGCCGCGGACATAGACATGCGGGCCGGTGCCCTCGTCTACCGGCAGTAGGTAAAAGAAGAACTTCAACATCCGCCAGTCGTCAAGATCGAAGTGGTATTTGCCGAGTGATGCCAGGTTCTTGTCTGCGTCCGAGGCCTGGCTGGTGGGGAAGCTCCACCAGACGCGGGTGGTGATGAGTTTCGCCTGGCCGCCGAGATAGTGTGCAGCGATATCCATGAGCAACGGATCGTTTTGGATGGCAACTGCCGCCTTGCAGCCGAGAATGCGCTCGAAATAGTGGCCGCTGAGCAACGGGCGGCCAAACCGAGCTTCAGCCTGTGCGTGCTCCGTCGGCATGAATTCGAAACGGCGATCGAAGTTGCCAAAGCAAGGTGTGCACCGGACGAAAGCTGCAACCTCCTCATGGATAAATTTGGGTAAGACGAGTCCGGAAAAAAGCCCATCCGACCGCAGCGCATCGACAACGTCCCGGAGATTGACGCCGACAAACATCGTTTCCCGCGCTTTCTGCGACGCTCGAACAGGCTTTGCACCAAGCCAGTGCRTTCTGCGTGCCGGCATAGTGCGGGCGAGCACGAACATCGGCAGCCACGCTGGATTCTCGCGAAGATCCGACAGATATGTCGGAATGCGTACGGCCATGCGACGTAGCATACTGCCGTTTCGTGCGATCGCCTCGAGACYTGTAGCGCCGGCTTTCTCGGTATTCGTAACGGTCATCAGGATCCTCAGGTATGAATGCACTTTCGACGAAGCATTGTTTCTCACCGCTTCGTCCGTATTACCCAAGCCCGATTCCCGCAGCGCAAGAACGCTAACCGCGCCTCAGTTTTTGTGCAACGCACAATTGCCGCGCCGCGCAAAATGCAGTTAGGTCACTGCGCGCTTTCGAACACGCCTTGCGAAGCTGTCACCTTAATCTATCAGGAACTGTCCGGCATTAGGCAGCAAAGACCACCAATTGCACGTTAAGTAATTGGATTTCTGGCCAAGTTCACGATGCCCAATTCGTGCAAGACTCGCTTGCGCAGATTGGCTTCCTACTTCTGATTAACCATTCAACCTCCTTTCGATCGGCTCCTGAGCGCGTTCCAGGTGGAGCCATCCATCTGGTGGCCAATCGCCCGCCGCGACCGTTGCATGCCTGCCGGTTTGGAGCCTGAACTGAGCAATCAAATCAGCTATCGCCTTCTCGTCCGCGCAGCCCGCTGCCGTGGTCACGTGCGTCCCGTCTCGGTCCGGCCTTGGAAATACGCGGTCCAGCCGCCTTCCGAGCGGAGGGGGACTGAGCCGTAGCGAAGTCAGAGACAACAACCGAGAGGGCGGCATTTCCTGCTGTCGCCGGAATGCCGGACGCTCACCGTCATGGATCTCGCCACGGTCCGCGAGGAGCCGGCAATGGCTGGTTCAAGAAGGTGCGCTGGCCGGAAACCGATGGCGAGCTACTGCCCGAAATGCGGCGCGCTGCGCTGCCACGCGACGAGCCGCGGCCGCTTCAAGTGCTTTGACAGAGTTGCAAGGCGGTCTTCACCACTCCCTACCAGGCCGAAGACGGGACCAACGCCAACCAGATCGAAACCGTCTTCTCGCGGGTGCAGCGGGCCTATATCGGCACCCCACCGCTTCTCGCTCAAATACTTCGACTGGTACGTCGCCGAGCTCGCCTGGCGCGAGGACACGCGGTACCACGGCGCCAGACGTTCAGCGTCCTGCGAACCGCGCTGTCGCGGCCGACCTCCCGGTTCCTCTGCGGCTACTGGGAGGTCAACAAACTGCCAGACCTGATCTGGGAGACGTAACTCGACAACGTCAGCTCAAGGCCCAATCGACCCCGTTGGACGGTCCACCGGATCTGGCGTTGGCGCAAACGTCAGTTCCTCGGGTCCAATGATGTGGACAGAAGCGTCGCTCCTGGCGAGTTCGGCGAGTTCAGGCTTGCAGCCGTTGCGGCTGAATAACAGATACTGCTTGCCTGGTTTGTTCCTCCCGTAGGAAGTCGTCTCCGATCTCTTCTTCAACAGATCGAGCATTCCCGTGTCGATCTTAACCGAGCGCCACTTGCATTCGCCGTAGAAGAACGTCTCGTCGAGGAGGCGGCCCGCGACATCGATATCGAAGTCGGCATGGCCCCAGATGCTGCCGACTTCGCGGGCTGGACTGCCCAGGACCTCGGCGAGATGAAGGCRAGCGTGGTCCAGAGCAGACGCCCTCGAAAGCGCCTCTCATGTATTCGGGGAAACGTCTCTGGATGTACTGGTCGTAGGTTTCGGTGCCGTAACCGCCGTTGATCGCCGTTAGGTTCGGCCTTACGAACCTGTGCCAGAAACCCATAAGTCGGTCGGTCAAGACGAAGCGTTTGTTCCGCGACTTCTCTGCCGCGTCGAGCGACCGCACACTGCTCACGAGATGGAGCCGCTCGAGCCTGTCGATGTACTGGCCGACCGCGGTAGTCGGCATCTGCAGCCGCGTCGCGATGTCCCCGGCGGAATGCAGACCTCCGAGATCGCGGCCACGATGCTGGCGTAGATTCCCGGTTCCCGAAGCTCGCTCTGCAGAAGGGTGTTAGGTTCGTCGATCAGGGTCCCGGTCTCTGTCAGGAGCAGATTGATGACGTTTTCGCGCAGGCTTGCATACGGGTCGAAGAGGGCCAGGTAGTACGGCACGCCACCGAAAATGGCGTAGGTCTCTATGAGCTGCTCGGCGCTGTACTCCGGAAAGAACCCCGAAAGGTCGCGCAGGGGCAACTGCCGCACCTCCAGGCGCAGCGTCATGCGCCCGTAAAGCGGGTCYTTTCCGCCAGCAGGTCCTCCATCTGAGCGACCGCAGAGCCGCACAGGATGATCTTGAGGTTTCCCGCGCGTGCCGCCCCGGAGTCCCAGAACCGTTGGATCACCGATGGCAAAGCGCTGTCCTGATCGACGAGGTAGGGGAATTCGTCGATCGTGACCACAGTGCCCGGTTTGGCCTTGGCTGCTCCGGCTACGAAGTGGAAAATACCCTCCCAGCTGTCGAGCGATGCCAGGACGGGTGACGGGCCAAGAACCCGGGCCACCTCGAGCTTGAACTGTTCATGTTCAGGACTGAGGAGACCCGCGTCGCCTGGAATAGATTCCCTTGCGGCCGACGGCAGCTTGGCGTAGGAGCCGTGACTTGCCGATCCTGCGGCGGCCATAGGCGATGACGAGCGATGCCGAACGCCGCTCCTTTTATAATCACGATTATTATAATCTGGATTATAAAGTGTCCAGCCGACACACTGGTCTGAGATAGACCATCCGGCGTGCCGGATGTGCGTTGCGATGCCGTTGGTAGAGCCTTCAAGCAAACTTGGCCACGCAACGCCGCGGGGGCGATCTCTCAGAGGAACTGCCTGTTTGTGGTCTTGCCGACCATGCCGCCAGGCCGTACTCGGAATCCTCCGCGACGCGGCGTTTCGACTCGTCCGAATGCGCTGCGAAGTTCTCGCAGGCAGTTGGACTGGGCAATGAAGCGGAGATAGTCGACTAGGTGTCGCGTAAGCTGTCGGCCGGCTTGACCCAGCTMAGGAAAGCCGGGCGAGTGAGGTCATCGAGGAACTGAAGGCAGCGACATGGAACTTCAAGTGCCGCGTTGGTCAGTGGCACTGTTGAACTGTTTAGGGTTGACGAGTCACGATCGCACGATCTGCCGTCTGGAGCGTGTCACGTACGAGGCTCAAATGCTCTTCACGCTAGGCGCCCATCGTAGGCACGACGGCAATGCTGGCGCATCCCGTCGCCATCCGGCGACCATCTGGCCAAGTCCCGCAACGGTCCTGACAATCGGCACGCTCATCCAGCTCCTCCGATTCCTGTGTCGTCGGCGTCAGCGCCCTTGGGCGCATCGGCAAAGACGTGCTCGGCGGCAGGRAAGCGCCGCTTGCGCACTTCATCCGCATAGGCAGCGATCGCGGCGCCGGCCTGGTCACCGAGTTCTGCGTAGCGCTTGACGAATTTTGGCTTGAACGGGGAAAACAGGCCGAGCATGTCGTCACTGACCAGGATCTGCCCGTCGCAAGCCGGGGAGGCGCCGATGCCGATGGTGGGGATGCCAATCTCGCTGGTGATGCGGCGCGCGAGCTGCTCTGGTACCTTTTCAAGTACGACCGAAAAGGCCCCGGCTTGCGCGACCGATATCGCGTCGCGCCTGATCCGCTCGGCGTCCTCTCCCCTGCCCTGTACACGGTAGCCGCCGAAACCGTTGACGGCCTGYGGCGTCAGGCCGATATGAGCCATGACAGGGATGCCACGAGCACCGAGGAATTGGATAGTAGCGGCCATCGCCTCGCCGCCCTCCAACTTGACAGCCGCGCAGCCGGTCTCAGCCATTAAACGAGCCGCGTTGCGGAACGCCTGCTCGGGACTTTCCTCATAAGAGCCGAACGGCAGGTCAACGACCATCAGAGCCTTCTCYAGGCCACCGCGCACGGCCTTGGCGTGCATGATCATCATGTCGAGGGTAACGCCGAGCGTCGACGGCAGGCCGTGCAGCACCATGCCCACGCTGTCGCCGACAAGAACGATGTCGCAATGTCGATCGACCAGTTTTGCAATCGGCGTCGTATAGGCYGTCAGGCATACCAGGGGGACGCCGCCCTTACGCGCCCGAATATCGGGCGGTGTAATCGCCTTCGAATCGCGTGCTGTGCTCAATGCATGCCTCCTTCCCCAACGTCACCCACCGCAAGTGTCGCGTTTGGCACGTTTATGTGCAAATGCGAAGAGTTAAATATTGGCCATGCATTTTCGCAGTGTTGACGTGCAGGTCGCTGCGTTTAAATTAAATCGATTAAGGCACCCAGGCCGACCAACCCATTTTCGCGACCATGGACAAACAGGCAAAAGGAACCAGGAAAGACCGAGCCGCCGTCAAGGCCGACGAAGTCAAAGTCGATCTGATCGCCCTTGTCGTCGCTGTAAACGACAATGAACCCTGTGTCCTCACCATCGGGCAGGCGGATACGCTACCTTCGGGACCATTTGCGCTTGAGCACCGATCGCTGCAGTCGGGGTTGAGGGGGTGGGTCGAGCAGCAGACTGGCCATCCGCTGGGCTACATTGAGCAACTCTACACCTTCGCCGATCGAGACCGCATCGGCTCCGGGCGCCAGCAGCGCGCTATCTCCATCAGCTATCTCGCACTCACGCGCAAAGAACAGGCAGCGGGCTCGCGTAAGTGCGGTTGGCGGAGCTGGTATGAATATTTTCCATGGGAGGATCACCGCTCCGGGACGCCGTCGGTGGAGTTGGACGTCCTGCGACCGAGGCTGATTGAATGGGCAGACGGCGCCGGCGACGCGGCGACGAGACGCGAACGTCGACAGCGGGCAGCAACAGCCTTCGGCCTCGACGGACGCCCTTGGAATGAGGAACTCACGCTTCAACGTTACGAGTTAGTCTACGAAGCAGGACTGGTCCAAGAGGCCGGGAGCGGGCGCGACCCGACGCGGCCTTCGCTGGTGCCCAGCAAGTCCATGGTTGCCGATCATCGGCGCATCATGGCGACGGGCATTGCGAGACTGCGCTCCAAGATCAAATACCGGCCGGTCGTCTTTGAGCTGATGCCGCAGTCTTTTACGCTGCTACAGCTGCAACGAACCGTCGAAGCGCTCGCCGGCAGGCTAATCAACAAGCCAAATTTCCGCAGACTCGTCGAACAGCAGGAATTGGTCGAGGAGACTGGCCAGACGTCGCTCGAGACGGGCGGGCGGCCGGCGAAGCTCTTCCGCTTCCGCCGTGCCGTTCTTGACGACAGCGCTGTCGTTTTGGGGACAAGATTGCCGCTTGCGCGGGCTTGACACCTTTATAGTCGGCGTAGATATATGCTGCTTATTGTCACCCAGAACATAAGCGGAGGCGCGGATGATCGGCGCGTTACCTACGGCCGCGTCGCTCTACGAGCGCGTCCGGCGCGTTATCCCGCCAGTCGAATGGCCGGCCTTTGCCGATGACATCGACGCCATCCTGGCGCTGAAACGCGAACGCAACGCCGCCATCCTGGCGCACAACTATCAGATGCCCGAAATCTTTCACTGCGTGGCCGACATTGTCGGCGACAGCCTGGCACTGGCTCGCGAGGCGATGACGGTCGATGCGGATCTGATCGTGGTCGCCGGCGTGCATTTCATGGCTGAGACGGCGAAGCTCCTCAATCCCGGCAAGACCGTGCTCATCCCAGATCTCGCCGCCGGCTGTTCGCTGGCCGACTCGATCACCGCCGAGGACGTGCGGCTGATGCGGCAGCGCTATCCTGGCGTTCCGGTCATCACCTACGTCAACACCTCTGCAGCCGTGAAGGCCGAGTCCGACATTTGCTGCACCTCTGGAAACGCGCTTGCGGTGGTGAAGTCGCTCAATGCGCCGCGCGTCATCATGCTGCCCGACGAATATCTGGCGAAAAACATCGCGGCGCAGACCAAGGTCGAGATCATCGCCTGGAAGGGACGCTGCGAGGTCCACGAACGCTTCAGCGCGGCCGACATTCGCGA
>NZ_MDFL01000164.1 GCF_001854785.1 Mesorhizobium sp. ORS 3428
ACCCGCGACGTCGTCATCACCATCACCGGCACCAACGATGCGCCGGTGATCGGCGCCGCCACGCTTGTCGGCGCCGTCACCGAGGACGCCGCCGCGCCGACCGAGACGGCCACCGGCACCATCGCCTTCAGCGATGTCGACCTGACCGACGTGCACCTGGTGTCGGCGGTGTTCAAGAGCACCGACTACAGCGGCCAGCTCGGCTCGCTCAGCGCCGTCAAGACCGCCGACACCACCGGCTCCGGCACCGGCGGCCAGATCGGCTGGACCTTCACCGCCAGCGATGCCGCGCTCGACCAGCTCGCCGCCGGCCAGACCGTGCACGAGACCTATACCGTCACGCTCGACGACCAGCATGGCGGCGTCGTCACCCGCGACGTCGTCATCACCATCACCGGCACCAACGACGCGCCTGACATCCATTTGGTGACGACCGACAGCGCGGCGGCCTCGCTGACCGAGACCAATGCGGCGCTGACGGCCAGCGGCACCTTGACGGTAACCGACGCCGATGTTGCCGACACGGTCAGTTCCTCGGTCACYGGCGTGGTGGCCTCGGGAACGACGGCAGGCCTCAGCCTGTCCAATGCCCAGTTGCTGGCAATGCTGAATGTGAACCCGACATCGGGGCTTGCTGCCAATCCGACGGACACACACAATCTCACCTGGAGCTTCAACTCGGGCACGCAGGCGTTCGACTATCTCGCTGCCGGTCAGTCGCTGACACTGACCTACACGGTCCAAAGCACCGACAACCATGCGGCCTCGGACACCCAGACGGTCACCGTCACAATCAACGGCACCAATGATGCGCCTTCCATAGACCTGAACGGCGCGTCGGCAGGAACCTCCACAAGCATCAACTACACCGCCGGATCTGCCGCCACCGCCATAGCCCCATCTGCGACGGTCACGGACATCGACTCCGCCGATTTCGGCGGCGGCTCGTTGACCGTCGGCTTCACCTCGAACGGCACGTCCGCCGACCAGCTGACGATCCAGAACCAGGGCACAGGCGCCGGCCAGATCGGTACAAGCGGCAGCAACGTCACCTATGGCGGTACGGTCATCGGGACGTTCAGCGGCGGTACGAACGGGTCGAACCTCGTCATCACGTTCAACGCCAGCGCCACCCAAGCGGCGGCAGCGGCCTTGGCCGACCACATCCTCTATTCGAACGCGACCAGCCCCACCATTGCCAAGACGGTGACCTACACGTTGGTGGATGGGGACGGCACCGCCAACGGCGGCACGGACACTAACACCGCCATTGCGACGATCAATGTGACGGGTGGCGACACAACGGCGCCCACCATCACTCTTATCGATAGCAAACAGAATAGCCAAGGAAGTGGCAGCAGCCTTTATCTCGTGTTTAGCGAGACGATGGACCATTCGTTCGTTGACACTTCTAGAATTGCAATAAGCGGAGGCTCAATTTCTGGAGTTGGAACTTGGGGCCCGGTCACAATAAACGGAACTACCTATCAGGAAGTCTATACCATCCCCATTACCAAAACCGGCAACAATGGCTCTACCTATTCTGTTACTGTTCAAAGCGGTGCGTTCAGAGACCTGGCCCTGAACCCCAGTGCCGCTCATGCGCAGGTCAGCGGTCTCAAGCCCGCCGGCGCCGCCGGCGAGCCGATCAATCTTGGTCTGACCGACCCGGCGGACGGCCAGGCCGTCACCGTAACGGTGAAGGATCTGCCTTCCGGCTGGACCATAGGCGGCGCCACGCAGAATGCCGACGGGTCCTGGACGGTGCAGTCCAATGCCGTCCACGAGCTGACGGTCACCACGCCCRCCGACTACGCTGGCGCGGCAGTGCTCGACATCTCGATGACCTGGACCAATGCCGACGGCACCGCGGGCAGCATGTCGATCGCCGACAATGTCGAGGCCTATGCGCCGGGTTCGCCGATCTTCGCCTGGTCGGGCGACGACGTGCTCACCGGCTCCAGCGGCAACGATCTTTTCGTGTTCTCGCAGCCGATCGGCAACGACAGCGTGCACAGCTTCGATGCCGCAGCCGACCAAATCGACCTCATCGGCTATTCCGGCTTCCAGAGCTTTGCCGACGTCCAGGCGCACACCGCGGACGATGCCAACGGCAATGCGGTGATCACGCTCGGCGACGGGCAGTCGATCACGCTCGAGGGCGTGCATTCCTCAGCCCTCGGCACCGGCAACTTTGTCTTTGACCAGACGCCGGTGGTCAACAATGCAGGCACCATGACGCTCGGTAACGGCGCGCTGCTGCCGCTGAGCGGCACGGTCAACAACAGCGGCGTGATTGCGCTGAACTCGACCGGCAGCGAAACCCTGCTGCAGGTCATCCAGCATGGCGTGACCCTGCAGGGCGGGGGACAGGTCGTCCTGTCCGACAATGCCGCCAACGTCATCTCGGGCACGGGTCCGGATGTGACGCTGGTCAATGTCGACAACACGATCTCGGGCGCCGGCCAGCTGGGCGATGGCATGCTCGGCCTCGACAACAGGGGCACCATCATCGCCTCGGGCACCAATGCGCTGGTGATCGACACCGGCGGCAGCGTCGTCCTCAACTCCGGCACGCTGGAGGCGACCGGCTCGGGCGGCCTGGTCGTCGCAGGCGCGCTGGCGAATTCCGGCATGCTCTCGGCCAATGGCGGCAACATCGTCATCCACGGTGAAGTCACCGGCAATGGCGATGCCACGATCGGCAATCTGTCGAAGCTGGAATTCGGTGCAGCCTCGTCGACCGATGTCACCTTTGCGCAGAATGCGGCCGGCACGCTGGAGCTCGACGATTCCTTCGACTTCAGCGGACGGATCGGCGGCATCACCAACGACGACAAGCTGGACCTGAACGACATCCTGTTCGGTGCCGGAACGACGGTCACCTATCAGGCAAGCCAGGATGGCACCGGCGGCACGCTCACTGTGTCAGACGGCGCCCACAATGCCACGCTGCACCTGCTCGGCACCTACGACGCGAACGGCTTCAAGCTCGCCGATGACGGCCAGGGGCACACCGTCGTGACCTACAACCCGGCGGAGTTCACGCTCACCGGCGTCAGCGGCGGAACGAGCGAGTTCGCGGTGTGATGGAAAGAGGGTGAGCCGCAACCACGCGCGGCTCACCCGCTTCTGCTCCAGCCGTTTAGCTTACGAATTAAGGTTTACGGCAGGTTTACGAGTGAGTGGCGTGGCCGGTTGAAGGATCRGGAGTAGTATCGGTTCCGGGCATGCAGGTTGGACAGGGGGCGGTTCTCCGCTGGGTATTTTGGGTCTCGACAACAAATCCAAGATCGTGAGGGAAGCGCTTCGCGCCTGCCGCCGCTATTTCCTCTTTGCGGCGGTGTTCAGCCTGGCGATCAACCTGCTTTACCTCGCATCCCCGCTCTACATGCTGCAGATCTACGACCGGGTTGTCACCAGCGGCAGCGAAACGACGCTGGTGATGCTGACCGTTGTGCTGCTGGCGGCGTTCCTGGCGCTCGCCGGTCTCGACCTCGTGCGCGCCGCGATCCTGACGCGCGCCAGCGCGCGGCTCGACCGGCTGCTCTCGGCGAAGATCCTGGCGGCGTCCGTCGAGAGCCCGTCGCAGGGCGCCTCGCAAAGCCAGCCGATCCGCGATTTCGATACGTTCCGGCAGGTGATCACCGGCAGCGGCATCCATGCGCTGTTCGACCTGCCCTGGTCGCCGATCTATATCGGCATCATCTTCTTGCTTCATCCCTGGCTGGGCTTCTTCGCGCTGGGCTCGTCGCTGCTTCTCATCACCATGGCGGTGCTCAACGAATACATGGTGCGCGCGCCGCTGAAGCAGGCCAACGACCTTGCCACCGCCAATTACAGTTTCACCGAAATGAGCCTCAGGAATGCGGAGGTCGTCCGCGCCATGGGCATGATCGACGGCCTCGTCCGCCGCTGGGGGCGCGACCGCTGCCTGGCGCTGCGCCAGCAGGGGCGGGCCAGCGACCGGGCAGCGCTGATGTCGGGCCTGATCCGCTTCCTGCGCCTCACCATGCAGTCGCTGATCCTCGGGCTGGGTGCCTATCTGGTCATCGAGCGGCAGATCACCGGCGGCTCGATGTTCGCTGCCAGCCTGTTGCTCGGCAGGGGGCTGCAGCCGGTCGAGCAGATCGTCGGCCTCTGGCGCAGCCTGATCCTGGCGCGCGCGGCCCTTGGAAGGGTGGAGAAGCTGCTTGACGCAGGCGTGCAGGGCGAACGTTCGTTCAACCTGCCGAAGCCAACGGGTAAGATCGCCGTCGAGCAGTTGACCTATGCCATCCCCAGCCTGCAGAAGGTGCTGCTGCGCGATGTCTCTTTCCGGCTCGAAGCCGGCGAGGCCCTCGGCATTGTCGGCCCCTCCGGCGCCGGCAAGTCGACGCTCGCGCGCCATCTCGCCGGTATCATGCAGCCCAGCCGCGGCACGGTGAGGCTGGACGGCGCCGATCTGACGCAATGGGGCAGGGAAGCGCTCGGCGACCATATCGGCTACCTGCCGCAGGATATCGAGCTGTTTTCCGATACGGTGGCCGCCAATATCGGCCGCTTCAAGACTGATGTCGACCGCGAGGTGATCGAGGCCGCACGGCTCGCCGGCGTGCACGAGATGATCATCCGCCTGCCGCAAGGCTATGAGACGCAGATCGGCGAGGGCGGGGCGGTGCTGTCCGGCGGCTACCGGCAGCGCATCGCGCTTGCCCGCGCCGTGTTCGGCATGCCGAACCTGATCGTGCTCGACGAGCCGAGCTCCAACCTCGATGCCGACGGCGACCGCGCGCTCGCCGAATGCGCGCTGGAGCTGAAGCGCCGCGGCAGCACGGTCATCATCGTCTCGCACCGACCCTCGACGCTCGCCAATGTCGACAAGATCCTGCTGCTGCGCGACGGCGCCGTCGAGGCCTTCGGCATGAGGAACGAGATCGTGGCGCTGCTCAACCAGCGCGCCGCCCCCATCGCGGTGGCAACCCAATGAGTGACATCGCCGCCACCTATCGCAGCCTCTCCGGCGCCGACGAAGCAGGCGCCAATCCGGATTCGATCCGGGCACCGGTCTGGATCGGCATGCTCATCATCGTCGGCTTCTTCGGCGTGTTCGGCGGCTGGGCCGCGATGGCGCCGCTCAACGGCGCGGTGCTTGCCGACGCGGTGGTCAAGGTCGAGGGCAACCGCAAGAGCGTCCAGCATTTCGACGGCGGCACCGTGAAGGAAATCCGCGTCAAGGACGGCGACATCGTCAAGGCGGGCGACGTGCTCGTCGTGCTCGACGACACCCGCGCCCGCTCCGAGTTCAACCTCTATTCCCAGCAATATGCGCTGCTGCGCGCCACCGATGCCCGCATCCGCGCCGAGCTCGACGGCCATGAGGCGGTGGCCTTCCCGAAGGACATCACCGCCGAGCACCAGGCCTATCTGCAGGATGCGATGGCCAACCAGATCGCCGACCTCGAAAGCCAGCGCGCTTCGATGGCGGGCGCCAGGCAGATCCTGCAAAAGCGGATCGCCGAGCTCGATGAGCAGATCGAGGGCAAGGAGGCGCGCGTCGAATCTTTTCGCGCGCAGCTCAAGTCGACCGTCGACGAAAAGGCGGGCCTCAACAAGCTGCTGAAGGCCGGGCTGACGACGAAACCGCGCATCCTGGAGCTCGACCGCTCGGCCGCCGACCTGCAGGGCCTGATCGACCAAGCGCTCGGCGAGATCGCGGGAAACCGCCAGAACAAGGCCGAGCTTGAAAGCCAGATCGCCCAGCTCACCAATGAGCGCCGCGCAAAGCTCTCGGCAATGCTGATCGACACCCAGTCGAGCCTCACCGACCTGGTGCCGAAGATGTTTGCCGCCCAGGCCACGATGAACCGCGCGGAGGTGCGCGCGCCCTATGACGGTCAGGTGATGAACCTCACGGTCTTTTCGACCGGCGCGATCGTCGCTCCCGGCCAGACGATCCTCGACATCGTGCCGGCCAGGAATTCGCTGGTCGTGCAGGCGCAGGTCAAGGTCGAGGACATATCCAGCCTGCGCGCCGACATGATCGCGGAGGTCCGCTTCACCTCCTACAAGCAGCGCACGACGCCGGTCATCCACGGCCGCGTTACCCAGATCTCGGCAGACCGCGTCACCGACGCCAAGACCGGCTTTCCTTACTATGTCGCCGACATTGCGGTCGATCCGCAGGAACTCGCCGCCGCGCCGCAGATCCAGCTCTATCCCGGCATGCCGGCGCAGGTCATGATCGTCACCGAGGAACGCACCGCGCTGGATTACATCCTGGGACCGCTGACGACGTCGCTGCACACGGCGTTTAGGCAGAAGTGAGCGGCAGGCACGGTCGCTGCGCTTCGGCAAAAGCTCGCCGGCCGCATGCTAAAGCGCGTCACGATCTTTCAGATTGGCTCCATGCGCTTTAGGTTTTTTGATTTTACGCATGTCTTTGTCCCGAAACCGGTTCCCACTTTCGGGAGACATGCTTTAGGCATTGCGCGACACCGACGCTTCGCCTCGCTCTTTTCCCACTAGCCCGGCCTTGGCGGCTCGGCATAATCTCGCGCCCGTTTCCAACCCTTGAGTCCGCATGAGCAATCTCCTCTTCACCCGCGTTCCGTTCAACCCGGTCTCCCTCGGGCTTGTCTGCAACTTCATCGCTCACTATCCGCCCTTCGACGGCTATGAATTCGGTCAGATGGTGAAGTCTTTGCGCTACCAGATCGAGCAGCAGACGCATCTGATAGGCTCCATCGACGATGCCATCGTCGCCTATGTCGGCTGGATCGTGACCAGCGGCGAGATTGCCGAGGCGTGGGTGGCGAACAATGGTCCGCTCAATCCCCATCCCGGCGGCCCCGCGGTCGCCGTGAYGGTGCTGGCGACGCGCTCGTCCTCGCATATCCTGCCGCTGATCAAGGAGGCAAAGCTGCTCAATCTCGACAAATCCGTCTATTGGAAGCGCGACTTCATCGATGCTCGCGGCGCCATGAAGCGGGCCGTGCGCAAGCGGGAAGCCTGATGGCCCATCCAGTATCCATCGAGGCGCTGACCCAGGAAATCCTCATCCGCCTCGACGACCGCTACGCGTCGATGTTCGTACGCATCTGGCAGCCGGCAGGCGCGCCGCGCGCAACCGTGTTCTGCCTGCATGGCTTTACCGGCAACGGCGCCGATTTCGACTATCTGGCGGCCTTCCTCTGTCACAACGGTTACCTGGTGATCTGCCCTGACCTGCTCGGGCGAGGCCGCAGCGCCTATCTGGGTTCGGGCTACGACATCAATGTCTACTACAATTGCCTGCGCGCGCTCGGTCAATTTGCCGGCAAGGAAAACCACTTCATCGGCTCCTCCTGGGGCGGCACGATCCTCTTGCTGTTCCTCTACATGACCCGCTCGCGGGCGACCAAGGTGGTGCTCAACGACGTTCCCATGCTGGGCGGCGCCAATGTCGACCGCATACGCGCCGAGATCATCCGCGACAGCGAGGCGACGTTCGCCACCCGCGCCGATGCCGAGGCCTATGTGCGCTCGACGCGCTCCTTCATGGGGCCGGTCGAGGAGGCCGTGTTTTCCCGCTATGTCGCCAACAAGATCATTTCCGGCCCCGAGGGTTTCCGCCTGGCCTATGACCCCGCCACGACCGGGAGCTTCGGTTCCATGGCTGGGCGCGACTACGACCTGTTTCAGATCGTCGCCAAGGTGCAGGCGCGGTTCCTCCTCATGTACGGCCGCGACAGCAATTTCATCGACAGGCAGGCCATCGAGCGCACCCGCCTTGTTCGCCCGGACCTGTGGGTGGCCGACAATGTCGATGCAGGCCACCCGCCCTCGCTGATGACTCTCGACCAGGCGCTGCTCATTCTCGGCTTCCTCACCRCCGCGTGACAGGGGTGTCAGCCCTACGCTTGCGCGTCGATCATCTCGATTCGGCACCAGCGCCGGCCTTGGCGGGTGATCGAACACACCCCCAGTCCGCGTTCGGTCCTTGGTTCGCTGAGGCTGACCAGTTCGACGCTTGCGGCACGCGGCGGTTCGAGATGCAGCGCCCTTAGCACGAAGCGCCGGCCTGTGGCCGCCTGGTATCGGTTGAACACCACTGCAAGGATTTCTGCGTGGCTGCGCCGGCCAAGCACGAGGTAGCGATGGTAGGCGCCGCTTCCGGGCAAGGCGATGTGAGGGGCGAGCCGGGGCTCCTTGTCGGGCGGCCCCAAAGCCTCCTCGAGGTTGACGATGTAGAGGTCGAGTGGCGCGCCCTCGATCGGCGCAAGCGAGACCRCCACGGCCGTGCGGTGAGCGCGTTTGAAGCTGATGGCCGCATGGTGGGCGATCGGCCGCAGGAACTTCAGGTCGAGTCGGGCGAAATCCGGATAGCGGCGTTCGATCAGTGCCACGACATCCAGCCCGCGCACGTAGCGGCGRCCACCGACATGTGGGAAAGCGAGCCGCTCGCCCTCGACGAACGGACGGGCCCGGGAAACCTGGTTCATCGCCGGGCAAYGGCGACCGAGGAGCCGACCGCCGGCCGCAAGGCCAGCCCATAGTCGAAGCGGATCACATCGTCCGCGCGGTTGAAGGTGAACTGGCGCACAATGGCCCGCACCGCCTCCCTGACCTCCAGCCGACCGAGGCGCGCGCCGCCGCACATGCGTGGCCCGGTGAGGAAAGGGATGAAGGCGCGACGGTCATACGTATCCTCGATGAATTCCTTGCGGCTGGCGTCGAAGGTCTTCGGATCCGCCCAGAAGGCGGGATGCTTGTGCACGCCCACCACGGAGAGCAGAATGAGCTGTCCGGTCCTGAGCTGCCTGCCGTCCAGTGACGTCTCCGCCGCCACCTCCCGAACCAGGAAGGGGATCGGAGGCAAGTAGCGCATCGTCTCGTTGACGATACAGTCGGTATAGGGCGTGTCCGGTTGGCCCACGTCGATCTCGTCCTGAATGCGCTGCTGCACCCTCTCGTTGGCGCCCAACCGATCGATCACCCACAGCACTGTGGCGACGGTGGTCTCTACGCCGGCAAAGACATTCATGACGAACTCTTCGACGGGCGAGAAACCCTGGACAGCCTTGGCCTTCTCGGCGAAGCGCGCCWTCTGCGCCGCGGCGCGTGGCTCGGCGGCGAGTTGGGCGGCAAAATCGGCGACCACCTGGCGGGCGTCGTACACGGCCCCGTCGCGCTCCGAAATCGTAGGCGCTACCCAGGAAAAATATTGCAGCCGGCGCAGCACTTCGCGGACCCGGTCGATCAGCGCGATCGTCCGCTCGATGTCCGCGACCAGGCCGAAGGCGCGATAGAAGATGGTGAGAGAGGCCGAAAACAGTGCCTTCTGGATGCCGGCGAGGGTCGCATCGCTTTGCAAAAGGCGGGCCGTGTAAATTTCGGATACCGCGCTTTGCTGGGTCGGCTTCGCCGCCGCCAGATAGGCATCCTGCGTGATCTCGCGCCGGATCGCCCAATTTTCATCGTTGGTGTTGAAACGACTGTAGCCTAAGGCCGAGATCATCGAGAAGTTCTTGCGGAACAGCGCCGGCGCCTTGACGATGTGGTCGACCGCATCGGGATGGTCGAACACCTGGAGGTTGCCGATGCGATTCTCGCCCGCGCCCTGCTGTCCGCTTTGGGCGTAGAGCGCATAGACGAGACTGTTGAGGACGTCCTCGATCTGCGATTGATTCATCTGGCCCCCGCCATCCGCAACCGGATATGGCCGGTTTCGGCGGCTGACACATCCGTGCAAGACGCTTAGCACATTTGCTTCGAGTCGATAGGCTGATTGGACCCGGCCCCGACAACTCAGGCTTGCAGCAGGCTCCAAGGCCTCCGGTCCGGAGACCATGGGATGGTCGCTGTGGCAAAGCTGTCACACTGCCTGACGAAGACATATCAGTGGCTTTCGCGGATGCTTCCCTTCAGTTAGCTTGCGCGCGGGTTTTGGGTTTGGATTCTTTGGGGGACAGCGTGCGGGCGCAGGCATCCGGTAAATTTTTGGCGACTGTTGCGGCGTCGGCCGCGTCGATGACTTCCGTGGGCGTGGTCGCGGCCCATGCGAATGACGCGCAGGCGACGGACCAGACGGTCATCGATTCGCGCATCAAGCTGGCCTTTGAAGGTTCGTACTTTTCAAATGATGTCCATGATGCCGACAAGCTCGGTCTTCCGCCCAGCAAGGCCGGATTCAACGGCTCCGTTGCATTGACCAAGCAGATTTCCCCGGACATGGACTGGCGCCTGGCCGGCGCCTTTCATACCGGCAGGGACTGGTCGGTGGGCGAAAGTGAGGCGGTGAGCGGCGGCGTGCTGAGCAGGTCTCTCAGCCATGGATTCGATTTCCAGACGGTCGACTTCGATCTCGGCAAGCATGTGAAGGTGCAAACGGCCGACATTCGGCTTTTCGGCGGCCTGCGACTCCTGCACGCCGACCAGACGGAATTCAATTCCTCCTTCTCGGCGACGCCCACCGATCCCGCCGACAAGGGCTTCTCCACCGACAAGATCGGCACCTCGGAATACTGGGGCATTGGCCCGCGCATCGGTGCGGAGGCTTACTATCCGGTCGGTGAGACGTGGGGCTTGACCGGCGCTGTTGCAGGCTCCGTCATGTGGGGACGCCGCACCGACCGCATTGGGGCAAGTCTGACATTTACGAACCCCGACGAACAATTTTCCGAAACGCTGGCTAGCGAGCACTCGAGCGAGACCGTCTCCAACGTCGAGGCTTCGGTCGGCTTGAGCTGGACGCCCATCGCGAACACGACCTTTACCGCAGGCTACAAGGTCGAGCAGTGGCACAACCTGATTGTGAACGCTGACCACAAGAACCAGACGTTCGACGGTCCGTTCCTGCGCCTCGAAGTCAAGATGTGACGGCGGCTGGCTGCAGGTGAATTTGGCAGCGGGTTTCGAGTCCAGGTTCGCGGCCAACGGCAACGTCAGATTGCACTATATCGCGGCGGGCTCCGGCCCGCCGATCGTGTTTTTGCACGGCTTTCCCGACCATGGTCTCGGCTGGCGCCGCCAGATCGAGGCGCTCGAAGGCAAGTATAGGATAGTGGCGCCGGACCTGCGCGGCTTTGGGCGAAGCGATGCCCCGCAGGGGCATGCCAACTACACACTCCTGCCTTGCCTTGTAGAGGATGTGCTGGCCGTCCTGGCGGCGGAGGGCCTTTCCCAGGCTTCGGTGGTTGGCCATGACTGGGGCGGCATGATCGCCTGGTGGCTGGCGATGCGAATGCCGCAGTTCGTGCGCCATCTGGTGCTGCTGTCGGCGCCGCACCCGCGCCACTATCTGCGCGCCATCCACGATCCGGCCAATGCCGGCACCATCAGCTATATCCGTCGTTTCCAGGGGATCGGYGGCGCCATGCCGACGCCGGAAGAGCTGGGCGGCTGGGTTGCCGATCCAGCCGAAAGAAAGGTGCTCGTCGAATCGCTCGATCGCTCCCACCCCGAAGCGATGCTCGGCTACTACAGGGCCAACATACCGCTGGGCAAGGTGCCGGATATGGGCCCGCTGCCGCCGGTCAGGGCGCCGACGCTGGTGATGTTCGGCGCCGACGATCCATACATTCCGGCCGGCGCCTATGACGGCACGTTTCGCGAGGTCGACAATGTCACCTCGGTGGTGGCCTTGCCGCGTGCGGGCCATTTCATCCATCACCAGGCCGCGGCCTTCGTCACACGCCAGATCGAGGCCTGGGTGTCGCGGCCACCCTCGAGCTTCCGCAGCATGGGCTAGAGCATTCTGCAGCTAGCGGATAACTTCGCGTCTCCGGCGCCRACGCCAGCGCGCTGACCGTCGCTRCTGTCTCGACTTGTTCAGCGCCAACTGCGGGCCGGCCCCGCCGTAACGCTGCGTTCAGCTCCGCCATATAAGGAATTCGGAATCCGGAGGCCGCAGGCTGATGTTGGACAATTACGAGGTGGACCGGTTTGGCGTGATCCACCAGATCGACTTCACGCCGATCAAGTACGACAAAAAATATATTTCCTATTACGAGGACCTGAGTGACCGGACCATCAAGCTCGGCTATCAGCGGCTTGGCTGGGTGCTGGGTATCACGGGCGAGATTCCTCGCTCGGTGCTGGAGATCGGATACGGCACCGGCACATTCATCGAAGCCGCCAAGATTGCCGGGGTCGCCGATTGCGCCGGCTGCGACATCGCCGAGTTTCCGTTGCCCGATGGCGTCCGCTTTGTCGGCTGGGATGAAGCGCTGGCCAGCTCGTGGGATCTCGTCGCCATGTTCGACGTGCTCGAGCACATACCTGATCTGGGTTTCCTCGGCCGCCTTCAGACCCGGCATCTGGCCGTCGCAGTCCCTTATTGCCGCTGGCGCGAGCTCGGCGCCGACGGCGATGCCTGGTTCCAAACCTGGCGCATGCGCCTRCCCAACGAGCACCTGCACCACTTCGACCGCGGCTCTCTGGTGGCGCTGCTCGCGCACCACGGCTTCGAGTGCGTGACGCTGAACGGATTCGAGGACGGCATCAGGCTGCGGCCCGGCGAAGCGGGGCCGAATATTTTGTCGGGTTTTTTTAGGAGGCGGTAGGCGGGTTTCCGTCGGCGCCTGCGATGCGTGATGGTCTCCACTCCGGGAATTGTCGGGCGCAGCGCGGACCGCGTTTCCTCGAAAGAACAGCCCTGCGAAAGGGCTGACACGTCGGGCAACCTGCGGACTGGCGTCAGCGATACCGAGATGCGAGTTCTGCCCCGCGGCCGGCATCGAACAGGGCACGATTTGCGTCCGCGACAGCGGAGAGCCTGTCCCTTTCGTTCAATGCCGGGATGCAGATCGTGTCTCCCTGCCGGAGGCCAGCCAAGGATGCCTGGACGACATCGGCCGGTTCCATCACCGGCACATTGGGCCTGAGGACCGGCTTGCCGTCAATGTCATGGAATTCTGTCCTGACGACTGCGGGACAGAGTGCCTGGACGCGAACACCTGTGCCCTGGAGTTCAGCCGCGAGAAGCTCGCTGAACGTCGTGACGAAAGCTTTCGTGGAGGCATAAACCGAGCGCTTCGGCAGGAACGGGTGGTTCAGGCTTGCGCTGAAGCTGAGCATGGAAGAGACATTGATGATGGCGCCTTCGCCGCGCGCAATCATCGCAGGAAGTGACGCATGCGACAGACGCATGACCGCAGTCACCTGCACGGCGACCTCCTCGCCGGCTCGGTCGATCGACAGCTCGACGAACGGCCTGTAAGTCTGGAAACCGGCGTTGTTGATGAGCAGCGATACGTCTCCGGCCCGGATCCGTCGCTCCACCGTGTCGAGGCCTTCCGACCGCGCCAGATCGGCGACGATGATTTCCGCGGAGGCGCCGCCGGCCTCGATATCGCGGGCTACAGCCTCAAGTCGGTCGCGGCGCCGGGCGACGAGCACGATGTCGTACCCATCGCGGGCCAGGCGCTCGGCGAAAGCTTTGCCGATTCCGGAGGATGCGCCGGTAATGACAGCGACGCCCAAAGAGCTCCCGGTGGAATTGGCCATGTCCGTTCTACCCACTGTGTCGTGCCGATGGATTGATCTATGGYTGTCCAACAATACCGCCTGCGGTCGGTTTTGTACTCCTCAAATCGCAATTTGCGCCCGGCTCCGCAGCCGGCGGCGACGCATGGTTCCAAACCTGGCGCATGCGTCTCCCCAACGAGCACCTGCACCACTTCGACCGCGACTCGCTGGTGGCGCTGCTCGCCCACAACGGCTTCGAGTGCGTGACGCTGAACGGATTCGAGGACGGGATCAGGCTGCGGCCCGGGGAGGTGGCCCGAATATTTTGTCGGGGTTTTTTAGGAAGGGGTAGGGCGGCTTCCAACCGGGCCTGCGAAGATAGAGCCGGGCGAGTGGCGTTCGTGCACCTGAGCGATATCTAAGGCGAATTGACTTGAGCTGTCATCGGCGACAGGTTAGACCGAAGCAAAAGAATCTGATAATACTTTATCGGCGGTGGAAGTAGGCTTAACAGATATTGTACGGCCTTGAGGCGGGGAGGGAGAATGAACCGCAAATGGGGCGTGACTGTTATAGTCGGAGGGTCAATCGTCGCCTACTCGCTATCGCGCCTTTTCGAAGTGCCGGCGATGCACGTAGGTGTTTGTGATACGACAGTTCCGAGCGAGCAATATCAAAAGACGGTCGAATTTCTTGATAGCATAATTCAGCTTGGCCTTACTCTTGCAACAGGCCTCATTGGATTGGGCGCTGCGCTTATGATTGGGCTGCAGGGCAGTTTGCGCATGACCCCATGGAACGTCACGTTCTTGGCCGGATCAATCATCTGTTTAGCACAGGCGATACTTTACGGCATCTGGTGGAAGGCCGGCGTGGCGAACCTATGGTTCAATGAGTGCTGGGAAAAGATCGATGCCGACTTCCTTCAGTACCGATATTCGACCAGCTATGAGTTCTTCATGCTCGGAATATTGCTCATCGGCGTTCTGGTCGTTTCTATCGCATTGCAGCGAGTTGGAGAAGCGCCGGCGACCGGTGGAGGTTCGCATGCCTGAACTGCTGTGTAAGGGTGAGGAGACACGGCGATGACAAGAGCAAACTGTATTGTAGCAGCTTGCCTCGTGTTGGGATGGCTTGCGCCCGTCGCTCGGGCGCAAGACGTGATCCAGGAATTCAATTACGAGGTCCAGATATCAGCCTGGGAGACAAAGAGCGGCGAGGTCGTCACTTCATCCGCGCACAAAGCCGCTCTGAAGGCCATCGCAACGGATTTCAGTTCCACAGCGACCTATGCAGGTATCAACCACGATGACGCTTCGAAGGTCGCTCTAGCGATCAAGAACGCGGGCGACTTCTCTGTCAAGTCACAAGGGGTGATTGCTAAATGGTCGACTGGTGAAGTGCGATTTGCCTGGAATGATTCCAACCAGTTTGCAACGGTTGCCAGCACGCTCAAACCCGAGTTGATCTCGCTTCAAATCGAGCGGCTGCCCAGTATTACCGTGGTCGTCGATCCTGTTCCGCCGGTCGACTATCTCGTCGAAATTAACGGTGAGCGCGTTCGGACAACCGACAAGGGAAAGTACCGCGTTGATGTCGGCGACGTAGTTGTTCGCGTCACTCGTGCTTCGCGCCAAGATTGTCTCTGGAAGGGCACCCTTCAGGCCGGAGCCGAGCAACAGGTGGCGTGCAAGCTCTGATCGAGCGCCGGTTTGCAGCGACGAAGAAGCCCTGGYGTTGGCGCAAGGCTCAGCGGTGATCYGCCGAAAAAAGCCTTAGAATGACGTTTACACTGTTTGTGYAGTATCTGCCTGTAAAAGCAGCAGGATGGCTCCATGGCCGACACTTCTATCGAATGGACGGACGCGACTTGGAATCCTGTCGCTGGATGTACAATTCTCACCGCAGGCTGCTCGAATTGCTATGCCATGAGGATGGCCGCCCGATTGGAGGCCATGGGTGCCCGCAAATATTCGGGCCTAACGCGCAAAACTGGCGGTAGAGCAAAATGGACTGGGAGGATCAGGCTTGACCACGCGTCACTGTCCATCCCGGGGGAATGGAAGAAGCCGCGACGCGTCTTTGTAAATTCGATGTCCGACCTGTTTCATTCGGACGTGCCGATCGAGTTCATCGGCGAGGTCTGGCGCGTGATGGCTGCCACGCCACGCCACACCTATCAAATTCTGACGAAACGACCAGACAGGATGATAGAGATCGTTCCAGCTTTCAAAAAGCTGCCAAACGTCTGGCTCGGCACTAGTGTCGAGGATAGCCGCGTCCTGCACCGGCTTGACGAGTTGCGGCAGGTGCCGGCCACAGTGAGATTTGTTTCATTTGAACCTCTGATTGGGTCTGTCGCAGGCGCCAGCCTCAAAGACATACATTGGGCGATCGTCGGGGGGGAAAGTGGGCCAAWTGCGAGGCCGCTAGAGACGCGATGGGTAGATGAGATATTCGATCGATGCACCGATGCGGATGCGGCATTTTTCTTCAAGCAATGGGGCGGCAAGAACAAAAAGGCGACCGGTCGTGTCTACCGAGATCGGCTTTGGGACGATCTGCCAGACTTGAGGATATGAGATGCCATTCTCGTCGCAAGGGCGACTGCCGGCGGGCTAGCGTTTGATACGGCGAAGAATAGCGACGCCAGTGGTGCCCCGCTTTTATGATGGAGACGAACGGGGTCAAGAACCGCGCCTTTGAAGGCTGTTTRCAACCGCTCTTTCACATAATCTTCAATGGCGTCCACGTCTGCTCGCCGAACAGCCTGCCCCCCTGTTTCGAACATATCGCGAGGCGCGCTCTGATGATCGTACCATCGCTCCCGCCAATCGGTAGCCCCTAGCACACGATCGAGGTTCGCTTGCTTGCCCGCATCGAGTTTTGCCGGGTCATGGGGAGCGTTTCGATATAAGCCCGAAAGCGGGAAGAAATACCAGCAGTCCAACGCTTGCGTTTCTGCGATGGCTTGGACGGTGTCCCACGACACTTCCATGCCGTAGGGATCGAGAAAGATAACGCCACGAATTCCACGACCGACTGTCTCCGGACCGCGCCAACGGGTGCGCCGACAGAGGCGCTGAACGAGCGCATTGGCGTCACCGTGCCGAGGGATTATCCGGCGATGCGGGTATTCAGCCTTCAGGGCTTGGAGCTCCGCGAACCGAGAGCCGTCTTGTTCGATAAGCACGATGGAATGCATCGGGGGATCGACTTCGATCGCGATCCTTGCTGAACCCGGCGTGGATACCTCTTCAGGCTGGGCATGTTCTCCTCCGAAAAGAGGGAGCCCTGGACGAACCTCGGTTCGGGTGCCCGAGCCGGCAAAGGCATCGATGTAGATGCAGGCAAATTGCTGATCCTGCAAAGCCGTCGCGAACGCTCGCAGATATTCTTGCAAGCAGCGAAGCTTCTTAGAAGTGTCTGGTCCCCCGAATATATGCGCCTTCAATGGCACGATCCCCATATGGCCATCGCCTATTCATACGCACATTGAAACGACTGTCTATATGCCGAGTGCAACGTCAGAGCTGTTACTGCTTTGGCTTGAAATGTGATGGCGTTGACCGTCGACGGAAAGAAACGAATGTGGAATGCTTGTTCAATGGGAGGAACTCTTAGTTAGAGCCATCATCAATTACAGACGCCGCTCGAAATGGCGAACAGGGTCTGTATTGAGCCAGTGCCCAATTGGGTGAAGAACGATGACGCTTTGCAGTTCTGCAAGGTAGCCATTAGCGAACAGACACAGCCCGCACATCGCCCCCTTGCCAAGCTCCCCACCTTCCCCTAATCTCCCTCTGAGAAAACCTTTTCCCAAATCGCTTGACGCCCGCTGACCTCACCCGTCATCTTCGTGCAGGGCGATAAGAGAAAACCTTTTCCCAACTTAGGGATGCGCCTCGAAATATGTCCGCCGACGCCCAGCCAGCGCCAGTTTCCGCCAAGCCGCCGGTCACCCTTCGCGAGGTGGCGGCTGCGGCCGGCGTCAGTGTGGCGACGGCGTCGAAGGCGCTGAACGGGCAGGGGCGCATGACGGCCGAGACGCGCGAGCGCATCCGCGAGACGGCGCGGCTGCTCGGCTTCCGGCCGAACAGCCTGGCGCAGAGCCTCTTGCGCAAGCGCTCGTTCACCGTAGGCCTGCTCACCAACGATACGTATGGCCGCTTCTCGCTGCCGCTGATGGCCGGTGTTTCGGATGCATTGGTCGACAATGGCGTGTCGGTCTTCCTGTGCAATGTCGAGGACGACACGCGGCTCGGCCAGCTGCATGTCGAGGCCATGCTCGACAAGCGCGTCGACGGCATCATCGCCACGGGAAAACGCATCGACCGCCATCTGCCGGTCGACCTCTCCAACCTGCGCGTGCCTGTCGTCTACGCCTTCACCCAGCCCGATCCCGGCGCGGTCGGCCTCGTCTCCGACGATGCCGGCGGCGCGCGGCTCGCGGTCGARCATTTTGTGCGGCTCGGGCGCCGCCGGATCGCCCATGTCAGCGGCCCGGCGAGCTTCGCGGTGGTGCACGCGCGGGCGCAGGCCTACCGGGACGTGCTTGCGGAAAACAACCTGCCTGTCGGCGAGCCGCTGCTTGGCGCCTGGTCGGAGGCCTGGGGCCACGATGCGGTGGCAAAACTGTTCGGCAAGGCGGGCAGGGAAGGGTGGCCAGATGCCGTCTTCTGCGGCAACGACCAGATCGCCCGCGGCGTCATCGATGCGCTGCGCGAGCGCGGCATCCGCGTGCCCGACGATGTCGGCGTCATCGGCTTCGACAATTGGGAGATCGTGGCCGAGGCGACGCGCCCGCCGCTCACCTCGGTCGACATGAATCTTTCGACGCTCGGCCGCGAGGCCGGGCTCGCTTTGCTTTCGCTCGTGGGCGGCCAGCCGGCCGCGCCGGGCATCAGGAAACTGCCGTGCCGGCTGGTGGTGCGTCAGTCATGCGGCCGTCCGCCGGGCGGCTGAGACGTGAAAGTAAAGGCCAAGCTTGCCCGAACCCGCCGGGTGGCACGGCCGAACAGGGAGGAGAACCATGAGGAGGAATACCGTGAAAATGTTTGCCAAGCTGGCCTTGGCCGCAGCCGTGATCGGCGGCGGTCTGCAGGCGGCGTCCGCCGAGACCGCCAACATCTGGGTGCGCGCCGACGGCTCGAACTTCATGCCGCGCATCGTCGACGCCTTCAACAAGGCGCATAAGGATCAGATCAAGCTCGACATCATTCCGAACGCCGAGATCATCCCGAAATACGGCGCCGCAGCCGCCGGCGGCACTGCGCCCGACGCGCTGTCGCTCGACCTGATCTACACGCCGTCCTTCGCCGCCGCAGGCCAGCTCGAGGACATCACCGACTGGGCGAAATCCTTGCCCTATTTTTCCAGCCTCTCGCCCGCGCATGTGAAGACCGGCACCTATAAGGGCCACATCTACGGCCTGCCGTTCTCGGCGGATAGCTCGGTGCTGATCTGGAACAAGAAGCTGTTCAAGCAGGCAGGGCTCGACCCCGAGAAGGGGCCGACCAACTGGGCCGAGATCGAGGCCGACGCCGAGAAGGTCAACGCGCTCGGCGGCGACATCAAGGGCTTCTACTTCTCCGGCAATTGCGGCGGCTGCAACATCTTCACCTTCACGCCGCTGATCTGGGCCTCGGGCGGCGACATACTGTCGGAGGACGGCTCGAAGGCGACGCTCGACAGCCCGCAGCTGCGCGGCGCGATCGACCTCTACCGCTCGATGGTGAAGAAGGGGCTGGTGCCCGAGGGCGCGCAGACCGACACCGGCGCCAACTTCTTCGCCGCCTTTGCTGGCGGCAAGATCGGCCTCTCGCCGTCCGGCGCCTTCGCCATCGGCGCGCTCAACACGCAATATCCCGACGTCGATTACGGCATCACCTTCCTGCCGGGCAAGGATGGCGGCTGGTCGTCCTTCGCCGGCGGCGACAATTTCGTCGTCACCAAGGGCACCAAGAAGATCGCCGTGGTGAAGGAGTTTTTGGACTTCGCCTATTCGCTGGAGGGCCAGACGATCCTGGCGAAATACGGCAGCCTTCCGGTGCGCGGCGACATCGCCAAGGAGGCGCTCAAGGATCTCGATCCGCGCTACCAGGTGGCGGCCGAGGCGATGGCCAAGGGCCGCACGCCCTATACGGTGGTGTTCAACGACCTGATCAACTCCGCCAACGGCCCGTGGACGCAGATGGTCAACGAGGTCTTCTTCGGCGACGATGTCGACGGCGCCATCAAGACTGCGCAGGACACCATGCAGTCGATCATCGACCAGGCGCCGAACAAGTAGCGCCAGGGCTTGCCGGCGGCGGGCATTGCGCAACGCCTCGCCACCCAAAGCTCTGACCGGCCGCCCGCCCCGTCTCCCTGGCCGGGCGGCCGGATGTTGCATCGCTGAATGGCAGGGCTATTGCGTTGAGACAGCACACTCACCAGCATCGCCAATTTAAGGCATCGCGGGGTTTTCTCCCCCTTCTCCCCTTGTGGGGTGAGAAGCGGTCCGCGCAGCGGACGAAAAGCCAATTGCTTGGCTTTTCGAGCTTCGAACGCCCTGAGCCTGCGAAGGGCCGGGCGGTGGCCGATCCACCCCCGGCCGGGTCCCCGCTGCTTCGCAGCGTCCCGGCGTTCGCCGGCCTTTCATCGTGCCACTGGCACGATGAATTCACCTACGGTGAACCGGCTGCTCACCCCACAAG
This sequence comes from Mesorhizobium sp. ORS 3428, assembly GCF_001854785.1. Taxonomy (GTDB): domain Bacteria; phylum Pseudomonadota; class Alphaproteobacteria; order Rhizobiales; family Rhizobiaceae; genus Mesorhizobium. The sequence continues at coordinate 20,127 of NZ_MDFL01000164.1, forward strand.
GGGAGAAGGGGAGGCGCAGCCATGACCGCCATCGCCACAGCCTCCGCTCCTGTCAGAACACGCACCGGCGTCAGCCGCCGGCAATGGGTTGGCCTGCTCTATGTCCTGCCGGCGGTCGCCTTCGTCGTCGTCTTCTTCGTCATTCCGCTCTGCATGACGGCCTGGATGTCGCTCAACAACTGGCCGCTGATGGGCGAGCATAGCTTTGTCGGCCTCGATAACTATTTTGCGATCCTGCGCGACACCCGCTTCTGGAACGCGCTGAAATTCACCGCCTATTACACGGTGATCGTCACCATCGCGATCTTCGCCGTCGCCTTCCCGCTGGCGATCTTCATCGAAAGGCCGCGGCCGCTCACGAATCTCTACCGCACCGCCTTCTTCATGCCGGCGGTGGTGGGCTTCGCCTCCGCGAGCCTGCTCTGGTCGTGGCTCTTGAATGTCGATTCCGGCCTGTTCAGCCCCGCCGCCTTCGACCTCGGCCTGACCGAAAAGAAGGTCAATCTGCTCGCCACCTTCCAGCCGGCCTTCTGGTCGATCATCGCCATGGTGGTGTGGAAGGTCGCCGGCTTCACCATGATCATCCTGATGACCGGCCTGCAGTCGATCCCGCAGGACCTGCAGGAGGCCGCCGTCATCGATGGCGCCGGCCCGTTCGCCAGGTTCAGGGCGATCACCCTGCCGCTGATGCGCCGCACGCTGGCGCTGGCGCTGATCCTGTCGGTCGCGGGCTCGATCCTCGCCTTCGACCAGTTCTACATCATCCTGCGGGGCGGCCCGCGCAACCAGACGCTGACGGCGGTCTACTGGATCTTCAACCAGTCCTTCGTGTCGTTCAAGCTCGGCTACGGCGCCGCGCTCTCCATGGTGCTGCTGCTCATCCTGGTGGCGCTCAGCCTCATCCAGCTCTGGCTGCTGCGCAAGCCCGAGGGGCTCGACTGATGGCCGAGGCGATGTCGCAGAACCGCAAGGCGGCCTTCAGCCTCACCAGGCACTCCACCGGCATGATCGCCTCGGTGCTGTTCCTGGCGCCGATCGTGTGGACCGTGCTGTCGACCTTCAAGCCGGCGCAGGAAGCGCGCCAGCCGCCGCTGCCGCCCTGGCCGACCACCGGCTTCTCGGTCGAGAATTATGAGACGCTGAACAGCTTCGGCGACGGGCTCTGGGCTTCGGCGCAGAACAGTATCTATGTCTCGGTGATGACGGTGCTCTTGTCGGTGCTGGTCAGCGTACTCGCCGGCTACGGCTTCTCGCGCTTCCGCTTTCCTTTCAGGGATTTCTTCTTCGTCCTCATCCTGTCGACGATCATGATCCCGTTCCAGTCGATCCTGACGCCGATCTTCCTGGTGCTGACGAGGCTCGGGCTTCACAACACACTCACAGGCCTGGTCTGCGTCTACGTCACGCTGCAACTGCCCTTCTCGATCTTCATGATGCGCAACGCCTTCGACGCCGTGCCGCGCGAGATCGAGGAGGCGGCGCGCATGGACGGCRCCAACAACGTCACCATGCTGGTGAAGGTGATGCTGCCGCTGGTCTGGCCGGGCGTGGTCACCATCGCGCTCTTCGCCTTCCTCGGCGCCTGGAACGAGTTCCTGGCGGCGCTGGTGCTGATGACCGACCAGTCCAAATTCACCCTGCCGGTGATGATGACCGCGCTCCAGTCCGGCCGCTTCGGCGCCATCGACTGGGGCGCGGTGCAGGCGGGCGTCACGGTGATGATGGTGCCCTGCCTGATCCTCTTCCTGGCACTGCAGCGCTTCTACATCCGCGGCCTGATGGCCGGGGCCGTCAAGTAATTCGAATGGAGTGAAATTCATGACCGCATCGCAGCCCGCCGTGCAGACCGGCACCTCAGCCAAGCCGAAGCTCGCCTTCCGGCCGTTGCCCGTGCCGCAGGTCGATGTCCGCGGCTTCTGGGGCGACCGTGTCGACGCGGTCGCCGGCAAGACCGCCGGCATCCTCTATGACCGCTGCGTCGAGGCGCGCATGCTGGAGCAGATCGATCCGGACCGGCCGTCGCCGGGCGTCGTCATCCCGTTCCACTCGCCTTCGCCCGACGAGGCGGACAGCCAGGGCGCCGAGTTCACCGGCTCGACGGTGACGACGCAGATGTTCTGGGATTCCGACTGGGGCAAGACGATCGAGACCGCCGCCTATTCGCTCTATCGCCGCCGCAACCCCGAACTGGAAGCGAAGATCGACGCCGTCATCGACATGTACGGCAAGCTGCAGCAGTCGGACGGCTATCTGTCGAGCTGGTACCAGCGCATCCAGCCCGGCCTGCGCTGGACCAACCTGCGCGACTGCCACGAACTCTATTGCGCCGGCCATCTGATCGAGGGCGCGGTCGCTTACTTTCAGGCGACGGGCAAGCGCAAGCTGCTCGACATCATGAGCCGCTACGCCGACCACATCGCCGACACCTTCGGCCCGGAACCCGGCAAGAAGAAGGGCTATTGCGGCCATGAGGAGATCGAGCTGGCGCTGGTGAAGCTCGCCCGCGTCACCGGCAACGACAAATACATGAGGCTGGCAAAGTATTTCATCGACCAGCGTGGCCAGCAGCCGCATTATTTCGACGAGGAGGCGCGCGCCCGCGGCGCCGACCCGAAAGCCTATCACTTCAAGACCTACGAATATAACCAGTCGCACAAGCCGGTGCGCGAGCAGGACAAGGTCGTCGGCCATGCGGTCAGGGCGATGTATCTCTATTCGGGCATGGCCGACATCGCGACCGAATATGGCGACGACTCGCTCAAGATGGCGCTCGAGCGGCTGTGGGACGATCTCACCACCAAGAGCCTCTACGTCACCGGCGGCCTCGGGCCGTCCGCGCACAATGAAGGCTTCACCAGCGACTACGACCTGCCCAACGAGACCGCCTATGCCGAGACATGCGCCTCCGTCGGCCTGGTGTTCTGGGCAAGCCGCATGCTCGGCATGGGGCCGAACGCCCGCTATGCCGACATGATGGAACGCGCGCTCTACAACGGCTCGATCTCGGGCCTGTCGCTCGATGGCTCGCTGTTCTTCTACGAGAACCCGCTGGAAAGCAGGGGCGGCCACCATCGCTGGAAATGGCACCGCTGTCCGTGCTGCCCGCCCAATGTCGGCCGCATGGTGGCTTCGATCGGCAGCTATTTCTACGGCCTCGCCGACGATGCGCTGGCCGTGCACCTCTATGGCGACTCGACGGCCCGCTTCGAGATCGCCGGCCAGCCGGTCTGCCTCGTCCAGACCAGCAACTATCCCTGGGACGGCGCTGTCGCGATCGAGGTCGAGGCCGAGACGCCGGTCGAGTTCACACTCTACCTGCGCATACCTGCCTGGTGCCGCAACGCGGCGCTGCGGGTGAACGGCGCAATGGTCGATCTCGATGCGGCGACCAGCGACGGCTACGCCGCGATCCGGCGCGAATGGCGCCGGGGCGACCGGGTTGAGCTCGACCTCGAAATGTCGATGGCCAGGCTCTTCGCCAATCCGCAGGTTCGCCAGGATATCGGCCGCGTGGCGCTGGCGCGCGGCCCGCTGATCTATTGCGTCGAGGAAACCGACAATGGCGGCGATCTGCACCGCATCGCCATGCCGCGCGAGGCCAGACTCGAGGCGCATGTCGAGCCGAACCTGCTCGGCGGCATCGTCACCCTTTCGGCGATCGGCAGCCGCGCTGCGGTCGAAAACTGGGGCAGCGACCTCTACCGCCCCGAGCCGCCGGCGACCGAGGAGACGACGCTCAAGGCTGTTCCCTATTTCGCCTGGGACAACCGCGATCCCGGCGAGATGCTGGTGTGGTTGCGGGAAGGGTAGGCCTTTTACCGCGGAGAGTGAACTTGAGACGCTGGCGGGACAGCGCCCCCCTCTGTCCTGCCGGTGGTGACGGCCGATCTCCCCCTTGTGGGCAGGGCTATCGCATATGGGTCA
>NZ_MDFL01000165.1 GCF_001854785.1 Mesorhizobium sp. ORS 3428
GTCGCAAACCTCCGAGCACGAGCTGGTGCTGCTGGCTTCTGGCGCCTGAGGTCTGCCCCGTTCTCTGGAGTGGAATCATGCATATGACGAGATTGAAAGAAGAGATCGGGCTTATCGCCCCAAGTACTACGGTTGGGAGCGGGGTGTTGATCGACGCAAAAAAGGAAAATTTGGCTGTATCCAAATCAAGAGATCCATACGTCCTAGGAATACTGCGTGAATTCGGCGTCTATGTCGCCCTGGCGCTGGTGTTATTCATCGTGACGGCGATTGCCATGTACCTGGGCAAGTCGCAACCGCTGACGGCGGCAAACCTTTCGAACATTGTCTATCAGGCTTCACTGACAGGAATAATGGCAATTGCGATGACGGTGGTGCTGATCACGGRCAATTTCGACCTGTCGGTGGGCTCGGTGGCCGCACTTGTGGGGGTTGTCTTCCTTATGACCGTCGGAACGTTGGGCTTTGGAATCGCCGCAATACTGGCACTCTCGGTGGCAGCTTTTGTCGGGCTGGTCAACGGAGCGATCAATCAGTTCCTAGGCATCAATGCGTTCATCGTGACGCTCGGCATGTTGACTGGAGCGCGCGGTATAATTCTTGTGTTGACGGATGGCCGTTCACTGAACTCGACCGATGAATCGGCGGTTGCGGYGATGCAGTTATTTGAGACAACACGACAGCCGATGAACGTCGTGCTCTATTGTCTGGGGGGGCTTTTCGCCATTTGTGGTCTGGTCGGGCTCTATCGGGGGAGCACCAGTCGCGTTCGCGGCGTATTTGCCCTGATTGGCGCTACGATCGTTGGCGGGATGGGAATCCTCAGCGGTCCTCGCGACACTGTCGCGAATCMGGCAATCTATTTTCTTGTCTTCACCGTAGTGATTTGGCTGCTGCTCACATTCACCACCTTCGGTCGACGCCTCTATGCGGTGGGCGGTAATGCCGAGGCGGCCCGCCTGGCTGGCGTCAACGTTGTCGGTTACAAAATCTTCGGCTTCCTGCTTTCGAGCCTTGCAGCGGGTTTTGCCGGCCTGCTCTATGTTTCACGTCTTGGATCGACATATCCAGGTGCCATGCAGGGGGCGGAACTTGCGGTCATTGCATCGGCTATCCTTGGCGGCACCTCGCTGTTTGGAGGCAGTGGCTCGGTGCTCAAGTCTGCGGCAGGCGCACTGCTTCTGGTAACGCTGACGAATGGTTTCAATTTACTCAACCTCGGGGCCAACTATCAGGGGATTATCGAAGGCGTCGTAATCATAGTGGCCGCTGCAATCTATACAGTCGGTGCCGGGCGCAGACGGTGAGTAGATGAAGCTGACCTCCGTTGCTAACCTGGCGCTGACTAACGCTTCTTGATCTTTGCTATTTACCRCCGGCTTCGACGCTAGTTCGGCCGCGATCGGTATCAGGTCTTCGGGGGATCGCAGGGCGCGCAGACGGAGAAGTGGATCGCTCAGCGCGCGCAGTCTTTTAGCGCCCCTGTGGTCGACATGGCAAATTATGATGGGCACTGGCATGGGCTTCCATCACATAGCCACCGCTCTCCCAGCTTCAGCAGCTTGGCTTCGTAATGAAACGCGCGATTGAGGCGTAAGCGTCTTCTCTGGTGAACTGGCGGAACAACAGTCTGCTGCAACTAATTGTCGCTCATTACCAATTGCTTCGGTCGACCTAACGCATCAGCAGCAGAACGATGCGATACAGCGGTGCACCGGAGGTTGAGCTAAACAATCGCTCCGCCACTCATCGTCGCGTGCGAAGCCTTGGTTCTC
>NZ_MDFL01000166.1 GCF_001854785.1 Mesorhizobium sp. ORS 3428
CGGCCGCATTAGAGCCGGCCAGTCTTGGACCACATTCGACCGCGATTTCTCGATTAGATGCGCAGACCAGGGCTATATCGGCATGACCTGGCCGAAAATGTTTGGTGGCCACGACCGCAGCCCGGAGGAACGATATGTGGTCATCGAGGAGCTGCTCGCGGCCGGTGCGCCTCTTGGATCTCATTGGATTGCTGACAGGCAAAGTGGCCCGCAAATCCTACGCAACGGCACGGAACATCTGAAACATCTCGTCTTGCCACAAATCGCAGCAGGCCGCTGCACCATTGGCATCGGCATGAGCGAACCCGATTCAGGCTCGGACCTGTCGTCGATCCGCACAAGCGCCACGAAAGTGGACGGCGGGTGGGTTCTGGAGGGACGCAAGATCTGGACAACGAATGCACATCATGCCGATTACCTGATCGTCCTCTGCCGCACCTCTCCCAGATCGGAGGATCGGAATRCCGGACTTTCCCAGTTGGTCGTGCCCCTCGAAAACAAGGGCGTCACCGTCAGGCCCATCACCAACATGGCTGGAGTGGACGAATTCAACGAAGTCCTTTTCGAAAACTGTTTTGTGGATGAAGAGCATCTGCTCGGCGAACCGGGGCAAGGCTGGCGTCTTGTGATGGAGGAGCTTTCCTTCGAGCGAAGCGGCCCCGATCGCATCCTGTCCACGTTTCCCATGTTGTCGATGCTATCGTCCTATATCGCGCGCGACCCCGACCGCCACGCGACGATCGAACTCGGCCGTCTCGTCGGAAGGCTCCATTCCGTTCGATCGCTTTCGCTTGAAATCAACCAGGCCTTGGGCCGCCACGAAGATGTCGGCCAGAAGGCAACCATGRTGAAGGATATCGGCACCACCMTCGAGCAAGATATCGCCGAGGTTTCGCGCAGATTGATCGATCTCAGCCCTAGACAAGACGGCGACGACCTAACAACGACCTTAGCCTCGGCAATTCTGAATGCGCCCAGCTTTAGCCTACGCGGAGGGACTCGCGAAATCCTCAAGGGAATCGTCGCACGCCATTTGGGGTTGAGATGAACGACGTTTCAAGAATGCTGGCGCAGACCGCTAGCCGTATTCTGGCGCAATTCGGAAAACGCTGCCGGGAGCAACTGCAGAGCGCAGAACTTTTCGCCGAGGTGCACAAATCCGGTCTGAACTTGGCGCTGCTGCCCGAAGATGCGGGCGGCGCGGGTCTGACGATCGAGGAAGCGGCAGAAATTCTGCGTATATGGGGCCGCCACGCTGCGACTTTGCCGATGGTTGAAATGCTTGTTGCGGCTCCTGTAGCAGTGATGTTCGGCCACAATCCCGCGACCTCCAGCATCACTGCCCGCAGCGACATTATCCTGTCGAAGCACAAAGGCCAGGCGTGCCTTTCGGGGCGGCCGATCGAGGCCCCRCTCTCTCCAGGCTGCAGGCAGGTCTATGCACGGGCGACTGATTTGTCCGGCAATTGCTTCATCCTGTCGGTCTCGACGGCGAATGCTCAGACATTCGGTGATCTGGCGGGGRAACCTTGGGTTCGTCTTGCACCGGAGGATGCCCTTGATGTGAGGGCTCTGTCCGTTGGCCGCGCGCAGTATGAGAAAATCGCACGCAGCGGAGCCCTTTTAACGGCAGCCGCCATGACTGGSGCGATGGGTGAGATCCTGGAGTTGGCCATCGACCACGTGAATACGCGTTCACAGTTCGGGCGGCCGCTCGGCCGGTTCCAAGCTATACAACATCTTCTGTCCGATGTCGCGAGCGAGCTGGCCGTCACGGAAGCGGTGCTTGGCCAAGCCTTGCAAAATGTGCACGATCGACTGGGCTGGCTGTCGGCGAAGGCCCAAGCGGGTCGGGGAGCAACTATTGCCGCTTCTACCGGTCATCAGCTATTCGGCGCCATAGGCTTCACGGYGGAACACCTCCTTCACTGCTATACCAAGCGGCTGTGGGTCTGGCGCGACCATTGGGGTCGGCAGGACGATTGCGAGCGCACAATCGGCGAGATGGCAATGCGATCTGGCGAAGGGCGCTTGTGGAGTTTTTTGGTTGATGGTTCGCAAGGAGACGCACCACATGTCTGACCCCGAAGTCCAAATAGAGCGAGATGGGCCCCTGGCCGTTGTGACGTTGAATGACCCAGCAACACGGAACGCGCTGTCGTCACCTGTAATCAAGGCTTTGGTGGGGTTTCTGGAGTGTGCCAACCGTGACCCAGCGCTCGGCTGCATTGTCATAACTGGCGCGGGCGATGCGTTCAGCTCGGGCGGCAATGTCCGCGACATGCAGGACGGTGACGACCCCATGTTCCATGGTCCGCCATTCGACATGATGGAGGGCTATCGCAATGCCATCCAGAAGATTCCATTGGCGTTCGCCAAGCTGGATGTTCCGACGATCGCAGCCGTCAACGGAGCAGCCGTCGGTGCAGGGTGCGATCTCGCCTGCATGTGTGACATCCGCTTAGCCGCCCCCCAAGCACAGTTCGYCGAAAGCTATCTAAGGGTTGGCTTGGTACCTGGAGACGGCGGCGCCTGGTACCTTCCGCGCGTTATTGGCATGCCGCGCGCGCTTGAAATGTCGTTGACCTGCGACCTTATTGGTGCGGAGCAGGCAGAGCGGTGGGGCCTCGTTTCCCGCATCGTGCCAGAGGACAATTTATTGTCGGAATCTTTGAAGGTCGCGCGTAAAATCGCCTCGTTCCCTCCATTAAGTGCTCGACTGAACCGCCGCCTTATCCGCAACGCAGCCGAGATGAGTTTGCAATCATGTCTTGAGCTTTCTGCGTCCTATCAGGCGATCGTGCAACACACCTCGGATCACAGGGAAGCAATAAACGCACTGCTTCAGAAACGTCCTCCGCTCTTTTTAGGTCGGTGATGAGTACTATAGTGAATTTCTTGGCAGTGCATCGGCCTGCCTTCTAAGCGCATCAGAGGCCGAAAACGTCGGCGCTTGGCTTCACCGAAGTGYTGCCTTCTCTCAAACTTAAACCTCGGCCGGCTGGCAAAGTCTGCGCAGTCACTCCGAAAGAACTGGGTGCTCGGTTTGGCCGCGCAAGGGCTTGTGCGGTATCAAAGACAGAGCAGCCAACGCAAACGCAAGAATAAAGCCGTCTGCGACGAAGATCATGGTGAATGGCATTGGYGAGGTCTCGACGTGGACGAGCGTGCCCGCGGCAACTGGCAAGCCAGCGCCCATAGCAACCGCGCCGAGCACAGCCACGCCAAGCGCGGCTCCAAGCGAGCGCAGGAAGGTCAGCACTCCGGTGGCGACACCTAGATGTGCGCGGTCCACGGCATTCTGGACCGAGACGGTGCTCACTGGAAAGGTGGTTCCGCTACCGAGGCCGATCAGAGTGGTCAAGATTTCAACCTCAAGTATTGAGGCGCCTTCGGCCACGATGCTGAGGGCACCGAGGCAGGCGATGGCTAAGACCATGCCAGCCATGGCGATGCGCTTGTAATGCGTGAGGCGCGGGATCATGCGACCGCTGAAGGTGGCACCCGCGACCGTGCCGAGTAGCAATCCAAGCATAACAGTGCCGGATTCACTAACCGAGAGCCCAAGTATCGCCTGCAGGTAAATCGGCAGGTAGACCGATATGCCAATGCTAGCCGCCTGTAGCAGAAACATCGAAAGTGTACCAGCAAGCACAATCGGGTTGCTAAGCACCTCGAGTGAGATAAGCGGTTCGGGGGCTTTCACTAGCCTGGCCGCGAACAACGACCAAAGCAGCGCCGAGCAGGCCACGAGCGACAGGGTCTCGCGAGAGAACCAGGGGTAGGTGCTTCCACCCCAGTTGAGCGCCAACAACAGAAGCGCCGTCGCGCTGATCAACAGGAGGGCGCCGAGGCAGTCGATTCGGTGAGTCTTGGCCAGGATCGGGAGCTTCTTCAGAGGGTTGTTGATGATCGCCATCGCCGCGAAGCCGAGCGGCAGGTTGATCCAGAAGATCAGCGACCAATGGAGATGTTCCGCGAATGTCCCTCCGAGCACCGGCCCGGCAATGCTCGCGACTGCCCAGGTCACCGCTATCCAGGCCACGTATCGGGCTCTTTCACGCGGAGGCACGAGGTCACCGATGATAATTTGTGCAAGGGCCCATAGGCCCCCGCCTCCCGCGCCTTGGATCGACCGGCCAAGGACCAATACCAGCATGTTCGGTGCGAGCGCGCTGACCACAGACCCCAGCAAAAAGATCAATACCGCAGCATAAACCACGCGTCGGCGACCATAGACATCCGAAATCTTGCCGTAGAGCGGTGCCATCGCCGTGGCYGTGAGCAAGTAGCCGGTTACGATCCAGGGCAGGTATTCCGCATTGCCGAGCGCACGCGCGATAGTCGGCAAGGCAGGCGCGACGATCGTCTGGTCAAGCGCCGCCAGAAGCATCGACAAAAGCACGCCGCCAACGATGGCATTCTTGTCGCTCTCGCTCACAACCGGCGTGGCTGTTGTCCCCATCGACGTAGGCTTGTCGGCAGTCTGGTACATTTCGACATCCTTCAAAACGGGTGCCAAGCGTAAAAGCACGCCTTGATGCCGGCAGCCCGGCGCCACGCTTCGTGCCTCGTGTTCTCAAGCTCGTGTCGCTCGCAACAAAACGTCGGGCTGCCGGCCGGTTCCTTGTTCTCAGCGCGCCTGAAAGGTGGGTACGGGGCCTCCTCCCGGTGCGCGTCGATCGAACCCCTTGTGGTCTGTCGTCACGAATTGGCTAGAGATTTCTCTTTTATAGGGAATTGACCAATTAATCGCAATATGCGACTTTTTCAAAATCGCAATCGACCAATGGAGAATAGTTATGGCCCCACGCACGCCTCATCTAGCCACCGAGTCAGCCCTCGATGCGCTGTCGTCGCGTTACGTCGATGTCGAAGCACTTCCTTGGCAGCCGACCGAGTACCCCGGCGTCACAATGAAGATCTTGATGGAAGATAAGGAAAGCGGCCTGCTGACCGGGCTGTTCAAGTTCGAGSCCGGTGCCACGCTGCCGTACCACGAACATGTGGAGATTGAGCAGAGTTTTCTCCTTGAGGGCAGCGTAGCCGATCATGAAGGCAACCTCACCGCCGGCAACTACGTCTGGCGTCCGGGCGGAAATCGTCACAGGGTCGTCTCGCCCAACGGTGCGCTTGCCTTGTCTTTCTTTCTAAAGCCTAACCGATTTTTCAAAAACGATGGCGCCGTTTGAATTTATGCCAGCCTGTCGCTTGCCAGTGCCGTCGCCCTAGTTTGAGGCTTTCTGTGATGTGTAAAAAAGAAATGCCGAGTTTGCGGCCGATCGGAGTTTCGCTTCGATCGGAGGGCCGGCGATTCTTTCTGCAAAGTTCTGGCTGCCAAGTGAAGGTAAAATTCACTCAATTCGACAGAAGCGCGATATTGTAGTGAAAAACACTTAAGAAGGCGATTTTGCGCTGCAAATTTCTCGACGGGAAGCGTCCTGCAAAGGAGTTGCGAAGATGTCTTATCCAGAAAACGTGCTTTTGCACATTGATGGAAAGTGGAGGCCATCGGCGTCAGGCAAAACGATTCCTGTCATCAATCCCGCCAATGAAGGCATCTTAGGCCATGTAGCTCATGCCGACGTTGCCGATCTGGACCAGGCACTGGCTGCCGTTGGCAAGGGATTTGCCATTTGGAGCAAGACCGCAGCGTTCGATCGCTACAAGCTGATGCGCAATGCAGCCGATCTAGTGCGGCAGCGCGCGAATGAGATCGCCCGCATCATGACTGCAGAGCAAGGCAAGGCCTTGGTCGAAGCTCAAATGGAGACCCTATCGGCGGCGGACTTGATAGACTGGTTCGCCGAGGAAGGTCGGCGAACCTATGGCCGATCCATTCCTGCCCGCGCAGGGAATATCGGCCAGGTATCCTATAAGGAGCCGATTGGTCCCGTTGCAGCGTTCACCCCTTGGAACTTTCCAATCGGTCAGGTCGTGCGGAAGCTTTCCGCTGCTCTTGCCTCTGGTTGCTCCATCATCGTTAAGGCTGCCGAAGATACCCCTGGTTCACCGGCGGAGCTCATTCGCGCGTTCGTAGATGCTGGTATCCCGGCCGGGGTGATCAATCTTGTCTATGGAAATCCAGCGCAGATATCGGGTCATCTGGTGCCCCATCAGACTGTCAGAAAAATATCGTTTACCGGCTCGACTGCCGTAGGCAAGCAATTGGCCGCCCTTTGCGGACAGCACATGAAGCGCTCAACGATGGAACTCGGCGGCCATGCGCCGGTCATTGTGTTGAAGGACGCGCCGGTTCAACAAGCCGCGGAATTGATGGCCCGCTCCAAGTATCGCAACGCCGGTCAGGTGTGCGTGTCCCCAACTCGATTTCTCATTGAAGAGGATATCTATGATGAATTTGTCGATCGTTTTTCGTCAGTAGCAAAGACTATCAAGGTGGGGGACGGCCTTGTAGAAGGCACGGTCATGGGCCCCGTAGTCAACGAGCGGCGATTGCAATCCGTTAGCACGCTGGTGCAGGAAGCCGTTCAGAGCGGTGCTAAGCTTGTTACCGGCGGCAAGCGGATTGGCAATTCCGGATATTTTTACGAGCCGACAGTCCTCTCCAATGCGCCTGTATCGGCGCGGATCATGAACGACGAGCCGTTCGGGCCCGTTGCGCTGATGATGCCTGTCAGCGGGCTCGACGCGGCCTTGGACGAAGCAAACAGGCTGGACTACGGTTTGGGTGCTTTCGGCTTCACGCGGTCGGCCGAAAGTGCGGCTAAGATGTCTCGTAACATCCGTTCGGGCATGCTTTCCATCAATCATTTCGGGCTTGCACTGCCCGAAGTCCCGTTCGGCGGCATTAACGATTCGGGTTATGGGACAGAAGGGGGCGCCGACGCCCTTGAGGCCTACCTCAACACCAAGTTCGTTACCCACATGCAGATCGAATAAGCCTCGGACACATGTGGAGGAGAGAGAAAACAGCATGCCAAGAATGGAAGGAAAGGTCGCGTTCATAACCGGCGCCGGCAGTGGAATTGGCCGAGCGGCCGCCGTCCTGTTTGCCCAGGAGGGTGCCATGGTCGCCGTTGCCGACATCAACGCGCAGGGAGGTGCCGAGACCGTTCGCATGATTGAGAGGGCCGGGGGCGATGCACTGTTCTGCGAAACCGACGTCAGTAGCGAGCCCAGTGTGCAGCACGCAATCTCCACTGCGGTCGCGCATTTTGGTGGGCTCGACGTTCTTTACAACAATGCTGGCGGCTCAAGCCGAAACGACGGCTCTGTTGTTAGCGCAACAATCGATGAATTCTGGCGCGTCATGCGAGTTGACCTGTTCGGCACGTGGCTTTGTTGTCGGTTCGGTATCCCAGAAATTATCAAGCGTGGCGGTGGTTCCGTCGTGAACACAGTATCTCATGTAGCTCTTGTGGGTATGCGCAACATGAGCGCCTATTCAGCCGCGAAGGGTGGGATTGCAGCGCTGACTCGCGCCACCGCCGTTGAGTTCGGTGAACAGGGCGTGCGAGTGAATGCCATAGCGCCTTCGATAACAAGAACGGAGCGGGTTCTTAGGGCGCTAGRGGGCCAGCCGGCGGTTCAGTCCCTCGCTAGCCGGCATTTGGTCGGTCTCGGCGAGCCCCAGCATGTCGCCCACGCGGCGTTATATCTTGCGTCCGCCGAGTCAGGTGTGGTGACGGGTCACATCCTCTCGGTTGATAGCGGGGTTACGATCACCTGATCGCGCGTGACAGGGCCCTAAGCACTAAAGCCCGCTGCAGAGATGGTCGGCTCAGTGGACGAGAAGCAGATGCCCCTGCGATCGAAGAGAACAAGACCCCACCCTGAGGGCGGGAGGACGGAAGGCGGAAGGAGGGCAAAGGAAGCGCTTATACGATGGCCCTGTCGGCTTCGGACTTCAGTTCACATGATCCCATCTTCATGTCGACGGGAAGCGTGCAAGCCAGAATTGCGCGGCCGTGCCATGCTTCTAAATTGACGAAGCGGACCCGGGGTGGCGTTGCGCATTATTGATAACCCCGGCAGCAGCTCGGCGCGCCCGTCCCATCTCCATCCCAGCGTCCAGCAATCGGAGCCCGACGCCCATGACAAGCCATATCCAGACCATCATCGATCCTCCCGAAGACGGCCATTTCAGAAATGGCGTTGCCACCGACGGCTTAACCCCCAGTCCCACCACACTCTCCCTCCATGTCGCCATCAACGGCCGCGACCACGCGCTCGACGTCGAGCCGCGCGTGACGCTACTCGACGCGCTGCGCGAGCGACTTGCGTTGACCGGCACCAAGAAGGGCTGCGACCAGGGCCAGTGCGGCGCCTGCACCGTCCATGTCGACGGCGAGCGGGTGCTGGCCTGCCTGACGCTGGCAGCGCAGGTTGAAGGCCGCTCGATCACCACCATCGAGGGGCTCGCCGACGCGGACGGCACGCTCAACGCCGTGCAGGCCGCCTTCCTCGAGCAGGACGCCTTCCAGTGCGGCTATTGCACGCCGGGCCAGATCATGTCGGCGGTGGCCTGCATCCGCGAGGGCCATGCCGGCTCCGACGAGGAAATCCGCGAATACATRGCCGGCAATCTCTGCCGCTGCGGCGCCTATCCGAACATTGTCGCCGCCGTCCGCCAGGCCGCACGGGAGCTGCGCTGATGAGAGATTTTTCCTACCTCCGCGCCGACAATATCGAGGCTGCGCGCAACGCGGCCGCCCTTCCCGGTGCCATGCTGCTCGCCGGCGGCACGACGCTCATCGACCTCGCCAAATGTGGCGTCGTGGAACCCGCCACCGTCATCGACATCAGCCATATCGAAGGGCTCAACGCTATAGACGTCACCGCCGACCGCGCTTTGATCGGCGCGCTGGCGAAGATGAGCCACGTCGCCGACCATGCCGAAGTGAAGAGCTTGTTTCCGGCGGTCTCGGAAGCGCTTTGGCAGGCGGCGTCGGCGCAATTGCGCAACATGGCGACGATCGGCGGCAACCTGATGCAGCGCACGCGCTGTCCCTACTTCCGCGATCCCGCCAATTTCCCGGCCTGCAACAAGCGTGAGCCGGGCAGCGGCTGCTCGGCGATCGGCGGCGTGACGCGCGGCCATGCGGTGCTCGGCGTGAGCGAAGCGTGTATCGCCACCTATCCGGGGGATCTCGCCGTAGCGCTGGTCGCCTTCGACGCCGAGGTCGATCTCGGCGAGCGGCGGCTCAAGGTCGAGGACTTCTTCCTCGCGCCGGGCGCGACGGCCGAGCAGGAGCACGACATCCGCCCGGGCGAGGTGATCACGGCGATCGAAATCCCCGGTTCAGCGGTGGCAAGGCGCTCGACCTACATCAAGGTGCGCGACCGCCAGTCCTATGAGTTCGCGGCCGCCAGCGCGGCGGTCGGACTGGAACTCGAAGGCGACGGCCGCACCATCCGCGACATCCGCGTCGCGCTCGGCGGCGTCGCCACCAAGCCGTGGCGGGCGCGCGCCGTCGAGGACGCGCTGAAAGGCAAAGCGCTCGACGAAGCGACGATCCGCGAGGCGAGCGAGCTCGCCATGCAGGGCGCCGTCGACCATGGCGCCAACCACTACAAGATCGCATTGGCGCCGCGCGTGATCGCGCGCGCCATCCTCATATTGGGAGAGACGGCATGACCGTTCATGACGTGAAACACGCCGCGTCCGACAGCGCGCGCCTCGAAGCCGTCGGCGGACGCCTGTCGCGCGTCGACGGCCCAGCCAAGATCACCGGCGCCGCCCGCTACGCCGTCGAGCAGCAGCTTGAAGGGCTGGCTCATGCGGTGCTCGTCGACTCCACCATCGCTGCGGGCAGGGTCGTGTCGATCGAGACGCAGGCGGCAAAGGCTGCGCGTGGTGTTATTGCGGTGCTGACGCCGGATACGATCATGAAGCTGTCAGTCGCGTCGGATTGGTTCGGGAACCCGCTTGCTCCCCAACGAACTTTCTGCCCGCTTGCGCGCGAGGTGACATATTGCGGCCAGCACATCGCTGTTGTGATCGCTGAGACCTTCGAGCAGGCGGTCTCCGCCGCGGCTTTGGTCATGGCGGACTACGACCAGGCCCCGGCTCTAGTCGAGCTAGGGGACGGAACGGCTGGTGAAATTATATCGATCGAGGGCATGACTAAGGAATGGGGCAACGCGCAGGCTGCGCTTGCTGAAGCCCCAGTGCATCTCAGTGYCGTGTACAATACGCAACGATCAGCTCACGCAGCAATCGAACCGCATGGGTTGATTGCGCGCTGGGAAGGCGACCGGCTCACCATCTGGGAGCCCAGCCAATGGTTGGACGGCATGGCGCGCACCTATGCCGAGTGGTTTGGCATACCATTCGAGAATGTGCGGCTCGTCTMGCCGTATATCGGCGGTGGCTTTGGCTCCAAGGCGCTGGCGCTCGCCCACAGCGCGGTGGCGGCTGCAGCGGCCAAGATGCTTGGACGGCCGGTCAAGCTGATGCTTACCCGCTCGCAGAATTTTACTTCTTATGGTGGCCGCGCCACTACCCGTCAAACGATTGACCTCGGCGCCGACAAGGCTGGCAGGATTCAGTCCATCATTCACCGTGGCGTCAGCGAGGTTTCTCTCGAAGGCATGTGGGTGGAAGCAGTCGGCTCCATCACCTCGATCATRTATGACACGCCCAATTTCTCCTCGAGGCAGGATGTGGTGCGGCTCAACACCGTGTTGCCGAACCCGAAGCGCGCCCCAGGTGAGAACCCCAGCGCGTTCGGCATCGAATGCGCGATCGACGAGCTCGCCTATGAGCTGGGCCTGGATCCGCTGGAGATCAGGCTGATCAATTATGCCGAGCAGGACCCGCATGCGAAGAAGGCGTGGTCGACAAGGCAATTGCGCGAGGCGTTTGCCGTCGGCGCCGAAGCCTTCGGCTGGGCAAAACGTTCGCCCGCGCCACGCTCTATGCGCGCAGGCCACCAGCTGATCGGGTGGGGCGTGGCAGCGGKTGCCTATCCCGTACAGCGGGCTCACGGCGAGGCTGTGGTGAAGGTCATGTTCGACGGCTCGGTCGAGGTCGAAAGCTCCTCCATCGACATGGGCCAGGGCACCTATACGATTCTGGCGCAGACCGCCGCCGAGACGCTCGGCGTTCCGGTGARCCAAGTCTCGGTAAAGCTCGGCGACTCGCATTTCGCCCGCGCCGGCGTCACCGGTGGCTCGCGGCTTGCCGGGATCATGACCGGCGCCGTCCATAAGGCCGCAAGCCAAGCGCTGGATGAGTTGATCGGGCTCGCGCTCTCCGATCCGCGCTCACCCTTCCATCGACTGCAGGCGAACACGCTTGCGGTGAAGGACGGCCGCRTCGGCTCTCCGCGCGGCGACGGGCCGGAGCTATCGATCGCCGAGCTGATGTCGGCCGTTGGCCGCGATCAAATCAGAGCCAAGGGTGACACAATGCCAGTTAACTCGACGCTCGAAGAACGCTACACGAACTACACCACAATCGCCATGTCTTTCCCACCGACTGAAGGCGACTATTCGCGTCATTCCTGGTGCGTGCATTTCGTCGAGGTGCGGGTGGATGAAGACTTCGGCACGGTGCGCGTGTCGCGCGTGGTCTCGGCGCTGGATTCCGGGCGGCTCTACAACCCCAAGCTGGCGGAAAGCCAGTGGAAGGGCGGCATCATCATGGGCATCGGCGAGGCGCTGCTCGAGGAAGGTATCGTCGACCGCCGCCACGGCCGCATCGTCAACTCCAATTTCGCCGACTACATGCTGCCGACCAATGCCGACATTCCCGACATCCAGACGATCTCGGTCGGCATCCCCGACCCGCACTCCTCCGCCCTCGGCGGCAAGGGCGTCGGCGAGCTCGGCATCGTCGGGGTGGCGCCCGCGATCGCCAACGCAGTGTTTCATGCGACGGGGAAGCGGGTACGGGATCTGCCGATCACGCTGGAGAAGTTGATCTAGAGAGACGGCGCGGAAGCTCGAGAGCGAGGATGCGAATGACCATCGGAGGCATGACAACACGGGAAAAGCCTGGATCGGCAAGGBGGGTATCGTCCTCGACGGTGCCCTGGATTGGGAGGATCAACGCATCTATTCCGGCGCTGGCGGACCAATTAAACGAAATCCGTGCCAATCAGGATGCCCGGCGCAAAGACCTGAAGGGGAGCTACGACTATATCATCTGTGGCACAGGTTGTGYCGGTTCGGCAGTTGCGGGGCGCCTCGCCGCAGTAAAGAAATCAGCGCGCATACTCGTTCTCGAAGCCGGAGGTTGGGATACGGCAGCTTCGGTGCTGGACCCCAACTTGTGGGTTCAAAATATCGGAAACGATTTGGATTGGAACGTATTCTCCGAGCCTTCGCCCTCCATGAATGGCCGAATTATTAGAGAGTCTATGGGCCGTGTTGTCGGCGGGGGCAGCAGCACGAACGCATTGACATGGTCACGTCCRTTCAAGGCAAACCTGGATGAATGGGCTGAAATCTCCGGTGAGCCTTTGTGGGGATATGAGCACGCGCTGGAAATTTTCAGAGATCTAGAAGACTGGCATGGACCAGCCGACGCGCGCTATCGCGGCACGGGGGGGCCGGTTTGGGTCCAGCCCGCCGCTGGCCATTCAGCAGTTGGAACGGCCCTGCTAGAGGCGGCAAAGGAATGCGGTCACCGCGTATTGTCCGATCAGAACGGTGCCCGTGAGGAGATGGATGGCGGGTTCGCTTACATGAATCACATTGTGCGCGACGGCCTACGCCATAGTATGGCTTACGCATACCTCTACGATGTCTTGGGGCAGGAAAACATCACGGTGCTGCCCAACTCCCATGTGCACCGCGTCCTCTTGGATGGAGATCGGGCCGTTGCTGTCGAGGTCGACCTTGGAGACCGCATCGTCRTATTTTGCGCCGACCGCGAGATCGTCTTGTGCGCAGGTGGAATGAATAGTGCCAAGATCTTGATGTTGAGTGGCATCGGGAACGAAAAGGACCTCAAGCCGCACGGCATCAAGACGCTGGTGAATTCACCTGATGTGGGCGCCAACTACCACAATCACACCTTACATGCGGCGTGTCTGTGGGAATCGCCGCAGYCAATCCCATTGCTGAATACCGGAGCGAACGTCGCTGGCTTCTGGAAGAGCAAAGCGTCACTTTCCGCCCCCGATTTCAATATCGTTCAGCTTGAATTTCCCTATGCCACGGAAGAAATCATCGCACGATATGCACCGCCGACTACGGCCTGGGCCTTGTGCRCTGGGCTCGTTGCGCCGAAAAGCCGTGGCTTCTTGAAGCTGAGATCCGCAAATCCCGCCGACAATCCAATCCTGGATGCAAGGCTACTTACTCATCCAGACGATATGGCCGCCTTGGCCGCCGCTATTGAAGCCTGCCGCGAGCTTGGAAATTCGCAAGCCATCAGGCCCTTTGCCATCCGCGAGGTAGCCCCAGGCAAGAAGCTCGACAAGGAAGAAATGGCCGATTTCATCCGCGACGGCGCGTCGAGCTTCTTCCACTCGGTTGGCACTTGTCGCATGGGCAAGGACGAGGATGCGGTCGTCGACGGACAACTGCGGGTGAAGGGCGTAAGAGGCTTGCGGGTCGCCGATGGTTCGATCATGCCGCATATCGTCAGCTCCGCCACGATGGCCGCTTGCGTTCTAATCGGCGAACGAATGGCAGAAATACTCCACAAAGAAAGCTGAAACCGCAAATCGCCGGAAAAGCCTCCCAAGGCAACTTGGCTGCCGTCAAATCCAGTTTGCCGGCAGCCACTCTTTTGTTAAAGAYCTTTCGCCTCGAGCACGATGGCCCGGCCACACGCGGTAGCTCTGGATGGGTTGGATGAACTCGCTAAAAGCTTCAAGCTAACAGCCCGCTTCGCTACGCTCGGCCGAGATCACTGTGGCCAATAGGATGCGCGAGCCGGTAGGGGTGGTGCAYGACGTCCCCGGGATTAAACCCGTTCTGGCCGGGCGACGTAATCGCCACGTTCACATGCCCGGGAGTGGYCCTCGGGCGACATGACCGGTCCGTCTCAATGAAGTCGACCGATCCCCGCTCGACGGGACGCCAGATTCACCGACAGGGTCCTCGATGATAAACCTTTTCGACGCTAGTTCACGCGGTGAGGAGGAAGTGACGCTTCGCCTGGAATACGGGCATTGCCCGAAAACCGAAGCCGGATCGCCGACCGGCGGAGCCTCGCACCGTCCCTACGCCAGTATGAACTGGATCAGGTTCAAGGTCACTGCGCGCAATTGGCAGTATCTCAGCCCCTTGCCGGGACTCCCCTGGTGAGTAGCTTAGGTTGGACGATGCTGGGTGTGTGTCAACTGCGACATGCCAAACGCGTATCGATAGGAATGATCGCGCCGAGCTGGCGACAAACGCTGCCCGTTTGAGGCATGGCAGACCCYCGCAGTTGGAGCTAACCTGCCTGAGCGAGCTTCACTCAACCACTAACGCCAAGGATGYCTGGCTTTTGGACGATAATCTTTGCGTGTCGGCCACCTCGTCACGACCAAGGTGAGCTGACGATCGGGATCGGAAATGGCGACTATGGACGGCTGCTTACTTTCCCCTGCATTGCGCTCACGTTCGCAGCTGGGCTTTAAACCTGAACTTCTATTCCTCGCGGAACGCGCGACCCACCTGGTCGGCGAGCGGTTTCACAAGATAGGAAAGTACTGTGCGGCTTGCGGTCTGGATCATCGCTTCGGCCGGCATGCCGGGCACGAGCGTTAAGTCCTTTAGCTTCGTCAGCTCCGCATGAGGAACCGACACGCGCACCAAGTAATAGGAAACCCCTGTTTTTTCGTCGGTTGCCAAATCGGCCGCGATCAGGCTCACATATCCGGTCAGTTCCGGCGTGGTCCGCAGGTTGAAGGCCGACATCCGCAGCATAGCCTTGTGACCAAGCTGGATCTGGTCGATATCCCTCGGTTGAATTCGCGCTTCCAGCGCGAGCTCGTCGCCTTCGGGCACAATTAGCATGATTGGATCTGCAGGTGCGACCACACCGCCAATCGTATGGACTGTGAGTTGATAAACGACCCCTGACTGTGGCGCGACAATATCGCTTCGTCTGAGTTCGTCCTCGGCTGCTACCTTGCGTGCAAGGTTTTCTCCCAGCTGCGCTTGAACTTCGGTTAACTCCCGGCCAACCTCTGCCTTGAGATCATGGTCGATTTGCACGATCTGCAGGCGCGTTTCGGCTATTTGGCCCGCCGTTTGTGCCTGATAAGCGATCTTCTCACCGCGTTCGCCGCCGAACGTGGCAAGCTGAGTTTTCAGGCTGTTCAAGCGTTGGTCCGACACGATGCGTTGTTCGCGCAGCCCACTCAAAGCAGCAATTTCCTTTTCCAGAATGTCGATGCCCCTGTTATAGGCAATTTCTTGCGCCTTAAGGCCTTCGATCTCGTACGCATACTGAGCAATACGCTCCGCCAGTTGAGCTTTTTTTGCTTCACGGGACTGTCTGCGGGACTCGAACAACCGCTTCTCACTGTGGATTGCCGAGGYCGCCTCCGCAACCTCTCTGCGGGCCAGCAGCCAGTCTGGGAAGACAATCTCCGTCAACTCATCGCGCTCAGCTTCGAGTCGAGCTAGTCTGGCCGCCAGCTCATCAAGGCGGTTCGTGACAATAGCGAGGTTGGTGCGCGCGCGAGTGGGGTCTAATTGCACGAGAACCTGTCCGGCATTTACCTTTTCGCCCTCGTGCACCAGGATTTTTTCCACCACCCCACCTGTTGGATGCTGTACCTTCTTCACATAAGAACCGACGACAAAGTGGCCGGACGCRATAACCGCACCGGAGAGATTTGTGACGGCCGCCCAGGCTCCGGCCCCTCCAACAAGACCTGCGCTCGCCAGAACGCCTGCCAATAGGTGGTRCCGAATGGATCGGGAAACCTCATTGGTTTTATCGATGTTGGACATCGGACCCTCCCTCTGGACCGCCGCTTCGCTTTGCCCCATGTAAGTCCTTGTTTTGCAAATCCTTGCAAAGCCACATTCCAAAAGCCCATCCCAGCCTATATCTGTCCTAGACTGGTGCCCTCGGCCGCCGCTTCAAAACCGCGGCAAGCACTTGGTCGCGTGGACCCAAGGCTCTCTGTTGGCCCCCTTCCATCATTAAAACCTGATCCACGGCCTCAATGGCGCTCGGGCGATGAGCGACGACGACGGCAATCCCCCTACGTGCGCGCACCGAGGCGATCGCCTTAATGACGGCGGCTTCGCCCTCCGCATCAAGATTTGCGTTGGGTTCATCAAGAACAACAAGGAAAGGATCGCGGTAGAGAGCACGGGCGAGCCYGATGCGTTGGCGTTGTCCAGCGGAAAGTGAGGCGCCGGCCACACCGATTGGTGTTTCATAGCCCCGTTCCAATCCCAGGATCAGTTCGTGGGTACCCGCGGCCTTTGCTGCGGTTATCACTGCGTCGGGATCAGGATCATGCTCAAAACGAGCGATGTTTTCAGCAACGGTCCCGTTGAACAGTTCGACTCCTTGAGGAAGATAGCCGATATGACGGCCCAACTCTTCCCGGTCCCATTGATCGTAGCTTGCGCCGTCAATGCGAACCTTTCCGGCAGCGGCACTCCATGCGCCGACAATGACGCGCGAGAGCATCGACTTGCCCGAACCGGACGGGCCAATAATGCCGAGTGCGCTTCCGGCCTGAAGTGTGAATTCAATGCCGGTCACGCTCGGCTTCATTTTACCTGGCGCAACTATTGTCACACCCTCAAGGCGCAATTCGCGCACCGGTGCGGGTAGCGGCATTACCGGAGCGGCTTGCAGGCCTTCTTTCAGAAGGTCTCTCAGCCGCGCCCAGCTCTGAAGGGCCATCACGAATGGCTTCCAGCTTGAGATTGYCAGATCGACGGGCGCGAGCGCGCGTCCCATCATGATCGAACTTGCAATGATAACCCCAGCATTAACTTCGTGCATGATGACGAGGCATGCGCCGACTGCAAGAATGGCCGATTGCAGCATCATCCGTAGTGACTTCGAAACGCCTCCGAGCCCACTGGCCACGTCACCGGCTTTCCGGTTAGCGACGAGGTACTCATCGTTAGCCTTGCGCCATCGGATCGCGATCCGATTTCGCWGACCGAGAGCTTGTACGACCTCGGCATTGCGGCGCRCTGCTTCTAACAGAGCGTTCCGGACTATGTTGTGCGTGATCGCTTCGCGGATCGGCCGATGCGACAAAGCATGGGTAAGAAGCGTCAGAGATATGAGCAGGACCGCCCCGACAAACGCGGTCATGCCGAGCCAGAAATGGAAAAAAAAGCAAATGCCAAAGTACAGTGGCATCCATGGCAGATCCAAGAATGCCATGGGACCATTTCCAGCGAGGAACCCGCGAATATTGTCGAGATCACGAAGCGGCTGCAATCCGTCGCCTGGCATGGGCATCAACAGCGGAAGACGAACGATGACATCGTGAACGCGTCCGGAGAACTGGCCATCGAACTRCTCGCCGATCCGCAGCAAAACGCGGGCACGCAGGATGTCGAGCAGCGCTTGGAACGCATAAAGCCCCGCAGCGAGGACCGCGAGACCAACCAGTGTGGGAACGCTTCCGCTTRCCAAAACACGGTCATAGACCTGCAACATGAACAACGGCGATGTTAGTGAAAGTATATTTACAATTCCACTGAGAAAAAAAATCCCAACAATTGTAGAGATCGAAAGGAAAGGCCTCACATAGGTTGCCTATATTTGGGAAAACTTTCAGCAATGAAGCGAAAGGTCTCGGATGTTGGCATCGGCATGAGTAAAGCAACGCTAAGACACGGACAGAGACGCTCCAGATTAGCCCACAACATCCGCAGACCTGCCAGTCTTAACTGCAGATGACTACCGTTGCTGTCGGACAGGGCGACGACCTCCCGCTCGATGTCATCAAGCGAGAAGAGGTTGATTTGTTAAGGACGCACAGGCTCCTGCACATTCACAACACCGCGGYTGCTCGTTGCGCCACGAGCAGAAGGCCGAATAGCAGAACGATCTTTCCACAGGGATGACGAGCATGTTTTTCCGTGCGGATTTGCCGGATCAGACAAAGGCGAAGTCCTCGGCACTCAGGTGCAGCCCGCCGAGATCGGCCGGACTGTGGGGACCGATCAACTGACCGAATTCGTCCACCTTGTTTTCAGCTGTAACAAAGCCCAGATGAACCGTGCGTGTGGTGTCGTTGAAGTACGCGATGATATCGCCGGCGTGCTCGCCGGAAATTGCATTCGCAGCTCCGCCGCCATCGGTAAAACTTCTGTCGGTAATCACCACGACGTGCTCGCCATTCGCGCCCGAGGCAGCGCCGGCATAAAACATGTCCACCGGATGACCAGGTCGCGAGCTGGTGTGACTGACGAAATTTGCTCCTAGGCCGTCCGCGTAATACCCTTTCGCATCGAACGCCAGGGTATCTTGACCCGGGTCGAAATCCACTATGGCTGCGTAGGTTTCGGACGCGCCCTCCACGACCGCCCCGGGGGTCGGGTTGTGGGACTGAAACACGAAAGTGTCGCTACCCTCGCCTCCAAACAGGAGATCTCCGCCATTGCCTGCGAAAAGGACGTCGTCGCCGGGACCGCCGTAGAGCTTGTCATTATCCTGACCGGCCGGACTTGGTCGGTTGGGGCCATCGTCGCCGTAAAGGTAATCGTTGCCSTCTTCGCCGAAGACGCTGTCATTGCCCAGGCCGCCGAAGGCTCGATCGTTGCCCTCTCCGGCCGAGATGAAGTCGTTGCCACCGCCGCCGTCGAGCCAGTCATTGCCGGTGGGATCTATTACAAGATCGTCGCCGCCACCGCCCATGGCATTGTTGTCGCTCGGACCACCGTTAATGACCATGCCGACACTCCTTGTGAATGAAGCCCATCGCCCTTACGTGGATTGACGAGCCACCAMAAATGGATTGTCTTTATGGCTACCATCCATAAAATGGATGTCAGAGGGTCGCTGCAAGGTCGCCGCGTCGCCGGCCGTGCCGGTCCGATCTTTGACCTGCCACGTTCCTAGTATCCGCTTGGGTCACCAGAGCGCCTCATGGTGATCGGACATGGGGTCATTGCGCGACGAGATTGTTTGCGGCCTCCAATCTGCCGATTGCGCGACTGTGCCGGTAACCCGCTGTAGCCGTCGGTGATGTGCTGATGGGCCAAGCGGCTGCACCCGTTCGCCGTCGACAATGTTGATCGGGTGCACGGAACTTGCTCAAGCTTGGTGGCGCGTTGTAAAAATGATTGTTTGGATGCGAACCATTCAGGTTGTGGATTCGAATGCGGTTTAAGGGCCTGGATCTGAATCTTCTTGTCGCGTTCGATGCGCTAATGACCGAGCGCAACCTTACCGCTGCGGCGCGAAGCATCAATCTCAGTCAGCCAGCCATGAGCGCCGCAATGGCTCGTCTTCGCGGCTATTTTCAAGATGAACTTTTTACGATGAGCGGCCGCAAGCTTCTAGCTAYGCCGCGAGCCGAAATGCTTGCCCCCGCGGTCCGCGGCATTCTTTTGCAGCTCCAGATTTCTGTTTTGTGCCAGAGCGCGTTCGATCCCACCCAGTCGGACCGCCGTTTCAGGGTCATGGTTTCCGACTTCATGACGCTCGTGTTCTTTCGAAAGGTCGTGGAGCGCGTTGCACGAGATGCTCCTTCTGTTGCCTTTGATTTGGTCAGTCCTGCCGATGCTGGCGAGGAGGCACTTCGGCGCGGCGATCTGGATTTTCTCATTCTTCCTGATGCTTTTCTTTCGAACGCACATCCTAAGGC
>NZ_MDFL01000167.1 GCF_001854785.1 Mesorhizobium sp. ORS 3428
TAGACGAAGAGCCGCGGCAGATAGAGCATGCCGGCCATCCAGGAAATGACGGCAATCACATGGATCGCCTTTGCCCAGGGATAAAAACTGTCGGGCGCCGCAAGGAAGAGCAGGGCGGTCAGCACGACCAGAGCCGCGATGCCGATCGTCATGCGCTTCATCGCCTGGCCGATGCTGTTTTCCTTGCTCGTATCGGTCATCGCCGGCTCCTCACCATTTTCACCATGGCCTCGACATGCGCCACCGGCGTTTCCGGCGTGATGCCGTGGCCGAGATTGAAGATCAGCGGCCCGTCGCCCAGGGTTCGAAGGATGGCGTCGACGCCATCGGCCAGCGCCTTGCCGCCAGCCACCAGCCGCAGCGGATCGARATTGCCCTRCACAGYGCCTTCGCCCTGCAATTGCCTCGCCATAGACAGCGGTACCGTCCAGTCGAGCCCGAGACCGGTGATGCCCGTCTTCTTCCTGTAGTCGCGATAGCGCTCGCCGGCGCCTTTCGGAAACCCGATCACCGGAACATCCGGATGCGCCGCCTTCACCTGCCGGACGATCTCGGCCACAGGCGCGACACAGAACGCCTCGAAGGACGGCTCGTCGWGCACTCCCGACCAGGAGTCGAAAATCTGCACCACGTCGGCGCCGGCCTCGATCTGGCGGATCAGATAGGCGGCCGAATGGTCGGCCAGTATCTTCAAAAGYCGCGCGAAGGCCTCCGGCTCGCGGTAGGCGAAAAGCCGCGCCGGCCCCTGGTCCGGTGTGCCGTGGCCGGCAATCATATAGGTCGCCACCGTCCAGGGCGCGCCGCAGAAGCCGATCAACGTCGTTTCATCCGGCAGCTTCGCGCGCAGACGCCGGACCGTCTCGTAGACCGGTTCGAGATTCACGTGAAACGCTTCGCTGCTGAGCGCCGGGACCTCGGCCGCCGAAATCGGCGTCAGCATCGGCCCGTGCCCTTCCTCAAAGCGCACCTCGCGGCCCAGCGCATTGGGCACGACCAAAATGTCGGAGAACAGGATGGAAGCATCGAAGCCAAAGCGCTCGATCGGCTGCAGCGTCACTTCGACAGCAAGGTCCGGATCGTAACAGAGGTCGAGGAAGGATCCGGCTCGCTTGCGGGTCTCCCGGTATTCGGGGAGATAGCGGCCTGCCTGACGCATCATCCAGAGCGGCGGCGGAGAGACGGACTTGCCCTTGAGGACGTCCAGCATGATCCGTTYCCCAGGCATTCAGCGTCCGTCCTTCTACAGCGCCGCGCGTCCTAAGACGCGCAAAGGACGCTGTAGCACTTTTATCTGGCGCATGATCCTTTCCAAACCTCTGGTTCGGGGTCATGCGCTGCGCCCCTTACAATCAAATATCTATTCTAAAAGAGTCTTCTGATTCTAAGAGTCTGTTGGTTGTGGTGGTTGCGACCTGTCCCGTCTGCCGCGCGAAAAGGCCAGTCAGCATATTGTCGCGCAGCCTCGTTCGCAAATTGGAGGGATCTGGGGAAGAACCGGATTCAGGCTTTTGAGTCAGCGACTTGGCCTTCCTGTCCGGCGTTTCGYGCTGTGGATGATATCGGCCAAGAAAAGTTGGTCCCCAGTTTTGTCCCCAGCGCCGCGACAAAGCCTACAGCGGGGCGAATTGTGGACAAGCTGCCATCTGATACAGTCGCCGTCACCGGACCGGCTTTTCCATCCAGCCTTGTCCACATGTGYCCACAGCCTGGAACCGCGCCTGTGAACAAACCTCAGAGCTTCTTCCATCTGCATCTGATTTCCGACGCCACGGGCGAAACGCTGCTGGCGGCCGGCCGCGCGRCATCTGCCCAATACAAGGATGCGCGCGCCATCGAGCACATCTATCCGCTCATTCGCACTGATAAGCAGGTGGCCAAGGTCTTCGAGGATATCGAGGAAGAGCCCGGCATCATTCTCTATACCGTCGTCGACCAGAAGCTTGCGCGCAGCATCGACGAGCGCTGCGCCGCCATGGGACTGCCTTGCGTTTCGGTGCTCGAGCCCGTGCTCAGCGTTTTCCAGTCCTATCTCGGCACGCCGGCCGGCCGCCGCGTCGGCGCCCAGCATGTGCTCGACGCCGAATATTTCCGCCGCATCGATGCGCTCAACTTCACCATGGAGCATGACGACGGCCAGCTGCCGGCCAATATGGACGATGCCGATGTCGTGCTGATCGGCATTTCACGCACCTCGAAGACGCCGACCAGCATCTATCTCGCCAACCGCGGCATCAAGACCGCCAACATCCCGATCGTGCTCGGCGTGCCGCTGCCGGAAAGCCTGATCAACGCCAAGACGCCGCTGATCGTCGGCCTGGTCGCGACCGCCGAGCGCATTTCTCACGTGCGTCAGAACCGCATCCTCGGCAACACTGCCCCCTATGTATCGACCGACTATATCGACCGCGCCGCGATCAACGAGGAGCTGGCCTATGCGCGCCAGCTCTGCACAAAACATGGCTGGCCGACGATCGATGTCAGCCGGCGTTCGATCGAGGAAACGGCGGCGGCCATTGTTGCCCTGCGCGGAAAGACGAGATAACCCATGCCCCGGTAAATCGGGACGCGCGAAAAACCATGGCCGAGACAATCATCCTCGCTTCGGGGAGCCCCTTTCGCAAGGCGATGCTCGTCAATGCCGGGCTCGACATAGAGGCGGTCCCGGCGGACGTCGACGAGCGCGCGCTCGAGGCACCCTTGCAGGATAGCGGCGTCTCCCCCGAAGATGWCGCCTCGATCCTTGCCGAGGCCAAAGCGACAGRGGTCAGCGAACGCAAGCCGGGCGCGCTGGTGCTCGGCTGCGACCAGACGCTGTCGCTGGGCGACGAGATTTTTCACAAGCCCGCCGACATGGAAGGCGCGCGGAGGCATCTCCTGGCTTTGTCTGGCAAGACCCATCAGTTGAACAGCGCCGCAGTGCTCTGCCGCAACGGCGAAGTGCTATGGCGGCATGTCGGCGTCGCCAGCCTGACCATGCGCAAGCTCGATCCCGCCTTCATCGGCCGGCATCTGGCGCGGGTCGGCGCCAAGGCGCTGGCAAGCGTCGGCGCCTATCAGATCGAAGGCGAGGGCATCCAGCTCTTCGAGAAGATCGAGGGCGACTATTTCACYATCGTCGGCTTGCCGCTGCTGCCGGTGCTGAAGGAATTGCGCGCGCTGGGAGCCATCGATGGCTGAGAAAAAGGCTTTCGTCACCGGCCATCCGATTGCGCATTCGCGCTCGCCGAAGATTCATCGCCACTGGYTGACGAAATACGGCATCGACGGCAGCTACCAGGCGATCGATGTCGCGCCGGCCGACTTCGCCGCGTTCCTGAAAGCGCTGGGCGAAAACGGCTATCGCGGCGGCAATGTCACCATTCCGCACAAGGAAGCCGCCTTTGCTTTGGTGGAACGCCGCGACGAGGCAGCGGAGGCGATCGGCGCGGTCAACACGCTCTGGCTGGAAGACGGGGCCTTATGGGGCGGCAACACGGACAGCCTCGGCTTTGCCGGCAATCTTGATGATTACGCGCCGGGCTGGGCGGCGAACGGTCCTGCGGTGGTGCTGGGGGCGGGCGGCGCGTCCCGCGCCGTCATCCACGCGCTGAAAGAGCGCGGCGTGAACGACATCCGCATCGTCAACCGCACCTTGGCAAGGGCCGAGGAACTGGCCGACCGGTTCGGTGCCGGGGTTTCCGCGCATGGCGCCGGCGCGGTCGGCGAGTTGATCTCCGATGCCGGCCTTCTCATCAACACCACGGCGCTCGGCATGCATGGCAACGAGACCCTCGTCGCCGATCCAGCTGGTCTGCCTGACCAAGCCATCGTCACCGACATCGTATATGTGCCGCTGGAAACACCGCTGCTTGCGGCCGCCAGYGCGCGGGGCCTCAAGACAGTMGATGGTCTCGGCATGCTGCTRCATCAGGCGGTGYCGGGGTTCGAGCGTTGGTTCGGCAAGCGGYCGGAGGTGACTCCGGAATTGCGGCGCATGATCGTTGCCGATATCGAAGCCCATTGATGGTGGACAAAGCCATGATCGTGCTCGGCCTCACCGGATCGATCGGCATGGGCAAGTCGACCACGGCGAAGATGTTCGCCGAGGCCGGCGTGCCGGTGCATGATTCCGACGAGACCGTGCATCGCCTTTATGCCGGCAAGGCCGCGCCTCTGGTCGAGGCGGCCTTTCCCGGCACGACGCAATCGGGCGTAGTCGACCGCGCCAGGCTGGCCGAGAAAGTGCTGGGCGATCCCGCCGCGTTGAAGAAGCTGGAGGCGATCATCCATCCGCTGGTGCGTGCCGATGCCGATGCGTTTCTTGCGAGGCACCGCGCCGCCGGCGCGCCGCTCGTCGTGCTCGATATCCCGCTTTTGTTCGAGACCGGCGGCCGCAACCGCGTCGACAAGGTCGTGGTCGTCAGCGCGCCGGCCGAGATCCAGCGCGACCGTGTACTTGAGCGGCCCGGCATGAGCGAGGAGAAGTTCGCCTCCATCCTCGCCAAACAGGTGCCGGATGCCGAGAAGCGCCGCCAGGCCGATTTCATCGTCGACACCGGACAGGGCTTTGACGCCGCCCGCGCCGCGGTCGCAGCCATCGTCAGCGAATTGACGGGGGATAAGTCCGACAAGGACGCTTCCTGACATCTGCTGTCAGCAGTCCCCATTGCCATTTTGTTCCGGTTCGTGATGCTGCTCTCAGGAGCGTACTGATTCGAATGCGTGAGATCATCTTCGATACCGAAACCACCGGACTCGATTTGCGCGATGACCRCATCATCGAGCTCGGCGGCGTCGAGCTGGTCAACCGCTTCCCGAYCGGCCGCACCTTCCACAAATTCATCAACCCGCAAGGGCGCGCGATTCATRCCGAAGCGCAGGCGGTGCACGGCATCAGCGCCGCAGACCTGGTCGGCAAGCCGACCTTCGCCGAAATCGCTGAGGAGTGGCTGGCCTTCACCGACGGCGCCAAGCTGATCGCCCACAACGCCACTTTCGATCTCGGCTTCCTCAACCTCGAATACAGCCGGCTCRGCCATCCAGCCATCGATCCCGGTCGCATCGTCGACACGCTTGCGCTCGCGCGCCGCAAGCATCCGATGGGCCCGAATTCGCTGGACGCGCTCTGCCGGCGCTACGGCATCGACAACACCCGCCGCACCAAGCACGGGGCGCTGCTCGACTCCGAACTGCTGGCCGAAGTCTATATCGAGCTGATCGGCGGCAAGCAGGCGGCACTCATCCTCGATGCCGTGGCGGTGYAGTTGAACGGCGTCGGCGAGGTGGCCGATATCGACATCACGATTGGCGCGAGGCCTATTGCCCTGCCGGCGCGTCTCACCGAGGCGGACCGCGCCGCGCATGCCGGCCTCGTCTCGTCGCTTGGYGAAAAAGCGCTGTGGCTGAAGCTGGCGGCTGCAGGGTGAGCAGGCGCTTCCGGCGCCAACCAACGCGGTTAGCCGAATCGCCTATCCCTTCGTCATACTCGGGCTTGACCCGAGTATTCATGCCGTGCCGTTTGCCGTAGAGAGCAACGGTGCAGAATTCTGTAACCGTTGCAAAGTCTTACCGTAACGGCATGATCCTAGGGTCTGCGCGCGTCGCTTCGCTCCTTGCGCCGCTCTAGGATGACGACCGAACTGTTGTGGCGATAAGTCGTGAAGGCCGGACAACAAAAGCCCGGCGCGAGGCCGGGCTCCCAATGGGCTGCGGAAGCGCGCCGCCTCAGCTCACCTTGACCTTTGCTGCTGCCTGATCTTCGGCGATGCGCTGCTGGAACATCTGCGCGAAATCGATCGGGTCGAGCATCAGCGGCGGGAAGCCGCCATTGCGGGTCGCGTCCGCGATGATCTGGCGGGCGAACGGGAAGAGCAGCCGCGGGCACTCGATGAACAGGATCGGCAGCATGTGCTCCTGCGGGAAGCCGCTGATGGCGAAGACGCCGCCATAGACCAGCTCGACATTGAACAGCACTTCCTGGTCGAAGGAGGCTTTGGCGTTCAAGGTCAGGTTGACATCGAACTGCTTGTCCGAGAGCGGATTGGCGTTGACGTTGACATTGATGGCGATGCCCGGTGCCTTGTCGCGGCCGCGCAGCGAATTCGGCGCGCCGGGGCTTTCGAAGGACAGGTCCTTCACATACTGGGCCAGCACGTTGAGCGAGGGCTGTGCCTGGTTGCCGTTGCCGTTGGCGGCGCCTGCGGCGGCGTCATCATTGCTGGCCATGAGCCTTTGTCCTTTTGCCTGGGCAGCATTGCTGACCGGATTGAAATCGGGGGTTCGCTATCATGGTCGGCAGGACAAAACAAGTTTTGCCGCCTTCATGCATGTCGGCCAAAAGTAGCAGCATTTTTTGGGGCTGCATGCCTGGAGACAGAAATTCCAGCGACCCTCGATAAGACCTAGTCGTCTTTGAGCTGCCGCCAAGGGGAATTGTGGTCCGGCCCGCGCTTGTAATCGTCGGCGCGCGAGTAGTCGCTGTCGTCGAGATCGATCACCTTGTCGCGCCTGCGGGCGCGAAAGCCGCTGCTGAAGCTCGTCGCCATCACGATACGGTTCTTGAGCAGGCGCCAGGCGAGATYGCGCACCGGCGGCAACAGAAGCAGGATGGCGAAAATGTCGGTGATGAAGCCCGGGATGATGAGCAGGATGGCCGCCAGCACGATCATTGCGCCGTGCGCGAGCTGTCGGCTGGGATCCCGTCCGGCATCCATTTCMGCCCGGACCCGCGCCATGACCCCAAAGCCCTGATGCCTGAGCAGCAGGCTGCCGGCAATGCTGGWAAGGACGACCAGCCCGACCGTCRCCAAAGCGCCGACTTCGCGGCCGACGATGACGAAGCCTGCGATCTCCAGAAGTGGYAGCAGGACCAGGAACAGCGGGAGGAGTGAAATTCGCAAGTCTTGACCGATCGCTTTCTTCTTTTGCGGGGCCTGCGGACAGTCGCCGCTGGCCTTGGCGTCATTAGATAGGTATGGCAGCCTTTGATTTGAATGATTGCGCCCATCGTTCTATATGCTTTGGATATTGAACGCTATGCGGCTGCCGCCTTTGTGAGGGCCTGGTGGTCCGGCCAGGACAGGGATCGAATTGGCAGAAGATATGGGTTTCTTCGACTTCGGCACGATTTTCTTCTTGATTGCGGCGGTTGTGATCTTCTTCCAGCTCCGCAACGTGCTGGGCCGTCGCACCGGAAACGAGCGCCCGCCTTTCGATCCATACTCGGCAAGCCGCGCGCCGGATGCGGCGCAAAAATCCGAGAATGTGGTGTCGCTGCCGCGCAAGCGCATGCCGGGTGAGCCGGCGCCCGAGACCTATGCCGCCATAGACGCCTTCGCCAAGCCCGACAGCGATCTCAACAAGGGCCTGCGCTCGATCAAGGACAATGACCCGTCCTTCGATCCGAAAACCTTCATCGACGGCGCCAAGATGGCCTACGAGATGATCGTCATGGCCTTTRCCGACGGCGACCGCAAAACGCTGAAGAACCTTTTGTCGCGCGAGGTCTATGACAGCTTCGTCGCGGCAATCGGCGAGCGCGAGGCGAAATCGGAAAAGATCCAGTCATCCTTCGTCGGCATCGATAAGGTCGATATCGTCGCCGCCGAGATGAAGGGCACCGAGGCGCACATCACGCTGCGCATCGTCAGCGAGCTGATCYCGGCCACCCGCGACAAGGTCGGCGCTGTCATCGACGGCGACCCCGAGAAAGTCGCCGAGGTCAAGGACGTCTGGACTTTCTTCCGCGATACCCGCTCGCGGGATCCGAACTGGAAGCTCGTCGCCACGGAAGAAGAAGATTGAGCCTTGGTGGCGGCTGTCATGTCGCTATCTTCCGCATTCAGCCAAAAATCCTTCGCCGATCTGCCCGGCTGGGACGATGACGACCAGCTCGCCGCCTTCGCGGCATTCCGCCGCTCCGCTTTCCACGCGCCGGTCAAGTCTTATCGCACCGGTTCGCTCGGCGTAGCGTTCGACGCCTTTGCCGAGGCCTATGCCGAGGCGCGCTCCGTTGCGCCGGCGAATCGGTCCGAAGCGCGGTCGTTCTTCGAGCGTCATTTCGTTCCGATGATGGTGGCGGCTGAAAACAACGGCGCCGGCCTCGTCACCGGCTTCTACGAGCCGGAGGTCGAGGCCTCGCCCGTCAGGACGGAGCGGTTCACCGTGCCGCTGCTTTCCCGCCCCGCAAATCTGATCGACATCGACGACAACAACCGTCCTGACGGCATGGACCCCTATCTCGCCTTCGCGCGCGAGACGCCGGCAGGTCCCGTCGAATATTTCGATCGCGGCGAGATCGAGCGCGGCGCGCTCTCCGGCCGGAAGCTCGAGATCGCCTGGCTCGCCGACAAGGTCGATGCCTTCTTCATCCATGTGCAGGGCGCGGCCAGGCTGAAGATGCCGGACGGCAGAGTCCACCGCGTCACCTATGCCGCCAAATCCGGCCAGCGCTTCACCGGCCCGGGCAAGACGCTGATCGAGGCAGGCGAGATTCCGTTGGAGAAGGTGACGATGCAGTCGATACGCGCCTGGTTCAAGGCGCATCCCGACCGCGTCGACGAGATCCTGTGGCGGAACCGTTCCTATATCTTCTTCCGCGATGCGCCGGTCGAGGACGCCGCACTCGGTCCGATCGCCGCCGCCAAGGTCCCGCTGACGCCTGGCCGCTCCGTCGCCGTCGACCGGCTGTTGCACACATTCGGCACCCCTTTCTACATCGACGCTCCGACGCTGACCGCTTTCGACCAAAGGCCGTTCCGCCGGCTGATGATCGCGCAGGACACCGGCTCGGCCATTACCGGTCCGGCCCGCGGCGATCTCTTCGCCGGCTCAGGCGATGCCGCCGGCGAGATTGCCGGCGTCGTGCGCAACGCCGCCGATTTCTATGCGCTGGTGCCGCGCGCGCTGCTCGATGGAGGGCGCCGATGACGCGCCGCGCCGACGAGCTCAGCGAGGACGACCGCATCCTCTGGAACCTGGTGGCGCGCACGGCGCGGCCGCTGAAGGGCAAGGCCGCTGTCGAGATTCCCGACATCGCCGCGGCGAAGCCCGTGCCGCCGCCGGCACCGGTCAATGGTGCTCCGGCCG
Organism: Mesorhizobium sp. ORS 3428; assembly: GCF_001854785.1. Lineage (GTDB taxonomy): Bacteria > Pseudomonadota > Alphaproteobacteria > Rhizobiales > Rhizobiaceae > Mesorhizobium. The sequence goes on from NZ_MDFL01000167.1 coordinate 9,067, forward strand.
CCCCCGCCAAGCCGAAGACGCAGCATGTCTCGCACGCGCTGGATGACCAGACGCTGCACAAGCTCGCCAAAGGCCGGCTGCCGATCGAGGGCCGCGTCGACCTGCACGGCATGACGCAGGACGAGGCCTACTCGCTGCTGCTCACCTTCCTGCATCGCGCGCATGCCGGCGGCATCCGCTACGTGCTGGTCATCACCGGCAAGGGCTCGTCCTCTGGCGGCGACGGCATCCTGCGCCGCTCGGTGCCGCATTGGCTGTCGACGCCGGCCTTCCGGCATCTGGTCTCGAGCCATGACCATGCCGCCCGCAACCACGGCGGCGCGGGCGCGCTCTATGTCCGGTTGAGGCGCACGCGCTCATGAGGATGGCCGCGTGACCCCGTTCGGCGAAAGACTGCGGGCGCTCCGTGCCGAGCGCGGCGTCAGCCAGAAGGCGATGGCTCAGGCCATCGGCGKCAGTGCCGCCTATCTTTCGGCGCTGGAGCATGGCCGCCGCGGCGCGCCGACCTGGACGCTGATCCAGAAGATCATCGGTTATTTCAACATCATCTGGGACGACGCTGAGGACCTTGCCCGCATCGCCGAAGCCTCGCACCCGAGGGTTCGGATCGACACGTCGGGCCTATCGCCGGCCGCGACTGAGCTAGCCAATCTCCTTGCCGAGAGCATCGAGAAACTTGACGAGGCGGAGCTGCGGCGCCTCAGCGCGTCGATTCGCGCGGCATTGGGACGGCGCGGCTAATAAGCGACAATCGGCGACGTCGGCGCCGCCCCTCATCTGGCTGCCGCCATCTTCTCCCCGTAAACGGGAAGAAGGGCGCTCTCGCCGATGATTTCGCCTATCGCCAACGTTGAAGTAGGAGCGCCGGCATTGCGGCCAGCCTATTTCCCCCCGTCTACGGGGAGAAATGCCCGGCAGGGCAATGAGGGGCGGCGCCGACGTTCCCGCGAACTAGCGAAGCAGCCCCTTGCGCCGCGAAGGCCGGGGTCCAGCCTACTGCTGCACCGAGCCCACAAGCACCGCCTGATCGTCGCGGATCGAGACCCAGCGGCCGGTGTTGTCGATCGCCTGCCGCTTGAGGTAGCGATAGCCGGTGGCCTCCCAGGGTTTCACCTTGTCGGTCAAATTGTCGAGGATGTAGTCGCCCTTGTCGGTGCGCACCGTCAGCACCGAATGGCCTTCGCCATCGGGCTTGCGCACCACGGTGATCAGGAGATCGGYAAGCGACATGCCCATGCGGTAGAGCTCGCGCCGCTTTTCCAGCACATAATCCTCGCAGTCGCCAAAGCCGTTGTCGGGATAGGTCCAGACTTCGTCCTTGCCGTAATTGTCGAGGTCGCTCATCGGCTTGACGGCGGCGTTGACCCTGGCGGTCACGCTGACCAGYCTGCGCCACAGCGCGTCGGTCATCTTGGCCGGCGCAAGATCGGTCGGGCGAATGTTGCATTCGTTCGGATGCGTCTTGCAGAAATCATAGTGGCCGATCGGCTGCGACGTCAGGCCGCCCGTGATCATCGCGCCTGCGGCCCATGCCGRCTCTGCCCAATGGGCCGAAATCGCCAGCCCTGCGACTGCACACAAACGCAGCGTCCGCGCCATCAATGAGGAAGTCATTGTCCCCCGGGGGTCCACCCTTGATTATTAACGAAACGTTAACGGGGATTTACGGGGCGTGTCAATTAGAGACAACGACTAGTTTGACGGCATGGTTACCCGCGCGGTCCTGACAGCGGCTATTGCGCAACAGATGGCGTTGGTCAAATCCAAAAGCGCCCGCTGCGGGCGACGGCACTARCCCCTGGCCGAGCGGACCAGCCTCGGCTTCGCGGTCACGCGGGTCTGGCGGCCATAGCTGCCGATGAAGTCGACGATGCGCGGGACAATCTCCGACCGAAAGCGCGAGCCGTTGAAGACGCCGTAGTGGCCGACCGCCGGCTGCATGTAATGGGCCTGCCTGTCGGCCGGGATGTTGACGCAAAGGTCGTGCGCGGCCTGGGTCTGGCCAAGGCCGGAAATGTCGTCGTTCTCGCCCTCGACGGTGAGCAGCGCGACGTTGCGGATGACGCTCGGATCGACGGYCTCGCCGCGATGGGTCATCTCGCCTTTCGGCAGGGCGTGYCGCACGAACACCGTGTCGACGGTCTGCAGATAGAACTCCGCCGTCAGGTCCATCACCGCCAGATATTCGTCGTAGAAGTCGCGGTGCTTCTCGGCGCYGTCGCCGTCATTTTTCACAAGGTGCATGAAGAAGTCCTTGTGGGCGATGATGTGGCGGTCGAGGTTCATGCTCATGAAGCCAGAAAGCTGCAGGAAGCCGGGATAGACCTCGCGCCCGAATCCCGGCACCGGCCAAGGCGCCCGCATGATGACGTTGTCGCGGAACCRGTCGATGCCCTTCTCCTCGGCCAGAAGATTGACCGCGGTCGGGTTGCGGCGGGTGTCGATCGGACCGCCCATCAGCGTCATGGTCGACGGCACGAAGGGGTCGCCGCGCTTTTCCATCAGCGCCACCGCCGCCAGCACCGGCACCGAAGGCTGGCAGACGGCCATGACATGGGTGTCGGGACCCAGCACATGGAACATGTCGATGACATAGTCGATATAGTCGTCGAGATCGAAGCTGCCCTGCGATAGCGGCACCATGCGGGCGTCGACCCAGTCGGTGATGTGCACGTCGGCATAGGGCAGCATCGCCTCGACCGTGCCGCGCAGCAGCGTCGCATAGTGGCCGGACATCGGCGCCACGATGAGGAGCTTCGGGTCGGGCTTGCGCTCCGTGGGCAGCGAACGCTCGAAGCGGATGAGATTGCAGAACGGCTTCGACCAGATGGTCTTTTCGGTGACGTCGACGCTCTTCCAGTCAACCACCGTCTTGGTCAGGCCGAATTGCGGCTTGCCGTAGCGGCGCGTGGTGCGCTCGAACAGTTCGGCGGCTGCCGCGACGGAGCGGCCGAGAGGCGTATGCGAAACCGGATTGAGCGGGTTGGAGTAGAAGAACCGCACCGCATCGGCGTAGAGGCGGGCGGGCTGCAGCGCCGCATGGTTCAATTCGTAGAGCTGGTAGAACATCGACGACTCCGCTGCTGCTTGACGACCGAAGGGACGACGGGCAGCGCCGAGCCTCGAATGTCTCGCAGCGAAGTTAACAACATATGGTTGCGATGCAATAAGTCWATTGCCGTGACGAATGCTGCTTTCGTCTAAGGTGTTGAAAACCCGCCTTGAACGGCAGAGCCGGCTCATTTTGCGTTGGCGAAGTGTGTAGGAAATGTGTCCGGCCCCCTCGTGCCGGACACGTGGGCAGGTCAAACCCGCGCCATGCAGACGGCTGTGTGGCCCGAGCCGATGAAGCCGAGCTGGCTGGCGGYGCCGCGGGAGAGGTCGAGCAGGCGACCTCGGACGAACGGCCCGCGATCGTTGATGCGCACGACGATGCTGCGGCCGTTGTTCTTGTTGGTGACCCTGAGCTTGGTGCCGAACGGCAGGGTTCGGTGCGCGGCGGTCAGTTCGGCGGGGTTCATCCGCTCGCCGGAAGCGGTCCTGGAATGCAGGGAGTACCAGGAGGCGCGACCRCATTGCGCGGCGGCTGAGGAGGCAGTCGAGGCGCCAGCCATCAGGCCAGCCGCGATCGTTACCGCGACGAGCGCGGYGCGGTTGGTTTTCTTCATCTTTTAGGGGTGGGCTCCGTTTACAGACAACCTGCCGTAAGTGCGGAATGAGGCGCGAAATGCGGCGGGCATCTGTCGGTTCCATGGCAAGAGCACACGTTTGGAGTCACCGCGAAACAGTTTGTCATGATATTTCCGGTCGGCGCCGGCGTATTCTTTGTGAAGACCGCACCGGCTCGGGGGAAGTCTTGAGCAGGATCTGCAGTCATCCGGCAAGTAGAAGAAGGAGCGATCGCTTCGCTACCTTGCAGTCTTTTATTGCGCGTGCATTGTGCCGGAGGATCGACTTTCCGGGAGGGCCTTGTCGATGCGTCTGACCAGGAATTTGCTGGCGCTGATCGTGCTGGCGATCGGCATGCTGTGGTCGCTGCAGGGTGTTGGGTTGGTCCAGGGCAGCTTCATGACCGGCCGGAGAGCATGGCTCTATATCGGGCTCATAACCGTGCTGGTTGGCCTGCTCGGGCTCGCCTGGGCGAACCGCTCCCGCCCATGAACTCTCTTTGGTTGCAAGCAAGCCCTGTCCGCGGCAAAGCGGGTGGACCTCGGCTCACCGCAGCGAACGAAAATCCCTCTGTCACCTTTCCCCGGTAAATCCCTGCCCCAGATAGCGGCGGAATTGAAACGGGATTCCGTGCGCCATTGGTTTAGTATAGTAACCTTATCAACATTAGGGAGAGAGGAACGATGCGCGACAGACTGAATCGCATACCGCCAGTCGTTCGCGGCGCCAGCCTGACCGCTGCCGCGGCCGCTTCACGGCAGCCGGCGCCGGCTGCCCAGGCTTGATCGCGGCCCCGCGACAGCTCCCGAATTCCAGTCATGATTGGACGCGGCAATTCCATCATCATTGTCGGCGGCGGTGCCAGCGGCGTCGTGCTGGCCGCGCATCTGCTCAAATCGCCCAATCCGGATCTGCGTGTCACGCTGATCGAGAAGCGTCCGCATTTCGGCCAGGGCATGGCCTATTCGACGCTGCTTTCGGCCCATGTGCTGAACGTCAACGCGTCCGGTATGAGCGCCTTTGCCGACGACCCGAGCAATTTCGCGCGCTGGGTGCTGGAGCGCGGCCTCGCCAAGCCGGACCAAGGYCCCTTCTATGCCCCGCGCAGCCTCTATGCCCGCTACCTGAAGGAACTGCTCGACGATCTGGAGGAACGCGAGCGCGACACCGGAAGGCTGCGGCTGATCCGCGAGGAGAGCCTGTCGGTCTCGCCGACCTCGTCGGGTGTCGAGGTGGCCCTGGCCAACGGCACCAGCGTCGTCGGCCATCTGGCCGTGCTCGCCACCGGTCATGACGAGCAGCCGGGCGCCTTCCAGGGCCGCGCCATCCGCATGGGCTCGGATGCCGACACTCCGCTCGACCCCGAGGCTCCGGTCCTGGTGCTCGGCACCGGCCTCAGCATGGTCGATGCCTTCCTCTCGCTTGAGCAGCGCGGCCATCAGGGCGAGATCATAGCGGTGTCGCGGCGCGGCCTGCTGCCCTCGCCGCACCGCAAGGGCAACCCGATCAAGCTCGACGTCGCCGACATTCCGCTGGGCACCCAGCTCTCCTATTTCGTCGGCTGGTTCCGCAACCTGATCCGCGAGAACCGGAAGGCCGGCGGCGACTGGCGCGACGTCGTCGACGGGCTGAGGCCCTTCAACCAGAAGATCTGGCAGAACTGGCCGTCCTCGGCCAAGCGCCGCTTCGTCGAGCACACCAAGGCCTGGTGGGACGTCCACCGCCACCGCATGGCGCCGGAGGTCTATGAGCGCGTTACCGAAGCGGTCAGTTCCGGCCGCATCCGCCTCGTCGCCGGGCGGGTCGTCGACATCGAGCCGAACGACGGCTTCACCGTCACGATCCAGCAGCGCGGCAGGCAGGCGCTGGAAACGCTCGAAGTCGCGCGCATCTATGACTGCATGGGCATTGCCCGAGACATCTCGAAGACGTCGAACGGCGTCGTGCGCACGCTGGTCGAGCGCGGCCTGGCGCGGGYGGACCCGCTGCGCCTCGGCCTCGACGTCACCRCCAAGTGCGAGCTGATCGCGGCCGACGGCACGGTGTCGTCGAAACTCCTCGCCGTCGGCCCGCTGACGCGCGGCACCTTCTTCGAGATCGACGCCATTCCCGATATTCGCGTGCAATGCGCGAAGCTCAGCAAGCAGTTGTTGGGGTAGCATAACCTGTTGATGCCGGCAGGACAGAGGGGGGTGCGAAGGAACTCGACGTCGTAGGGCTCTTTTCTATGCCCACGTCCCCGCCGCCACTGCCCCTGAAATTCCATTCCGCCACTCGCCGCCGGATTGGCACGATCTATCTTCTTTCCAGACGAAAAGGGCTGGAAAAGACGTTCATGCGTGGTCCGCGAACCCGGAATGGAGTCCGGACGGCATCATGCGCAGGATTGCAAAGCCTGGTCCCACGTCGAACTGCTTCCATGGAGGGTCCGAGATGAGTGTGCACAGGAAACCGGCGCCGGACGGCGCGGAAAACCTTTTGTCCCGGTTGCGTCCGCCTTACGCCTCGGTGCTCGACCTGATCGGCCAGACGCCGGTCGTTGAGCTCACCAAATTCGACACGGGCAAGTRCCGGCTGTTCATCAAGCTCGAAAGCCAGAACCCGGGCGGCTCGATCAAGGATCRCATCGCGCTGTCGATGATCGCGGCCGCCGAGAAGGACGRCAGGCTGAAGGCAGGCGGCACCATTGTCGAAGCCACGGCCGGCAACACCGGCCTCGGCCTCGCCCAGGTCGGCATTCCCAAGGGCTATCACATCATCCTTGTCGTGCCCGACAAGATGTCGCGCGAAAAGATCCAGCATCTGCGCGCGCTCGGCGCCGAGGTGCGCATGACCCGCTCCGATGTCGGCAAGGGCCATCCCGAATATTACCAGGACATGGCCGAGAAGATCGCCGCCGAACTGCCGGGCGCTTTCTACGCCAACCAGTTTGYCAATCCGGYCAACCCGCTGGCGCATGAGACGACCACCGGTCCGGAGATCTTTTCGCAGCTCGGCGGCGATGTCGATGCGGTGGTGGTCGGCGTCGGCTCCGGCGGCACGCTCACCGGGGTCGGCCGCTTTTTCGCGAAGCATTCGCCGAAGACCGAGATGGTGCTTGCCGATCCGGTCGGCTCGGTGCTGGCGCCGCTAATCAAGACCGGCAAGATGGAGGAGGCCGGCAGCTGGACCGTCGAAGGCATCGGCGAGGACTTCGTTCCGCCCAATGCCGATCTCTCGCTGGTGAAGAAAGCCTATTCCATCACCGACAAGCAGAGCATGCTGGCGGTGCGCGATCTGCTGTCGAAGGAAGGCATCCTTGCCGGCTCGTCCTCCGGCACGCTTTTGTCGGCCGCGCTGCGCTACTGCCGCGAGCAGACATCGCCCAAACGCGTCGTCACCCTCGTCTGCGACAGCGGCAACAAATATCTGTCGAAGGTCTTCGACGATATCTGGCTGGCCGAGCAGGGCCTCGCCGAGCGCGAGCAGCWTGGCGACCTGCGCGATCTCGTCATGCGCACCTACCGCACCGGCGACACGGTCTGGGTCGGCCCGGACGAAAGCCTGCTCAACGCCTATGRCCGCATGCGCCGTTCCGATGTCTCGCAGCTGCCGGTGCTCGACGACGGCAAGCTGGTCGGCATCATCGACGAGAGCGATATCCTGGCCAAGGTCGAGGGTCCCTACGAAGGCCGCTGGGAGCGTTTCAACGCGCCGGTGCGCACGGCCATGACCTCCACTTTGCATACGCTGCAGGCCAGCCAGACGCTCGATGCGCTGCTGCCCGTCTTCGACCGCAACGAGGTCGCCATCGTCTTCGATGGCGACGAGTTCATCGGCCTGATAACCCRTATCGACCTGATCAACCATCTGAGGCGCCGCGCAAAATGACCACATCTGGCAGGAACCGCCTGGCCTTTTCCACTCGCACCGTGCACGGCGGCCAGAGCCACGACCCGACCACCGGCGCGGTGATGGTGCCGATCTACGCCACCTCGACCTACGGCCAGYAATCGCCCGGCGTGCACAAGGGTTTCGAATATGCCCGCAGCCAGAACCCGACACGCTTTGCCTTCGAGCGCGCCGTGGCCGATCTCGAAAGCGGCACGAACGCTTTTGCCTTCGCTTCAGGCCTGGCGGCGATCGGCACGGTGCTGGAGCTGTTCGATGCCGGCGCCCATGTCGTGGCCACGGACGACATCTATGGCGGCTCCTTCCGGCTGATGGAGCGGGTGCGCAAGCGCTCGGCGGGCCTGCAAGTCAGCTTCGCCGACTTCACCGACCTCGCCGCTGTCGAAGCCGCGATCCGTCCGGAAACAAAACTGCTCTGGGTCGAGACGCCGACCAACCCGCTGCTGCGTATCGTCGACCTCGAAGGCCTCGCCGCGCTCGCCAGGCGCAAAGGCTTGATCACCGTCGCCGACAACACTTTCGCCAGCCCCTATCTGCAGYGGCCGCTGGAGCTCGGCATCGACATCATCGTCCATTCGACGACGAAATACCTGAACGGCCATTCCGACATGGTCGGCGGCGTCGCCGTCATTGGCGACAATAAGGATCTGGCCGACCGGCTGAAATTCCTGCAGAACGCAATCGGTGCCATTTCCGGCCCGTTCGACAGTTTTCTGGCGCTGCGCGGCATCAAGACCCTGGCGCTCAGGATGGAACGGCATTCCGCCAACGGCCTGAAGATCGCGCAGTGGCTGGAGGGCC
>NZ_MDFL01000168.1 GCF_001854785.1 Mesorhizobium sp. ORS 3428
AAACTCTTCCGTTCAGAGTTCACTGACGTGGGATATTCAATTTCCGATGTAGGAACGACGACTCTAATAACTTGTAGCGCGGCATGCTTCTCCCAGCACACACCACAGTTTCTGYACTCCTATGCAAACAAGATGTTCGGGACGATTCCGGGTTTGCATCTAGTCTCTCAATTCGCCCCAGWTAAGCGGTACTCTCAAATTGCRGTCACCTACATGCTGGCCTATTTTCTAGGAATGCTTGCGCGATATTATCCAACACATTGGACAGCGCTGATGATGGGGGAGAAAGGCGATGCTCTATGGCCCAGCATCAATGCCGCCCAGCACTATGTTGAGGTGGCATTTCCTGAGTTGGTGCTTGAACTKATCGAAGATGCGCTGAAGATGTCTGACAGCAAACAATAGGTAGGCGCCATGCGCGTGATCGTATTGGGTGGCGGCGTTGTCGGCGTTACCACCGCCTATCAGCTGCAGAAGGACGGGCACGAGGTCGTCATCCTCGAGCGCCAAGCCCAGGTCGCCGCCGAGACCAGCTGGGGCAATGCCGGCATGATTGCGCCCGGCCATTCCTTCGTCTGGTCCTCGCCCAAGGCGCCGATGATCCTTTTGAAGTCGCTGGTGCTGAAGGACCAGGCGCTGCGCTTCAAGCTCTCGGCCGATCCCAGGCTCTACAGCTGGTCCTGGCTGTTCCTGATGGAATGYACGGCCGAGAAGGCCAGGCGCAACACGCTGCTCAAGCATCGGCTCGCCGCCTATTCGCAATCCGTCCTGCACGAGGTGATTGCCGACGAGGCGATTGATTATGACCGCAACGATCGCGGCATCCTCTATTTTTATCGCAGCCAGCAGGCGCTCGACAAAGGTGTCGAGCATATGAAGCTGCTCGAATCCGACGGGCAGGTGATCAGCGTGCTCGACCGCGACGGTATCGTCGCGCTCGATCCCTCGCTGGCATCCGCGAAGGACAGGATCGCCGGCGGCATCTATTGCCCGACCRACGAGACCGGCGATCCGGCCAAGTTCACCCGGGCGCTTGCCGCCAAGGTCGTCGAGCGCGGCGGCGAAATCCGCTACGGCACGACCATCGCCGGCATCGAGACCGCGGGCGACAGCGTCGCCCATGTGCGAACCGACAAGGGAAGCTTCAAGGGCGACGCCTATGTGCTGGCGCTCGGCTCCTACAGCCCGCTGATTGCGAAAACGGTCGGCATCAACGTGCCGATCTACCCGATCAAGGGCTATTCGCTGACCATTCCCGTCGGCAACCGGCCGCATCCGCYGACCATCGCCGCGATCGACGAGCACAATCTGGTCGCCGTCTCGCGCTTCGGCGACCGCATCCGCGTCACCGCCACGGCGGAGTTCGCCGGCTACGACACCAGCCACAAGCCGGCCGATTTCGCCTTCATGAAGGGGGTCACGCAGGAGCTTTATCCGGAAGGCGCCGATTATGACCGCGCCGAAATGTGGGCAGGCCTGAGGCCCATGACCCCGAACAACCTGCCCGAGTTCGGGCGGCGGCGCCTCGGCAACCTCTATCTCAACACCGGGCACGGCCATATCGGCTGGACCATGTCGCATGGCTCGGCCCGCATCACCGCCGACCTGATCGCCGGCCGCCATCCGGCCATTTCCATGGATGGACTTTTGAACTGAGCGCACGGGTCCCGGCCGGACCCGAACAGGGATCGACAGGAAGAAAGGGAACGCCATGTCTGTCAGCGCAGCTGCTGCCCGCCTTCAATCTTCGGGACCGGTCGATCCCAAGCCAGTCGATCTGGGCATATTGCCTTCCGAGCTCGACGGCGGCCTTGCCGCGCGCGCCGCGATCGGCCTGGCGATCCTCGCCACCGACCAGACGCTGGAGCATGAATTCCGCGCGCTCATCCGCATTCCCGGTGTCGCCTTCTACGAGGCCCGCCTCTTCAACGACAACGACATCACGCCGGACACGCTGCGCGCCATCGGTCCGCGGATCGCGCCCACCGTCGACCTCATCCTGCCCAGCATTCCGCTCGACGTCGTCGGCTTCGGCTGCACCTCGGCGACCATGACGCTCGGCGAGGAAGCCGTTTTCGCCGAGATCAGGAAGGCGCGGCCGGGTGTCGCCTGTACCACGCCCGTCACCGCAGCCCTTGCCGCCTTCAGGGCGCTCGGCGCCAAGGGCATCGGGCTGCTCACGCCCTACGCGCCGGAAATCAACCGAGGTCTCGTCGCCTATTTCACCGGGCGCGGCCTCGACATCGCCGCCGTCGCCACTTTCGACAGGCGCGACGACCGTGAAGCGGCCCGCATCTCGCTCGCCTCGATCGAGGCCGCGGCGGAGCGCATGGCGGCGGCGCCGGGAGTGGACGCGATCTTCGTCTCCTGCACCAGCCTGCGCGTCGCCGAGGCGGTGGCCGGGCTGGAGCGGCGCATCGGCATCGCTGTCACCTCCTCGAACCACGCCATGGCCTGGCACTGCCTGCGGCTCGCCGGCATCGATGACGTCGTGCCGGCCGGCGGAAGGCTGTTTGCCCTGCCCGCCGGCTGAGGTCAAAGACGGGTCGATCCGCGCGCTTCCAACCGTCGATCAGAGGGCCGACTGACCTTAACAGCGTGCAAGGAAGGCTAGCCCGTTCCTTGAGCGTTTGTGCTCGGCGCGATCTCCTTGTCTCCGACCAATCAGCGCCACGGCATCGGCCCGAGCCTTGGAAGACAGGTCCAAGATCGTGGCCTGCGAACTGGTGACCATCTCGAATGGCCATTCGGTCAGGATTTGGCGCATCTGGCCGGCAAGCAGAGCTTCATTGGCTTCCTCGATCGAGTAAGCGAGCGGCCAGCCGATGCGGTCGAGGATCGGTTTCACCTTGCCCGTTCCCCTGATCTGGTCGATGGYGATCACCGGCTTGCCTTTTGAAAGCCCATAGAGCGAGCCGTGCAGCCGCGTCGTCAGGACGAGGTCGACGGTTTCGAATTGTTGCTCGATCTTTGTTGCCTCATTCCCGGGCCTCAACACTGTGTCWATCGGCTCGGTATCGAGGCCGAAGCTTTCGGCAAGTTGCAACAAGAGACGCTCAGCCTTGGCCCATTCGGTCATGCCATCGCCGTAATCCCGCTGGTCGCCACGGAAGCAGAGCCCGGCTTTCAGCCGCTTGCCGGGCGGGGGGAGCGCGCAAGGCAGGGAGTGCGAAATGGCGAGATCGAAGGACTGTCTCGACAGGCCGTCCCGCGCCAGTACGGCTTCGAATCGGCCTACCATGTCCTGGTGCAGGGAAATGACGCTGACGCCAACGGCGAGCTTTCTCGCTTTGCGTTGCACGGCCAGCAGGTCGACTAATTCGTCTGTCCGAACGATCGGGCCGCAGACGAACACCAGCGTTTCGATGTCGCGGYGCACGTCGAACAGGTCCCTCACCTGACAATGGCCGGCAATGCCCAAGGCCGGATGGCTCAGAACTTCATGATCATAGCGGGCCCGGCGCAGCGCCGCCGAAAGATTCTCCACCGCATGCAGATCGCCCACAGTCGCGCCGCCCCCGCCTTCGAAGCTTCCCCACCAGACAAGCGAAATGGGCGAGGCGGCAGTGCGCCTGAACAATCTGTGACGACGGTTAAAGGATCGGCATTTGCGGYTGAGCAGCGACATGAGGTTGAGTTTCTTTCGCGATTAATTAAGACAGYCGCCTTTCCACAGATTTGCGAGGCGCCCCCTCCGCGTCGCATAAAGAATGACGAGAAGRCAGGCAACATGGCCGCTCCTGCAGTGAACATGCTTTGGATAGGCGACAGGCTTGGTCGTGTCGAATTGCTTTCGATCGCCTCCTGGCTGGCCTGCGGACACGCAGTGCGCCTCCACGTCYATAGCCCGGTCGCAAATGTGCCGACCGAAGTCGAACTGGTCGATGGAGAGCTCACGGCCCCCTTTGCCAGCATGCAGCGTCTACGCCATAGGGAGACCGCCTCTTATGCGCTTGCCTCGGATTATTTCCGCTATCGGCTTCAGCTGACCGCTGGTGGACTATGGTCCGACCTCGACGTGGTTTGCCTCAAACCGGTGCATATTGAGGCAGATTGCTTGTTCGGTCTCGAGAGCGCGACTCTGATCAACGGGGCCGTCCTCTATCTCCACGCCGGCCTTCCTATGACGGTGGAGCTGGAGGCTCTCTTCTGGAAAAATTACTTTCCCCCATGGACGCGCCGGCGGGGAGCGCGCATGGCCCGGCTTAGGAACTTGGTCGGYCTGCCGGTGCGCCCAGCCGACCTCCCCTGGGGAACCTATGGACCTGGCGCGATAACGGCGCTGGCCCACAAGCATGGGCGGTTCGAGCGGGCACTGCCACGTGAAGTCTTTTACCC
>NZ_MDFL01000169.1 GCF_001854785.1 Mesorhizobium sp. ORS 3428
GCAGATTTTGTGACATTCTAACTCCGTTCCTACCATAGGCCGCCGTTCGCCATAGCTTGAGCGAGCTATTTTGTGAGCCGCCTGCACATTTCACCGCAGCGTATTGGTTTGAACGGTCGGCCGCTATCAGCTATGCCAACGCGCTATAGAGACACGATCGCGGGGTAGGTGAGGGCCACCTATCCGCCAACGGCTGAAAATGGTGTGATTGACCAATTAATYAAGTCGATGGCGTGCTGAAGTATTGCTTCTGTCCGAGTGTGGCTGCATGAAACGGCGATGACATATCCCATGCAGTCTCGATAATCGCCTTTCCTGACGATCGGCGTCTTGGGTTTAGCCCAAGATATGACCTTAGCCACACCAGGTAGAGCCGCCGCCCGACTGCCGTCATCGATCCATTCGAGTGTCCCGTCGTGGTCGGGAAGTAAGTTTCGCCAGCCAGCAATTTGCGAATGCCTTCTGCGCAAATCCCATTCATCACCCGTGGCGAGTTTGATGTGCTCGGTGATCAGATCGATTCCATAAGCCAGCCGAATGTGTTCAGGGCCGCCACCAAGGCGCGGATTGACCTCAATGACGACCGGACCACGCTTCGTCCACCGAATTTCAATGCAGGTTGGCCCCCAGCCAAGGCTCAGAGCTTGCAAMCAGCTCAACGCTACATCGGCAATACGCTTATGCTCGTTATCAGTTATCAGAGCTGGAAAGRTGCCCTTACGAAAGACGAAATGCGGTGGGCGGTCAAAGTCAGCTGCCTCAATTCCAATGACGTCATATCCCATGATATGAACAATATAATGCGGACCTTCTGCGAACTCTTCGATCAATATACTCGGCTGAGACCGCCAAGGTTGGTTGCCGTTCAACAGATAGTTCGTATGTTCGGCCAGCTCGTGAACATTGCGGCACAATCGAACACCGCTGCTGCCGCGGCCTTCGGTTGGCTTAACGACCACGGGCATGCCGATCTCGGCGGCAGCGCTTTCTGCCTCCGCCGGATCCGCTGCCAAGCGATAACAAGGTATTGGAACCTCCGCGAGGAGTTGACGTTGAGYGAATTTGTCGCGGCATCGTTCGATCGATGCAGGGTTGGGTCCAGGTAGATCGAAATGCCGGCAGAGTTTACCAACTGTCGCATAGACCAATTCGCTGGCGCTCGTGATGCCGCCAATGTCATAGGTCGTACGCAGCCGGGAGCATTCGTGGATCAATGCACCAAGATTGGTCGTATCGACGCGGATTGTCTCAATATTTTCCGCCTCAAGATAGTCGTGCTGACTTGGATTGGCCGACAGGGTAATTGGATGAAGACCAAGACGCTTGGCCGCTTGGACGTATAAGAGACCATTGCTTCTTGTGCCCTCAAGCAAAATCAGCGCTCTTCGTGCCATCGGTTGTTACTCCAGGCTGCTTCGTGCCGTACGACCGCCTGAGCGTGTGAACCAGTATAAGCTTCAGCAGTGCGTCTCAGTAATAATCATATACCATCGTCGGCAATAGCGGTCGCAAAAGCATTGTAAAATAATTTGAAGGATTTGTTGCAACGGTTCGAGCGCCGGCGCTGAGCAAAGTGTTGTTTCGAGCAATTTGGTGGGTGCGAGTTCGAAGGACGGCCTATATCCCCAGGTAGTGATGTAGCTGATGGCCGGGTCGTCGTGCTCTCTCCGGGAAGGTCTGGCTGATCGGCGTGCCACGGCTGGGAGGATGGCAGCCGTCATAGGCTCGGGCGTCCTGGTCGCGTCAATCCAGCTTCCACGATATTCCTTCTGTCGATCTTCGCTGGCATTGTCGACGACAACTTCAGGCGGGCAAAAGCGCCGGCGCTGTGTAGATGGGTATGAGGATGTAGTCAGCGCTTCTGACTGCTTTGCGGAGCCGTGATTAGTCGCCCGTGAACTATCGGCAAGCCATTGATCTGGCTGGCCGATTGAGGAAAATTGTGGATTAGGCATTGCAGGATTTGCGGTGTTTGGCCGCTGTTTTCTTGCAATTMGATTTGCCGATTCCATTGTGCGCCAATGCGTGATTCACTCGTTGAGGCGAGGCGAATCGAGGGGACGGCGGTGTCCAGGCCACGCGAGAAGCGCGAGATGGGGGAGCAGGACCTGTTCCGCTCCAGGCTCGATCAGATCATCAACATGAAGCACGAGCTGGTGCGGCTGGCACAGGCGATTGACTGGCCGGTGCTGGAAGAGCGGTTCGGCGCGGTCTATTCGGATGGACCGGRCATGCCGCCGCTGCCGACGCGGCTGATGGCGGGCCTTGCGATCCTGAAGCACACCTTCAACCTGTCGGACGAGGAGCTGTGCGCCCGCTGGGTGGAGAACCCCTACTTCCACTATCTCACTGGCGAAGAGTTCTTCCGCCACGAATTGCCCTTCGATCGCTCGTCGATGACGCGCTGGCGCCAGCGCATGGGCGAGGAGYCGATCACGGCTCTGCTGCAGGAAAGCCTCGCGGTTGCGCTCAAGAGCGGGGCCATGAAGCCGGCCGACACGCGCCGGGTGATCGTCGACACGACAGTGCAGCCGAAGAACGTGATGTTCCCGACCGATGCCAAGCTCATTCATCGGGCGCGCGAGCGGCTGGTGCGGCTGGCCAAGCAGATGGGTGTGGATTGCGCCAGAGCTATGTGCGGGTCGGCAAGCTGGCGCTGATCAAGCACCAGCGTTATGCGCACGCCAAGCAGTTCAAGCGGGCCAACAGGGCGCTGCGAAAGCTCAAGACCTATCTCGGCCGGACCATTCGCGACATCGCTCGCCAGATCGCCGGCCAAGAAGAGCTCGAGATGATCTTCAGGTGGCCACTCTACCAGGCTTCAGCGGTTCTGGAGCACCGTCAGCGCCAGCGCGGCCGCAAGATCTGGAGCCTGCATGCGCCCGAGGTCGAGTGCATCGGCAAGGGCAAGGCGCATGCCCCTTACGAGTTCGGCGTCAAGGTCTCGCTCGCCACCACGCTCGAACGCTCGAAAGGTGGTCAGTTCGCCATGCACGCGAAGGCACTGCCGGGCAATCGTTATGACGGCCACACGCTCGCAAGCGTCATCCCCGACATGGAGAAGACCATCGGCAACGAGATCGGCCGCATCCTCGCCGACGCTGGATACCGCGGCCACAATGCACCCGACAGCCACAAGTTCAGGGTCTTCACCGCCGGCCAGAAAGCGGCGCGTCACACCGGCCATCAAGCGGCAGATGCGCCGCCGCTCCGCGATCGAGCCCGTGATCGGCCACATCAAGGCCGAGCACCGGATGGACCGCAACTACCTCGCCGGCGAGCAGGGCGACGCCGTCAACGCCATCCTGGCCGCCGCCGGCTACAACTTCTCGCTGCTGCTCAACTGGTTCAGGCAGCTTTTGTGGCTGCTCCTCGCCGCGCTTCAAAGCCGGCCGAAATCGCTCGCAGCCTAACACCCTTCATTGTTCACGGACGACTGATTACATCGGTGGATCCTGCTCGCCAGTCTCGCTGGCTGTGGTGCTGCCCTCACCAAACCGGCTTAGCACGCATCCGTTGGCGACATCAGGCGAACGGTCGAAGTTCCCGCAACGGTCACATTTTGYGGATCAATGTCCAAGCTCACGTTTGAGCGATGATGGCACCCAGATCGGCGAGCCGTTCGATCACATGATGTGGTCTGAAGGCAAACCAGTTCAGGGCAGTTCCTGATCACTCCGGTCAGTACCAACACTGTCCTGAGGCCGGCTTCCAGCCGAGCGATGATGTCGGTATCCATATAGCTTCGGCAACCAGCGTCGAGACATAATCCACAGAGCCCGCGATCGGTTCGGAGCCTCGGACCAACACACGCCGTCGATGTCCAGAGCACTGAACAACCACAGGATCCGCCGCGGGCCACGGCATACCAGCGATTAATCGAGCGCCATTTCGAGCCTGAGCGGGTCGAAGCGCCTCACAATGAGCACGTCCGGGATTCCCTAGGACCATCTGCAAGCGGCCTTGGAGCTGTACCGGAACGAAGTTGCCGAGCCTGGTCGTGGAACCGACGATGGCCCAATGACCTGAAGGCACGGATTGTCGCGGAAAGCCGCCGGAGGACCTGGAGACGGCAATTGCCGRCTCGATCATATCCCGGCCCGCTGTCAGGTGATCCTCACGATCCGCCCGAAATACGCTTGCCCCAAGGAGCGGACGGGCGTGGTTCAGGCCAGGGCGCCGGCGCATTTGCTTGAAGGTAGCTGGCCGACCGGCCGACGAAGCCCTCTAGTCGCAGATCCCGTGTCCAAGCATTCCGAACACATGCCGCTGAACCGGCAGGCCGTGGTCATGGCCCGACACGGAGTGCCATCGGTCGGACGGGCGCTGTGATCGCGCCGGTGGTAGACCACATGGCCATGGTCCTGAACAGGGTAACTCACGCCTATATGTGACGAGACCACGGCTCGCGTGTTGGATCCCGGAYGCGGTAAGACGAAAACTGGCTATCTCTGGGCTATTCTGCGCGACGACCGCAGAAACCCTCGACGGCTTCAACGGCACGATCCAGGTCGATGCCTATGGCGGCTACTCCCACCTCGCCACGCCAAAACGCATGGGCGGTGATCCGTTGAGGCTGGCCTTCTGCTGGCCGCATGGCCGCAGACTGATCAAGGCCCAGCCGAAAAAGGGTTCGCCCATCGTCGACGAGGCATTTTTGCRCATGCGCCGCCCTCTACAAGATCGGGACAGCATCCGAGGTTGCCACCCGATTATCGCCGGGCTGTCCGCCCGAAGCTGTCCCGCCCGCTGCGTGGACGAGT
This sequence comes from Mesorhizobium sp. ORS 3428, assembly GCF_001854785.1. GTDB lineage: Bacteria > Pseudomonadota > Alphaproteobacteria > Rhizobiales > Rhizobiaceae > Mesorhizobium. The sequence goes on from NZ_MDFL01000169.1 coordinate 4,764, forward strand.
TCTTCACCTGGCTGACAGTTCAGGCCGCGCGCGTCTCGCGCAATTCCGACCCTCCGCGACGCCATGGCCTATATGCTGAACCGCCAGGCCGGCTTCCGGTTGTTCCTGCAAGACGRCCGCGTCGATATCGATCCAACCTCGTCGAAAATGCGATCAGAAGTCCAGCCATGACCCGCCGCAACGCTCTCTTTGCCCGCCATGATGAAGGCGGCCGCAATTGGGCTGTTWCGCCGGCCTGATCGGCACATGCAAGATGAACCGCGTTGAACCATACGCCTACCTGCGCGATCTCTTCATCAGGCTTGCAAATGACACCTTTCCAAAGACATCGACGCCCTCATGCCCTGGGCATATGCGCAACGGATCACGTGATGTCGCTGGCCAAGGTAGCCTCATGGTTCTTCTGAACCCATTGAAGCAGCGGCTGGTGCAGGCTGCCCGGCCAGCCGAGAAAGGCACACTGAATTCGCACAGCGAAGCGGCCAGTTCCATCTGCGTCGGAATCGAGCTTTWCCGATTTTGGCCCGAAATTAGTGCGGCGGTAGTCCTGAACCTGGCTCTCCAGCTTCTCGATGCTCCTTCAGCTCGGTGATGAAGGCGTCCTCTTCAGCCACCACGGCCTGCTCATGCTGACTGGGCCGCACGTTCGACCGACAGCTGAACGGTATGGCCGCAAAGGCGTTCACCACCTCTGCAGGCAGGTTCGGGAACTGGCTGAGTATCAATGGGCGCAGACATGCGCCTTCGTAGCAAATTGAAGCAAAAAAGCCCAATAAGCAACGCCAAAGCGAACCGGGAGTCGCCCTGCCGCAGCGAGACGCGCAACATCAACAACCCGCACATCAGGCTGAAGGCGCCAGCCTCGCGCCGCGCGTTCAGCAGCTGGCTGATACAGCCGTCGAACTCGTGCGCTACGGCCGCCATGGCGGYGGGCAAGCTGCGTGACCAGATCGACCTTGACGCCTCTTGGCCGAACACAAGATCGTATGCGGCGCCCCATTGATTTTCTTGTTGCAACGTCAGGTCGAGCGCAACCGCGCCGCTAGACATCACCTCGGATCTGCTGGGGGAGAGAGTGGGGACAGGCCGCAAAACCGCGAGGAGATCGTCAGCATCCTACGCAACTGGAGTTGGTGAGCTGGGTACCATCACGGCCTGCGTCGGGCCTTTCGGTCTGGAATATATCCGGCGCTGGCGRCGGCTGAGCCAAAGCTCTCGCCGGCGCGAATGCGCCGTTCCACTTGCTCGTCAATAGCTATGATACGTTCAGCTTCCGTTAAGCTCTCTTCTATTCGCGCGCGCGGTATCACTACGATCCCAGTGTCATCACCGACCACAAGGTCTCCTTGGGAAACAGAAACTCCTCCAATGGTGATGTCACTCCCGAGCGGCAGCAGCTTCACTCGCGTTTTCCCCGTCGTAGGTGTGACCCACCGGCTTGATACCCAAAGCCCCGTTTCACGAATTTCGTCAAGGTCTCGGCAGGCGCCGTCAATCACGATGGCAGTAGCATGTCGCTTTTTCGCAGCGAGCGCGGCTAGCCCTCCCATTGTCGAAATGGGAGCGCCGCCCATGTCGACCATCAACACCTTATTAGGTGCAGTCGCTTCAATCAGCTGGCCGACTGCGAAGTCCGCTTTCTCGAACTCGCCCAGCGTTCCAGTCAACTCGCGTGCCGTAACCGCGAACCCAATCATACGACCGCTGCCGCTCCGTCGCACCATTCCCTGGACAATCCCATTAATGCCAAGATCGTCCAATGCATCCGACCATGTGCTGACCCCGATCGCCGCACCGCGGCCGAGGATTTCCTGTTCACTCATTGGCAAAGGGCTACTCCCTGCTTGTCGCAATCTTTTAAGTCGCTTTCGCTAGAAGCTGGTGCTGAAGCCCTGCGTCGCCAGATGTTCTGAAGCATTCGTTTGATCGATGGCAGATGCAAATGGCGGTCTTACTAGTGTTATCGTTTGGCGTAGCTTTGCCGAATAATTTCGGACAGAACCTGCACGCCCCTGCACACGGTAGCTACGTCCATTGAGCAGAAGGGCAACCGTAAAAAGGTCGCCGAGGGCTTTGCGACGAAAAAGCCGTCTCCATTCGCAACGTCAACTCCTGCCTCGCTGGCCTGCTTGCGCACCTGTGCGGCATCGACCGAATGCCGCAATGTCACGCCGACAAAGAATCCGCCTTCGGGCCGCACATAGCGATGCTCAGGCATGAACTCGTCAAGTGCYGAAACCATCGCCTCCAGACGCGGCGCATAGAGGCGTCTTAGAGCGACTACCTGATCGCTCAGAAACCCACGGCGGAGYCACTCGCCAGCAACCGACAAAGCGAAATTTCCAGGTGTGACATAGGTGCTCTCGGCCAGGTTGGCTGCCGCGCTGATCGTGTCAGGCGGCGCAATAAGATAAGCGGCCCGAAGACCCGGCGCGATCACCTTTGAGAAGGAATTTAGTTGGACGGTCACGTCACGGCCGAGATCGGCGATCGATGGCTCCTCCGCGCCTTTGTAGCGGAGAAGACGGTAAGGACTGTCTTCTATAACGCGGAACTTATGAGTCCTCGCCAGGTTGACAAGATGCTGGCGCTTGGCAGTCGACCACACCGTGCCGGTGGGATTCTGAAAATCCGGAACTGTATACATGAAGACTGGCCCGCGGTGCGCCGCACTGGTTAACGGCTCGAGCGCCGGTCCATCCGCTTCCATTGGTATGGCGATAACGTTCGCACCGTAGTGGTGCAGCAGGTGGACCACCCGGTCATAGCAAGGCTCCTCGATGAGCACGGTTTGGCCTGGCTTCAGYCATATACGACACAAAAGGTCCAACAGGGCGACAGAACCGTTGGCTGCCATTACGTTTGCAACGTCAACACCATGATGGTCGGCTAGCCATTCCCTGAGCGGAAGCGGCCCCCGGGCGGGGCCATATTGAAAGGCCACAACATCCTGGCTRCACGCCAGCGCGTGGACGCAGAGTTCCAACTGCGCGCGAGGAAAGGCCTCCTCGGCGGGAACCCCGCGAGCAAAATTTATACGCTTAGACACAGCTCTCACTTTTATGATTCAGGCATCTCAGATCGTAGCCGAGTGGACCGTTCCGCGTGCAGTCCTGCGTGAAAATTACCAGCTATGCCCGAATGGCATGGAGAGGAAGTAGAGGGAGGTCGCGAGCTATACCGGCCGGGCCTAACTGCTAGAGCGACAAGAAGGGTTCGAACGTCCCAGCCCATGCGTTATCGAGGCAAGCAAGGCGGGACTCGCCGATCGCCCCTTGACGATAAATTGTGCACAAATTATCGGCAAATTATAGTCATTATATAAGTGGGATCACGGGGATTCGGATGGACACGAACGTTGGATCGCGGTGGAATTTCTGGATCGACCGGGGGGGAACTTTCACCGATGTCGTGGCCCAGGACCCATCGGGAAAACTTCATGCCCGCAAGATCCTGTCGGAAAATCCATCCGCTTACCGCGATGCCGCGGTCCACGGCATTCGCCTGCATCTCGACCTGGCAGCGGACGACATGATCCCCTCCGGCATGATCGGAGAAGTGAGAATGGGCACCACCGTGGCCACCAACGCGCTGCTAGAACGCAAGGGCGAGCGACTGGCGCTCATCACGACGAAGGGCTTTCGCGATGCGCTGCGCATCGGCTACCAAGAACGCAAGAACATCTTTGCCACCGAGATCATCAAGCCCGAGGCCTTGTACGATACCGTCATTGAGCTGGATGAAAGAGTTCGCGCCGACGGTGCGGTGGAAAGAGGCCTTGATCTCGGCGAGGTCAGCGCCGCCCTTAAAGGCCTCAAGGAGCAGGGCTACCGCTCCTTGGCCATCGTCCTGATGCATGGCTACAAATTCCMATCGCATGAGGCCGAAGTAGCACGCCTTGCGCGTGACCTCGGTTTCGAGCAGGTTTCGGTGTCTCATGAAGTCTCGCCGCTGATCAAGCTGGTTGGGCGTGGCGACACGGCGGTCGTTGATGCCTACCTGTCTCCAATCTTGCGCCGCTATGTCGCCCAGGTCGCTCAGGAGCTTGATATTGAGCGTACCGGTGCGCGCCTGATGTTCATGATGTCCTCTGGCGGCCTCACCGCCGCAGATCTGTTTCAAGGCAAGGACGCCATCCTCTCAGGCCCCGCCGGAGGCGTGGTCGGCCTCGCGCGCACCGGCGGGGCGGCCGGATTTCCCAATGTGATCGGCTTCGATATGGGGGGCACCTCGACCGACGTTGCGCATTTCGACGGCGAGTATGAGCGCACCTTCGAGACCGAGGTAGCGGGCGTGCGCCTGCGTGCTCCTATGATGCTTATCCATACGGTCGCAGCCGGTGGCGGGTCGATCCTGCACATTGAGGCCGGTCGCTTCAGGGTCGGTCCGGATTCGGCCGGCGCCAATCCAGGCCCCGCTTGCTATCGCAATGGYGGACCCTTGGCCGTCACCGATGCGAACGTCATGCTGGGAAAGCTAATGCCCGAGTTTTTCCCCGTCATCTTTGGTCCCAAGCAAGACCAGCCGCTCGATGTGGAAAGGGTGCGGGCGCTTTTCACCGCGCTGGCTCAAGAGATCGGCGATGGGCGCAGCGCCGAAGCCGTCGCTGACGGCTATATTCGGATCGCAGTCGCCAACATGGTGGAGGCGATCAAGAAGATCTCAGTTCAGCGCGGCTATGATGTCACACGCTACGTGCTCAACTGCTTTGGTGGTGCCGGCGGTCAACACGCTTGCCTTGTAGCGGACGCGCTTGGCATGAAGAGCATTCTGCTCCATCCGATGTCCGGCCTGTTGTCGGCCTATGGCATGGGCCTCGCAGACATTCGCTCGACCAGACAAAGGGCACTTGGCGTGACGCTGAACGCATCGGCGCCAGCCGAAGTACAGGCTCTCGGCCAGGAGTTGGCGCGAGATTRCATTTCGGAGCTGGAAACGCAGGGTATCGCCCATTCCGCTGTAGAGTGCCACCTGCGGGCCCACATTCGTTATGCCGGCACCGACACCGTGCTCTCCGTGGACGCCGGCTTTCCCCGCGCAGAAAGCGCTGAATGCTTGCGAATCCGGTTTGAAGAGGCGCATCGCCGCCGGTTCGGCTTTATCGCCGACGGGAAGGCTCTGGTCGTCGAATCCATCGAGGTCGAGGCGGTCGGCGGCGGCGCGGCCGAACTTGAAGCAGCGCTTACGCTCGAAAACGAGGAGGAGGCCGCCATTGCGAGGCGGACGCGCTTCTTCTCGCAAGGTGCGTTCCACGAAGCGGGCATCGTACTGCGCAAAAAAATGCTCCGAGGGCAAAGCGTCACCGGTCCTGCCATTATCATTGAAGAGAACCAGACCATTGTTGTCGAGGACGGCTGGCAGGCACGCCTGGCCGCGCAAGATCATCTCACTATGACTCGCATCCGCCCCCTTCCGCAACGTGCTGCCATCGGTACGCAAGCCGATCCCGTCATGCTCGAGATATTTAACAACCTCTTCATGTCCATCGCCGAGCAGATGGGAGTGACTCTTCAAAACACCGCCTATTCCGTCAATATCAAAGAGCGGCTGGATTTTTCCTGCGCCGTGTTCGACGCCAAGGGGAACCTGATCGCAAATGCTCCTCACATGCCCGTTCATCTCGGCTCGATGGACGCTTCGGTCGCGGCTRCCATCCGTGAAAACACGRCCATCAAGCCGGGTGATGTCTATCTGACTAACGCGCCTTACAATGGCGGCACTCACCTGCCGGATTTAACCGTGTGCACACCGGTTTTCGATGAAGAGGCTCGTGAGATCCGCTTCTGGGTGGCCAGCCGCGGTCATCACGCGGATGTGGGTGGCCTAGCCCCGGGATCGATGTCTCCGGATGCGACCAACATCGAGCAGGAAGGCGTCTATATCGACAACTTCAAGCTGGTCGACAACGGCGTGCTGCGCGAGGAGGCGCTGATCGAACTCCTCATGGGCGCCAGATATCCGGCCCGCAATCCCACCCAGAACGTGAACGACATCAAGGCTCAGGTGGCGGCGAACCAAAAGGGTGTCGCCGAGCTTGGAAAAATGGTCGCCCTCTTCGGCGAGGACGTAGTCGAATCCTATATGGGGCATGTCCAAGACAATGCCGCCGAAAGCGTCCGTCGGGTTCTCGACAAGCTGCCGGACGGCCATTTTGTCTATGAAATGGATCAAGGCTGCAAGATCGAAGTCCGCATCACCATCGACAGACAGAAACGCGAAGCCGTTGTCGATTTCAGCGGGACGTCGGAGCAGCGGCAAGACAWTTTCAACGCGCCCGAACCGGTGACCAGAGCGGCCGTCCTCTACGTCTTCCGAGTGCTTGTCGAGGGCGACATTCCCATGAACGCCGGATGCTTACGGCCCATCAAGATCATCGTTCCCGAGGGCTCGATGCTGTCGCCTCGCTTCCSGGCCGCGGTGGTTGCTGGCAATGTCGAAGTCAGCCAGGCAGTCACCAACTGTCTGTTCGGCGCTACGAAGGCAATGGCTGCTGCCCAAGGTACGATGAACAACCTGACCTTCGGCAATGACGAATACCAGTATTACGAGACCATCTGCTCGGGCGCGCCGGCGGGCCCGGGATTTCATGGCGCCGATGCCGTGCACACGCATATGACCAACTCGCGCTTGACCGACCCGGAGATTCTGGAGACCCGGTTCCCCGTTCTTCTCGAGGATTTCTACATTCGCAAAGGCTCCGGCGGCAAGGGCAAATGGCGAGCAGGCGATGGGACCCAGCGTACAATCCGCGCACTGGAGAAACTAAACTTCGCGATCCTGTCAGGACACCGCCGCGTCGCGCCATTCGGCGCCGAGGGCGGGGAGCCCGGCCAAACGGGTCGTAACGAAGTTCGGCGCCAAAGCGGAGCTTTCGAAATCCTGAAGGGCTGTGACCAGACTACGTTGCAGCCGGGCGAGGCGTTCATAATTTCCACTCCAACCGGCGGGGGATATGGACGGCCCTAGGTGAAACTCAGGTCGAACGAACATTCAATCCGCCGTTTGAGGAGTGTCTCGCTCGGCCGCGCAGGTCGATACCGGCGGAACGATTTTTACTCTCCAAGGCGTTCATGGCCCCGGCTGGAACGATGYGGTGCGATTTTGGCGATCGAGGGCTGCACGCAGTCCTTTGGCCAGAAAAGGAAGGAACGGTCTCTCAGTGCCGATAGCGTCCTCGCCATCTGGAAGTGGGTTAGGCTGAGCTTACCCCAAGCGATATTTCCAATTATCATGGCCCGGTGGCACCGCAAGTCAGTCGGCGCACATGCGGCGCCTTGAGTGGCGGGGCCGCGACGGCCGCACTCTCCCTGTTTGTAGCGAGGTATGAGTCCTGGTGGTATTTCGCGCTATGAATGGATTACTTGATGTCCAGGAAACGTCCGACTACTGGCGCAGTCGAAAACGTGCCGATGCGGGCGAGCTCTCAGGGTTGGACCGCTTGTAGCGCTCAAAACCAACGCGAAAGGAAGATCGTGAACCCAAGAAACCTCGTGGTCTCGTCCGCACATCTGGCGACGGGAGGCTCACCGGCGCTATCGGAGCTTGAGTATGGAGTCATTATTTTCTCGCATGGCCTCAGCCGCTGGATTGTCAGGTGCATCGCGGCGGCTGGCCTGCCGGGCCTTTCGACCATCGAGATCCTGATCCTGCACAATGTCCGGCACAGGAACCGTCCAAAGACGCTGTCCGACTTATGCCTCGTTCTTGACATAGACGACACTCATATCGCCAGCTACGCGATAAAAAAGCTCGAATCCGCGGGCCTGGTGAAGACCAGCAAGCTCGGCAAGGAAAAGGTGATCGAGTCCACGCCGAAGGCGATTGCGGTCCTCGACAAGTATACCGAGATCCGGGAACAGCTTCTGGTAAGTTCCGTAGAGCAGTCCGGCCTTTCGCAGGAGGTCTTGTCGAAAATGGCMGGAAATCTCAGGATGGTCGCTGGTTTGTACGAACAGGCCGCCCGATCGGCCGCGACACTTTGATTGAAAAAGCTCGCAGGGAACATGCCCTGGTGCCCTGGTCGATAGACCCCGCTGTGTTTCTGAGACGTGCGTTGGAGCGATACACGCCGCGCGGCGGAGAGATGTTGGCGGTCCGGGATCCTGCCGGACCGGACCGACTGGACCGAAGCCTCAGGCAGAAGCCGCAATAATGCCAGCGAGGTCCGCTTGCAGAGATGACGGCGCGAGACGTCCCGCGCTCGGCCACGGCCATCATGACTAAGAACTAAATCCACCCCGATGAACTTTGCCCATTGTTTTGAGCCCGATGGCTTGGATCGCACTCGTGGCGGGCATGTTCCCGGGTTCTGCTGTGTTCCGCCGGGCGTCGATCTAGAGACCTCGGCTAACCGCAGGCCTTCACCCGGTCTGGGCGTTTGCATCATGCCCCTTTGCCATAAGTTGTTCTTGCTTACTTTTGGTCTTCCCTAGCCTCGATGGAGGCGATCAACTAAGGTACGCGCTAAAATGGAGCGCGCCCTGATGCGCACAGGCTCGTCCACCATCGCGCCATCGACGGCAGCCGCGCCTTCGCTTGCGAGAACTTTTTTCGCCCAGTCAATTTCGGATTGATGCGGCATGAAGCCGGTCTTGATAGCATTTATCTGGCGCGGGTGAATGGCAAGCTTGGCACCAAAGCCGAGCTCGCTAGCATAGCGAGCGTCAGCGGCGATCTGATTAGGGTCGTCGATGGCCGTCGTTACCCCGTCGATGGGATTCGCCAAGCCTCCAAGTCGCGACGCCAGCACAAGCTCTGAGCGCGCACCGAGTAGGGCCTCGTGGCTATGAGCACAGCCCAGGTCTGCGCAATAGTCGATGGACCCAAAAACAAGGCGGGCAACACCTGGCAGCGAGGAGATCTGCCGGGCTTCAGATATGCCTCGCGCGGTCTCCAGCAAAGGAAGCACAGGCAGGGCGCTCGACGCCACAAATTCGGCAAGCCCGCCGCCGAGTTCGGCCTTCGGGAAGATGATCGCAGCAGGCCGAAGACGAGCCACTGCCGCAATGTCCTCGCAGTGCCAGGGCGTGTTGTCGCCGTTGATGYGCACGAGTACGGGAAGGCTCGTAAAATCTGTTCTCAAGGCCGCGCGCGCTTCGGTCTTGCAACGAGCGGGCACAGCATCTTCGAGGTCTATGATTATGGCATCAGCACCGGAAACCGCCGCCTTTGCGAAGCGCTCGGGACGGTTTCCGGGGACAAACAGCGGGACCGTGACGCTGCTGATCCTCAAGACCAGGCGGCCTCCGCCGTCATGGCTACTGGGCCATCTGGGCGTGCGGTCCAAAGCTTCATTTTTCCGTCCTCGTCCCCCGCATGCAGGCATATTGGTTCGTTATCAAAGAGCGGTGAAGCCGCGCGTATAACAAAATTCGACGGAGCCTTACCCTTCAACTCGGTGGCATAGTTCAAGAGCAGCGTTGCCTGCAACGGCCCATGAACGACAAGGCCGGGGTAGTGTTCGACCTCAACGGCATAATAGCGGTCATAGTGGATGCGATGAGCATTGAATGTCAGCGCCGAATACCGAAAGAGCAGCGGGGCTGAGACAGYAACTCGCTTATTGTACAAGCCCCAGGGCGCAGCTGTTTCACCCGATCGATTTGGCAGCTCCTGCGCTGGGCTTGCGTCTCGATAAACGATCGTCTGTGTTTCGTCGATCATGAGAATGCCCGCGACACTACATTTATGCTCTACGGTCACGAAGCAGAGCGTTCCCTTTCGGCCTTCCTTGATCGCCACGTCGGAAACGCGCGAAAACCGGTCGACCTGGGCGCCCACGCRCAAAGTTCCGGCAAAGGTAAAGCTGCTGCCGGCCCACATCCGTCGTTGCAATGKGACAGGGGGCAGGAAACCGCCCTTTTCTGGATGACCGTCCTCAGCAAGCAGGCTTGTCGCAATGGCCGGAGGAGAAACGCAATAGTGGATAAGCAGCGGCGCAGCATCCCCCAGGGACGGGATGGAGCCCTCGATATCGAGGGAGGCATTGAACCGTMGCACCAGTTCGGGCGAAACGGTGTCGGATGCGGTTTGCTCCCGGCCGATCCATAAGCGAAGTCGATCGATATCCAGGGAAGGTTGTTCCGGCATCAAGTGGCCCTCCTGTTTGCGATCCGCCGTTTTCGTCCAGACATCTTTGGTCTGTCGCAAGGCCAGTCCGTTGGTTCGCGGGTTACCAAGGAAGATGGCCATGTCAATCCACTGCCCCCTTGTTGCCGGTCAGGCGGAATTAGGATGGAATATACAGGACCCCTGCGGCAGGCCCTTTTGTGGGAAAGTAGCTATGCTTCTTCGCTATAAGTCGCCGCGGGCGTCATCGGGGACTGAGGCTTTGCTGAGGCGTCCTACCATGCGRCCGTCCTCGACCGCCTTGCGAAGTTCGATGCGTACACGACGAGCAAGCTCGCGCATGRCAAGCGTGGTTGGCCTCTGAAGAGAAAAGGCAAGCATGAAGCGCTGCGTGAGATTGGGCTCGACCAGCTTCCTGTAACCAAAATTAGGATTAGTGACCTCGGAAGCGATCACGCCGTGCGGCAGCACGGTCAGCCCGTGTCCGTCCCTAACTAGTTTCTTGAGCGGCGTTAGGGCATCGACCTCCGCCTTGATCTCAAGCTCAAGGCCAAGCCGTTGCATAGTGCTGTCCAATTCACGGCGTAAACCATGGTTCCGACCAACGAGCAGGAGTGGCAAACTGACCAGCCCGCGGGTCGGGAAAGTTATGGCGTCGCTGGCGATAGCGTCGATGTCCTGTCTTCGACCGAACAGCAGCAGGTCAACCTCAAGCAATGGATCCATCCGCATATACGGCGCCTTTCGCGCGTTGTTGATAATGGCCATGTCGACGCGGCCACTGGCCAGCCATTCATTGATGAATCCTGAAAAGCCGTCCACCAGATGGAGCTTTACCTGCGGATAGTGCGCCAAGAAATCRCTCACGATCTCTGCACCGATCGCAGCACTCATGGATGGAGGCATGCCGAAAACGATATCTCCTGCGGGAACCTTGGCGGCTTCGACTAGGTCCGATTTGACCTGATCAAGCTCCCGTAGCACTGGCACGATGGCAGCATAGAGCTGCGCCCCTTCCTCGGTAACGCGAATGCCACGACCGTGGCGATAAAAAAGCTGCACCCCCAGTTCTTCCTCAAGCTGCCTGATCTGGCGACTCAACGCTGGCTGAGCGATCCCAATGATGCTCGAGGCCTTCGAGAGGGCGCCCGACTCTGTGACGATCAGGAAATACTTTAGCTGGCGCAGTTCCAAACAAGCAGACTCCGTCCGGTCGTCGATGTTGTTCCGAGCGACYATATCTTTCTGTTATATCTTAAAAAGTCAGCGCTGTAGAAGGGATAGTCGGATGGCTGGCGCAGCGGGACCCGGCATCGGCCGGCGGTCGGCGCAGTTTYGGGGAGGCAAGTCGCGGAGCCGAGCAGGGCTTTCGCACTGATTGTCAGCTTCATGCATAATCTGACGAGAGCAGGGCTCCGATACGGTTGGCGGCTGCCGTCAGCTTTGGCAGGATCTTCCCGAGCAGCCGGCGCCTGTCGCCAGCCATGCGCAGCATCAAGCTGCTGAGGGCGATGTATTCACCGGCCATCGTTGGTACCGGAACCGCCACGGSCCAAATTCGAGACTGGTAGACCTCGTCCAGGTATGCCTGCTCGGCAAAGGCGTAGCCGTGGCGACGGACGTCCTCGAGCCTTTCGGGGAGGGCCGCAAGTAGCGCGGGATCGCTGTCCCAGCGCGACGAATTCTGCGCTCGCGCGAGYGCTTGACGGCGTTCCTCGGCAGGCATGCGTGAAAGGGTAACAAGGCCAACGCCAGTTGCGACCAGCGGAATACGCGCGCCGACCCTGCCGGGGATCGACAATCCTAGCGCCGCGCGGTTGGAATAGGCGATCACCATGGCGTCGCCRTCGAAGACCGCCAGGTTTGAAGGCCAGCCGATCTCTATATGCAACTGCTCCACCACAGGCACTGCTAACTCGATCAGGCGAAAGTGAGGGTCATATCCGCGGCTCAGGGCTAGGGTCCGTCCAGTCACCTTGTAGGTCGCCTTTCCTGCCAGGCGATAGACGTAACCGCCCTCGATCAGCGTTTCAACAAGGCGCACCACAGTTGGCTGCGGTAATTTGCAGAGATTTGCGATGTCCGAGACAGCGATTGGTCCCTGCTCGCTGATGGCTCGCAGTACCGCCAGTCCTCTTTGCACAGCTCTGACCGGCTCAAAAACCGACATTGGGCAGTTGTCTCGGTTGTAATCCCCAATCGCCTAGCTTATGGCCTCGACCGGGTCCAGTGGCTTATTCCGCAGCCTGCGCGCGAGCGGCAGACGATAACGCGGCAGCCATGATCTCCCTTTGCTCCACCTCGTGCCGCTCAATCGATCCCCCCGCGGCTGCCGCCATCGCCGGCCGCCCGACATAGGTCAAGGGCCAGTTGGGCGCCATCTCGCTCAAGCTTTCCCGCACAAAAGACCACGCCCCTTGGTTGCAAGGCTCCTCCTGACACCAGACCATAGGGACACCTTGGTACAGCTGCAGTACCGCGGCGATTGTTTCGCTTGGGAAAGGATAAAGCTGTTCGATGCGGACCAGCGCCACATCGTCGATGCGCTCCTGCGCCATTGCAGCCTTTAGGGCGTAGGCCACCTTGCCCGAGCAGAGCACCACCTTGCTGCATGCCGCGGCAGTGGGGGGCTTGACGATGACTGGTTGGAAAGATGTTCCCTCGGCGATCTCATCGAGCCTCGAGACGCAGTCGCGCAAGCGCAGCAGCGACTTCGGCGCAATAAGGAACAGTGGTTTGCGGATCGTTGCTCGAAGCTGTCGGCGATAAAGGTGGAACAGGTTTGCCGGTGTCGAGGGATTTGCGACAACAAGATTGCCACCTGCGCAAGACTGAAGGATGCGCTCGATGCGGGCCGAGGAATGATCTGGACCCTGACCTTCGAGCCCATGCGGCAGGGCAATGATGAGGCCTGAGCTCATACGCCATTTCGCCTCGGCCGTTACAATGAACTGGTCGACGACCACCTGGGCGCCGTTCAGGAAGTCGCCGAACTGGGCCTCCCAAACCACCAGGCGCTCGGGGTCGGCCAGGCTCATTCCGTATTCGAAACTCAGCACGCCATATTCGATCAAAGGTGAGTTCACCGCGTCGAAGCGCGCGCCCGCTCGCGCTAGAGCCGCGAGCGGCGTTGTCGTCCGACCGGTGTGCCGGTCGTGCAAGGCCAAATGGCGCTGCGTGAACGTGCCTCTGACGCTATCCTGTCCGCTCAGCCGCACCGAGTTGCCTTCATCCAAAAGAGAGGCGAAAGCCAGAGCCTCTGCGGTTGCGATGTTGAAGCCGGCGTCCTTCTCGATTGTCTCCAGTCTTGCCTTCAGGAAGCTGCGCACTTTCGGGTCGGCTTCGAAGCCTTCGTCGACCACACTCATGCGTCGAGCCAAATCCACAAGGCGACTGCGAGCCACACCGGTCACGGTGCCGAAGGGGAAGGGGCCGGCGGGCTGCGGCGGGGCAAAAATGTCCGTCTGCCGTTCCGGTGTGCTGTTGAGCACCTGGTCATAGGTCGCATAGGCATGCTCGAGCGCCTCATGAAAGGCCTTGCGCTTCGCGTCCGCCATATCGAAGGCTACGGCTGAAGTGGCCCTGACGCGATTCGAATGTAGTTGCTTCAGGGTTGCCCGGTCGTCGACCTTGGACCAAGTCAGCGGCTGCGTGAAACGCGGTTCGTCGAGTTCGTTGTGGCCGTTGCGCCGGTAGCAGACCAAGTCGATGATTGCGTCCTTCCCGGTCGCGTTGCGCCATGCGACCGCAACGCGGGCTACTGCGGCGGCCGCGATTGGGTCATCGCCATTGACATGGAAGATCGGCACACCGAAGGCCTTGCCGATATCGCTCGGATGCGGCGAAGAGCGGCCCTCGGACGGGAGGGTCGTGAACCCAATCTGGTTATTGACGATAAGGTGGACTGTGCCCCCGACACTGTACCCGGCGAGCCCGGAAATTTGGAACAATTCCCAGACGAGACCTTGGCCGGCAAAGGCAGCATCAGTATGCATCAGGAAAGGCAGGACCTGCGACGCGCCATTTGCGCCAGCATTGGCCCTCGCCTTCTGCTCTTGCCGGGCGCGCGCCGCTCCAATGGCCACGGGCGCGACGACGATGAGATGGGAGGGGTGTGGCAGCAGGCGCACAGCCACCTGACCTGCGCCAGTATCGACCTGCGCTGCCAGACCGTTGTGGTAAGGCACGTCGCCGGTAAACGTCGCATCTTTGTCGGTGAGGTCGCGCCCTTTGATCTCGGCAATTAGCGCTGGGAGCGATTTGCCGAGAACCGTCGCAAGCGTCGCCAAGCGGCCCCGATGCATGCCACCAATCACTACCTCCTTAACACCCGCCTCGGCTGCGCTGCGAAAAATCTCGCGGGAGATGACAGCCGACGACTCTGCCCCCTCTATGCCGAAGCGCTTCTTCGTCGGCCATTTTGTTTTGATGAAATTTTCGAACTCGTCGGCCAGCATCACCGCCTCGAGCGTTCGCGCATAAACGTTTTGATCAGCTTCCGCGAGGATCTCGCGTTCAAACCGCTGATGAACCCATTCACGTTCACCAGCATCGAGTACATGACTGGCCTCGATCGCAGCCGTGCCGCAATAGATCGAGCCAAGTGTGGTGATCGCCTGCGATTTTGGCAACGTCATTTTCTGGCCGGCCAGCGTCAAGGCGATGGGCTCTTCGCCGGCTACAATCGAGTTCAGTTCCGGCACTGGGCTGCGGGCACTCCATTCAAGTGGATCGAGGCGGGCCTGCCGGTGACCATAGATCCGAAACAACTCGGCCAATCGTTCGCCGTTGTCGCTGATGTTCTGCGCCGGCGCCTCCATCATAGCGAGCTTGACGCGCCAGTCGGCTGGGACTGAGGCCGGGTCTTTCACAAAGCGTGCGTATAAATCCAGGAAAAAGGCGCTGTCGCCACTAAAGGGCAGAGTCATCGACGCTCGCTCTACGGCTTCATTGTTTCGGCGCCGATCAATAGAGGGCCCAAGAAGAAAGTCGTGGATTTTCGGATGCTATATTCATCTGATGAATAGATGGCGCCGTTTTCCTTGATGAACGAAGATACCTTCAGCATGGGGTGGGTCGGATCTGAACGAGGCTGAGCCACAAATGTACGGACTTCTTCACGGTACGCGGGTAATCGAGGGAGCCTCCTTCATAGCCGCTCCCTTCTGCGCCCTCTCGCTCGCCCAACTGGGCGCCGAGGTCATTCGCTTCGATCCGGTCGGCGGTGGTCCCGATTTTCATCGCTGGCCGCGCTGTCCAGGGGGCGGCAGTTTTTATTGGGAAGGTCTAAACAAGTCGAAGAAATCCATTGCCATCAATCTCTCGAACCCTCGGGGACGCGAGCTGGCCGTGGCACTGGTGACGGCCCCGGGTGATGGCGCGGGCATTTTCGTTACGAATTATCCGGTGGCCGGGTTCTTGTCGCACGATCGACTAGTCAGCCGACGTCCCGACCTCATCACGGCGCGTATTATGGGCCATGCCGACGGCGGCAATGCCGTCGATTATACTGTCAATTGCGCCATGGGCATCCCGATGATGACTGGCCCAGCCGACAATCCCATTCCGGTCAACCACGTTCTGCCCGCCTGGGACCTTTTGACCGGATCAATCGCCGCCACCAGCGTTCTCGCGGCGCTCATTAGTCGTCACGCCACCGGGTTGGGTCAGGAGGTCCGGGTGCCACTAAGCGATGTCGCCGCGGCAACTCTCGGCACGCTGGGCCAAGTGGCGGAGGTGATTGTTAACGGGCGTGATCGCCCCAAGATAGGCAATGACCTCTTCGGAGCTTTTGGTCGCGATTTTGTCACGGCAGACGGTCAGCGGTTGATGATTGTGGCTATTACCGGTCGCCAATGGGGCGGTCTCGTGCAGGCTCTTGAAATTCAAGCCGAGGTTGCGTCGCTGGAGGCTGAACTTGGTGTCTCTTTCGCGGAGGATGAAGGGCTTCGCTATGAATACCGTGATCGCCTGGGCGCGTTAGTTGCACATGTGGTTTCAGCGAGCTCGGCTGCTCAACTGACCGAACGGCTTGATGAAGCCGGCGCATGCTGGGGACCTTATCGCACAGTGTCAGAGGCAGTTGCCAGGGAGAAACCCTTCCAACCAGAAGGCCAGCTCTTCACAGAGGTGGACCACGTCAGCGGTTACACCTACCCAACGCCAGGTTATCCAGCGACGTTCCGAGAATTCCAGCGACATGCGCCTACACGAGCCCCGAACTTGGGGGAACATACGGAAGAGGTGCTGGCCGGCGTTCTCGCCTTACCCAGCCACGAGATAGCAGCCTTGCATGACAGCGGCGTCGTCCAGAGCGCAGGAGCCAAAGTGTGACAGTTAATCCAGATTTCGCTTCAGGCGCGTCGCTTATAGCTTTGGCGAACGATRCCATAACCGCCGCTGAATGCTACCTCGCTGGCGTCCGCAAAAAAATCGAAGCCCTGGTTGCCCCCCAGGGGGAGGTGGTTTCGCGCTCGCTTGATCGGTTTCAGCGGGCGGCCCACGGTTTTGCTTGGGTGGCAACATCGGTGGCTACACTCAATGCTGTTGCTGCCTGGGGTGCTCGGCATCTACAGGAAGGCAGCTTGCAGCGCGGCGACGAACTCGTAATCGCTATCGGGTTCGGCGAGTATCTTGGCCAGCTGGTGGGTGGCCTGCCGATGAGTCAAAACGAGATTTTGCGCCCGGCTGACCTTGAAGCTACCGGCGAGGCGTTGGTGCTTCAGCGCCATCCCTCAGTCGAGTCTTTCGTGGCTCATGGCAATTCTGCCGCGCACCGGGAGGAGCTTGTTTCTCTGACGGCGCAAGGAGAAGCCGTAAGTGAAAAGCTTGGCGACGACGATCTCGACATGATCCGGCTCGAGATGCGACGCTTCGCCAACGAGCGCATCCTACCCAATGCCCAAGGCTGGCACTTGAGGGACGAGTTGGTCCCGGACGAAATCATCGCTCAGATGGCGCAGCTCGGAGTGTTCGGCATCTGTATCGATCCCGCGTTCGGCGGATTGGGCCTCGGCAAACTCGCGATGTGTGTTGTGACCGAGGAGTTGAGCCGGGCCTGGATTGCAACCGGCTCGCTCGGCACACGCTCAGAGATCGCCGGTGAACTGATTGCAACTGCGGGAACCGCCGAGCAGAAGCAGCGGTGGCTTTCCCGAATTGCCTCKGGAGAAATCTTGCCGACCGCGGTGTTCACCGAGCCGGACACCGGGTCTGATCTTGCCAGTTTAAAGACCCGAGCGGCCAAAACGCTCGACGGCGGCTGGGTCATCCAGGGCAACAAGACATGGATAACCCATGCTTCGCGGAGCGATTTGATGACAGTGCTGGCCCGTACCAATCCCGGGTCGATCGGTCACGGGG
>NZ_MDFL01000170.1 GCF_001854785.1 Mesorhizobium sp. ORS 3428
CTCGACTGCCTGCCCAAAGAATCCTTTCTCAGGCCAACTTCAAGTCCCAAAAAGCCATATGCGATTCCCCTGCCCACGAGGGGGAGATTGGATGTCACGGGGGGCTTTCGCCAATCGCCAGTGTCGCACCATGTTCAACATCGCTGGAGTGAGTGCGGCGCCGAAGCTGCCAATCTCCCCCAAATGGGGGAGATGTCCGGCAGGACAGAGGGGGCGCGAAGGATCGCGACGATGCGTGTTCTTATTGACCGTGCTGGCGCCTGTCATCGATGAACAAGGTCAGCGTCACACCACCAAACTCCGCATCGGCTTCACCGCCGCCGAGTCGGGAAACACCTTGTCGCCGAGTACCGTGACCGACAGCCCGAAATGATCGGCGAGCAGGCCCTTCAGCACTGCGCGCACATCGCTGGTCGGCGCGAGGTCGCGGCCTTCGTAAAGCTGAGCCGGCTTGAGGCCTGGCCAGTCGGCGATGACGCGGCCGCCCTTGATCGCRCCGCCGGCAAGCAGCATCACCGTGCCGGTGCCGTGATCGGTGCCGACAGTCCCGTTGATACGGGCGGTCCGCCCGAATTCGGTGATGGCGACAATCRCCGTGTCATGCCAGCGCTCGCCGAGTCCCTTCTCGAATTCCTCGAAGGCACCGTCGAGGCCGCCGAGCAGGTTGGCGAGCCGCCCCGTGGCGCCGCCTTCGTTGACATGCGTGTCCCAGCCGTCGAAGGCGAGTGCGGCGATGCGCGGTCCGTCTTCGGCCGCCATCAATTTCGCCGCGCCTTGTGCGGACTGGCGCATGCCGGCGGCATTGTCGAGCCCGCCCCTCAGTTTCATCGCTTTGCCGCCGAGCTGGTCGCCGAGCGCCATCCGTTCGGCGTCGAGCCCTTTCCGCAGGGCTGCCGCGAGCACCGGATCGCGGTGGGTATAGAGATCAAGCACACGCTCCGCCAACGCATCGCCGGGCATGGGCAGAGCCTGCGGCGCCCAGCCGAGCACCGGCGCGGTCCCTCGGATCACCAGCGGCGTCGAGGGTCCGATCGCGAGCCCGCCGGCCTTCGCCACCCGGTCGCCCGCCGGCAGGCCGGCGAGCGCCCGGTTGAGCCATCCGGTGGTGGYATTGCCGGGACCGGGCAGGCCGCTCTCCAGCACGTCCTGGCCGTCGAAATGCGAACGGTCGCGGTAGCCGGTCGCGGCCGCGTGCACGACTGCGGCCTGGCCCGCCTTGAACAGGCGCGCAAACACCGGCATGGCCGGATTGAGCGCGAAGAAACCGTCGAGCGGCAGTGCCGGCTTCGGGCCTGACAGCGAAAGCGCAATATCGCCATGCAGCCCGGCATAATCGGGGTCGCCGACGGGGCCCACCGTCGACAGCCCGTCGAGCGCGCCGCGCAGCACGATGACGATCAGGCGCGGGTCGCGCTTGTCGGCGGCGCGCGCGAAGCGCGGCAGATAGGCCCAGGCAAACAGCGCGCCGCCGGTCATCAGCACGGCGCGGCGGGAGGGATTGGGCGTTTCACAAAGAAGGCTCATGGCCGCATCTCCATCACTGTTCACCGGCGTTGGAACTATCTTCGCTGGAACTCCGGCGCCATCAGCAGCAGAGCCAGCCCCTGTTGTCTGGATTCGGCGCGCGCGATCGCCTGGCGCGTCTCGGCCGAGGCGGAAGCACCGACGAGCGCATCGAGAAGGTCATTGGGGTTGCCGACGTCGCCCGCCTGTTGTGCCGCTTGCCAGGCAATGTCGAGGCGCGTCCTAAGCCCTTCGGCCGAAGCCCAATTGTCGGTCCGGTCGGGAAAGCCGTTCGGCCCGGGCGGCTGCCAGAGCGGCTCTCCGAGAACCTTTAGCCAGCGAAGCGTCCGTTGCGGCTCGTCGCCAGCGGACAGGCCGATTGCCCGCCTGACAGCGACCACATAGTCGAAGGGCGAGCGCAGCTTGGTGAGCGGCATCGACCAGGCTTCGGGCATGTCGACCAGGGCAAGCGCAAGCGAGCGCAGGTCGCCGTCCGTCTTGGTGAAGACCTCGGCGAGACGCTCGATCGCCGGCGGCGGCGGATCGTCCGCGATGAAATGCCGGGCAAGCTTGGTGGCGATATGCCGCGCGGTCGCCGGATGGCTGGCCATGTCGTTGAGCGCAGCCTCTGCCTGACCCATGCCGCCGGCCGGATAGGTCTTGCCGAGCAGCTCAGCCTTGCCAGGCTGGTGCGCATTGGCATTGAAGACGAAAGAGCCGGGCTCGCCGAGCCGGCCCTCCCGTCCGGCCATCGTCCAGCCGGTGAGCATGCCGGCGAAACTGGTGACGTCGGCTTGGGCATAGCCGCTGCCGACGCCCAGCGTGTGCAGTTCCAGGATCTCCCGGGCAAGATTCTCGTTGAGGCCGCGTCCGCGCCTTTTGCCGGCGCGGGAATCCGGGCCGATCGATTGCTGGTTGTCGAGATAGAACAGCATCGCCGGATGATGCTCGACCGCAAGCAGCATGTCGGCGAAGCGGCCGAGCACGAAAG
The DNA here is from genome assembly GCF_001854785.1 of Mesorhizobium sp. ORS 3428. GTDB lineage: Bacteria > Pseudomonadota > Alphaproteobacteria > Rhizobiales > Rhizobiaceae > Mesorhizobium. Next base: position 2,495 of record NZ_MDFL01000170.1, read on the forward strand.
GGCGGATCGCTTCGCGTTCGAAAGCGCCGGCACAGGCTCGCACCATCTGGCCCTTGGCGACCGAGACGCAGAAATGGTTCGACCAGAAGCCGACCAGCCGTTCCACGAAGCCGGCGTCGGCGGYGAGCGCCTTGTTGAATCGTGCTTGCGCGTCGGCGCGGTAGATGTCGGCCTCGACCGGCGGGACGGCTGGCCTCTGCGGTGCGGTCTCGGCCGCGCCGGCCGGCGCATCCGTCATCGCCGGCACCGTGGATGCCTCCGGCACGCGCTCCCTGGCAGCCCTGCGTTCCGCATTGGCCGCCATGCTCGCCTGGATGGCGGCTGTGCTGTCCAGCAGCCCGGCATTCGCCGGATCGTCGGTCGAGATCAAGCCTATGTCGGGCTGCCTAAGCTCCGCCTTGAGATAGCCGCGCGCATCACAGGCGATCTTGCCGAGATCGTCCGCAGCTTTTGCGCCGAGCCCGAAACGGTTGAGCGCGACAAGTGCCGGATCGGGCGGAGCGGCATTTGGAGCGGCAACAGCCATGCGGGCCTCCGTGGCGAAAGTCGGGCCGCCGCACTTCGCGTCGGCCTATCGGTCCTGCGGGTTCAAGCCTGTCGCGCGGTGCCGGCGGAACGTCGACACCGCGAGGCCAATCGGCGCCTTACCAGCGGTGCCACCGATGCCAGCCAGGCCCATAGCGGAAGTACAAGCCCGGGCCGCCCCAATACGGGCCGCCCCAATAGTAATAGCGCGGGTAGATGATCACTCGGCGGTTGGGAACGCAGCGTCCCCACCGGTTGGGGTGCCAGCCGGGGCCGCAGCCCCAGGCTACATGTTCCACCAGCGCCGGCGCCGGCGAAACCGGCGCCACCGGCATTGCGGAGGCTGCGCCTGCCGCGATCGTTCCGCCGAGGGCAAGGGCGGCGGCGACCGAATATTTCGTCAAACCGTTCATGGGATACTCCGAAGTTCATCGCGGTTGAAACCAACCTGCTTGCATTGCGCGGCAGCAGGCGCGTCCCTCTTTCCGTTGAACGGAGGTGACCCGTAGATTCCGTCGTTTGTCAGGGCGTATTTTTTGCCGCGACCGGGCGCTGCCTGCCGACATGGCGCAGCAGGGCTTCGGCCAGCAGGCGCCGATCCTCGGGCGAGCTCGAAGCGGCGAATTGGACGATGCGCTGTTCCAGCCGGGCGCGGATGGTGGCGTCGGCAGCGCGCGCGCGCTCCAGCGCGGCGGTCAGCGCGTTCGCGTCCAACGTCGGTTGCTGAAGCAGGTTTGCCGCCTCGCGCCTTGCCTRCTGTCCGTCGAGGATGATTGCGCGGGACTCGCGACGAACCTCTCGCAGCGCCTGGCGGAATGCCTTGCGGTCGTCGGCGGGAAGCTGCCCGCCAGCCGATTCCAGCGAATAGCCCACGCCGGAACGGCCGATCAGCCAGCCGGCGCCGGCGGCAACAGCACCGATCAGAAAGACATTCAGCACCAGCGATGYCGCGAAAAGACGAGCGCTCATAGGTCCTCCGTCTCGGCGTCGGGACCGGCATCGCCGAACGACGTTGCATTGGCGTCCATCACATAATGGTCAGACGATAGGTCGGGGGTGACGACGCTGACCAGCGCCAGCCCGGCGACGGCGCCGGCGAGGCCGGCTCCCGCGAGCCCGAAGCCCAGCCACCAGAGCCGGCGATGCCGTCCCTGCCGGAGCGGCACCTCGGCCCTGGCAACGATCTCGCCATGGAGTGCCCGGCCGGGGGCTTCGACGTGGTGACGGTCGAGGATGGCGTCGAGCCTGCCGGCGCGCCCAAGAATGGCGCGGCCTTCTTCCGTTTCGGCGAAAAGCGTCGCGCCAGGCTGCTCGGCCTGCGGCCAGCGATGCAAGGCGCTGCCATAGGCATCCGCCAGCGCGGCGAAGCGCCGGGCATCCATCGGCCCGTCTGCCACTTTGCGGTTCTCAGCCATCTCTTTTCCCCTTCCGTCGTCTCGACGTAGCCCCCCACGCCCCAAGGATCGCCAATGCCCGGGAGATGGCCAGGTCCAGCGCTGCCTCAGTCATCGTCGTCATCTCCGACGAGCATAGCCTGCAGTGCGCGACGCCCCCGCGCGAGCAGGCTTTCCAGCGCATCGACGCTGACCTGCATGGCGCTGGCGGCCTCGATGTTGGACATCTCCTGATAATAGACCAGCACGATCGCTTCGCGCTGGCGCGGCGCGATGCGCTGCAGCGCCCGCTCGACGCGCCGGCTGTCGTCTCCGGCAACAGCGTCGGGAAGCGGCGCCTCATCGGCCACCTCCGGCAGTTCGTCCGTCGTCCATTCGCGGYCGCGCCGCAGCCGGTCGTAGCAGAGGTTGAGCGCCACGCGATGGATCCAGGTGTCGAAACGCGCGCGGCCCTGGCGCCAGGCGGAGGCATGGCGCCAGATGCGCACAAAAGTCTCCTGGGCGACGTCCTCGGCCTCGCCGGAGTCGCCCAGCATGCGGGTGGCTAAAGCCAGGATGCGCGGCAGCTTGCGCGCCACCATCGCCCGCACGGCCGCGGCGTCGCCGGCACCGATGCGCCGTACCAGTTCCTCGTCCGGATCYGCGCCCATCAGCCTGGGCGCTCCCGTGTGTCATTGTGCTGCATAACCTCTCGGTCATTGCTCCTCATTGGGAGCGGTTTTGTGGCCCGCCCGTTCGTCGGCGCTGAGCACGCCGTCGCCGTTCTTGTCGAGCTTCGCGAAGCGCTTGGCGAGGAAGGCGTCGAGCTCGGACTTGTCGACGAAGCCGTCCTTGTTGGCGTCCATTCGCGCGAAGGATTTGGCGGGGTCTCCTTTGGCCTTGCGCTGGGCCTGGTAGGCCGTCCACTCGGCGAGGCTGACCTTACCGTCGCTGTTCGTGTCGGCGGCCATGAAGGCCTTCTCCCGGCGCGCCTCGTAGGTCGCCAGCGTAACGCCGGGTTTGGTTGGGGCGGGAGCCGGTGCCGACGGGGCCGGCACGGGGGCAGGAGTTGGTGTCGTCGTCTGGGCGGCTGCCGCGGTGGTCTGCAAGCCAAGGGCAACGGCAAATAGGGAAGGGCGGATCATGCTTTCTCGTCTCCGGCTGGCGTGCGGCCACTGGCGGCCGCGCTTCAGCCGTTAAACGCGGTGACAGAGAAAATCCGTCGGTCGTTCCGCCATGCGAGGTCGGCGAGTTTGCGGCGCTGGAAAGCTACCTTCAGCGCGCGCGGGAAAACTATTTCCGTTCGTCCACCATCATCAGCTGGTCGGGCTTGAAGCCGGCATGCTGCGGGGTCCAGACGTCACCCTCGCGATTGAACCAATGGCACAGATACATGCCCGAGGCCGCGCCGTCGCTCACTGTCATCTGCGGGCCTCCGGATTTCAGCCTGACGATGTCACCGGTCTTGAAGCTGTTGGGCATTTTGACCTCCTATGCTGAGGTCAAGATTTTCCCACCAAACTACGTCCTCAACAATAGTCGAGATGCRTCGGCTGCGTGGTACAGGGCAGAGAACRCAAGGAATGCTGAGCTGCCTGCGAGAACAAAATTCAAATCCGGAAGTGCATGGCGACGACGACGCCAACAACAAGCCCCATTTTGTCGCGCGCAATCTTCAAACTCCGCAAGGCAAGCCTGAATGCACACTAGGTCGTCCAAGCGCGATCAAGCCTTCGGATTGCGCGAACCCTCGCTGTCGTCGTTTCGGTGCAGCATCATACGCCGGAAGCTCATCGAGATATGCGCCCGCCTGATGTGCCCGATCGAAGCCCAGTCGCCGATCTCGRCCGCCGCGAGCACCTCCGCGATTTCACGGCGGAACGCGGTGAACTCCTCGACCAGCCCAAGCCGCGGCATCATCTTCAGGACGACCCGTGCAACCTGGATATACAGTCGCTCGCTGATGTCGCGTAGCGGCTGGTTGCCGGTCATCGCGCTGAGTTCGTAGAAGAAATCCATGTTGAGGCGCAGGAAAGCACGCTGATCCGGACTGCGGATATGGGCGTCGCAGCGCTCCTTCAACGCGCGTATGCGGTCGAGATCGGCAGCGGTGCGCGGGATCGGCGACAATTTGCCGATCAGCTCCGCCAGTTCCATGCGCAGATGGTAGACCTGCTCCAGTTCCTCGATGTCGACGTCGGTGACGATCGTGCCCACGCCGTGGACGGACTGGACGAGGCCTTCCGACTCCAGCCGCGCCAGCACCCGCCGGACCGGTGTCCGGCTGACTTCGAATTCCTGCGCGAGCTCTTCTTCGGAGAGATGGCTGCCGGGGGGATATTCCAGGAGGCAGATACGGTCGCGCAGTATCCTGTAGATGCGTTCCGACCTCTCCCGTGYCGAAGGTGGTCGCGTTAGACCTGTCGTGGCCTGCTCTGTCACCGCATCGTCGTTGCGGATCATCCCGCCTCCAGTACCGCGCGCAGGAATTGCCGCGTCCGTTCGTTCTTCGGCGCGCCGAACAGCTCGCCCGGAGGTCCCTGCTCGCAGATCTTGCCCTGGTAGAAGAAGCAGACCCGGTCGGAGAATTCCTTCGCGAAACCCATCTGATGGGTGACCATCAGCATTGTGAGGTCATGCTCCCGCCCGATCTGCCTTATCACCTGCAGCACTTCGCCGACAAGTTCGGGGTCGAGCGCCGACGTCACCTCGTCGAACAGCATGATTTTGGGTCGCATGGCGAGCGCCCGCGCGATCGCCACGCGCTGCTGCTGCCCGCCGGAGAGCTGCGACGGATAATGATCCTTCTTCTGCGACAGCCCGACCATGTCGAGCAGTTCGGCCGCGCGCGCCTCGGCGTCGGCGCGCTTCATGCCGAGCACCGTCATCGGCGCTTCGATGCAATTGGCCATCGCGCTCATATGCGGAAACAGGTTGAACGACTGGAAGACCATGCCGATCTTGGCCCGCACCCGCCTGATGTGGCTGAGATTGGCGGGAACCAGCTTGCCGTCTTTCTGCATATGCGTGAGCGGTTCGCCTTCGACCCAGATGACGCCGTCATTGATTGTCTCGAGCGTCATCAGCATGCGCAGCACTGTCGTCTTGCCGGAGCCGGAAGGCCCGATGATAGACACCTTCTCGCCGCGCGCGATGTCGAGGTTGAGTCCGTCGAGAACAGTCAACGCGCCGTAACGTTTGGACACATTGTCGAAGCGCACCATTGGCTTCTCTGTCATGGYGATGTCCTCCGGTTGAGCAGGCGTTCGAGAAAACGGATGATTGCGGCCGACACCAGGCTCATCACCAGGAAGAACAGGCCGACCAGCGTCATCGGCTCGGTGTAGCGGAAAGTGTCGGAGCCGATGATCTTGGCCGTCTGCATCAGTTCGAGAACGGCAATGGCCGAAAGCAGCGGCGTCTCCTTGAACAGCGCGACCAGGTAGTTGCCGAGCGCCGGAACGATCGGCGGAATGACTTGCGGGATGATGATGTCGCGAAAGGTTGCCCATTGCGGCAGGTTGAGCGCGATCGACGCCTCCCACTGCCCGCGCGGAATGTTGTCGAACCCGGCGCGATACACCTCGGAGCAGTAGGCGGCGTAATGAAGCCCGATCGCGATCACGCCGGCGGTGAAGGCATCGAGYACGACCCCGAATTTCGGAAAGACGAAATAGAGGAAGAAGATCTGGATGAGCAGCGGCGTCGAGCGAATCAGCTCGACCAGCACCGAGATCGGCCAGCCGGTCCACGGGATGGCGATGCGCACCAGGGCGAGCACCAGRCCGAGGAGCGCCGCGATCACGAAACCGATCAGTGTCGCCTCGACGGTGATGATCGCGGCGCTTGCCAGCGTCGGCAGGATTTCAAGCGTGAAAGACCAATCCCACATCAGGCGGCCCTTCCTCGTGAGAGTCCCGCGGATGCCCGCTGCTCGAGYAGCCTCATGCCGATCGTGATCACCAGCGACATGGCGAGATAGATCAGAAGCACCAGCGTGAAGATGGGAACGGTTTTCAGCGTGCTCTGGTTCATTTGCTGCGCCTTGAAGGCGAGATCAGTGAGCGTGATGAGCGACACCAGCGCGGTCGATTTCAGGAGCTCGATGAACAGGTTGCCCCAGGGCGGGATCATGGCGATGAAAGCCTGCGGCAGGATGATCCTGCRCAGCATCTGGGCACGGCTCATGTTGAGCGCGATCGACGCCTCCCACTGGCCGCGCGGCACCGCTTGGATCGCTCCGCGCACCACTTCCGATCCGTAGGCCCCGACATTCAGGCCCAGGGCCAGCACGGCCACGGTGAAGGCATCCATCAATATGCCGAATTGCGGCAGCACGAAAAACAGCCAGAAGAGTTGCACAAGCGCGGAGGTGCCRCGAAAGATCTCGACATAGACCGTCGCCAGCCAGCGCAGCGGGGCCGGTCCGTAAAGGCGGGCAAGCGCGGCCAGCACGCCCATCACCACGGCAAGCACGCTGCCAAGCAGCGCGATTTCAATCGTCAGCTGTGCACCCTCCAGCAGTCCCGGCAGGAACAGGCTGTAGGAACTCTGCGTGGCGAGCACGCCRATCACCGCCAACGCGACAACMAGCATGCCAACGAGCGTGCGGATGCCCATCTGCCTCTCCGAAGAAAAAAGGCGGCGCCGGAGCGCCGCCCGGAGTTGGGACTTTTACTTGCCGGCRCAGAGCTCGGCGGTCGTCTTGTTCGGCAGATAATCCTTGCCGAATCCGAACGGCTCGACCAGGGCGATGTGCTCGGGCGAGMCGATGAACTTCTTCAGCTCGGCGTTGAAGGCCTCTTGCAGGTCGGTATCTTCCTTGCGGAATCCGAAGGCGCCATGGCCTTTCACCGACTTTCCGTTCACCTCGCCGAACGGCTTGGTGGATTCGACGCCGTCGGCCTTCTTGGCCATGTCGGCGATCGACAGCGCCGTCAGCGCGGCGKCATCGGCACGACCCGACTGGACCGCGGCGACCAGGCTTGACTGGTCCGGCAGGACCACGAGCTGGGCTTGAGAGACGCCGGCATCCTTTGCCTCTCCCCCTTCGACAGCTCCCGCCATCACCGCGAGCTTGAGGTCGGAATTGTCCTTGAAGGTCGAAAAGTCCTTCACCTTCTTCGGATTGCCCTTCGGCACAAGCATCGCCGCGCCGATGCCGTAGGACGGTTCGGAGAAGTTGATCTCGGCGCAACGCTTGGGATTGATGAACATGCCGGCGGCGATGATGTCGAAGCGTCCGGCCTTCAGGCCCGGGATCAGCGAGCCGAACTCGGTCAGCACGCCGTCGACCTGCTTGATGCCCAGCTTGGACAGCACCGCCTTGGCGACTTCCGGCGCCTCGCCGGTCAGCTTGCCGTCCGGCGTGGCGTATCCGAACGGCGCCTCATTGGCGAAGCCGACCCGGATATAGCCGTCCTTCTTGGCGCGCTCCAGCGTCGTCTCGGCATGCGCGATTCCAATGCCGGACAACATGACAAGCCCTGCGCCGAGTCCAAGCGCGGTGCGGCGCGAAATTCTGATCGTCATCATCTTGCTCCCATTTTTGCGAAACCGCCGCTTATTCCGACCCCTTTTCGGACTTCAGTGGCTTGAACGCATGGTTGCAGATTTTTCGCCGCGTTTCAATAGATGTGCACATCAATGCTCTGCCAAAAACGGAAAATCCTTGACATGATCGAAATCCAAGGCCGATATTGGCGACAGTTGTACACAACATGCCTCATGCGAAGGYGAGCAAAATGAAGCTGCGGGGCATCGGCTCCGGAGGGGGAAATGTGCTGGACAAAAGCAACGGCGAAGTTGTCGCGCCCTATTTCGAGAGCGAGGAATTCGATCGGCGCCGCGACGCCGTCCGCCATGCCATGGCTGGGCGCGGCATCGACACGCTCCTCGTCTCGGCGCCGGAGAACATCTTCTATCTGACCGGGCTCGATCACTGGGGCTACTTCGCGCCGCATATTCTCGTCGTCCCAGCCGACGGCGAAATGATCCTGCTGACGCGCGCAATGGAAAAGGTGACCATTGCCAACCAGGTCAGGAATGCGCGCTTCGAAGGGCACCATGACGGCGAGACGGTCGCCGACCTTTTGGGGCGCGTGCTTTCCGGCAGGCTTGGCTCCGTCGGCATCGAGTCGTGGTCGTCCGGCCTGCCGCACGGGCTCGCGGAAGCGCTGAAAGAGCGGCTGACCGCCGCGCGCTGGGTCGACGCCTCCGGCATCATCGACGACATCCGCATGGTCAAGAGCGCGGCCGAGCAGGCCCTGATGCGGGCCACGGCGAAGGTGTCCGACGCTGGCGCGCGCGCGGCGATCGAAGCGATCGCGCAGGGTGCCAGCGAGCGCCATGTCGCCGCGGAAGCCGAGCGCGCCATGATCGAGGCGGGCGGCACGTTTCCCGGCTTCGGGCCGTTCATCCGTTCCACCCGGCGGCTCGGCGAGGAGCATACGACCTGGACGAGCGACCGGTTCGGTGCCGGCGATGCGGTCTTCCTCGAACTGACCGGCTGCATCGCCCGCTACCACGCGCCTCTTGGTCGCCTTATCCATCTGGGCCACGCCTCGAAGGAAACCTACGAGATGGCCGCGCTCACGGCCGACGCCTTCGCGGCGGTGGTCGGCGCGATGCGGGAGGGCGTTCTGTTCCGCGACGTCTATGCGGCCTGGCAGGGCGTGGTCGACCGCGCCGGCCTCTCGCATTACCGTCGGCATCATTGCGGCTATGTGGTCGGCATCGGCCTGCCGCCGAGCTGGACCGGCGGCAACAAGGTTACGGGGCTGCGCCGCGACAGCGACATCGTGCTCAAGACCGGCATGAGCTTCCACGTGCTCTCCTGGCTGATGGGCACCGGCCGCGGCGATTTCTTCATGTCCAACGCGGTCCTTATGGGCCCCTCGGGCGCCGAGGTGCTGACCAGGACGCCCTCGGACGTGACCGTGCGCTGAGGAAATTGGCGATGCAGTTCGGCAGCAACAACACGCCGTTCGAGCGGGAGGAATTCGCAGTCAGGCTGGCGAAGACCAAAGAGCGCATGGCTGAGGCCGGGCTCGACGCGCTCTATGTGTCGGAGCCGGCGAACCTCAATTACCTCACCGGCTATGACGGCTGGTCCTTCTATGTCCACCAGGGCGTGCTTGTCGTCCAGGAGATGGCGTCTCCGGTCTGGATCGGGCGCGGCCAGGACGTCAACGGCGCGCGGCTGACGACGATCCTGCCTGAGGAAAACATCATCGGCTATTCCGACGACCATGTGCAGTCTGACGCAAAGCACCCGCTKCAGGCCGTGGCGCGCGTGATGCGCGAGCGCGGGCTCGAGCGCGCACGGATTGGCGTCGAGGCGGACTCCTTCTATTTCACGGCGAAGTCGCTCGATGTGCTCAAGGCGGAACTGCCCAACGCGCGCTTCGTCGATGCCGGCACGCTGGTCAACTGGGTCCGCGCGGTGAAGTCGCAGGCCGAGATCGGGCTGATGAAGCAGGCGGCGCGCATCGCCGAAAAGACGATGGCGCGGGCGATCGAGGTGATCGGCCCCGGCGTTCGCCAATGCGACGCCGCCGCCGAAATCCTCGCGACCGCAACGCAGGGCACCGAGGCCTTTGGCGGCGACTACGCCGCGATCGCGCCGCTGATGCCGACCGGCGTCGGCACCTCCTGCCCGCATCTGACCTGGCGCGATGCCCCCTTCGCCTCGCCCGCCGGCACCACAGTCGAGATCGCCGGGGTCAGGCACCACTACCATGTGCCGCTGACGCGCACGATCTATCTCGGCACGCCGCCGGAGAAGATGCGCAAGGCTGCGGACGTGGTCGTCGAGGGACTGGAAGCCGCCCTTACGGTGGCAAAGCCGGGGGCCGGTTCGCGCGACGTGCACGCCGCATGGACAAAGGCCATCGAGCGGCACGGCTTCTTCAAGGATTCGCGCTGCGGCTATTCCATCGGCCTCGGCTACCCGCCGGACTGGGGCGAACGGACCATCTCGCTGCGCTCGATCGACGAGACGGTGCTCGAGCCGAACATGACGATCCACTTCATGCCGGGCCTGTGGCTGGACGATTGGGGCATCGCCATTTCGGAGTCGATCCGCATCACCGAGACAGGCGTCGAAGCCTTCTGCAATTTTCCGCGCCGTCTCTTCGTCAAGTAGAATCCAAGAAGCCACCAATGCGCCGCTATTCGGCCCTCTCCATCCTTGCCAACGGGCTTGCCGGCCACAGGCACTGGCAGCGCGCCTGGCGCGCGCCGGAGCCGAAACGCTCCTATGACGTCGTCATCGTCGGCGGCGGYGGCCACGGGCTGGCGACGGCCTTCTATCTCGCCGAGAACCACGGCATCCGCAATGTCGCGGTGATCGAGAAGGGCTATGWCGGCGGCGGCAATGTCGGCCGCAACACAACGATCGTGCGTTCCAACTACCTGCGCGACGGCAACACGCAGTTCTACGAATTCTCGATGAAGCTGTGGGAAGGCCTGACGCATGCGCTGAACTTCAACGTCATGTTCTCGCAGCGGGGCCAGATCGTCACAGCGCACTCGGCCGACCAGCTCGACTTTTTCGCCTATCGCGCCAATGTCATGYGGCTGAACGGCATCGACGCCGAGATCCTGAGTCGCGACGACGTCCGGCGCCTTGTGCCCTATCTGGACTATTCCGACACCGCGCGCTTCCCGATCCATGGCGCCATCATGCAGGGCCGCGCCGGCACGGCGCGCCACGATGCCGTCGCCTGGGGTTATGCCCGCGCCGCCGACGGCCACGGCGTCGACATCATCCAGAATTGCGATGTGACGGGCTTCCTGCGCGAGGGCGAAAGGATCGTCGGCGTGGAGACGGCCAGGGGCCCGATCGCCGCCGGCAAGGTCGGTCTGGCCGTGGCGGGACATACGTCGGTTCTCGGCCACAAGGCGGGTCTCGAGCTGCCGATCGAAAGCCATGTGCTGCAGGCCTTCGTGACGGAGCCGCTGAAGCCGATGGTCGACCACGTCGTCGCTTACGGGGCCGATCATTTCTATGTCAGCCAGTCCGACAAGGGCGGGCTGGTCTTCGGCGGCAATCTCGACGGCTACAATTCCTACGCCCAGCGCGRCAATCTCGGCGTCGTGCGCGAGGTCGCGGAAGCGGCGATAGCGCTGATGCCCTGCATCTCGCGGGTCAGGCTGCTGCGCCACTGGGGCGGCGTGATGGACATGACGCCCGACGCCAGCCCGATCATCTGCCCGACTCCGATCGACGGGCTCTACCTCAACGGCGGCTGGTGCTACGGCGGCTTCAAGGCGACGCCGRCATCCGGCTGGTGCTTCGCGCACACGATCGCGACCGGCAAGCCGCATGCGCTCAACGCCGTCTACAGCCTCGACCGCTTCCGCACCGGTCGCACGCTCGACGAGGCCGGCGTCGGCCCGTTCGCGTGGCTGCAATAGGGGACGCCGAGACATGCTGCGCATTGACTKTCCCTGCTGCGGCCCGCGCGACCATGACGAGTTCCGTTATGGCGGTGACGCCTCGGTCATCCGCCCCGCCCACGACGATGCGGATCCAGAAGCCTGGTATCGCTATGTCTTCGTCCGCAAGAACCCGGCAGGATTGCACCGCGAACATTGGCAGCACGTTCTCGGCTGCCGCCAGTGGCTGATCGTTGAGCGCGACACACGCAGCCATGCAATCGCCTCGGTCGCTCTCGYCCGGAAATCGCCTCCCGGCAAATCCTCTCCCAGGAAATCGCCTCAATGAGTTCCAACTCCAAACGTCTGGCCGAGGGGGGCCGCATCGATCGTGGACGGCCGCTCGAATTCAGCTTCGACGGCCGCAGTCTCGCCGGTTTCCAGGGCGACACGCTGGCCTCGGCGCTGCTCGCCAACGGCGTGTCRCTCGTCGGCCGCAGCTTCAAATACCACCGGCCGCGCGGCACCTTCTCGGCTGGCGCCGAGGAGCCCAATGCGCTGGTGACGCTCGGGACCGGCGCACGGCGCGAGCCGAACCTGCCTGCGACAATGCTGGAGCTCGCCGACTGCATGGTCGCCGAGAGCCAGAACCGGTGGCCTTCGCTCGCCTTCGACGTGCAGAGCCTCAACAGCCTGTTCGCGCCGTTCCTGTCCGCGGGCTTCTACTACAAGACCTTCATGGGTCCGACCCGCCGCGCCTGGATCGTCTACGAGCATTTCATCCGCAAGGCGGCAGGGCTCGGCAAGGCCGGCATGGAGCCAGATCCCGACCGCTACGAGGTTCRCCACGCCTTCGCCGATGTCGCCATTGTCGGCGGCGGGCCGGCAGGCCTGTCCGCCGCGCGCGCCGCGGCGAATGCCGGGGCGTGGGTGGCGCTGATCGAGCAGGATTTTGAGTTCGGCGGACAGCTTCTGTCGGAGCGCCCCGGGTCGGAGGCTRCCGCCTGGCTGAAGGCATTGCAAGCCGAACTCAAGGGCTTCGGCACCGTCACCCTCAYGGCTCGGACGACTGCCGTCGGTCTTTACGACGGCAAGGTGCTTGGCCTTGTCGAGCGGCGCGACGATGCGCGGGGCGCCGGCCAAGCCCGCCAGGTGTTCACGATGTTGCGCGCCGGCGCGATCGTCTTTGCYGCCGGCGCCATCGAGCGGCCGCTGGTGTTCTCGAACAACGACCGGCCCGGCGTGATGCTTGCGTCAGCGGTCAGAACCTATGTCAACCGCTTTGCCGTTCTGCCCGGAAGAAAGGCCGTGGTCGCAACGACGAATGACGGCGCCTGGCGCACGGCCTTCGATCTTGCCGCGGCAGGAGCTGAGGTCACTGTCGCGGATCTGCGGGCTGCGGTTCCGCCCGCCCTGCAGGCGGAAGCCTCGCGCCTCGGCATTGCGGTTCGCGCCGGTACGCACATTGCCGACCTGCGCGGCGGCCGTGCGGTCAAGGCCGTCAGGCTCGCCGGATCAGGGACGGACACCGAGGTCGACTGCGACCTAGTTTGCGTTTCCGGCGGCTGGTCGCCGACGGTCCATCTCACCTCGCAGCTCGGCGTCAAGCCTCTATATCGCGAGGATATCGACGGCTTTGTCCCCGGCCCCTTCGCGGCCGGCCAGTTCGGCGCGGGGTCCGCCGTCGGCGGCTACACYACGGCGGAAGCGATCGAGACCGGCCATCGCGCCGGCATCGAGGCGGCCTCCTATTGCGGCAAAACGAAGCCTGTGCCGGCCGCGCTCCAGCTTCAATCCGCGGAGCTGGCCGTGGCTGCGTTCCGTGATGTCCCGCCGGCGCGAGGCAAGGCGTTCGTCGACTACCAGATGGACGTCACCACCGGCGACATCGCGCTCGCCCATCGCGAGGGCTACCAATCGGTCGAGCATCTGAAGCGCTACACCACGCTCGGCATGGGGACGGACCAGGGTAAGACCAGCAATTTCCCGGCGCTCTCGGCGATGGCGGTCCTGCGCGGTGCAACAATCCCGGAGACGGGCACGACCACCTTCAGGCCGCCTTACACACCGGTCGCGATYGGTGCGCTCGCAGGGCGTGCTGTCGGCCATCATTTCAGGCCGATCCGCCGCACGCCGATGCATGACTGGCACATCGCCAACGGCGCCGACATGCTGGAAGTCGGCCTCTGGATGCGGCCCTATTTCTATCGCGGCGCCGGCCGCGACGTGAACGAGGCCTATGTCGCGGAGATGCGTTTCACCCGCGAAGCCGCCGGGCTGATGGACATCTCGACCCTCGGCAAGATCGACATTCAGGGTCCCGATGCCGCGACGCTGCTTGACCGCGTCTACGCAAACGGCTTCGCCAAGCTGCCGGTCGGCCGCGCCCGCTACGGCGTCATGCTGCGCGACGACGGCATTGTCTTCGACGACGGGACAACGACTAGGCTTGGCCAGCAGCGTTTCTTCATGACCACATCGACCGCCAAGGCGGCCGACGTGATGTCGCGACTGGAGTTCCTGCTCGACACCGCCTGGCCGGACCTGCGCGTCGCCGTCACCTCGGTGACGGACGAATGGGCGGCGATGTCGGTCGCCGGACCGAGGAGCAGGCAAGTTCTCGCCGCCGCCTTCCCGGCGCTCGACCTCTCCAACGAGGCTCTGCCGCATATGGGCTTCATCGAGGGCGAGTTCGACGGCCGCGCGCTGCGCATCATCCGGTTGAGCTATTCCGGCGAGCGGGCCTACGAAGTCTATGTCGGCGCCAGCGCCGGCGAAGCGGCCTGGTGCCGGTTGATCGAGGTCGGCGAGCCGTTCGGGCTGAGACCCTACGGGGTCGAGGCGCTGGGCGCTCTGCGTGTCGAGAAGGGCCATGTCGCCGGCCCCGAAATCGACGGCCGCACGACGCTCGACGATCTTGGGCTTGGCCGCATGGTAGGAAAGCGGTCGGGCTTCGTCGGCGACGTGCTTCGCCGCCGCCCTGTTCTTGGCGAACCGAACCGGCAGCGCCTGGTCGGGCTGAAATGCATCGAGGCGGGAACACGCCTGAGCGGCGGCGCTGTTCTTTTCAAGCAGGGCGAAGCCCGGCAGGGGCATGGTCGCGGCCGCATCACCTCGGTGACCTACAGCCCCACTCTCGGAGAGTATGTCGGCCTTGCCTTGCTTGCCGGCGACGTGGCGATCGGGGACGAAGTGGTGGCGGTCCACACGATGAAGAACGAGGCCGTCCGCGCTCACGTCGTCTCGCCAGTCTTTCTCGATCCGGAGGGAGAGCGGCTCCATGGCTGAWACCATATCCGTCGAGGCTTGCACGATCGTCCAGGTCGAGGCCTGGCCCGAAACGCAGGCGGAATTCGGGGCCGAACTGTCGCGCCAGTTGGGCGCCGCGCTGCCGGCGGCCTGCGGCGAGGYAGTGCCCGTCGGCGGATGGCTTGCGGTTCGCATCGCGCCGCGCCGCTTCTGGCTGATCGCGCAGGACGGATCGCAGCCGCGCCTGACGATCGATCCCGCCCTCGGCTGTTCGCTATCGCTCGGCGAAGGCAGGATGCGGCTCAGCCTCAGCGGGCCGCGCACCTTCGACATCCTCAAGGCCTGTGTCGCGATCGACTGGGATTCGCCGCAGGYGGGGCCGGGCAGCGCGCTGCAGACCGGCTTCCATCACGTACCGGTGCTTCTCCTGCGCACAGGGGCCGATGCCTGCGACATCATTGCGCCGCGCAGCTTCGCGCAAAGCCTGGTCGATTGGCTCACGGATATAGYCGCGCCATACGACGGGCGAGCTCACGGGAACAGGCATACGGCCTAAGAGCCGGCGTGCTCCGAACTGGCGCCCGTTGGGCAGCCATCCAGATCGACTCCCTGGCGCAGCCCACGCTGTTTTCAYGGGCCTGCGCTCGCCGATGCGGCCGCRCAATGCGCTGGGCGAGGCTCTTCCATACGACTCGAGAGCGAACGAACATCAGACTGCGGATGCTGGGAAACTGGTGCCGCTTGCGTGACTCGAACACGCGACCCCATCATTACGAATGATGTGCTCTACCAACTGAGCTAAAGCGGCCCGGGAAGCGACGGGCTTCCAAGATGCGCCGGTTGATAGACTCAACCGGCAGCTAATTCAAGATGGGTGGCGGCGAAATCGAGCGCTCATGCGGCAATTCCTGTCGACCGCTGTGGCAAGGCACCCTCCGGCGACGGCCGCGGCGGCTCACCGGCCGGCTGGGCGCGGGCATCCGGTCGCCCGAGCTGATCCGGCCTCGGTGACAAAAATGTTGATTCTTCAACAAAAAACGCCGAAATGGGCTTCGGATGCGTCGGCTATCCAGCCGCCCGCCCGTTGATTGATTGGTCGCCTGCGGCTATCGATCGAGCAAGTGTGAGCGAACGCGCGCAGAGGGAGCTCGCTTGGACGCAATCGAAAAAGCGATCCGCAACGCCTTCGAGAAAGGCAATGCCGAGGACCGGGCGTTCCGCGAGAAGGTCTATCGTTCGGCCTTTGCCGCGCTGGACCGTGTCCTGCAGGCCAATCCGAACGTGACGGTTGAGGCCGCCATCAACCGCCGCAAGGCGGTGCAGGCCAAGATCGCCGAGATCGAATCCGAATTCCTGCCGGCCGTGCCGGACGTCACGCTCCCGCAAGAGATCGGGACGCCCGCCGGCAACGCCGCGCCCAAGGTCGAGACGCAGAACCAGTCTTCCGCGCCGTCGGTGGAAGCGCCGAGGGGGCCGACCCAGTCGGCGCCGTCGCCGTCGATCACCGTCGACGGTCCGGTGCAGCCGGACGCTTCCGACGCGCCGCGCTCGCGCGTGCTACCGGTCGTGCCCGACATCATGCCGGACGAGGCGTCGCTTCCCGACGCGCCGACCCTCGACGATTCGCCGGGGGCGCCCGTCGGCAACGGCGCCGAGGTAGCTCCCGATCGCGACGAGCGGCGGATCAGGGGGCGGCGACTGCCGCTGACGGGGATCTTCGTCGCCGCGACGCTGATCGCGGCCGCCGGCATCGGCCTCTACTTCGCGAAGCAGACCGGCGTCTTCAAGACGGCGGCCGAGCTCAACACCGCTCCGCCGGAACCGACGCCGACGCTGGAGAGCGAAGACTCCTCGCCGCCGGCCGGCAGCGGCTCGCCGCAAAAGCCGGGCGAGGCGGACCAGTCGAAGAACTGGATCAATGTCTTCTCGCCCAGCGATCCGACCCGTGTCAGCACGCCGTCCGACGCCGGCGCCGACGTGATGAAGGACGACACAGGCCAGTTCCTGCGCATCCGTTCCGGCGCGTCCGGCTCGGCCATTGCCTTCGACGTCGGGCAGGGCGTGCTGCAAAAGCTTGCCGGCAAGCACGCGATGTTCGACATCATCGCCCGCTCGGAAGAGGGCAAGGAGACGCAGATATCGGTCGACTGCAATTTCGGTGAATTCGGCGATTGTGGCCGCAAGCGTTACGCGGTCGGCCAGCAGCGCAACGAGTATCTGTTCGACGTGAAGTTCCCGAACAAGCAGCCGGGAGCCGCCGGCACCATCGCCATCAACTCCGACTTCGACAAGCAGGGCAAGTCCGTCGACGTCTACGAGATCCGCGTTTCGATCGCGGAGTAGTTTCGGAACCGGCCAGCAAAATGGCTTAAGTCGGCGCGGCCCCTCATCTGCCTGCCGGCATCTTCTCCCCGCAGAACGGGGAGAAGAGCGCTATCATCGCTGCTTTCGCCAATCGCCTGCGCTGCAGGAATCGCGCCGGAATTGCGGCCAGCGTCTTTCTCCCCGTTCTACGGGGAGAAATGGCAGGCAGGGCAATGAGGGGCGGCGCCAGCGCTCGCAATTATGGCGACGAAGCGGTCTATTCTCGATTAGGCAAGCGGATCCAGCAGCGCCTGCAGGGTCTCGATGCGGTCGGCCTCGGCGGCCGGCTTGTCCCAGCGCAGCCGCGAGATGCGGGGAAAGCGCATCGCGACGCCAGACTTGTGCCGCGTCGAGCGGTTGAGGCCTTCGAACGCCACTTCCAGCACCAGGCCGTTCTTGCGGTCGGCGCGCACCGAGCGAACCGGCCCGAAGCGCTCGATCGTGTTGTCGCGGACATATTTGTCGATCTGCCGCAGTTCCTCGTCGGTGAAGCCGAAATAGGCCTTGCCGACCGGCACCAGCTCTTCGGCGCCTTCCGGCCCGGACCAGACGCCGAACGTGTAGTCGGAATAGAAGCTCGAGCGCTTGCCATGGCCGCGCTGCGCATACATCAGCACCGCATCGACGGTGTGCGGATCGCGCTTCCATTTGAACCAGGGGCCCTTTGGTCGGCCGGCGAGATAAGGCGAATCCCAGCGCTTCAGCATCACGCCTTCGATGATCGGATGCGGCGGCGCCTGCCTCAGCCGCTCGAGCGCCTCCCAATCGCGGAATTCGACCAGCGGCGAAAGATCGAAGCGGCTGGGGTCGAGCGTCCTAACGAAGGCTTCGAGCCGGGTGCGGCGCTCGGCGAAGCGAAGGCTGCGCAGATCCTCGCCGCCGATCTGCAGCGCATCGTAGCAGCGCATGAAGGCCGGATATTGCTGTTGGACCTTCAGCGACACGCTCTTGCGGTTCAGTCGCTGCTGCAGGTCGGAGAACGTGCCCGTCGCCTCGCGCGGGTCGCCGACCAGCAGCTCGCCGTCGAGGGCCGCCTCGAAATCCATTGCCGCGGTAAGGTCCGGGAAGGCGCCCGAAACATCGTCGCCGGTGCGCGAATAGAGCCGGCGGACGCCGCCTTCGCACACCGCCTGCACGCGGATGCCGTCCCATTTCCATTCCGCCGCGTAGTCGGCCGGATCGAGCTTTTCAAGGTCACCGTCGTCGACCGCATTGGAAAGCATCACCGGCCGGAACAAGGCGAGCGCCGCACTCTTCGGCTTTTCCGCCCGGCGTTCCAGCCACGCAAACAGCTCAATGTAGGGCGGCGTCAGCCCGTGCCAGAGCTCTTCGATCTCGGAGACGTCGACCTGGCCGAGATCGGCCAGCGCCTGCTTGGCGAGCCGCGCCGAAACGCCGATGCGCAGGCCGCCGGTTACCAGCTTGATGATGGCGAAACGCGCCGAGATGCTGGCGCTGTCGAGGAGCCTGGCGAGCACTTGCGGGCCGTCGGAGCGGCTCGCCGCCTGCAGCTTGCCGACCACCTCGGCCAATGTCGGCGCATGATCAGGGATGTTGTCGGGCTGCGGCCAGACCAGCGACACCGTCTCGGCGAGGTCGCCGACATAGTCGTAGGAATAGCCGAACAGCACCGGATCCATACGTTCCACCACCAGGGCGCGCAGCATCGCCGGCTTCACCGCAGCGATCGAAAGATCGCCGGTGATCGCCGCCAGCGCCAGCCCGCGGTCCGGGTCCTCGACGCTGCGGAAATAGTCGGTGAGCAGCCTCAGCTTGCCGTTGCGCGACGGCATCAGCACCAGCCGGTCGAGGAGTTCGGCGAAGCGGTTCATGGGGGCGGCAATGGGTGGACTTGGCGCTTCGGCACACCCCCCTCTGGCCTGCCGGCCATCTCCCCCGCAAGGGGGGAGATTGGCTGTTTCGGGCCTGCCGCATATCTTGCAACGCTGACAGCTGGCGAAAGCCGTCGCGACATCCGATCTCCCCCCTTGCGGGGGAGATGGCCGGCAGGCCAGAGGGGGGTGGTAAGGATCGCTACGCCAGCGATTACAGGATCGAAAGGCACCATCAATCGCCCTCGTCCTCGTAGCCCACAAGGTGCAGCGGCCGGGCGGCGATGCCTTCGAGTTCGCACCAGCGCACCAGCGCCTCCTCGCGTCCGTGCGTCACCCAGATCTCTTCCGCACCAGTCTCCTTGATCGTGGCGATGAGCTCGTCCCAGTCGGCATGGTCGGAAATGATCAGCGGCAGCTCGACGCCGCCTTGCTTGGCGCGCTGGCGGATGCGCATCCAGCCCGACGCGAAGCAGGCGATCGGGTCGGGGAAGCGCCTTGCCCAGCGGTCGGCGAAGGCAGCCGGCGGCCCAACGACGATGGCGCCGGTGAAATCTGCCTTGCCGCCGCTCTCCACAGTCGCCGGCTCGAGACTTCCGAGGTCGATGCCCTGGCTCTGGTAGTATTCGCTAAGCTTGGCCAGCGCGCCGTGGATATAGATCGGCCGGTCATAGCCGGCGTCGCGCAGCAGCCGCATCACGCGCTGCGCCTTGCCGAGCGCATAAGCGCCGATCAGATGCGAACGTTCGGGAAATTGCGCCGCCGATTTGAGCACCCGGCCGATCTCCTCGCTGTCCGGCGGATGCCGGAAAACCGGCAGGCCGAAGGTCGCCTCGGTGATGAAGACATCGCACCGGATGGGCTCGAACGGCAGGCAAGTGGCGTCCTGCTGGCGCTTATAATCGCCTGAGGCGACGATGCGCATGCCCTGGTGCTCGACGGCGATCTGCGCCGAGCCCAGCACATGCCCGGCCGGATGGAAGGTGACAGAGACGCCGTTGAGATCGATCGTTTCGCAGAGGACTGCTGCCTGCGTCGTTCCGGCAAAATCCCCGCCGTAGCGCAGGCCCATGATGTCGAGCGTCTCTTGCGTCGCGAGCACCGAGCGATGGCCGGAGCGGGCATGGTCGGAATGGCCGTGCGTGATCAGCGCCCGGTTAACCGGCCGTACCGGGTCGATGAAGAAATCGCCAGGCGGGCAGTAGAGCCCTTCCGGTCGTGGCTTGAGCAGGTCGCTGGCGCGCATGGCTTGAAGATAATGGCAAAATTCGGCGCGGGAAGCCTGTTGCAAGTGACTGCTGACTCGTCCTACAGCCGGCCTCCGGCTCGAATGCCGGTGGGACCATTCGACCATGAAACCGCTTCAGGCCTCGTCCGGCGACTTGAACGCCGACCGCCGCGCCGACTTCGCCGAAATGCTGCTCGGCTCAGGCGAGCCCGCGCAGGCGGCGGAGCTTCTGCTTGGCGCACTGGAGCTTGCGCCGCAATGGGCACCGGGATGGTTTCGCCTGGGCGAAATGCAGGAAGCCGCGGGTTTTCACGACCAGGCCGCGCAGGCATGGACGATGGCGTTGAAGCTGGATCCGGCGGACCGGCTGGGCGCGGCGCTCAAGCTGCAATTGATCGGCCATGCGCCGGCGGCAGCGGCTCCGCCCAGCGCTTTCGTCGAGACCCTGTTCGATCACTACGCCGACAATTTCGAGGAAGCGCTGGTCGAGAAACTGGGTTACCGCATGCCGGATTTCCTCGACCGGGCCATTCGCATGCTAAGGCCTGGCCGTTTTCGGCTGGCCCTCGACCTCGGCTGCGGCACCGGCCTGATGGGCGAAAGGCTGCGCCCGATCGTCGATCGGCTTGAGGGCTACGACATCTCGGCCAGGATGTTGAGGAAGGCGCGCGCCAAGGGCATCTACGACCTGCTCGCCGAGGCCGACCTTCAGCACTTCTCTCACACCGGCGCGAAGGCCGACCTCGTGGTCGCGGCCGACGTGTTCATCTATGTCGGCGCGCTCGAACGCATTGCCGGGGCCGTCGCCGAGGCACTGGCCGATGAAGGTGTGTTCGCGTTCTCGGTCGAGACGCTTGCCAGCGGCGATGATTTTACCCTGCTGCCGTCACGGCGTTATGCGCATTCGGAGGCCTATGTGCGGCGCGTCCTTGGCGCCAGTGGTTTTTCCGTCCTCTCGCTGGAGAGCACCACCATTCGCCATGACCGCGGCGAGCCGGTAGGAGGCTTGGCTGTCGTGACCCGGAAAGGCCATGCGGTATAAAGGATCATCAAACGCAGCGTTCCTTCACACCCCCCTCTGGCCTGCCGGCCATCTCCCCCGCAAGGGGGGAGATCGGATGTCGCGGCGGCTTCGCCAATCTCCAGCGCCGCAGGAAGAACGGCAGGCTGAAGCTGCCAATCTCCCCCCT
>NZ_MDFL01000171.1 GCF_001854785.1 Mesorhizobium sp. ORS 3428
AAACCGCCCATGGCACGAAAGCGGCCCGCATTAAGCGCCAGCACGAAATCCGCCCCGGCCCGCTCGGCTGCCCGGGCAGTCATCCCGGATCCGATGCCCGCGCCGAGCATGAAGGAGCGGGCATTTCCAAGGAACTGCCTGATGCTGCCGTTTCGCGCCTGCTTCATAAGCGCCCCAAATCCACTCGCGTTTGGCRCTGTGCGAGGGAGYAATCAGTTCCAGCTCGTCGACGCCCGCAACCTTCGCAATGCCTTGCCGCTGGCAAGGAAAAGATGACAATCCGCAGGCCTAACCGCAAGGCGAATTCTCTCGACCCTGCCTGCTGCTTCGAGGCTGGGGGCACGTGTGACGAGATTGGCGCCTGCGGCATTGCCGTAGAGATAAGTGGCGTTGCCCAGATGTTCGACGAAGTCGACATCGAGCTCGATGGCCAGTTCCTCGCAGCTATCTGATGCAGCCCTGAAGTCGTCTGGCCTGATGCCGAGGGCAACGGGTTTGCCGACCATCTGAGCGTCAGCGTCTATCGGCAAGGATACCGTCGAACCGGTCTCGAGTCTGACTTCAACCTGCTTTTGATGGGCAGACACGAGCGTGGCGTTCAGGAAGTTCATCTTCGGCGAGCCAATGAAGCCGGCGACAAACTGAGAAGCCGGATTGTGATACAGATCGTGCGGCGTGCCGACCTGCTCGATGTTGCCGTCCTTCAGCACGACGATCTTGTCAGCCATCGTCATCGCTTCGACCTGGTCGTGCGTCACATAGATCATTGTGTTGCCGAGCTGCTTGTGAAGCTTGGCGATCTGCACGCGCATCTGGACCCGCAGTTCAGTATCGAGATTGGACAACGGCTCGTCGAACAGAAAGACCTTCGGTTCGCGCACGATCGCGCGGCCGATCGCCACCCGTTGCCTCTGGCCACCGGACAATTGCCGAGGCTTTCTGTCGAGCAAATGCTCGACCTGCAACAGGCTCGCCGCTTGCGTCACCTTGGCCTGGATCTCGTTGGCGCCGGCTTTTGCCATCCGCAGTGGAAACGCGAGATTCTGGCGCACAGTCATGTGCGGATAAAGCGCATAGCTCTGGAAAACCATACCCAGATTGCGATCCGCTGCGTCGATGTTGTTAACGACCTGGTTGTCGATCAGGAGCCGCCCCTCGCTTATGCGTTCCAGCCCTCCGATCATTCGCAAGAGGGTTGACTTGCCGGACCCGGAGGGGCCGACAAAGACAACGAATTGACCGTGATCGATCTCCAGATCGATGTCACGCAGGATCTGGACACTGCCATAGGCCTTATTGATTCCTTCGAGGCGAACATTTGCCATCAGATCCTCCCCTGCAGCATGCTCCCGCTGCAATCATTTCCGAGCCTCATCTGGGTGAGGCTGGACACCGTGAAGTCAGGCGCGATCAGAGTGGGATCCTGTCGTGAAGGCACCCCGGTGGTAACCAGCACGGACGGAAGACCGGCACGCTTGCCCGCCTGGATGTCTGTCGCAATCTGATCCCCAATCATCAAGGTCGACTGGCGCGACGTTCCCAGCCGCGCCAATGCCGTCTCGATCATATGCACTTCGGGCTTGCCGACGATGAGCGGCTTGGTTTGCGTGGCAGCGGCGACCGCCGCCAGCGCAGCTCCGGCACCAGGCTCAAAACCGTTTTCAGTCGGCAAAAGCAGATCGGGATTGGTACCGATGAACACGGCGCCATCCAGAATGGCATTAACCGCCATGCGCATCTTTTCATGCGTGATCAGTCTGTCGAGGCCCATCACCACGACCTGCGGCTTTCGGTCCGTGACCTCAAGGTCGGCAGCGGCGATGGCGCCCACCAGCGAAGGCGCTCCGATCACATAGACCCGGCTCAGTTCCGGATAGTTGTTGCGGATGAGATCCGCTGTTGTGATGGCACTGGTCACGACACCACGTGGCCCGATTGAAAGTCCAAACCCCGCCAACTTGGAAATCACGTCGTCTGGCGTATGCGTTGAATTGTTCGTCACGAAGCAGAAGGGMAGTCCGCGAGCCTGCCATCGGTTGAACGTCTCCACCGCGTCCTCGATGGCGACCTTGCCGCGGTAGATGACACCATCCAGGTCGGAGATGATGCCCTCCACCGGCGGCCAGTCGTAATGCATGCTCAGCTCAGCCATTCATCAACATCCCGCCATTCACATGAACAACCTGTCCGGTTATGTAATCGGCGGCCGGACTTGCCAGGAATACTGCCAAGCCGGCGATGTCTTGCGGCACGCCCACTCTTCCGAGGGGAATGYGGCCACTATGGCGTGCTTCAGTTTCCTCGCGYGGCCGGCCATGCATCGGCGTGTCGATGATACCCGGTGCAATCGCGTTGACATTGATACCGAGCGGCGCGCATTCGTAGGCAAGCAACTTCGTCACGTCGTGCACAACGGCCTTTGACAGGCAGTAATCCGCACCGCCGGCCTGATAGTTGAAGACAGCGCCTTGCGAGGACAGCGAAGAGCCGATGTTGACGATCCGGYCGCCCTTGCTCTTCATGAAGCGTTCGACGACCAGTTTGCAGCAAAGCAAGACCGCGACCGAGTTGATCTGGATGGTGCGRTCGATCTTGGTCACACTGCCGTTGAGAAGCGGTTCAGCGGATTTTATGCCTGCATTGTTGACGAGAACGTCGAGGCCACCGAAACGCGTCTCAACGGTACTCAAGACCCTGGCGATGTCGTCCTCACGCGTGACGTCCATTGCCTCGGGCACGATCTCGAGGCCGTTGGGGAGTTGGCTCAGCGTCCGCTTCAGCGCCCCCAGATCGGCATCGGTGGCGACGACGTTCGCGCCCTGCGCCCGAAACGCGTCGGCGATGGCCGAGYCGATGCCGCCACCTGCACCGGTCACCAGCACCGTGYGCTCTGCGACTGAAAACTGTCCGCTCATTCCAACTCCAATATCGTTTGCTGATTGAGAAATTCATCGACAGTCCGCGTGGTCGGCATCGATTCCTGAGCGCCGCGCCGGGTGACGCAAAGGGCGGCCACTGCCGTCGCCTTCCTGATCGCGTCTCGCACAGGCAAGCCTTGCGCCAAGAAGGCTGCAAAGCCGCCGTTGAAAGCGTCTCCAGCAGCAGTCGTGTCCAGGACCTTGACGGGAAAAGCCGGCATCCCGAAAGAGCGGCTTCCATCGCAATAGTAGGTGCCTTGCGCGCCAAGCGTGATCAGCGCCGCCTTTGGACCGAGCTCGAGAAGCTTGAGTGCCGCCCGCGCGGCGCTCTCGAAGTCGACCACCTGGACACCCGTCAGTTCGAACGTCTCGGTCTGGTTCGGCGTGATGTAATCAACACTTCTCCAGGCCTCGGCGGAGAGGCCGGTCCTTACCGGCGCAGGATTGAAGATGAGCTCRAACCCCCTATCGGCCTTCAACACGAAAAGGCGCTCGAGCGCGGYGATCGGCATGCCCATCTCTGCCACGACAATCGCATCCGGCTCGATGAAGGCAGCCGCTTTCTCGACCGCGGCCGGTGTCGCCTTGAGATTGGCCCCCGGGTCGATGACGATCATGTTGGYGCCGTCGTCCCCGACCATGACCATGGCCGAGCCCGAGAGTTCGCCCGGACAGACTTCGACCGCGTCTGTCCTGACGCCGGCTTCCTTCAACGACTGCAGTAACGCTCTGCCGGCTTCGTCTTCTCCGAGGCGCGTATAGAAGTGCGGCCGAAGTCCAAGCCGGGCGGCGGCGACTGCCTGATTGGCGCCCTTGCCACCGGGATTTCGAGCAAGCGTGCCCAACAGGGTTTCGCCCGGCGTCGGCAATCGATCGACGTTGAAGCAAAGGTCGAGATTTGTCGTTCCGAAGAACATCAGGGGCCGAGGTTTCATTTCACGGCTCCGAAGGTGAGACCGCGTTCCAGATGGCGCTGACCGACGACGATCAAGATGACCGGGACAATCATGGTGACCACCAGTCCCGCCGCCATGACCGGATAGAACTGCACGCCCGGATTGAGGAGCTTGAGAAGCGCCACGGTCACAGGAGCCTTGGTCGAGGTCAGGATCAGTCCCAGCGCGAAATTGTGCCAGGCGAGCAGGAAAACGAGCAGGGATGCGCCGATTAAACCCGGTTTGAGCAAGGGCAGCACGACATGCAGCACAATCCGAACCGGCTTGGCGCCATCGATCGCGGCAGCTTCCTCTATGTCTTTCGGGATGTCTTCGATGTATGACCGGCTCAGCCAGACGATCATGGGCAGCGTGACAACCTGGTAGACCCAGATCATGCCGAAATAGGTGTCGTAAAGACCGATTGTCTGGAAGATGTTGAAGAGCGGGATCACCACCAACAGCACTGGCGCAAACCGGAAGCCCAGGATGAAGAAGGCGATGTCTTCCTTGAGGGGAATGTCACGCCTCGCCAACACATAGCCCGCGGGAACACCTACGAAGAGCGAGACGATCACAGAGCCGAGCGCGATCACCACGCTGTTGGTGATCGGGGTGAGGAAATCGACCTTGATGGTGCCGTAGCTCGTCGCGCCCGCCTGGGCGAGGTCGAACAGGACACGGAAATTCTCGAAGGTTGGCGTGAAGATGAAATTCGGCGGCCATGCCATGACATCGGCCTGGCCCTTCAATGACATCATCACGATCCACACCAGCGGAAAGGCCAGGACGACCCCGCAGAAAGCGACAAGGAGGTTGAGCATCAGGGTTGCAATACCGGAGCGGTAAACGCGCATGACTTGCCTCTTCAGGTGACCCGCCGACGGACGGCCTGCCAGAGCCGGACGGTCAAAAACGCGCCGGCCAGCACGATCAGCCAGTTGACGACCATGATCGCCGCGCCGCGGCCGAAACTCAGGTTTTGGAACGCGGTCATATATGCCTGGACCGAGAGCGCCGCGGTGCTGTTTCCCGGACCGCCCTGGGTGGTGCCGAAGATGATGTCGAACTGGTTGAAGGATTCGATCAGCCGGAAGACCGCTGCAATCAGGATGTAAGGCGCCACGAGCGGCAACTCGATGTGGAGGAAGGTCGCCCAGCCCCTGGCGCCGTTGACCCGTGCCGCTTCGCGGATGTCGTCCGTTATGCCMTGCAAGCCGGCGAAGATAATCAGTGCGAAGAATGGCGTGTATGTCCAGACGTCGATCAGGATCAGCGAAAGCAGGGCAGTCGTCGGATCGGATATCCACGGGAACGGGCCGACG
>NZ_MDFL01000172.1 GCF_001854785.1 Mesorhizobium sp. ORS 3428
AAGGCCGATGAAGCGGACCAGCGGCCGACCGAGTTTCAGATCGGTCAATGACTGATAGACGCCATAGAAGAAGAGCAGGAGGAAGCCGAACAGTATGATCACGRCCGGAGCGACGGCCACAATGCTCCACCACTCGATACCGCGCCGTGCGTCTCGTCTCACAGTCCCACCTACTGGAACCAGCGACTTGGACGGCTGGGCCGATACGCTCGCGCTTGAACTACGAAGTTCCATCTCAACAATTCCGAAGAGTGAAAGGGGCGGCGGTCCGCCAGCGCCGCCCCTTTCTGCGGTCACAGGGAGGACCGGATTTCGGTGGCGAGGTCGTGGAGCGTCTTTTCCACGTCGGCGCCATTGACCATCTTCTGCATTGYGACCGCCCAGGCATTCATCGCCTCGCCGAAGCCTACTCTCGGCGTGAAGGCCAGTGCTGCCCGGTCCTGCACGGTCTTGAACGTATCGACGAAGTCATTGAACTCCGGCTTGCCCGCGTAGTCGAGCCACGCCTTGTCAGTCCAGGTCGAGGTGCGCGGCGAATTGACGAGTTTGCCCGCCACCGCACCGTTGAGGTCAACTTCCTTGGAGGTTGCCCACTGGATGAACAGCCAGGCCGCGCCTTTCTTCTGGGAAGCGGCATTCATCGCCAGGGACCAGATCCAGATGTTCGATTCGAAGTTCTGGGCATTCGGCGCATGCAGCGGCGGCGCGAACGCGATTWTGCCCGAGGCGGRCTTGCCCGCCACGTCGTTCCAGAAACCGAACATGTTCGCATCGATCGACATRGCCGTGCGGCCGGAAGAAATGCCATCGACGACCTGGTACCAGTTGTCATTGGCGRAAGACGGCGCAGCGCACTTCTTGATCATATCCACGTAGTCCTTGTGGAAGGCGATCGATTCCGGCGAGTCCAGACCTGTGTCGAGCTTGCCGTCCTTGATGAAGAAATCATGCACTCCATAGGACTTGGCGATGGAGGCCGGCGCCGTGTGGATGCTGCTCCAGAAGCGCACGCCACGAACTCCCAAAGGCGTAATCGACGGATCCGCCGCCTTCAGCTTCTCGCATGCTACCGACATCTCGGGCGGAGTGGTCGGCACTTTGATGCCGTACTTGTCGAGGATGTCCTTGCGATAGAACAACTGAATGTTTTCGAAAGCATGGGGGATGGCCCACACATGACCGCTTCCCGGCTCGATCTGACCGTCTTTCAAATTCCACGTCAGCGCGTTGCGGAGCGCGGGAAAGAAGTCCTGGTAATCGTAGGCGGCATCGGTGAGCTTCGGATCGTTCAGATAGCCGTCGAGCGGCTCGAGCAGYCGGCTCGGCGAGAGATCCCAAGCTGGCTGGATGCCGGTGCCGACCACATCCCATGCTGGCGACTTTGTGGTCAGCTGGATCGTCAACTTGTTCCAGTAGGAATCGTCCGGATAAAGCTCAGGAGTGACCTTGATGCCGGTGAGCTTCTCGAACTCGGGAAGCTGCGCCTCTACAGCGTCGGCATACGGATGAATGTCGTAGGCCCAAACGATCGAAGTGCCTTCGAACTGGCGCCAGTTGATGCCTTCCGCATGTGCCGGCTGCTGTGCAGTGATCGTCCCTGCCAAAAGCAGGGAATAGATGAATGTACCTTTCGCAAGGTTCGTCGAATAGCCGCGGAAAGCGGCAAGCTTTGCTAGCATGTTCTCCTCCCAAGGGCTCAGCGGCCCAGCGTTAACCCCTCGCGCCTCCATCCCAGGCCCGCGGTATGACAAAGCTACCGCTGGTCTCCATGAATTGAGCAAGGTTTCGGAGACCGGATTGAGTAAGATTGGGTAACCTTCGCGCATCGTCATAGGGCCAACGTTTAGGCGTCTTATCGAGCGATGAGGCGTCGTCGCATGCACAGAAGAAACGACCTCGTTGTACGGCGATTGGCACGTGGAGCCGCTACTAGCTGTCACCGGGAAGCTAGTCGAGCAGAGCGTCTATTCATGCGAGCGGCCAGCGAYACTGCTCGCAAGTGGGTTCGTGCGGCCTGGCATCAAACGTTATCTGAATGTATCCTGAAACCGCTCGCGCAGGACGTTCTTCTGAACCTTTCCCATGGCGTTGCGTGGCAATTCCGTYAAACCAAAGATGCGTTTTGGGCGCTTGAAACCAGCGATCTTCCGGCGAATCGATAACGACATCGAGGATGCGGCCGCGAAGCTCAGGGAACTGGGCGGCGCGAAGGCGATTATGTCCACGATAGGCGCCGGCAAGGCCGTTTCCGGGCTGCTTCCCGGACTTGCACCGGTGGGCGTCTGATGCTTCTCGGCGCCGGCAAGGACCCCCTTCCCGTCTCGGCCGGTTACATAGTGGCCGGCGAGCGCGGCCTGCTCGGATCGATCACGGGAACCCCCTTTGAAAACGAAAAGAYGCTCGACTTCAGCGTGCTGGCGGGCGTGCGGCCACGCATCGAAACCATGCCGCTGGAGCAGGCCGTCGAGGCCTACGGCAAGATGAGGTCCGGAGACGTAAAGTTCCGGATGGTGCTTACAATGAAGGAGAAGACCAATGCGCATCAATGACGACCTGACCAAACCCGTCATCGTCCACGCCGCCAAACTCAACTGGGTGCCAAGCCCGGCYGCCGGCGTCGATCGGCGGATGCTCTATCGCGTTGGCGGCGAGGTTGCCAGGGCGACCTCCATCGTCCGCTATGCTCGGGGCAGCGCGTTCCCGCGCCATACCCATAGCGGCGGTGAGGAAATCCTGGTGCTCGACGGCGCATTCCAGGACGAGCATGGCGACTACCCGGCAGGAAGCTACTTTCRCAATCCGCCCGGCACCTCGCACGTCCCCGCGAGCAAAGACGGCTGCACGATCTTCGTGCGGCTTTGGCAGTACCGCACCGGCGACCAGACCCAGATCGTTCGTCAACCGGGCGAAGGGATGAAGATGGAGCCACGTGCAGGCGCCGCAGGTTCCAGGATCCTCTTCGACGATGCCCATGAGAAAGTGTTTCTTGAGGATTGGAAGGCAGGCGAGTTCGTGACAATCGGGAACACGCGTGGGCTAGAATTCCTCGTGCTCGCGGGCAACGTCACCATGAACGGCGAGGCGTCGGAGCCRCTGAGCTGGGGTCGACTGCCGGCCGGCACCGACCTCGCTGCCGCTGTGGGGAGCGCGCCCGTCAAACTCTGAATCAAGGATGCGCCCCTGCAGCACGCCGACGTCTTGAAGATGCCCGTCTGAGCGGCTGGTGAGACAGCGCGCAAACGTCTCAAACGAGCGCGCCCTTCATTTCAGCCCGTAGACCGACTTGCGCGATCACCGGCGTCGAGATCGGCGAACCCCTGTGRCATCTGCCACTCCTGGGTCGATCGGCGCTAGTCACTCTTTCTTGCTCCGCTTTCGCGACCGCCTATTTGCCAGCATATACTCCCCGGACGAGACAATGAACTTCTCGTTGCGGGAAATGCGATCGTAGGCCGGGTCACCGAGTTTTGCGATCGCCAATGCTGCCAGAAGATTGCCAATGGCAACGGCACCGGCAGAGGACTCCGGAAAGGCCTGACTCCTGGTAGGCGCCACGAAGAACAAGCCCTTCGTCAGCTGCCGCAATGGGGCCGCTACGGAATCAGCTATGCCGATAACCTGTGCGCCGGACGAAGCGACAATCGCGTTCTTCATGTCCGACGTTCAGAACATGACTATCACCAAGAAACTATTCCAGGACATAGATTACAGCCTAACCCTGTAATTGCTGTTGCATCGACAGTTCTCATATGCCTGTCTTTGGCGTTGATGCTTTCATTGCAGGCCTTAGGGAGGAGGAAGAGGCGCCGAAAGGGGTAGCATGAGCTGCRCAGAAGCCGGCGAAGACATGATTTCAGCCCGGCGCAAGAAGAAAGAATTCGACCGAAGCCGAGCACTACTCGCCAGCTTGCCAAGAGCCGATCCCTTTCGCCATCGTTCCTCACACCTCCCAGGAACTCGACGCCAACGGATCTCCACCGGACGGCCTGCAGAGCAGTTCCGGTATCGGACACCGTCGACCATTTTGTGCATTGCTTGAATTGGCGCGAGAGCGACGGTGCGGRCCAGACTTATCCTGAGGATCCTTCTGCTTCACCGCATTCGATGTATGCCGCAGTTCCAATTTGCGCCCTTCGTAGTACCTGCCGGAACCTGCCGTTGCTTGCTTCAAACACTTCGTATTTGACGTCAGGGTTCGCGTCCGAAGCGCAGCCGGTGACCTCATGCAGGATCCGCCCGGTCATGGAATGCGGCTGCCTCAATCCCAGCAAGTGCAAAATGGTCGGAGCGAGATCGCAAATGCCGGAGGGGATGGTGGATTCCGAGCCAGACGCGCCGAATGCCGAGCCCGCGACTATGCCGAGGGCAGCAAGCTCTTTCGAATGGAGGCCACCATGGACGCCCAAGCCCGAGGGGYGGTTGCCGTCATAGTACGTCCCGCCTATCAGGCCAAGCGCATCGACACCGTCGTCCGCCCGAAACGAAAACGACACGTCCGCTGCGCGCGCGTGGTTGGCAAAGACCAGATGGCTGCCAAGGCTGCCAGGGGCGATGCCTTCGATTTCGTTCTTCGGGCGTGTGAAGACCGGGCCGCACCACGGCTCCTTTGCCATCGCGGCTACAAGCCGKGCGATCTGATCCTCGCCAGGATCCGCGAGATATAGGGCGCCGACCTGTCCCGGGACGGCCACGACATCAACGTCCGGTGCTGGTGCTGTGCCAGGGCGGAACCCCGCATCTCGCAGGCTGTCGATAACAGAAACCCGTGTGTGGCCCGTGACGTGTCCGTGATCGGAAATCGCAATGATCTGCACGCCTTCGGTGCGGCCTTCGGCTTCCCACCAGTCGAGCAGCCGGCCGAACTGGCGGTCGCAATAAGTGACGATGCCGAGCGTGGCCGGTGCGCCCGTCCCGTGGACGTGCGAGGTGTTGTCGGGCTCGCCGTAAGAGATGATGGCGACGTCCGGCCGATGTTTCGGCCAGATCACCTTAAGAAAAGCCGTGGTGATCCACTCTTGCCCGGCGTTGTCAGGCTCGACCTCCGGCGGGATCGGCGGCAGTGGGCCAGCAACGGCCTCAGCTTCGGCGAGCACCTCGTCGGGAGTGCAGGCCGCACGAAAATGCCCCGAGAGCCGGATGTGTCCGAAGTCTTCGGCCTTGTGATGGAAAAGACGCGTCGTGCCAGCTGTATTCGTGGCCAAAACGGCAAGGCTGCGCCCCGCGGCAGCCAGAAGCTCGCCAAGGGTCGGCACGTCCATCAATCGTCCACCACTTTCCAGATCTAGTTTGCGCAAAAGGGCAGCTTCCGAGGTGTCGATAAAGCGAGATGGCTTTACCGAGCGATCGACATACCGATTGCCAACCATACCGTGCCGGCTCGTGGTAGCGCCGGTAACGAGACTGGGGAAGGCCGCKCGGGTTTCGCTGGGATAGATCGTTCGGTGCTTCGAGAGCGTAATGCCGAGCGACTGCAGCCGGCATAAGTTCGGTGTCAGTTCAGGAGAGACGAGGTCGGGACGAAGACCATCGAAGCTGACAATGAGAAATCGCATAGTGCCTCTAGCCTCACTTATGACGGGAGCTGTGATGTCAGTCGCAAATCGCCAGTTCACGAGGCAACGTCCAGCAAACGTCGACCGATCGCTTACCGACGATGAATTGATCTTCCACCGTGAATGCCCCMAGACCGCGAATGTACCAGGGGGTCTCATAGGCCAACACCATCTGCGGTTCGACTTCGGTCATTTCATCAGCAGCGATAAACGGCCATTCCTCAACGAAGAGGGACGCGCCAACGCCGTGGCCGAAATGGCCGYGGTAATACATGTCAAACCCGCGGGCACGCATGGCTTTGAGCGCGGCCGCATGTACTTCCCGCAGAGCGCCCCCAGGCCGCAAAAGCTCGAGGCCCGCGTCGAAGGCGCTTTGCAGGGCGTCATAAATTGCCTTCTGATCTGCGCTTGGACGACCGAGCACGGCAGTGCGTGCGCAATCGGAGGTGTAGCCATCCACGCTGCATCCAAGATCAAGTCGGATCACGTCCCCACGCTCGGCTGGACGCCCCCTACCGGTAGCATCAGGCCCAATTGTGATCGCGCCGTTCGCCACAAGCGGGCTGTGATAACCGAGCTCGGAAGCCCGTTGTGCAGACGCGATGCGGAAAACCGAAATCAATTCGTCCGCCGTACACCCGGGCCGAATGCGCTCAAGGGCAGCYCCTGTTCCCGCCTCAGCGCATTGGGCCGCAAGTTTCAGAGATGCGATTTCCTCAGGCGATTTGATCATTCGCAACCGGGCGAAGAGGTGCGAGGCGTCCGACCAGAGCATCAGGACAGGATTCAGTGAAGCAGACTTGGTCGGCCACCGGCAAAGGAGCATGCTCCGTGCCGAGACGAGCGGTTGAGAGACCACGGCGGGTCAGGGTCTCGGCAAGCAACGCGAACGTTTTCCTGCGATCGAAATTCGCTGGCCTGGGATGGGTCTGTACCGGTGGACGAACGRCCGAAAGTCG
Organism: Mesorhizobium sp. ORS 3428; assembly: GCF_001854785.1. Lineage (GTDB taxonomy): Bacteria > Pseudomonadota > Alphaproteobacteria > Rhizobiales > Rhizobiaceae > Mesorhizobium. The sequence goes on from NZ_MDFL01000172.1 coordinate 6,512, forward strand.
CCGGGTGAGCTCGCCGCCCGGAATATGGCTGATGTCTATGAAGTCGACCCAAACAGGAAAGGTGACGACGTCCTCAATCCCAGACGCACTTCGAAATTCTTCAGCGTAGAAGTCGCCGACGATTGCTGTAAGGGGCTCAGTTGCGTCCGCAGGTAGGATCACAAAGGCAGYACCGGCYCGACGCCAGTTGGTGGCRCTGCCTGGGTGTGCGCCGGTGCTGTAGACGATCGACTCGGGCTGGATCAGAACGATCGCGTCCAGCCCTTCCCGCTCGATGAGGACCTGTGCGCGCTGGCGATTGAGTGGGCGGAGACCGGCCATGAGATGTTCCTGTTCGCGTTTTTGCGCCGAGCTGCCGTGATGTGGCCTGCCATGAGAGTCCGCATCGAATTACGAGAGTAGTCCTCGCCTCATCACTGCAGCCCCTTATCCAACCGGTCGCGCAGCCAGTCGCCCAGCAAGCTTATGGCGAGTGTTGTCGTTACGATCAGCGCAGCAGGGGCGAACATGATCCATGGCGCGCTCGTCATGTATTCACGGCCGTAGCCAACCATGTTGCCGAGGCTGGTCATTGGAGGCTGAACRCCAAGACCCAGAAAGGACAGGCTGCTTTCCATGAGGATGATCTCGGGAAAGGTTAGCGTCATAGAAACAATGAGGGTCGAAGAGATGTTCGGAAGAATATGGCGCAGGTACACCCATTGCGGGCTCGCCCCCAGCTGGCGAACAGCGCCGGCGTAGCCTTGCGCACTGGCGRCAATCGCAAGCCCACGTGCGATACGAGCATAGCGCTCCCAGCCGTAAAGCCCCATCAGCCCGATGAACAGCGGCAACGCGTTGCCGAAAAAGGCAAGCACCGAAAGGGAGAGAATGAGGAAAGGCATCGCCGCCTGGAAGTCGGCGAGCATCAGGATCAACTGCCCGACGCGTCCTCGGAAGTGCGCGRCGGCAAAGCCCATGGTCGTGCCGAAACAAGCCGAAATCAGCGTAGCGCCGAGAGCGACCAGAGCCGAGACCCGGACAGACACAATCAATCTGGATAGAATATCGCGACCCAACTCGTCCGTTCCAAGCAGATGATGTGGGTGCAGCGGCGCAGCCAGCCGGTTCGGCAGGTCAAGGGCGGTATAATGGTAGGGGRCAATTTGGTCAGCAAATACGGCGACGAGGACGATAAAGCCGATCCACAACACGCTGACCACAACGGAGATTGGAAGGCCACGTTGTTTGGCGGCCCTTTGCTTGCCAGCTGCCGTTCGGTTGATCTTTTCAATGATGCTCATGGCTGAGCGCCTTCGCTTGCGTCGGCGCTCGCCAGACGCGGATCAAGGAAGCCGTAAAGAAAGTCGACAACGAGGTTGGAGGACACCATTGCGGCGGCCACCAACAGGAGAATGCATTGCACCACCGCCAGATCACGCGCGGCCACCGAAACGACCAGCAGATTGCCAACTCCTGGCCAGGAAAAGACGCTCTCGACCACCACCGAGCCCGCGATCAGATTGCCGACCATGAAACCAACGATGGTAACGGTCGGAATTGCCGCGTTCGGCAGCGCGTGCCCGCGCACAACCGCGGCCCAGGGAATTCCTTTGGCACTGGCGGTACGGATGTAGGGCTGTCCCAGCACCTCCAACATGGCACTTCGCACGAAGCGGGCGAGTACAGCGGCGCCGCCAACGCCTAGAGTGGCCACCGGCAAGATCAGATGCTGCAGGCCACCTGTGCCGCCGGTCGGCAGCCATCCACACCAGATCGCCAGAATTTGAATCAAGACGAGGCCCAGCACAAAGCTCGGGATCGTATAGCCCGCGACCGCCGTAACCATAACGGCGCGATCGACTGCACTGTCCCGGTGCAAGGYGGCATAGACACCGGCGGGAATGCCAATCGCCAATTTTATCAACAGCGCYGGCAGGGTCAGCATGAGTGTCGCAGGGATACGTCCCATGACGAGCGCGAGCGCGGACCCACCTCCACGCATTGACCGGCCAAGCTCACCTTGAAAAATCGCCGCGAAGTAATGGATGTATTGACTCCAGAGTGGCTGGTCGAGCCCCCACTCCCGGCGAAAGGCGGCCATGGCCTCGGGCGAGGCGTCGTCGCCCATGATGCTGCGGGCCGGATCCCCGGAGAGCCTCAGCACAACAAAGGCGAACGTAACGACGAGTGCGATCGTCACGATGGCGCGCAAGAAGCGGACAGCAAAGTATCGAAGCATCAGCTTCCAGCCTCCCTGGAAGAAGGCTCGGTGTGAACAGCATGACAGGCGACCGATCGTCCATCCCGCAGCCTCGAGARACGGGGCGAGATGCTCCTGCACTCCGGTAGAGCGATCGGACAGCGCGGGTGGAACGCACAACCTGTCGGGCGGGCCGCAGGATTGGGCGGTTCGCCCTCGAGTACGATGCGCTCTCGCATGCGTCGCCCCGCAACAGGAACAGCCGAGACGAGGGCTTTGGTGTAAGGATGGGCCGGGCTCGAAAGGAGAAGGTTTGTCTCGCCATGTTCCACGATACGGCCAAGATACATGACGGCCGTCTGATGGGCGATCTGGCGAACCACTTTCAGATCGTGGCTGATGAAGAGGAGGCTGAGACCCAGGTCTTTTTGAAGATCCATGAGCAGGTTTACGACCTGCGCTTGGATCGATACGTCCAAAGCCGAAACCGGCTCGTCGCAGACCAACAATGCCGGCTGCATGACCAGCGCCCGAGCAAGAACCGCACGCTGGCGCTGTCCACCCGATAGCTGATGCGGCAGCTTCCGGGCATGACTGGCGTTGAGGCCGACCGTATCGAGCACGGCCATCGCCTTCTCGTTTCTACCGGATGCCGACCCGATGTCATGAATGTCGAGGGGCTCGCGGACCTGATTGAGGATGGACAAGCGGCGATCGAGCACGGCAAGCGGATCCTGATGGATCATCTGCATTTGCATTCGCATGTGTCGCCATGCCGGTGTATCGGCCGGCGGCAGTTCGGCATTGCGGAATCGCACATATCCGCTGTTCGGTCGTTCAAGGCCGAGCGCGATCCGTCCTGTGGTCGATTTTCCCGAGCCGGATTCGCCGACGAGGGCCAACGTCTGACCCTGTCGCAGCGACAACGATACGTCATCGACCACGCGAAGAGCCACCTTCCGCCCGAAGAGCCCCTGCCGCGTCGGATAGCTGCGCGAAATGCTGTGCAGCTTGAGAATGTTTTCGGTCATGCCAGCGTGCCTGTTTTAAGCTTTTGGRGCTCTCCGGCGGCAACCGCTATTTCTGCCACGCACGCAGGAGCGATGCCCGGTTTCGATTGGGCTGAGCGGCGGCACGGCCGTCTCACAAGCAGCCATGCGCTGGGGGCAACGCGGCCCAAAGGGGCATCCGGGGGGCATGTTTGATGGCTCCGGCACCTGCCCCTCAATTGGAACGAGCCGATGCAACGTTCCTTCGAACGACGGCAAAGCCGCGAGTAGACCTCGCGTGTAGGGATGCTGCGGGTTGCCGAAAATGGAATCCGAGTGCCCCGTCTCGACAACGTTCCCGGCATACATGACCATGATGCGTTCGCACGTTTCAGCAACAACGCCAAGATCATGGCTTATGAGCACAAGCGCCATGCCTGTCTCTCGCCGGATGGTGGTAAGCAGCTCCAGTATCTGGGCCTGGATCGTGGCGTCGAGCGCGGTTGTCGGCTCGTCGGCAACCAGAACGTCCGGGCGCCCAGCGAGCGCCATGGCGATCATGGCCCGCTGGTTCTGACCACCGGACATCTGGTGAGGATAGGCGTCGAAGCGGCGAGCGGCGTCAGGCAAGCCGACGAGTTCGAAGAGGCGTTTTACTTCCGCCCGGATGCTCGAGCCCGACAGCCCCTGGTGGCGCGCGAGAACTTCGCCGACCTGTCGACCAATTCGGACGACAGGATTGAGTGCGCTTGACGGATCCTGAAAGATCATGGCCACACGCCCTCCCCTGATCCGGTCAAGGCGGGCAGCCGGGGCGCCGAGGAGTTCCTCCCCGTCCAGCCRCACCTTGCCTGATACGGCGGCTGTTTTTGGCAGCAATCCCAGGGCCGCAAGCCAGGTAACGGATTTGCCGCTGCCTGACTCGCCTACGATACCAAGGGAGTCGCCCCTCGTAAGCGTGAGGTCAATCCCGCGGATGGTCCGCACGCCGCCGAAATCGACAGTCAACTCCTCGATCGTCAGCAGCGGCGCGGAGGCTGGTTTTGCGACGTTCGCGGCAAGAGATTGAGYGTTCTGGGTTTGCATCTCTTCAGTTCACTGCCGCCATGAGGATGAAGCCGTCATTTCGAGGCATAAGCCGCGTTGAGGGGACCGAAGTTCAGGTCCAGTGTCTGTCCGGGCACCCATGCAATGTCCTTGCGTTTTCCGTAAAACTGACCGGATCCATGCAGAATGACGCAGGGCGGGTTCTCATGATCGATGATCTCCAGCATGCGCCGGATGATCGGCCGCCGATCCGCCGCCGCCGAGGTCRACTTGAGTTGCTCGCCATRGGCGAAAAATTCCTTGTCTTCCCAGAGGCCCAGCTTCGGAAGCTCTCCACCCGGACCTAACAGGCGCCACGCGTGAGCCAGTATGTCCGGGAAAATAGCTGTGGTTGAATTGTCGTAGATTGCGTTGATCGGCTTCCGCTCGATCTGGGCAAAATTCTCCATCATCTGGATTTCGGCGTTGAGGCCGACAGCACGCCACATCTCGACCAGGATCTGCGCGCCCGCGACCTGGTTCGGATAATAGTTGTTAAGGAGCTTGTAGGTGATCGTCTCCCCGTTGTAGCCGCTTTCAGCAAGCAGTTTGCGCGCCAGGTCGGGATCGAAGGCGAGACCGGGAAAATCCTCTATGTAGCCTTCCCCAAAGCTGGAAAACTGAAAGCCGTTCGGAACAGGAATCCGGTTCTGCCACAGCGCTTCGACGAAGGACTTACGATCGAGCGCCAGGCTTAGCGCCCGCCGCACGCCGATTTTCGAGAGAACGGGTCCTGTGGCATCGATCGCCAAGGCGCGTATGTTTTGAACCGCACCTCCCGCGACCTCGAGCCCAGGCTGCCTTGCGATTTCGGCGAACATGTCTGGTGAGAGATCGGTGATGAAATCGACCTCCCCCGCGGCAAGAGCGTTCATTCGAGAGGCAAGCTCCGGAATTATACGAAATTCGACACCCRCAAACGGAGGCTTTCCGCCCCAATATTGATCGAAGGCAGCTAACAYGACACTCACGTCGAGCGTCTGGCTGACGATCCGATAGGCACCGGTGCCGACAGGCGCTGCGATCCACTTGTCCCAGGAGCCTGCCGCCTCGAAAGCCCGGCTGCCGACTATTTCCGATGACCATGATGCCAGACGCTTTTCCAGGAGGGCGTCTTCTCCCTTCGCATGAACAATGACGGTGTGGTCATCCACGACCTCAACGCGGTCGACGGTGTCGAGCGTTTGCATGGCGACCGACTTGCCCGCCTTGCCCGGGCCAAGCAAATGATCTGGGCTGAGTGAAAAGACGACGTCGGTGGCGGTGAAGGGACTGCCGTCATGGAAGAGGACGCCCTTGCGAAGGAAAAGGCGCAGGGCCGTCCCATCGACACGCTCCCAGCGTTCCGCGAGCGCGGGCAGCAGCGCCATCTTTTCGGTCTGGTCAAACCTGATCAGCGTATCGAACATCTGAGGAGCGATGCGTCGCGTGGCCGTATGGTTGAACAATGCCGGCTCAACGGCTGGCGGGAAACCGGACATACCGATCTTGATGGTGCGCCGGTCGTCCGCGCTGGCTGCTGCGACGCGCAGCCCGGTCATGGACAGCAGACCACCCGCGGCGCCCGCTGCAAGTATGCTGCGTCTCGTAAAGGTCAGGTCACGCATTGCTCTGATTCCTGTCGCTAGAACRGCGGTTCAAATTTGAGATTGAAATCTTTCCAGGTACTCGGCCTTGCTGTGCCGGTTTCGGCCAGGACCATCATCGGGTTCCATTACAGAGAAATGACAAGTATCGAAAAATGCGATAGCAAACGCGTGGTTCTGGATGACYGAAAGCGCTGAGGGAGAGCCCATGACCGAGGAAGCAGAGCTTTCGCTGAACGCGGTGCGAGCCTTTGTTCAGGTCGCGCGAGACAACAGCGTCACGCGGGCATCGCAGACGCTCGGCATCACGCAGAGTTCGGTGAGCCGCCACTTGGCGGTGCTGGAGGAATATTTCGGAGCTAAGCTGATCGAACGGCGTGGGCGCCAGAACCGATTGACGGACTTCGGACGACTGTTTGCCGATACGGTCGCAGAGCCGCTCGACACGATCCTGTTCACGGCGAGACGAATGCGCCGCAACGGCAGGAAGGACCCTAACCGTCTCGTTGTGCGGACGTCCCTTTCYACGTTCGCCTATACGGCGCTCATTCCCAACTTGCGTGAATTCTCAAAGGAGATGGGCGGCGTGACGGTCGACGTGATCAGCTCCTTATCCGCGCCGGCCTCGACCGACAGTTTCGACGTGCTTCTCTCGCGGGATCTCAACCTGACCGAGCCTGCAGACCGATGGGACGTCTACGATGAGCAGCTTGTGTGCGTCGGCGCGCCGGATTGTGTGGCAGGCCGCGGTCTCAAGGCCTTGCAGACCACTCCTGTTATCGCCGTCACGTCGCGACCCGACATTTTGCCCACATGGTTGCGAAGCATGGATCTGAAGACGTCAGACATAATCTCTGGCGCGCGCTACGATCACCACTATCTCGCGCTGCCGGCGGTGACGACCGGCCAGAGCTTGCTGGTAACGCCGCACATCGTGGTGGCGGACCTCATCGCCAGGGGCCTCCTGGAAGTGCTTCCCGGCTCGCGCGCCCCAAGTGGCATGCAATATCGCGCCTACGCTATCGATCGCGGCGCCAATCCCGAAGTCGCTCGAGCGTTCTGCCGCTGGCTGACCCGCCTTTGCYGAAAGATGACCGAGGACGAGCTCGCCACGAAATWGGACGAAGACAAAATACATCGCAAAATGCGATCGTTAAGCTCGCATTGCGCGATACCGAAGCTGGCGAATGCTGAGTGCCTTGGCTAGTCCTCAGGTCAAATTCCTCGAGGAACGTCCAGTTGTCACTCATCGCCAAGAGAATGCAAGCGGTCCGTCCTTCACAGACCAAGGCCATGACTGCCGCGGCCGCCGCCTTACGCGAAAGAGGCCGTGACGTGATCGCCCTCAGYCAGGGCGAGCCGGATTTCGACACGCCCGAGAAAGTTCAAACCGCCGGCATTACCGCCATTCGTGAAGGCAAGACGCGCTATACACCGGTTGCCGGCGTGAAGCCCTTGCGGGAGGCTATCCGAAAGAAGCTGCTGCGCGACAATGGCCTCGACTATGACATCGAGCAGATCACGGTCGGCTGTGGCGCCAAGCAAGTGGTTTTCAATGCGCTCTTTGCCAGTCTCGACCCGAGCGACGAAGTCATCGTCCCGACGCCCTGCTGGGTTTCCTATCCCGATATGGTGCGGCTTGCCGGCGGAGACCCTGTGCTGGTCCCTTGCCACGAGCATTTCGGCTTCAAGCTCAAGCCGTCGGATCTGGAGGCCGCGATCACGCCGCGCACGAAATGGCTGATGYTGAATTCTCCCAACAATCCGACCGGGGCGGTTTATTCCWAGGAGGAGCTTGCCGAACTTGCCGGCGTGCTTCGCCACCACAATCACGTGCATATTTTGGCTGATGATGTCTACGAGAAACTCGTCTACGGCGTGCCGTTCGCTACGATTGCCGAGGCCGCCCCAGATCTTGCCGAACGGACACTCACCATTAATGGAGTTTCCAAATCCAGCGCCATGACCGGATGGCGGCTCGGCTATGGCGCGGGGCCAAAGGCACTTGTCAAGGCGATGAATACCGTCCAGGGGCAGACGTCGTCGCACACCAGTTCGATATCGCAATATGCAGCAATCGAGGYGATCACCGGCAACCAGGATCACATCRCCAACTTCGTTTCAGACTTCCGAAATCGCCGCGATCTTTTGATCGAAAAGATCAACCAGGCCGCGGGGCTGAGCTGCCGCACACCGGACGGCGCCTTCTATGTTTTCGTCAACTGCGCGGGGGTCATTGGCAAGTCGACGCCGCAGGGCAAGGTGATCGAGACCGATATGGATTTCGCCATGTATCTGCTCGAAGAGTTCGGCGTCGCCGTCGTGCCGGGCAGCGGCTTCATGGCCTCGCCATACATCCGAATTTCTTACGCTTCGTCGATTGAGGATCTGCAGCGTGGCTGCGGCCGCATCCATGAGGCCTGCGAAACCCTTATAGGGAGTGAGAACATCAATGAGCAATGCACGACGGTTGCGTGACCGCATGGCCGAACGTGGCCTTGTTCATGTTATGGCAGCCCACARTCCGCTGTCGGCAATTTTGGCGGAAGAKGCTGGCTTCGACGGGATCTGGGCTTCGGGTTTCGAGCTCTCGGCGCTCTATGGACTTGCCGACATGAGCTTGATCACGATGACGCAGCATCTCGACATGCTGCGAGCGATGGCGGGCCAGTCATCTTTGCCGATCGTTGCCGACATTGACACCG
>NZ_MDFL01000173.1 GCF_001854785.1 Mesorhizobium sp. ORS 3428
GCTTCACCGTCTCGCGCCAAAGGAAAACGGCGCCGCGTCATGCCCGTTCCGCGCAATGCGGAAGCGAAAAGTCGTGGTTGACCAACGGGGGCGCGGGCGGACCGGTCCTGCGGGGTATCATCACCGCGGCCCGCGGCGCGGCTGGAGGAAGCTTCGCCAGCCTGCGGCTCGCGGTGCATCCGCTCGACAATCGAGTTGAACGCGTTTCCACCTTCTGATGCGGCGGGGGACCTGCCGTCCGGGGCGCCACCGGCTGGAGTGTCTCCGATGCGCGATCTTCCCGCCCGGCCGATGTTGGTCATGYTTCGTCTCCCATCCAGACAACAACGCATCGCCTAAAGTGTGTGGAGCAACGACAGGCGAGCCAACATGGTCGCCGCTCAGGAACCCCAAAGCGCGCCTAGGGCACCGAAGCCGGGAGCTCTGAAGGAAGCACCCTGTCCGATCGGTAAATCGAGCATGCCCTTAGCCGGGCGACGCTCGAATGCYTTTCGCTCGCAGTCGGGAGGTCGCAATCACCTTCAACATCACAACCGTTGCTCCCTTGAGTCGGAACGTAGCTTGGCTGACCTGACAACAAACTGACGCGCTATGAGAGCTGAGCAGAATCTGAGAGCCGCCGCAGCAAACGTTGCTTTTGGACCAAGGGACAAAGGCCGGCTGAACTGACGTGCGAACGGTATGGCCGACGCGAGTACGTTAGACCGGCGGCGACCGTACGGTTCGATGGCGATCAAGGTTGCCGCCTCATACCACTGACGAAAGCGGCTCTTAATCCAATGCGATTTCATTTTTGATTCGTGCGAGGCGATTTTCGCCTTCCTCGGGACCGARGCAGCTTGCGAAATCATTGCATTCCCGGCAACTGGGCGCGCTGCATAGCGAAAATCCTTCGGCCTCACAGAGCTTGCGGTAAAGGTACTTCTTCCATTTCATGTTTTGGGTGTTGCCGGCCGCCAGCGTCGGAAAATGCGTGGCAAGCAGGCGGCTGAGCTCGGTGCGATTGAAAAGGCCAAGGTCCTGCCAGAGATGGTCATTGCGCATGGCACGCCGGGCGATGATCTTGGYAAACCGGGCGCTCGCCGGGTCGCCCGGCAGGGCATGGGCCAGGAGCAGCTCGCGCAAAAGTTCTTCCTCCAGGTCCGGCTCGGGCTCGCCTATCTGTTCCAGGGCGAACGCCTTGACGGGGAAAGTGAGGAAGCTGCGGGCCAGGACATCGCGCAGCTCGGCGCGCGAAAGACCGGTTGCCTCTGTCGCCGTCGCCTCACCGGCCTCGACTTCCTCGAGCGCACACGAAAGCACGCAGGTAAGCACATGCTGATCGAACTCCAGTTTGATCCGCGGCGATTGGCCAGCGCAGAGGTGGYCACAATGGTGGGCGAGCATGGGTGCCATTCTCCTGGTTTTGTCCCATCAACCGCCCTGATGAGCGAGCGACTTGTTGACCGCAGGGATGATCTTGTCTCCCCAGAGCTCGATCTGGCGCAGCATCGTCTTTTGGTCGAAATCCCCCAACTGGGTCTGAATTGCGATCTGGTTRGGTTTTAAGATATCGATCTCTTCCAACAGGCGATCGATCACGCGATTCACGCTGCCGATCGGCAGGTTCCGGCGCATCGTCGCGAATGACATATCTTGCTGAGTTGGCGTTTCTTTTAGCAGATAGCCGTCCAGGCTCTGCTGGCGACGCTGATGCAGTGCTTCAGACAGCCTGCGCTGGAAGCGGGCATTGTCGAGATAACTGTTGATCTCTGCCTCGTCGTCGCTCGCATAGCAGCAACGCAGCAGAGATATCTTGGCGTCCGTGACATTCTTGCCTTCGGCAGCCGCCGCCTTCTCGATTGCTTCGCGCAGCGTGCTCAGAGCCTCCAAGCCGTTGTGGAATGCTGTGACAAAAAGATTGTGTCCCTCACGATAGGCCCGGCCCAGGCGGGCCGTCCCCGCGGCGATCCAGATCGGCGGGGTCGGCTTCTGGACGGTGCGCACCGAAATCGCCGTCGGGGGAATGTTCTCATACTGGCCGTCGTGCTCGAAGATGTTCTGGTTGAGGCCCTTCAGAAGGATGTCCAAGTATTCCGAAAAGACCGCCGGCGCCTCATCGATATTGACGCCGAAGCGCTCGAACTCGAATTGCTGGTATCCCGAGCCGACGCCAAGCTCGAGGCGCCCGTTCGCAACAATGTCGGCGAAGCCGATCTCGGAAAGCAGGCGCTGCGGTTGATAGAGGGGCAGCACGCACACGGCAGTGCCAAGGCGAATGCTATTCGTCACGCCGGCGCAGTGCGCCACCATCATCAAGGGCGAGGGAATGAGGCAATAATTGTTGAAGTGGTGCTCCGCGAACCACGCAGTATCGAAGCCAGCCTGCTCCGAAAGAACGGCCTGTTCGATGGAGTTGCGGACAACGCTGTCGCACGATTGGTGATATCCGCGCTGGGCGGCCAGGATGAAGGTTGCGAATTCCATGGGGTTTCCCTGTTTACAGAACGGAGCTAGCCATCGGGAGATGCTCTGGGTGCGCACGAGGCCTCGATCTTGCCGTTGGCGGCGGYGGGGTCATGCGGCAAGCCTTTCGGCGGTTGCAGGCGCACCGAGCGATTGGAACTGCTTCGACAGCGATGAGGACGGACGTTTCGTCTCGCCGAGGATGACATTGTCGGTCACGGCAGTGCGAGCGCGGCGCCCAACCGGACCATGAACCCTAGGACGAACTCGGCTTCGACGAGCCGCGGCCTGTCGGCTGGCGAATAGTCGACACTCAACAAGCGGCCTCTGCAAAATACTCGTTATCGAGTTCGCAGGCGTTTCCCGCATCACCGAACGAGTTCCAGCCGCCGTCCACGTACAGGATGGAGCCATTGACGTATGAGGCGGCAGACGAAGCCAGGAAGAACGCTGCGTCAGCGACGTCTTCCGGCTGTCCCAGCCTGCCCATCGGGATGCGTCGTGCGATCGTTTTCATGTCGATACGGCCGACCTTCGCTAACTGAGCAACGCCAGGCGTGCAAATGCAGCCAGGAGCGACGGTGGCCGTCCGAATGCCGACCGGCCCGAGTTCGGCCGCCAGGCATCGGGTCAGAATGTCCAGCCCCGCCTGGGAGGCACCATAGGCATGGCGCGGTGCGAACGGCAGAAAGCTGTTGATCGATCCGATGTTGAGGATCACGCCGCCAGCGCGCATCGTCTTGATCGCTTCGCGAGCGCAGGTGAAGGCCCCGGTAAGATTGACATCCAAGACGTGTTGGATGTGTTCCGGTATTTGTTCGATTCCCAACAACAAAGTGTCGGCGGCAGCAGCACCGTTGACGAGCACATCGATGCGCCCGAAGCTCGCCCGCAACTCCTCGAATAGCGCTATGACCTCGTTCTCGACGGCCACATCCACGCATTTGGCCGGGTTCTTGCCGCGGAGCCACGCAGCGATTTCTGCCGCTGTAGCGCCATCTCTATCAGCAATCACAACGGTATCGCCGTTTGCTGCAAAGCGGCGAACGATGGCCGCGCCTATGCCGTTCGCGCCGCCGGTGACGAGCACGATTCGCGCGTCGGTGCGTTCGGCCGGACAGGACAGTTCGGCTTGGGGTATCCCATCCACCTGCGGGTGCGCATCCCCCGGCTGGTTGAATGACATCCAGCCTCCGTCGACCGCCAGCACTGAACCGGTGATGTAGCGCGCCTGCGAGCTGGTCAGAAAACGCACGGCGAGGGCGATCTCGTCCGGGCGCGCCAAACGCCCCAGCGGCACGCGGCGGCGTACCGCCGCTAGGTCCACTTTGCCCGCGCGTTCCAGTTCTGACACCATCGGCGTGCGCGTGTAGCCGGGCGCTACCGCCGTCACGCGAATGCCGCGAGAAGCCCACTCACATGCAAGCGACCTCGTCAACGAGATCAGGCCCGCTTTCGAGGCCGCGTAGGCGTTGCGCTTGGGATTGCTGACGACGCCCGCCATCGAAGCGACGTTGACGATGGCGCCGCCGGGCCTCATGCGCCTCGCGGCTTCGCGGGCCATGACGAACGGTCCAGTCAAGTTTACTGCCAGGGCCAGGCGGAAGGCGTCGACATCAGTATCGACGCTCGCAGCCATGGTAGGTCCCATCGCGGCGTTGTTGATGAGGACGCTGATCTGGGCGAACTGTGCATCGACCCGACCGTAAAGCGCGAGCACATCCTCCTCCCGCGAGACGTCGCACTCGAGGCCGAGATGCGGGTGGCCAAGACCACGGGCCAGTTCAACGACGCCACTGCCGGGAAGGTCTACCGCAACGACAGTCTCTCCATCCCTGGCAAGAACTTCGACCAGGGCACGGCCGATCCCACCTGCGGCGCCCGTAATGATGACGATGCGTCCTGTCTGCATGTTGAGGACTTCCCGCGCTCCCTTCAGCGATTTCGGCCAATCAATTTGAGCGGCAAAAGATGCGTCGCGCTAAAGCAGCGCGTCCTGGCGATGGCCAGTTGCGGACCCTGAAAGACGGCCCGGCGATCCGGCAGCGGTCCAACTTCCGATTTGGTAGGCGAGGCTGCTGCGGAACCGGCCAAAAGGACAGGAGCTTGCCTCGATGATTTGGCGCTTCCAAGGACCCGTACATTGGGGGCACAACCAGTGTCGTCGGCAGGCTCGTGGAACAGAGCCGATCGCTCACGCCGTCGCGGGCAGAAAGGCAATCCAATTTGGCGCACCTTCACCGGGCGGTCTTTCGCCGGGATCGCTCTAGCATCGCAAAGTTGTCATGGCCTTGCGTCTCCTCGGCCGATGCGGCTGTGTCGYTCGAAGCCTCCGAAGAGTCATGGCKAGAAGGAATGCGACGCTTTCCGAGCCTGTAGACCGGATCGTCCGGATGYGGTGCTCCGATCGGCCGTCGCGGGCCGAACCGTTCTGCCTCAACGATCGCTGGTGGGATCTGCTCCTCTATCCAATCGTAGACCACTGTCCGTTCGGCAATCCGCCACTCCCCTTCCCTCTTGTGAAACAGATCGCAGTAACGGCCGCACAGGAGCGTCTGGYGCACGTCTTTGTCTTTGTCCGGCGCGCRTTGCAGCGCGGTGAAATAGCTCTCGACCGCAGCCTCTGCCGAGCCGATGAATTCGATTAGGATATTGGTGATCTGGTGGATGTTACGGGGTCCAGTCTTGAAGACACCGAGTGCAAACTCGATGAACCCTTCTGCAGGACCGCAATAGGCCCCGTGGTGGTCATGCGCATCGGGCCAGTATGCGCTGCGTAGCGCCGCYTCATCGGCGCGGTCGATCCCGCGGCAGTATCGATAGAGGCAGTCGCGGATCGCCTCACGGTCGATTAGTTCGGTAATTTTCGTCTGTTCCATCGGCTCTGCCAAAAATTCTGTGATCGGAAGAGGTGTTTTGCGAACCGCACCTTGGCGTTCGCGCATCCTGGGGTCATCTCGATGCTGCAGGTGCCCCTGCGTAGTTGTACGAGGACGGTGGAACCGAAGGTGCGTGGCTCCGTTCCCGTACGGGCCACCTGGGTCGATCCCTTTCATGCCCGGCGGACTCTCGGTGGAATGACGTCCGGTTCAACTCGTGCTGCAGGGTTCAGGTCGAGTTTAAGTGCACGTTCGGGACAGGATCGCGCGCCTCGCGATGCAGTCAGTTTCTCCTCTTCCGCAACTTCGATGTTACCGGGCAGGATGTAACCGGCGTCATCGAGCTTGAAGATGTGTGGCGCGTGCGCCGCGCATCGCGCGTGACCCTGGCATTTGGCATTTTGGACGATGATGCGCATGGCGCTGCCTCCATTGTCTTTGCACCTCGGCTCGCGGCGGGGCTTGGTCAGGACCAGTCTAGAATCAGATTTTCGATCCCGAACACATGACCGCCAGAGGTGATGGGTGCCGTGCACTTCTTGATCCGGAAGGCGGGGATGCGCGCCAGCCACTCCTCCAGGCCAATGACGATCTCGCGCCGGGCAAGGTGTGAGCCAAGGCAACGGTGGGGACCATAGCCAAAGGTGGCATGGCGGTTGTCCTCTCGCGCCAGATCGACCGTGTTGGGGCATTCGAATTCCGCCGGGTCGCGATTGGCGATCGTTGTGGCGCAGGAAACATAATCTCCCTTGCGGATCGGCGCGCCTTCGAAGTCGATATCTTTCGTTGCCACGCGGATCAACTGAACGGTCGGATAAGCGCGCAGCAACTCTTCGGCCGCGGCCACGATGCGGCCTGGTTCGCCGCGCAGCAATTCCTGATCCTTGAGGTTGCGTGCGAGATAGGCCAGGTCAAAGCCTATGGCTGCAGCAACAGTGTCGAGCCCCGCAACAAAGACAAGCACGCCGACCCCGCRCACTTCCTGTTTGGTCAGGCGGCGGCCCTCGACCTGTGCCTGCACGATGAAAGTCATGAAATCATCAACCAGGTCATTGCGGCGGGCGGCTGCAAGTTCATCAATGAACGATACGATCGTCCGGGCCGCGGCCGGCCGTTTCACATCGTCGCCGTGGAGCAGATCCCTCCCCCATCCGACAAATGTGTCGATTCGGTCATCCGGTAGCCCTAGGAGATGAAGGAAGATGCTTACCGTGAACGGAAATGCGAAATCCTTCATGACGTCGCAGCTTGTGCCCGATGCGGCGATCCCGTCGATGAGCCTGATTGCCCGCTCGCGGACAGCCGGCTCCAATGCTGCCACCCGCTTTGGCGAAAACAGCGGATTGAGCAGTGAGCGAAAGGCGCCATGGGCAGGAGGATCGAGTTCAAGTGGGATCATCGGCCAGCTTTCGCCCAGGGCGGAGGCAAAGATGTTGCGATGGCTGGAAAAAGTTTCGCTGTCCTGCAGCACCCGGCGCTGGTCGCTGGCGCGGGTGATCACCCAGGTGCCCCTGCCGTCGCGCGTGTTGAGGGGTGAATAAAAGATAGGCGGGCCGGAATGGACGCAAGCCACTGCTGCGTGGGGATCCCCGTTGGGAGTCGGTGACATGCCTGGCGAAGTGAACAGGCTGAAGTCCCTCACCATTTCGGGCGGGACATGATCTGGAACGGGATTTGTCGCCATTTGGCCTCTTCTCCTGAACGCCGGGCGTTCATGCGCTAGATTGAGATTGCAGCCCGATCTCGCCCGGTAAGTCCCAGCTCTAGCGTGTCGTCATTGTGTTGCGCGATGCAGCCAAACTGCGCACCAGCGCAAGAGATCGTTTGCGCATTCAAGCAGCAGAGGCTCCTGTTTCGTGTTGCGTTTCTAAAGCGTAACCCACTGGGTATCCCATTGAAGTTGAGAGGCTGGTCAGTCATCGCTGAATTCCGTGACGCACCGCTGCTGGCGCCCCGAAATTGTCTAAGCAAGTTGCGTGCCGGATCGGCCGTATHGATGGTGCTGTTCCGATCTCRGYCACCACCGGGACCGGCGCTCATTGGACGACCACATGTCCTCCCGGCAAAACGTCCGACAACCGACACCTGCGGTCAGCTTTGTCGCGTCCGCGACACGGGGGACTGTTCGRCTTGGCTCCYGTTAAACCTTGGTTCAGACCAAAGTATGCAGAACCTTCTGGGCTCTTCTGCCAAGTTGGCGTAATGTTGAGATCGTTTGGTCTCCGATACGCCAAGCATTGCGGTCGTCGCCGAGTACCRCAGCCATTCGGCTTTCTCCCTCCAAACCGACAGGAAGGCTCGAGGCCTTGATTGAGTGGCCGATCGAGGACGATTGGCCATTGGCGTGGATCTAAGCTGTCTCGGTCGCGGTGATTATCGCCGTCGGCGTCGACAACGGCCCATTGCCGCGAGGTGCTTGGCTGAGCGTCGGCACCTCCGTGGCCAGGCCGACCTGGACGGAGCTCCTGCGCAAACTGACGCGCCGCGGCTTCAGAGACGTCAAGCTTGTCGTCTCCAACGCCCATGACGGCATCAAGGCGACGCTCTCGAAGGTGCTCCAGCTACTCGGTAGCGCTGCCGGGCAAGTACGCTCAACGGCGACCGTGAGGTGGCGTGGTTGACGAAGTTCGCGCCAAAACCTTCGCTACCGAGGCCGACCGCATCGWAGGCCAAAGTGTTATCCGCCGGATTGAATCCAAGATCGAGGTATTATCCCGGTCGGGTCCGAAACGCGGGTCACATCCAGGGATCGGGTTGTGAAATTGGAATACGAACGTGTCGTTGCCTGTGCCCCAGGTCAGAAAATCCCTGCCATCACCAACAAAGAGGCCGTCATTACCGGGACCCCATAGAGCTTGTCATTATCCTCAGCAGTGATGCGCGGTTCGTCTCGGCCGTTGTCGCCATACGGGTAATCATTGCCCTCCTCTCCAAAGACCCGATCATTGCCTGCGCCACCGAAGACTCGGTCATTGCCGCCTGCCGAAATGGAATCGTTACCTCGTCAATCCATTTACGCGATGGATGCGTGATTGCGACGACCGAAAACGATCCGTGACAGCACGGGAAGCAATAGCTACGCGCTCACTCGCTCCGCAGGCAAAGCGTTGGCCAGCAGAATGCCGAGCCCCGGCGCGAGCGCCGAGCGAAAACGGAAAACAACATGCAATGGGTCTTGCCTCATGCAGCGGTCGGACCGGGAATGCGTGGCAGGGTCTCGGCCAGAAACCGCCAGTCCTCGCGCTCGCCCTCGCCTTCGCGGCGCTTGCCAAAGAACTGGATAATCATCTTGCCATCGGCGCCGTAGGCTTCGAGCGAGGTGACGTGACCGTCCTTGGTCGGCTTACGAACGRCCCAGACCTCTTTGATGTGGYGARTCCCCAGATGCAGGTGGAAGGTCTCGTCGAGCACATTGATCCACGGCCCGATTGTTTTGACCCACTTGATCGGACCGGAATGGATCTGGATGCAGCCACGATTGCCTACAAAGCACATGATCGGCATTTCGTCTTCGGCCGCYTRTTGAAACATGGCGCCGATGGCGTCCTTTTCGAGCGCCCAAGCGTAAACCTCGCCGACCATACGCACCGCCTCGCGGCGGCTGAGCCTCAGTCTCTTCAACATGTCGAAGAATTGATGCACGTCCGTCAGCTGGCTCCAGCACTCGCGTAGATCCTCCACCGTGGCGGCTTGGTCAGGAACCTCTGCGTCATCGTTGGCTCGGCTCGCCTTGAATACTACGATCGGCTCCTGGTTCGAGGATTCCAGCTCGGCCACCAGCTTCTGATAAGCATTGAGATTTGAGGCGGGCCCGAGTTGCACCTTGTGCATCGCCTTGCCGGCGGCATCAAAGAATTGCAGGCTACGGACAATGTCCTTGCCACTGCGCTTCTCGACAGCAAAGCCATGCGCCCAAACTTTCGGGAAGATACGCAAGTCGATCTCGTCGCCAAGCACCAGAGCATGCTTGTTGCCGGTGACCACCTTGTCGTAGACGCCGAACTTTTCATGCACAGCACTTTCATTGCGGGTATGCGYCACCACCTCGCCGACCGCTTCGAGGCCGGTCAGCAGATCATTGACCCGCGGCTCGACACGAATCGCRCCCAGACCGCAATGCGCGGCGACCAGTTCCGCTTCCGAAATGCCCAGTCGGGCGGCGAGATCGTGCTCACGTATCTTTGGATTGTCTTGCTGCGCCCGTCGGATTTCGTGCGGCGATGGTCTCTCGCGCTGGTCCATGTGTTTAACGACCTTCATCTGCTTGTTGAGGATCAGCTCAGTTGCCGGGTGGTCGTCGACTGAGCTCAGCGTGGTGCTCGATGCCGACCTCCTGCTCGTCCAGGAGCAGGGTGCTGCTGGCGAGAGTG
>NZ_MDFL01000174.1 GCF_001854785.1 Mesorhizobium sp. ORS 3428
CCTGAACAAGCGTAAAAAACGTTCCGCACACTGATCAATGATTTATGTGAGAGTTCAGTGGGAACCGAGGCCGGACACTTCGTGTCACGTACTCGACAAACCCGACAGTCGTGTCGGTTTCCCGACGTCTTTTCAGCAATTGGCCAACAGGATTGATAGCGCCGCTAGAGGGATCGCGCCGTGTTGGAACGGTTTTTCCTCTTTGGCACGGTCCCTGCTGCGTGATCCGCAAAGACGTCGCGGATTGAGGAGAAATCTTGCCATGATCACGCTCACCGACAATGCCGTTGCCGCCGTCAAGACCGCTCTTTCCCGCGCCAGCGAGCAAGCGGAGGGCTTTCGCATTATGGTCCAGACCGGCGGCTGCGCCGGGTTCAAATACATATTGGGCCTGGAGAGCGTCTCGCGCCAGGGCGATGTGATCACGGAGACAGATGGGATCAAGCTGTTTGTGGATGCAGACTCCCAACCCCATGTTGCCGGCATGACCGTCGACTTCGTCACCGGGCTCGACTCTCCTGGCTTTGTCTTCGAAAACCCCAACGCGCGGGACAAGTGCGGCTGCGGCAAGTCCTACAGTTAACTGAGGACTGTTCGTATGAGGCCTGTCTACCTCGACAACAACGCAACGACACGGGTCGATCCTGACGTTGTGCAAGCGATGTTGCCGTACTTCACGGATCAATTCGGCAACCCTTCGTCGACGCACGCTTTTGGCGCCTCAGTCGGTGCGGCGATAAAAAAGGCGCGGCGGCAGTTGCAGGCGCTGATCGGCGCGCAGTTCGACGATGAGATCACCTTCACCTCGGGTGGAACAGAAAGCGACAATGCAGCGATCCTTTCGGCGCTCGAGGTCACGCCCGACCGAACCGAGATCGTGACGTCCGCGGTCGAGCATGCCGCTGTATTGACGCTGTGCGCGCATCTTGAGCAGACTCGCCGCGTCAAGGTCCACAGGATTCCTGTGGATCGCCATGGCCGGCTTGWTCTCGACGCCTACAAGGCAGCCCTCTCGCCCCGTGTGGCAATCGTCTCGGTCATGTGGGCGAACAACGAGACCGGTACGATCTTTCCCGTGTCCAGGCTCGCCGAGTTGGCCAAGGAAATTGGCGCCCTTTTCCATACCGATGCGGTGCAGGCGGTTGGCAAGCTTCCGATGGACCTGAAATCGACCRCTATCGACATGCTGTCGCTCTCCGGCCACAAGCTTCATGGCCCCAAAGGGATCGGCGCGCTTTGGATAAAGCGTGGCGTGCACTTCCGCTCGCTCATCAAGGGTGGAGGCCAACAGCACGRCCGGCGTGCCGGCACCGAGAACACGCCCGGCATAGTCGGGCTCGGCACGGCAGCCGAACTCGCTTTGAAATTCATGGAGGATGCGACCACACGTGTAAAGTCGCTGCGCGACCGCCTGGAGGATGGAATTCTCCAGCGCATCCCAAACACCTGTGTCACTGGCGATCCGGTGGAGCGGTTGCCAAACACCGCAAACATCTCCTTTGAACATACCGAAAGCGACGGCATCCCACATCTGCTGAGCCGCGTAGGCATCGCCTGTTCCTCCGGCTCCGCCTGCACCTCCGGCTCAATGGAACCGAGCCATGTCCTGAGCGCGATGCAGATGCCACACGGGGCAGTCCGCTTCTCGTTCGCGCGCGACAACGGCGAAGAAGACGTCGAGCGGGTGCTTGAGGTCATGCCGGCAATCGTGGAGAAGCTGCGTGACTCTCCCGGTTCTGGGTCGCGTGGGCGAAGTCCCGAAGACGTTCGATCCTGTCTGTACCTGACCGGCAGCAGAACAGGCTGCCGTTCATGAGCCGTGATGTCTTCCTCAACGACACGACCTTACGCGACGGCGAGCAGGCGCCCGGTGTCGCCTTTACGACGGCGGAAAAGCTGGAGCTCGCYGAGTCTCTTGTGGCCGCCGGCGTCCCAGAGATCGAGATCGGCACGCCGATCATGGGCGGCGACGAGATCGAAACAATTCGCGCCGCGGTCGCGCGGCGTCTCCCGGTTCGGCTGATGGCCTGGTGCCGGATGAAGGCGCGCGATCTCGATGCAGCGATCGAGAGCGGCGTCAGCGCCGTCAATCTGTCGCTRCCTGCATCCGACATCCAACTTGCCGCCAAGCTCGGCCTCGATCAGGCGGGAGCGCTCCAGCTCATCGAGGATATGGTGAGGCGCGCAGCCGCTACTGGCTTCTTCGTCGCTGTGGGCTGCGAGGATGCCTCGCGGGCTGATGGGGATTATCTTGCCCGCGTCATCGAAACGGCTGCGCGCGCCGGCGCAAGCCGCGTCAGGCTTGCCGACACGGTCGGCATTCTCGACCCGTTCTCGACTTTCGAACTCGTCGCCCAGCTCATGGCAAAGTCTGAAATCGACCTCGAATTTCATGCGCACAACGATCTCGGCCTTGCGGCCGCCAACACACTGGCCGCGATCCGCGCAGGCGCGCGCCATGCTTCCGTCACCGTCCTCGGGCTCGGCGAGCGTGCGGGTAATGCCGCGCTGGAAGAAGTGGCGGCCGCGATGGCCGTCATCGACGGCGCGGATACTGGTATCGAGCTGACCGCATTGCCCGACCTCGCCGCCCAGGTGGCTTGCGCCGCCCGCCGGCAGACGGCGACTATTAAACCGGTCGTCGGCGCCGATGTTTTCACCCACGAATCCGGCACTCACGTCGCAGGGCTGCTGAAGGACCCGCGCGCCTATCAGGGGCTCGACCCGGCACTCGTGGGCCGCTGCCGGCGTATCGTCATCGGTAARCATTCCGGCGCCACCGCGATTGCCCGCGTRCTGAGCGAAAGCGGTCGCGATCTCGACCCGGATTTGGCAGCCGCCATCGTGGCTCGCGTCCGCCGCGAGGCGGCCGCGACCAAATCGGTCGTGACAGCAACTCAACTGGTCGAGCTCTACGATGGAATGTGCAGCGAGGCACGCCTCGCGGATCTCACCGGTCCAGGTCGGCTGGGCGACGAACACAGCGATGCCACTGTTATTCGACCAGCGAGATGGCCATGAATTGTTCCCCTGACGGCCGCCCCATCGATGTTACCGACATCCTCGCGCGACTGAAGGGCCTGTCGGCCGCGGAGGAGTTCTTCGCCCTCCTTGGGGTCTCCTATGATCCAAAGGTACTGAATGTCTCACGGCTTCATATCATGAAGCGCGTGGGCCAGTATCTTGCCGAAGAAGATCTATCCGATCTGCCCGACCAGGTGGTCGCGGCGCGGGTGYGCGCCACACTGCAACGCGCCTATGAGGACTTCGCGACATCCTCCCCACTCACGCATCGGGTCTTCAAGGTGCTCAAAGACCGCGATCCGAACAAGCCTGCCAGGCCGGGACGCACCWTCGTCCCGTTCGAGTCCGTACTGAAGCGTTTCCCAAAGGAATGAGAGTGACATGGTTGCGACGCGATAATGTCGAGAAGCCGACAAATCCGGTCGTCGTGAACTCGGCCCTGAAAGGGACCAACCGAGCCTCCAGCAATAGGACGACGCAAAACGACTTGGCACGAGTAGTGCTGCCAACCAGATCAGACCGCACCCGGTTGAAAGCCCAAAGAGACCGCCAATGCACATCGTAGTCTGCATCAAGCAAGTGCCGGACTCGGCGCAAATACGGGTCCATCCCGTCACGAACACGATCATGCGCCAGGGTGTGCCTACCATCATCAATCCTTACGACCTGTTCGCCCTCGAAGAAGCGCTCAGACTGCGCGACACCTACGGCGGCGAGGTCACCGTGCTCACTATGGGTCCGCCCATGGCAGAGGACGCCTTGCGCAAGGCCCTCGGTTACGGCGCCGACCGCGCGGTGCTGTTGACCGACCGCTACTTTGCYGGCTCCGACACGCTGGCGACCTCGTACGCACTTTCCCAGGCAATCGCGAAGGTTGGCGAGACGTTCGGCACTCCAGACATCGTCTTCACCGGCAAGCAGACGATTGATGGAGACACCGCCCAAGTCGGACCCGGCATCGCCAAGCGCCTCGATCTCATGCAACTGACCTACGTCGCGAAGATCCCCTCCATTGACCTCGCTGCCGGCGAAATCAAGGTCGAGCGCCGCTGTGAAGGGGGCACTCAGATGCTGCAGAGCAGGCTGCCTTGTCTCATCACGATGCTGGAAGGCACAAACGAGGTGCGTCGGGGCTCGCTCGAGGACGCCCTTTACGCCGCGCGCAGCCAAGTCCTGAGATGGAGTGCGGCCGACGCCGGCATCGATGACCTGACCAGATGCGGCCTGCGCGGCTCGCCGACGGTCGTCAAGCGCGTTTTCGCCCCTACAGCGCGGGCGGAAAAGGCGGCACTTATCGACGCCGCCGAGAGGAATTTGCGTGATCTCGCTGACGAACTTATCGCCRCAATCTTAACCCGCGGTCCAGCGCTGGAACAGGAACTCGCCTTCAACAGCGGCGAATGACGGCAAGGAGAGACGATGTCGAGCGCGAATCGAGAAGCCCCTCGCCCTGCCCCCGGCCGTGCCGGCACAAAGAAGGAGCTGCCCGACCATTTCAAAGACTATCGCCACGTCTGGGTCTTTATCGAGCTCGAGCGCGGCCAGGTCCACCCGGTATCGTTCGAACTGCTCGGTGAAGGCCGCAAGCTCGCCGACAAGCTTGGCGTCGAGCTCGCGGGAATCGTGCTCGGACCGCCAGGAGAGACCACCCAGTCTGCGGTAGCCGAGGCCTTCGCTTATGGCGCCGATCTTGTCTACAACGTCGAGGCGCCGTTGCTTGCCGACTATCGCAACGAGCCTTTCACCAAGGCGATGACGGATCTTGTCAATGCCCATAAACCCGAGATCCTGCTTCTCGGGGCGACCACACTCGGCAGGGATCTTGCTGGTTCGGTCGCAACAACCTTGAAGACAGGGCTTACGGCCGACTGCACCGAACTCGACGTCGATACGGACGGTTCRCTCGCTGCGACCCGTCCAACTTTCGGCGGTTCCTTACTGTGCACGATCTACACGCTCAACTACCGGCCGCAGATGGCGACAGTACGACCGAGGGTCATGGCCATGCCGCGGCGGATGGATAAGCCGGTCGGCCGTGTCATCCGGCACCAGCTATCGGTAGCCGAGGATGACATCGTCACCAAAATCCTCGGTTTCCTGCCGGATAGCCAGTCTGGAAAGGCCAATCTTGCCTATGCCGACGTGGTGGTTGCAGGAGGCCTCGGTCTAGGGGCGGCGGAGAACCTGCAGCTTGTGAAGGATCTTGCGCGAGCAATCGGCGCCGAGCATGGCTGCTCRCGCCCTTTGGTCCAAAAGGGCTGGCTGTCGGCTGATCGGCAGATCGGCCAAACAGGCAAGACCATCCGGCCGAAGCTTTACATAGCGGCTGGAATTTCCGGCGCTATCCAGCACCGGGTTGGCGTCGAAGGGGCGGATCTCATCGTGGCTATCAACACCGACCCGAACGCGCCGATTTTCGATTTCGCCCACCTAGGGATCATCACCGATGCGATCCGCTTCCTTCCCGCACTGACGGAAGCCTTCACGCGGCGGCTGTCGCCCCACAGTCGCGATAAGCTTGCGAGCTAGGGAGTTGGACATGATCAAGGAAAAATTCGACGCCATTGTTGTTGGGGCCGGCATGTCGGGAAACGCTGCTGCTTACACCATGGCCAGCCATGGCCTGAACGTGTTGCAGTTGGAGCGAGGTGAATATCCGGGCTCCAAGAATGTTCAGGGTGCAATCATGTACGCGAACATGCTGGAGAAGATCATCCCGGATTTCCGGGATGATGCGCCTCTCGAGCGGCATTTGGTCGAACAGCGCCTTTGGGTGATGGACGACACATCCCACACCGGGATTCACTATCGGTCGGACGACTTCAACGAGGCCAAGCCCAACCGCTATACGATCATCCGCGCCCAATTCGACAAATGGTTTTCGCGTAAGGTGCGCGAGGCCGGTGCGACGGTTCTGTGCGAGACGACCGTGACGGAACTGGTGCGCGATGGCAAGGACAAGGTGGTCGGCGTCCGCACCGACCGGGCCGGCGGAGAGATTTTCGCGGACGTTGTCGTTCTCGCAGAAGGGGTCTGCGGACTGCTTGGCACGCGCGCCAGGCTTCGCCAGATGCCGAGGCCGAAATCCGTGGCGCTCGCCGTCAAGGAAATGCATTTCCTGCCTGAAGAGGTCATAGAGCAGCGGTTCTCCCTCAAGGCCGGTGAAGGCTGCGTGATCGAGGCCGTGGGTACAATCTCCCGCAGCATGGCCGGGCTCGGCTTCCTTTACACCAACAAGGAATCGATCTCACTGGGCATCGGCTGCCTTGTTTCGGATTTCGCTTCGATGATGGAGAGCCCATACGTCGTACTCGATACGTTAAAAAATCATCCTTCGATCCGGCCTTTAATCGCCGGCTCGGAGGTGAAAGAATATGCCGCGCATCTCATTCCCGAAGGTGGCTACAAGGCGATTCCGCAGCTGTTTGGCGACGGTTGGGTGGTGGTCGGCGATGCCGCGCAATTGAACAACGCCGTCCACCGCGAGGGTTCGAACCTCGCCATGACCTCTGGCCGCATCGCGGCTGAGGCAATCGTGCAGGTCAAGAGCCGCAAGCGTCCCATGACCAAACAGAACCTTGCCCTATACAAGACCATGTTGGACAAGTCTTTCGTAATCAAAGATCTGAAGAAATACAAAGACATGCCGGCCCTGCTCCACACCAATTCCCGGAATTTCTTCACGACCTACCCGCAGCTGATGTCGCAGGCGGCCCAGACCTTCATGCGGGTCGACGGCACCCCGAAAATCGACAAGGAAAAGGCGACCACTACTGCCTTCATCAAGGCGCGTTCGCGCTGGGGGCTGCTGGGCGACGTGGTCCGCCTGGCATTCGCCTGGCGCTAGGAGGACGAGATGACAATTGCAGGATCACGCATCGAGGAGAAGCTCTACCAGAACCGCTACCTGRTCGATTCGGGGCGCCCACATATAAAAGTGYGACCGCACCAGAAGCCAAGCGCCAACCTGCTTGCGTTGACGCGCGTCTGCCCTGCCCAATGTTATGAATTGACCGACGAGGGCCAAGTGGAGATCACCGCCGACGGCTGCATGGAGTGCGGCACCTGTCGGATACTGTGCGAGGCCAGCGGTGAGATCGAGTGGAATTATCCGCGCGGCGGCTTCGGTGTCCTCTTCAAGTTCGGATGACCTGCGCACCGCATGCGCCGTCGCAAAGGCGTGCCGACACGTGAAATTGYCGCAATTGCAACCTGACAATTTGCAATTGCACAGGGGCTCGGTAATACTGAGGTCTCGCGAGTCGAAATACATAAAGGCGCTTTGGGAGGAGCACCCTGCAACCCCTGAGGTGTTTTCCATGGCTCAAATAATGCGGGATCGGGTGCACGAGGTAGGGCTTCTCGACGCCGGGCCACCTATCAAAGCCATGCACGAGCCGAACATCCCGCTCAGGGGAATCTACGAGATATCCGAGATCCTGACCGCGCCCACGCGGCTGGAGATCACGCTTGGCAATGTCGTCAACGTACTCTCCTCGTTTGTGCAAATGCGTCATGGAGCAATGGTCGTCCTGGACGCGGAAGGAGAGCTGGAGATTGCCGCAACCGCCGGCAACAACCAGGCACCTCAATCAGACTGGCGCCACGTCATACCGCAGTCCGTGGTAGACCGGATCGTCGCTACGGGGACGCCGCTCGTCCTACACGATGTCAGCAAGTCCGAACTATTTCAGGCTGGTCTTCAAACGACTTCGAGCAGCGCCACCATACCGGTTACCTTTATCGGAGTGCCAATAGAGGCTGGGGATGAAATCCTCGGTACACTGTCGATCGACCGTGTCGGGGACCGCGCCGCCAGCGTGCGTTGCGACGAAGACGTATCCTTCCTGACGATGGTCGCCAATCTTGTCGGCCGGACCATCCGCCTCCATCGCATGCTGAGCACAGATCGTCAGCGGCTTGTCGAGGAGCAACGGAGACCGGAGAAATGGGTCCACGAGAAGGAGACCCGCCCTGCCCGGCATTCGCATGTCAAAATCGACGGGATCATCGGGGAAAGTCCCGCACTCAAGCAGGTGCTTGAAACCGTCGCGGTCGTAGCAAGAACCAACTCCACCGTGCTTTTGCGGGGTGAAAGCGGTACCGGCAAGGAATTTTTTGCGCAGGCCATCCATAAGCTTTCGCCTCGCAGCAAGAAAGCGTTTGTCAAACTGAACTGCGCCGCACTGCCTGAAAGCGTTCTGGAATCGGAATTGTTTGGGCATGAAAAGGGCGCCTTCACCGGGGCTGTCTCGCAGCGCGCCGGCCGTTTCGAACTAGCCAATGGCGGAACCCTGCTGCTTGACGAAATCGGCGAGATTTCGCCTGCCTTYCAGGCTAAGCTGTTGCGCGTCTTGCAGGAAGGCGAGTTGGAGCGCGTCGGCGGCACCAGGACGCTAACGGTCGACGTCCGGCTGATATGCGCCACCAACAAGGACCTCGAGACGGCTGTGGTGAACGGAGAGTTTAGAGCCGACCTTTACTATCGCATCAATGTCGTGCCAATCATGCTGCCACCGCTCAGAGAGCGACCCGGTGATATTCCACGCCTTGCGAAGGCCTTCCTCGATCGATTCAATAGCGAGAACCACCGCGAGCTCGCCTTCGCTCCGTCGGCGCTTGAGCTGATCTCGCA
>NZ_MDFL01000175.1 GCF_001854785.1 Mesorhizobium sp. ORS 3428
AAGGGAAGAACCCGTGATGATGCTGAATGATCTCTCGCCGATACTGCTCGATGCTGCCGCGCCGATGATCAACCCGCGAGATGTCGACAAGCGCTTGCCCGATATGATTGCTGGGGGGCTTGACGCTGTACTCGCAACGGCAGGAGCGATTGAGGATTTTCGCACCACGATGGAAGATGTGGCCAAATGGCTTGAGATCGAGCGCTCCGGCGCCCGCAAAATCAAGATCGCCAGATCGGTTGCCGACATTCGGGAAGCGAAGGCCTCCGGCAAGATAGCGATAGTTTTGCACTTCCAAGGCTCTGATGCGATCGAGGATGAACTCGACTTCATCAACGTTTTTCACGCCTGCGGGCTCCGGGTAATGCAGTTGACCTACAATGCCCGCAATCGGGTCGGCGATGGTTGCTTCGAGATCACCGACGGAGGCCTGAGCAAATTCGGCCGTAAGGTTATTCGCCGCATGGAAGCGCTTTCGATGGCGGTGGATCTCGCCCACGCAGGACCTCGTACCGCCCTGGAGGCAACCGAGGTCGCCTCTCGTCCGCTGATCATATCGCATGCAAATGCGCGGGCACTGATGGAGACACCGCGCAATGTCAGCGACGATTTGATCCGCGCAGTCGCAGCTTCGGGTGGGGTTGTGGGCGTCTGCGCAGCGCCATTTTTCCTGACCAAGGACGGGCCCGCAACACTGGACATGCTGATCGACCATGCCGCCTACATCGCCGATCTCGTGGGGCCTCAGCATGTCGGATTAGGCTTCGACTTTGCTGAGGAGAACGAGGAAGACTACGTCTACTTCGGCTACGACGAGCGCTACATACCAATGCCGCCGTGGACCTTTCCGTCGCGCATTGCGAGTCATGCCGAAGCCGGCAATCTGGAATCTTCGTTGAGAGCCCGCGGCTTTGGTGAAGCCGAGATTCGTGGGGTATTGGGGGAGAACTTCCTGCGGGTTTTYGAACAAATCTGGGGACATTGACATTAGGTAGGCTGCGAGGCTTTCCAGCTGACAAGACATATCAGCGGTGCGATGATGCAGGTTCCGTATTTCAGCCAGTGGGAGACTCCAGATCTCACCGCCAAGACCTTGGACCAGGGTGCCGAGGCGGCCTTGCGCCAGGATCCTCTTTGGCGTTCGTCTGGGGCATCGTGCATAGCCGAATATGCTGCATGGGCTTGGAATATCTGCGGGATGGCCTGTCTGAAGATGATCCTCGCAGCTCGCACAGGTATCATTTGGCCGACGATTGAACTTGCGAGAAGATGCACTGCTTACGGCGGTTATGWCATTGAACCCGAGTCCAAAGTCATCAAGGGGCTGATCTACGCGCCCTTTGTCGAGTTTGTAGGCAAAGAATTCGGTCTGGAAGCGTCGATTCTAACGGGCGTCGCCGCAGAAGCCCTGGCTGAGCAACTCAAAATCGCCGAGTTCTTTCTCGCCTCAGTTCATAGTTCGACACGTTCTCCCAATGGCCACCCGCCGGCATGAGGCGGTCATCTCGTACTGGTCACTGCGGCATCAGATACTACTGTCGTCTTTAACAATCCTTCCGGTTTAGAGCGGGATACCCAGATAAACGTCGCCATGGATCTTAGCATGTTCGGACGGTACTTCGCGGGCCGAGGCATCGCCATCCACCGCGGAAAACTTCCGGAGCTTTTGCCTGCCCAATCCTGTAAGCGGTCCCTGGCGTGAAAGCCTGGGCAATAGGCGATATAGAACTGTCTCGAAGCTTTTGGTTCTATTCGCCGCGTTATGTGCGGTGGATAATCTTGCGTATGCGGCGAATGTGCGCCATATTCACCGCAAAAGGCGCGGAGAATATGGCGACGTACATCCAWGAGCTTGAAGGATGGCCCAGGTTCGAATGGGACAGTCAGAGTCTCTCTGAGGAACTGGCCGCAGTGCACCATCGGCAGGGCCGGCTCATGGGCCGGATGGAAGCGCTCGGGTTCGAACTGCGGGCCGAAGCGGTTCTGCAGACCTTGACCGAGGACGTGCTCAAATCCAGTGAGATCGAGGGTGAAGTTCTCGATAAGGAGCAAGTGCGCTCTTCAATCGCCCGTCGCCTTGGCATGGACATCGGTGCGCTGGCGCCGGTCGACCGCGRCGTTGAAGGAGTGGTCGAGATGATGCTCGACGCCACGCAGAATTATCAAGCGCCGCTCACGGACGAGCGGTTGTTCGCCTGGCATGCCGCGCTGTTCCCGACTGGCCGCAGCGGGATGACGAAGATCMTTGTCGGCGCTTGGCGCAATGAGGCTTCAGGGCCGATGCAGGTCGTGTCTGGCCCGATGGGCCGCGAGAAGGTGCACTACGAAGCGCCGGCGGCTGCACGGCTCGAAGGCGAAATGGCGACATTCGTCGAGTGGTTCAACAGTGACGCGCCGTTGGATCCCGTCCTGAAGGCAGCGATCGCCCACCTTTGGTTCGTCACCATCCATCCGTTCGAGGACGGCAACGGCCGGATCGCCCGCGCCATTGCCGACATGATGCTGGGGCGATCGGAAAGCAGCCCTCAACGCTTCTACAGCATGTCCGCGCAGATCCGTCTGGAGCGGAAGGATTACTACGCCATCCTCGAACGGACCCAGAAAGGCGACCTCGACATCACCGCTTGGCTGCAATGGTTCCTGGCCTGCCTCGACCGCGCGTTCGGCGGCGCAGAGGAARTCTTAGGCAACGTGCTTCAAAAGGCCCGTTTCTGGGAGGCGATTGCCGGTCAGCAGCTCAACGAGCGCCAGCGCAAAGTTGTCAATCGGCTCCTGGATGGCTTCGAGGGCAAACTCACCTCTTCGAAATGGGCGGCTTTGACCAAGACCTCGCCCGACACGGCCCTGCGCGACATCAACGACCTCGTGGCGCGGGGCTTGCTCGTGAGGGATGAGGCGGGCGGACGTAGCACGAGCTATTTGCTGGTGAGCTTAGGCAGCTATAAACTCTAAGCGCTACGCCGCGACCTGGGGCGGCATCTTTGACTTCCACGGACGCGCTTGCTCAAGCTGTCCAGCAAGCCGCAGCAGCGTTGCCTCCTCACCAAAACGGCCCGAGCACATCATTCCCATTGGTAGCCCAGACTTGTGCCAAGCGAGCGGCACGGACATAGACGGCCGGCCTTGCTTGCCGGGCCGCCGAAGCTGCGCGTCGCGCCGGGCGTAAGTTAGCTTTGCTTTGTCATAGCCCTCAGTCGGTGTTCCGCAATCGAGAGAGAATTGTCGAGGCAATCGGTCAGGCGATCGATGCTTTGATAGGGGAACCTCAGGCCATTCTCGCCCTCTATGGTGTCCATCGCATCGACACGCTTGTTCCCCGTCTTGCTCGGCACGGGATAGCATTGATCATGCACCGGGTGGCTTACCCCCCTTTGGTTCTCAGTGCCGACGGTGAGCTCGTCGGTGGCGGGGAGGGAAGCGTCTCTGGACATGCTTTCTGGTCGGTGGTGGCGCCCGCAGAGCTTCACAAGCGGCTTACGCTCGAGAGCGACGTTCCGGATCTTCAGGGCAGTACTGCCGCTCGCCACGCTTTTCGAAAGTCGGGTCTCATGACCGAAGGGTCGGGCATCGAAGCTGGTCGCCATGGAGCGCTTTGCGTCACCCTAAGCATACGTCCGGGAACAGGTCGCGACGCGGCTGATCGCCGAGAAAAATTCCAAAAGGCGGCGGCGAATTGGAATGGATTAACTCTACGGATTTAGTGGAATAATGTTTTTTGACATGCGCTCGCGACCGGTCGCAGCGATATGATTTGGCTCCTGTAGAGATCAAAGGCATGGCCCAGGAAATCCCCGATCGCATCAAGGTGCTGTGGTTCCTGCCGACACATGGCGACAGCCGCTATCTTGGCACCTCGGAAGGGGGCCGGGCGGTCGACCTGCCTTATCTGACGCAGGTGGCGCAGGCGGCCGACACGCTTGGTTATTACGGCGTGCTGCTGCCGACGGGCAGGTCCTGCGAGGATTCTTGGGTGATCGCCTCGGCCCTGGCGCCGCTGACTGAGCGGTTGCGTTTCCTGGTCGCGGTGCGGCCCGGCCTGCAGTCGCCGACGCTCGCGGYGCGCATGACGGCAACGCTCGAYCGCATCTCCAACGGACGGCTGCTGATCAACGTCGTCACCGGCGGCGATCCGCTGGAGAACAAGGGCGACGGMATCTTTCTGTCGCATGCCGAGCGCTACGAGGTGACGCAGGAATTCCTGCAGGTCTACAAGCGCGTGCTGAGCGGCGAGACGGTCGAGCATCAGGGCAAGCATTTCCGCATCGAGGATGGCAGGCTGCTGTTCCCGCCGGTGCAGACGCCCTATCCGCCGCTCTATTTCGGCGGGTCTTCCGATGCGGGATCGACTGTGGCGGCACAGGAGATCGACAAATATCTGACCTGGGGCGAGCCGCACGCCGATGTCGCGCGCAAGCTGGACGGCGTGCGCGCGCTGGCCGAAAAGGCGGGCCGCAAGCTCTCCTTTGGCATCCGTCTGCACGTCATCGCCCGGGAGACCACAGAGGAGGCGTGGGCCGCCGCCGACCGGCTGATCAGCCGGCTCGACGACGCGACCATCGCCTCGGCGCAGAAAGTCTTCGCGCGCATGGACTCGGTTGGCCAGGCGCGGATGAGCGCGTTGCATGGCGGCGACCGGTCCAAGCTCGAGATCGCGCCGAATCTGTGGGCCGGYGTCGGTCTGGTGCGCGGCGGCGCCGGCACGGCGCTGGTCGGCGATCCGGCCACGATCGCCGAGYGGATCGACGAATATAGGCGGCTCGGAATCGATACCTTCATCCTCTCGGGCTATCCGCATCTCGAAGAAGCCTATCGCTTCGGCGAGCTGGTGCTGCCGCATCTGCCGACCGAGCATCCGGTCAAGGCGCCCGGCTCGTCCGTCAACACCGGTCCTTTCGGCGAAACGATCGCCGGCGACCATCGTCCGAAATCGCTCGCCAGCGCCTCGTGAACGCGCTGCCGTCCCGGCTGCGAAGCCATGTCGTCATCCTCGGCGGCGGCTTCTCCGGTGCTGCCGTGGCCTGGCATCTGGCGCGCCAATCCGCGCGGCCATTGATCACTGTCATAGAGCCGCGTCCGTTCCTCGGCGGCGGGCTGGCCTATTCCAGCGAGGAGCCGTCGCATCGCGTCAACGTGCCAGCGTCCAGGATGAGCCTGTCGCCGGACGAGCCGGAGCATTTTTCGCGCTGGCTTGCACAGGACGGCGAGGCCGAGCGCGACCCGGACTCAGTCTGGCGCAATGGCGATATCTTCCCGCGGCGCCAGGTCTTCGGCCGCTACGTTGCCGA
This sequence comes from Mesorhizobium sp. ORS 3428, assembly GCF_001854785.1. GTDB lineage: Bacteria > Pseudomonadota > Alphaproteobacteria > Rhizobiales > Rhizobiaceae > Mesorhizobium. The sequence continues at coordinate 5,286 of NZ_MDFL01000175.1, forward strand.
GCAACTGGCGCCGCATATCGCCAGCGGAGCGATCCGCCATGTTCGCGATCGTGCCAGCGACGTGAAGCGCAATGGCGACGGCTGGATCGTGACTGCTTCCGGTCAGCCGATCGCCGCCGACATGGTGGTTCTCGCCATGACGCACCCGTCGCCCGATGTTCCGGTCGCGCTGGAGCCGATCGCCGATGCGGATGGTTTCGTGGCCGACGTCTACTCTGGCGATGCGCTCGGTTCGATCGCTCCCGAAGCGTCGGTGCTGATCGTCGGCTCCGGCCTGACCTCGGCCGATACGGTGGCGGAGCTTGACCGTCGTGGCCATCGCGGGCGCATCCTGGCCGTGTCACGCCATGGATTGCGTTCGCGCGGGCACCCGCAGGTGCGTGGCGAACCTTTTGGCGATTTCACTGCCACGCCGRCCGCGACCGCGCTCGGATTGCTCGAAAATATCCGCTCGACGCTGGCAGCGGCCGATGCCGGCGGCGTCAACTGGCAGTCGGTCTTCGATCAGCTGCGGCTGCAGGGGCCGGTGATCTGGTCCGCTCTCAAGGAAGATCAGCGCACCCGGCTGGTGCGGCGGCTGCGCGCGTTCTGGGACGTGCATCGCTTCCGCATCGCGCCACAGGTCGAGGCGGTGCTCGATCGTCGCCATGCCGAGGGCACGTTCGATAATATCGCCGCGAGCCTTGTGGCCTCGAACGACGACGGAGACGGCCTGGCCGTCACTTTGCGCCGGTGCGGCCAAAGGCAATTCGAGACGATGCATTTCGACGCAGTGATCAACACAACGGGGCCGGCGCATGGCAAAACGCTGCGGACCAATCCGGCGCTGCGCTCGCTTGGCGATGCCGGCTTGATCCGGATCGACAGCCATGGGCTCGGCATTGCAACCGGGCGCGACAGCCGCGCCGTCGGTCCGGACGGCGAGCCTGTGCCTGGCCTTTTCATTGCCGGGCCATTGGCACGCGGCACTTTCGGCGAGCTGATGGGCCTGCCGGAAGTGGCGCGTCACGCGCAAGCGGTCGTCTCGGAGATCGAAAGCCGGCTGGGCGCCCTGTCGTCGATCGTGAGCAGGCGCTGAAAATCCACGACGGTGCGGGCAAGCGAATTGGTATTTCCGTCCGGGCAGGGCCATCAAAACGGAAAATCCTACTTTGTATATATAATCAGTAGACTAATAATTGGYAGCGAAATCCGGCCACGTCCGGATCGATCGTTGGGACGGGCCTAGCCGGGAGATTTCCATGCCGCAGAATGATCGCGACGCAGTCAAATTCGCCTATTGGGTGCCGAACGTTTCAGGCGGCCTTGTCATCTCGAACATTGAACAGAGGACCAACCATTCGGCCGAGTACAACCGCAAGCTGGCGCAGATCGCCGAGCAGGCCGGCTTCGACTATGCGCTCAGCCAGATCCGCTTCACGGCTGGCTATGGCGCCGACGAGCAGCACGAATCCGTGTCCTTCAGCCACGACCTGCTCGCCGCCACCAAGACGCTGAAGGTGATCGCCGCGATCCTGCCCGGGCCGTGGAACCCGGCGCTGGCGGCAAAGCAGCTCGCCACCATCAGCTATCTCACCAACGGCCGCGTCGCGATCAACCTCGTCTCCGGTTGGTTCCGCGGCGAGTTCCACGCCATCGGCGAACATTGGCTCGACCACGACGAACGCTATCGGCGCTCGGAAGAATTCATCCGCGCGCTGCGCGGGATCTGGACCGAGGACAGCTTCACCTTCCGCGGTGATTTCTACCGCTTCAACCAGTATTCGCTGAAGCCGAAACCGCCGCAGCCGCTGCCTGAAATCTTCCAGGGCGGTTCGTCGCGCGCGGCGCGCGACATGGCCTCGCGTGTTTCGGACTGGTACTTCACCAACGGCAACACCCCGGCCGAGATCGCCAAGCAGGTCGACGACATCCAGGCAAAGGCCAAAGCCAACAACCATTCAGTCAAGGTCGGCGTCAACGCTTTCGCCATCGTGCGCGAGACCGAGGACGAGGCAAAGGCGGTGCTGGCCGAGATCATCGCCAAGGCCAATCCCGAGGCCGTCAATGCGTTCGGCCACGAGGTCAAGAATGCCGGCAAGGCCTCGCCGGAAGGCGAGGGCAACTGGGCGAAGTCGTCCTTCGACGATCTGGTGCAGTACAATGACGGGTTCCGCTCGAACCTGATCGGCACGCCGAAACAAGTCGCGGAACGCATCGTCGACTTCAAGCGCGCCGGCACCGATCTGATCCTGYTCGGCTTCCTGCATTTCCAGGAAGAGGTCGAGTATTTCGGCAAGTACGTCATTCCGCTCGTGCGCGAGCTGGAAAACGCGGAAGCCGCGGCGGCGCTCGCCGCCGAATAGCAACGGCAGCCGCTGGCCGGAGACCGCCCGGCCAGCCAGCAACATGAACCGCACGTTCCATCGGGCGCGCGGCAGGCACGGTGCGTGCCTTCGCTACAGTTGGGGACGATGGAATGCCGATATCCAACCATGCCTTCGGGGCGATCGAGGCTTCGGTCTATGCGCCGGAGATCTTCGCGCAAGGGCTGCCTGCCGCCCAGCGGCAGGCCCATGGCGATAAGCCTCGACTGCCTGTCGCGGAAGATGCCGCGCCGCTTCTTGCCCTCGAGGGCATAGGGCTGTCTTTCGGTGGCGTAGTGGCGCTGGCGGATGTGGATCTGTCGGTTCGACCCGGTGAAATACGCGCCATCATCGGCCCCAACGGCGCCGGCAAGAGCTCGTTGATCAATGTCATCAGCGGCGTTTACCGGGCCGATYGCGGCCATGTCCGTCTCGATGGCGCGCGCTATGCCCAGGTCCCTACGCAACGACTGGCGCGTCTCGGTGTCGCCCGTACCTTCCAGAACCTCGCTCTGTTCAAGGGGCTCAGCGTCCTCGACAATGTCGCATCCGGCCTTGCCTACAGGACCAGATCCAACTTCGCCGGACAGGCCCTCGGCATCGGCCGCACGCGCCGCGAACAGCAGGAGCAGCGCGGGCGAGCCGACCAGATCCTCGAATTCCTGTATCTGAGCGACGTCCGCGACCGGCTTGCCGGCACGCTGCCCTATGGCCTCCAGAAACGTGTCGAGCTTGCCCGCGCGCTGGTCGCCGAACCGCGGCTGCTCCTGCTCGACGAGCCCATGGCCGGCATGACGGCGGGCGAGAAGAGCGAGATGGCGGCCTATGTGCGCGCCGCGCGCGACCGCTTCGCCACCACCGTCGTGCTGATCGAGCACGATGTCGGGGTCGTCATGGGCCTGTCGGACCGCATCGCGGTGCTCGATTACGGGCGCAAGATCGCCGACGGCACGCCGGACGAGGTCAGGAACGATCAGCGCGTCATCGACGCCTATCTCGGGGTCGCCTCCGACAACGAGGACGGGGCAGGCATATGATCGGCGACTTCGACTATCAGTTCTTCCTCGAAGTGCTGACCGGCGGCCTGCTCTCCGGCGTCATGTACTCGCTGGTCGCGATCGGCTTCGTGCTGATCTACAAGACGTCCGGAGTGCTCAACTTCGCGCAAGGCGCGCTGCTTCTATTTGCGGCGCTGACTTTCGTCAGCCTCGTCGAGCGCGGCGTTCCGTTCGCGCTGGCTTTGGCCGTCACCTTCGCCATCATGGTGGCGCTCGGCATCGGCATCGAGCGCACGGTGCTGAGGCCGCTCACCAACAAGCCGCCCATCACCCTGTTCATGGCAACGCTCGGGCTTTCCTATATCATCGAGGGCGCCGCCCAGCTCGTCTGGGGCACGCAGGTCCACGGCCTCGATCTGGRCATCGAGGATGTGCCGCTGGAAATCGGCGGCGTGCTGATCAGCCAGTTCGACATCTTCGCCGCGGCGGTGGCCGCGGCCATGGTGCTGCTGCTCTCGCTGTTCTTCCGCTATACCCGCATCGGCTTGAGTTTCCGCGCCGTCGCCGACGACCAGTTCGCCGCCCTTGCCGTCGGRCTGAAGCTGCCTTTGATCTGGGYCAGCGTGTGGGCCGCGGCGGGCCTCGTCGCGCTGGTGGCCGGACTGCTCTGGGGCGCACGCCTCGGTGTCCAGTTCTCGCTGTCGCTGGTGGTGCTCAAGGCGCTGCCGGTGCTGGTGCTGGGCGGCTTCGATTCCATCCTCGGCGCGATTGTCGGCGGGCTTCTGATCGGCGCCAGCGAGAAGCTCGCCGAAGTCTATATCGGCGACTATTTCGGCGGCGGCATCGAAAGCTGGTTCGCCTATGTCGTGGCGCTCGTCTTCCTGCTCATCCGTCCATCAGGCCTGTTCGGCCAGAAGCTTGTCGAAAGGGTCTGACGATGAGCGCCATCGCCACGCAATTGTCTCCCGCCGCCGGCCTGCCGAAATGGCTGGCGCCGCTGCTCCTCATCGCCTTCGCCTATGTTGTCATCCCGTTGATCGGCAACTCCTATCTGTTCGAGGCGATCCTGCTGCCTTTCCTGGCGCTTAGCCTGGCGGGCGTCGGACTGAACATCCTCACCGGCTATGCCGGCCAGGTGTCGCTCGGCAGCRCCGCCTTCATGGCGGCCGGCGCTTTCGCCGCCTATAATTTCAATCTGCGCATCGAAGGCCTGCCGCTCGTCGGCAGCATCATCCTTTCCGGCCTCGTGGCCGCCGCGATCGGCATCGTCTTCGGCTTGCCGAGCCTGCGGCTGAAAGGCTTCTATCTGGCGGTCTCGACGCTTGCCGCGCAGTTCTTCGTGCAATGGGCGCTGACCAAGTTCAGCTGGTTCTCCAACGACTCGGCGTCCGGCGTCATCGATGCGCCGAAGCTTTCCATCGTGGGCTTGGAGTTCGACGGCGCGGTCGGCCGCTACCTCTTCGCGCTCACYGTCGTCGTCGTGCTCACCTTCCTCGCCCACCGGCTGGTCAACTCGCAGACCGGGCGCAACTTCATCGCCATCCGTGACAATGACACGGCGGCGCGTATCATCGGCATTCCGGTGTTGAAGACGAAGCTGCTCGCCTTCGCCATCTCGTCCTTCATCATCGGCGTCGCCGGCGTCATCTGGGCGTTCGCCTATCTGAGGACCGTGGAGCCGGCCGGCTTCGACCTCGACCGCTCGTTCCAGATCCTGTTCATCATCATCATTGGCGGGCTCGCCTCGATACGCGGCGCTTTCCTGGGTGCAGCGCTTATCGTCGTCTTCCCGCTGGTGCTGTCGCGCCTCGGCGGCTTCCTGCTCGGTGACGTGTTCGATTCCGGCGTGCTCGACATGACCCAGCGCATCGTGCTCGGCGCGCTCATCATCCTCTTTCTGATCCTGTTCTGATCCTGGAACCGGACGGGCTGGTCGCCCTGTGGGACAGGGTCCGGAGACGGCTCTCGCTCRCCTGGCAATCGAGTTGAGACCGGTTGGCAGCCCTGCGCTCCAACACTGCAAGCATTCAGAAAATGAACCAGGGCCGAACCAAAGGCCCATACTGGAGAACCTCGAACCATGACCTTCCTCACCACAGTCAAGGCGGTTGCCATCTCGGCGGCGCTGGCCGTGTCGGTGGCCTTGCCGGCCGCCCACGCGGACGAGCAGTATTTCCCGCTGCAGAGCTATCGCGTCGGGCCCTATGCGGCTGGTGGCACCGGCTTCTTCGGCGGCTTCATCGACTATCTCAACCTGATCAACATCCGCGATGGCGGCGTCAACGGCGTCAAGCTGACCTGGGRCGAGTGCGAGACCCAGTATGAGGTGGAACGCGGCGTCGAATGCTACGAGCGGCAGAAGAGCCACGCCGGCGCGGCCGCCTGGAATCCGCTGTCGGTCGRCATCGCCTACGCCATGATCGACCGCATCACCGCCGACAAGGTGCCGCTGATCACTGTCAATCACGGCCGCACCGACTCCACCGACGGGCGGGTCTTCCCTTATGTCTTCCCGCTGCTGCTCAACCCCTACAGCGAGACCTCCGGCATCGTGAACTACATCGCCGCCAAGGAAGGCGGCATCGACAGACTGAAGGGCAAGAAGATCGTCGTGCTCTATCACGGCTCGCCCTACGGCAAGGAGACGATCCCGATCTATGATCTCCTGGCGCAGAAATACGGCTTCACCGTGCAGCAGATCGAGGTGCCGCATCCGGGCAATGAGCAGCAGTCGCAATGGCTGACGATTCGCCGCGCCAAGCCGGACTTCGTCGTGCTGCGTGGCTGGGGCGTGATGAACCCGGTGGCGCTGAAGACAGCAGTGAAGGTCGGGTATCCGGTCGACCACGTCGTCGGCAACGTCTGGTCGAATTCGGAAGAAGACGTCATCCCGGCCGGCGACGCCGCCAAGGGCTACACCGCCATCACGACGCAGGCTTCGGGCAACACCTATCCGGTGGTGCAGGAGATCGTGAAGACCGTCTACGGCGCCGGCAAGGGCAACCTCGAGGACAAGTCGCGCATCGGCTCGGTCTATCATAACCTCGGCATCGTCAACGGCATCCTCAATGTCGAGGCAATCCGCATCGCGCAGGAGAAGTTCGGCCATCGCACGCTGACCGGCGACGAGGTGCGTTGGGGCTTCGAGCACCTCAAGCTCGACCCAGCCAAGGTCGAAGCGCTCGGCGCCAAGGATCTGTTCCACTCCATTAATGTCAGCTGGGACAACCATGAAGGCGAAGGCTACGTGACCTTCCAGCAGTGGGACGGCAAGAAGTGGAACGTCGTCTCCGACTGGATCGCGCCCKACTGGGCGTTGCTGCGGCCGATCATCGAAAAGTCGGCCGAGGCTTACGCGGCCAAGAAGGGCATCAAGCTGCGCACTGCCGGCGATGCCGAAGCAGTGGCCGCCACCAACTGATCCAACGCACCGGGCGCCGGGCTATGCTCCGACGCCCGGTCATCCAATTCGCAGATATCAGGGAAGCGCGCGATGCCGGGCAATGACGTTATCCTCGCCGTGGACAACATCCACGCCACCTACAATCACGCCATCACGGCGTTGCACGGCGTCAGCTTCGAGATCAGGCAAGGCGAGATGCTGGCGCTGCTCGGCGCCAACGGYGCCGGCAAGACCACCACGCTGAAAGCCGTCTCCAACCTGTTGCCGGCCGAGCGCGGCCAGGTCAACGCAGGCACGATCCGCTACTCTGGCGAGGACGTTGCGCGGCGACAGCCAGGCGACCTGGTGCGCGCCGGGCTTGTCCAGGTGCTGGAAGGCCGCCATTGCTTCAAGAGCCTCAGCGTCGAGGAGAACCTGGTTTCCGGCGGCATCGGCCGCAGCGGCAGCCGCGCCGAGATCAATCGGGATCTGGAACGGATCTACACCTATTTCCCTCGCCTGCGGGAAAAGCGCCGGACCTTGTCGGRCTTAACCTCGGGCGGCGAACAGCAGATGACGGCGATCGGCCGGGCGCTGATGTCGCGACCGCGCCTGCTCGTCCTCGACGAACCGTCGATGGGGCTTGCCCCGCTCATCGTCCAGGACATCTTCCAGACGCTTAGGAAGCTGAACCGCGAGACCGGCCTGTCGATCCTGGTCGCCGAACAGAATTCGGCGCTCGCGCTTGGCTATGCCGACCATGCCACGGTGCTCGAGAACGGGGTCTCGGTTCTCTCCGGCGCCGCCGCCAGCCTGCGCCAGCGCGAGGATGTGCGCGCCTTCTATCTCGGGCAACAGCCTTCGCCCGCCACCCAACCAACGCATCTCCACGCCGTCGTGTGAACCGAAATCCCAAGGAGCCATGAAATGACTGTGTCCAACCTAAAGACCGACAAAGCCGCGGCCGCCGTTCCGCCGGTGCCACGCCCGGCCACGGCCGCGCAAATCATCAAGGACGACGCCGAAGCGATCGCGGTCGCGCACCGCCTTGCGGCGGAGTTTGTCAAGGATTCTTCCAAGCGCGATCGCGAGCGGATTTGGCCGGTGGCCGAACTCGACCGGTTCTCACAGAGCGGCCTGTGGTCGATCAATGTGCCCAAGGCATTCGGCGGACCGGAAGTGTCCTACGCGACCTTGGCCAAGGTGGTTGAGATCATCTCGGCGGCCGATTCTTCGATCGGCCAAATATCGCAGAACCATCTCGGCATCGTGGCGGCCATCCGCACCGTCTCCGACAAGGACCAGCAGGCRCTGCTGTTCGCTGAAGTGCTGAAGGGGACGCGGTTCGGCAACGCCTTTTCCGAATTCGGCTCCAAGCGCGCCGCCGATTTCGAGACCAAGTTCACCGACGCCGGCGATCATGTCGTCGTCAACGGCCAGAAATTCTATTCCTCCGGCGCGCTGCTCGCCCATCTGGTGCCGATCGTAGCGCTCGACGATGAGGGCCGCGCCTGGTACGCGATCGCCGATCGCGGCGCGCCCGGACTGACGGTGATCGACGACTGGTCGAGCTTCGGCCAGCGCACCACGCTGTCGGGCACCGTCATCATCGACAACGTCAAGGTGCCGAAGACGCATCTCGTTCCGGGCTACAAGGGTTACGACAAGCCGACCGCAGACGGCGCCATCTTCCAGATCATCCAGGTGGCGGTGGACACCGGCATCGCGCAGGCGGCGATCGACGAGACAGTCAACTTCGTCAGGACCAGGAGCCGCGCCTGGATCGACAGCGGCGTCGAGAATGCCTGGGACGATCCCTACACGATCCAGGCGGTCGGCGACCTGACGCTCCGCCTGCATGCGGCCCAGGCGCTGCTGGAAAAGGCCGGCTACGCCATCGACCGCGCGGTCGCCGAGCCGACAGCCGAGAGCGTCGCGCATGCGCAGATCGTCACCGCCGAAGCAAAGATCCTGTCGACCGAGATCGCGATCGCGGCGACCAACAAGCTGTTCGAACTGGCGGGGACGCGCTCGACGCTCGCCGAGCACAATCTCGACCGCCACTGGCGCAATGCGCGTACCCACACGCTGCACGATCCGGTGCGCTGGAAATATTCGATCCTCGGCAAGTATTTCCTCAACGGCGAGAACCCGCCGTTGCACGCCTGGAGCTGATCGCGCCGGCCCGCCGAGGCCGGCAGGCCTCGGCCACGCTTTCGCCAAGCGGTGGCCGGCAGGGCCGCCCAAATGTCAATCCGGAGCACCCCTTGGAGGTCCGTTCCATGTCCAGCCCAGCAATCGTCGGCTTTTCCGGCAACATCACCCGCCCGTCGAAGACGCGCAGTTTCGTCGATCTCGTCGTCCAGGACATCGCCACGCGCCATGGCCTGACGGGGCACACCTATGACATCGACGATGTCGGCCCGTCGCTAGGCGCAGCCAAATGGTCGCGCGATCTCGATGACCGGGGGCAGGCGATCCTGACGCAGGTCATTGCAGCCGACGTGCTCGTGGTCGGCTCGCCGACCTACAAAGGCAGCTATACCGGGCTGTTCAAGCATTTCTTCGACCTGATCGATCCGTCGGCGCTGAGGGGCAAGCCCGTGCTGCTGACGGCGACCGGAGGCGGTGAACGCCATGCCCTGGTCGTGGAGCACCAACTGCGGCCGCTGTTCGGCTTCTTCGAAGCCTTCACGCTGCCGACGRCTGTCTATGCCACCGACAAGGATTTTACCGATGGTGTGCTCCGGTCCGAACTTATCCTGAAGCGGGCGGCGCAGGCCGTCGACGGGATCGCCGTTCTGCTCGGAAACAGATCCGGTATCGGAATAGCAGCCGAATAGCCATGCGGGCGGTGTTCCAGCGGTAGCCGTAGAGTCTCGCTTTCTTGGCAAACCGACCGCATGACGRCGGATGTAAGGTCTGCCATTTTGTCGATCATCGCAAAAGCGGCCTGTCTGCTAGCGGCCCCAATCCAGCCCTTCGTGATGCGGCTAATTAGACGAGGCTGGCCGATGGTGTTGGTGAGAGGTGAGAATCGTAGCAGTCTAATATCTCCGGGCGCGTTGGAATCAGCCTGTTAGCCGGGTTGATTGCCCCAGCAATGGTTTGACGGACCGAGCGTCTTTCGATTTTACCGCTACCCCATTGAAATCATTTGTCTTTTTCCGTCGTGTGTTACACAGTTTGTTACACAGCTACCGACGGCTTGGAGACGCTTCCGCCTAAGTGCCCTACGAGTTCGGGGCAGCGCGTGGCGCAAGGCAGGCGAGGGTGCACTTCGTATTCGGAAWTCGCCTTGGAGATCGCCTCCTGCCGTAGCGACTTAATGGACTCGGTACGGATCGCCGCTTCGCCGCTTATTCAGAGCTGCGGCTCGACCATGAACTGGCGCAAGCCCGGCTTGGTTGGGCGGGTGAAATTCTTGAAGGGCGAGGAAAAGCTGCACCACCCCGCGCTGAAGGATTTCCGCGAGGAAGGAACCAAAATGCTGGCGGGTTTTCAGCCACCGGCATGCTGCCGTTGACAGATAGGTATCACCATGATACTTTTCACATGCCTACCAAGCCTCAGTTCCTAGGTGTGGTCTATGCCGGAAAGGAGGTGGTAAAGCATGACGAAGAAGACGGTAACCATTGGCCGCAGCGCCATAACCGGTCGCTTCACTACCGTCACGACTGCTGTTCGCAAGCCGAGCACGCACGTCGTGACGCATATCAAAAAGTAGCATAGAGGGCGCCCCGATCCTCCCTGGGCGCCCCTTGTGTCACGCGTCCTTGCRAGTCACTTCAATTGTGAGGAATTATCGTGGCACCGTCGGGCTCTTGCCGCTGGCAAAGAGCGGCCGGTAAACGACCACAAACCCGATCGGGCACGAATGTCGCACCCCTTGTAGATTGACGTCAACGAACTAGATAGGTATCATCATGATACATTGAGGCGTCGACAGGCACCTCAAAGGGAGGCAATTTGACGACCACGCAACCTTGGGATACCGGCCGCGCGACGCGCGAAATAAGGGCTATAGCTAGAAATCCGAGGCTCAATCTTACCTACAAACTTCACGCTCGGGAGCGCCTTTCTGAGCGCGGGTTGATTGTGTCCGATATTCTCTATGCCCTCAAGTTTGGGAATGTCTTTCAAGCGCCGATCCCGGCAACAAGAGCGGGTCATTTCCGCTATCGCGTGGAATGCAAAACGCCAAATAGTGGCAGCCGATCGATTGGGGTTGTYGTTATCCCAGCGAAGAATGGATGTCTCATAAAAGTTATATCGGTCATGTGGATCGATGAGTTCGAACGGGCTGCCGGTTCGATAATTGGAGTTGAAGATGACGAACGATGTGCACCACTACACTGAGAGCGGACTGCTCAACGTCTACATCAGTGGCATCGCTGTTGAGGTCGATGATGACGGCGATGAGATCATCACGATTCCGGCCATTAACGAACTTCATAGTGTGATTGCCACCGGCATCGTTAATCACGCTAAGGGCATGAGCGGTGACGAGCTCCGATTCCTTCGATCGGAGATGGGCCTCACGCAGGCCGAACTGGCGACGCTTGTTCATCGCGACAAGCAGTCCGTCGGCCGATGGGAGCGTAACGAGATAGAAATCGATAGCTCGGCTGAAGCGTTGGTGCGCCGGCTTGCGATYGAGAAGCTCGCCTTACCGATCGAAGCTGGAATCGATGAGTTGTCGCGTCGAAGCGTTCCAACGGCTGAAGAGCAACCGATTAAGATTCAGAAAGTGAACAATGACGTTCATTCTTATGAACTGATCGCTGCCTAAACATCGACAGACCCCGCTCCATAGGGGTGGGGTCTGTCAGTTACGACTTTCCGTTGCGTCGCTCGCCGGGATCGGCTTGCGATGAGCTCCCGCATCAGCGGCTACTCACCGCGTTGACATATCTGATCAGCCACTAGGCGGCGGCGCCCGACACAGCGCCGTGAATGGCCCATGTGTGCGAGCCGAGATGGTGAAACCAATGGCTGAACGGTAGGCCAACGGAAGTTGCAAAAAGAGAGTAGCCCGCGACCTCTCCGAGCACGGCCCCAATTCCCCGCTGATCAGAAAACCGATATGCTCTTTCGACATCGTGCGCAGAGTGTCGCAAGAGCGGRATGCATGCAAGCGCGCTCCTGGAAGGGCTCCCCGCGCATATCATCGCCCGCGCAATCGCCAGTTCCGTTTCGACCCTGCGTTTTCCTTCATGTTGGCGGCCGCGAAGAGCCAGCGAAGCGACCGCATCACCTTTCCTCGCCATGCGGCCTCTAGCATGCAGTCGACGATCGTCTGAAAGACATCGGGTATGAGAAGGGGGCCCGTTGCGTCACTGAACGGGCCGCTGGTCGGTGTCGAGAGATAGCGGACGCACGTTGCCTTGCTCCACAGGGCGCAGGTGCAAGAGGT
>NZ_MDFL01000176.1 GCF_001854785.1 Mesorhizobium sp. ORS 3428
GGGATACGACATGCACCCGACATTTGATGTCGACCTCGCAAAGGTTTGGATCGATCAAACTGGCTGATGGTAAGCTTGACAATCGAGCGGCTTGCCGGAGGGCAAGCCGCTCAAACTCCTTCTGACTTTCAGCGGACACTCCGGAAGATATGGTCGTCCTGACGGCCTCCAAGACTGGCGTTGCCGACCCTAAGTCGCCAGTCGGGTCCAACATCTTTCGCGGCAGGCGGGGCAGTTTGGACCCAGAGACCGAGGCTCTGGCCCGGGTGTGGGCATGACCGGCGAAGATGCGCTCCCGCCCCTCCCCTATTTGTGATTCCTTCCGGGCAAGCGGGTCGAGATTCCACCAATTCTCTTGGGCTGCTGATGGAACGAAATCACATGACTTTGATCCAACACTCCAGAAACCTCTGGGAATTTCGTGACGCATGTAACGTGTACATCCTGAAGAGTGGTCGGAATGCCCTGTTAATCGATACAGGTTCCGGCGCTGTCATGCAGCACCTCGCTGAGATCGGGATCGACCGAGTTGATTGGGTTTTACATACTCATCACCACAGAGACCAATGCTGGGGAACAAGAAGCGTTCAGAAGACGGGCGCGAAGGTTGCCGTGCCGGAATTCGAGAGACACCTGTTCGACAATGTCGAAGCTTACTGGCAGGCCAGAGCGATATACGGCAACTACAACAACACGAATACATTCTTCTCGCTGGGCGAAAACGTTTCGGTAGACGCATTCCTGGAAGACTATGGTACTTTCGTCTGGAACGAGTACGAAATATTCGTCCTTCCAGCCAAAGGCCACACTTACGGCATGGTGGCCCTGGTCACGCACGTGGACGGCCAGAAGATCGCCTTTACCGGAGACTTGATGACGCCCGGCGGCAATCTCTATCAGCTGCATGCGATGGAGTATGCCTACGGCGATCTGGTCGGCGTTGAGTTCACAATGCAATCCATTCTTGCCTTAAAGAAGGAAAACGTGTCCGTCGCTTACCCTTCCCATGGAGGGATAATCAGCGATGTCAGGGCGGATATYGAAAGGCTGGAGCCAAAGCTAGAACAGCTTGCGAATATAGGCCGGCTTTTCACATCGGGATGGAATACAGGATTTGAGGATTGGAAGACGTTGCGTGAAAGCAAGCTGGAGCGCATTTCGGATCACCTGCTTTGGGCGGGCCCATACACCTGCTCGAACTTTTACATCGTGCTTAGCGGGTGCGGGCACGCGATGCTGATTGACTACGGATTGTCCTCACAGGGACACCTGCATTTCGGCAATGACCATGGCGCCATGCAAGCTCTCCGTTTTATCGAGCATCATATRGACCAGCTCCGGGATGATTATGGAGTGCAGCAGATCGAACTGGTTGTTCCCACTCACATTCATGACGACCATGTTTGCGGGATTCCCTTTCTTCAGCGAAAGTTCAATACTCAGTGCTGGGCTCTCGACTGTGTCGCCGAAGTCATTGCCAATCCATCTGCCTGGGCGAGTACGCCATGCTGTTTTCATAAACCCATTAAAGTGCAGAGAGTTCTACGCGATGGGGAGACGTTCCGCTGGAGAGGGTTTGAATTTCAGATTCACTATGCACCGGGCCAAACCGAATTCCATTCAATGATCTTGGGTCAGATTGACGGAAGGAGGGTGCTCTTTAGCGGTGATAATGTCGCCCTCTGCAATCCTCGCGCTGGGGGAATCCATCGCGAGATCCCTGTCCAGTTAACTGTGATGCGCAACAGCTTCCAATTGGAAATGCATCGACGTTGCGCAGACGTATTGCAGGCCACGAAGCCTGATCTCCTGTGTCCCGGCCATGGCCCGCTGATCGAGATGGGTCCGTCACAAGTCGCTGAGTATACGGGCTACGTCCAGCGGAAGGAGGCGGCTTTTCGCGATGTGGTGCGGGAACCTGCGGWCCATTTCATCGATCTTTTTTGGGCGCGGATGTTGCCATACGTTTCAGAGGCCCGCCCGGACAGCGAAGTCACCTATACTGTGAGGATCCGAAACAACCTGAATCGCTCCGCAGTGTATGAAGCTCGCCTATTACCGGATTTTGGTTGGCGACCGCGCGCCGGAGTACAACCGATGACGCTCGCGCCGGCAGAGCAAGGCGACATAATCCTTCGCGCGACTGCACCATCGGACGCGGATCGAACGCGCAGGCTATTGGTTGCCGAGGTTTTTGTGGATGGCGTGTCGCACGGGCCTATCTGTGAAGCCCTCGTGACAGTCGCCAGCGGGCGTTAGGCTTGTGAGTTCCTTGCCGAGTAGCCGGTCGAGAGAGTGGCAAATTTCTGATCGGCCGGTTTTCCTCAAGCAGTTATGGCGACAGTCGATACAAAGTCACCGGGCGGGTTGGCGAATATGCGACGAACGCCGGCGACCGCGGCGGGTTCGTTCTCTTCGTGCCGGTGATGCGTAGCACTGACTGCCTTTGCAATTGGCTCGGTTCTGGGCCTTCGCTTTCCGTATCCTCTTAGAGGGGACGAGAATCTCTCCACGGATGGGGTCAACGGGACTTTTCTGAGCCAACGATGGCGGAACGCCCGATACGCAACATTGGTGCCAATCGCCCACCTTCCACGGCTCTGGGTCGCGATCGCATCAGCGCCCTATCGACGCTTCAGCAAAAATTCCGAAACCAACGCAAGCTTTCCGGGTTCGAAAGCAGGATGCTGGCGCGACCTACGATACAGACGCAGACCGAGCTCATCTGTCGAGGTTGGCTGGTTTAGCTTACTGACCCGACAATGTATGGACAGGCAGAATGCGCTTCACTGGGCAGGCGATTAGACCCTGCCCAGTGAATGCGCGTCACTCACCCCTGTGAGCACGAGGCGTGTTTTCCGGCGATTGGAACACTGCGAAAGGTGCGCAGGAGCTTCTGCAGGTTCGGGCTGTGATGCCCGAATGGTGCCCGGCGGAACTCGCTTGCCAGTGCAAGCGCCTCTGAGGGATCAGCAAAGTTCATGGGTTCTCACCTGGCCTGAGCTGCGGCCTTTGCCGGAGCAAGCTCGCTCTCGAGCGCGACGTCGATCGATTCGTCGATGATGCCCAGCGCTTCGTCGACCTGCGCATCCGTCAGGACCAGCG
>NZ_MDFL01000177.1 GCF_001854785.1 Mesorhizobium sp. ORS 3428
CATCGAGACGCGCCAGAAAAACCACGCCGTATTCGCCAAAGCTCGCGGCAATGAAGCATCATCACTGTTCGGATGAAAAGTTCTGCAAGAGCAGGTCTCGATCTGAGCATAGAGAGTAGCGGACCCGCCGAGAACAGCTAAAAGTTTTTGTCGGCCCCAAATCCAGTTTATGCCGGACCGCATAGCGGGCGCGCCCAAAGCGTAAGTTGCGCAGCAGGATGTAAGTTAGAGGACAACCGTTTCCGTCACGCGCTCCMAAATGGGATGAACCCAGAGTCACAAGAATCTAACGGCGACTCAGGCGCAATGCACTACTGGAACTCCCGTCGGAGCGGGCTGGCGAGAAAAACAGTTTATATCTAGCCGGTCGGAGGCGCAAACTGAGCCGGGGTACCACTTGGATGTGCCGGCTCGAAAGTCACAGACGGAGCTCTTCGGACTGGGCGAGAAACCAGTCTACCAAGACCTTGCACCGCTTGTTCTTGCTGACGTCGTCGCTGGTCAGCAGGAAGAATGCTCGTTCGGTCTTGATCTCGGTTGGGAGCGGCCTCACCAGAAGGCGGTTCTTGACGAGTTGCTGAGCCGTCAAGGACCACCCCAACGCTATTCCTTCGCCGGCCAGAGCCGCTTGAAGCGTCAGCTGGGAATCGTTGAAGACGATGTTGGGCTTGATCTCGCTCGCATCGCCACCCGCGAGTTCGACCCACTCGGACCAGTCCATGCGTTTGCGATAAGCATCCGATGAATGGATCAGCTGATGGTGGACCAGATCGTCGACGCCCTGTGGGGCTGGATGCGACAGAAGATAGGCGGGCGAGCAGACGGGARAGATGATCTCGTCGCAGACGAACCAGCTATTGCCCCTCTCGAAGTCCCGCGGCCGCACCCACACCGTGACGTCGACCTCGTGATCAGGATCAATGTCGCGATCGGTGGCGACGACCTTGATCCTGATGTCGGGATGTTCGGCCTGGAAGTCGTAGAGCTGAGGCGCCAGCCAATGTGCCGCCAGAGAGGTTGAGGCGGCAAAGGTGATGTATTGCGTTCCGCGCCCGGAGATCGCCTCAAGCCTTTGCTCCAGCCGGCGAAAGCCGACGCGCACCTCGTCGTAAAGCTGCCTGCCTGCCTCTGTCAGCTGCACGCCGCGGTTGTCGCGCACGAACAGCCCGGTCCCGCAATGCTTCTCGAACATCTTGATCGAGTGCGAGACACTCGGCTGCGTGACATTGAGCTCGCTTGCCGCCCTCTTGAAACTCAGGGTGCGGGCAGCTGCTTCGAAAACGAACAGCGAATGGGTGGACGGGACGAGATCGCGAAGCTTGGACATGAAGCAGGTCTATATCAAATGCGATCTTTTCCGTCTACGGCGTCGCCGCTGCATCGCCTATTCAAAGATGAAGCTGATGCGGTGTTGTGGCAATATGCCAGGGACAAACCTTTAGCCGGCTGTTCCAATCAGCTTTAAATCGAGGTGACGGAAAAGGTCGAGTTTGGCCCGGGTACACGCGCCGGTGTTGATGAGGACGTAATGCATAGTTTTATCCTGCGCCGTCTAGGTGTGATGGCGCTGACTATGGTCAGTTTGACGCTGATCGTCTTCTATATGGTCAACCTGGAACCGAACCTGAAGAAGCTAGCACTGAACCAGACCAATAATCGAGCTAGCGCCGTCGACGTAGAACACTGGCTTCAGGCAAATGGCTATCGCGAGCCCTTCTTCAAGCGATACGCCGAATGGGTCGGYGTCTGGCCCAAGGACCCCAGCGTCGATCCTACMACGGGCAAGCCGGCGCCCAAATTTGGATTTTGCAGCGGGCCGACGACTCGCCAGGTTTCCGGCGTGCTTCAAGGCGATTTCGGATGTTCGACGAAGTTCCGAACCGCCGTTTCCGCAAAAATTCTGCCGGCCCTGGCAGCTACAAGTAAGCTGATGTTCTGGGCGCTCGCGACGGTCATCCCAATTTCATTGCTGATGGGCATTCTGGCCGGAATGYGGGAGGGAACTCCAACGGACAGGACTCTTTCTGTCCTATCAATCGTCACAACAGCCACGCCCGAATATGTTTCCGGCGTCATCTTCACGGTGATCTTCGCTTCCTGGCTGGGATGGTTGAACGGCTCCGCCGCTTCGGCAACCGGACAAGGCCTTACCTTCTACAATTTCGCATTACCTGTGATGACAATGGCCATCGCGGACATCGGCTACATAGCTCGCATGACGCGAGCGTCGATGGTCGAAGTGATGACCCAACAGTACATCCGCACCGCGCGATTGAAGGGTCTCTCTTTTCCCAGAGTGGTGCTCAAACACGCCCTGCGAAATGCATTGATCACTCCCTTTACAGTGATCATGCTTCAGTTTYCATGGCTGCTCACCGGCGTCGTAGTAGTCGAGACCATGTTCCGCTACCAAGGGTTTGGCTTTATATTGAACGAAGCAGCGGCTAACAATGACATCGACCTTCTGCTTGGCTGTTCGTTAGTTTCTGTAGTGGTGGTGTTGCTGACTCAGCTGATCTCAGATATCGGCTACGTTTATCTCAACCCGCGCATTCGAGTGCAGTAGGAGGCATCAGTGCAGCTTGAGATAATTGGTTGGTTCAATATAGCCGTTGCTGTCCTGGGAAGGTTCTGGTCGGTCTGGATCACTATGGCTGTGTGGCTTGCGTTTAGCATTCGCTTCCGCAAACACCTTGGGCTCTATGGGGACCTGTTCAGAACAGGCGTCGGACTTTCTGGAGTCGTCATATGCCTCTTTTGGCTCTCTACAGCCATATTCGCTCCCATCGTCGCGCCATTCGATCCCATCAGCCAAATCGCAGCACTGAAGGGAGCGCTGCCGGGGACCATAGTCCCTGATGGCAGCGGGGTTTACTATTTCGGCGGYGACACACTTGCGCGGGATGTGTTCAGTCGCATGGTGTACGGCAGCCGAATTGTGATGTCGATCGCGCCCTCAGCTACAGCATTTGCACTAATTGCTGGGATCGGACTCGGCTTGCCCGCCGGATACTACGGCGGTCGCGTCGATTCTGTGTTATCCTTCTTTGTCWACCTCTTGTTGGCATTCCCTGTCATTTTGCTGTTTTACCTCCTGGTGACGCCGGACGTTCGGGAGTTGTCCTTTGACAATTGGTTCAGCGAGGCGACGGGCATTGGAGTCTCCATTTCGAGGTCGTTCGCCGCCGTCATCTTTTTGATCCCCATCGTATTCTTTTTGACTTTATTCCATACCCGATACAAAAGCCGCCCGGAGCGTTATTACCTTCTTATTGGAGCTACCATTCTTATTGGGGCCTGGATCTATGCGGGCGTGATATTTGACGCCGATCCGGTTGGCGTGATGCACGTCAGTGCGAACTATCTCAACATCTTTGTGGGCGTTGTCCTCGGGTCGTCACCCAGCGTGTTTCGCATCGTGCGCGGCCTCGTGATGGACATTAAAACGCGCGATTACATCGCAGCTGCCCAGACACGCGGCGAGAGCGCCTGGTACATCATGATTTGGGAAATCCTACCAAACGCTCGAGGCCCATTGATCGTCGATGCCTGCTTGCGCGTTGGGTACACGACGATCCTGCTCGGAACGCTGGGCTATTTCGGCCTGGGGGTTCCGCCCGATAGTCCGGATTGGGGGACCGCAATCAAGGACGCGAGCCGACTTTTGCGCGCTTATATCCATCCGGCACTGCCACCGGCCATCGCGCTAATGTCCTTTGTGCTCGGACTGAACCTTTTAGCTGACGCACTTCGCGAAGAATCGCTCAAAGATTGAGAGGCCGGCTATGAACGAAGCTGTCAAACTGACGACCGTAGCAAGCGCCCAGCCGATCATCGAGATCGAAAACTTGTCGATCTCTTTCTTTACCAAGAGTGGGGCGATCCCGGCCGTGATGGACTTTTCCTGCACGGTCATGCCTGGGGAGTCCATGGGAATCGTAGGGGAATCGGGCTGYGGCAAGTCTACGGTTTCCCTAGGCATTATGCGGGACCTTCCCGGGCTCGGGAGGATTGTTGGGGGCCGCATCAAATTCCAAGGCAGGGACATGGGCGACATGTCCGAGGCGGAGCTCCGTGCCATGYGCGGACACAAGATAGCAATGGTCTATCAGGAGCCGATGGCGAGCCTGAACCCTGCTTTGARGATTGGCGAGCAGCTGATGGAAGTGCCGATCCTCCACGAGAAGGTCTCAAAGCAGGAGGCAAACCGCCGCTCGCTTGAAATGCTGAATGCAGTCCGCCTACCTGATCCGGAACRCATAATGCGCTCCTACCCTCACCAGCTTTCCGGCGGCCAGCAGCAGCGCATAGTGATAGCCATGGCGTTGCTGTCCAAACCGGCACTCCTCCTGCTGGACGAGCCCACAACTGCCCTCGATGTGACAGTCGAAGCGGGTATCATTGAACTGGTGAAGGATCTCGGTAAGCGCTTYGGCACCTCGATGATCTTTGTCTCACACAATCTTGGTCTGATTCTGGAAACCTGTGACCGCATCACGGTGATGTATTCCGGCGAGGCGGTTGAGACAGGGACTGTGTCCGATGTGTTCGACCGGATGCGCCATCCTTATACCCAGGGCCTTTTTCGGTCGATACCTCTGCCAGGGGCGGACAAAAATTCCCGGCCAATAGTAGCTATTCCAGGCCAGCTTCCTCTGCCGCATGAGCGGCCGCGCGGCTGCAATTTTGGTCCACGCTGCCAACACTTCGTGCGAGGCCGCTGCGACGCCGGAGAAATCCCCATGATTCCGGTCGAGGGGCACCAGGGCCATTACAGCCGCTGCGTGAGATTCAATGAAATCGACTGGGCTGCGCTCCCTGAAGGCGCCGACAAGGCCCGAGAGCCGGTAAAGCCTGGCTCGCCAGTGCTCAAGGTGAATAGCCTAAAGAAACATTACGAGGTCGCAGCGAACTCGATCTTGGGGGGCGGGCGAATGCGCACCGTCAAGGCCAACGAGAACGTCACCTTCGTCGCGAGGCAATCCGAGACTGTCGCCATTGTCGGCGAGTCMGGCTGCGGTAAGTCCACGCTGGCGAAAGTGCTGCTAGGGCTCGAAACGGCAAGTTCTGGCACCGTGAAGCTGTGCGAAAAGGAAATCCAATCCACAGGCATCGAGGCGCGCGACGTGGAAACGGTTTCTTCCATACAAATGGTGTTTCAGAACCCGTTTGACACGCTCAATCCAAGCCATACGGTCGGCTCGCAGATCGTCCGCACTCTGGAGAAATTCAAAGTTGGCAAAAATCGCGCGGAGCGGCGCCAGAAGATGCTAGAACTGCTGGACCTGGTCAAACTTCCCCGCGCTTTCGAAAAACGCAAACCACGCCAGCTTTCCGGCGGACAGAAACAACGGATCGGGATCGCACGTGCCTTCGCGGGGGGCRCTAAATTAGTGGTGGCCGACGAGCCAGTCTCCGCCCTAGATGTCTCGGTGCAGGCAGCAGTGACTGAACTGCTGATGGACATCCAGCGCAAGAACCAGACCACGATGCTATTCATTAGCCACGACCTGTCCGTGGTCCGCTATATAGCTGACCGTGTGGTGGTCATGTATCTCGGTCATATCGTGGAACAGGGCACGACGGACCAGATCTTTTCACCTCCTTACCACCCCTATACAGAAGCGCTCTTATCTGCGATCCCGATCGCCGACACCAGCGCCGTCAAAAAGCGCATCGTCCTCGAGGGCGATATCCCATCGGCCATGAGTCCGCCGCCGGGCTGTCCGTTCCAGACGCGCTGTCGATGGAAAARGCTCGTTCCCGAGAACCGCTGCGACAGGGAGTTGCCGCCTCTCAGGGATCTGGGAAACAATCATCGTAGCCTTTGCTGGCTTAGCGACGAACAACTCGCCAGACAGGAACCAGTGGTGAGCTTCGCTTCGCACAGTCCGGACGCAGAGAAGCCTGCGTAATCAGTCCGATAACCTCAGCAGGCGACGGGAATCCGGCGCAGCAGTGCTTCCGCGGGACGGTCATCCACCGTTGTGCCCACCCGCGCTTGGCACCGTATACGTTGGCCAGATTTTGCTCTTCCGCCTAGCAGGGGGCCCAGGCCGTCGAAAGGCTGCCGCCGCCCGAGGACCTACACCAAGACTCCTTGCCGGCCTTCCGCCAAGCGCCGAGTGGCCAGARCTCTTATCCTCCGCTTCCGCTCCTGGTTGGAGCTGCGGCGGTCGGACCGCGAGGCCGTCCAAGGGCAGCTCAGACCCGTGGTGGTGACGGGAGCAAGCAGTCCAGTTCGGCCTCCATACCTCTCCCAAGGCGACGAGTTGCCGTGATCTTCGAGTTTCATGTCGTTCGTCGTTGGACCACATATCAGATGCTCAGCCCCGGGAGCATATCGCCATCTCTAGGCTCGGTTACGCCGACGTCCGAAGGGCAGCTAGGAGTAAAGCTAAGCGCGTCAGAGGTAAAATATCTTTATATCGAGCGTTTTCTTTTCTGTATGCGACGCACCCGGCTCTTGGGCTATTTCAAAGGATAAATGAGCGCTTGGCTGTCTGGCACGATCCAGYATCTCTCCAGTCGGCGCCGCCCACGATTACGAACATTCGGTTTTGCCTTAGCTACTTAACTTCTGTGTAGGTCAAAAGGGAGGTTCAAATGGAACGTGCAACTAAACACCGCGGCGCAATGCCGAAGGTCCTCGACACTCTAGCCGACGAAGCCAAAAAAGGCAGGATGGACAGACGGGAGTTTCTGGCCCTGGCTTCCATATTTGGTGCCTCTGCAGCTATGGCGTATTCGATGCTTGGTGCAACCGCACCCGCATATGCTGAAGAAACACCCAAAAAGGGTGGGACATTGCGGATCGCAATGCCCATCTACGGTCCAAAAGATCCCCGAACGAGTGACTATTCGGAAATCTCAAACATTTGTCGTCAGTTCTTAGAACCGCTGGTGAAGTACACAGTCGGTCACACTTTTGAACCGCGGCTACTGGAGAGTTGGGACATCAATGAGGACGCCACTGAATACACCCTGCATGTTCGGCAAGGCGTAAAATGGAACAACGGGGATGACTTCAACGCCGACGACGTGATGTTTAACCTTCTGCGTTGGTGCCAAAAGGACGTGGCAGGAAATTCCATGTCCGCACACATGGCCGCTCTCGTTGATGACAAGACGGGAAAAGCCATCGAGGGTGCCATCACGAAAATCGACGATCATACGGTTAAGCTCAAGCTACCAAGGTCCGACATCACGATCATCCCAGGGTTCGCTGACTATCCAGCATTGATCGTGCATCGTGACTTCGAGAAGCATGGCTCGGACATCGTAAAATTCCCTGTGGGCACGGGGCCGTTCGAGCTGGTGTCGTGGGACGTCGGCCAAAAGGCAGTCCTAAAGCGTAGAACGAACGGAAGCTGGTGGGGCGGCGAAGCTCATCTCGACGAGGTGCAATTCATTGATTACGRCAGCGACCCTTCCACGGTTCAGAGTGCTTTCGAAGCAAATGAGATCGATGCCAACGAGCAGACATTCGCGAATTTCGTCCCCGTTTTTGACAAGATTGGTTTGGTGAGATCTGAGGCCGAAACAACGGAAACGATCATCTGCCGCACACAGGTTACGAACAAGCCCTATGAYGATCAGCGGGTACGCAAGGCCTTGCAGTTGGCCATCGATAACAAAACTGTTCTACAAACCGCTCAAAATGGATACGGCACTGTCGCGGTGGATTGCCATGTCGGACCGCTGCACCCTGAGTACTACCCGCTACCAGAAAAGAAGCGTGACGTCGAAGCCGCCCGGAAGCTTATGGCCGAAGCCGGTCAGATGGAATTTGAACACGAGCTATTCAGTAGCGACGCGGATTGGCTCAAGGCTAGTGCGGACGCTATGGCCGCGCAGTTGYATGACGCCGGGTTCAAGGTCAAACGCACGATCGTTCCCGACAGCACGTTCTGGGAAAACTGGATGAAATATCCACTTTCTGCAACGGACTGGAACGCGCGACCGCTCGGGGTCCAGGTGCTGGCACTTGCCTACCGTACCGGAGCAGTATGGAATGAGACCGGGTGGTCGAATCCGGAATTCGACAAGAAATTGGACRAGGCGTTGACGGTGCCCGATCCAGAGAAGCGAAAGGCCATGATGAATGACCTTGAAACCCTCCTCAAGGATTCCGGCATCATCACTCAGCCTTATTGGCTTACGTTGGTGAATCACTCGACTAAGCAAGTAAARGGCTATGCGATGCACCCGATGTTCGAAATTGATCTGGGAAAGGTTTGGCTCGACCAGGCAGCCTAACGCGAGAGATGGGGGCTAGGTGGGTTTCACAGCGAACGTCGGCTCGCTGTGAAACGCCTCGCCCCCTTTGAGGCGGTGGGTGCGCCTAAAGTAAGGATCCTGAGCTCGGACGTAGGAACAAATCAGACCGGCAGCGCTCTCCGAGGCGGTGCCTCCAGCTCACATCAGAAGCGTTTGTACTGAAGTTCAGGCTCTCCGGGCTGACGAGCGACGGCCACATACCCAGCGTACTGCGCGCCCTGGAGGCTAGTAAAAATCCGGGGCGCTCTCCGTCTGTCAAACGCCATCCGGAACTGCCCCCTTGGAGGTGCCCTTTGCGTCATGAAGAACTGCCCCCACCTTCGGGTTCATGATGTCGGTTGAAGGTTAGTTCCGTCGGTGACGGGCCGGAGGGAGGCGGAGCCGACCGGAGGTCTGTCACCGACGGGCGGCCTGATGAGGCCGCTGTTTCGCTTGGCGCGGAGCCGGTAGCTGTCGCCGCGGATGGTCAGCACGTGGCTGTGGTGCAAGAGCCGGTCGAGGATCGCGGTCGCGACCACCGGATCGGCGAACACGGTGCCCCATTCGGCAACGCTGCGGTTCGACGTGATCAGCATGGCGCCGGTTTCATAGCGCCGGCTGACCAGCTGGAAGAACAGGTGCGCCGCGTCGGGCTCCAGCGGCAGGTAGCCGAGCTCGTCGACGATCAGCAGCTTTGGTTTCGACAGTGCCAGCAGTTTCTCGTCCAGGCGCCGCTCGCCGTGCGCCTTGGCGAGGCCAGCGACCAGCGTCGTCGCCGTCGTGAACTGCGCTGTAAGCGGTGCACCAAGGCACCTTTCCAGAAATCGCCTGTTGTGCACATGGGTCAGCCGTTAGTCACAGCACGGGGCGTAGCCGGCCCGAAGATGGTGCAACGATGACCCGCCGCGCGCTCCAAGGCGCGGGGAAGTGCGGGCGGTCGACCTTACGAGAGCGGAGGGGTCGACCGTGACCGCGGCTTGAGGACTGGGGCTGCATCAGAAAGCGCATGCCAAGTCCTCTCAAGAGTTTTCGTCTGCCTCACGCGCAAACTCGGCCAACCCGAGCTTGATGCGAGCGAGTCAGCGCTCAACTGCCTCGATTAGCTTCTCACCATCCTCGGTGAGCACCATATCACAGCCGCGCCGGTCGAATAGTCGAGTATTCAGGCGCTTCTCAAGCCTTCTTACGTGCTATGAGACGGACGCGTGAGCCATGTTTAGTTCGCCGGCTGCTGCCTGGAAGCTTCCACAGCGCGCTGTCGCTTCGAACACCGACAGCGCCACATGATAGGAGAGGAGGCTAGGTGAGCTGGACATGGGGCAGCAGGCCAATCCCACGAAACCACTTCTTAAGGCGACGTCTTTGTGACAGTAGTAAATCCGAAATTGCCGACCCTGAAGCCTCGGCGCGAGGCGGCAGGCGCTTAGGCCCAGACGTCAATATCCGAGGCAGCGTCTGTCTGACCGAGGATTGTTTTGCGCATCGCGCTACGCGACGCAGTTCAGCCCTCCGTCAACGTAGATTTCCGATCCGGTAATGTAAGCCGAATCGTCGCTGGCCAGGAAGAGAGCGGTTCGCGCGATGTCCCATGCCGTGCCGGTTCGCCTCATGGGAACGCGCGCGGCACGTGCCTTAGCCAAAGCTTCAAAGTCAATCTCAGCCTCGGACTTGCCGCTTGTCTGAATGGTCGCATCCCTGGCCATTGGCGTGTCGATTATTCCCGGAAGGATTGAGTTTGCGCGTATTCCCTTGTCGGCATAGGTCGCTGCAAGGTTTCGGGTGAACGATACGACGGCTCCCTTTGAGGTGTTGTAGGCAATGTAGGGCGCGCCGAGAT
>NZ_MDFL01000178.1 GCF_001854785.1 Mesorhizobium sp. ORS 3428
ATGATGAATGACCTTGAAACCCTCCTCAAGGATTCCGGCATCATCACTCAGCCTTATTGGCTTACGTTGGTGAATCACTCGACTAAGCAAGTAAAAGGCTATGCGATGCACCCGATGTTCGAAATTGATCTGGGAAAGGTTTGGCTCGACCAGGCAGCCTAACGCGAGAGATGGGGGCTAGGTGGGTTTCACAGCGAACGTCGGCTCGCTGTGAAACGCCTCGCCCCCTTTGAGGCGGTGGGTGCGCCTAAAGTAAGGATCCTGAGCTCGGACGTAGGAACAAATCAGACCGGCAGCGCTCTCCGAGGCGGTGCCTCCAGCTCACATCAGAAGCGTTTGTACTGAAGTTCAGGCTCTCCGGGCTGACGAGCGACGGCCACATACCCAGCGTACTGCGCGCCCTGGAGGCTAGTAAAAATCCGGGGCGCTCTCCGTCTGTCAAACGCCATCCGGAACTGCCCCCTTGGAGGTGCCCTTTGCGTCATGAAGAACTGCCCCCACCTTCGGGTTCATGATGTCGGTTGAAGGTTAGTTCCGTCGGTGACGGGCCGGAGGGAGGCGGAGCCGACCGGAGGTCTGTCACCGACGGGCGGCCTGATGAGGCCGCTGTTTCGCTTGGCGCGGAGCCGGTAGCTGTCGCCGCGGATGGTCAGCACGTGGCTGTGGTGCAAGAGCCGGTCGAGGATCGCGGTCGCGACCACCGGATCGGCGAACACGGTGCCCCATTCGGCAACGCTGCGGTTCGACGTGATCAGCATGGCGCCGGTTTCATAGCGCCGGCTGACCAGCTGGAAGAACAGGTGCGCCGCGTCGGGCTCCAGCGGCAGGTAGCCGAGCTCGTCGACGATCAGCAGCTTTGGTTTCGACAGTGCCAGCAGTTTCTCGTCCAGGCGCCGCTCGCCGTGCGCCTTGGCGAGGCCAGCGACCAGCGTCGTCGCCGTCGTGAACTGCGCTGTAAGCGGTGCACCAAGGCACCTTTCCAGAAATCGCCTGTTGTGCACATGGGTCAGCCGTTAGTCGCAGCACGGGGCGTAGCCGGCCCGAAGATGGTGCAACGATGACCCGCCGCGCGCTCCAAGGCGCGGGGAAGTGCGGGCGGTCGACCTTACGAGAGCGGAGGGGTCGACCGTGACCGCGGCTTGAGGACTGGGGCTGCATCAGAAAGCGCATGCCAAGTCCTCTCAAGAGTTTTCGTCTGCCTCACGCGCAAACTCGGCCAACCCGAGCTTGATGCGAGCGAGTCAGCGCTCAACTGCCTCGATTAGCTTCTCACCATCCTCGGTGAGCACCATATCACAGCCGCGCCGGTCGAATAGTCGAGTATTCAGGCGCTTCTCAAGCCTTCTTACGTGCTATGAGACGGACGCGTGAGCCATGTTTAGTTCGCCGGCTGCTGCCTGGAAGCTTCCACAGCGCGCTGTCGCTTCGAACACCGACAGCGCCACATGATAGGAGAGGAGGCTAGGTGAGCTGGACATGGGGCAGCAGGCCAATCCCACGAAACCACTTCTTAAGGCGACGTCTTTGTGACAGTAGTAAATCCGAAATTGCCGACCCTGAAGCCTCGGCGCGAGGCGGCAGGCGCTTAGGCCCAGACGTCAATATCCGAGGCAGCGTCTGTCTGACCGAGGATTGTTTTGCGCATCGCGCTACGCGACGCAGTTCAGCCCTCCGTCAACGTAGATTTCCGATCCGGTAATGTAAGCCGAATCGTCGCTGGCCAGGAAGAGAGCGGTTCGCGCGATGTCCCATGCCGTGCCGGTTCGCCTCATGGGAACGCGCGCGGCACGTGCCTTAGCCAAAGCTTCAAAGTCAATCTCAGCCTCGGACTTGCCGCTTGTCTGAATGGTCGCATCCCTGGCCATTGGCGTGTCGATTATTCCCGGAAGGATTGAGTTTGCGCGTATTCCCTTGTCGRCATAGGTCGCTGCAAGGTTTCGGGTGAACGATACGACGGCTCCCTTTGAGGTGTTGTAGGCAATGTAGGGCGCGCCGAGATTGCGGAAGCCGGAGATTGACGAGATATTGATGATCGAGCCGGATCCYTGCTTCAGCATTTGTGGCAGCGCATGCTTGCAAGGCAAGAAAAACGCCTTCGTATTGATGTCGAGTATCCGATCCCAGTCCTCAACAGTGGTGCTTTCGGGGCTTCCAGCTTTGAGAATGCCGACGTTGTTGTGCAGCACGTCCAAGCTCCCGAATGCTTCAACGCATGCTGCTATCATAGCTCTAACCGACGGTTCATCGGTTACGTTCCCCACAAAAATTTCCGCGCGCCCGCCCTCGCCTCGGATAATCTCCGCAGTCTGCTCAACAGCATCCCTGTTCAGGTCTGCAGCGAGGACCTTGGCGCCCTCGCGCGCGAAGAGCACCGCAGCAGCCTTGCCGTTTCCCCATCCAGGGCCCATTGACCCTGCGCCAGTGACGAGCACCGCCTTACCATCAAGACGACCAGCCATATTTGTTCTCCTTAAACGCTGTGAAGGAAATGGCTCATCMCGCCGTCGACAAACAGCAGCTGGCCGTTGACGTAGGACGAGGCGCTGGACAAAAGGAACACGGTTGGGCCACCGAGCTCCGACGGGTCGCCCCAACGCGATGCTGGCGTGYGCACCTTGATCTTGTTGGCAAAGCTCTCGTCGGCCAGTCGTTCCTTGTTTATCTCGGTTACGAAATAGCCGGGGGCGATCGCGTTTACCCTGATTCCGAACGACCCCAGTTCGGCCGATGCGGCCCGAGTGAATCCTACGATCGCGCCCTTGGCCGAGGTATAATTGCAAATCCCGGCGCGCGGGCTGGAGAAGGCGATCGATGAGATGTTTACGATGYGGCCCCGATCCACCGCATCCACCTTCCGCATTTCAGCGGCGGCAGCCTTCGTCAGCAGGAAYGGYGCAATYATGTGGACGGCCATCATTTTCTCGTAAGTATCGACGGTTTCATYCCAGATGGTATTGTGCAGCAGCATGCCTGCGTTATTGACGAGACCCCAGATGCTGCCGTGGCGCTGGACAATCGTGGGGATTGCAGCCGTGACAGCGTTGCGGTCGGCCATTTCGAAAGCCAGGTAGTCGGCCCTGAGGCCTCTCGCCTCGAGTTCCTGCTTTCGCGCTTTGCCGGCAGCTTCGCTGCGCCCGTGCAGGATGACTGTTGCGCCGGCCTCTGCGGCGGCTTGGGCGGAGGCCCAACCAAGCCCTCGCGTGGATCCCGTGATCAAGACCACTTTTCCGTCGAGTGAGAATGGGTTATTCATACAAGAATGCTCCAAGTTTTTGAATCTCTTAGGATCTCAGGCGCGCATGCGCTCTGATGTCGGGTCGTAGAATGGCTTGAGGCTGGCCTTCGCCGGTTCAGCGCGCCCGTTGACCTGGATTGCGAATTTGCCGTTGGCGACAAATTCGGCTRTGACGGCCTCGTCGGCGTTCACATAGCCCATGCCGATTGCCGCCCCCAGGTGATGCGCATAATTCCCGGAGGTCAGATAACCGACCGCTTTGCCGTCCATGAGGATCGGCTCATTGTGGAAAAGCAGCGGCTCCGGTTTCTCCAGGAGGAAGCAAAGCATCCGCTTCTTGCCGATCCCGGCCGCCTTCTGGTCCAGGAATGCCTCTCGGCCAATGAACGGCGTGTTCTTGTTCGGCTTGGCCGTGAAGGCCAAACCAGCATCGACCAGATTGTCCTCGTAGACGATATCATGGCCCCAGTGGCGGAAGCCCTTCTCCATGCGCAAAGCATCGACCGCGTGCATRCCGGCAGGGCGAAGGCCGAAGCTTTTGCCGGCCTCCAGCAGTGAGTCGAGAAAGGCCAAAGCATCCTGTGCCGGAATGTAGATCYCCCAGCCGAGCTCGCYGACATAGGAAATGCGCTGCGCCCAAAGGCTCACGCCGCCGGCGATCATCCAGCGCCCGGTACCGAAGGTGAAATGCTCATTGGAAAGATCTTCTTCGGTCATCGATTGGAAGACCGCACGCGCGTTCGGGCCTTGCAGCGCGATCACTCCGAAATGATCGGTAATGTCAGTAATTTCGACATCTTCTTCCTTCCCGACATGCGAGAGCAGCCAGGACCAATCCTTCACATGGCTCCCGCAGGGAGTGGCAATCATGAACTCGGCTTCGCCCATCTTGACTACGGTGAGATCCGCTTCGATCCCGCCGCGTTCGTTCAACCACTGGGTATAGACCAGCTTGCCAACCGGCACCGCGACGTCGGCGCAGCACAGGCGCTGGAGCACAGTCTCCGCGTGGCGACCCGTGACTTTGAATTTCGCCAGGGAAGTCAGATCGTAGAAGCCGACGTTCTCCCGAATGTTGTTGTGCTCTTGCGCGGCATAGGGGAACCAGTTCTGGCGGGCATAACTATACTCGTATTCCCGCTTCACGCCCGTCGGCGCATACCAATTCGGACGTTCCCAGCCCGCGACCTCGCCGTGTACCGCGCCCAGCTCGACGAGACGGTCATAGAAGGGCGATTTGCGAATGCCTCGGCTG
>NZ_MDFL01000179.1 GCF_001854785.1 Mesorhizobium sp. ORS 3428
TTTAAGGCGCCGAACTTAAAGAAGTCGAAGTCGATCGGTGAGATGCAGTTTTGGATCATCGCCCAAGCCGACCATTTCAGGTCTCCGAGCATCCGATAAAGGAAGATGCGAGCCTGGATTGCCGGGTCTACTCGGCCGAAATAGCTCTCGATGATCTCGTTTTCGGTCTGAGGGGAGAAAAACATCTCTCCACACCATACCGCAAGATCGTAACAGCGGTCATTGTTAGAGGCGTACTCGTAGTCGACGATCAGTATCGATCCGTCGTCGGCTATCAGGAAATTGGCTGGCGCCGGATCGTTGTAGCAGGGCACGAGGTCCAACCCGGCCGCTTCCAGCGCAGACCTCGCCAACAAATATTGATCATAAATGACCYTGAAGTCGGCGGGAAGGTGGACATCAAGCCTGYGAAGCTGATCAAGGTGCTCCTCGATCATATCGAACACGGTTTTAGTSAGGCTGAGTAGGCGCGATCCGTTGAAGGCGCGATAAAGCGAAATCGCCACCGCCCTGACGTGAGCGTTCCTGAAATCGCGGATCGTGCACGGGCGCCGGCCCTCGACGAAATCGGCGATCTCCACCCCGCGATGGCTAAGATAATCATATGTGCGAGGTCCTAACCCCAGTTCAAACGCGCGCCGGCTCGCTTCCGAAGCCGCGCTACGATCGATGAACTGTTCGGTTCCTCTGCCCGGCAGCTTGACGAAATAGGTTCTTGAATCTTCGACCGTCCGCACACGCCAGTTCGAATTACTGAAGCCGCCGTAAACGGGCGTGTAGAGGACTTGTTTGTYGCGCCAGCTCATGACCTCGACAAGCGCAGCTTCAAGTTCCCGCTCGTCCGGGCTTCTTCCAGCGCCGATCGGCTTTTCTTCTGCAAATAGCACGTTCAAAGCTGTCTCAATCTATGTTCGAAATCGGGATGATTGAGCGCGATTCGGCAACGGAGGAGCCGCCAGTATGCGTATTGGAGGAATTCAATATTCCGCCGGAAGGACGTTGCATCCATCACGAGGCCCCAGATGGCCCAGGCGAGGTCGTCGGCAATTGCATAAAGCCTGGCCCGATTGAGGCTCGATTGACGTATCGATCCGTCGAACATCTCAAGAGCCGGCAACATGTCTTCCTCGGATTGGAACACCTCGTTCAACAGAATCCCGAGCTCGTAGTAAGGATCGATGTTGCGTGCCTCGTCGAAATCGACCAGCTGGATTTCGCCGTGAGGTCCGATCATTACGTTGGATGCTAGTCCGTCGGCATGGGCCGGCCGTTGGTTCCAGCCTGAAGCTGMGATGGCGTTTTCAATGGCGTTTGCGGCRCCAARCATCCAGTCGAGACCATCAGGAGCCTGGRCRCCGGCTGCTTTCCGCTCGGTCTCCAGAATGCGCAGTCGGTCGAAAACGCTCCAGCTGCCATCGAATGCCGTGCTCGAGTGGATCGTCATTTTACGGATGAGGACCCTTTCGAGAACATCCGGATTGCGAAGGTCGGCTATCCGAGCCGTCCGCCACCCGTCCAGCAGATCTGTCACGACGGCGCGCCGCGCAGGATCGGCAAAGATCACTTGAGGCGTGCAGCCAAGGGAGGCGGCTTGGCGCTGGGCGTTAAACGCATCGGCGATGTTGAGGAACCGCGCCTGTTCAGGGTGCACGATCTTGAGGAATTGCGTGGGCGCCGCGCCGTCGAACGAGACGCTCCAGCACAGGCTGTCGACGCCGCGATGGGACGGCACCGTGAGCGGAGGCGTTGCGCGGCGCATGGTCACGACGCTTCCTCGCCAGGCCGGGAGCAAATCTGGCAGGTCGATCAGCTCGTTTTCGACTTCGATTTCTGCCATGTGGGCGTTGGCTCATGAACCGCATCGTTGAGGCAATATCCGATCCCGCAGATCGCCAAGGGGATCAGACGACCCTCGTTGCCCATAGCATAGCATTCTGGCAGGCGCCCGCCAGCAATCGCGCGCACAGCAGAGCCGTGCTTCGAAGCACATTGGGCTGGGAGTTAGGTGCTGAAGTGATCTCGCCTGTGCTGAGGCGAGCGATGATCCATCAAGAAGGATTTGCCGCGGACCCGGTTACGCCTGCACCAGGCGCACATTCGATTGAGAAAACACTGCCACGAATTCGTCCGCGAGCTTGCCGCTTGTGACAACGGTATGGACGTCACCAAGTCCGAAGGCCCGGACCGCTCCGAAGCGACCGAATTTGGAACTGTCGGCAACCACAATCGTGCGGTTCGCATTAGCCCGGGCCGCGTTTAGCAGAACCACCTCATCCTCGCCGTAACCCATGAAGCCTTGTTCCAGATTGACAGCACTGGCGCCCAAGAGCGCGATATCGAACCGATGTTCGGCCATCGATGCCAACGTCGTATGCCCGAAAGTTGCCTGATACTCGGGCACCATCGGACCGCCGAGCACGCGCACGCTGGTGCCCCAGCTGCGTGAAAAAAAATGCGCGGCAACGGCGATCGAATTGGTGACGATGGTCAATTCCCTGTGGGCGCTCAGATGCTTGRCGCAGGCCAACGTGGTCGTGCCCGATCCCACAAATATCTTCATTCCGTTTTCGATCAGCCGTGCCGCGCTCTCTCCGATCTTGACCTTTTCGCGAACATTGACGCGGCTACGCTCGCCGAAAGGCCTGTCGCCTTCCGCCGGTTTCAGGATCGCGCCACCATAGACCCTCCTGGCGGATCCTCGCAGCTCCAACTCCCTCAAATCTCGACGAATGGACTCCGGGCTCACGTCCAGTTGTGCCGCAAGTGAGTTGACTGAGACGCGTTCGCTCTCGCGCAGCACCTCGAGAATTGCCTGTTGCCGATATTCCGAATATCTCATCGCGATACCTGTTATTCCACGCCCGGTTCGAGGCTGTCTATCGAGACGCCTGGCAGCTCACCTGCTCGCCTTCCCGCGCAAGACAGCGCCATGCCGCCGCGCTCCGGAGAAGAAACCGATAATCCCATCATCGTTAATCGCGCTGCACGCCGCGAGAGCAGCAAAGTAGTCGGCTGACACATATTTCGTCTCGTCAATCGGAATAATATTCTAGCACACCGGTCGAAACGGTCAAAGTGCAGCACCTGATCACAGATTCCGGTGGCGGCAATTGGGGCGATTCTAGACTGGCGCAACCAGCCTAGCACAATTTTCACCGCTCCGGGCTTGCTGTGGAACTCACGCGATCCTGTTCTTTCTAGCTCAAAATCAAACGCAAGCGTCCGTCCCGTCTTCGAAAGAGCCGGCTTGACGAGCGTCAGTGACGGGATTATGAGTTTTGACGGAATTGACCGTTTTGACTGTTTCGACGATCTCGGTCTGATCGCCACTTGGGGAACAATGGCGGCACGGGGACGAGACAGTGACGACCGAGGATCGCGACCGGCGCTCTTGGCGGCGTGATCGGTCGTTGACGCCTGCCCGCCAGCTTGCGCGGCTCAAGCGCATGCGGGGCGACGAGGGTGTCGACAAAAGATAAACTAAGCGCCCCCGAACGGCGCTTGCGAGCAGAGGGCTACCTCAATCCTGAGGCAAAATGGGAGAAAGTCAGATGATTACCAGAAGGGGCGTGTTGGCAAGCGCAGGAGCGGCAGGCGCCATGGCGGTGCTGGGCGGCAGCGTCCGGCCAACCAAAGCAATGGACAAGAAGACGGTTGTTCTTGYATCCATGGGCCCGGTCACCGGGAATTGGGACCCCACCTCGCATACCACGCTTGGACAGGGCAATTTCGAAAAGTTCGTCTTCAACGCG
The DNA here is from genome assembly GCF_001854785.1 of Mesorhizobium sp. ORS 3428. GTDB lineage: Bacteria > Pseudomonadota > Alphaproteobacteria > Rhizobiales > Rhizobiaceae > Mesorhizobium. Next base: position 3,753 of record NZ_MDFL01000179.1, read on the forward strand.
CTCACCCGGGCGCCGATGAGCGACGGCGAGCCGGATAAGCTCGAGCCGGCCCTGGCGCTCAGCTGGCAGCTGATCGATCGCAACACCATGGAATTCAAGCTGCGTGATGGCGTCAAATTCCATGACGGCAAGAAGTTCGGAGCGGAAGACGTCAAGGCGACGCTGGAATACTCTTCCGATCCGAAGCGTCCGGCCGCCTCGCTCTGCCCCGGCAAGGTCGACGTCGAGATCGTCGACCCGCTGACGGTGCGGCTGCGCACGGAAAAGTATGGCTACCCTGYGTCGACCTGGCGGTTCATCTCGAGCGTCATTCCGATCCTGTCCGCGAAGGACGTTGCCGATCCCAAAACATTGGAAAAGCGTCCGAACGGTACGAACGCTTTCAAATACGTGGCGACCAATGGCGACCAAAACGTGCTGCACGCCAATGATGACTATTTCGGCGGCAGGCCCAAGCTCGACGAAGTCATCTATGCCTACGTTCCCGACGCAAACACCCGGGTCCTGGGTCTGCTCAACGGCCAGTATCAGATAGCCGAGCGCCTCGAACCCGAGCAATACGCCTCTCTCCAGGGCAACCCGAAAGTCTTTACACGCAAGGGCCTCACGACCGAGAACAAATAYCTGCACTTCCGCTGCAACAAGCCGCCGTTCGACGATCCCCGGATTCGTCTTGCTGCCTGTCACTCGATCGATCGGTCACAGATCCTGGAACTGATGGGGGRGGCCRCACTTGCTTCGAGCTGCTACGTTTCCCCGATGAAGTYCGGCTACAAGGACATTGCCGGCTACCCCGAATACAATCCTGACGAGGCGCAGCGCCTGCTTGCCGAAGCCGGGTTCCCGGGCGGAAAGGGTCTGCCGCAGCTCGAATACATCACCTCGATCGGATTCTATCCGAAGACGAAAGAATATGGYGAGCTCATCACCGCCATGCTGCAGGAGCAAGGCTTCAACGTGCAGCTTACTGTCCTGGAGCCGGCGGCGTGGGAAGTGGCCATCTACCGTCGCGCCGACGGCCAGGGGCAGGGCCATATGTGCGACGTCGGCTGGATGACGCCTTCGCCCGAGCCGGATCTTGTTCTTCGCCCCAACTGGCAATCGAAAGCTGCGCTGATCTCGGGCGTGAACGACCCCGAAATCGATGCTGTGCTCGACAAGGAGCGAAACGCGACAACTCCCGAGGAGCGTCTGAAGATTCTCACGGAGGAAACGTTCCCGACCATGGCGAAGAAGGTGCCGAGTTTCTCCCTGTTTTCGGCACTTACCTTCCATGGCGCCRCCAAGAACCTGGAGGGCGCGGTCTATCTGCCTTACGGACCGATCGATCTCTCCAAGGCTGACCTGGTTTAAGCGCTGTCAGGGACGCCGCGGTGCGGCGTCCCTCCTTTCGAGGGCCGTCTGGTATGCTCTTTGCCATAGATTTTTTCATCCGGCGCATTGCACAGGGCCTGGTCATCGTGATGGCCGTGGCACTGCTTATTTTCACGCTGCTGCGGGTCGTTCCCGGCGATCCCGTCCGCCTGATGCTCGGACCGATGGTTTCYGCCTCGGTAGCCGAGCAAACCGCCAAGGAACTCGGCCTTCGCGATCCGATCATCGTCCAGTTCGGGCGCTACATGGCTCACGTGTTCCAGGGAGATTTCGGCCACTCCTTCGTTCGCAGCGCTCAAGGYGGAAGCACCGGTGGCTCGCGCGGAGAGAATACCTTTGCCGCCAATAACCGCGCCTCGGTCATTGAGCTTATCGCGGCGACCGCTCCATACAGCGCGCTTCTGGCGGCGTTGGCGTTCCTTATTTCCCTTGTCATCGCTGTTCCGATAGGCATCTGGGCAGGTCTGAACGCAGGCARGTGGCCCGATCGCTTCGCGCTTTATCTGAGCTCGATCATGATCTCGCTCCCAAATGTCTGGCTCGGTCTTGTCTTCATTTTCCTGATCTCCGCCAAGGCGGGCTGGCTGCCGGCYATCGGCTATCAGAACTGGACTTATGCGATCCTGCCGGCGCTTGTGCTCGCTGTGGAATTGTCGCCGATCATCATCCGGTCGCTGTCGGTTTCCGTCTCGACCAACCTCATGGAGCCGTATGTAGCGGTCGGGCAGATTCGCGGTCTTTCGCGGTTTCGCATGATCGCCGCCCACGTTCTCAGAAACTCCTCCATCCCGCTCTTGAACATGCTTGGCATTCAAGCCGTCGGTCTGCTTCTCGGTGGCCTTTTTGTCGTCGAGTATCTTTTCAACTACCCAGGCATGGGGTTGCTGATGATCAATGCCGTCTTCCAGCGGGACTTCCCGATCATCCAGGCCATAGCGATCTTTTCCTGTGGCGCTCTGGTCGGAGTGAACATCCTGGTCGATTTCGTTTCCACGACGATCGATAGAAGGCTTCAATACTGATGTCTGYCGAACTTGCCATGAAGCCGAGCACTTCAAACGTCGCGCCCTCCAGGAGCCTTGGATTCAACATCTTTGTCCAAGCTTCGAAGGCGATCGATTTCAGGATTGGAGCCGTGATCTTCATTRGGCTCCTCGTCCTTTCGGTTTTGATCCCAACCCTGCTTGGGCTCTCGCCGACGAAGTTCAATGTCGCGCTCAAGTTCGCCCCGCYCTGGCCGGTGGAAGGCTGGAGCTGGCCTCATCTGTTCGGAACCGACCAACTGGGCAGGGACTTGCTGTCCAGGTCTCTGATCGGCCTGCGCAACGCCCTCATGATAGGCGTCGTAAGCGTCATAGGCATGTTCGTGCTTGGGTCGGCCATCGGCATGGTGGCGGGTTATATCGGAGGATGGACGGGCCTGATACTGATGCGCATCACCGACGCGCAGATGTCGATCCCGGTCATCATCCTGGCCATCACCATCCTGGGCGTGTCGCGTCCGACTCCCTTGAGCGTGATCCTGGTCCTGATCCTCGCAGGGTGGCCGGGTTACGCCCGTATCGCGCGCAGCGTCACGCTCTCGGAGCGGCGCAAGGAGTATGTGCGCGCGGCCAAGATCCTTGGCGCATCGGACCTGCGCGTACTTCTCGTCCACATCGCGCCGAACATTCTTCCTCCTGTTGCATTCGTGGCAGTGCTCGACGTTGCGCGAATGATGATCATTGAAGCGATCCTGGGCTTTATCGGTATCGGCATTCAGCCGCCCACCCCGACATTCGGGACGATTATCGCGGATGGCACGAAATATCTGATGAACGCCTGGTGGATCACGACGATCCCTGGGCTCCTGCTCGCCGTATGCTTGTGCAGCATCAACCTGATGGGTGGGGCGCTCGAGCGGTCGCGCAACAAGCTCCTGCAAGGTGTCCTATGACCGCGCCAAGCAAAAAAATCCTGGAAGTGGCTAGCCTCAGCGTCGATCTGCATCGCGCCGCGGGCGTAAGCAAATCGATCCTGAAGGACGTCAGCCTCAGTCTGGCGCCGAACGAAGTGCTTGGCATAATCGGCGAGAGCGGCTCCGGAAAGACGGTTCTGTCGCGAGCTCTGGTCAACTGGATCAGTAGTCCCTTGGCCATCACCGGCGGCAGTATCGTCTACCGGGGAGAGAGCTTGCTGCAGATGCCGGCGGATCGGATGCAGAAACTGCGCGGTCGCAATATCGCCTATATCGGCTCTGACCCAGGCAGTGCGCTCGACCCGACGGTACCCATCGGGCAGCAGATCATCGAGAAGTTRCAGGCAGTCGAGCCGGGCATTTCATTTGGAGACGCCAAGGCCCGGGTGCTGCGTGTCCTCGACGCGGTCCGCATCCCGTCTCCCGCTCAGCGTTTTCACGAGTTTCCGTTCCAATTCAGCGGCGGCATGATGCAACGCGTCCTGATCGTGGATGCGCTGGTCACCAGCCCCGATTTTCTTGTTGCCGACAACATCACTCAGCCGCTCGACGTCACCGTGGCGGCGCAGATCCTGCGCTTGCTGCGAGACCTGCAGCGGGACTTCAGGACCGCCATCATCTTCGTTTCGTCGGCGCTGGGCATCGTCAATGAGATTGCCGATAACGTGCTTGTCCTGRCTGACGGGCGCGTCGTGGAGAGCCAACCTACGCGAGACCTGATTGTCGCGCCGCAGCATGTGTACACCAGGAACCTCATTCAGAAGATGCCCCGGATCTGGGACAGGGCAGTCGTGGAAGGCAAGTCGTCCGTCCCCAAGGATGATGCTCGCGAGGTCGTGCTGTCAGTCCGCAACGTTAGTCGCTCCTATCCCGTCAAGGATCGCTCGAGGCTGTTCGCACATCGTCTGGTGCAGGCTGTCCGCGGCGTTTCGTTCGACGTTTTCAAGGGCGACAATCTCGGCATCGTTGGCGAGTCGGGCTGCGGAAAGTCGACGCTCTCGCGGCTTCTCAGCCGGCTAGAGGCGCCTGACAGCGGTCAGATCCTGTTCAAGGGACAGGATATCGCTCACATGGGGCGCGGCAAATTGCTGGGCCTTCGCAACCGCTTCCAGCTCCTGTTGCAGGATCCTTTCAACGCCATACCGCCTCATCTGCCGATTGGCCGCACGATCGCTGAACCTTTGCACATTCATGGAGGCCATTCGCGTCAACAGATCAGAGAGCGCGTAGCCGCCACGATGAACGAGGTCGGTTTGGCGCGCGACCTCGCCGAGAAGCTGCCGATCGGCCTCAGCGCTGGCCAGAGACAGCGTGTCAACATCGCCCGCGCAATGGTGCTTGAACCCGAGCTGCTGATCCTTGATGAAACGCTCTCGGCCCTCGACCAAGTCGAGCAGGGCAAATTGCTCGATCTTTTCGAGCGCCTGCAGACCAGCCACAACATCACCTACGTCTATATTTCGCATGACCTAAGCATGGTACGCCGGGTCTGCAACCGAGTTGCGGTGATGTATCTCGGCCGCATCGCGGAACTCGCGAATAACGAAGCGACTTTCTTCGATCCAGGCCACCCCTACACGCGCGCCCTTTTGAGCGCGGTGCCTGCCATCGAGCAACGGCCCTATGCCACAGAAACCTATCTGCTGGAAGGTGAGCCCCCGGATCCGATCGACATACCGGCCGGCTGCACATTCCGAACGAGATGCCCCTTTGCCTTTGCGCGGTGCGAGACTGACGACCCCGCGCTGCTAAGGCGCAACGAAAGCGATTTTGCCGCGTGCCACCTCGTGGACCCGGCCACAAACGGAGGCCGCGTGCYCCCCCCGGTCCGCCTCGAGGCGGGCTAGGACCCCAACGCGTTTTCATCGAAGCCAAGGCTGCGAGGGCAGACGCTTTCGCTGATCCTCTTCTATTGTTCAAAGTGGTGCGAAATGGAATTCGACTACATCGTCGTAGGGTCCGGCAGCTCGGGATCGCCACTCGCGGCCCGCCTGATCGAGAAGGGGGCGAGCGTGTTGCTCCTGGAAGCGGGCAAGCGCGAGCGCATCAATTTGACCCGTGTGYCGGCTGCGCTGATTCACACGATCGGCAACGATCGCTATGACTGGAATTTCACAACAGAACCGGACCCGAGCAGGAACGGACTGGTTGAGAAATGGCCTCGAGGTCGCGTGCCGGGCGGATCCTCGGCTATCAATGGCATGATCTTTATCCGGGGCGCCGCCAAAGACTATGACGCCTGGGAGGCGCTGGGAAATACCGGATGGGGCTGGGACTYGGTCCTTCCCTATTTTCGCAAGATGGAAACCGCCGACCAAGGCAGCGACAACGCCTATCGCGGCGGAATGGGGCCGCAGCGGGTGTCCGCGTTGCGATGGCGCCACCCCGTCTCCCAGAAGTTCATCGACAGTTTCGTCAACGCCGGAGTGCCGCTCAATGCCGATCTTAACGGCCGCTCACATGAAGGTGTGGCCTGGAACCAGGGTTCGATAAACAGGGGCTTTCGTCACTCCGCCTTTGACGCCTTTGTGCGGCCGAAGCTGAAGGATCCCAAGCTGACCTTCATGGATGGTGCGCTGGTCGTGCGCATCCTGATGAACGGAGTACGCGCGACTGGTATCGAGTTTGAGCGTGACGGCCAGAAACTCAAGGCCAGCGCGCGGCGCGGTGTCATCCTCTCAGCCGGCTCGATCAACTCGCCCCAAATTCTGATGTTGTCCGGCATCGGCGATCCGGCCGAACTTGCCAGACACGGCATTTCGACGGTCGTCAGTAGTCCTGAGGTCGGCCGCAATCTGATGGAACATCCCGGGCTCTACGTGTTGGCTGAGCTCGACATCCCTACCGGCAATGCCTACACGTCGGCCCTGGGCAGGCTTCGAGCAGCTGCCGAATGGGCGCTGATGCGCAGGGGCGTCCTCAGCGTCCCGACGGCCCAGGTGTTGGCCTTCCTGAAGTCCGCGCCGGACCAGGACGAGCCGGATCTTCAATTCCATTTATTTCCATTCGGCTATTTCCGGGACAACGGCCGCCTGAAGGTTCCGAAGCGGAACCTGGTGACAATCTTGGCGAACGTCAATTACCCCAAAAGCCGGGGTCATCTTGCGCTTCGATCCAAGGACCCGCGCGAGCCCGTGGCAATCTACCCTCGGCTATTGGATCACCCGGACGATCTTGACGGTGTCTTGCGCGGGCTTGCGTGGATCCGCAAGGTGGCCTCCACGCCTCCATTCGGCTCCAGCGTGCTGAAGCTCCTTGACGTCCCGCCGCAAGAGGYCGGGAGGGCAGCAAGCGAGGCCTATGTTCGCGACGCCACCGTGCCGTTCCTGCATCCTGTGGGAACTTGCCGAATGGGCAACGATRACGGAGCGGTCTTGTCGCCGGATCTGCGCGTTCGCGGTGCGGAGGGACTGTGGGTCGCAGATGCCTCGATCTTTCCGCGCCACATTGCCGGTAACACCAACGCTACCTCCATCATGATTGGCGAGCGGGCCGCGGACCTCATCCACTGATAGCGCTGGACGAATAGCGCCAGCATCCCGAAAGAGGCAGCCGCATGACACGGCATTTTACGCAGAACTTCATTGGCGGAAGGCGCGTCGATCCGTTCGGGGATGAGCTCATAGAGGTGCGCTCTCCGTACGACAACGCGGTCGCCGGGTCAGCACCTCTCGCCTCAAAGGCGGATGTGGACTTGGCTGTTGCGGTCGCGCGCAGAGCGTTTGACCTTGGACAATGGCCGCGCATGCCGGTCACCGACCGCATCGCCATCGTAAGGAAGTTCGCCGAGCTGTATGATAGCCAGTCGGATGAGTTCGCACGCTTGGTAACGGCAGAGATGGGAGCGCCGTCATGGTTCGCCAGTGACATACAGGTCCTGATCCGAAATCAAAACGCCGCGTACTTGTCGGCTGCCGAGCAATATCCGTGGGAGGTTCGGCGCGCCGGCTTTCCGGCCGGCGCCTCTGTCTGGATACGAGAGCCGGTTGGCGTCGTGGCAGCGATCATCCCGTGGAACGCTCCGCATCAGGTGGCGCTGGCAAAGCTGTTTSCGGCGCTTTTGGCGGGCTGTACTGTCATCTTGAAGCTCGCGCCCGAAACCGCGGTCGACGGTCAATATCTGGGCGAGTTGTTCGCCGAAGCAGGTCTGCCCGAGGGGGTGCTGAGCATACTCGTCGCACACCGCGACGTCAGCGAGCATCTTGTGGTGCATCCCGGCGTGGACAAGATAGCCTTTACCGGATCGAGCACTGCCGGGCGCCGGATCGCCAGCCTTTCGGGCGACCGGCTAAGGCGCGTCAGTCTCGAGCTCGGCGGCAAGTCAGCGGCGATCGTCCTGCCTGATGCCGACATTGCCGAGACGGTTGATGCCCTACGGTACCGCTCCTTCCCCAACAACGGTCAGGTTTGCGTGGCRCAGACCCGGATACTGGTTCATCGCGACCAACATGACGGTTTCGTTGAGGCATTGGCTGACAATGTCGCCACGATGACAATGGGTGATCCGGCAGATCCTGATACTTTCCTTGGCCCCCTCGTCGCCGAACGTCAGCGCCAGCGCGTCAGTGACTTTATCAGCGCTGGCATCGAAGGGGGAGCCGACCTCGTGATCGGCGGCCTGGGTATGCCTGAAGGTATAAATCATGGCTTCTTCGTCAGGCCCACGGTATTCGCCAACGTCGATAACGGGTCGCGAGTTGCGCGCGAAGAGATCTTCGGTCCGGTCGTCTGTGTCATACCATATGGGGACCTCGACGATGCGGTGYGGATCGCAAACGACTCCGATTACGGCCTTTCCGGATCGGTCTGGACCAAAGATCCCGAGCTTGGTCTGGCGATCGCGCGCCGAATTCGCACCGGCGGCAWGACCATCAACAATGCCGCACATGATCTACTGTCGCCGTTTGGCGGCTTCAAGCAAAGCGGTATCGGCCGCGAATTCGGTCCCGAGGCAATCAACCATTACATCGAGCATAAAACAGTTGCTGTCGGGTCCTGATTTGGCCTGCCGATCGAAGATCTCTGGAGAAGTATTGTGAGCAGCGGAGCCGGCATCTGGCCTTTCGTCGACAGGCTCGCGGATGAGTTTATCGGACTGAGCGACAGGGTGTGGTCTACGCCCGAGTTGAACTACCAGGAATTCCAGTCGTCGGCCGAACACGCCCGGATGCTTCGTGAACAAGGCTTCCATCTCGAGTCCGGACTGGYCGGGATCCCTACGGCCATCATGGGCGAGGCAGGGGAGGGTGGGCCTGTAATCGCTTTTCTTGGTGAGTTCGACGCCTTGCCGGAACTCAGCCAGGAGGCTGGCGTCACCGAACACCGRCCGCTTGCCGGCAACGGCCCCGGACACGGGTGCGGTCACAACTTGCTGGGGGCGGGGGCCTTGCTTGCAGCCAGCGCGGTCAAGGATTGGCTCGCGGCGAGCAAGGTGTCGGGCACTGTCCGTTATTATGGTTGTCCCGCAGAGGAAGGCGGGGCGGGCAAGGCATTCATGGTGCGGGAAGGAGCGTTCGAAGGCGTCGATGTCGCTATTTCGTGGCATCCCTGTGCCTTTGCAGGCGTGATGGAGCCAGCCTCCCTGGCTTATGCTATCCTGGACTTTTCCTTTTCGGGCCGCTCTGCTCACGCGGCGGCGTGCCCGCATCTAGGCCGAAGCGCGCTCGACRCTGTTGAACTCATGAGTGTCGGCGTCAACTATATGCGTGAACACATTCCCGCCGATTGTCGCATCCACTATGCCTATCTTAACGCCGGCGGCCCTGCGCCCAACATCGTCCAGGCGTCAGCCGCTGTCCGCTACATGGTCCGCTCGCCGCGTGACGGTGAGGTACAGACATTGGCTCAGCGCGTGGGGCAAATAGCAGAGGGCGCCGCGCTGATGAGTGAGACGCAGGTGAAATCGCGCCTGGCTTGCGCATTGAAAAGCCTGAACGGAAACAGCGTGCTCGAAAGCGCGATGGCGCGAAACTTCGATACTCTGGGACCGCCCCAGTTTGATGCCGAGGACCATGCGTTCGCCAGGCGGATACAGCAGACGTTGACGCCCGAGCAGATCGCGGCCGCCTGGGCCATGTTTGACCTTGTTCCGAGCGATTCGGCCTTGTGTGATCGGATCGTTCGTTTCGGACCAAGGGGTAAGCAGTCGCTTGGTTCAACTGATGTGGGGGATGTGAGCTGGGAAGTTCCCACCGTTCAGGCCTTAGGCGCTACRCACGCAATTGGCACTCCCCTGCACACGTGGCAAGTAACGGCACAAGGGAAATCACCGCTTGCCCATAAAGGAATGWTCCACGTCGCGAAGGCAATGGCCGCAACCGCGTCGGATTTATACCTGCGACCTGATCTCGTGGGGGTTGCTCAACAGGAGCATGCCAGAAGGCTCTCGCGAAACCCCAACGTCAGGCTCCTGCCAGCGGATGTGGCGCCCAATCTGYTTGGGCCAATTTGATTCCAGCCTCGGCGTCTTTCGGGGGCGGTTTGAAACCGGCAGGAGCGGTGTCAGAATTGGTCGGGTGCGCGGTGAGCCAGTTGCAATTGCGTCAGCTACTGCCAGGATTAAAACACGCCCACCGTCATAACACCGCTCAGCCGGCTCGACATCCTTCGGGTCATTCAGAAAGGGCTGCCATGCGCATGTATCAGGTTGACGCGTTCACAGATCGGCTTTTCGGAGGCAATCCCGCCGCCGTCCTTCTGCTCGAAAAGTGGTTAGCCGACCGGTTGATGCTTTCGATAGCTCAAGAGAACAACCTAGCGGAGACAGCCTTCGTCAAAGCTCGATCGGACGGCGAGTGGGACCTCCGCTGGTTCGCACCGGCACATGAGGTTGACTTCTGTGGTCATGCCACGCTCGCGACCGCGCATGTGCTGCTGACGACGGCGGGGGCGGAGGCGCCACTTGTCTTTCACACTCGTGTCGGAGAGCTACGGGTGACGCGCGCCAGCCGCGGTTATCGGCTCGACATCCCTCGTTTGGCGCCGGAGCCACTGGACGCACTTCCTGCGGAGGTCGCCGGTATTTTCGAGCCTCCTCCCGTCAATATCTTTCGCAACTTCGAGAACGTCTTCGCCGATTTGGGAGATGCGGCTGCGGTACGTCGCTTTGTTCCGGATCTGGCCGCGATCGCTCGCCTGGGGCCTATCGGATTGGTTGTGACGGGACGAGAATCGGCCGGCGGAAGTGCGGATTTTGTCTCGCGCTATTTTGCTCCTGGTGCAGGTATACCGGAGGATCCAGTMACCGGATCCATACACGCCACTCTGGTTCCGTACTGGGCAGAGCGTCTGGGTCGAGAACGACTGATCGGTTATCRGGCATCGGCGCGCGGTGGCTGGTTGGAGTGCGAATTGGCCGAAGATAGAGTTTTTCTGGTGGGGAACGCCGTAACATTTATGGAGGCCAGGCTCTATCTCCCCGAGAACCGTAACAGGCAGGTCTGACAGTGCAGGCCGCTAGGTGGAGAGCGRATGTTTCATGCCCGATTGTGCCTTCTGCCCGGTACTGCCTTTCATCAAGGACGCTTGTCCGGCGGGRCAAATTCACCCCGATCAATTTGTGTCCCGGCGGCTTCGCCACGAGCTATCTTAGAAATCGCTTCTCGTTCGCCTTGACCCGTTCCATCTTCTGCAGGCGGAAGATCTCCTCTACGGGGACCATATCCTTGTGGACGTTCTGCACACCGCCATCGGCGATAATCCGCCTGAATGCATCCCACATTGCTGTGGTCGCGGCACGGATRCCATAATTGCCGTAGATGGTCATCTTGATGTTGCCAAGAGCGAGGATGCGCTTGGCGTCTAGCTCCGGATAAGCGTTGGGAACGATGACGAGCGGCACAGGCCCTTTCCAAGTTCGCGAGAAGCTCTCGATCTCGGACGGATCCTTCCTTTTGGAGTGGACCAAAATCATGTCCGCGCCGGCTTCAGCATAGGCCATGCCCCGCTCCAGCGCCTCTTCTTCGCCAAGGCCCGCGATCAAGGCTTCCGTTCGGGCGATCACCAGAAAATCTGGATCTGCGCGGCTGACGACCGCAGCTTCGATCTTGCCCYGGAATTCCTCGACCCGAAGCAGTTCCTGGCGCCCATCGGCCGCAAGGCTGGTGACCTTCGGGAACGTCTTGTCCTCAATCACAACTGCGGCCGCTCCGGCCCTCTCGWACTCTCGAATGGTATGGATCACGTTCAGTGCGTTTCCATAGCCGGTGTCAATGTCGGCAACGATCGGCAAAGATGACTGGCCCGCCATCGCTCGCAGCATGTCGAGATGCTGCGTCATCGTGATCAAGCTCATGTCGGCAAGTCCATAGAGCGCCGAGAGCTCGAAACCCGAAGCCCAGATCCCGTCGAAGCCAGCMTCTTCCGCCAAAATTGCCGACAGCGGACTGTGGGCTGCCATAACATGAACAAGGCCACGTTCGGCCATGCGGTCACGCAACCGTCGTGCATTGCTCATTGATGTTCTCACTCCCTATAAGGGTTTCGCAGGCCTCATGGATGCGGCCGCAGCCACGCTGCAGATCCTCAATCGACGAAGCGTAAGAAATTCGGATGTATGGCGAGGCCATGAAGCCGCTGCCCGGCACGACGGCG
>NZ_MDFL01000180.1 GCF_001854785.1 Mesorhizobium sp. ORS 3428
AAAGCGGCTGATATCCTCTTCGGAAATACGACTACCGTCTCGCATCACGACCTCCTACGACCTTCAATCGAGCGGAAGCTGCGTCGTCCATATTTTCCATGTTGTGTTTTAGAGCAGCGCGAGCCCGGCTCAGCCGGGACATGACCGTTCCCACCGGCACTCCCAACAATTCCGCCGCTTCGGAATAGGTAAAGCCAAGCACCCCGACGAGGTGGAGTATTTCAACCTGATCGGTCGACATCCGTGCGAGCGCCCTCCTCACATTGGACAACTCGGCGCAATGCTCCTGGGAAGGCGGCAAGGCCGAATCGGACACATCGGCAAACGACGCCAGGCGCCTTTTGTCGGCGTTTGCCCGGCTGGCGTGGGTCAAAAACGTGTTGCGAACGATCCTGATCAGCCATGGCAGCAGCGGGCGAGCGCCGTCATAGGTGCCTGCCAGCGACAGCGCGCGGACAAGCGCCTCCTGGACCAGATCGTCGGCCTCGGAATCGCTTCCCGTGAGGACCCTGCCGTAGCGCCAAAGGTCCTCCAGATGCGGTATGACGTCGAACCTCGCTTTCATCCCGCCTCATACTGCGTTAGCCCGACAGCCATTCCCAGCCGGGACTCATCCCTCTGCCGTCCGGCCGGAAGCCGGAGAATCGGCCCAGCGGTCAGGGACAGGGACAGGCAACCGCTGGGCCGGATGGGAGCGTGCTCCTCCCGACTGCAAGCTCTGACAGGTCGCGTATCAGTGCTCGCGCCGCTCCCTATGTCCGACGCGATCCCTCGATGTGTTCATGCCGCATCTACTGAGCGCGGCCGGAAACTATTCCGTCCCGACAGACATTCTTCCTGAAAATCGGGCCGCGGCAGCCGTTTCCAGCGTGCCACACTGTCAAACGCTGCGCGCGTGTTCGTGGCGAGGCAATCGGAGGGGTAGGGCCGCGGAGCAGCAAGGCAGAAAAGACGAAAGCCGGACCAGTGGTCCGGCTTTGCGCCAATCCAGATATCGCGCCTGCCTATTTACACTTGGCGATAGAGGCCAGCGCGGCAGAGATGCCTTTGAGCGAGAAGACATAGGAAGTTGGGTTGCCGCGGCCGGACTTCGCCTGCACCTTCATATCGGTGCCGGTCTTCATGGCGGCGATCAGCACCGGCTCCTCGGCGGCGTTCTCCACCCAGGCCGATTTGCCGCGGGTGAACATCGAGAAGGACTTCTTGTCGATGGTGACGGTGGCCTTGGAGCCCTCCTGGAAGTTGTAGCCGGCGATGAATTGCGGCTCGTAGGAAACCTGCTGTCCCGGCCGCTGGCTGACGAAGAAGAACATGTCGCCGTGATCGAGCGTCGGCGGCTGCTTGTCGGTTGGCACGGTGAGCACATAGCATACCTTGCCGGCCTTCGACTGGTAGCTGTAGGTGCCCCAGGCATTGTGCTGGCCGATCTTGGTCGCCTGCTGCGCCAGCGCCGGCGCCGCGAAGGCGGCTGCCATGACCAGGCTGGAAACTGTAGCAATCAATCCGCGCATCGTTCTTCCCATATTCCAATGGAGCGCAGGCGGGCCGCGTGGCGTCCTGCCGTCGCTTCATTTTGATTTAATCAGGGTTACCAAACGGTGAATTTTCCCCAAGAAAAGGAGCTCACCCCAGGAAACCGCCGCCATTCGCGCCGCCACTCCAACACGGCGGTCGCGATGTCCCGGCGCGAACTTGGAGGCCACGAAAACGGCAAGAGTTTGTCTTTTCGCGCGGGCGGGTTCGCCGTCTCGCTGCGCCGCCCTGAAGAGGGTCAACCCTCTCCCGAGTCAGCCCTTGTCGGCCAAGGCGTCCCTGGCGGCCTGCCGGTGCGCGGGCGTGATGTGGGCGCTGACGGCAGTGATCGCGGCGGTCAGCACGGCGAGGTCGTCGGTGAAGCCGAGGCCGACGACGAAATCGGGAATGAGATCGACGGGCAGCACGAAATAGCCGAGCGCAGCAAGCAGGATGCCCTTGGTGCGCAGCGGCGTTTCCTTGTCCATCGCGCAATAATAGGCGGCGACCACCTCGTCCATGAACGGGATCTGCCGGGCAGCCTTCTTGGCGGTGCGCCAGAACTTCTCGCGCACCTCGCTTTCGCCGGCAAGCTTGTCGCCAAAGCCGAAGAAATCAAAACCGGATTCCTGCGCCATCGATATCTCCTTGGCGGCCGCACGCATCATTGCGGGCCTGCCCGCCGCGGGAGATGTGGTGAAAGCAACATCGCGCCGCAAGAGTTCGGGTGGTTGCCGGAATCGGAAAATCGGACTTCGGGAGATCGGTCGTGATCCTTCGCGCCCCCCTCTGGCCTACCGGCCATCCCCCACAAGGGGGAGATTGGCAGTTTCAGCGCCGGCGCTCATCCTTCGACGTCGGCGATTGGCGAAAGCCGGCGTGACATTTGATCTCCCCCAAGTGGGGAGATGGCCGGTAGGCCAGAGGGGGGCGCTGTCCCGCCGGCGTTTGAAAGTTTCTTCGCCTTCGCAACGCTTTGGGTCGGGGCGAGGCCGCTTCCCCAGCCACTAACCAAAATACCTGTTCATCCGTTTTGCGAGTTCGATGTCGAGCGCCGTGATGCCGCCGGCATCGTGCGTATTCAGCGTCACGTCGACGGTCTTGTAGACGTTCGACCAGTCGGGGTGATGGTCCATCTTCTCGGCGGCCAGCGCCACGCGGGTCATGAAGGCGAAGGCTTCGGAGAAGTTCTTGAAGCCGAAGCTGCGCTTTATCGAAGCGCCGTCGGCGGCCAGCGACCAGCCTTCGAGCTCCGCCAACGCGGCCGTGATCGCTTCCTTGCTGAGTTTCTCTCTGGTCATGTCCGGTTCCTGTGCTATTCGAAATTGAACCAACCATAGCGCCGGATCGRTGAGCGCAAAGCCCATAAAATCCATTCTGTTCGTTTGCCTCGGCAACATCTGCCGCTCGCCGCTGGCCGAAGGCGTCTTTCGCGCCGTGCTGGCCGAACGCGGAGAAGGCCGGGATCTGGTGCTTGATTCGGCCGGCACCGGCGGCTGGCACACCGGCGAGCAGCCGGACCGACGCTCGATCGCGGTCGCCGCCCAGCATGGCGTCGACATTTCCGGCCAGAGGGCGCGCAAGGTGCTACCGGAAGACTTTTCCCGCTTCGACCTGATCCTCGGCATGGACCGGTCGAATGTGAGCGACCTCAAGGCGCTGGCGCCGCAGGACGCGCGCGAGCGCATCCACCTTTATCTGGAATTTGCGCAGCGAACCGCCGGCGACGTGCCGGATCCCTATTACGAGGACCAGCGAGCCTTCGCTGCGGTCTACCGCATGATCCGAGAAGCGTCGGAGGCGCTGGCGAAGCGGCTGGAAGCGCGCGCGTCGGCGCCGGCCAGCGGCCAGGCTTCCTCGACGATGTAGGGCCCGCCGCCGACCGAATCGCGCGACGACATCAGGACAAAACGGCCGACGCGGAAGGGCAGCGCGGAAAAGTTGCCGCGCGCCGAAAGATATTGCGCGACGTCAGCCGGGCTCGAATTGCGCAGGCGGGCGAGCGTCACATGCGGCATGAACTTGCGCGGATCGGCCGGCAGGCCGAGCCGCTGGCAGATGCGGTCGATCTCGCTCTGCAGCGCCACTAGKTCGGGCGAGGCGGACACGCCGGCCCATACCGCATGCGGCTTCTTTCCGCCGAAAGCGCCGACGCCGGAGAGGGTCAAGGGAAAGGAGGGCCGGTGGACGCGGTCGAGCGCGCCGGCGATCTCGTCGGCGACATGGCCTTCGACATCGCCGATGAAGCGCAGCGTCAGATGGTAGTTTTCGACGTCGATCCAGCGGGCTCCGGGAAGGCCGCCCCGGAGCAGGGACAGCGAAAGAGCTGCGTCACGCGGAATTTCGAGGGCGGTGAAAAGACGTGGCATGGGAAGCCTCCTGTCCTCGAATCGAAACTCTCGCCCCTAGCGAATCATCGATAGCCATGCGGGGCAAGCGGTTTGTTGTCCACAAGGTTTCCCCAGCGGAAACCCTGGCCCCCGGTCTCATGGCGGACCGCCATTCGCGGCGACGGCCTTCTCGACGGCCGGCAGAATGCGCTCGACCATCACGTCGACGCCCTTGGGATTGGGATGCAGGCCGTCCTCAAGCTGCAGGTCGGGGTGGCCGGCGACGYCGTCGAGAAAGAACGGATAGAGCGGAACATCGTATTTCGCGGCAAGCTTCGGATAGATCGCATCGAACGTCTTCTGGTAGTCGGGGCCGAGATTGGGCGCGGCGCGCATGCCGGCCAGAAGCACGGGGATGTTTCGCTGCTTGAGCTTCGCCAGCATCGTGTCGAGATTCTTCTCGGCGATGCCGGGCGAGACACCGCGCAGCATGTCGTTGGCGCCGAGCTCCAGGATCACAAGCCTGGTGCCGTCGGGTATCGACCAGTCGAGCCGCGCCAGCCCGCCGCTCGATGTGTCGCCGGAGACGCCGGCATTGGCAACGGCGACGTCCAAGCCCTTTGCCTTCAGCGCCGCCTGCAGCCTGTCGGTGAAACCCTGACCCGGCGCCAGGCTGAAGCCCGCCATAAGGCTGTCGCCAAAGCCGACGATGGTAAAAGTCTCGGCGCACGCCGACGAAATGGYGCCGCAAACCGCAAGGAAAAAAAGGAGAAGGGCTGCAGCAAGTGTGTGTTTGAAACCCATGCGGCGAGCCCCATATGACCGAAACACTCGTTGGGGGAGTCGTCTCCCTTTTCCACCATATAGGACGCTTTTATTGTGACAGAAGCCGTCATCGCACTGAGGGATGTCTCGCTGACACTCGGCGAGGGTGCTTCCTCCGTCCATGTGCTGAATGGCGTCAGCCTCGATGTGGCCGGCGGCGAAGCCACCGGCATCGTCGGCCCGTCTGGATCAGGCAAGTCCACCTTGCTGATGGTTCTGGCCGGGCTGGAAAAGGTCGATTCGGGCACGGTGCGAATCGCCGGCGAACTGCTCAACGGGAAAAGCGAGGACCAGATTGCATCGTTTCGGGGACGAAACATCGGCATCGTCTTCCAGTCGTTCCACCTCATCCCCAACATGACGGCGCTCGAAAATGTCGCGGTGCCGCTTGAGCTCGCCGGCCATGCCGATCCGTTCGGCGTGGCCGCGCGGGAGCTCGCGGCCGTGGGACTKAGCGACCGTGTGACGCACTATCCCGGCGAGCTCTCGGGCGGCGAGCAGCAGCGCGTGGCGATCGCCAGGGCGCTGGCACCTTCGCCGCGAATCCTCATCGCCGACGAGCCGACCGGCAATCTCGACCAGGCGACGGGCAAGCAGATCGCCGACCTCATCTTCGCAAAGGCCRCCGAGCGCGGCATGACGCTGGTGCTGGTCACGCATGATCCGGCCCTTGCCGCCCGCTGTTCGCGCCAGGTGGCGATGCGCTCGGGACGCATCGAGGACGCGCCAAGACAGGCGAAGGTGCCGGCCTGATGCGCACACTGAAGCTCGCCGTCCGCTTCTCGCTGCGCGAGATGCGCGGCGGCCTGTCCGGCTTCATGATCTTCCTTGCCTGCATCGCGCTCGGCGTCGCGGCCATCGGCGGCGTCAATTCGGTGGCGCAGGCAATCACCGCCGGCGTCGCGAATCAGGGCCAGACGCTGCTCGGCGGAGACCTGCGCTTCCAGATCAACCAGCGCAGCGCTTCGGATGCCGAACTCGGCTTCATCAAGAGCCTTGGCACGGTGTCGCTCAATTCCGGCATGCGCTCGATGGCGCGCCTCGAGGACGGCTCCGACCAGGCGCTGGTCGAGGTCAAGGCGGTCGACGACGCCTATCCGCTCTATGGCACRCTGGAGACCCACCCGCCGCTGCCGAGAAAGGAGCTGTTCGGCGAGCGATCCGGCGTCTTCGGCGCCGTCGCGCCCGACCTGTTGTTCGACCGGCTCAACCTCCATATCGGCGACCGGCTGAAGCTCGGCAGCGCTACTTTCGAGCTGAGGGCCCGGCTGATCAGCGAGCCGGACGCGATATCCGACGGTTTCGGTTTCGCGCCGCGGCTGATGATCTCGAGTGAAGGGCTGGAAGCGTCCGGTCTCGTCCAGCTAGGCAGCCTGGTCGAGAACGCCTACAAGGTCCGGCTCCCCGAGGGCACAGGCGAATCTCGAATCAAGCAGATCCAGGTTCGGGCGGCGGCGGAGTTTCYGCAGGCCGGCTGGTCGATCCGCACGCGCAATAATGCGGCGCCGGCGCTCTCCTCCAACATCGAGCGCTTCTCGCAGTTCCTGACGCTGGTCGGRCTGACGGCGCTGGTGGTCGGCGGCGTTGGCGTGGCCAATGCGGTGCGCGCTTATCTCGACGGCAAGCGCGGCGTCATCGCCACCTTCAAGAGCCTCGGGGCTTCGGGCGGTTTTGTCTTCACGGTTTATCTCGTGCAGATTCTGCTGATTGCAGGCCTCGGCATCGTGCTCGGCCTGATCCTTGGTGCCGCGATGCCGTTCGTGGCGAGCGCCCTGCTCCAATCAGTCATTCCGGTGCCGGCAGAGGGCGGATTCTACGCGAGCGCGCTTGCCATGGCGGCACTGTTCGGCGTGCTGGTGACGCTGGCTTTCGCGCTCTTGCCCCTCGGCCGCGCCCGCGATGTGCCGGCGACGGCGCTTTTTCGCGAAATGGGTTTCGAGAGCCGCGGCCTGCCGCGCCTGCCCTATGTGGTCGCCGCCCTTGCGATCGTCGTCGGCCTGGCGGCACTCGCCATCCTTTCCGCCGACGACCAGCGCATTGCCTCGATCTTCGTCGGCGCGACGGTCTTCGCCTTCCTGGTGCTGCGGGTGGTGGCGGCGCTGGTGCAATGGGCCGCCAGGCGCAGCCCGCGCATGCGTTCGGTCGCACTCCGGCTCGCGCTCGGCAACATCCACCGGCCCGGCGCGCTGACAGCCTCGGTCGTGCTGTCGCTCGGGCTCGGCCTGACGCTCCTGGTGACGCTGGCGCTGATCGACGGCAATCTCAGGCGGCAGATCTCGGGCAGCCTGCCGGAGCGGGCGCCGAACTTCTTCTTCGTGGATATACAGAGCAGCGATGTCGATRCCTTTGCCGCGCTCATCGGCAAGGAGGCGCCGCAAGGGACGCTGGTCAAGGTGCCGATGCTGCGCGGCCGGATCATGGCGCTCAACGGCGTCGACGTCGACAAGGTGAAGGTCCCCGCCGAGGGCGCCTGGGTGCTGCGCGGCGACCGCGGGCTGACCTATGACGCGAGGCAGCCGGAGAATGCGAGCCTGACCGAAGGCACGTGGTGGCCGGAGAATTATTCCGGCGAGCCGCTGGTATCKTTCTCGGCCGAGCAGGGCAAAGCGATCGGACTGAAGCTCRGCGATACCGTCACCGTCAATGTGCTCGGTCGCAACGTGACCGCAAGAATCGCCAATTTCCGCCAGGTCGAGTGGGAAACCATGGGCATCAATTTCGTCATGGTGTTTTCGCCTAACACCTTTACCGGCGCGCCRCATGGCTGGCTGGCGACGCTGACTGACAGACAAGCTACCACGGCCGACGATGCGCGGCTGCTCAACGCGGTCACCCGCGCCTTTCCGGCGGTGACGACGGTGAGAGTCAAGGACGCGCTCGACATCGTCAACCGGCTGGTCGCGCAACTGGGAACGGCGATCCGCGCTGCCGCCAGCGTGGCGCTGATCGCTTCGGTACTGGTGCTCTCCGGCGCGCTTGCAGCCGGCAACCGGGCGCGCATCCACGATGCGGTGGTGCTGAAGACGCTTGGGGCGACGAGGAGGACGCTGATCGCCGCCTTCTCGCTGGAATATGCGCTGATCGGCCTCGCGACCGCGCTGTTCGCGCTGGCGGCCGGCGGCGTCGCGGCATGGTTCGTCGTCGCGCACATCATGACGCTGCCGTCGCATTTCATGCCGGAGGTCGCGGTGGCGACGCTCCTTGTCTCGCTGGCGGTCACCGTCGGCATCGGTCTTGCCGGCACCTGGCGGGTGCTCGGCCACAAGGCTGCCCCGGTGCTGYGCAACCTCTGACCTGCAAAGGTGCGGGTCACCGCGTCCCCGTCAAATCTCTGTAAGCCCGTTAAATCTTTGTAAGAATGCCGGGCGGAACGGCCGAAAACCGGGCTTTTGCCGTCTCACGAAGCGTTACGCCCCGTTACCGTCTTGTCCTTGACGTCAAGAACCATCATATTTCCCCGCAGGCATGCTGGAGCCCCGCCAGCGGCGCCTGGCTGAAGAGGCCTGTCACCGGACGGGGCAGAAGCAACAGAGGATTTCCAATGGCTGATCCCATTCGCAACTACCAGACGTCCGCCGCCCCAGGCGCGCGCGTCGATATCGATCAGGGCCTTCGGGCCTATATGATCAAGGTCTACAACCTGATGGGGCTTGGCCTGCTCATCACCGGCCTCGCCGCTTGGGGTGCGTTCCAACTCGCGGTCACCGGCGACGGTCAGCTGACCGCCTTCGGCCAGCTCATCTATGCAAGCGCGTTCCGCTGGGTCGTCATCTTGGCGCCGCTGGCCGCCGTGATGTTCCTGTCGTTCAGGATCCAGTCGATGAGCGTGGCGACGGCGCAGACCACCTTCTGGGTCTATGCCGGCCTAGTCGGCCTGTCGCTGTCGACGATCTTCCTCGTCTATACCGGCACCAGCATCACCCAGACCTTCTTCGCCACGGCCGCGGCCTTCGGCGGTCTGTCGCTCTATGGCTACACGACAAGGCGCGACCTGACCGCCTTCGGCTCGTTCCTGATCATGGGCGTGATCGGCCTGCTGATCGCGATGCTGATCAACATCTTCCTGGCGTCGTCGGCGCTCGCCTTCGCCATCTCGGCGATCGGCGTGCTGGTGTTCGCGGGCCTGACCGCCTACGACACGCAGCGGATCAAGGAGATGTATTTCGAGGGTGACGTCGCCGACGTTGCCGGCCGCAAGGCGATCATGGGCGCGCTGCAGCTCTATCTCGACTTCATCAACCTGTTCATGTTCCTGCTGCAGTTCATGGGTGACCGCCGCTAAGGCGAGCAACCCGGTCTGGCTGGACCATCGACTTCGCAAAGGGCGGCCCAACGGCCGCCCTTTCCTTTTGCGCGCCTCTCTGCTGTTATCGAGGCAGAAAGACGATCTGCATAAATTATGAGCAATATCGAAATCAGAACCGCGACGGCTGCCGACCTCGACCGAATCACGGAAATCTATGCCGACGCTGTCACCCACGGCACGGCGAGCTATGAGCTGGAGCCACCCAGCCGCGCCGAAATGGGCAACCGATTCGAGAGCTTAGCAGCGGGCAGCTTTCCCTATCTCGTGGCGGAGAAGGATGGCGCGGTGGTCGGCTATGCCTATGCCGGACCGTTCCGGCCGCGTCCCGCCTACCGATTCGTCGTCGAGGATTCATCTATGTCGCGCCGGAGGCCAAGGGGCTAGGCGTGGGCTTCCTGCTGATGCAGGCGCTTATCGAGGCGGCGCGCGCGGCGGGCTTCCGCCAGATCATCGCGGTGATAGGGGACGGCCATGCGGACAGCGCTTCGGTGCGGCTGCATGAGAAGCTCGGTTTCCGCCATTCCGGGCGCCTGGAGGGGTCGGGCTACAAGCACGGGCGCTGGCTGGATACGGTGTTCATGCAGCTGTCGCTCAACGGCGGCGCCGCTCTGCCGCCCGATCCGGAGTCGCTGCCCGAGCGGAGATTTCGGATTCAAAGGGGGAACTGAGGAACTGAGGAACTGAAGAAGGGAACTGAGGAATTAGAGAATTAAGGGCGCTGTCTCCTCAGTTCCTCAGTTCTTCAGTTCTCCAATTCCCTAATTCACGCTTCGACCAGCTTCAGCTTGGAATCGAAGACGCCGAGCACGCGGCCGAGTTCCTGGCCGCGCTTCAAGATGCGCCCGCCGGCGGCTATGACGGCGAAGGCGCCTTGCCGGCGCGCCAGCTTCGGATCCTTGACGATCTGGAACAGCGGCACTTCGCTGGCGCGGCGGAAGACGGAAAAGACGGCGCGATCAGGAAGATGATCAATCGCATAGTCGCGCCACTCATTGGCCGCCACCATGCGCCCGTAAAGCCTCAGGATCTGGTCCAACTCGCGCCGGTCAAAACGCACGGGCTGGTCGAGGCGCTCGCGCCGCGCCTCATGCAGCGGGATCAGAATTGCGGATGCTTCGCCGTCCTCCATCCCGCTGCTGTGATCGGTCATGCCTCGATCCTTCGATTGAATCTGCACCTACAAAGGTTCGCGCTTTCGCGGCCGAATTGCAAGGGGCCGGCTAAGCAAGCGAGCGCTGCGCCGTTTCCCTAGCGTCCAGTCACGTTTGCAATACGCGTGTTGGAATTGGTGATGCTCAGCCACAATGTCGCCACAATTTATCCGCGCTCATGCCCCAATGTCYGACGAGTTTACCCGCGTTGCCTGAGACGGTTCGGTCCGGCACCGGCTCGTAAACCCCAAGCCCCCCGCCCACGGGTCAGCGTCGGATCGAACCAACCTCGGTTTTTCCTTGGAAAAATCAGGTGCGACGATCCCAAAACCTGAATGGACCGGCGTCAGAAGCAAGCTGACGCCGGTTTTTTATTGGCAGGCGGAGCGCACCCCTTCTCCTTTCGCGGCGCCGTATAGTCAGGGCTTGCGGATGAAGGCGGCGCCGAGGATCGGACCGGGCATGCCGTCCTTGCCGACGGACTGCAACAGCACCGCRCAGCCGCCCTTCTTGGCGATCTCCGTCATCGGCAATTCGTAGCGCTGCGCCTTGCCGTGCCACATGCCGGCGGTTTGGATGTCGGAAACGGCATTCCAATAGGTCAGGCTGCGGCCGCTGTTCTCGCCCTCGCCGATCTTCACCATCTGCGGCGGATCGAAATAGACGATCACCACATGGGCGTCGCTGGGGCCGTTGCCGGCGTCTCCGGCGTCGATCACCACGCGGTCGCTGGTGCGGCTGACCTTGATGCCGACCCGCATGCCCTCGCCGACCCTGTCCATGCGCGCCAGCGTGCCGTCGACGTCCTTGCGGCTGGCGCCGTTGACATGGCTGCGGCCGTTGATGACGGCTTGCGGGGTGTAGACCGAGCGGTTGCCGAAGGCGCGCATATAATCATACTGCCGGTCTGTGTTCTTCTTGTTGCTCAGCGTGTCCTGCCAGCCGAGATAGTCCCAATAATTGACGTGGTAGGCGAGGGCGACGATGTTTTCCTTGGCGGCAAGCTCGGCGAAGAATTCGTCGGCCGGCGGGCACGAACTGCAGCCCTGGCTGGTGAACAGTTCGACCACGCCCAAGGGTTTGTCGGCCTGTGCCTTGTCGACTTGAGGCTTCTCAGGCTCGCTTGCCAATGTCGCACCGGCAAACGTTGAAAGGGCCAGCGCCAGTGCCGCAAGCTGCGATGGTCCTCGAGATGCCATGACTGTTCCGATTCCCGCCGGTAATGCCGGCCTTGTTCTGATTGCTAAAATATGTGGCAGAACCGACAGTCAACGGGAAGTCACGTTGCGGTGAAATTTTGCCGCCCCAACCGCAGATAAGCCTGCGACAGGAGGGGCCACTGCATTATTCGACACGGTTCGATTTCGAAGCCGCATCATCGGCATGCGGCAAAATTTCCTGATGCCGGCCGATCTCTATTGCGGCGAACAGGACCTGGACTTGGGGGCGGGCCGGCCAATGCTTGGCCGGCCGAGGTTTAACTGGGCAGTGGGCAGTAGAGGATCTCCCTACTGCCTATTCCCTTGCTGCTAGGCAGCGAGATCGCGCAGCACGTATTGCAGGATGCCGCCGTTCTTGAAGTAGTCGAGCTCGTCCAGCGTATCGATGCGGCAGACGATCGGTACGTTCTTCACCGTGCCGTCGCCATAGGTGACCTTGGCCACCATCTTCTGGCGCGGCTTGATCGCCTCCAGCCCGTCGATCTCGACCAGCTCGTCGCCCTTGAGGTTGAGGGACGCCCATGAGGTGCCGTCCTCGAAGACGAAGGGGATGACGCCCATGCCGACAAGGTTCGAGCGGTGGATGCGCTCGAAGGATTGGGCGATGACGGCGCGCACGCCGAGCAGGTTGGTCCCCTTGGCCGCCCAGTCGCGCGAGGAGCCGTTGCCGTATTCGACGCCGGCGAAGATGACCAGCGGCACGCCTTCCTTCTTGTATTCCGTCGCGGCGTCATAGATCGACATCTCCTCCTTCGAGGGATAGTGGATCGTGTAGCCGCCCTCGCGGCCGTTCTCGCCCAGCATGTGGTTGCGGATGCGGATATTGGCGAAGGTGCCGCGCATCATCACTTCGTGGTTGCCGCGCCGCGTGCCGTACTGGTTGAAGTCGGCGACGCCGACGCCATGCTCGGTGAGGTACTTGCCGGCCGGCGAGGCCGCCTTGATCGAGCCCGCCGGCGAGATGTGGTCGGTGGTGATCTTGTCGCCGAAGAGGCCGAGCACGCGCGCGCCCTTGATGTCGCCGATCTTGCCGAAGCTGCGCGCCATGCCGGCGAAATAGGGCGGGTTCTGCACATAGGTCGAATGATCGTCCCAGGCATAGGTCTGGCCTTCCGGCGCCTTGACCTTCTGCCAGTATTCGTCGCCCTTGAAGACGTCGGCATATTTGCGGGCGAAGAGCTCGCGCGTGACGTTCTTCTCGATGAACTCCTGGATTTCGGCCGCGGTCGGCCAGATATCCTTGAGATAGACCGGCTTGCCGTCGCTGCCCTCGCCGAGCGGCTCGACGGTAAGGTCCTTGGTGACCGTGCCGGCCAGCGCGTGCGCCACCACCAGCGGCGGCGAGGCGAGGTAATTCGCCTGCACGTCGGGCGAGACGCGGCCTYCGAAGTTGCGGTTGCCCGAAAGCACCGCCGCAGCAATCRAGCCCTTGTCGTTGAYGGTCTTGGAGATCGGTCCCGGCAGCGGGCCGGAATTGCCGATGCAGGTGGTGCAGCCGAAGCCGACCAGGTTGAAGCCGATCTGGTCGAGCTCCTTCTGCAGGCCGGACTTCTGCAGATATTCGGCCACCACCTGGCTGCCGGGGGCGAGCGAGGTTTTCACCCACGGCTTCTGCTTGAGGCCGCGGCGGTYGGCGTTGCGGGCAAGCAGGCCGGCACCGATCAGCACGCTCGGGTTCGAGGTGTTGGTGCAGGAGGTGATGGCGGCGATGAYGACGTCGCCATGGCCGAGGTCGTAGGACGCGCCTTCCACCGCATAGCGCTTGGAGATCTCGGCAGCCTTCTTGTACTCGATCTCCATCGCCTTGGCGAAGCCGGCGGGGATGTCCTGCAGGGCGACGCGGCCTTCGGGGCGCTTGGGGCCGGCCATCGACGGAACGACATCGCCGAGGTCGAGCTCGAGCAGGTCGGTGAAGACCGGATCGGGCGAGCCGGCGTCGCGCCACATGCCCTGCGCCTTCGAATAGGCTTCGACCAGCGCGATGCGGCTTTCCTCGCGGCCGGAGATGGAGAGATAGCGCGTGGTCTCGCTGTCGACGGGGAAGAAGCCGCAGGTCGCGCCATATTCCGGCGCCATGTTGCCGATGGTGGCGCGGTCGGCCAGCGTCATGTTGGAGAGGCCGGGACCGAAGAACTCGACGAACTTGCCGACGACGCCCTTCTTGCGCAGCATCTGGGTGACGGTGAGCACCAGGTCGGTAGCGGTGACGCCTTCCTGCAGCTTGCCGGTCAGACGGAAGCCGATGACCTCGGGCAGCAGCATGGAGACCGGCTGGCCGAGCATCGCGGCCTCGGCCTCGATGCCGCCGACCCCCCAGCCCAGCACGCCCAGGCCGTTGATCATGGTGGTGTGCGAATCGGTGCCGACGCAGGTGTCGGGATAGGCGGTGGTCTCGCCGTCCTCGGTGTTGGTCCACACCACCTGTCCCAGATATTCGAGGTTGACCTGGTGGCAGATGCCGGTGCCCGGCGGCACGACGCGGAAGTTGCGGAAGGCCTGCTGGCCCCATTTCAGGAATTTGTAGCGCTCTTCGTTGCGCTCATATTCGAGCTCGACATTGCGGGCGAAGGCCATCGGCGTGCCGAACTCGTYGACGATGACGGAATGGTCGATGACGAGGTCGACAGGCACCAGCGGATTGATCTTTTCCGGATCGCCGCCKAGCGCCTTGATGCCGTCGCGCATTGCCGCGAGATCGACCACGGCCGGAACGCCGGTGAAGTCCTGCATCAGCACGCGGGCCGGACGATAGGYGATCTCGACGCCGGCAGTGCCCTTGTCATTCAGCCATGCGGCGACCGCCTGGATGCTTTCCTTGGTGACGGAGCGGCCGTCTTCGTTGCGCAGCAGGTTCTCCAGCAGCACCTTCATCGAATAGGGCAGTTTAGCGATACCGGCGAGGCCGTTCTTTTCGGCCTCGGCGAGGTCGAAATAAACATAGTCCGCGCCACCCACGGTCAGGGTGCGGCGGCAATTGAAGCTGTCGAGGGATTTTGTCACGGCGATCCGTCCTTGTCTGTTCAGCCTGAAAGGGAACGGACGYCGTTGGCATGCAATCACGCGCAAAGGTGCGGGTACGGCCATTTCCGCTGTCCGCTCCCGAGCAACCCGAGCCGTTCAAGGCGGCGCGTGCGCTGGTTCGGCGCTAATTCGGTTCCCGCGCCGACCGCTGGCACGGATGAACCGCATATAGAGAATTTCCTGGAATAGTTCTAGACAGTCGAAAGACGAATTTGTGCAATGCGGCGACGGCCGCAAACGGTACTTTCGGGGCGGACAAGGATGCGGCTGATCGCCGAAAATCTGGGCGGCGAGCGCGGCGACGAGACGGTCTTTTCCGGCATCGGATTCGCGCTCGACAAGGGCGAGGCACTCATCGTCACCGGGCCGAATGGCGCCGGCAAATCGACGCTTCTGAGGGTTATCGCCGGCCTGCTGCCTGCTGCCGAAGGCAGGGTGCGGGTCGAAGGCGCCGGCGATGAGTTTCCTTCGGTTGCTTCGGCCGCCCATTATCTCGGCCATCTCAATGCGATGAAGACGGCGCTCAGCGTCGCGGAGAATCTGGGCTTCTGGCGTGCCTTCCAGGGCGAATCGGCGCTGAGCGTGGAAGACGCGCTGGAGACCGTCGGGCTGGGAGGGCTCGGGCATCTGCCCTTCGGCTATCTCTCGACGGGGCAGAAGCGGCGCGCTTCGATCGCCAAGCTTTTGGTCAGCCGCCGGCCGATCTGGCTGCTCGACGAGCCGACGGCGGGCCTGGAYAAGGCGTCGGAGGAGCGGTTCGCGGGGCTGATGAGGGATCACTGCCACGAGGGAGGAATCATCGTCGCGGCTACGCATCTGCCGCTGGGCTTGGAAGGGGCGAAGGGGTTGAGGATGGGGATGGCTGCATGACGCCGGCATTCTACGATACCCCCCTCTGCCCTGCCGGGCATCTCCCCCTCAAGCGGGGAGATCGGCGTTTCGGGCGTCCTGCTGACTTTCCAGCGCTGGAGATTGG
>NZ_MDFL01000181.1 GCF_001854785.1 Mesorhizobium sp. ORS 3428
GACCTGCTCGCCGAGGCCGACCTTCAGCACTTCTCTCACACCGGCGCGAAGGCCGACCTCGTGGTCGCGGCCGACGTGTTCATCTATGTCGGCGCGCTCGAACGCATTGCCGGGGCCGTCGCCGAGGCACTGGCCGATGAAGGTGTGTTCGCGTTCTCGGTCGAGACGCTTGCCAGCGGCGATGATTTTACCCTGCTGCCGTCACGGCGTTATGCGCATTCGGAGGCCTATGTGCGGCGCGTCCTTGGCGCCAGTGGTTTTTCCGTCCTCTCGCTGGAGAGCACCACCATTCGCCATGACCGCGGCGAGCCGGTAGGAGGCTTGGCTGTCGTGACCCGGAAAGGCCATGCGGTATAAAGGATCATCAAACGCAGCGTTCCTTCACACCCCCCTCTGGCCTGCCGGCCATCTCCCCCGCAAGGGGGGAGATCGGATGTCGCGGCGGCTTCGCCAATCTCCAGCGCCGCAGGAAG
Source organism: Mesorhizobium sp. ORS 3428 (assembly GCF_001854785.1). GTDB lineage: Bacteria > Pseudomonadota > Alphaproteobacteria > Rhizobiales > Rhizobiaceae > Mesorhizobium. The sequence continues at coordinate 474 of NZ_MDFL01000181.1, forward strand.
AACGGCAGGCTGAAGCTGCCAATCTCCCCCCTTGCGGGGGAGATGTCCGGCAGGACAGAGGGGGGTGCTGTCCCGCCGACGTCCGTATTGATCCTATGCTACGAAGAAAGCCCGAATCGCTGCTCGCGAAAAAGCCCGAATCGCATGTCGGGTTAAGCTTGGGGGCGGATACCGCACGGAGGGATACCATGCGCTGGAACATGGTGGTGTTGGCATCCTGCCTGACCGTTGCCGGCTGCGTCGGCGGCACCTCGATGTCTGAACGGCAGGACGAGGACGTGCAGTCCTCGCTGCAATATGACAGCGTGCCTTGCGATCAACTGGTCGCCAACCGCAATGCGCTGGCGCAGCAATACAATCTGCCGATCACCGCGAAGCCCACCTTTTCCAATCCGGCGATGGGTTTCGGCCCGTTCACGCCCGACCTGCGCTCCAAGGCGCGGCGCGACAGCGACAGGGCGAGCGGCCAGATCGACGCCATGAACCGCTCGATCGACCGCCGCGAATGCGGCAAGCCGAAGAAGAAATTGGAACTGCCCGGCTCGAAGCCTGCCTCTCCGCCTCAATAGCCCGCTTCGCGGTCGACCAGGTTTTCGAGCTTTTCGCCGCGCTCGAATGCGTCCATCTGCCGAAGCATGATCGGCACCAGATGGGCCGGGTCCGAGGTTGCCGCCGCATGCGGCGTCACGAACACTTTCGGATGGCTCCAAAGCGGGCTGGTCTTCGGCAGCGGCTCGACCTCGAACACGTCGAGGCTCGCCTCTTTGAGGGTGTTGTCATCCAGCGCGCGCAGGATGTCGACGTCCTTCTGCAGCCGACCGCGCCCGGCATTGATCAGCACCGCGCCGCCGAGGCCGTTGCGCCTGCGCAATTCCTTCAGCAATCCGTAGTTGATGATGCCCTGCGTGCGCGGCGTGAGCGGCAAAAGCACCACCAGTATGTCGGTGGCGTTGAGGAACGGGATGAACCCTGCTTCTCCGGAATAGGTCGAGACGCCCTGCATCGGGTGCTCGGTGCGCGACCAGCCGTTCACGGCGAAGCCGAGCGAAAGCAGCACCGATGYGGCGGCACGCCCGAGATGGCCTAGCCCCATGATGCCGACGGAGATGTCCCCGGCCGGCCGCTGTAGCGGCTCGTGCCAGATCTTCTTCGGCTGCTGCGCCCGGTAGAGCATGCCATGCCGATGGTGATCGAGCACCCGCCAGACGACATATTCGGTCATGTATTGCGTGAGATTGTCGGCGACGACCCTGACGATGGGCACGTCGGGCAGGCCGGGATCGGCGAAGATGTGGTCGACGCCGGCGCCGACGGAGAAGATGGCGCGCAGGTTGGGCAGCCGGGAGAGCAGGTTCGGCTTGTGCTTCCACACCACCGCATAGGCGATCGAGGGATCGCTGGCTCCGTCCGGCTCCAGCACCACCTCGCGCTCGGCCGCCAGCAGCTGGTGCCAGCGCTGCGGATGAAACGCGGTGACGGCCAGCAGGATTTTGCCTTTTTCCATTTTCGGATGTCAGTCCYTGTTATTCAGTCCCGGAGCAGTTCCAGGAAAAGTGTGTCGCGGTTTTTCGTCCGGAATTGCGTGAAAAGCAAACAGCCTATTCGCTGACGACGCCGGTCGGCGCCGTTTCGATCCGGAATGCGGCCGAGATCAGCGCCCGGGTATAGTCGGTCTGCGGGCTGTTGAAAATCTGTTCGGAYGGCCCGGCCTCGACGATCTGGCCATTGCGCATGACGATCACGTCATTGGCAAGGGCGCGGATGACTTTCAGGTCGTGGCTGATGAAAAGATAGGCGAGGTTGTGCCTGGCCTGGAGGTTGCGCAAGAGGTCGACCACCTGCGCCTGCACGCTCATGTCGAGCGCCGAGGTCGGCTCGTCGAGCATGACGAAGCGCGGATTGAGCACCATGGCGCGCGCGATGGCGACGCGCTGGCGCTGGCCGCCGGAAAATTCGTGCGGATAGCGATGGCGCGTTTCGGGGTCGAGCCCGACCTCCTTGAGAACCGCAACGACCTTCTCGTCACGATCATCGGGCGAGAGTTTCGGCTCGTGGATCTTCAGTCCTTCCTCGATGATCTCCGCCACCGACATGCGCGGGCTCAAGGAACCGAACGGGTCCTGGAAAACGATCTGCAGCTCGCGTCTCAGCGGCCGCATGGCGCTGAAGGACAGCTGGTTGATGTCCCGCCCGTTGAAATTGATCGCGCCCGTCGAGGAGATCATCCGGGCCAGCGCCAGGCCGAGCGTCGTTTTGYCGGAACCGGACTCGCCGACGACGCCGAGCGTCTGGCCGGCACGCACGGTGACGTCGATGCCGTCCACCGCCTTCACGTGGTCGACGGTGCGGCGGAAGAAGCCGCGCTTGATCGGGAACCAGACCTTGATCTCCTTGCCGGTCATCACCGCCTGGGCGCCGGCATTCGCCGCCGGCGGCTTGCCCTTCGGCTCGGCCGCCAGCAGGTGCTTGGTATAGGCGTGCCGGGGGTTGGCGAAGATTTCCCTGGTTGGYCCGGTCTCGACGATCTTGCCCTTGGTCATCACGCAGACGCGGTCGGCGATCTTTCTGACGATGCCGAGGTCGTGGGTGATGAAGAGCATCGACATGCCCTTGCGGCTTTTGAGTTTCGCGAGCAGCTCGAGGATCTGCGCCTGTACGGTGACGTCGAGCGCCGTCGTCGGCTCGTCGGCGATCAGCAGCTCCGGTTCGTTGGCCAGAGCCATGGCGATCATGGCGCGCTGGCGCTGGCCGCCCGACAGCTGGTGCGGATAGGCATCGAGCCGCTTGTGCGGATCGCGGATGCCGACCTCGGTCAGCAGTTCCAGCACGTGCGCCCGCGCCTGCCTGTCGCCGAGACCCTGGTGCAGCTTCAGGACCTCGACGATCTGCTGCTCGATCGTGTGCAGCGGATTGAGCGAGGTCATCGGCTCCTGGAAGATCATGGTGATCTTGTTGCCGCGCACACTGCGCAAGGTCTTTTCGTTGGCGATCAGCAGATCGGCGCCATGGAACAGGATCTTTCCCGAGGGATGGCTGGCCGCGGGGTAGGGCAGGAGCTTCAGCACCGACAGCGCCGAGACCGATTTGCCCGAACCGGACTCGCCGACCAGCGCCAGCGTCTCGCCCTTGGCGATATCGAAGGAGATGTGATCGACGGCCATCGACTGCYCGCCGCCTTGCGCGAAGGCGACGCTCAAATCGCGGACGGAAAGCAGGGCTTCACTCATCTGAACGTCTTGCGCGGATCGAAGGCGTCGCGCGTCGCTTCGCCGATGAACACCAGCAGCGACAGCATTACCGAAATAACGATGAAGCCGGAGATGCCGAGCCAGGGCGCGTTGAGATTGCGCTGCGCCTGCTTCAGCAACTCGCCGAGCGAGGCGGAGCCGGGCGGCAGGCCGAAGCCCAGATAGTCGAGCGAGGTCAGCGTCGAGATCGAGCCTGAGAGCAGGAACGGCAGGAAGGTCAGCGTCGCCACCATCGCGTTGGGCAGGAGGTGGCGGAACATGATGGTGAGGTTGGGCACGCCGAGCGCGCGCGCCGCGTTGACATATTCGAAATTGCGCGCCCGCAGGAACTCGGCCCGCACCACGCCGACCAGCGCCACCCAGGAGAACAGGAGCATCAGGCCGAGCAGGATGAAGAAGCCGGGCGGCAGGATGGCGGAGATGATGAGCAGCAGATAGAGCACCGGGATGGCCGACCAGATCTCGATGAAGCGCTGGAACAGAAGATCCGTCCAGCCGCCGAAATAGCCCTGCGCCGCGCCGGCCGCGACGCCGATCACGGAGGAGCCGAGCGTCAGGATCAGCCCGAACAGCACCGAGATGCGGAAGCCGTAGAGCACGCGCGCCAACACGTCGCGCGCCTGGTCGTCAGTGCCCAGCCAATTCCAGTTGCCGATGATGCAGTTGGGATCGGCCTCGCCTTGCGGATACTGTTTGCAGCGCGTCTTCCTGTCATAGAGCCAGGAGGGCTTGGCGGGCGCAGCCTCCGGAATGGCGTTGTTGACGGTCTGGTAGGAGTAGCGCACCGGCGGCCAGATCATCCAGCCATTGGCATTGATCTCGTCCTGGATGACCGGGTCACGATAGTCGGTGACGGCATAGAAGCCGCCGAACTTCTCTTCCGGATAGGCGACAAGAACTGGAAACAGGATCTCGCCCTTGTAGGAGGCGATGATCGGCTTGTCGTTGGCGATCAGCTCGGAAAACAGCGAAAGCACGAACAGCAAGAGGAAGATCCACAGCGACCAGTAGCCGCGCCGGTTCGCCTTGAAGTTCTGCAGCCRCCGCTGGTTGAGCTGCGACAGCCGGGGGCGCGCGGCGCGTTCTCGCGTCGTTGCGGYGGCCTCTGCCATCAGATGTCCCTCCGCTCGAAGTCGATGCGCGGATCGACCCAGGTGTAGATCAGGTCGGACAGAAGATTGACGAAGAGGCCGAGCAGCGAAAAGATGTAGAGGTTGGCAAACACCACCGGATAGTCGCGGTCGATCACCGACTTGAAGCCGAGCAGGYCGAGCCCGTCGAGCGAGAAGATGTTCTCGATCAGCAGCGAGCCGGTGAAGAAGGCTGAAATGAAGGCGCCGGGAAAGCCGGCGATGACGATCAGCATGGCGTTGCGGAAGACGTGGCCGTAGAGCACCTTGCGCTCCGAGAGGCCCTTGGCGCGCGCCGTCACCACATACTGCTTGCGGATCTCCTCCAGGAAGGAGTTCTTGGTCAAAAGCGTCGTCGTGGCGAAGGCCGACAGCACCAGCGCGGTGAGYGGCAGCGTCATGTGCCAGAAATAGTCGATGATCTTGTCCGGCCAGGACAACTGGTCCCAATTGTCGGWAACGATGCCGCGCAGCGGGAACCAGTCCCAGAAGGAGCCGCCGRCAAACAGCACCATCAGCAGGATGCCGAACAGGAAGCCGGGAATGGCGTAGCCGACAATCACCACGCCGCTCGTCCAGACGTCGAAGGTCGAGCCGTCCTGCACCGCCTTGCGGATGCCGAGCGGGATCGAGATCAGGTAGGACAAAAGCGTGATCCACAGCCCGATCGAGATCGACACCGGCATCTTTTCCAGGATCAGGTCGAGCACCGAGATGTCGCGGAAATAGCTGTCGCCGAAATCGAAGCGGAGATAGTTCCACAGCATCATGCCGAAGCGCTCGAGCGGCGGCTTGTCGAAGCCGAATTGCTTTTCCAGCTTCTTGATGAATTCGGGATCGAGCCCCTGCGCGCCGCGGTATTTCGAGCCGACATCGCCGGCGACGTCCAAATTGGTGGCGCCGGCATCGCCACCACCGCCGCCGAGGCGATCGGCGCCACCCTGGTTGGTGAGCTTGGCGACGACCTGTTCCACCGGCCCGCCGGGAGCGAACTGGATGACGGCGAATGAGATCGCCATGATGCCCAACAGCGTCGGGATCATCAGAAGGATGCGCCGCAGGATATAGGCGCCCATCAGGCTGCCGCCCCTGCGCTAAAGGGAGTGTCAGGCTTTGCCAATTCTTGCCGCCTTGCCCTTGTCGACCCACCACAGCGCTTCGACCGGAAAGCCGAAATCGGGTTTGTGCTCGGGAAAGCCGAACATGTCCCAAAAGGCGCTTCGGTGATTCGCCAGGTACCAACTTGGAATCCAATCGCGTCGCGCACGCAAGGCCCGATCGAGCGCCCGCATCGCAACGGTGAGGCTTTCGCGATCCTTCGCGGCGCCGACGGCATCGACCAGGGCGTCGATCGCCGGGCTCGCTACGCCCGGCAGGTTGCGCGAGCCCGCTACGGCGGCGCTTCGCGAATGGAAGAATATCTCGAGGTCGTCGCGGGTCGGCGTGGCGCTGAAGGAGAAAGCGGCCGAGATCAGGTCGAAATCGAATGTCGATTGCCTGAGCTGGTATTGGGCGGAGTCGACCAGCCGGATCGAGGCATCGATGCCGATCGCCTTCATGTTGGCGACCCAGGGCGAATAGACCTGCACGAAGGTCTCATCTTCGACGAGGAATTCGGCAGGCAGCCGCGCGCCCTTGTCGTTGACGACGAAATCRCCGGAGCGTTTCCAGCCCGCCTCGGCAAGCAGCTTCGCCGCCTTGCCGAGCAGCTTTCGGTCGCGTCCCGAACCGTCCGAGGCCGGCTGTGACACCGCCTCGCCGAAGGTCTCCGGCGGCAGCTTGTCGCGCAGCGGCTCCAGCAGCGCCAGCTCTTGCGGCGACGGCATGCCTTCGGTGCGGAAGTCGGATTTCTCGAAGCAGGATTGCGAGCGCTGATAGGAGCCGTAGAAGAAATTGCGCCGGGTCCATTCGAAGTCGAAACAGAGCGCGATCGCCTGCCGCACGCGCGGGTCCTGGAACTGCGCACGCCGCTGGTTAACGGCCGTGGCCTGCATCGACGGCACCGTTTCCGCCGGGAATTCATGCTTGACCACCTTGCCGGCTGTGAAGGCGGGGAAGTCGTAAGCCGTCGCCCAGACGCGCGAGGTGAACTCCTCGCGATAGAGGATCTCGCCCTTCTTGAAGGCTTCGAATCCGGCTGTGCGGTCCTGGTAGAATYCGATGCGGATGCGCTGGAAATTGTATTGGCCCCGATTGACCGGCAGGTCGTTGCCCCAATAGTCCGCCACCCGCTCATATTCGATCCAGGCGCCCGCCGACCACCGCCCGACCCTGTAGGCACCCGATCCGAGCGGCGGGTTGAGCTGCGAGGAATCGAAGGGGTTGGCCGTATAGAAGGCTTTGGACAGGATCGGAAAACCGACGACGTTGAGGATGGTGCGGGCCGATTGCTTGCCGGAGAATTTGAGCTCGACCGTGTGGACATCCTTCGCCACCGCATCCTCGAGATGCGTCAGCGACAGCGAGTACTCCGGATGTCCTTTCTCCTTGAGCAGCTTGAACGTGAAGGCCGCATCTTCTGCCGTCAGCGGCGTGCCGTCATGGAAACGCGCCTGCGGGCGCAGCGAGAAGGTGAAGCCGTTGCGGTCCTCGGAAATCGTGACGCCGTCGGCGATCAGCCCATAGACGGCATCGGGCTCGTCGAGCGCCCGCACCATCAGCGAGTCGAAGCACATATCCATGCGCTGCGGCGCGTCGCCCTTGGGCACGAAGGAGTTCAGCGTGTTGAATGTCAAAGGGCTCTGGTTGGTGCCCCAGTTGGGCGGCGAGAAGTTGAAGGTGCCGCCTTGCGGGGCGTCGACATTGACATAGTCGAAATGGGCAAAGTCGGGCTTGTATTTGAGATCGCCGAAAGCCGACAGGCCATGCATTTTCACGCCTGTCGGAATGGCGGCAAAGCCCTTGCCRGGAAGCAGCGCCGCGGCCACCGCCGCAGCGCCGAGCGCCAGGAAGTCGYGACGGGGAAGCAAAGTTTGCCGCCTCATCAATTGACGCCCTTGTACTTGGCGGCCAGCGCCTTTTCCTTCGCGGGATCGACCCACCAGGAATCGAGATCAACGCCGATATAGCTAGGTTGTTTTTCAGGGAAGTCGAACTTGTTCCAGTATGCGGCGCGCACTTTCCCCAAATGCCACTGCGRCACCATATAGTAGTTCCAGAGCAGCACGCGGTCGAGGGCATGCGTGGCGGCGACAAGGTCGTCGCGGTCGGTGGCGAAGATGACGCGGTCGACCAACGCGTCGACCACCGGGTTCCTGATGCCGGCAAGGTTGCGCGAACCTGGTGTATCAGCGGCTTTCGAACTCCAAAAGTCTCGTTGCTCATTGCCAGGCGAGTTCGACTGCTGGAAGCTTGCCAACGCCAGCACGTCGAAGTCGAAGGCACGGGTGCGGTTTGTGTWCTGGCTGTCGTCGACGATCCGCAGGGTGGCGACGATGCCCAAACGCCGCAGATTGTCCATGAAGGGAGCGGCTACGCGCTCGTCGATAGGATCGTTACCAAGAAACTCGATCTTGAATTGGTTCCCCGACTGCGCATTGACCAACTTGCCACCTTTGTTGACCCACCCTGCCTGCTTCAGGAGATCATAGGCTTTCCGCAAATTCTCACGCGCTGATTGCGGCGTGTCGTAGACCGGCAGCTTGAACTCCGTCGTGAACAACTGCGGTGGCAGTTTGTCCCGGTATTGCTGCAGAATCTCCAACTCCTTGCCTTGCGGCAACCCGTTCGAGGCCAGTTCGCCACCTTCGAAATAGCTATCGGTGCGCGTATATGCACCAAAAAAGATAGTCCGGTTCATGCTCTCGAAATCATACGCGTAGGTCAAAGCTTGACGCACCCGTACGTCTTGAAAAAGCGGCCGGCGCGTATTCATGACATAAGCCTGCATCGGCTGTGGGGAGGTGACGGGGTACTCCTTCTTGACAACATCCCCTGATTTGATGGCGGGGAATGTGTATTCGACCGCCCAGCGTTGGGCGCGCGCCTCCACGCGAAAGTCCTCAAAGCCGCCCTTGGTGAAAGCCTGCCAAGATGCATTGTCATCGAGGAAGTAGCTGAAGCGCTGGGTATCGAAATTCTCGCGGCCGATCTTCACCGGCAGCCTGGCGCCCCAATAGTCGGVCACGCGCTGCCAGACGATCTCTGATCCCGGCTTGAAGCTGGCGATCTTGTAGGCGCYGGAGCCAAGCGGTGGCTCGAGCGTCGGCCTGGTGATGTCGCGCTTCTTGYCGCTGGCGTCGGTGCCTTCCCACCAATGCTTCGGCAGCACGACGAGGTCGCCCAAAATCTTTGGCAGTTCCCGGTTGCCCTTCTGGTTGAAATGGAACTMGACCTCGCGGTTCGAGACGGCGACCGCCTCGGTCACATTCTCGAAATAGCGGTTGTACATCGGGCTGTTGGCTTTGAGCACCTGGAACGACCAGATCACGTCGTCGACGGTGATCGGCTGGCCGTCATGCCATTTGGCTTGAGGGTTGAGCCGGTAGGTCGCGGACGAATAGTCCGGCGGGTATTTGTAGGCCTCCGCGACCAGCGGATGGCTGACGCTGCCTTCATCGGTCGCCTGCTCCATCAGCGTGTCGTAGAGCAGTCCGCCGCCGAACTGCGAGAAGCCGGCGGCGGCGGAACCTTGCACGATATAGGGATTGAAGCTGTCGAAAGTGCCGACAACTATGCGGTTCACCGTCCCGCCCTTCGGCGCGTTCGGGTTAACGTAGTCATAGTGCTGGAAATTGTCGCCGTATTTGGAGCCGCCGATCAGCGAGGAGGTTGTGTGCCATTCATCGGCGGAACTGGCCTGCTGGCTGACGAAGACGGCGACCGCCAGTATCGATGCGAAAAGCGCCATCGATGCGAAAAGTGTCGGGGAGCGGCCAGCCGTCATGCGTTCTCCACGTCGCGAATAGTATTCAGCGGCAATCTAGATCATTTGACGCCGGTGAAAACCGCAGCCGCGGCTTTTGTCGCAGCATATGCGGCTTCCTAACAGAAAAGCCGGGACGAACCCGGCTTTTCCAAGGAGTCTTCATGACAAATTGTTTATTTCGCGGGTGCAGCCGGCTTTGCGGGTGCAGCGCCTTCCGCCGGCTTTGCGCCTTCGGCGGGCTTGGCTTCTGCGGAAGCGCCCGGCTGCGGTAGCGGCTTCGGATTGTCCGACAGCGTGCGCAGATAGGCAATCACGTCGGCGCGGTCCTCGTCCTTCGGCAGGCCGGCAAAGCCCATCGCCGTGCCCTTCACGAATTTCTTCGGCGAGGCTATGAAATGGTACAGATTGTCGTAGGTCCACTTCTCCTGTCCGCCCTTGGAGAAGTCCTTCATGCCCGCCGAATAGGCGAAGCCTTCGTGCTCGGCGACGGGGCGCTCAATGACATCCCAGAGGTCCGGACCGACCTTGTTCGGGCCGCCCTTCTCGCCGGAATGACAGGCCTGGCACTTCTTGAAGATGGCGGCGCCTGCCTCGACGTTGGCCTTGGGCAGGAGATCGGCGATCGGCTTGGCCTCAGCGGCCGGAGCGGCTGCGCCGCCGCCTTCGGTCGGCTCCTGAGCCTGGATGGCGAAGYCGGGCTTCTCGGGCGGGGGCGAAGCAAACAGCCCGTTTGACACGATGCCCACGGAAAAGACGATGAAGCAGGTTCCGAGGAATCCGGCGAGCAGCTTGTTGACTTCGTTGGAATCCATGCGCCCCTTGCTCCTTTTCCGGCGGACCGTCCCGTCCACTCCGTCCGTCGGTATAGCGAATGGCCCGAACGGGCCAGTCAAATCGCGCGGAAACTAGGTCTTTTGCTTCGGCGTTGCAACACCTATAAGGGCGCTTCCAGTGAGACGTTTTGCCACTTTTCCATCCGCTTTCTCGCCGCCCCGAAAGTCCCATGTCGACCTTGATCCTGATCCCCGCCCGCATGGCCTCGACGCGCCTGCCGGGCAAGCCGCTGGCCGACATTRCCGGCGCTCCGATGATCGTCCACGTCGCCCGCCGCGCCACCGAGGCCGGGCTCGGCCGCGTCGTGGTTGCGACCGACACGCAGGCCGTCGCGGAGGCGGTGCGGTCGCATGGTTTCGAGGCGGTGATGACCCGCATGGACCACGAATCCGGGTCCGACCGCATCTTCGAGGCCCTCACCGCGCTTGACCCGGGAAAAAAGGTCGAGACCATCGTCAATGTCCAGGGCGATCTGCCGACCATCGACCCCGAAATCATCGGYGCGTCGCTCAGGCCCTTCGCCGAGGCGTCGGTCGACATCGCAACGCTCGGCGTCGAGATCGTCCGCGACGAGGAGAAGACCAATCCGAACGTCGTCAAGATCGTCGGCTCGCCGCTCTCCGCGACGAGGCTGAAAGCGCTCTATTTCACCCGCGCGACGGCGCCCTGGGGAGACGGCCCGCTCTATCATCATGTCGGCCTTTACGCCTATCGGCGCGCGGCGCTGGAGCGCTTCGTGGCGCTGAAGCCGTCGCCGCTCGAGCGCCGTGAGCGGCTGGAGCAGCTGCGGGCGCTGGAAGCCGGCATGCGCATCGATGCCGAGATCGTGCGGTCGCTGCCGCTCGGCGTCGACACGCCCGACGACCTCGAGCGCGCCAGGCAGATCCTTTCGAACTGAGACATCCGTAAGCGAGACATTGGCGCATGCCTGAAAAGACCAACAAAATCTCCTTCCAGGGCGAGCCCGGCGCCAACTCCGATACCGCCTGCCGCAACATGTTCCCGTCGATGGAGCCGTTGCCCTGTCCGACTTTCGAGGACGCCTTCAACGCGGTCGAGACCGGCAAGGCCGAGCTCGCCATGATCCCGATCGAGAACACGATCGCCGGGCGCGTCGCCGACATCCATCATCTGCTGCCGGAATCCAAGCTGCACATCGTCGGCGAGTATTTCCTGCCGATCCACTTCCAGCTGATGGTGCTGCCGGGCGTGAAGCGCGAAGAGATCAAGACCGTGCACAGCCATATCCATGCGCTCGGCCAGTGCCGCAAATACATCCGCAAGAACGGCTGGAAGCCGGTGGTCGCCGGCGATACGGCTGGGTCGGCGAAGATGGTGTCCGAGGTCAAGGACCGCACCATGGCGGCGCTTGCCCCGGCCCTCGCCGCGGAGCTCTACGGCCTCGACATCATCGAGGAGAATGTCGAGGACACCGACAGCAACGTCACCCGCTTTGTCGTGCTGACCAAGAACAAGCAGTGGGCTGAGCGCCCATCGCTGGACGCCAAGATGATGACCACCTTCATCTTCCGCGTCCGCAACGTGCCGGCCGCGCTCTACAAGGCCATGGGCGGCTTCGCCACCAACGGCATCAATATGACGAAGCTCGAGAGCTACCAGCTCGGTGCCTTCACCGCGACGCTGTTTTATGCCGATATCGAAGGCCACCCCGACGATCCGCTGGTCAAGYTGGCGCTCGACGAATTGCGCTTCTTCTCGCGCGAAATGCGCATCCTCGGCGTCTATCCGGCGAGTGCGTCGCGCGAGCAGTGGAAAGTCGCGGACTGAACGGTTGGTGGCCGTCAACCGGCGGTTCGGAGYTCACGACCTTCGAGATTGGCGAAGGCCTTCGCTAGTCTCCGACGTTTGYACTCAACCCGATATCACCCCCATCCCAACGGCACATAGTCGAACTCGATAAACGCCTCGACCTCCGGCACCCAGCGGTCGCGGACGAAGGCGACGTGGTCGGGATGCTCATTGTACCTGGTGTAGGCGGCCTGGTCGGCGAACTCTATCGAGAAGCCGAACTGGTAGTCGTTCTTGGGGCTCACCTGGCGCAGCTGCTCGAAATGCGTGACGCCCTTGATCGCGGCGAGGATCTTTTTCGCATCGTGCAGGAACCGCTTCGCCTCCAGCGAATGCGGCGGATGCTTGAGYGTGAAGACGACGGTATGACGGATCATTTTTCGGCTCCTATTCGCTGTCGACCCAGGCGCGGATGAGGTGGTAGGCGATCGCCCCCTTGGGCGGCGTGATCAAGCCGCCGGCATGGTCTCTCTCCAGCATCGAGCGCACCTCGTCTCGCGGGAACCAGCGGCAGTCTTCCAGCTCGTTGAGGTCGGCCTGGATGTCCTCGTTGAGCGGCTCGCCGAAGCAGCCGATCATCAGCGAATAGGGGAACGGCCAGGGTTGGCTGGCGTGGTAGACGACGCGGCCGAGCCGTATGCCGGCCTCTTCCAGGGTCTCGCGGCGGACCGCCGCCTCGATCGTCTCGCCCGGCTCGATGAAGCCGGCCAGGGCCGAATACATGCCCGGCGCGAAATGCCGGCCGCGCCCGAGCAGGCATTTCTCGCGCGTCACCGTCAGCATGATCGCCACTGGGTCCGTGCGCGGAAAATGCTCGGTGCCGCATGCCGGGCAGTGCCGCCGGTAGCCGCCGGCGCGCATTTCCGACGGACTGCCGCATTTGCTGCAGAAGCCGTGGCTGGCGTGCCAGGCAAGCAGCGCCGCACCCTGCGCCAGCGCGCCGGCCGCCGCCTCGTCGATCAAGCCCTGCATGTAGACGGAGCGGTAGTCGATCGCCTTGATCGTTTCCGGCAGATTTTCCGGCTCGATGCCTGCGGGCACTGCAAGCACCGGTCCGTTCTCCGAAAAGCCGAGCAGCACGCCGCGGTCGAGCGAAGCGTCGAAGGCCTGGCTTTCGGCCGCCTTGAACCAGGGGTCGAACCTGCCGTCCTCCAGTTTCRGGTAAAGCCGGCCGCCATGCATCAGCATCAGCCGCGCGGTTTGATCTRCAAGCGCTTTCTCGACGGCGTCGTCGGCGCGGTTTTCCGATTGCCGGTCGATCCGGTTGCCGGCGAAGCCGACGAACTGGCTCGGCTCGCGCTGTGGYGCGTCAAACAGGCGGAAGCTCATGGGGACTCAGGGTTGGGGAACTCGGGAAAGCGCAGGGTGGACACTGATCGGCTTATAGCGCCGCCTTGATTGTTTCGGCAAACCGGTAGAGTTCGGGGCGTTGATAGGGCACGCGCATGCCGTGTCCCCACACCGGCCCCGGCCAGCCGGGATCGCCTTCGCTGCGGGCAATGACGTGGACATGCAGCTGGCGAACGATGTTGCCGAGCGCGCCGGTGTTGATCTTGGTGCAGCCCGTCACCTGCTTCAGCGCCTGYGCCACCATGTTGGTCTCGAAGGTCAGCATTGCCTGGTCGAGCGGCGTCATGTCGTGCAGTTCCTCGACCCCCGGACGCTGCGGCACCAGAACCAGCCATGGCCAGCGGCGGTCGTTCATCAGCCTGAGCTCGCACAGGCCGAGCCACATAAGCTGCTCACTGTCCGCCTCCAGTCGGGCGTCCAGCGCAAATCCGGCCTTGAGGCCAGGCAGCATGGGTGTTTCCTTCGCTTTTGCAGTATTTTCCAAACTCGGAACGCTAGAGCGGCGGCAAGGTGGCTGCAAGCGAATCATTGGCCGCCATTGTGGATTTGAAGGCTTTGTCGCCTGCTTGGCCCCGCCGGCCATTCACCTCTACCCTTGCATTTCGCCGCTGAATTGCCGATATGGGGCGTGGGAGGTTGGTGGTGGACGATCCACTCGCCAACCGGGTCAGGTCCGGAAGGAAGCAGCCCTAACGAGCCCGGAACGGGTCATTGTTCCAGCCTCCCACCTCTTCGCCTTTCTCCCGCGACATTGACGGCGCCGAGCCGTGCGGGTGAGACTATGCGCAGGAATCGGCCGCCTTCCGTCGCGGTCCTTGGAGCTTTTGACGGCGAATGAGCGAAGCCGGAAATTTGGGGGCTGAAAGCCTGGAGACAGGCAAGACCGGCGCCTATCGCGTGCTGGCGCGCAAATATCGCCCCTCGAATTTCTCCGAGCTGATCGGCCAGGAGCCGATGGTGCGCACCCTGACCAACGCCTTCGCCACCGGCCGCATCGCCCAGGCCTGGATGCTGACCGGCGTGCGCGGTGTCGGCAAGACGACGACGGCGCGCATCCTGGCGCGTGCTCTCAACTACAAGACCGCAACCGTCGACCAGCCCTCGGTCGACCTTTCGATTCCCGGCGAGCATTGCCAGGCGATCATGGAAGGTCGCCATGTCGACGTCATCGAGATGGACGCCGCCTCTCACACCGGCATCGACGACATCAGGGACATCATCGACCGCGTGCGGTACGCGCCGGTCTCGGCCCGCTACAAGGTCTACATCATCGACGAAGTGCACATGCTCTCCACCCAAGCCTTCAACGGCCTGTTGAAGACGCTGGAGGAGCCGCCGCCRCACGTCAAATTCATCTTCGCCACCACCGAGATCCGCAAGGTGCCGATCACGGTTCTGTCGCGCTGCCAGCGCTTCGATCTTCGCCGCATCGACGCCGGCGCGCTGGTCGCGCATCTTTCGGCGATCGCCGCTAAGGAAGGCATTTCCGTCGACGACGAGGCCCTGGCGATGATCGCCCGCGCCGCCGAGGGCTCGGCGCGCGATTCGCTCTCCATCCTCGACCAGGCGATCGCCCACGGCAGCGGCAAGGTCAGCGCCGAGGCGGTGCGCGCCATGCTGGGCTTGGCCGACCGCGCCCGCATCATCGACCTCTTCGAGCATGTCATGAAGGGCGATGTCGCTGCGGCCTTGGCCGAGTTCCGGGCGCAGTACGACACCGGCGCCGACCCGGCCGCCGTGCTCACCGATCTCGCCGAATTCAACCACCTCGTCACCCGCCTGCGTTTCGTGCCGGCCGCGGCCGATGATGCCTCGCTCTCCGAGGACGAGCGCCGGCGCGGCGCCGAATTCGCGGGCACCCTGTCGGTGCGCGTGCTTGCCCGGACCTGGCAGATGCTGCTCAAGGGCATTCCCGAGGTGCAGTCCTCCAACCGTCCTGTCAGCGCCGGCGAGATGGTGCTGATCAGGCTTGCGCACGCCGCCGACCTGCCGACGCTGGACGAGGCGCTGAAATTATTGGAAGGCGCTGTCCCTGTGCCGAACGGCGCGCCGCGCACCAACGGAGCGCCGRCCGGCAACGGCGGCGGCGCCGGCGTGGTGGCGCAGGCGCGCATGCCGGCCTCCAACGGCGGCGCGCAGACGATGCGGCTGGTCGAGGCGCAGCCCGTGCCCGCCGCCTTCGTACCGGCACCCGAGCCAGTCGTCGAAACGCCCGCTGTCCCGGTGAAGTCACTGGCCGACATCGCGGCCCTTGCCGATGCCAATCGCGACATCGCCTTCAAGGTGCTGTTGAAGCGGTGCGTGCGGCTGGTGCGCATCGAGCCCGGCCGCATCGATGTCAGCCTGACCGACGATGCCCCGAAGATGCTGCTCAACGACCTGACATCCAAGCTGCGCGCCTGGACAGGCCGCAACTGGCTGGTCTCGCTGTCGAAGGAAGAGGGCGGCCAGACGCTGGCCGAGATGGAGACGACGAAGCGCGAGAACGCGTTCTCGGACGCCAGGAGCGATCCGACGGTCGCCGCCATCCTCGCCCGCTTTCCAGGCGCCAAGATCATCGACGTGCGTATTCCGGAAGTGCCGGAAGTGGAGGGCGCCGAAGCCGACCTTCCGGTCGAGCCGGCGGCTGACGACGAAGAAATCTAGAGCATGATCCCAAAAAGCGGGAACCGGTTTTCGGACAAGATCATGCTCCAACCAAGAGGATATTTGCGATGAAGGATCTTCTCGGCCTGATGGGCAAGGCGAAGGAAATGCAGGCCAAGTTCCAGGCCATGCAGGATGAGATCGCGACGCTCGAGGCCACCGGCCAGGCGGGCGGCGGCTTGGTCAGCGTGACGCTGACCGGCAAGTTCGAGATGAAGGCGCTGAAGATCGATCCCTCGCTCCTCAAGGACGACGAGGTCGAGATCCTGGAAGACCTGCTGCTCGCCGCTCACAATGATGCCAAGAATAAGGTCGAGCAGGTCATGCAGGAAAAGACCAAGGCCTTGACGGCTGGCCTGCCGATTCCACCCGGAATGAAATTGCCATTCTGAGGCGGCTGCRGCCAGTTAATTGATTATGAACGAGAATTGAGCCCGAGCCGCAATATTAACCATTTGCCGGCTTTGCTCACGCGGCTATTTCGCGACATTCATAAAGTTTTACCTATGTCCAGAAGTTGCTAACCGTCTAGCCATTTTTTTGCCGGAAAGAGTCTCATTCTTGCCACATCCCTGGGACGGGCTGGCATCAGGACATGAGGCTTTATTGTTGATCGCGACGCAATGGAAGACGCCGCTGCTGCTCGTAGGCATCGTCACTTCCCCCTTGCTTCTGGCTGGCTGCAGCCAGACCACTTCACACGGCATGTCGRTGGCGAGTCTGACCGACGCTGTCACCCCGAGCTTCCTCAGCTCGCGCTCCCACAAGTACACGATGARGGACAAGGAATGCCTGAAAAGGGCGATGTTCTTCGAGTCGAATAGGTCGAGCCGCGACGGCATGATAGCAGTCGGCACGGTCGTCATGAACCGGCTGCGCTCGGGTGAACATGGCAGCACCATTTGCGAGGTCGTCGGCGAGAGAGGCCAGTTCGCTCCCGGCGTGCTGACGCGGTCGATGAATTCGAGGGCGCTGCCGGACGTCGAGGAAGCCGCTGAGGCGGTGCTCAGGGGCGAGCGGAAGGCCAAGCTCAAGAACACGATGTATTTCCACACCGCCGGCCTGCGTTTCCCCTACAAGAACATGCATTACACGATGGTTGCCGGCGGCAACGCCTTCTATGAGAAGCGCGGCCGCAACTGGCAGCCGCTGCCGGATGAGCCGACTGTCGCCGTGGCTTCGGCCGAACCGCAGAAAGCCGCACCTGCCGCGCCGGTGCTCGTGGCGTCCGCCGAACCGCTGGTCAAGACCATTGTCCATCCGAATCCGGCTAAGCAGGCCGCCATGACGGAGACTGCGCCGGCGCTCCCGGACAAGACGACGATCATCCCCGCCCAGCAGGTTTCTATGACGGCCTCCGCCGGGCCGGCGCAGAAGTCCGGCCGCGTCACGGCCAAGCAGACGGTGGTGGCGATGCAGGAGCCGATGGAAGAGCCGGACGCCTCCCGCTTCGGCGGCGTCTTGAAGGGCCGGTACGTCACCTCGGTTCCGAGCGCGTCGCAGGAAGCGACGATGGGCTTCCAGTCGACGCCTGAGAACACCGACGCCATCGGCGCGCTGATCATCAGCCAGGACCGGCCGCTTTAAACCAGCCTCGGTCGACCCTCGATCATGATCCACTGCGGCACGGCGGATCATGCGCGGACGCCGCATGTTCCAAACCGCTCTGAAAAATCCTAGATCAGAGCGATGTCGAAGCGAATCGCCGGTCCAGAGATCGAACGCCTGATCCAGCTCCTGRCCAAGGTGCCAGGGCTCGGACCGCGTTCGGCAAGGCGCGCGGCCCTCCATCTCATCAAGAAGAAAGAGCAACTGCTTCAGCCGCTCGCCGCCGCCATGGGCGAGGCGGTCGACAAGGTGCGCATCTGCTCGACCTGCGGCAATGTCGACACCTCCGATCCCTGCATGATCTGCACCGACCCGCGCCGCGATGCCAGCACGCTGATCGTCGTCGAGGACGTCTCCGATCTCTGGGCGCTGGAGCGCGCCGCCGCCATGAACGTGCGCTATCACGTGCTCGGCGGCACACTGTCGCCGCTCGACGGCATCGGCCCCGACCAGCTCAATATCCGCTCGCTGGTCGACCGTATTGCCTCCGGCGAGGTGAAGGAGGTCATCCTCGCCGTCAACGCCACCGTCGAGGGCCAGACCACGGCGCATTACCTGACCGACCAGTTGTCTGGTTTCGACGTCAAGGTGACAAGGCTGGCGCATGGCGTGCCGGTCGGTGGCGAACTCGACTATCTCGACGAAGGCACGCTGGCCGCCGCGCTGCGGTCGAGGACGGTGTTTTGAGGGGATTGGGGAGGGGATCGGTGACAGGCGGATTTCCTGGAAGCATTGCACTCCGTCCCACCCCCCTCTGTCCTRCCRGACATCTCCCCCGCAAGGGGGGAGATTGGCAGCTTCATCGACAGCACTCCAACGTTGGCGATTGGCGAAAGCCAAGGCGACATCTGATCTCCCCCCTTACGGGGGAGATGTCCGGCAGGACAGAGGGGGGTGCGAAGGAGCGCTACCTTCGCGTATTCGCGATTGTTTTCTTCCTCGCCGCTCTGGTCGTCTCGTTCACCATCCCCGCCTCCGCCGCGCCGATCGACGACCAGTTCCAGGCCTGGCTGCAAAACGATCTCTGGCCCGAGGCCAAGGCCAAGGGCATCTCCAGGAAGACCTTCGACGCCGCCTTCATCGGCGTGAAGCCGAACCTGAAATTGCCGGACCTTGTCATGCCCGGCGCGAAGCCGACGACGCCCGAGAAGCAGCTTCAGGCGGAGTTCGGCCCGCCCGGCGCCTATTTCGCCGAAAAGACCGTCCGCCCTGTCACCGCCGGAGGGCGGACACGCGAGAGCGCCAACGCCCGTGTGCTGGGGCTGATCGAGAAGCGCTACGGCGTGCCGGGCGAGGTGGTCCTGGCGATCTGGGGCCGCGAGACCGGCTTCGGCGCGGCCAAGATGCCCTACGATGCCTTCGAGGTGCTGGGCACCAAGGCGTTCATGTCGACCAAGAAGGATTTCTTCCGCACCGAGGTGCTGGCGGCGCTCGAGATCGTCGAGCGCGGACTGGCGCCGGTCAACGCCATGAAGTCGTCCTGGGCCGGTGCGCTCGGCCAGYCGCAATTCATGCCGACATCCTTCCTCAAGCACGCCGTGGATTTCGACGGCGACGGGCGGCCCGACATCTGGAATTCGACACCGGATGTGCTGGCCTCCATCGCCAACTATCTCGTCCACTACGGCTGGGTGAGGGGGCGAGGCTGGGGCTTTGAAGTGAGGGTACCGGCAAGCGTCTCCTGCTCCCTCGAGGGTCCAGACCAGGGCAAGAAAATCGCTGACTGGGCGGCGATGGGCATCAGGCGCGTCGACGGTAAGGCGTTCCCGGCAAGCGAATTGAAGGCCGAGAGCTTCCTGCTGATGCCGGCCGGACGCAGCGGCCCGGCCTTCATCGTCACGCCGAACTTCTACGTGCTGAAGGAATACAACACCAGCGACCTCTATGCGCTGTTCATCGGCCATGCCGCCGACCGCATCGCCAGGGGCGATGCAACCTTTGCCGGCGCCTGGGGCCCGGTGGGCGATCTCCACCGGTCCGATATCGCCGCACTTCAGCGGGCGCTGGAGGCAAAGGGCTACGATGTCGGCAGCGCCGACGGTCTGCCCGGGTTCAAGACACGCCGCTCCATTGGGGTCTGGCAGGCGAAGAACGGCAAGACCGCGACCTGCTTTCCCGATTCAGGGCTGGTCGCGCAGCTGAAATAGACGGCATTTGAAGGTCACGAACTCCGGCAGATTTTTCCCGATCGGTGGCTTCGTTTAGCCGGCGCATGGGTCGACTCATCGCGGCTCCCGCTGGTCCAATACACTGTCTTGGAAAATGCGCGCTGCCGGCTCCGGCGCTGCTAATAAGGTGTTGACCAAATGGACAAAAACCACGACGGTAAGTGGTCCAGGCCGCTGTAGGCTTCGAGAAGAACAATGCAGCCCTGAGCCGGGAACTCAGGTCAACAAAACAGGGAACGATCACCATGATGCTCGAAAGGTTTGCTCTTCGCTCTCGCGGCTTGCTCGCGGGTGTGGCGATGTCCGCGCTGCTCGCGACGCCCGCTTTTGCGGTCTCGCCTCCAGACACGCTGGTCGAAGGATTCGCGATCGACGATATCATATCGATGGATCCGGGCGAGGCGTTCGAGCTGTCGACCGCCGAGGTCACCGGCAACACCTATGATCTCCTGGTTCGCCTCGACCTCAGCGACACCTCCAAGGTGAAGGGCGATCTCGCCGAGAGCTGGACCGTTTCCGACGATGGCCTGACCTACACCTTCAAGCTCAAGCCCGGCATGAAATTCGCGTCGGGCAATCCGATCACCGCGGCCGACGTTGCCTACTCCTTCGAGCGCGCCGTCAAGCTCGACAAGAGCCCGGCCTTCATCATCGAGCAGCTGGGCATCAGCGGCGACAACGTCACCGAAAAGGCCAAGGCGGTCGACGACACCACCTTCCAGTTCGTCGTCGACAAGCCCTATGCGCCGAGCTTCGTGCTGAACTGCCTGTCGGCAACCGTCGCTTCGGTCGTCGACAGCAAGCTGGTCAAGGAACATGTCGCGGCCGTCAAGCCGAGCGCGGACTACAAATGGGACAACGACTTCGGCAATGGCTGGCTGAAGACCGGCTACGCCGGCTCCGGCCCCTACAAGCTGCGTGAATGGCGCGCCAACGAAGCCGTCGTCCTGGAGCGCAACGACAACTACAATGGCGAGAAGGCCAAGCTTGCCCGCGTCATCTACCGAAACATGAAGGAAAGCTCGGCGCAGCGCCTTGCGCTCGAGGCCGGCGACATCGACGTCGCCCGCAACCTCGAGCCGAACGACCTCGACGCCATCGCCAAGAAGGCCGATCTCACCACCACCAGCGCGCCGAAGGGCACGGTCTACTACATCAGCCTCAACCAGAAGAACGCGAACCTCGCCAAGCCGGAAGTGCGGCAGGCTTTCAAATATTTGATCGACTATGACGCGATGGCCTCGACCATCCTCAAGGGCATCGGCGAGATTCATCAGTCCTTCTTGCCGAAGGGCGATCTCGGTGCGGTCGATGAAAATCCGTTCAAGCTCGACGTCGCCAAGGCCAAGGAATTGCTCGCCAAGGCCGGCCTTCCGGATGGCTTCAAGGTGACCATGGACGTGCGCAGCGGCCAGCCGACCACCGGCATGGCGGAATCGATCCAGCAGACGCTGGGCCAGGCCGGCATCAAGCTGGAGATCATCCCGGGCGACGGCAAGCAGACGCTGACCAAATACCGCGCCCGCAACCACGACATCTATATCGGCCAGTGGGGCCAGGACTATTTCGATCCGAATTCCAATGCCCAGACTTTCGCCAGCAACCCCGACAATTCGGACGCCGGCAAGACCAAGACGCTGGCCTGGCGCAACGCCTGGGATATTCCGGACCTGACCAAGGAAACCGAGGCGGCGCTGCTGGAGAAGGATTCGGCCAAGCGTGCCGACATGTACAAGGACCTGCAGCAGAAGATCCTCGACACCAGCCCCTTCGTCATCATCCACCAGCAGCTGGAAGTGGCCGGCCTGCGCAAGAACCTCAAGGGCTTCGCGCTCGGCCCGAGCTTCGACACCAACTTCGTCTCGGCGGTTTCCAAGGAATAGCCTCCTCGGACATCGCGCGTGAGCATAGCTGAAAACCAGGCGGCGGCAGGGCGCGGCAGCGCCCGTGCCGTCGCGATTTTATCGTCGATCGGCCGTTTCCTGGTCATCGCGGTGACGACCTATCTCGGTCTTCTCGCGGTGACCTTCTTCATCGGCCGCGTCATCCCGATCGATCCGGTGCTGGCGGTGCTCGGCGACCGGGCTCCGGTAGCGGTGGTCGAGCGCACACGCCGCGAAATGGGCCTCGATCTGCCGCTGATCCAGCAGTTCTACATCTATGTGAAAAGTGCGCTGAACGGCGACTTCGGCACCTCGGTGCTGACCACCAATCCGGTGATGTCCGACATCCGCCGCGTCTTCCCGGCGACCATCGAACTGGCGACGCTGGGCACGCTGATCGGCGCCGTCATCGGCGTTCCGCTCGGCGTTCTGGCTGCGGTCCGCCGCGGCAGCTTCATCGACCAGATTGTCCGCATCATCGGCCTGATCGGCTATTCCGTACCGATCTTCTGGCTGGGACTTCTCGGCCTCGTCCTGTTCTATGCCAAGCTGCAATGGGTCGCTTTTCCGGCGCGGCTCGATGTCGTCTATGAATACACCTTCACGCCGATCACCGGCTTCTTTCTGCTCGATGCGGCGATGCAGGGCCAGTGGGACGTCTTCTACGACGCCTGGCGCCACATCATCCTGCCGGCCTCGCTGCTCGGCTATTTCTCGCTCGCCTATATCAGCCGCATGACGCGGTCCTTCATGCTGAACGAGCTGGCGCAGGAGTATATCGTTGCCGCCCGCGCCAAGGGCCTGTCGGAAAGGCGCATCATCTGGGGTCATGCGCTGCGCAACGCCGCAGTGCCGATGGTGACGGTGATCGCGCTTTCCTATGCCAGCCTGCTGGAAGGTTCCGTCCTGACCGAGACCGTCTTCTCCTGGCCGGGCATCGGTCTCTACATCACCAATTCGCTCCAGAATGCCGATATGAACGCCGTGCTCGGCGGCACCATCATCATCGGCTCGGTGTTCATCGCCATCAACCTTCTGTCCGACCTGCTCTACCGGCTGCTCGATCCAAGGACCAAGGCACGATGAGCGCGGAAACGATCCAATCCCGCCGCGAATGGCTGCTCAGCGAGCGGCCGGCCTCGCGCCTGCAGGCAAGGCTCGGCCGCGCCTATGTCGCTTGGCGGCGCTTTTCAGCCAACCGGCTGGCTTTCRTCGGCCTGCTGATTATCATCGCGCTGCTCGTCGTCGCCGCCCTTGCCGATGTGCTGGCGCCWTACTCGCCGACGGTCGGCGACCTCAAKAATGYCCGCCTGCTTGCCCCCGGCGCCGCGCATTGGTTCGGCACCGACGACCTTGGCCGCGACATCTATTCGCGCATCATCTACGGCTCGCGCTGGACGCTCTATGTGGTGATCCTCGTTGCGGTCATTGCCGCTCCGATCGGCCTTCTGGTTGGTACGGTGGCCGGCTATGCCGGCGGGTGGACGGATGCGATCCTGATGCGCATCACCGACATCTTCCTTGCCTTCCCGAAGCTGGTGCTGGCGCTGGCCTTCGTTGCGGCACTCGGGCCCGGCATCGAGAACGCGGTATTGGCGATAGCCATCACCTCCTGGCCGCCTTACGCGCGCATCGCCCGCGCCGAGACGCTGACGGTGCGCAATTCCGATTACATCAAGGCGGTGCAGTTGATGGGCGCTTCGCCTTTCCGCATCGTGCTGCGCCACATCATGCCGCTCTGCATTTCCTCGCTGATCATTCGCGTGACGCTCGACATGGCCGGCATCATCTTGACCGCCGCAGGCCTCGGCTTCCTCGGCCTCGGCGCGCAGCCGCCGCTGCCCGAATGGGGTGCGATGATCGCGTCCGGCCGCCGCTTCATCCTCGACCAGTGGTGGGTGGCCGCCGCACCAGGTGCTGCCATACTCATCGTCAGCCTCGGCTTCAACCTGCTCGGCGACGGATTGCGCGACGCGCTCGATCCTCGGAGTGGCGATCAATGAGCAGCGATCAATGAGTGGCGACCAATGACCGRCAATCGAGATACGCAGCGACAGGGCGCGCTGCTCGAAGTCGACGACCTGCGCGTCACCTTCCCGACCCGCACCGGGGTCGTGCAGGCGRTGCGCGGCGTGTCGTTTTCTCTTGGCCGCGAACGGCTGGGCATTGTCGGCGAGAGCGGTTCCGGCAAGTCCCAGACCGGCCGCGCCATCATGGGCCTGACCCCGCCGCAAGCCGAGGTGTCGGCGAAAAAGCTGAGCTTCGACGGCATCGACCTGCTGTCCATACCGCCTGGCCAGCGTCGCGCGCTGCGTGGAAATCGCATCGCCATGATCCTGCAGGATCCGAAATATTCGCTCGATCCGGTGATGACCATCGGCCGCCAGATCGTCGAGACGCTGCGCACGCATGAGAAGGTCGGAAAGGCGGAAGCCCGCGAGCGCGCGCTGGAGATGCTCCGCGCGGTGCAGATCCGCGACCCGGCCCGCGTCTTCGACCTTCACCCGCACGAGGTCTCCGGCGGCATGGGCCAGCGCGCCATGATCGCCATGAWGCTGATCGCCGGGCCCGAACTGATGATCGCCGACGAACCGACCTCGGCGCTCGACGTCACCGTGCAGCTCGATGTGCTCAACATCCTCGACAAGCTGGTCGCCGAGCGCGGCATGGGCCTGATCTTCATTTCGCACGATCTGCGCCTGGTGTCGTCCTTCTGCGACCGCGTCGTCGTCATGTATGCCGGCAAGGTGRTCGAGCAGCTTAAGGCGTCCGAACTGCGCGATGCCCAGCATCCCTACACGCGCGGCCTGCTCAACTGCATGCCGAGGATCGGTTTCGAGCGCCATCCGCTACCGGTTCTCGACCGCAAGCCGGAGTGGGCGGCATGACGGCGGCGCTATCCGTTGAAGGGCTGGAAGTGGTCTTCGACCGTTTTCGCGCATTGAAGGGCGTGAACCTCGAAGTCAGGGAAGGCGAATCCTACGGGTTGGTCGGCGAAAGCGGATCCGGCAAGTCGACGCTGCTCAGGGCAATCACCGGCCTGGCGCCCGCCGCCGGCGGCACCATCACCGTCAACGGCAAGACGCTTGGCAAAACCCGCGACAAAGCCTTTTACCGCGACGTGCAGATGGTCTTTCAGGACCCTTACGGCTCGCTGCATCCACGCCAGACCGTCGACCGGCTGCTGCAGGAGCCGCTCGCCATCCACGACATTGCCGACGGCGAGAAGCGCATCGAGCGCGCGCTGGACGAGGTCGGCCTCGGCAAGGGCTTCCGCTTCCGCTACGCGCACCAGCTGTCCGGCGGTCAGCGCCAGCGCGTGGCGATAGCTCGCGCGCTGATCCTCGAACCGTCGATTCTGCTGCTCGATGAGCCGACCTCGGCGCTCGACGCCTCGGTGCAGGCGGAGGTACTGAACCTTCTCGAAGAGGTGAGGCGGCGGCGCAAGCTCACCTTCCTGATGGTCAGCCACGACCTCGCTATCATCACCCATATGTGCGAGCGCCTGATGGTGATGCAGAACGGCGAGGCGGTAGAGACGCTGACCGCGAGCCAGCTGATCGGCCATCGCGTCAGCGAGGATTATACCCGCAACCTGCTCAGGGCGAGCGAGGGGTTTGTGAGGGTTTAGTACGAYGTCCGAAACGCGCAGCGCACACCGGCAGAGAAGGACTTCGTCGATCGGCAGGCCCAATCGACTGGGCCATGGTGCCAACTTGAGGAAAACGTGAAATAAGGCGAGAAGGGTTCCATCAAACGGAACGGGCCCAGTCTCCATGAGCGATGGCCCGATGAGGGATGAGATGAAGAATTCAGCCATTTCCGAACGCAAGAACCAGTCGATCTCGCGCGGCGTCGGCATGACCACGCAGATCTACGCCGATCGCGCTGAGAATTCGGAAATCTGGGACGTCGAGGGCCGTCGCTACATCGACTTCTCGTCCGGCATCGCCGTGGTCAACACCGGCCACCGCCATCCGAAGGTGATCGAGGCGGTCAAGGCGCAGCTCGACCGCTTCACCCACACCTGCCATCAGGTCGTGCCCTATGAGAGCTATGTGCGGCTGGCCGAGCGGCTGAACGGCATGCTGCCGGGCAAGTTCGACAAGAAGACGATCTTCGTCACCACCGGCGCCGAGGCTGTCGAGAACGCCATCAAGATCGCGCGCAACGCCACGGGCCGCCAGGCAGTCATCGCCTTCTCCGGCGGCTTCCACGGCCGCACCTTCATGGGCATGGCGCTGACCGGCAAGGTCGTGCCTTACAAGGTCGGCTTCGGCGCCATGCCGGCCGACGTCTTCCATGCGCCGTTCCCGGTCGCGCTGCACGGTGTGTCCGTCGAGGATTCGCTTGCCGCGCTCGACAAGCTGTTCAAGGCCGATGTCGATCCGGCCCGTGTTGCCGCCATCATCGTCGAGCCGGTGYAGGGCGAGGGCGGCTTCTACGAGGCGCCGCGCGATTTCATGGCAGCACTTCGTAAGATCTGCGACCAGCACGGCATACTGCTCGTCGCCGATGAAGTGCAGACCGGCTTTGCCCGCACCGGCAAGATGTTCGCCATGGAGYATCATGACGTGGCGCCCGACATCACCACCATGGCCAAGAGCCTCGCAGGCGGCTTCCCGCTCTCGGCCGTCACCGGCCGCGCCGAAATCATGGACGCGCCCGGTCCCGGCGGGCTAGGCGGCACCTATGGCGGCAGCCCGATCGGTGTCGCTGCGGCCCATGCCGTGCTCGACGTCATCGATGAGGAAAAGCTCTGCGACCGCGCCAATGCGCTGGGCGCCAGGCTGAAGCAGCGGCTGGTGTCGATCCGTGAGGACGTGCCGGAGATCGTCGACATCCGCGGCCCGGGTTTCATGAACGCCGTCGAGTTCAACGATGTGAAGAAGGGCCTGCCGTCGGCGGAATTTGCGAACGCGGTAAGGCTGAAGGCGCTGGACAAGGGCCTCATCCTGCTCACCTGCGGCGTCTACGGCAACGTTGTCCGCTTCCTGTCGCCGATCACCATCCAGGACGGTGTGATGACCGAGGCGCTGGATATCCTGGAGAGCTCGATCCGCGAGGCGCGGGCCGCCTGATTTTGTTTGGAATTAAAACAAATTGGCGTGCGCCGCGATGGAAGCCAAGGCAAAGCGTTGGGTCTCAACGGCCTCGGTTGGCGCCGCCCCTCATTGCCTGCCGGGCATTTCTCCCCGTATGGTGACGGGGAGAAAGACGCTGCCGCAAATGGTTTCGCCAATCRCCAACGCCGCAGGATTGAACGCCGAGATCGCCACTAGTTCCCTTCTCCCCGTCACTATACGGGGAGAAGGTGCCGGCAGGCGGATGAGGGGCGGCGCGGCGTTTCAGATTAAAGCTGTCGCCAAAACATCGCGGTGCCTGACACCATGCGCGCCTTTTAACCAGCCGCCCTCGCAGGCTCCACATCCTGGAAAGCGGCAAGCGCTGCCTTCAACGCGTCCGGCCCGGCTGCCACGGTGTGAGGCGCGGGTGAGAAGCCGGCGCCGAGCATCTTGCGGCCGAGCATGTGGTCGGCCGGGCGGTTGACCGATTCGATGCCGAGCAGCCGGTTCCCGGCATAGTGATAGATCGAGAATTTGCTGTCCGCCGGCTCACCGAGCACGACATGGCTGTCGCCGCCTTGTGTCAGGCCGACCATCTGCAGCTTCATGTCGCCGATATCCGACCAGAACCACGGCACCGCGGAATAGGATTCCGTGTGGCCGAGGATGGTACGCGCGGCGAGCCGCGCCTGGTCGGTTGCGTTCTGCACCGACTCCAGCCGCACGTCGGCGCCGGTGAACCAGTGCCGGTAGGAGGCGGCATCGCCAATGGCGAGGATCTCGCGGATCGAACTCTGCATCTGCTGGTCGACCCGGATGCYGTTGCCGATCGCTAGGCCGGCGGCTTCCGCCAACTCGACATTGGGCACCACGCCTATGCCGATGATGAACATCTGCGCCGGCAGGCGTTCGCCGCTCGAGGTGATCGCGGCCGTGACGCGGCCGCCTTCGCCGTCGAGCCTGACGATGGTGGTGCCGGTGAGCACGCGCACGCCCATCGCCTCCAGGCGCTGGCGCACATGGGCTGCGATCACGGGCGCCACGGCGCGGCCGAGTAGCCGGTCGAGAGCCTCGACGACCGTGACGTTGCGGCCTGCGACCCTGAGCGTCGCCGCGATCTCCAGGCCGATGAAGCCGCCGCCGAGGATGACGACATCCTCGCTCTTGGCGCTGAGTTCGCGGATCAGCCGCGCGTCGGCCAGCGAGCGCAGCGACACCACGCCGGCGAGTTCCGAGCCGTCGAGCTTGGGAAGACGCGGCCGCGAGYCGGTCGCGAGCACCAGCCGGTCGAAAGCGAGCGTACCGCCGCCCGCGAGGTCGAGCCTGCGGGCGCCGGGAACGATGCTGTCGACGCGAACGCCCRGCCGGTAGTCGATGGCGCTGCCGGAATAGAAGGCCTCGCCGCGCAAGGGCTGCGGCTTGGCCCCGRCATCCTTGATGAAGGTCTTGGACAGCGGCGGCTTGTGATAGGGCAGTTCGTTCTCGTCGCCGATCAGGATGACGGGTCCRTCATAGCCTTCCTCGCGCAGGCTCGCGGCCGCCTGCACGCCGGCATGGCCAGCACCGACAATCACCACCCCGTTCTTCATCGCAGTCCTATTTTTTCCTTTGAAATCTAGGATCTTCCGGCAGGTGGCGATTGTCTGCCGCCGCCGCAAGAGCCTGTGTCCGGGTCGCACCCAGAATGGCTGCCTGTCAACCGGGACGTTCGGCCGGTCATCGGCATAAAGTTGACAATTGTAGTTTAGAATAATTCTAAACTGTTGTTTCAATTGAATTTTCTCTGTCGAGCCAGTTGACTTCCAGCCTCTTCGCCGCTTTATGGAGGGCTGCGCTTCTAGCGCGTTTCCTTTGATGTCTGGGCCTTGAACCCTTTCGATTGGAGGCATTGCCGGTGTCTTTTTTTGATTGGCCGCGCCATGGCGCGGCACCTTGCCTTTCCGATCATCTGTGCTTGCGCTGGCGCCGCGCACCGGCGGCCGCACGCCTATGTCATTGAATTTCTGAGGAGATGGATTTGATGAAAGCGATAATCACGCCACGAATTATTGCGCCACGTTGGGGCGGCCGGCTTGCCGCGATCGGTGCCACCGCAGCGCTGACGGCCGCCGTATTCGTGCTGCCGGCGAAGGCCGAAACCGACGCGAAGGCGGTGATCAAGACCTATGCCGACATCGCGCTGGCCAAATATGAGGATTCGCTGACCACCGCGCAGGCGCTGGACCAGGCCGTCGACGCGCTCATCGCCAAGCCTTCGGTTGAGACCCTGAATGYCGCGCGCGAGGCCTGGAAGGCGGCGCGCGTCCCTTACCAGCAGACCGAGGTCTACCGCTTCGGCAACAAGATCGTCGACGACTGGGAAGGCCGGTTGAATTCCTGGCCGCTGGATGAGGGTCTGATCGACTATGTCGCCAAGAGCTATGGCACGGAGTCGGACGAGAATTCGCTTTATACGGCGAATGTCATCGCCAACAAGCAGATCGAGATTAACGGCAAGAAGGTTGACGCCTCGAAGCTGACGCCCGAATTCCTCTCCGGCACGCTGCAGGAAGCCGGTGGCGTCGAGGCCAATGTGGCGACCGGCTATCATGCCATCGAATTCCTGCTCTGGGGCCAGGATCTGCACGGCACCGGCCCCGGCGCCGGCGAGCGGCCCTACACCGACTACGATCTCAAAAACTGCACCGGCGGCAATTGCGACCGCCGCGCCGAATATCTGAAGTCGGCAAGCGACCTGCTGGTCTCCGACCTCCAGGAGATGGTCAACAACTGGAAGGAGGACGGCGCGGCACGCAAGAACCTCGTCGATGGCGAGCCGAATGCCGGCATCTCCACCATCCTCACCGGCATGGGCTCGCTCTCCTATGGYGAGTTGGCCGGCGAGCGCATGAAGCTCGGCCTGTTGCTGCACGACCCGGAGGAGGAGCATGATTGCTTCTCCGACAACACCTACAACTCGCATCTCTATGACGCGGTCGGCATCCGCGCTGCCTACCACGCCAGCTATACGCGTCTCGACGGCTCGGTGGTTTCCGGCCCGTCGGTCTCCGACATGGTGAAGGCTGCCGATCCGGCGATCGACAAGGAACTGTCCGACAAGCTCGACGTGACGGTCGCCAAGATGGAAGCGATCAAGGCGCGCGCGCTTGCAGGCGAGGCCTATGACCAGCAGATCGCCGAGGGCAACGCGGAAGGCAACGCCACGGTGCAGGCGGCGATCGATGCGCTGATCGATCAGACAAAGTCGATCGAACGCGCCGTTGGCTCGCTCAAGCTCAACGCCATCGCCTTCGAGGGTTCCGACAGCCTCGACGCGCCGGACAAAGTCTTCAAGTAGGCCAAGGTTTTCAAGCAAGCCTGATCCCAAAAGTGGGTGCCGATTTTTCGACAAGATCGTGCACGATTGAGAACCAGCCAAACGGCGCCGGAGCGGCGCCGTCAGCCAGAGCAAGTAGATGCTGATCTGCCATTGCAACATCATCACGGAAAAGGAGATCGAGCAGACGATCATCGGTCTGCTGGATGAAGATCCCTGGCAGCTTATTGTGCCGGCCAAGGTCTATCACGCCATGCACAAGCGAGGCCGCTGTTGCGGCTGCTTTCCAAATGTGGTGGAAACGATCATTCGGGTCACCGAGAACTACCACGCCCGTTCAGAGGGAAACGGCGCGGACATTGTTTCACACCTGGACCGCGTAAGAGGCTTGCGGGTCCAATATGGGAGCAGATTCCATGAAAGGCGAACCGCAGATCATCGAGCGGCTTAATGAGGCCCTGTTTCTGGAACTCGGAGCCGTCAATCAGTACTGGGTCCACTATCGTGTGCTCGAGGACTGGGGCTACACCAGGCTGGCCAAGAAGGAGCGGGCGGAATCGATCGAGGAAATGCATCATGCCGACCGGCTGGTGGCGCGCATTATTTTCCTCGAAGGGCATCCGAATCTGCAATCCGTCGCGCCCCTGCGCATCGGCCAGAACGTGAAGGAAGTGCTCGAATCCGATCTCGCCGGCGAATACGACGCGCGCACATCCTACAAGCGCTCGCGCGAGATCTGCCATGAGGCGGGCGACTACGTGTCGATGAAACTGTTCGAGGACCTGCTGGCCGACGAGGAAGGCCACATCGACTTCCTCGAGACGCAGCTCGACCTGCTCGCCTCGATCGGCGAGGAAAAATACGGCCAGCTCAACGCCGACTCGGCCAACGAGGCGGAGTAAGGACATGCGGGAATGCGGCGCCCCGTAGACGTCTTGCGCCGCGCGCGGCGGGCCAGCGATGGTGGCCTGCCGCTTCCGAAGAGCCTGCGATACCGGAATTGTCGCGGGGCTTCGCTTTTGCTGGCAATCACGCTTTCAACTTCGGCTATGGCCGGCGAGTCGCATCTTGYGGGCCTCGCCGGCAATCGCACCGATCTGTCGCCGAAGGACCAGGTGCGGGTCCTTGCCGTCACCCGGCCGACCACGGATTTTTCCAGGCCAGAGAAGTTTGAGCTGATGCAGGGCGGCGCCGGCACGTCCAGGAAGGACATCAACCGCGATGCCTTCTCGCAATCCTCCGCCAACATCACTTTCGAGGAAGAGGCGACCTTCAAGCTCGGCAATGCGCTTTTCCGCAAGAACTGGGTGTCGTCGCCGTCTTCGACGCAGGCGTCCGACGGGCTCGGACCGCTGTTCAACGAACGCGCCTGCCAGAACTGCCACCTGAAGGACGGTCGCGGCAGGCCGCCGGAAGGCGGCGCCGGCTCGACCTCCATGTTCCTGCGGCTGGCGCGCGACGCAAGCAACGCGGAGGAAGAGGCCGCGCTCGCGGAGCATAAAGCGCTGAATTTCCCCGATCCGGTCTATGGCTCGCAATTGCAGGATCTTGCGGTTCCGGGCCTCAGGGGCGAAGGCCGGATGCGCGTCGACTATTCGCAAGTGACCGTGACGCTCGGCGACGGTACCGTCGTTTCGCTGGGCAAGCCGAGCTATTCGGTCGAGGATCTCGCCTACGGCCCGCTCGATCCGCGCACCACGCTCTCGCCGCGCCTGACGCCGCCGATGATCGGCCTTGGCCTGATCGAGCAGATTGCCCCTGCCGATATCCTCGCCCATGCCGATCCGGACGATCGCGATGGCGACGGCATTTCCGGCAGGCCCAATCTTGTTAGTGATCCGCTGACCGGCGAACTGAGGCTCGGTCGTTTCGGCTGGAAGGCGCAGGCCGCATCGATCCGCCAGCAGGCCGCCGATGCCTTTGCAGGCGACATCGGCATCTCGACGCCGGAAGCGCCGAAGCATTGGGGGGACTGCACCGAGGCGCAGAAGGATTGCCTTGCCCTGCCGAACGGCGTGCAGGAGCGCCTCGGCACCGCGGAAGCGCCGCCCCCGGTCATGGACCTGGTCACCTTCTATTCGCAGAACCTGGCGGTTCCGGCTCGGCGCGATCTCGACACGCCGCAAGTGCTTGCCGGCAAGAAACAGTTCTACGAGATGGGCTGCATTTCCTGTCACTCGCCGAAATTCGTCACCATGCGCGGCACCCCCAACAAGGCGCGGGCCTTCCAACTGATCTGGCCCTATTCCGATTTCCTGCTGCACGACATGGGCGAGGGACTTGCCGACGGGCAGCGTGTGGGCGAGGCCAGCGGCAGCGAATGGCGCACGCCGCCGCTCTGGGGCATAGGCCTCACCGGCACCGTCAACGGCAACATGTTTTATCTGCATGATGGGCGCGCGCGAACGCTTGCCGAAGCAATCCTCTGGCATGGCGGCGAGGGCCAGAAGGCGCGCGACCGCTTTGCCGACGCCGCCGCGGCCGATCGTGATGCGCTCATCAAATTCCTGGAGTCGCTCTGATGTTTAACCGAATGGCAGCYGCGCTTGCTCTCCCATTGTTTCTGGCCGCCGTTTCGCCTGCATCGGCCGTGGTCAAAGCCTCCTATGTCATCGAACACGCGATCGACGATTTCGTCCGCCCGGCCTATGCCAGCCTTAGCGATCGCGCCGCGAGCCTGACCAAGGCGATGCGCCAGCTTTGCGATGCCCCATCCCAGCAGAATCTGGATGCGGCGCGTGYGGGCTTTTCCGCCACGGTCGAGGCCTGGTCGGTGGCCGAGGTCATCGCCTTCGGTCCGATTAAGGAGAACAATCGGCTGGAGCGCATGCTCTACTGGCCGGACCGCAAGAGCATCGGTTTGAGGCAGGTGCAGGCGACGCTCGCGGCGAAGGACCCGTCTGCCGCCGATCCTGCGCAGCTGGCAGGCAAGAGCGTCGCCATGCAGGGGCTGGGCGCGCTCGAATATGTGCTGTTCGGCGAACACGCCGAAACGCTTGCCGGCAAGGACGAATCCTATCGCTGCGCCTATGGCGCGGCGGTGGCCGGCAACATTCAGACGATCGCCGGCGAKGTCCGCGACGCCTGGAGCGACAAGCCGGGCAGCTTTGCGGYGCTCTGGGCCAATCCRGGGCCGAAGAACCCGCTCTATCGCAACGGCACCGAAGCGGTGACGGAACTGGTTGGCGCTCTCATCAACGAGCTGGAAATGGTCCGCGATGTGCGGCTCAAGGGCTTCCTCGGCGCGAAGCCGGACGCGGACAAGCCGAACCAGGCGATCTACTGGCGCTCGCAGAATACGACGACGTCGCTGGCCGGGAACCTGTCGGGCATCGACCAGCTGTTCCAGGCCTCGAAGCTTGGCGATGCRCTGCCTCGCGATGCCCGGTGGATGGCCGACTCCATTCACATCCAACTCTCCAACGGCGTGGCGACGGCGAAGTCCGTCAAAGGCCCGATCGACAAGGCGCTCGGCGATCCGGCGCTGCGCGAAAAGCTCGATCACTTTGCGCTGTTAACCTCGAGTCTTTCGAATCTGGTCGGCACCAGGATGACCACCGAGTTCGGCCTCACCGCCGGCTTTTCGTCGCTGGACGGGGATTGATGCCGTGAGGACCGCGCTCATCGATCGCCGCGATTTCCTGAGGGCCGCCGGCGCGAGCTTCGCCGCCGCGATCGCGCCGCGCGCCTGGGCCGACGCGCTTGCCGCGGACGCTGTCTTTGCCACCGCCTTCGTCAAGCGGGACGGCAGCTTCGGCGCCGCCGTGCTCTCCGAGGCCGGTAAGATCCTGCACACTGTCGATCTGCCCGACCGAGGTCATGACGTCACCTTCGATCCGGTGTCGAAGCGCTCGGTCGTCTTTGCCCGGCAACCCGGCACGTTCGCGGTTGTCTTCGACCATGGCGGCCGCATGCCGCCATTGACCATCGCCAGCGCCGCCGGACGGCATTTCTTCGGCCATGGCGTTTTTTCGCCGGACGGCGCGCTGCTCTATGCCACCGAGAACGATTTCGACAAAGCCGCGGGCGTCGTCGGCGTCTATGACGCCCGCGCCAGTTTCAACCGCATCGGCGAGTTCTCGACCTACGGCATGGGTCCGCACGAACTGCTGCTGCTCGGCGACGGCAGGACGCTCGCCATTGCCAATGGCGGCATCGAGACGCATCCCGATTTCGGCCGCGCCGAATTGAACATCGCGACGATGAGGCCGTCCTATACGCTGGTCGACCGCATCACCGGCGATCTGATCGAAAAGCACGAATTGGCACCGGCGCTGCACCAGCTGTCGATCCGCCACATGGACCGTGACCAGGCAGGCACGGTCTGGTTCGGCTGTCAGTATCGCGGGCCGGCAACCGACCGCCCGGCGCTGGTCGGTCGCGCCGCGCGCGGCAAGGACCTTGAGCTGCTGGAGATGCCGCAGGACGTGCTCTCCGGTTTCCGCAACTATATCGGCTCGGTCGCCGCCAATCCCGCAGCCGGCACGGTCGCCGTAACTTCGCCCGAGGGAAACTCGCTGGCGGTCATCGACACTGCCAGCCGGCGCGTTGTCGCGAGCCGGTCGCTTGTCGAAGTTTGCGGCCTGGCGCCGGATGCCGGCGGCTTCATGGCGACGACCGGCGCCGGCGAGATTGTCGGCGGTGCCGGCACCGCGCGTTCCGAGCCTGACTATGTCTGGGACAACCACATGCTGCGCATCGCGGCTTCGGCATGATCGCCAGGGCTTTGCCATTGGCCTTGCGGCAAAGCAAAGCCGCATAACATTTATGCGATGTGGCCCTTGCGGTGGCCAGCCATGCCGGGCACAGAAAATGCGTTCGTTAACCGACTGCATGAAGCTGCCCGTATGAAGCTGCTCGCCATCGACTGCGCCGCCAATCTCTGTGCCGCCTGCGTCTATGACGCGGGCGCAGGCATCGAGCTTGGCCGCCAGGTGCTCGACCTCGGCAAGGGCCATGCCGAGCACCTGATGGCCGTCATCGAGGCAGCCTTGAAGGCGGGCGGGATCGAATATCGCGATCTCGATGCCGTCGCCGTCTCGATCGGGCCTGGTTCCTTCACCGGCCTGCGCGTCGGCGTCTCGACAGCACGCGGCCTGGCGCTGGCCCTGAAGATTCCGGGCATAGGCGTGACGACCCTGGAGGCGCTGGCGGCGGAGGCCGCAAATGCCTTTCCCGGCCGCTCCGTGCTTGCCGCGCTGGATGCCGGCCGCGACGAGCTCCATGCGGCCTTTTTCGACGAAGCGTTAGGATTGACTTACGGACCGGCGGTCGTCACGCCTTCCGAGGCGACCGAAATGGCGGTCAAGGCGTCCGCGGTTCTTGCGGGCACCGCCGCGCCGCAGATTGCCGCGGCGGCCGGAGATAGCTTCGATGTCGGCCCGATCGCCGCGACAGCCGATATCGCCACCTATGCAAGGCTGGCCGCCGTCAAGGGGCCGGGCGAAAGGCCGAAGCCGCTTTATCTGCGCGCCGCCGACGCCAAGCCGCAGGCCGGGTTCATTTTRCCAAGACAAGAACACGATCGCCCGGTGGGGGACGCAGGGAGAAAAGAATCCTGATGCGCATACCTTTCTTTCGGCCGCGCCGCAGGGACTATGCGCTGGAGCCGCTGACCGTCGCCGACAGCGCCGCCGTGTCGATGCTGCATCGCGAGGATTTCGTCCGCCCCTGGACCGATGGCGAGTTCGCGACGCTTCTCGAACAGGACACCGTATTCGGCTACGCGGCGCGCGAGACCGGGCAGGGAGCAAAACCACCTGTCGGATTCGTGCTGGCGCGGCTGGCGGCCGGCGAGGGCGAGATCCTCACGGTTGCGGTTGCCCGCGCGCATCGCCGCCAAGGTCTCGGCTGGCAATTGATGGACGCGGTGCTGCGCGAATTGCATGCGCAGCGCGCCGAGGCACTCTTCCTCGAGGTCGACGAGACCAACGCGCCGGCGATCGCGCTCTACCGCAGGCTCGGCTTCCGCCAGGTCGGCCAGCGCCCGAACTATTACAGATCGACCGAGCACGGCCCGACCGGCGCGCTTGTCATGCGTCGCGATCTTCGCTAGCCAGTCGGCCGGGACAGGGCCTGCGCGCTGATGATCAAAAAACTGAGGGTTTTCCTGGCGCTCGGCCTTGTCGTCCTAGGCTCGGTTGTGCTGGTGCCGCTGCAGATACTCTCGATGAAGACCGGGCTTTGGCCGGAGACGGTCGTCCTCAGGATCTGGCACAGCATGGTCCTGAAGGCGCTCGGCATGCGCGTGCACGTCAAGGGCGCGCTCGTCAGGGAGCGCCCATTGCTGGTCGCGGCCAACCACATTTCCTGGACCGACATCATGGTGCTCGGCTCGGTGGTCGATGTGAAGTTCATTGCCAGGGCCGACATGGAAGGCTGGCCGCTGATCGGCATGCTGTCAAAGCTGCAGCGCACCGTCTTCATCGAGCGTGAGCGCAAGCGCACCTCCGGCGACCAGGCGAGCGAGATCGCCAGGCGCATGGCCAAGGGCGACGCGATGGTGCTGTTTGCCGAGGGCTCGACAGGCGACGGCAACCTGGTGCTGCCGTTCAAGAGCACGCTTTTTGGCGCGGCCACCATGGCGATAGCGGAAGGGGCGGCAGAACAGGTGTTCATCCAGCCGGTGGCGATCGCCTACACGCGGGTGCATGGCGTGCCGATGGGCCGCCGCCATCGGCCGATCRCCGCCTGGATCGGCGACCAGGATCTGATGCCGCATCTGAAGGTCCTGCTTGCCGAAGGCGCGGTCGACGCCGAGGTGCATTTCGGCGATCCGGTGCCGTTTTCCAAAGGCTCGAGCCGCAAGGAGACGGCAAGATTGATGGAAGCCAAGGTCCGCGAGATGATGCAGGCCACGCTCGCCGATCCGCGTCCCAGTCGTCAGCGCATAGCCTGAAACCGCACGCGCGGCGCTGCAGGCCGCCAGAATCGTCTGTTTTTTGTCACGGAAAGGCGTTAGAAGCCGCCCGATGGAATTGAACACGATTGAAAGTCACGACGTCGGCGCGGCGCCCGAGCGCGAGCCGGTGCCTGCGGCAGCGGCGAAGAAGGTCTTCGTCAAGACTTACGGCTGCCAGATGAATGTTTACGATTCCCAGCGCATGACCGATGCGCTGGCCGCCGACGGCTATGTCGCTACCGACGCGGTCGAAGACGCCGATCTGGTGCTGCTCAACACCTGCCATATCCGTGAGAAGGCTGCCGAAAAGGTCTATTCCGAGCTCGGCCGCATCCGCGACATGAAGGCCGAGCGCGCGCAAAGCGGGCGCGAGCTGCTGATCGGCGTCGCCGGTTGCGTGGCACAGGCCGAGGGCGCCGAGATCATCCGCCGCGCGCCTGCCGTCGATCTCGTAATCGGCCCCCAGACCTATCATCGTCTGCCCGACGTGCTGGCGAAGGTCCGCGGCGGCGAGAAGATCGTCGAGACCGACTATGCCATCGAGGACAAGTTCGAGCACCTGCCGCAGCCGAAGCGCGCCGAAGTCGCAAAGCGCGGCGTCACCGCTTTCCTCACGGTGCAGGAAGGCTGCGACAAGTTCTGCACCTTCTGCGTCGTGCCCTATACGCGCGGTTCGGAAGTCTCGCGGCCGGTGGCGCAGATCGTCGCCGAGGCCGAACGCCTGGCGGACGCCGGCGTTCGCGAGGTGACGCTGCTCGGCCAGAACGTCAACGCCTGGCACGGCGAGGGCGAGAGCGGTAAGGAATGGGGTCTCGGCCGCCTGCTCTTCCGCCTGGCGGAGATCCCCGGACTGGCGCGGCTGCGCTACACGACCAGCCATCCGCGCGACATGGATGACGAATTGATTGCCGCGCACCGTGACCTGCCGGCACTGATGCCCTATCTGCATTTGCCTGTGCAGTCTGGCTCCGACCGGGTACTGAAGGCAATGAACCRCAGGCACACGGCACGCGACTATCTGAACCTCATCGATCGCATGCGCGCCGCGCGGAGCGATATCGCCATGTCCGGCGATTTTATCGTCGCCTTCCCCGGCGAGACGGAAGAGGATTTCGAGGCGACGCTGAAGCTGGTGCGCGACGTGAACTACGCCTCGGCCTTCTCGTTCAAATACTCGCCTCGCCCCGGCACGCCGGGCGCCGACATGGACGGCCATGTATCCGAGGCGGTGAAGGACGAGCGGCTGCAGCGATTGCAGGCGCTGATCAACGAGCAGCAGAAGGATTTCATCACCAGCCTGGTCGGCTGCACGGTCAGCACACTGATCGAGAAGCCCGGCCGCCATGCCGGCCAGATCGTTGGCCGTTCGCCTTGGCTGCAGCCGGTTATTGTTGACGACAAGGCCGGTGGAATCGGTGACATTATCGAGGTACGAATCACGAATACAGGCCCCAACAGCCTGTTCGCCGAACTGGCCTGACGATCTCGGCAGATGAGGAGAGACGGTTGAGCGCTGCTGAACTGAAGAACCCGCCCCAGAACCAGGCTTCCGGGGCCTCCGACATGGCGCACATCGTACTGACCTTCGACAACAACAAGCTTGCCAGCGCCCTTTACGGCCAGTTCGACGAGAACCTGGCCCGGCTCGAGCAGAAGCTCGGCGTCGACATCCGCTCGCGCGGCAACCAACTCGCGATCAAAGGCTCGGCCTCGGCGGCCGAGCAGGCGCGTCGTGCGCTCGACACTCTCTACGGCATTCTCCAGAAGGGCGCCGAGATCGGCCAGTCCGACGTCGACGGCGCCGTGCGCATGGCGATCGCCGCCGACGACCAGCTGACGCTGCCGACGATGGAGCGAAAGGGCAAGGTCTCGGCCGCGCAGATCGCGACGCGCAAGCGCACCATTTATGCCCGCTCGCTCAACCAGGACGCCTATATGCGCGCGCTGGAGCGCTCCGAAATGGTCTTCGGCATCGGCCCGGCCGGCACCGGCAAGACCTATCTGGCGGTGGCGCACGCGGCGATGCTCTTGGAGCGCGGCATGGTCGAGCGCATCGTGCTGTCGCGTCCGGCCGTTGAGGCCGGTGAGCGCCTGGGCTTCCTGCCCGGCGACATGAAGGAGAAGGTCGATCCGTATCTGCGGCCCCTCTACGACGCGCTCTACGACATGATGCCGGCCGACAAGGTCGAGCGGGCGATCGCCGCCGAGGTGATCGAGATCGCGCCGCTCGCCTTCATGCGCGGCCGCACGCTGGCGCATGCGGCGGTGATCCTCGATGAGGCGCAGAACACCACGCCGATGCAGATGAAGATRTTCCTCACCCGTCTCGGCGAGAATTCGCGCATGATCGTGACCGGCGATCCGAGCCAGATCGACCTGCCGCCCAACACCAAGTCGGGCCTGGTCGAAGCGCTGCGCATCCTCGACGGCGTGCCGGGCATCGTCACGGTCCGCTTCAACGAAGGCRACGTGGTGCGGCATCCGCTGGTCGCCGAGATCGTCAAGGCCTATGACCGCGACGGGAAGCTCGCCAGGGGTCTCGGCGCCGAGAGCTAGAGCATGATCCCGAACCGAAGGACCGCGCTAGCGAAAAGCGTGCGGCGGCTTCTGCTTCGCTGACCTCCGGTTCGGGAAAATCGTGCTCAAACAAAAAGATAGACCCCATGGCTGAAAATCCGCGATCCAGCGACGAGACGCCGATCGACGTCGATATTTTCGTCGAGGCCGGCGATTGGCCGGCGGAAGCCGAGCTGACACGTCTCGTCGATCGGGCGGTCGCGGTCGCCTTTGCCGAGACCGGGTCGAAGGGCGCCTCGGAACTCAGCATCGTTTTTTCCGACGATGCCCATATCCGCGCCCTCAATGCCGAATGGCGCGGCAAGGACAAGCCGACCAACGTCTTGTCTTTCCCGGCTTTTTCCGTCCCGAAGGGCGGCAAGCTGCCGCCGATGCTCGGCGACATCGTGCTGGCCTCCGAGACGGTCGCGCGCGAGGCCGCTCTGGAAGACAAGCCGCTGGAGAACCATATCACCCATCTCGTCATTCATGGCCTGCTGCATCTTCTGGGCCATGATCACGAGACCGACGCCGAGGCCGAGGAGATGGAGGCGATCGAGCGCGCCGCGCTTGCGAGGCTTGCCATTCCCGATCCCTACGCGTAACAAAAAAGACCAATTGACCTGATGGCGATGAACGACAAACCAGAACCTGCCGCCCGTCCGGACGCCGGCGGTGTGGCCAAGCCTTCCGAAAAAACGGAAGAGGGCTCCAGTCCGAGTATTCCGACCGGCAGCACGGGCACCGAGCCCTCGCATGCCGGTCCTTCGCTCTTCGATCGCGTGCTCGGCCTGTTTAGGCACCGCAACGGCACCAACCTGCGCGAGGAGATCGCCGACGCGCTGGCCGAGACGACCAGCGACGTCGAATCCTTCTCGCCCGGCGAAYGCGCCATGCTCAACAACATCCTGCGGCTGCGCGAGGTGCGTGTCGAGGACGTCATGGTGCCGCGTGCCGACATAGAAGCGGTCGAGATCACCACCAAGCTCGGCGATCTGCTGGGCCTCTTCGAGCAATCCGGCCATTCCCGTATGCCGGTTTATTCCGAGACGCTCGACGACCCGCGCGRCATGGTCCACATCCGCGACGTTCTTGCCCACATTACCAAGGTCGCCCGCGTCAAGCGGGGACGCACGAGCAGGAAGGCGCAGACGCCGCCCGCTCTCGATCTCGCCCAGGTCGATCTCGCGCGCACGATCGGCGATCTCGACCTGATCCGCCCGGTGCTGTTCGTGCCGCCTTCCATGCTTGCTTCGGACCTGATGGGGCGCATGCAGACGACGCGCACCCAGATGGCGCTCGTCATCGACGAATATGGCGGCACCGACGGCCTCGCCTCGCTGGAGGACATCGTCGAGATGGTGGTCGGCGACATCGAGGATGAGCACGATGACGACGAGCCGATGATCACCCAGGCCGGCGACGGCGTGTTCGTGGTCGACGGCAAGGCCGAGATCGACGAGGTCRCCAAGATGATCGGCGAGGATTTCGCCGCCGGCGAGCATGGCGAATATGTCGACACAATCGGCGGCATGATCTTCAACACGCTTGGCCGCGTCCCGGCTCGCGGCGAAGTCGTCCAGGCCATTCCTGGCTTCGAATTCCACGTCCTCGATGCCGACCCGCGCCGCGTCAAGCGCGTGCGCATCGTGCAGAGCCCGAAGGGCGAACGGCAGCGCCGCCGCGCTGCGCGCACCGAGCAGGCCTGATACGTCTCGCATGCCGGTCGACGATCCGTTCAAGCACGCCGTCATCGGGTCCGGCGTCTTCTATCGCGATCCGCGAGCGGCTTTGGCCTGGCTGCAGGCGGCCTTCGGCTTCGAGCCGAGCATGGTGGTGAGCGATGCGGACGGCCGTCTCGTCCATGYCGAAATGCGGTTCGGCGAAGGCTACATCATCGTCGATTCCGAATGGGCCGGGCACATTGCCAGTCCGGCCTCGGTCGGCGGGAAGAACACCCAGTCGATCTATATCCGCCTGAAGGACGACATCGACGCGCATTGCGAAAAGGCGCGCGCCGCAGGGGCTGAAATCATCGAGGAACCTGCCGATCATTTCTACGGCGAACGGCAATACCGGGCACGCGATCCCGAAGGCCATATATGGACCTTCACCCAGACCTTGCGTGTAGTGCCGCGCGAGGAGGCCGAGCGGCTGAGCGGCCTCAGCATCGAAGGGTGGCACCGCTGATGCATGTCGCCCAAAAGTGCGCAGCGGTTTTGGGAGAGCGACATGCATCAAAACAAAGACTTAAAGCGCGTCGTCTGAATACGTTTCAGCGCGACTCGCTTTAGAAAGGCGTCCCTCAAATCACCGTCATTTGGAACACGCGGCGCAGCCTGTTAAATCTCTGGCTGCCTGATTCGCGCGACTTGGGAAGCTATATGAAGCGCTTTGYCGGCCGGATTATTCTGCTGTGGGGATGGCGGCGGGCGCTGGTGGCGTTTGTCGCTGGAGCGCTCGCGGTGCTTGCCCAGGCGCCCTACGATTTTTTTGCCGTCTGCTTCGTCTCCTTTCCGGTGCTTGTCWGGCTGCTCGACGGCGCCACGGGGRAAGCCTCGGACGGCTGGCTACGCCGCCTGCGGCCGGCCTTTTCCATCGGCTGGTGGTTCGGCTTCGGTTATTTCCTTGCCGGCCTGTGGTGGATCGGGCAGGCGCTTCTGGTCGAGGCCGACAGCTTCGCCTGGGCCTTGCCGTTCGCCGTGGTCGGCATCCCCTTCGCGCTCGCCTTCTTCTACGGCTTCGCGACGGTTGTGGCGCGGCTTTTCTGGACCAGCGATATCGGCCGCATCGCGGCACTCGCCTTCGGCTTCGGCCTCGCCGAATGGCTGCGTGACTTTCTCTTCACTGGCTTTCCGTGGAATGCCGTCGGCTATGCCGCGATGCCGGTGCCGATCCTGATGCAGAGCGTGTCGGTGACCGGCATGATCGGCATGAACGCGCTCGCCGTCTTTGTCTTTTCGCTCCCCGCGCTTATTGCCGCCCGCCGGCATCTGAGGCTTGGCCTTGCCCTGTTTGTTATCCTTGCCGCCGCCCATGTCGGCTTCGGCTATTTCAGGCTCGCAAGGCCGGCTGAGCCCGCCACCCGCTCGATCGACGTTCGCATCGTCCAGCCTGCCGTCGATCTCAGCGAGAAATGGGATGCCTCGGTCCGCGACCGCATCTTCGCCACGCTGATGGGAATATCGGGAAAGGCGCCGGACGAGGGCCATGCCAAGCCGCAGCTGATCCTGTGGCCGGAAACCTCCGTGCCGTTCCTGTTCACGGAGCGTCCGGACGCGCTCACGGCGCTGGGCGACATGCTGAGCGACGGCCAGATGTTGATCGCCGGCGTCRTGCGCGAGGAGGGCGGCGCGGCCAATGCCGGCAGCCGCTATTACAATTCCGTCGTGGCGATCAACGACAAGGGCGAGATCGTCGATGCCGTCGACAAGGTGCATCTGGTGCCGTTCGGCGAGTATCTGCCTTTTGCCGGTCTGTTCGAGCGCTTCGGCATAGGCCAACTGGTCGCCGGGCCGATGAACTTCGCCGCCGGCAACGATCGGCACCYGATCGCGGTGCCGAACGGCCTCAGTGCGGTGCCTTTCATCTGCTACGAGGTCATCTTTCCTGACCTTGTGGCGGTTGACGTTGCGTCATCCGAGCTTATTGTCAATGTTACGARCGATGCGTGGTTTGGCGACACGCCAGGTCCGTACCAGCATTTCAGGCAAGCGCAGATTCGCGCAGTGGAGAACGGATTGCCTGTGTTGCGTGCGGCCAACAACGGTATCTCCGCCGTTGTCGATTCACGCGGGCGCATTGTCGATGCTTTGGCGGTCGACGCGCGCGGCGCCATAGATGCGCATGTGCCGGTTTCCGGGCACGCTCTGCTGTCCGCCCATCAGCGGCGCATTAACGGATTGCTGATCATGTTGCTGTTCGCCCTGATGGCCTTAACATTGAATGTAAGGCAGCGGCTACGGGCGAATTGACAGTCGGCACATTAGAAACTCATACTGTAACGCCTAAAATTTTCTCGAAGTCGGCTGGAGGGGACTGTTGGGGCAGGTGGCTCCGGCTTCGTTTGGGCAAGAAAAAATAGAAAAAGCCGGAAAAATTCGGCGAGGAAAAAATGACAGAAGAGAACAAGAAGAAGCCGAATCCGATCGACATTCATGTCGGCAGTCGTATCCGGCTGCGCCGAAATATGCTTGGAATGAGCCAGGAAAAGCTGGGTGAAAATCTCGGCATCACGTTTCAACAGATCCAGAAGTACGAAAAGGGGACGAACAGGGTCGGCGCCAGCCGCCTGCAGGCGATCGCCTCGATCCTGAGCGTTCCCGTCGCCTTCTTCTTCGAAGATGYCCCAGGTCAGGAGGCCGGGGCCAGCAATCGCGGATTCGCCGAAGATGCCTCGATGGCGTTCGCCATCGAATTTTGCGGCAGCCCCGAGGGGCTTCAGCTCAATCGCGCCTTCGTCAAGATTCCCGACGTCAAGGTGCGGCGCAGGATCATTGACCTCGTGAAATCGCTGTCTCCGGACGATGCCGAGTAGTCACAGGCCCATGCCCCCGGCGGTGTCCCCGCCGCCGGTGGCACAAGCCGCTTGTTCCGACATTCATGCCAGATCCGTCGCGCCGCTTGACGAGCAGCGCCCGGCACCGCTAACACGTGGCGCGCCAAAATCGGCAGACGGCCGATCTTTTCAAGAGGGGACACCCGTGACGCGGCAGAATTATCTCTTCACTTYGGAATCCGTCTCCGAGGRCCATCCCGACAAAGTTTGTGACCGTATCTCCGACGAGATCGTCGATCTCGTCTATCGCGAAGCCAAGAAGACGGGCATGGACCCGTGGAAGGTGCGTGTTGCCTGCGAGACGCTTGCCACCACCAACCGCGTCGTCATCGCCGGCGAGGTCAGGGTCCCCGAGACGCTGCTGAAGAAGGACAAGGCCGGCAACATCCTCATGGATGCGGCGGGCCACCCGATCGTTAATCCCACCAAGTTCAAGTCGGTCGCCCRCAAGGCGATCCGCGAGATCGGCTACGAGCAGGCTGGCTTCCACTGGAAG
This sequence comes from Mesorhizobium sp. ORS 3428, assembly GCF_001854785.1. GTDB lineage: Bacteria > Pseudomonadota > Alphaproteobacteria > Rhizobiales > Rhizobiaceae > Mesorhizobium. The sequence goes on from NZ_MDFL01000181.1 coordinate 44,910, forward strand.
ACGGCCAAGATCGAGGTGCTGTTGCACGGCCAGTCGCCCGATATCGGCCAGGGCGTGGACAATGCCGCCGACCGCCAGGGCGAGGAAGGTGCGGGCGACCAGGGCATCATGTTCGGCTATGCCTGCCGCGAGACGCCGGACCTGATGCCGGCGCCGATCTACTACAGCCACAAGATCCTCGAACTTTTGGCCGCAGCGCGCCATCAGAACAACGGCGAAGCCGGCAAGCTCGGCCCGGACGCCAAGAGCCAGGTCACCGTGCGTTATGCCGACGRCAAGGCGGCGGAAGTGACGCAGATCGTGCTTTCCACCCAGCATCTCGACTCGAGCTGGGATTCCAAGAAGGTCCGCAAGGTCGTCGAGCCTTACATCCGCGAGGCGCTTGGCGATCTCAAGATCGCCGACGACTGCAACTGGTACATCAACCCCACCGGCAAGTTCGTGATCGGCGGGCCCGACGGCGATGCCGGCCTCACCGGCCGCAAGATCATCGTCGACACCTATGGCGGCGCGGCGCCCCATGGCGGCGGCGCCTTCTCCGGCAAGGACACCACCAAGGTCGACCGTTCGGCTGCCTATGCGGCGCGCTATCTCGCCAAGAACGTGGTGGCGGCCAAGCTCGCTGACCGCTGCACCATCCAGCTCTCCTACGCCATCGGCGTCGCCCAGCCGCTGTCGGTCTATGTCGACCTGCATGGCACCGGCAAGGTCGACGAGGGCAGGCTCGAAGAGGCGCTGCGCCAGGTGATGGACCTGTCGCCTTCCGGCATCCGCCGCCATCTCGACCTCAACAGGCCGATCTATGCCAAGACCTCGTCCTATGGCCATTTTGGCCGCAAGGCCGGCCGCGACGGTTCCTTCTCCTGGGAGAAGACCGACCTCGCCAAGGCGCTCAGGGACGCGGTCGCCGATGCGATTGCCGCCTGACGGCGTCGCCAAGCCTATCCATGGAGCCGAACGACAGGCCAACGCGCGCGACCGAAGGTTTTTTCGGCCGCCGGCGCGGCAAGGCCATCCGCCCGCAGCAGGCGGCGGCGCTGGAAAGCGGGTTGAGGAAATACAAGCTCGACCTGGCGACCGAGCCGCCGGCTGATCTGCGCAGCCTATTCGAGGCGGATGTCTCGGCCATCCAATTGGAGATCGGCTTCGGCGGCGGCGAGCATCTCTTGCATCGCGCAACGCAGGAGCCGGCGAGCGGCTTCATCGGGGTCGAGCCCTTCGTCAACGGCATGGCCAAGATGATGACGGCGCTCGACAAGCGCCCGCTCGCCAATCTCAGGGTCTATGACGACGACRCCACGCGCCTGCTCGACTGGCTGCCGCCGGCCTCGCTTGACGGCATCGACCTGCTTTATCCCGATCCCTGGCCGAAGAAAAAGCACTGGAAGCGGCGATTCGTCAGCCCAGCCAATCTGGACCGGTTTGCGCGGGTGCTGAAGGCGGGCGGCAGGTTCCGCTTTGCCTCCGATATCGACAGCTATGTGAACTGGACGCTGCTAGCCTGCCTCGCTCACAGCGCCTTCGCCTGGAAGGCGAGCGGGGCAACCGACTGGCACCGGCCCTATGAAGGCTGGCCCGGCACCCGCTACGAGGCAAAAGCCATCCGCGAAGGACGGCGGCCCGCCTATCTGACCTTTATCCGGAAGTAGCTTGACGACGTTGCGGGGCTAGCTAAAGCCCCGCATACCTTGAAGCATGTCGCGCCGCGTTGTATTGTATTTAGCGCTACAACCCCGCTACCTGCTGGTAAGGAGACAATCGTGGCCGCTACCGCCGAACGTAAGGAATACCCGATATCGATGCGCTTGCCGGAAGCGGACGTGGCGATGATTGATCGTGCCGCCACGCTCCGTGGTCGATCTCGCACGGACTTCGTGCGCGATGCGGCCGTGCGCGCGGCCGAGGACGTGTTGATGGAGAGCCGTCTTGTCCGCCTGAGCCCGGAAGGATTTGCTGCGTTTATGGAGATTCTGGCGGCCCCGGCCGCTCCGGTTCCCGAGATGGTGGAATTGGCAAAGCGGCCCGCGCCTTGGGAAGCTGGTTACCCAACGAAGCGCTAAGCCGTGGTATTATCGGCTCCCGAGCCACTTACGGTGGCGCATGCCGTTTCCGAATTTTCCTGTGGGAAAGCRGCGCTTGATCACTGGCTGAAAACGCGTGCGCTCTCCAATCAGGAGAAGGGCTTTACCGCCGTTCTCGTTGTTCATGAAGCAAATCGCGTGGTCGGATACTACGGTCTGGCGCCTACGGCTGTGGTGCCGTCGATCTTGCCTCGATCGATCCGCACAGGGCAGCCGCCCGATCCGGTGCCCTGTCTCCTCCTCGGCCAGCTTGCGATCGATACTGGGTGGGCTGAGCGCGGCATCGGTACGGGCTTGGTGAAACATGCCCTTCAGCGCTGCGTTCAGGCCGCTGAACTGATTGGCGGGCGCGCGCTCATGGTCAATGCAATCGATGAAGACGCGGCGCAATTCTGGCTGCGGCGCGGATTTCTCCCGACAAAGGACGATCCACTTGTCTTGTTCCGTTCGATCGCGGCAATTGCCGCGTCGCTCGTAGAAGCCCGGAAGTAAGGTCGAGGGACTAGCGCTCGGCGAAGTCGCAACGGTCGGGAATCCCGCACCCGGGTCACACCRCCAAAGCCCTTTGCCTGCAGGCTTGAAACACCGGCCCGGATCGTCTATATCAGGGTCAAATTCTTGGTCGGTATGACGAAGAGTGGGTCCTCGCGGTCCCGCTCTTTTTTATTACCCGCCGGCCGGAGCGACAAAGCGACAGGGATCCGATGACCGCAGCGGCAAGCGAAGCCGACGACCGTATCATCCGCGAAAGCGGCATCGATGCACGCATTGCGCTGATCGTGCAGCCTGTGCTCAGGGCCATCGGCTTCCGTCTTGTGCGGGTGCAACTGACCGGCCAGAACGGGCTGACGCTGCAGATCATGGCCGAGCGCGAGGACGGCACCATGACCGTCGAGGATTGCGAAGAGGTCAGCCGCGCGGTGTCGCCTGCGCTCGATGTCGAAGATCCGATCGAAAAGGCGTATCATCTCGAAGTGTCGTCGCCGGGGATCGACCGGCCCCTGGTGCGCAAATCGGATTTCGCCACCTGGACCGGTCATCTGGTCAAGCTCGAGACTTCGGTTCTCATCGGCGACCGCAAGCGCTTCAAGGGCAAGATCGCCGAGGCGGACGCCGATGGCATATTGCTGGAGCGCGACAAGGCGGCCTATGGCGAAGAGCCGGCCGTGCGCGTGCCTTATGATGCGATTGCCGAGGCGCGGCTCGTGCTGACCGACGATCTCATCCGCGAGGCCCTGTCGAAGGACAACAGGGCCCGCAAGGAAGCAAAGAAGYGCCGGGGCGAAGCGGAAGCTGCCGGCGAAGGAAACGAAACAGAACAGGAAAGTTGATTGCGCTTTCGGGCCGCGTGCCCGGAGCGAAGTCGGGAGAAAGACAATGGTTGTAAGCGCCAACAGGCTCGAACTGCTGCAGATCGCCGACGCGGTCGCGCGCGAAAAGTCGATCGACAAGCAGATCGTCATCGCCGCCATGGCCGATGCGATCCAGAAGGCGGCGCGTTCGCGTTACGGTCAGGAAACCAACATTCGCGCCGACATCAACCCCAACACGGGCGAGATGAAGCTGCAGCGCCTGATGGAGGTGGTCGAGAACGTCGAGGATTACGCGACGCAGATCGCTCTTTCCACCGCGCGCGAGCGCAACCCCGATGCCCAGATCGGCGACTTCATCGCCGAGCAGCTGCCGCCCATGGATTTCGGCCGCATCGCCGCCCAGTCGGCCAAGCAGGTCATCGTCCAGAAGGTGCGCGAGGCCGAGCGCGATCGCCAGTATGACGAGTACAAGGATCGCATCGGCGAGATCGTCAACGGCACCGTCAAGCGCGTCGAATACGGCAACGTCATCGTCGACCTTGGTCGCGGCGAGGCGATCATCCGCCGCGACGAGCTGATCCCGCGCGAGAACTACAAATACGGCGACCGCGTCCGCGCCTATGTCTATGACGTGCGCCGCGAGCAGCGCGGCCCGCAGATCTTCCTGTCGCGCACGCATCCGCAGTTCATGGCCAAGCTGTTCACCATGGAAGTGCCGGAAATCTACGACGGCATCATCGAGATCAAGTCGGTGGCCCGCGATCCRGGTTCGCGCGCCAAGATCGCCGTCATTTCGCGCGATAGTTCCATCGATCCGGTCGGCGCCTGCGTCGGCATGCGCGGCAGCCGCGTCCAGGCGGTGGTCGGCGAGCTGCAGGGCGAGAAGATCGACATCATTCCGTGGTCGCCCTCGGCCGCTTCCTTCATCGTCAACGCGCTGCAGCCGGCCGAAGTCGCCAAGGTCGTGCTCGACGAGGATGCCGAGCGCATCGAGGTGGTGGTGCCGGACGACCAGCTGTCGCTGGCCATCGGCCGCCGCGGCCAGAATGTGCGCCTTGCCTCGCAGCTCACCGGCTGGGACATCGACATCCTGACCGAGCAGGAAGAGAGCGAGCGTCGCCAGAAGGAGTTCGTCGAGCGTTCGGCCCTCTTCATGGAAGCCCTCGATGTCGACGAGATGGTCGGCCAGGTGCTCGCTTCCGAAGGCTTCACCAGCGTCGAGGAAGTCGCCTATGTCGACTCCGGCGAGATCTCCTCGATCGACGGTTTTGACGAGGACACCGCCTCGGAAATCCAGTCGCGCGCCCGCGAATACCTCGAAAAGATCGAGGCCGAGCACGATGCCAAGCGCAAGGCGCTCGGCGTCAAGGACGAGCTGCGCGAAATCCCCGGCATCACCACGGCCATGATGGTGACGCTCGGCGAGGACGGCGTGATGACGATCGAGGACTTCGCCGGCTACGCGGCCGACGACCTGATCGGCTGGAAGGAGCGCAAGGACGGCGAGACCAAGGTGTATCCCGGCGTGCTTGCCGATCACGGCGTCTCTCGCGCCGATGCTGAGCAGATGGTGCTGGCCGCCCGCAAGAGGGCCGGCTGGATCTCCGAGGAAGAGCTGGCTGCCGGCGAAGCCGTCGGTGCGTGAGGTGAACGCGCATCGCAAAGCCCGTGGACGAGATGAACGATCGCACCYGCATCGTCACGCGCAGGCAGGCCGAAGCGGATGAGCTGATCCGCTTCGTCGTCGGCCCGGATTCGGCCGTCGTTCCGGACATCAAGAGAAATCTGCCCGGCCGCGGTTGCTGGGTGACCGCTGATCGCCTACATATCGACAAGGCAGCGGCGAAGAATCTGTTTGCTCGCGCCTTCAAGGCGCAGGTCACCGTTCCCGCCGATCTCGGCGACATGGTCGACGGGCTGCTTTCCAGATCCGCCCTGGGCATGTTGGGTCTCGCTCGCAAGGCCGGAGCGGTCGTTCTGGGCGCCGCCAAGGTGGAGGCCGCGGTGCGCCAAGGGCTGGCGCTCGTCGTGCTGCACGCTGTCGAAGCCTCGGACGATGGCGTCCGCAAGATCAGTCAGGCGCGGCGGGCGACCGTCCATCTCGGCGGCCCCGCCATCGCTGCCTACAAACTTTTCCCCGAAGCCGAGTTGAGCTTGGCATTGGGGGGTACAAATGTGATACATGCTGCCGTCCTCGCGCAGGACGCGGGAAAGGCGGTTGAGAAGCGCATCGTCGCGCTCGACCAGTATCGGGGCGGTAGCCCGGACGACTTGGCAATGCTTGCGGCCGTTGCTGACGAAGATGATGCCGCAGAGGATATGGAATGAGCGATACGAAATCGGGCGACGACAAGACGCTGAGCGTTACGCCGAAGAAGACCTTGACGCTGAAGCGCCCCGGCCTCGAGCAGGGCACCGTGCGCCAGAATTTCTYGCACGGCCGCACCAAGTCGGTCGTGGTCGAGACCAAGAAGCGCAAGTTCTCGCTGCCCGGCGACAAGCCGGAGCCGGCGCCGTCGGTCTTCACGCCGAAGCCGGCCGCTCCGGCCGCGCCCGCCGTGCAGGAAGCGCCGAAGGCGCCGCCCCCGCAGCCGGAACGCTCCGGCATGGTGCTCAACGAATTGTCGCGTGGCGAGATGGAGGCGCGCCGCAGGGCGCTCGAGGGCTCGAAGGCTCGCGAGATCGAGGATCGCCTGCGCGCCCAGGAAGAGGCCAAGCGCCGCGCCGAGGAAGAAGAACGCCGCAAGCGCGAGCGTGAGGAATCCGCGCGCCGTCAGGCCGAGGAAGAGGCCCGCCTGCAGGCCGAGGCCGAGTCCCGCCGCCGTGCCGAGGAAGAGGCTCGCCGCCGCGCGCCGCAGGCCGCGGAGGTCGCTACGGCCGACGACGAGGAGGAGGTCAAGCCGCGCCGTATAGGCAGTGGCGGTGCCGGTGCGCCGGCTCGTCGCCTTGCCACGCCAGAAGTGGCGCGTCCGGCAAAGCCCGCCAGGGGCGAGGACGACCGTCGCCGCGGCAAGCTGACGCTGAACTCGGCGCTGTCGGACGAAGATTCGCGTGGCCGGTCGCTGTCGTCGATGCGGCGCCGCCAGGAGAAGTTCAAGCGCGCGCTGCACAACGAGCCGCGCGAGAAAGTGATGCGCGAAGTGATCCTGCCCGAAACCATCACCATCCAGGAACTGGCGCAGCGCATGTCCGAGCGCGCCGTGGACGTGGTCAAGTTCTTCATGAAGCAGGGCCAGATGATGAAGCCGGGCGACGTCATCGACGCCGATACGGCCGAGCTGGTCGCTTCCGAATTCGGCCACACGGTCCGCCGCGTCGCCGAGTCCGACATCGAGGAAGGCCTGTTCAACATCGCCGACCGTCCGGAGGACCTGGTTTCGCGTCCGCCTGTGGTGACCATCATGGGCCATGTCGACCACGGCAAGACCTCGCTGCTGGACGCCATCCGCAACGCCAACGTCGTCTCCGGCGAAGCCGGCGGCATCACCCAGCACATCGGCGCCTACCAGGTCGAGAAGAACGGTCAGAAGATCACCTTCATCGACACGCCCGGCCACGCGGCCTTCACGGCCATGCGCGCCCGCGGCGCCCAGGTCACCGACATCGCCGTGCTGGTGGTGGCGGCCGACGACAGCGTGATGCCGCAGACGATCGAATCGATCAATCACGCCAAGGCGGCCAACGTGCCGATCATTGTGGCGATCAACAAGATCGACAAGCGCGACGCCGACCCGCAGAAGGTGCGCGCGGAGCTTCTGCGCCATGAAGTGTTCGTCGAATCGATGGGCGGCGAGGTTCTCGACGTCGAAGTGTCGGCGACCAAGGGCACCAACATCGACAAGCTGCTCGAGGCGATCCTGCTGCAGGCCGAAATCCTTGACCTCAAGGCCAATCCCGACCGCACCGCCGAAGGCGCGGTCATCGAGGCCAAGCTCGACAGGGGCCGCGGTCCGGTGGCCACCGTTCTGGTGCAGACTGGCACGCTGATGCCCGGCGACATCCTCGTTGCCGGCAACGAATGGGGCCGTGTCCGCGCGCTCGTCAACGATCGCGGCGAGCATGTGCCTGAAGCGCCGCCGGCAATGCCGGTCGAGGTGCTCGGCCTCCAGGGCACGCCGCAGGCGGGCGACCGCTTCGCCGTCGTCAACAACGAGGCGCGTGCGCGTGAGATCACCGAGTACCGTCAGCGCCTGGCGCGCGAGAAGGCGGTGGCCAAGCATGCCGGCCAGCGCGGCTCGCTCGAGCAGATGATGTCGCAGATGCAGACGAGCGGGCTGAAGGAATTCCCGCTGGTCATCAAGGGCGACGTGCAGGGCTCGATCGAGGCGATCAATGCCGCGCTCGAAAAGCTCGGCAACGACGAGGTCAGGGTGCGGATCGTGCATTCGGGCGCCGGCGRCATCACCGAAACCGACGTCTCGCTCGCCGAGACCTCGGGTGCGGCGATCATCGGCTTCAACGTCCGCGCCAATGCGCAGGCGCGCACGGCTGCGGCCGCCGCTGGCATCGAGATCCGCTACTACTCGATCATTTACAACCTCGTCGATGACGTGAAGGCGGCGCTCTCCGGCCTGCTTTCGCCGGAACGGCGCGAGACCTTCATCGGCAATGCCGAGATCCTCGAGATCTTCGACATCAGCAAGGTCGGCAAGATCGCCGGCTGCCGCGTCACCGAAGGCAAGGTCGAGCGTGGCGCGGGTGTCCGCCTGATCCGCGACAATGTCGTCGTCCACGAAGGCACGCTGAAGACGTTGAAGCGCTTCAAGGACGAGGTTTCGGAAGTGCCTRCCGGCCAGGAATGCGGCATGGCCTTCCAGAACTACGAGGACATGCGCGTCGGCGACACCATCGAGTGCTTCCGCGTCGAGATGGTGAGCAGGACGCTCTAAGTTCGGATATACTTTCCGAAATGGCCGGGCGGCGGCTGAAAGGCTGCYGCCCAGACCTTACGCGTATTTGAGACATGTGGCGCGGTCCCATCCCGCGCTTCACGATTTCAGGACTGAAGAAAATGTCCCGTTCGACAACATCAGGACCTTCCCAGCGCATGCTGCGCGTCGGCGAGCAGGTGCGTCATGCGCTGTCCGAGACCTTGCAGCGCGGCGAGATCATCGATCCGGTGATCGAGAACTCGGTCGTCTCCATTTCCGAGGTGCGCATGTCGCCCGACCTCAAGATCGCCACTGCCTTCGTGTCGCCGCTCGGCGCGGGCGATGCCGACGCTGTGGTCGGGGCGCTGAACAAGCATACGAAATTCATTCGCGGCCGGATCACCGGTGCGCTCAGGCAGATGAAGTACATGCCGGAAATCCGCTTCCGGCTCGATACTTCCTTCGACAATTTCGCCAGGATCAACGAATTGCTGAAATCGCCCGAAGTCGCGCGCGATCTCGGCCCCGATGATCAGAATACCGGCGACGAGAACAAAGACGGCAAGGACGAGGAATAAGTGGCGCGTCGCGGCAAGAAGAAGGGGCGGCCGGTTTCCGGCTGGGTGGTGCTGGACAAGCCGGTCGGCATGGGCTCGACCGAGGCTGTCTCGAAGATCAAATGGCTGTTCCAGGCGGAGAAGGCCGGCCACGCCGGGACGCTCGATCCGCTGGCCTCCGGYATGCTGCCCATCGCGCTGGGCGAGGCCACCAAGACCGTGCCTTACGTGCAGGACGGCGCCAAGGTCTACCGCTTCGCCGTTGCCTGGGGCGAGGAGCGCTCGACCGACGACCTCGAGGGCCCGGTGACGAACAGCTCGGACCGCCGCCCGGCCGAAGCCGAGGTGAGGGCGCTGCTGCCGAAATACACCGGCATCATCATGCAGAYGCCGCCGCAATTCTCGGCCATCAAGATCGCCGGCGAGCGCGCCTACGACCTCGCCCGCGACGGCGAGACGGTCGACATTCCCGCCCGCGAGATCGAGATCGGACGTCTCGATCTCGTCGAGCACAGTGGCGACCGCAGCGTCTTCGAGGTCGAATGCGGCAAGGGCACCTATGTGCGCTCGCTGGCGCGCGATATGGGCCGYGATCTGGGCTGCTTCGGTCATGTCGCCGAGCTGCGCCGAGTAGAGGTCGAGCCGTTCACGTCGGACGATTTTGTCACCGTCGCCGAACTTGAAGCAGCCCGCTTCGGCGGYGCCGGCGAGAATTCGGCTGGGGCCGAGGCCCCGATCGATTTCGACGCCATCGATGCGCTGCTGGTCGATACCGCTGTCGCGCTCGAGTGCCTGCCGCAGGTCGCCGTCAGCGACGACGCTGCGACGAAGATCCGCCTCGGCAATCCGGTCATCATTCGCGGCCGCGACGCGCCGGTCGAGGCGGAGGAGGCCTGCGCCACCGCGCGCGGCAGGCTCGTCGCCATCGGCGCCATCGAGCAGGGCATGTTCAAGCCCAAGCGGGTCTTTGCCGGATAGCGGTGCTCAGCTAGTTTTCGCTCGGAGCAATTCGAGGAAAGCGAGTAGCGGTTTTCCATCCCCGAATTGCGTGAAAACAGATGGTTGGAGCGGTTCAGCAACTACCGAACCGCTCTAAGGTTTTGCGCCCGAGGAGCCCATGGCAAACGCTGACACTGCCACGAAACGCGCGCCGCAGAAAATCCGCCGGCCGCCGGTCGGCGCTTCGCCCGGCACGCTGATCGCCGATCCGGCGGCGCGGCGCAGCGAGCTCAGGCTGACGCTGATCTCGCCGGAGAAATTCAAGACCATCGACAATGCGAGCATCGACGAGCTCAATACGCATTGCGACCGGTGGCCGGTCGTCTGGCTGGATTGTACCGGGCTTGCCAACATCCAGCTGATCGAGGAGATCGGGCGCATTTTCAACCTGCATCCGCTGGCGCTGGAGGATGTCGTCAACACCGGCCAACGGCCGAAGGTGGACTTCTTCGAGGATCACGCCTTCGTCGTCATGCGCATGATCGACGATGTCACCGCCCATCGCTACGAGCAGATCGCGGTGTTCTTCGGCAAGAACTTCGTCGTCACCTTCCAGGAGCGCGAGGGCGACCCGTTCGACCCCGTGCGCAAGCGCATCGCGGCAGCCATGCCCAACCGCCTGCGCTCGCGCGGCGCCGACTATCTCGCCTATGCGCTGATCGATGCCATCGTCGATAGCTATTTCCCGCCGATCGAAACGGCGAGCGAATTGGTCGACGGCATCGAGGACCAGATGCTCAACACGCCGCACAAGCATCAGATGCGGCAGCTGCATGAGCTGCGGCGCGACGCCAATGTGCTGAAGGGCGTGCTGTGGCCGATGCGCGATGCGCTGGCGACGCTCATCCGCAACGATGTGCCCTTCGTGAAGGCCGAGACCAAGATCTTCTTCAACRACACGCTCGATCATTCGCTGCGGCTGATCGAGCTGGTCGAGAACCAGCGCGACATGCTGACCGGCCTGATCGAGATGCATCTGTCCCTCACCCAGGCGCGCACCAACGACGTCATCTCCTATCTGACGATCGTCTCGGTGATCTTCATGCCGCTCACTTTCCTTGTCGGCGTCTGGGGCATGAACTTCGATCCGCAAAGCTCGCCCTGGAACATGCCCGAGCTGAAAGCCTATTACGGCTATCCGACGGCCCTGTTGTTCATGGCAGTTGTCGCCGTCGCGCTGATTGCTTTCTTCAAGTGGAAGAAGTGGTTGTAGCCACCCGCAAACCTTTGTTTTGCCGGCAGGACCTGCGACAAGCCGGCTTGACATTTGGGCTGGTGTTTTGTCGGGAATTGCACTATATGCGCCGCAGCTTCGCGCCCTGTCGCGTCGCTTTGCACCGGCCCCCGCTGGACGACATCCCGGCCGTGGGCGTCCCGTTTCCTCGAACAGATAAGGAAAAACACGATGTCGATTACTGCCGAGCGCAAGAAGGAACTGATGGCTGAATTCGCGACCGCCAAGGGCGATACCGGCTCCCCGGAAGTCCAGGTTGCCATCCTTTCCGAGCGCATCAAGAACCTGACGGAGCACTTCAAGGACCACAAGAAGGACAACCATTCCCGTCGTGGCCTGCTTGCTCTCGTCTCCCAGCGCCGCAGCCTGCTTGATTACCTCAAGCGCAAGGACGACGCGCGCTACCAGACGCTGATCGACAAGCTCGGTCTGCGTCGCTGACGAATTGACCGGCGGGCTCTCTCCGGAGGGTCCGCCGGTTGCGCATTGGCGCATCGGATGGTCCGGTGCCGCGGTGCTGAACAGGAAATTCGCGCGTGGYGCATTCCGGAAACGGGAAGTTTTCGGCGTCATGCGCAAGGCCAGCCGACCGGTCGGCCAGATCCGGTTCCGAAAGTGCAGAGGGCCATTYGGAACCGCCCGTGGACGGTCATGGGGCAGGATTGCAGGATGCTCGATCGGCTTGTAAGCCGGACCTGCCGAGCTTCCCGTTGTCTTGCCCGTGGYTGCCCGAAGGAAGCCCAGGAAAGGGTGATCCSCGACCGCTGAGACGGCGCGGCCCTTTCCGCATATGAAGGACAAGATATGTTCAATCAACACAAAGTGGAAATCGAATGGGGCGGCCGTCCGCTCATCCTGGAAACCGGCAAGATCGCCCGCCAGGCTGACGGCGCTGTGCTTGCCACCTATGGCGAGACCGTGGTTCTCGCCACCGTCGTTTCGATGAAGGAGCCGAAGCCCGGCCTCGATTTCTTCCCGCTCACCGTCAACTACCAGGAAAAGACCTATGCCGCCGGCAAGATCCCGGGCGGCTATTTCAAGCGCGAGGGCCGTCCGAGCGAGAAGGAAACGCTGGTTTCGCGCCTGATCGACCGCCCGATCCGCCCGCTGTTCGCCGAAGGCTACAAGAACGACACCCAGATCGTCGTCACCGTCGTCCAGCACGACCTTGAAAACGATCCGGATATCCTGTCGATCGTCGCCACTTCGGCCGCACTCACGCTCTCGGGCGTGCCCTTCATGGGCCCGATCGGCGGCGCCCGCGTCGGCTACATCAACGGCGAATATGTGCTCAACCCGCATATCGACGAGATGGAAGAATCCAAGCTCGATCTCGTCGTCGCCGGCACTGCCGACGCCGTTCTGATGGTTGAATCCGAGGCCAAGGAGCTCAGCGAGGACCTGATGCTCGGCGCCGTCATGTTCGGCCACAAGAGCTTCCAGCCGGTGATCGACGCCATCATCAAGCTGGCCGAGGTCGCCGCCAAGGATCCGCGCGACTTCACCGCGCCGGACTATTCCGAGCTCGAAGGCGAGATGCTGAAGGTCGTCGGCGACGAGCTTCGCGACGCCTACAAGATCACCGAAAAGCAGGCCCGCTATGCCGCGGTCGACGCCGTCAAGGCGAAGGTCAAGGCCGCGTTCACCCCTGCCGAGGGCGAAGAGCCGAAATATTCCTCCGAGCAGATCGCAACCGTCTTCAAGGAGCTCCAGGCCAAGGTCGTGCGCTGGAACATCCTCGACACCGGCTCGCGCATCGACGGCCGTGACCTGAAGACCGTGCGCAAGATCGTCGCCGAAGTCGGCGTCCTGCCGCGCACCCACGGTTCGGCGCTGTTCACCCGCGGCGAGACCCAGGCGCTGGTCGTGGCAACTCTCGGCACCGGCGAGGACGAGCAGTTCGTCGATTCGCTCACCGGCATGTACAAGGAGAAGTTCCTTCTCCACTACAACTTCCCGCCCTTCTCGGTCGGCGAGACCGGCCGCCTGGGTTCGCCGGGCCGCCGCGAGATCGGCCATGGCAAGCTTGCCTGGCGCGCCATCCACCCGATGCTGCCTTCGGCGGACCAGTTCCCCTACACGCTGCGCGTCGTCTCGGAGATCACCGAGTCCAACGGCTMGTCCTCGATGGCGACGGTGTGCGGCACCTCGCTGGCGCTGATGGATGCCGGCGTGCCGATCGCCAAGCCCGTGGCCGGCATCGCCATGGGCCTGATCAAGGAAGGCGAGCGCTTCGCTGTGCTCTCCGACATCCTCGGTGACGAGGATCACCTCGGCGACATGGACTTCAAGGTCGCCGGCACCGCCAACGGCGTCACCTCGCTGCAGATGGACATCAAGATCGACGGCATCACCGAGGAGATCATGGGGATCGCGCTCGGCCAGGCCAAGGAAGGCCGCCTGCACATCCTCGGCGAGATGGCGCATGCGATCTCGTCTTCGCGCGCCGAGCTCGGCGAGTTCGCCCCGCGCATCGAGGTCATGCACATCCCGACCGACAAGATCCGCGACGTCATCGGCTCCGGCGGCAAGGTGATCCGCGAGATCGTCGAGAAGACCGGCGCCAAGATCAACATCGAGGACGACGGCACGGTCAAGATCGCCTCGTCCAACGCCAAGGAGATCGAGGCGGCGCGCAAGTGGATCCACACCATCGTCGCCGAGCCTGAAGTCGGCGAGATCTATGAAGGCACCGTCGTGAAGRCGGCCGACTTCGGCGCCTTCGTCAACTTCTTCGGCCCGCGCGACGGTCTCGTCCACATCTCGCAGCTCGCCAATGAGCGCGTCGCCAAGACCTCCGACGTCGTCAAGGAAGGCGACAAGGTTTGGGTCAAGCTGATGGGCTTCGACGAGCGCGGCAAGGTTCGCCTGTCGATGAAGGTCGTCGACCAGGCGACCGGCAAGGAAATCGTTCAGGAGAAGAAGAAGCCGGAAGGCGAGGAAGACGCCGCCTGATCGGTCCGACTGGAGCATGATCCCGAAAAGTGGAATCCGGTTTTCGGAAAAAGATCATGCTCAAACAAGGAGATAGAGCTCCGTCCCCATTTCATCGGGATGGAACAGGCTCGGGATAGCTGAGACGGGCGCGCCGAAAGGTCGCGCCCGTTTTGTATCAAGGGTATCTGGATGGCCGCGGAGCCGCTGAAGACGCTGTTTTATCCCTTCGAAGCCGAGGCGCTCGCGCTGCCGCGGAAGGACGCCCGTGTGCTGTTCCTGGCGGCTGAACCCGGCTTCCGCTTGCCAGGCGGCTTCGATGCGGCACTGCATCTCGTGCAAGGCTTTCGGCCGCATTTTCRCGCCCTGCAGGCCGCCGGGCACACGGTCACGCCGAGGGTGGAAGGCTCGGCCTTCGACGCTGCGCTCGTGCTTGCCGGCCGCCATCGCGGCCAGAACGAGCTGCGCATTGCCGACGCCATCGGCCACGTGGTGCCGGGCGGGCCGATCGTCGTCGCCGGCGGTAAGGACGACGGCATCGACAGCTTGCGCAAACGCATCAATGCGCTGGCGCCGCTCGATGGCCATCTGCCCAAACATCACGGCGTCGCCTTCTGGTTTCGCCAGTCCGGCACGGGCGCGGCGGAGGCGCTCCGCGCTGCCAACCCTGAGCTCGTCGTGGAGGAGCGTTTCCGCACCGCGCCCGGCATGTTTTCCTTTGATCGGATCGATGCCGGCTCGAAGCTGCTCGCCGCCCACTTGCCCAACGATCTCGGCGGCACTATCGCCGATTTCTGCGCCGGCTGGGGCTATCTGGCGGCAAAAGTGGCGGAACGCTCGACAGGCCTCTCCGGCCTCGACCTCTACGAAGCCGATTTCGAAGCCCTGGAAGCGGCCAGGCTGAATGTCCGCGCTGCCGTCCAGCCGCGCTTCTTATGGACCGATCTGCTCACGGAAAGCGTCGAGCGGCGCTACGACACCATCGTCATGAACCCGCCCTTTCACAGCGGTCGGGCGGCAGAGCCCGGCATCGGCGCCGGCATGATCCATGCCGCGTCAAAGGCGCTGAAGCCGGGAGGGCGCCTATTCATGGTCGCCAACCGCCAGCTGCCTTACGAACAGGTGCTGGCGTCCGCCTTTTCCAGCCATGCCGAGATTGCCCGCGACGGCATGTTCAAGCTGCTTTCGGCGCGGCGCTAAAAAGCAATTTAGGAAAAGTGTTGAGCGGTTTTCCGTCCGAAGTTGCGAGCTGCTTGGAATGGCCTACTGCAGACTGACAAGGCGTGCCGGCTCGCGCGCGGCGTGAGCCGGACTCACCTGGCCAAGCTCGATCTTGAGCGGCGCCGGCCTGCCGTACAGATAACCCTGCACCACCTCGCAGCCGGCCGCTCTCAGCAGCGTCGCCTGGCTCTCGGTCTCGACGCCTTCGGCGATGATGCCGACGCCGAGCGCCCGTGACAGCCCGACAATGGTCGAGACGACCGCGCCGGAACTGGAATCGGTGTCCATGCGGCTGACGAAGGAACGGTCGATCTTCAGCTTGCCGAACGAGAAATCGATCAGATAGCTCAGGTTGGAATAGCCCGTGCCGAAATCGTCGACGGCCACCGAGATGCCCATCTCGGCCAGCTGGCGCAGGATGACGGCCGCGCGGTCGCGGTCCTGCATCATCGCCGTTTCGGTGACTTCGAGTTCCAGCCGCGACGGCTTGATGCCGGTCGCCGCCATGGTTTCGCGCACAATGCCGACGAAATCCTTGGTCATGAACTGGACCGGAGAGATGTTGACCGCGACGAAGCACTCCTGCGGCAGGTATTGGGCATCGCTGCAGGCCTTGCGCAGCACCCATTCGCCGATCGGGTTGATCATGCCGGTTTCCTCGGCGATCGGAATGAATTCCATCGGCGAGATCATGCCGCGATCCGGATGCTTCCACCGTATCAGCGCCTCGTAGCCGATGACGCGGCCGCTGGGCAGGTCGAATTGCGGCTGGTAATGCAGACTGAAGTCGCCGCGGTCGAAGGCGGTTTTCAGCTCGGATTCGATCCATTGCCGGTGCTCCRCCACCCGCCCCATATCGGCGTCGAAAACCGACCAGCTCCCGACGCCCCTTGCGCGCGCATTCTGTAGCGCCAGGTTCGAGCGGCGCATAACGAGCACCGGATCGACCCCATCCTTCGGCATTGCCACGATGCCCACCGACATGCTGATGGACTGCAGGTGCGTCTGGAGCTGATAGGGCTCCGTCATCTGGCTGAAGAGCGTTTCGATGAACCGTTCGAGCGATCCCCGGATCTCGCGGTCCGTCAAGAGCACCGCAAATTCGCCGGCCCCGATGCGCCCGATCACCGCATCCTCCGGCACGCTCTCCTTGAGCCTCTTGGCGAAGGCGCAGATCAGCTCGTCGCCAAGGCTGTAGCCGATGGCGTCGTTGATCTGCTTGAAGCGGTCGATGTCGATGTTGATCAGGTAGACCGGTTCGCCGGTCTTGATCGTTTCCGACGCAGCCGCGGCGACCTTGYCGACAATGGCCTGGCGCGACAGCATGCCGGTCAGCTTGTCGAAATGCGTTTCCTTGAAGACGTAGTCGACCGATTCATCGACGCCCGCGAAGAAGGAGAGCGCGGCGCCGGCGGCGGAAAGGGCGCATAGCGCCGCGATGATACCGCCCATGGTTTCGGCCGGCATGCCGGCCATGYCGTCGCCGAAGCCGAACTGCAGCCCCCAGAGCCCCAGGATGAAGCTGCCCAAGCCCGAGCTGGCGATGGTGATCAGCCGGAACAGCGGTGTTCGCTTCGGGTTGCTGACTACAGACATGCAAGGTCCCTGAACTGCAGGACCTTTAGCGGATATCTCCTTAAAATGAGTTTCCGCCAATGCATGCAATTTTACTGGAAGGTACTTTTTTCAATAGCGAACTATTCGCGGCCGCCGTCGTTCTGCTTCAGTTCCTCGAGCGTCGGCATGGAGACGATATGGTAGCCGGAATCGACATAGTGGATTTCGCCGGTGACGCCCGAAGACAGGTCGGAGAGCAGGTAGAGCGCCGAGCCGCCGACCTCGTCGATGGTCACCGTGCGCCGCAGCGGCGAATTGCGCTGCTGATAGGAGAACATGTGGCGCGCGTCGGAAACGCCGGAGCCGGCGAGCGTCCTGACCGGCCCCGCGGAGATGCCGTTCACCCGGATGYCGCGCGGGCCGTAGTCATTGGCGAGATAGCGCACGCTCGCCTCGAGCCCGGCTTTGGCGACGCCCATGACATTGTAATTCGGCATGACCCGCACTGACCCGGCATAGGTCAGCGTGACCATCGAGCCGCCGTTCGTCATCAGCGCGGCGGCATTGCGGGCGACCTCGGTGAAGGAATAGCAGGAGATCACCATGGTGCGGACGAAGTTGTCGCGGCTGGTGTCGGCGTAGAGGCCCTTGAGCTCGTTCTTGTCGGAAAAGCCGATGGCATGGACGACGAAATCCAGCCCGCCCCAGGCCTCGCCGAGCGCCTTAAAAGTGGCGGTGACAGAGGCGCTGTCCTCGACGTCGCAAGGCACGACCAGCGAAGCGCCGAGCTTCTCAGCAAGTGGCTTGACCCGTCGCCCGAAGGCGTCGCCCTGGTAGGTGAAGGCCAGCTCCGCTCCGTGTTCGGACAGTTTTTTGGCGATGCCCCAGGCGATCGAATGATCGTTGGCAACCCCCATGACAAGCCCGCGCTTGCCCTTCATCAACCCTTCCATGCCCGGCAATCCTTATGCGGAATAGCGCTGGAAAATCAGCGTTGCGTTGGTGCCACCGAAACCGAAGGAATTGGACAGAACGGTGTCGATCTTGGCGTTGTCGATGCGCTTGCGCACGATCGGCATGCCCTCGAATTCCGGATCGAGCTCCTCGATATGGGCGCTCTCGCCGATGAAGCCGCCCTGCATCATCAGGATCGAATAGATCGATTCCTGGACACCGGCGGCACCCAGCGAATGGCCGGTAAGCGACTTCGTCGAGGTGATGAAGGGCATCTTGTCGCCGAACACCTCGCGTATGGCGCCCATTTCCTTGGCGTCGCCAACAGGCGTCGAGGTGCCGTGGGTGTTGATGTAGTCGACGGGCGTAGAGACGGTGGAAAGCGCCTGCCGCATGCAGCGCACCGCGCCTTCTCCCGAAGGAGCAACCATGTCGTAGCCGTCGGACGTCGCGCCGTAGCCGACGACCTCGGCATAGATCTTGGCGCCGCGCGCCTTGGCGTGCTCCAGCTCTTCCAGCACCAGCACGCCCGCGCCGCCGGCGATGACGAAGCCGTCGCGGTTGACGTCATACGCGCGGGAGGCGCTCGACGCCTTGTCGTTGAATTTCGACGACATCGCGCCCATGGCATCGAACAGGTCCGACATCGTCCAGTCGAGATCCTCATGGCCGCCGGCAAACATCATGTCCTGCTTGCCCCACTGGATCAGCTCATAGGCATTGCCGATGCAATGTGCCGAGGTCGAGCAGGCCGAYGAGATCGAGTAGTTGACGCCGTGGATCTTGAACCAGGTGGCCAAGGTGGCCGAAGCGGTCGACGACATCGCCTTCGGCACCGCGAACGGGCCGATGCGCTTCGGGCTGCCGTTCTTGAGCGTGGTTTCGGCGGCTTCCACGATGGTCCTGGTCGACGGTCCGCCGGAGCCCATGACGATGCCGGTCCGCTCATTGGTGATGTCGCTCTCGCCGAGTCCGGCATCGGCGATCGCCTGATCCATGGYGACGTGGTTCCAGGCAGCACCCTGCGACAGGAAGCGCATGGCGCGGCGGTCGATCATCGCCGACGGGTCGAGCGTCGGYGCGCCCCACACCTTGCAGCGGAAGCCGTGCTCGGCAAAGGAATTGGAAAAGCTGATGCCGGACTTGGCATCGTAAAGCGAGGACTGCACCTCGTTGGCATTGTTGCCGATAGACGACACAATACCGAGGCCTGTCACTACGACCCGTCTCATTCGCAACTCCTTCCGGCGTATTTGGCGAAAAACCTAGTCGGTTTTAGCCTTCGATCATACGCAAAATAAACTGCCGCGGCGTCTTCGCGCATCTATCGGATACGCAAAGGCCCGTGGCCAAAACGATCAGGCGGCCGACTGCTTGGACAGGCCGACCTTCAGATCCGTCGCAGCGTATATGGGTTCGCCGTCCGCCTTGAGCCAGCCATCGGCAATGCCGAGCACAAGGCGGCCGCGCATAACGCGCTTGAAGTCGACGCCGTATTCCACCTTCTTGACCGACGGCGTCACCATGCCCTTGAACTTCACCTCGCCGGTCGACAGCGCCATGCCCTTGCCGGGCTCGCCGAGCCAGCCGAGATAGAAGCCGRTCAATTGCCACATGGCGTCGAGGCCCAGGCAGCCCGGCATGATCGGGTTGCCGATGAAATGGCAGGCGAAAAACCACAGATCCGGCTTGATGTCGAATTCGGCGCGGATGAAACCCTTGTCGAAGGCGCCGCCTGTCTCGCTGATTTCGGTGATACGGTCGAACATCAGCATCGGCGGATAGGGCAGCTGCGCGTTTCCAGGGCCGAACAGCTCGCCGCGGGCGCAGGCAAGCAGTTCCTCGTAATCGTAGCTGGACTTTTGACCCGCCATTAACTCCGTCCCCGTTCTCGTTCCGGGCGGCAGGGCGCCCATGTCGTTGGTTTCCTAACACACTCTGTTTGCGGCCGGAAACCGGCGTTTGYGCTTAACCCGTGCGCCTGCCCGGGTCAATGCGCGCTATTGATCGCATTTGGTCGACAGAATATATGTCGGGAGATGTCCAGTTTCAGGCATTGACGTCTTTTTGCCATTCTGGACCTGTTTAGGGGGCTGAGCCGCAAGCTTCGACGGGATAGATGGATTCGGGCTGCCGGAAGGAAAATGTCGCTGTGGACAAGCGGGTTCGCGAAGCCGGCCTGAGGCCGACGCGTCAGCGCATTGCGCTTGCCGATCTGCTTTTCGCCAAGGGCGACCGTCACCTCTCTGCCGAGGAACTGCACGAAGAGGCGATCGCCGCCGGCGTGCCGGTCTCTCTGGCGACCGTCTACAATGCGCTGCACCAGTTCACCCAAGCCGGCCTGCTGCGCATCCTCGCTGTCGAAGGGTCGAAAACCTATTTCGATACCAACACCTCCGACCATCACCATTTTTACGTCGAAGGYGAGAACCGGATCTTCGATATCGCCAGCGGCCCGGTGAGCGTCTCCAACCTGCCGGAGCCCCCGGAAGGCATGGAGATCGCCAATGTCGACATCGTGGTGAGGCTGCGCCCCAAGCGCCGCGACTGATCCGCCGGCGATGCGGCCTGTCGATCTGGCGATCCGGCTTGAATGGGTCGCGGCTGCCGCGGCGGCTGTTCTTTTCTACAAAATAACTGGTGTGTCTTGGTGGCTGTTTGCGCTGCTCATCCTGGCGCCGGACCTGTCGATGCTCGGCTATCTCGCCGGTGCGCGTGTCGGCGCCGTCGCCTACAATGCGCTGCACAACCTGATAGTCCCGATCGTGCTGGCGCTTGCGGGCGTCCTGTTCGTAGCGCCGATCGCGACAGCGGTGGCGCTGATCTGGATCGCGCACATCGCGATCGACCGCGCCCTGGGCTACGGCCTGAAACTATCCACCGGTTTCCAGGACACGCATCTCGGTCGCATCGGACGCTAAAGCGTGTCTCCCGAAAGTGGGAACCGGTTTCGGGACAAAGACATGCGTAAAATCAAAAATCTAAAGCGCATTGAGCGAATCTGAAAGATCGCGACGCGCCTTAGACCATGATCCCGAACCGAAGGACCGCGTCAGCGAAAAGCGGGCACCGGTTCTCGGAAATGACCATGATCCAGACGGGAAAGATCAATTCTTGAACTTTTCGCCCGGATAGGCGCCCCAGACCTGCGACTGGGCCATCCAGCCGGTATGGCCCTCGAAGGTCATTTCGCACCATTGGCCGTCGCATTTCTTGATCGAGCCTATCACCCCTGGCTCGATGATGGCGACGACACCGGCATCCTTGTCTGGCTCGTTGAGCAAATTGATTCGCCCGCCCTTGCCGCGCTGCCAGGGCGCGACGATCGCGGTGCGGCGGCCCGACAGCAGCGACTGGTTGATCCAGCCCTCCGAACCGTCCGCGTCGCGCACGCGGCGCCATGTGTCGAATTCCTGGATCACCTCCATCGGCAGCCCGGCCTTCAGATACATCCAGTTGACGGAATAGTTGGCGCCGGGGCCGACACGCGAGTTGACGCGTGCTGGTTTAAGGCTGACGAAACGCGGCAGCGGCAGGCCGCTCGGGCCGAGCGTTATCGTTTGCGCCGGCGCGGCCGCGCTCTGCGCGGATGCCTGCGGAACACAAAGCAAGGCGCCGAGGACGGCTGCGCTGAAAGCCAGGCGAAGCGACGCGAAACCAGACACTTTCATTCCTTTCGGCGCCGGTCCGTCGGGATGAGCGCCCCTTTTTCTTTGTCTTCGGCGGCACCGCTTGTTACAGGAGTGGCTGATACCGCGACTGGCTTCAAGTTTCGCCTGTCTTGGTTAAAGAGGTCTCAACGAGATCGGTTTCGAGGAAGCTTCGGGAATACAATGGCAGGCAAAAAACGGCCCCTCGTCGTCATCACGCGCAAGCTGCCCGATCCGGTCGAAACCCGCATGCGCGAGCTGTTCGACGCGCGRCTCAATGTAGAGGACCGGCCGATGACCCAGCCGGAACTGGTTGCGRCCGTCAAGGAGGCCGACGTGCTGGTCCCGACCATCACCGACCATATCGACGAGGCGCTGATCGCTCAGGCCGGCGAGAACCTGAAGCTGATCGCCAATTTCGGCAACGGCGTCGACAAGATCGATGTCGCGGCGGCGGCCAAGAAAGGCATCACCGTCACCAACACGCCGAACGTGCTCACCGAAGACACCGCCGACATGACCATGGCGCTGATGCTCGCAGTGCCGCGGCGCTTGGCCGAAGGCGCCAATGTGCTTACCGGCGAGAAGAAATGGGCCGGCTGGTCGCCGACCTGGATGCTCGGCCGCCGCATCTGGGGCAAGCGGCTCGGCATCGTCGGCATGGGCCGCATCGGCACGGCGGTCGCCAGGCGTGCCAAGGCCTTCGGCCTGTCGATCCATTACCACAACCGGCATCGCGTGCTGCCGGTGATCGAGGACGAACTGGAGGCGACCTACTGGGAAAGCCTCGACCAGATGCTTGCCCGCATGGACATCATCTCGGTCAACTGCCCGTCGACCCCGGCGACCTTCCATCTCTTGTCCGCACGGCGGCTGGCGCTGATGCAGCCCTCGGCCTATATCGTCAACACCGCGCGCGGCGACATCATCGACGAGGAGTCGCTGATCAAGCTCATCCATGATGGCAAGATCGCCGGAGCCGGCCTCGACGTCTACGAGCACGAGCCGGCGCTGAACAGCAAGCTGTTGAGGCTCGCCCACAAGGGCAAGGTGGTACTCTTGCCGCATATGGGCTCGGCCACGCTCGAAGGCCGCATCGACATGGGCGAGAAGGTGATCATCAACATCCGAGCCTTCTTCGACGGCCACCGCCCGCCGGACCGCGTCCTGCCGCTCCGGACCTGAAAGCGTCGCGCCTTGTCAGGCGGYGACGGTGACGGCGCCGTCTTCCGCGACTTTCACCGTGGTTCCGCGATAGGTGTCGAACACGCCGCGCCCGAGCCTTACCGCCATCGGCGTTTCCCAGCCCATTTCCCGGGCGACGATCAGGCCGAGCAGAAGAATGGCATCAGGCTCGTGCAGCACCAGTGCCGCCGGTGCGCGGCCGTTGTGGACCAGCTCCATCAGCACGGCCGAGGCCGATGACGAGCCGATCGTCCCCGGCAGGAACAGCACGCGCCCGGAAATCAACTCGCCATGCTGCGGATGGCGGACATCGGCGATGCGCCCGGTCTTCGGATCGACGCCACCCCAGAAGCTGATCGGCGCCGTCAACACCAGCGCTTCGCCTTCGCCAGCCTTGCCAGGCAGCAGGATTTCGGCGGCGCTCATGCGGCGATGTCCGTGAATCGTGGCTTGCCGGCTATCGCGCTCTCGACGCAGTCGGCGAGCGAGGCGTAAAGCACCGCATAGCCGGTGTTGCCGGGAGCGTAATGCGCGAACTTGCCCGAATTGGTCATCAGCACGCCGCCCGCCAGCTCCGGCATGATCGGCGTCACTACAACGCAGGTGTCGGCGACGATCACGACGCCGCTTGCTTCGAGCCGCTTTCGCCGCCCGTCCTGTTCRATCAGGCCAATCACATGCCGGCCGGTGCAGGCATAGATCGGCACGGCCAGCCGTCTTCCGGCAATCAGCCGCTCAAGCATGTCGAACTCGGCATGCGATAGATGCGGGCTACCGATCGCAACCGCGTCGATTGTCCTGGCCGCCGCCGCGGTCGACAAGCCGGCGCGCGCCTTCGCCACCATCTCAGGCGAGACGCGGATCACCGCCTCCAGTTCCGGCCTGGCCAGTATGGATTCGACGTCCGGAGCCTCGGGCGTGACGCCGGCAATATGGAACAGTCCGACCGCGCCGGAAGACGCGGCCGCAGCGCCGAAGGCCTTCAGCGCGTCTTCGCCCGGGTGACCGGCCACACCAATGACCACGCCGATCGCATTGCCGACCTCGCGCCCGTAGAGGCTGCCCAGCACCGGCCAGGCGATCTCGGAAGCAAGGAAAGAGGGCGAGAGGGCCGAGACGTCGAACACCAGCCGCGCCCGCCTGTTCTCCGGGCGGTGCAGGCCATAGTCCGGCGCCCGGCCGGTGATGGCGCAGGCAATGTCGAGGAAATCGCCATAGCGGTTGGTGCGTGCGCCCAGCACAGAGTTGCAGAACACCACGGCATTGGACTCGCCCCAGGCGACATCGCTACCCTGCGCCGGCCTGTGCCCGGCCTGGTAGGGCGCGCAGGTCCAGCTCTGCTCGCAGCCGAGCTTGCGGTAGGCTTCCATCATCCGTCGAGCCATGCTGCGCTGCGGCTCTTCCAGCCGGATGCGCGAGCAGCCCATCAGGTCGAGCGCCCCGACATTGAGCGTCGAGCGCACCGCGACCCTGGCGCCGCCTTCGACCAGCCGCTCGGCGAACAGCGTGCCGGAATCGCCATGGTAGAGCGCGCCGTCGATATGCGCCGAGGCGATCGGGATCAGCCGCGGCGCGCCGAGCAGGCGCGCGCTTTCGGCGACGATGYGCATCGCCATGGCTGCACCGTCCCTGCCGGCGGCGATTTCCTGTTCTTCGCGGCTGAGTACAAGGGTCAAGTCARCACCTTGCGCATCGTGATCGAGGTCGGCCGGTCATAGCCCTTATGCGCCGTGCGTCCGGTCTCGCGAAAGYCGAGCCGGGCGAAGGCCGTGTGGTTTGCCGTCAGCTCGATGCGCGTCTGCAGCTCGATGACCTGCTTGCCGCGCCGGCGGGCAAGGTCCTCCACCGCCTGCATCAGCCGTGCGCCTATGCCTCGCCCCTGCAGGCCGGGCTCGACGGCAAGCTTTCCGACATAGAAATCGCTTAGTCTCTCCAGCGCGAAGACGCAGCCCACCATGCGGCCGCTCTCCACCGCCAGGAACCCAGTCTCCTGCCCCGCCTTGTGCCTCAGGCTTTCCGGTGTCAGCAGATGCGCCGAGGACGGCGGGTCGATGACTCCATCCATATAGGCGAAGGCGCGCAGGATCAGCGCCAGCAATTCGTCCCACTGCGCGAAGTCCGGCGGAAGCTCGCTGACGAGGGTTGTTGCCGGCTGGTCCATGGTTCAGACCGCCTTGTAGCGGACGGTGTCGAAGCGGGCGGTGAGGCCGTCGTAAAGCAGCAGCCGGCCGACCAGCGGCTCGCCGATGCCTRCAATCAGCTTGATCGCCTCCATCGCCTCCAGCGTGCCGATGACGCCCGTCAATGCGCCGACGATGCCGGCAACGGCGCAGGACGGCACCAACCCTTCGGGCGGCGCTTCCGGGAAAAGGTCGCGGTAGCTTGGATTGCGCCTGCCGTCGGCGCCGGTCTCGTACGGCTTCAGCACCGTCACCGAGCCGTCGAAGCGGCCGACAGCGGCGGTGACCAGAGGCTTCTTTTCCTGGGCGCACGCATCGGCCAGCGCGTAGCGTGTCTCGAAATTGTCGGAGCCGTCGACGACGACATCATAGCCGGCGACGAGGGCAGGGGCGTTTTCCGCCGTCAGCCTGAGACGATGCATCTCCACCGTGACGTTGGGGTTGATGCGCATGATCGCCGCCGAGGCGCTGTCGGTCTTCGCCATGCCGATCGTGTCGGTGCCATGGATCACCTGCCGCTGCAGGTTGGAGAGTGCGACATCATCGTCGTCGATAATGCCGAGCGTGCCGACGCCGGCCGCCGCGAGATATTCAAGCACGGGCGCCCCCAGCCCGCCGGCGCCGATCACCAGCACCCGCGCCCGCTTCAGCTTCTGCTGGCCGGCGCCGCCGATTTCGGGCAGCACGATGTGGCGCGCATAGCGTTCGAGCTCTTCGTCGGTGAGGGCGGCATTGGTCATGGCGTGACCTTATAGCCGGTGCAATGCCTTGTCATGTACGGGCAAGGCGAAGCCTTGTCCCGCAGGACAAGTACGGGCCATGCCAAGCCTTGTCCCGCGGCAACGAGCGCCGGAAACCCCGTTGGGTCCTTCAAGAGCTAACCCGTCGGTCCGACACTGCCGTGATCGACGGTCAGGAATTGCGCGCGCCCGGCGAGGCTGGAAAACAGCGCCGCATCGGTGCCGGTCATGAAGGCCTGGCAGTTCAGCTCCTCGAGAATGGAGAACAGCGCCGCCCGCCGGCCACCGTCGAGATGCGCCGCGATTTCGTCGAGCAGCAGGATCGGCGTCAGGCCGGACATCTCGCCGGTCAGCCTGGCATGCGACAGCACGATGCCGACCAGAAGCGCCTTCTGCTCGCCGGTCGAGCAGAGCTCGGCCGGCATCGACTTCGGCCTGTGCCGCACCAGGAGGTCCGAGCGATGCGGACCGTCGAGCGTCCGCCCGGCGGCGCGGTCGCGCTCGCGGCCATTGGCAAGCACAGCGCGGAACCGCTCCTCGACATCGACTGCCGGCGCGAAAGCGATCTCGCTCTCCAACTCGCCGGCGAGGCTGATGTCGGCCTGCGGAAACGGGCTGTCGCCTGGCAGCCTGTCGATCATGGCGGCAAGCAGCCGCACCAGTTCCGCCCGCGCCGCCGCGATCGCCACCCCGGTCTCCGCCATCTGCGTCTCGATCGCATCGAACCAGCCGCCGTCGCGCGAGCCCTCCGTAAGCAAACGGTTACGGCCACGCATCGCCTTTTCATAATCCAGCGCCCGCTGGCCGTGGCTGGGGTCGATTGCCAGCACCAGCCGGTCGAGGAACCGGCGCCGGTCGGCGGCCGGCCCCGGAAACAGGCCGTCCATCGCCGGCGTTAGCCAGACGACCCGCAGCCATTCCAGCATAGCCTCGGCCGACCTCGCCGGCGCGCCGTTGATGCGAACGCGCCTTCCGCCTTCTCCCGCGCCGTCGCCGCCGGAAACGCCGGTGCCGATTTCGACCTGGCCTTCCGGCCCTTCGATGCAGGCATGCAGGGCAAAGCCGCCATCGCCGCCTTCGCGCGCAACGTCGGCATAGGGCGCGCGGCGCAGCCCGCGTCCGGGCGTCAGCAGCGAGATGGCTTCGAGCAGATTGGTCTTGCCGGCGCCAT
Organism: Mesorhizobium sp. ORS 3428; assembly: GCF_001854785.1. Classification (GTDB taxonomy): domain Bacteria; phylum Pseudomonadota; class Alphaproteobacteria; order Rhizobiales; family Rhizobiaceae; genus Mesorhizobium. The sequence goes on from NZ_MDFL01000181.1 coordinate 71,557, forward strand.
TGTCGCCGGACAGCACCACGGCACCGGAGTCGAGTTCGAGCGAAAGCCCCGCATAGTTGCGGAAATTGGTAAGCGTTAACTTACTTATATAGCTTTGCTGCCGAAGCTGTTTGGTATCCTCGGTCACGGCGATATGTCAGGCCCGTTAGAGCAATTCCAGGAAAAGTGTGACACGGTTTTCCGTCCGGAATTGCGTCGAACAAAGAGATAGGACCTACACCCGCATCGGCATCAGCACATAGAGCGCGGTCTCGTCGGCCATGTCGTGGATCAGTGTCGGCGAGCCGGCATCCGCCAGCATGAACTTCGCCTCAGAGCCGGTGAGCTGGGCCGCGACATCGAGCAGATATTTGGCGTTGAAGCCGATCTCGATCGGATCCGACGAGTAGTCGGCCGCCAGCTCCTCCGTGGCGCTGCCCGAATCCGGATTGTTGACGGCGAGCGTAAGCTGGCCATCGTTGATCGACAGTTTGACTGCGCGGCCGCGCTCGGACGAAATGGTCGAGACCCGGTCGACGGCGGCGGCGAAGCTCTGGCGGTCGATGATCAGCTTCTTGTCGTTGCCGGTCGGGATGACGCGCTGATAGTCGGGGAAGGTACCGTCGATCAGCTTCGAAGTGAGGATGACGCTGCCGATGGTGAAGCGGATCTTGGTGTCCGACAGCTCCGTCGTCACCGCCACATCCGGGTCGTCGACCAGCTTCTGCAGTTCGCTCACCGTTTTGCGCGGGATGATGATGCCGGGCATGCCTTCCGAGCCTGCTGGCGCGTCGATCTCGGCGCGCGCCAGGCGGTGCCCGTCGGTCGCGACCGAGCGCAGCTTCAGTTTGCCGCCTGCCTCGTGCGTGTGCAGGAAGATGCCGTTGAGGTAGTAGCGCGTCTCTTCGGTCGAAATCGCGAACTGCGTTTTCTCGATCAGGCCCTTGAGCGCCGTCGAGTCGAGCCGGAAGATATGCGAGAAGGAGCCGGCCGAAAGCTCCGGGAAATCGGACTGCGGCAGGCACTGYAGGCGAAAGCTCGAACGGCCGGACGTGACCGTCATAGCGTTGCCGTCCTCGTCGGTCTTCAGCATCACCTCGGCGCCGTCGGCGAGTTTGCGAACGATGTCGTAGAGCAGATGCGCCGGAACCGTCGTCGCGCCRCCGCGCTCGACCTTGGCGGGGGTGGCTTCCGTCACTTCCAGGTCGAGGTCGGTCGCTTTCATCTCGAGGCTGGCACCCTCGGCGCTAAGCARCACATTCGACAGGATCGGTATGGTGTTGCGCCGCTCCACCACGCGATGGACGTGGTTGAGGGACTTCAGGAGATTGGACCGTTCCAGGATAACACGCATGACGAAACAGGCTCGCTTCAATGAATGAGCGGGTCACCTGGGCCGGCGTCCCGCGAAAGCTCCGAGAAAAGCTCAGAATCTGTGTAAGCTGACAGTAAAAAGCCTGCAAACGCAAGCCCGCGCCACCGGTTCCGGCCGGTTGCGCGGGCTTTCTGGGGATAAAGCCGGCGAAGAGCTCAGGCCTGCTCGTTGATCAGCCTTCTGAGCAGTTCGAGCTCCTGCGCCAGCGTGTTGTCGGCACCGGAAAGGTCTTCGATCTTGCGCACGGCGTGCAGAACCGTCGTGTGGTCGCGGCCGCCGAAACRCCGTCCGATCTCCGGCAGCGAGCGCGGCGTCATCACCTTCGACAGATACATCGCCACCTGCCGCGGCTTGACGATGGTGCGCGTGCGCCGGTTGGAGAGYAGCTCCGTCTTCGACACGTTGTAGTGGCGCGCCACGATGCGCTGGATGTCCTCGATGCGCACCCGCTTCGGCTCGCCCGAGCGGTAGATGTGGCCGAGGATCTCATCGATGYGGTCGATGGTGATCTGCGGCTCGAAGGACTGGCGGAACAGAAGCTGGTTGAAGGCGCCTTCGAGCTCGCGCCCGCTGCCCGTCACCGTGCGGGCGACATGCTCTAGGATGTCGTCTGAGATGTCGAGCGAGCCATCGTCGATCTTGGCGGTGGCAAGGCGCAGCTTCAGCATGCCGAGGCGCATGGCGAAGTCCGGCGCCGACATTTCGAGCGCCACGCCGCCATTGAGGCGCGAGCGCACGCGCGGCTCCAGCGATTCCAGCTCCGACGGCGGCCGGTCGGCCGCGACCACGACCTGCTTGGYGCTGTCGAGCAGCATGTTGATCAGATGGCAGAACTCATGCTRGATCGACTTGCCCTGCAGGAACTGCATGTCGTCGATGATCAGAAGATCGATGTCGCGCAACTGCTCCTTGAGGGTGAGCGCATTGTTGTCGCGGATCGCTGTGGCGAAGCGCCACATGAAATATTCCGCCGTCAGATAGACGACGCGCGATTTTGGGTTGTGCCGCAGCGATTCTGCGGCGATCGCCTGCAAAAGATGCGTCTTGCCCAGTCCCACGGTCGCGTGAAGGAAGAGCGGGTTGAAGCGCACCGCGCTCGACTGCGATTCCGCCACGGCCTTGGCCGCAGCGAAGGCCACCCGGTTCGAGGGCCCCTCGATGAAAGAAGCGAAGGTGTAGCGCGGGTCGAGCGGCGACCCCAGCACATTATGGCGAAACTCGGTCTCCACCGGGGCGCCCTGGCGGGGCGCCGGTGCACGCTCCACCCGGCCAGCGCTCGCTGTGCCGGCCGCCAGCACGGTCTGCGTTTGCTTGGTCATCTTGCGCGCCGGCGCGACCTCCGGCTCGACATTGTTGCGGCCTTGCCGCGTCGCGGTCCGCACGACGATCTCGATCTTGAGTACGTCCGGATCCTCATGCCTCCACAGTTCGGCGATAAGGTCGAGATAGTGGCCGTTGATCCACGACCGCAGGAAGGCCGTGGGCACAGAGATACGGACAATGCCGCGCGAGGCTTCGGCAACCTTCATGYGGCCAAACCAGCTCGAATAGACCTCGGCTCCCAGGCGTGCCTTCAGTTGGGCCTTGACGCGCTCGAACTTCTGTTCAGCGTCGCTGGATGCCGCCATGTCGTCCCCTCCGACGAAAGTTGTAGGGAAAGGGAGTTCGCCCGATATCTCCCGCTCGATGCCGCTCTGCATGTTCAAGCTTCCTTGTCTTCTCGTACCCTTTTTCCACCGGGGGTGCGCCTCCAGCACCCTGAGTCCGGCGTCGTTTTATTGCTGCGCCTCCATCGCCGCCGCCGGCGATGTCTTCGCAACGTTGCGCAAGGGACAAATGCCCGCTCTTGCKAGCCGGCGTGGACACGTCAGGGCAATACAACTCCATCCGGYGAAACGCCGGCTTGACGTCAACCTGCCATGTACAATTACGCCAGTCCCCTACCCGTATCGAAGAGACAGACCAAGCCGCACGCGGAATTGCTCCACGTCATGAATTCCGCCATTTTTGCTGGCCGATTCAGGCTGGYCAGGGAGCGAGTGCCCGTCCCTTCGATGGATGGACATTATCGAAATCGCTGTGGATAGGGCAAGGCCACGTCTAACCGATTTTTAACGAATCTGGTTACCGAAGGCGTGTTCGAAGCAGGTGCCGCCGGGGAGTGTTTTGATAAAGCCATTGTGATTCAAACCCTTCTCCGGCGGATGTGAAAAAGGCCACACCTTCGGAAATTTTCTGGAAATAATTCGCTTGACAGCTACTTGTCCCCCACCGCTCCTCGCTGAGTTGAACAAGCTGTGGATGACCGTCTGTAAATATCTGAAAAATATAAGGAATTTGTGACAGAGCCAAATTATGGCGATGGCCGCATCCGGCCGGCCTTGACATCAGCGATCATGTATATGCCGGCAAACATTCGCAACTTTGAAATCCGAGCCGGAATCGTTATGCGGGCGTTCTTTTTAAGTACTTGCCGGCAAACGAAAAACCCGGCCTGCGGGCCGGGTTCAAACATAGTAGTTCTAAACGGGAAATCGGTCAGGCCGACAGCACCTTGACCCGCTGGGCCAGGCGCGAAACCTTGCGGGACGCCGTGTTCTTATGGATGACACCCTTGGTGGCGGCGCGCATCAATTCCGGCTCCGCAGCCTTGAAGGCTTCCAGCGCCGCGGCCTTGTCGCCGGCGGCGAGCGCCTCTTCGACCTTGCGGACATAGGTGCGGACGCGCGACCGGCGGTTCTTGTTGATCGCCGTGCGGCGGGCGATCTTGCGCGTTGCCTTTTTGGCCGAAGACGTGTTGGCCATGATGCCTCTCTTCTGATCTGGTGAGCGCCAGCGGGGTGCCGCAGGGCGCAAAAAAACAAACGGGCAGCCACAGGGCCGCCTCGGTTGGTGCGGCTTATAGTTCAGCTTTTCCGGCGCGTCAACGCCGCTGCGCGGTCTTTTTGGCAGCGTTTCAACGGTTGGTGAAGTTCGGCTTCCGCTTCTCGACAAAGGCGGCCATGCCTTCCTTCTGGTCGTCGAGCGCAAACAGCGAGTGGAACAGGCGTCGCTCGAAGCGCAATCCTTCGGCAAGCGTTGTCTCATAGGCGCGGTTGACGGCCTCCTTGGTCATCATGACCGACGGCAGCGAAAACTCGGCGATCTTCGTCGCCGCCTTCAGCGCCTCCTCCACCAGTTCGCCGGCCGGCACGACCCGCGACACCAGCCCGCAGCGCTCGGCCTCGGCGGCATCCATCATCCGGCCCGTCAGGCACATGTCCATCGCCTTCGACTTGCCGACGAAGCGGGTCAGCCGCTGCGACCCGCCCATGCCCGGCATGACGCCGAGCGTGATCTCGGGCTGGCCGAACTTGGCGTTGTCGGCGGCGATGATGAAATCGCACATCATGGCGAGTTCGCAGCCGCCGCCGAGCGCGTAGCCGGCGACCGCCGCAATGATCGGCTTGCGGGCGCGGGTAAACTCTTCCCAGCCGACGAAGAAGTCCTGCGTGTAGGCGTCCACGAACGAGATCGCCTGCATTTCCTTGATGTCGGCGCCGGCCGCGAAGGCTTTTTCGGAGCCTGTGAGAACCATTGCGCCGATATTCGAGTCGGCGCGGAATTCCTTCACCGCAGCCACGATCTCCGCCAGCAGCTGCGAGTTCAGCGCGTTGAGCGCTTTCGGTCGGTTCAGCGTGATCAGCCCGACCTTGCCACGCGTCTCGACGAGAATGGTTTCATAGGTCATGGCGTCTCTCTCCTCGCTTCGATTGAGGAGACCGGTCTAGCTCACCGCTGACAGGTCCGGCAATAGAAGGTCGAGCGGCCGCTTTGCACGATACGCTCGATATGGCCGCTGCAGCCTGGTTTCGGGCAGGGCTCGCCCTCGCGGTCGTAAACCGCGAAGGAATGCTGAAAATAGCCGAGTGACCCGTCCGTCTGGACATAGTCGCGCAGCGAGGATCCGCCGGCGGCGATCGCGTCGGCGATGACCGAGCGGATTGCCTCGGCGAGGCGTTTGCACTGCTCTTTTGCCTTCTTGCCGGAACCCGCGAGCGTGCCTGCTTCGCGCAGCGGCGACAGGCCGGCGCGCCAAAGCGCCTCCGACACATAAATATTACCGAGCCCGGCGATCAGCCGCTGATCGAGCAGGGCTGCCTTGAGCGGCGACCTGCGGTCCTTGAGCAGCGAGGCGAGCAGGGGGCCGTCAAGCGCATTGCCGGTCGGCTCGATGCCGAGCCCCGCCAGCATCGGATGCGTGTCCGGCGCCCCTTCGGCAAACAGCATGAAGCCGAAACGGCGCGGGTCGTTGAAGRTGACGCGCGAGCGCGCGCCCTTCGGGGAAGCGACTTCGAATACGACATGGTCATGCGCGGCGCTCTTCGAGCGCTCATGATGGAATGTGCAGGGTATCTCGCTGCTCTCGGCGGTTTCGATCCGGAACGATCCTGACATGCCGAGATGACAGATCAGCACCGGCCCTTCATCGAGATGCATCGTCAGGTATTTGGCGCGCCGGCCGAGCGCCGTCACGGTCCTGCCGGTAAGTCGCTCCGAAAAACGCTCGGGAAAGGGAAAGCGAAGGTCAGGCCTGCGTGCCTCAACCTTGACGAGCCGCRCCCCCTCCAGGATCGGTTGCAGCCCGCGCCGGACCGTTTCGACTTCAGGCAGTTCGGGCATGGCCGCCAATCATTGCGAGGAAGGAGGTCCCGTGGCGGCCGGGCGCCAGGCCGAGATGGTCCGCGACGGATTCACCGATATCGGCGAAGGTCGGCCTGAGCCCGATGTCGCCGCCCTTGAGCCCCGGTCCGATGCCGATCACCGGAACGCGTTCGCGTGTGTGGTCGGTGCCGCGCCAGGTCGGGTCATTGCCGTGGTCGGCGGTGAGGATGAGCAGGTCGCCTGGCCTGATGCGCGACAGCGCCTCCGGCAGCCGGCGGTCGAATGCCTCGAGCGCTGCGGCATAGCCGGCAAAGTCGCGCCGATGGCCGAACTCGGTGTCGAAATCGACGAAATTGGCAAAGACCAGGTCGCCTTCGCCGGCGTCGTCCATGGCGGCGAGCGCCTTGTCGAACATCGCCATGTTGCCGCCCGCCTTGCGCACCTCGGAAATGCCGCGATGGGCGAAGATGTCGCCGATCTTGCCGACGGCGATGACCTTGCTGCCGCGCTCGGTCAGCCGGTCGAGCAGGGTTGGCTCCGGCGGCGGCACGGCATAGTCGCGGCGGTTGTGGGTGCGCTGGAAGGTGGCCGGCGTCTCGCCCACGAAAGGCCGTGCGATCACCCGCCCGATCCTGAGYGGATCGACCAGCCGGCGCACCGTCAGGCAGAGCTCGTACAACCTGTCCAGGCCGAAATGCGTCTCATGCGCGGCGATCTGCAGCACGGAATCGACCGAGGTGTAGCAGATCGGCTTGCCGGTGCGGATATGTTCCTCGCCGAAGCGCTCGATGATCTCGGTTCCGGGCGCATGGCAATCGCCGAGGATGCCCGGAACGTTGCCTTGGCGGACGATCGCGTCGGTGAGTTCGCCCGGGAAGGCCGGCACGGTATCAGGAAAATAGCCCCAGTCGAAACGCACGGGCAGGCYGGCAATCTCCCAATGGCCGGACGGCGTGTCCTTGCCGCTCGAGACCTCCTGGGCAGCGCCGTGGAAGGACGAGGCAAGCAGCGGTGTGCCGAGGTCGAACATCGATCCGGTCGCCGTCTGTGCCGCGCGGGCAAGCCCGAGCGAGGCCATGTTGGGCACAGCGAGCGGTCCCCTGCGCAAGCCTTCACGGTCCGCGCGGCCCTCGGCGCAGGCTTGCGCGATATGCCCGAACGTGTCGGCGCCGGCATCGCCGTAGCGTTCGGCATCGGCCGCTCCGCCGATGCCGAAGGAATCGAGAACGAACAGGAAAGCCCGCGCCATAGGTGCCATCGTTGCCAGTCTGAGCAGCCAGACATAAGGTCCCCTGGGCGCGTTGGCAAATCGGAAACCAGGCCGCGACGGCTTGGCGCCTTAGTCCGGCGATCGAGGCGCAGCGCCGGCGGGAGTGCGGCAAGGATGGGCATGGGCGAAGGATCCGCGACAAGCCGGGTTTCAAAGGCGTGCGGGGCARCTCTGGCCATGCTCTGCGCGGCTTCATCGGCGCGTGCCGACTGGCGCGACGACATCGGCACGTTTCGCATAGGCATCGTCGCCGAGCCCGAAGGTGGTAACACTGTTCCTGGCCTTGCCCGCCTGACGGATGCCTATGCGAGCGCGCTCGGCATGAAGGTGGAATTTGTGGTCGCMCGCGACTATGCGGCGCTGATCGAGGCGCAGGCGAGCGGCTGCGTCCAGTATGCGGTCTATTCGGCGCTCGCCTATGCCGCTGCCTCCGAACGCTGCGGCTGCGTCGAGCCGCTGGTGGCCCCGGTCGATGCCGATGGGGCCGTCGGCATTCGCTCCATTCTGGTGACGCGCGACGGCAAGGTGCCGGATCTCGCTGCCATGGTCTCGCATCGGATCGCGATCGCGCCCGCCGACAATGTCGGCGGTTCGCTGCTGCCGCTGACCGTGCTCACCGGCGAAGGCGTGAAGATTGCCGAAGACTCAACATTCCTGGCGCGCGTCCCCTCGGCCACCGCCGCCGAGACGATGCTCAACGACGGCAAGGCCGACGGGCTGTTCGGCTGGGAACCTGTCGGCGCCGACGGCCGACCCACCGACACGGGCGGCACGATTGCGCGGCTCGAGRCCGCCGGCATCCCGAAGGCATCGCTTCGGGTGCTGTGGACCTCGGGCCTGCTGCGATATGGCCCGCATGCGGTGCGCAGCGATCTCGATGCCGAAGCGAAGCGCCGGCTGACCGTTTTCCTGACCAACCTCAAGTCGCTGACGCCGGACGTCTACGATCTTCTGGAATCGGCGCATTCCGGCGGCTTCGAACTCGCCGTCTCGAAGGACTACGCAACGGCCTTGGCCATCGTGCGGCGGGAAGCAGGCGGCCAGGAATAGCACTCAGCAGTCGCTGCAGGGGACCACCGGACCACGGCGGGGCCTCAAATAATAGGTTTCGCCCATCGAAATGCTGTTGAAGGCCGAGGTCAGGCCAAGCGCCTTTGAATTGTCGGCCGACCAGGTGATGATTGGCTTGTAGGCAAGATCGCTTTCCACCCGGACAAGGAAGGTGTTGCGGATATTCAGCGTCGCAGGAACCGTGGTGATGCTGCCCTTCGCCGCGTCGGCGCTATTGGTGCTGCCCACAAGCTTGCGTGACCACGCCACCAGCACCCTCGGCGCCGCCTCGTCGGTGATCTGTATCCCGGTGATGATGATCGTCGGCGACGAACGGTTGTAGGGCTGCAGCGTCGAGGTGCCGATCTTCATGATCGCATCGAGATCCGCTTTCGTGACCGACGTCTGCTGYGTGACGAGATCCGCCACCATGCTGCCRATGCGGCTGACCTTCTTGCTGGTCTCGATCGCCTGCGAGGCTTCCATCGTGATGAAATACATGATGAGCAGCACCGGCACGATGAACGCGAACTCGATCGCAGCGACGCCACGGCGATCGCGGCAAAACCGCGCCGCCCTGGCCGCGATGGTCGAAATTCCCCGGTGTGCCCCCGCACGATACATATCTTACCTCCACGCCGCCGCAGCCTCAGCCGGCGAGTAGTCCCAAGAGCATTTCRCAGCCAAGCGGAATCACTTGGCGTCGCGGAAATGCGGCCGAGACAAACAAATAGAGCGGGGCGCCGACCTTCACTGAACTGCTTCCCGCTTTAGTTGTCGAATGGTTCGTTCTGCCAGGTCACGGACGCGAAGTGCAGCGTCTTGCCGTCCTTCAGATTGGCCATCTGTTTGGCCAGGAAATCCGTCATGACCGGCCACTTGTAGAAGACCCTGAGCATGTTCTTGGATTCCGCCAGCCCGGGAGAAACCGTGAAACTCATCGAATTCGTGCCTTGCGTCAGCAYGATGTCGCCATTCACGATCTTGAAGCCAGCCGCGGCCGCGTCCGCGAAGGTGGGATATTCCCGAAGGTCCACCAGCAGTCCAGGGCAAGTCTTGGCGACCATGATCTCCAGCCTGCTGCAGATCAGCTGCTTGATCGAGGCTTCGGTGACATTTGCCTTGCGCAACTGTCCGGTGCGCAACTGCCGCGCGACGTCATCGGTGATGTTGGCCATCACCTCTTGGCCGGCAAATGAGATGCAGCTCTCGAGGATGGCGAAGACGAGCAGGGCGAATGGAATGGCCAGCAGCGCGAATTCCATCGCGGTGCTGCCGCGCTTGTCGCTGAAGAAGCCGAGGCGGGGCTTTGCCCGCCCCCCGCTGTCCTTGCTTTTCCCGGGTGCCGGATCCCCGCTCATGTCCCGTTCCCGCCCATCCCTTGCAGTGTCGGCGGCAACATAGTGAAAACCGATTGAGGYCCGGTTTGGATGAGCGTTAAATTCGCCGGGCGGTCTTTAACCCGCCATTAACGTCGCGATTGCCTGTCGGCGTCAGCCTCAGCGGGCGGCGTTCATTTCGGTTTCGGAAGCTTTCTCGGCTTCGCTCTTGTAAGAGCTTTCGCAATAGGGCGTGCAGGACATGGTCTGGACTTCCGAGCGCCTGTAGATGCGCACCGATGACGCGGCCTGCCGGACGACCGTCACCTGTTCGTCGATGATCGGGCTGCCGTCCGAGTCGAGCACGACCAGATTGGTGACGCCGAAGCCCTTGCCGGTGAGAACAACCGTCGAGGCGTCCTGCACAGAGGCGTCGGCGATTGCCGGATTGCCGACTACGATCGTATCTGCCGCGCGCGACAACTTCACGATCTTTGCCTGGTTCATGGTGACCTCGATGCCTGCGCCGGCCCTGGCGGGCACGACCAAAGCGGCAACTGCCAGCAGCGCGGCAACTGGAAATAGCGATCTCGACGAGGTCATTGATGCGCTCCGGGGCGGCAGACTGTTCAACGGAACATGAACGAGATTGGTGAACCAACGGTTAAACGTCGGGTGGTTGTCATGAGGATTGGTCCGTCCCGGGGATCTGCACCGGCAATATGAGCTGTTTTAGCAATATTGCGAATACGGCSGATATCTGCCCCTTTCCCAATCCGCTGTTACCTTTTTCGATGTTTAGGCCACGGTTAACCACGCAATGGGTTCGTGTCCGGAAAGGAATCGGTAAGGGTATTTATTAAGCCGATTGAAAGAGCTTCTCCCTAGATTTGCAGCATCCGATCAACCGCGAAGAGAAGTTGACGGAAGTGCTGTAACACGTGGAGTAGGAGCTCTCGAATGTCTAATCTCATCGCACGCTTTGTGAAGGACGAATCCGGCGCGACTGCCATCRAATACGGTCTGATCGCCGCTCTCATCKCACTCGCCATCATGGTCGGCGCCAGCTCGCTGGGCAACGCCCTGAACGCCAAATTCTCGAGTATTGCCTCTGTGGTCAACGGCACCAACAAGTAATATCCGAAGGTATCCTCTTGTTAGAGGAAAAGAAGGGCCGCCGATGGCGGCCCTCTTTATTTATCAGCGTTCGGCGGTTTTTGAGTGTCGGGCCTCACCAATCCTTAATACAGCCCGCTCAGGATGCCGCCGGAAATCTGCCACGGATAGCGCATCCATGCTTGAAGCTGTCATCTTCGTCGTCTTTCCTTTCTGCATGCTGTTCGCGGCGATCTCGGACACTTTGTCGATGACGATTGYCAACCGCGTGCCGGTGCTGCTCCTGGYGGCGTTCGCTCTGGTGGCTCCATTGACCGGAATGGACTGGGCAACCTATGGCTGGCATTTCGCGGCCGGCGCCTTGGTGCTGGCGGTGACTTTCGGCTTGTTCGCGCTCGGCGGCATGGGCGGCGGCGATGCCAAGCTTCTGGCGGCAACCGCCGTATGGATGGGGCTCAACATCAACCTCGTCGGTTACCTGGTCACCTCGACATTGATCGGCGGGCTGCTGACGATTGCCATTCTGGCCTACCGCAAGTCCCCGCTTGCGGCCTATACCGGCCACAACCGTTTCCTGCGCCATTTCGCCGACGAGCAGGTAGGCATTCCTTATGGCGTCGCGCTTGGGCTCGGAGGGCTCATCACCTTTCCGGATTCTCCGCTGATGGTCTGGGCGCTGGACAGGCTCACCGCCTAAAGCGCGTCGTGCGGAAACGAATTCAAGGCGACGCGTTTAAGTTCTGCATGTGTGCATGTCGTTTTCCCAAAGACCGCTGCGCACTTTTTGGTGACATGCGTTGGCTCGTTTCTTCGACGAAATCGGATTCCCTCAAGGCGGCCTTGCCGCCTTATTCGTTAACGGCAAGCGGTTCCGTCGAATTTGAGTAAACCTTAAATTAATCACGATCGTAAGCATTGCATTAACCTTGTTTTGACGATTGCAACTGCAAAGTCCGGCCTGGCGAGGTGGTTTTGCCTTGAGGCGAAGGGTTCGGACGAATGCCAGCATCCCGATTGATCATTCTGAGCGTGGCGGTGGCCGCGGCGGGTGGCGCAGGTTATGTCGCAAAGAACATGGTCGTCGCGCCGCCGCCTCAGGTCATTGCCGACGCGCCCAAGCAGCCGGCGATTGCGCTCCAGGATGTGCTGGTGCTTTCAGGCGATGTCGCAATGGGCAGCCAGCTCGGCAACAACATCAGCTGGGAGCAGTGGCCGTCCAGCGGCGTCAACGCCAATTTCATCACCCGCGCCGCCGAGCCCGATGCGGTCGAAAAGCTGAAGGGCTCGGTTGYCCGCGTGGCCATGTATACCGGCGAGCCGCTGYGGCGCTCCAAGCTGGTCGGCGAAGGGCAGAGCTTCATGTCGTCGATCTTGCCGTCCGGCATGCGCGCCGTCGCGACAGCGATATCGGCCGATACGTCGGCCGGTGGCTTCATCCTGCCCAATGATTTTGTCGACGTCATCATGACCCGGCGTTCGGACACCGGCAATGGCGGCAGCGGCTTCAGTACCGAGACCATCCTCAAGAACATCCGCGTCCTGGCTATCGACCAGACCATCCAGGAGGACGAGGAGGGCAAGAAGACCAGGGTCGGCCAGACCGCGACGCTGGAGCTGACGCCGCAGCAAGCGGAGATCATCACGGTTGCGCAACAGATGGCGGATCGCCTGACACTGGCGCTGCGTCCGATCACCGACACCAACGAGAAGAACTTGGGCGAGGCCGACTATCTGGTGAACGGCAACGGGCGGCGCGGCACGGTCCGGTTGATCAAGTCGGGCGAAGTTTCCGAAGTGGGAGCAAGGAAATGAGGCTAAACGGTAAACTGCCCGTCATGGCGGCAGCGGCAATCGGCCTGTTCCTGCTCGGCACCAATGCACCCGGCGTCGTCGAGGCCAAGGCCGCGAACAGGGCTGCGGGCGTCACGGCCTCGGTTGCCACGCAGCGCGTCAAGCTCGGTCTCAACAAATCGGTGGTCATCGACCTCCCGAACGACGCATACGACATCCTCGTCGCCAATCCCGCGGTTGCCGACGCGGTTACGCGCACGGCGCGCCGCATCTACCTGTTCGGCAAGGCGGTCGGCGAGACCAACATCTTCGTCTTCGGCCCCAACGGCGAACAGATCGCCAGCCTCGACCTGGCGGTCGAACGCGACGTTGCGGGCCTGGAGGACTATCTCAAGCGCTTCCTTCCGACCTCGCAGATCAAGGTCGAACTGCTGAACGACAACGTGATCCTTACCGGCACGGTGGACACGCCGCTCGATGCCAAGCGCGCCGTCGACCTGGCGACCATCTTCGTCTCGGGCGGTGAAGCCACGACCGGCCAATATTCGCAGACCGCTGCCGGCGGCTCGGCCAATGGCGGCGTCGACATCAACAATCCCGACCAGGAGCGCCGGGTCTCCAAGATCGTCAATCTGTTGCAGATCATCGGCGACGATCAGGTGACGCTGAAGGTGACTGTCGCTGAAGTCAGCCGCTCGGTGATGAAGCAGCTTGGCGTCAACATGATCGGCACCGGCGGCAGCAACGGCATTTCCTGGGGCGCGATCAGTGACAATTTCACCGGCCTAGGCAAGCAACTGTCCAATTCGGGCTTCAATGTCCAGACGTCCTCGATCCAGGCCTACATCAACGCCATGGAATCGGCCGGCGTCATGAAGACGCTGGCGGAGCCTACGCTCACCGCTGTGTCCGGCGAGAAGGCGACCTTCAAGGTCGGCGGCGAATACAATATGGTGAACAGCGTTTCCGCCAACGTCTCCACCGATAACCAGACGGGTCTGAAGACCTATTCAATCGAGAAGATCGAATACGGCATCGGATTGGAGTTCCAGCCGGTGGTGCTGTCACCCGGCCGCATCAGCCTGAAGGTCCGGACCGCCGTCTCCGAGCCGACAACCGAGGGATCGGTGTCGCTTTCCGATGGCGGGAGGAGCCCCGGCATGAACGCTTTGTCGCTGCGCAAGCGCCTGGCCGATACGACGGTGGAACTGCCTTCCGGCGGTTCGATGATGATCGCAGGCCTCGTGCGCGACGACGTCAGGCAGGYCGTCAACGGACTGCCCGGACTGACCAAGATTCCCGTGCTCGGCGCGCTGTTCCGCAGCCGCGACTTCGTGCRCAACGAAAGCGAGCTCGTCGTCATCATCACGCCCTATCTGGCGCGGCCGGTGGCGCGTAACGAGCTTTCCAAGCCCGATGACAATTTCAATCCGCCGAGCGACGGCGCCGGCATGTTCCTCGGCCGTGTCAACCGCGTCTACGGCACCATGCAGACAGACAGGCCGCCCGGCCGTTACCACGGCGTCGTCGGCTTCATTTACAAGTGAGCGGGAAAGCGGACATGTCCAAGTCAGCATTGAAGGTCATGACGATCGCAGCGACGGGATCGGGCCGTGGACGCATCCGCCGTTCCGCCCCGATCCTGGCGGTCGCCCTTGCGGCGTCACTCACCGGCTGCGCCAACTTCCATCGCGATAGCATAACGGTGGGAGCGATTCCGGACGATTACCGCACTAATCATCCGATCGTCATTGCCGAGAAGAACCAGAAGATCGACCTTCCGGTCGGCGCGGGCGATCGCGGCATGACCGGTGCCCAGCGCGACACGCTGCTCGGCTTCCTCGACGGTTACGACAAGAGTGCCGCCCCATCGCTTACCATCGCGATCCCGAGAGGCGCCGCCAACGAAGTGGCGGCGCTGGTGGCGGGGCGCGATTTCGCCCGGCTGGCCGTTGCCGCCGGCGTCAGGCGCGATCGGATCGTGATGACCTCCTATCAGTCGGCGGTGCCGGAAGCCTCGGCCCCGGTCCGAGTCGCCTTTGTCGCCGTGAGAGCCCAGAGCGACAGATGCGGGCGCTGGCCGGAGGATCTGCTGCAGACCTCGGAAAACAGGCATTACGCGGATTTCGGCTGCTCCTATCAGAACAACCTCGCAGCGCAGATGGCCAATCCCAACGATCTGCTGGGGCCGCGCAAGCAGGCCGATATCGACGCCGAAAATCGCGGCGCGGTGATYGACCTTTATCGCGCGAGAGGCATTTCGAACGAATTCCTCGGCAATTCCGAAGTGACTTACTGAGGCGTGCAAGGAAAGAGACGACGATKAGCAATCTTGCCTACGACACGTCCGGGGATCCAGGCGATCTCTCGCAGCAGGACATCGCTGCCATGCAGGCGGTGCGCCCGGTGCCGCGCATATCGATCCAGGCCTTCTGCGAGACCGAGGGCGTCGCCAACCCCATCGAGCGCGYCGGCGAGGATCGCCGCATGGCCAAGGCTCATCTCAAGGTCCATATGGGCGGCATCGCCACAGCGATCGAATTCTACCAGTCGGCGCCGACGCCCAATCTGATCCTGCTTGAATCGCGCAGCGAGCCGAAACAGCTGCTCGAGCAGCTCACGCAGCTCGCGGAATATTGCGATCCGTCCTCGAAGGTGGTGGTCATCGGCCACTACAACGATGTCGGCCTCTACCGGGAGCTCATCCGCTCCGGCATCTCCGAATATGTCATCGCGCCGGTCTCGATGACCGATATCGTCAGTGTTGTCTCGTCGATCTTTGTCGATCCCGAGTCCGATCCGATTGGTCGCTCCATCGCCTTCATAGGCGCCAAGGGCGGCGTCGGCTCCTCGACGATCGCGCACAATGTCGCCTGGGCGATGTCGTCATTGTTCAAGTCCGAAGTGGTCGTCGCCGACCTCGATCTCGCCTTCGGCACGGCCAATATCAACTTCGACCAGGACCCGGCGCAAGGCATCGCCGAGGCCGTGTTTTCACCCGAGCGCGTCGACGAGGTCTATCTCGACCGCCTGCTTGCGCAATGCGCCGAGCATCTCTCGCTGCTGGCCGCGCCCTCCACGCTCGAGCGCGTCTATGATTTCGATCCGGACGCGTTCTCGCAGGTCATCGAAACGGCGCAGCGCAGCGCGCCCCTGCTTGTGCTCGACGTCCCTCACGTCTGGAGCGGATGGACCAAGAGCACGCTGATCAAGGCCGATGAGGTCGTCATCACCGCCACGCCGGAGCTCGCCAACCTGCGTAACACCAAGAATATGGTGGACATGCTGAAGCGCCTGCGTCCCAACGATCCGCCGCCGAAGCTTGTCATCAACCAGGCAGGGGTGCCGAAACGGCCGGAGATCGGGGCTTCGGACTTTTCCGAACCGCTCGGCATCACGCCCATGGCGGTGATCAATTTCGAACCGCTGCTGTTCGKCAATGCGGCCAACAACGGCCGCATGYTCGGCGAGATGGACGCCAAGAGCCCGGTCGTGGCCACCATCAACGAAATCGCGCATGTGCTGACCGGGCGCAGCGAAATCAAGGCAAAGAAGAAGGCGGGCCTGGGCTCCATCCTGGGCAAGCTTTCGCGCAGCAAGAAGTGACGCTTATCGAGCGGCATCGGATAGTCGATTATGTTTGGTAGAAGAGGCATCGACGACGGCAACCGGGCAACTCCCGAATTCCGTCCGCCAGCACCCGCTCCGGTTTCGCCCGGCCCCACCGGGACGGTAGCGCCTGAGCGGCCGGCCGCGCCGACGCCCGGTATTCCCGCCGCGCCGCCGCCCCGTCGTGCGGTCGAGGCGCCGCCGATGGCGCCCGAACCGCCAAGGAAGGTCCAGCGCGAGCGCAGCGAGACCTATTACGACACCAAGAGCCAGGTGTTTTCCGCGCTGATCGACACGATCGACCTGTCGCAGCTTGCCAAGCTCGATCCCGAGAGCGCGCGCGAGGAAATCCGCGACATCGTCAACGACATTATCGCGATCAAGAACTTCGCGATGTCGATCGCCGAGCAGGAGGAACTGCTCGAGGACATCTGCAACGACGTTCTGGGCTATGGGCCGCTGGAGCCGCTGCTCGCGCGCGACGACATCGCCGACATCATGGTCAACGGCTCCAAGAACGTCTACATCGAGGTCAACGGCAAGGTCGAACAGACCAGCGTCCGCTTTCGCGACAATCAGCAGCTGCTCAACATCTGCCAGCGCATCGTCAGCCAGGTCGGCCGCCGCGTCGATGAATCGAGCCCGATCTGCGACGCGCGCCTGCCCGACGGCTCGCGCGTCAACGTGATCGCGCCGCCGCTCTCGCTCGACGGCACGGCGCTCACCATCCGCAAGTTCAAGAAGGACAAGCTGACGCTCGACCAGTTGGTCAAGTTCGGCGCCATCTCGCCGCAAGGCGCGGAGATCCTCAAGATCATCGGCCGCGTCCGCTGCAATGTCGTCATCTCGGGCGGTACCGGCTCGGGCAAGACGACGCTGCTCAACTGCCTGACCAACTACATCGATCGCGAGGAACGCGTCATCACCTGCGAGGACTCGGCCGAGCTGCAGCTCCAGCAGCCGCACGTGGTCCGTCTCGAAACCAGGCCGCCCAATCTTGAGGGCGAGGGCGAGGTGACCATGCGCGACCTCGTCAAGAACTGCCTGCGCATGCGGCCGGAGCGGATCATCGTCGGCGAGGTGCGCGGGCCGGAAGTGTTCGATCTTCTGCAGGCGATGAACACCGGCCATGACGGTTCGATGGGCACCATCCACTCCAACAGTCCGCGCGAATGCCTGAACCGTATCGAATCGATGATCGCCATGGGCGGCTACACGCTGCCGCAGAAGACAGTGCGCGAGATCGTCGTCGGCTCGGTCGACGTGATCATCCAGGCGGCTCGCCTGCGCGACGGCTCGCGGCGCATCACCCACATTACCGAGGTGATCGGCATGGAAGGCGACGTCATCATCACCCAGGATATCGTCCTCTACAACATCAAGGGCGAAGACGCGAACGGCCGTCTGATCGGAGAGCACGTCTCCACCGGAATCGGCCGGCCGCATTTTTGGGATCGTGCCCGCTACTACGGCGAGGAGCAGCGTCTCGYCAACGCGCTCGAGGCCATGGAGAAACGCGCTGACTAGAGCAATTCCAGGAAAAGTGCGTAGCGGTTTTCCGTCCGGAATTGCGTAGAAACAAATACTTAGAGCGGGTCAGCGATTCCATAAAAAGCTGAACCGCTCTAGTGCATCTGGAGGTGTAGGGGCCCCGCTCGATGTTCGGAATTGACACCACGGTTCTGGCTTTCGTCGTGCTTGCCGGCCTCAGCGCCGGCGCGATGGCCTATGCTTTCCTGTTCAGGCGCATCGACAACGAAAGACAGGCCGGAAAGCGGCTCGAGACCATCAAGACGGCCGAGACCRACCGGTCGCTGGTGAAGGCTTCCCGCGACAGGGCCGCGGAAGCGATCAGGCGGCGCAAATCCCTCCAGGATTCGCTCAAGCAGCTCGACGAAAAGCAGAAAACCAACGACCGCAACGTCAAGAAGCCGCCGCTCAACGTACAAATTCGCCAGGCCGGCATGACGGTTTCGATCGAGCGCTTCTACATCTATTCGGTGGTCTGCGGCGTCGTGATTACGATCCTCGCATATCTCGCCGGCGCACCCCTGATGGTCCTGCCCGGCGCGCTCCTGGCCGGRGCCCTCGGCCTGCCACGCTGGTTCGTGTCGTTTCAACGTACGCGCCGGGTGAAAGCCTTCCTCGAGGAATTCCCCAATGCCCTCGACATCATCGTGCGCGCGGTCAAGTCCGGCCTGCCGTTGAACGATGCGATCCGCCTGATCGCCAACGAATCGCCCGAGCCCGTCCGGTCCGAGTTCCGCCGCATCGTCGATTCCCAGCAGATGGGCATGTCGATCCCCGACGCCACGCTCCGCATGTCCGAGACCATGCCGTGCTCCGAGGCGGGCTTCTTCGGCATCGTCATCCAGATCCAGTCGCAGGCCGGCGGCAATCTCTCCGAGGCGCTTGGCAACCTTTCGCGCGTGCTGCGCGACCGCAAGAAGATGAAGGCCAAGGTGCAGGYGCTGTCGATGGAAGCGAAGGCATCCGCCGTCATCATTGGCGCCTTGCCATTCGTCGWCGCCTTCCTCGTCTATCTTACTAGCCCGAACTACATCATGCCGCTCTTCACCACGAGCGTCGGCAACCTGATCCTCGGCTGCTCCGGTGTCTGGATGTCCATCGGCATTGTTGTGATGCGCAAGATGATGAATTTCGAAGTGTAGGGACCCGGATCCAATGACAGACCAGGTCGTCAAGACGCTCACCGACCCTTCCTTCCTGATCGCGCTTCTGGTTGGTATCGCGGTTTTTGCGACCATCTTCACGCTCATGCCGGCGCTCGGCGGCAATCAGCTCAAGGCGCGCATGAAAACGGTCGCGCTTGAACGTGACGAATTGCGTGCCAAGCAGCGTGCGCGTCTTGCCAACGAGTCCGACCGTCGCAGCAGGGGCCTGCGCGAGGAGCAGTCGATCGGCATGCGCAACATCGTCGACCGGCTTGATCTGAGGCGCGCGCTTGCCGACGAAGGCACGCTGCAAAAGCTCAAGGTCGCGGGCTTTCGCGGGCAGAATCCGCTGACCCGCTTCCTGTTCTTTCGCCTCGTCCTGCCTTTCGTGGGATTTGCGCTCGCTGCCATCTACGTTTTCGTTCTCGGCGGCCTGCCGCAGCAGCCGGCTTTCATCAAGCTGTTTGTCTGCGTTGTCGTCGCGTATGGCGGCTTCTATGCGCCGATCCTTTATGTCAACAACCGTGCGACCAAGCGCAAACAGTCGATCCAGCTGGCATGGCCGGACGCGCTCGACCTGATGCTGATCTGCGTCGAATCCGGCATGTCGGTGGAAGCGGCGCTTCGCAGGGTGGCCGACGAGATCGGCACGCAATCGGTCGCRCTCGCTGAGGAATTCGTGCTGACCAATGYCGAGCTCTCCTACCTGCAGGACCGCAAGGTGGCCTATGAGAACCTGGCAAGCCGTACGGGCCTGGAAGCGGTGAAGGCGGTATCTCAGGCCCTGGTTCAGGCCGAGCGCTACGGCACGCCGGTCGCGCATGCGCTGCGCGTGCTGGCCTCGGAAAGCCGCGACATGCGCATGAACGCCGCCGAGAAGAAGGCCGCCGCGCTGCCGCCGAAGCTCACCGTGCCGATGATCCTGTTCTTCCTTCCGGTTCTGTTCGCCATCATTCTGGGGCCGGCCGGCATCCAGGTCAGCCAGCGCGGCATCTTCGGCGACCAGCACAGCTCCAGCGAATAAGCCCCTTTGAATCATAAAGGCCGCGCGGCGGATGCTGCGCGGCCCTTATGTTCGATCAGTGGATGCAGCGTCGCGTGCGATCAGTTCGTCGCGACCTTCGCCTTGCCCTTATCCTGATCCTTGAGCTGGCTCCAGGCGTTCTGCTGGGCAAGCATCTGGCGCAGATAGGCGATGTTGGCCTGCGCCTGTTCCTGCGAAAGCTCCTGAGCGGCAATCTTCTCGGCTTCGTCGAAACGGCCCTGCAGGCCGACGACCAGCGCCAGGTTCTGCCGCACGCGGCTGTCGGCGTTCGGCTGCTGCGCGGCCGAGCGCATATAGGTTTCTGCGGTGCGCAGATCCCCCTCCAGCACATAGGACATGCCGAGATTGGAGAGGATCGAAGGTTCGTTCGGCTTGAGATCGAGCGCTTTGCGGTAATCTTGCCGCGCTTCGTCGCGCTGGCCCATCTGGTCGAGAATGGCGGCTTCCGCCGAGACCAGCCTCCAGTCCGGATATTCGGGCGTCTGCGCGCGGCGCACCGCGTCGAGCGCAGGTTCGAACTGGCCGTTGGCGGCGAGCGCCTTGCCATAGGCGGCGAGCACGTCACGGTCCTTGGGATAGGCGATCGCGAGCTTGCGCATCACGGCCAGCGACTGGTCGGGGTYGCCGTCCATCTGCAGCGCCGCTGCAAAATTCATGGCGATGCGCTTGTCGTTCGGATTCCTGGCATAGGATTCCCCAAGCCTGGTCGTGGCGCTGTGCAATTCGCTAACCGACATGGTTTCCAGCGGCCTGTTGTCGGCGCGGGAAATGGAGCCTGTCGTGAACTTGCTGGTGCTGCCGCAGCCCGTCACGCCGGCAGCCAGCGCCACCATCAATGCCGTTGTGACCAGACGCTTGCTTTTGACGTTCGGCGCTTTGATCGGCATCGGCCCCGGTCTCCATTCCTGTGCGGCCGTTGGCTGGCCGTCTTCCCTCCCGCAGAAATATTCTGTTAACCCTAACGGACCGTTAAGAAGCCGACTCGCCGTGCCCGCCCGGAGATCATCGAATGCCCGTCGAACTCGTTGACCAGAAGCCGGAAGCCGCCTTGCCAGTTTATCTGGTGGGAAAGGATGGCCTCGACGGCACGGGTCTTCCGCCTTCCGCCGTCGCCTGGGCAAGAGCGAACGGCTTTTCCGGCGAGGCGGGCCGCACGCTGATCCTGCCGGGCGAAGGCGGCGCTATCGCCGGCGCATTGTTCGGCACCGGGGACGGCGAGAGCCAGCTTGCCGTCGGCGCGCTGGCACGGATGCTGCCCGAAGGCGACTGGTACTTTGCCCAGGATTTGCCCGCGCCTGATCTTGCGGCGCTGTCGCTCATCCTCGGCGGCTACGTCTTTACCCGCTACGGCAAGAAGCCCGGCAAGGCATTGCGCTTCGCGCTGCCGCCGGGGGTTGATGGCGCACATGTCCGCCGCATCGCCGAGGGCGTTTTTCTGGCGCGCGATCTCGTCAACACGCCGACCAGCGACATGGGGCCGGGTGACCTGGAGGAGGCCGTGCGGACATTGGCCGCCACTCATGGCGCCGACGTGTCCGTCATCACGGGCGACGACCTCCTGGAACGGAATTTCCCGATGATCCATGCCGTCGGCCGCGCCTCGACCGGCGCGCCGCGCCTGATCGACATGACATGGGGGCCGAGCGACGCGCCGAAGGTGACGCTGGTCGGCAAGGGCGTCTGCTTCGACACCGGCGGACTCGACATCAAGCCCTCGTCGGGCATGCTCTTGATGAAGAAGGACATGGGTGGCGGCGCCAATGTGCTCGGTCTCGCCTCCATGATCATGGCGGCGAGATTGAAGGTTCGGCTGCGGGTGCTGATCCCGGCGGTGGAAAATTCGATCTCCGGCAACGCCTTCCGGCCGGGCGACGTGCTGCGGAGCCGCAAGGGCATCACCGTCGAGATCGGCAACACCGATGCGGAAGGCAGGCTGGTCCTGGCCGACGCGCTGGCGCTTGCCGACGAGGAGAAGCCGGCCTTGCTGATCGACATGGCGACGCTGACCGGCGCCGCCCGCGTGGCGCTTGGGCCCGACCTGCCGCCCTTCTATACCGGCGACGAGGCTCTCGCGGCCGACCTCGCGGCGGCTTCGCTCGCCGTCGAGGATCCGCTGTGGCGCATGCCCTTGTGGCGTCCCTATGATGCAAAGCTCTCCTCCAAGATCGCCGACATCAACAATGTCACGACGGACGGCTTTGCCGGATCGATCACCGCGGCTCTCTTCCTCAAGCGCTTCGTCGAAAAGACGCCCAGCTGGGCGCATCTCGACATCTTCGCCTGGAACCCGAGCGACCGCCCGCACGGACTTACCGGCGGCGAGGCGCAGGGCATTCGGGCGCTGGAGCAGGTCATCTCGCAGCGCTTCGGCTAAGCAATTCCAGGAAAAGTGCGCAGCGGTTTTCCGTCCGGAACTGCGTAGAAATAAATACTCGGCGAAAAGCCGGCAAAACGCTCTGGACTGAAACGGAAGCGAAACAATTTGCGTTCATGCTTGCGGCATGTCGATCGCGATGCGCCCGAGCCAGGCCTTGCGACTGTGGCAGCAGGTATTGCTGTCGCAGGTGCGCGAAGGCGCGCCTGATCTCACCATGCGCCAGACGGCGATCCTGCTCACCATCTACCTCGACCCGCCGCCACATACGGTGCGCGGGCTGGCCGCCAGGCTCAACGTCACCAAGCCTGTCATCACCCGYGCGCTCGACACGATGGGCGCGCTGAAGTTGGTCTCGCGCCACCGCGACGAGCTCGACAAGCGCAATGTGCTGGTCAGGCGCACGGTAGAAGGCGCGCTCTTTGTCGAGCGCTTCGGCGATGTTATCGTCGCCAGGGCGCAGGAACTGCCCATCTAGAGCATGATCCCGAAATGTGGGAACCGGTTTTCGGATAAGGTAATGCTCCAACAAAGAATTAGATTCTCGATTTGACTGGATTGCCGACTTGACTGCCAGGGATGCCCGCCTCCACGCCTTTCGTTCCGACCTTGCCGATGCCAGGCTCAAAGGAGAGGTCGCCGCCGACCGCTTCGTAGCCGGCCGCCCGGCGCGGATCACGGCCTCCGTTGCCGATCTGCGCAAGGCGCCGCGCCCCGATGCCGGCATCAACACGCAGGCGCTGTTCGGCGACGACGTGCTGGTCTTCGAGGATGCGGAAGGCTGGGCCTGGGTGCAGGCCGAGCGCGACGGCTATGTCGGCTATGTCGCCGACAATGTTCTGGGCCCGCGTRAGCAGGCGCCGACCCACATGGTTTGCGTGCCGCGCACCTTCCTCTATCCTGGGCCGGACCTGCGCTTTCCGGTGAGCGGGCAGTTGTCGATGGGCTCGACGGTCGCGGTAACCGGCTCCGCCGAAACGCGCGGTACCCATTATGCGCTGCTGCCATCGGGCCAGGCGCTGATCGCCCGCCATCTGCGGCCGCTCGCCGAAGTCGCGGATGWCTATGTCGCGGTGGCGGAGAGCTTCCTCGGCACGCCCTATCTATGGGGCGGCGTCTCCGGCTTCGGCATCGATTGTTCCGGCCTCGTGCAATTGGCGATGCGGATGACCGGCAAGAACGTGCTGYGCGATTCCGACATGCAGGCGGCGTCGATCGGCACCCCGCTCGAGCCGGGTTCGGACTTTTCCGGACTGCAGCGCGGCGACCTCGTCTTCTGGAAGGGCCATGTCGCGATCATGACCGACGCGAAGGACATGATCCACGCCAATGGCCACACCATGCTGGTCTCGCGCGAGGGGCTGAAGGAGGCTGTCCAGCRCATCGGCTACCTCTACGGCGGCCCGACCGGGTTCAGGAGGCCGTGATCTTTCCTTCTCCCCGTTCTACGGGGAGAAGGTGCCCGAAGGTCGGATGAGGGGCGGCGCCAACCTCCTGCCGTTGGCGCTGCCCCTCACCTGCCTGCCGGCATCCTCTCCCCGTAAACGGGGCGAGGAAATGCTGTCTTGATCCCCTTTTGTTCCGAATTTTCTTGGCGATTGCTCGCCTTCGCGCTACCTCTGGCGCGTGACAGAGCAGCCGCGCCTTGCCGAACAGAATGCCGCCGTTCTCCTGCCCGAGCCATTCGTCAAATGGTTCGCCGCAAAAGGATGGTCGCCGCGCGTCCATCAGCTTGAGCTGCTGGCGAAGGCRCAAGCCGGACAATCGGTGCTGCTGATCGCGCCGACCGGCGCCGGCAAGACGCTGGCCGGCTTCCTGCCCTCGCTCACCGAACTCGCCAAGCGGCCGCGCCGGAAGCCCGGCGAGGCGCATCGCGGCATCCACACGCTCTACATCTCGCCGCTCAAGGCGCTCGCCGTCGACATCGAGCGCAATCTCGGTAAGCCGGTCGCGGAAATCGGGCTGCCCCTCACCATCGAGACGCGCACGGGCGACACGCCCTCACACAAGCGCCAGCGCCAGAAGCTGGTGCCGCCCGACATTCTCCTTACCACTCCCGAACAGCTCGCTTTGCTGATCGCCTCGAATGACGCGAAGCGCTTSTTCGAGGACCTGCGCTATGTCGTGCTCGACGAACTGCATTCGCTCGTCACTTCGAAGCGCGGGCATCTTTTGGCGCTCGGCCTGGCGCGGCTGCGCGCCTTTGTCCCAGGGCTGCAGACCATAGGTCTGTCAGCAACCGTGGCCGAGCCGGATGAACTGAGGCGCTGGCTGGTCGCGCAAAATCCGCCCAAAAATTCAAAGAACCCAGAGATGGCCGGGCTGATCACGGTCGCCGGCGGCGCAAAGCCCGAAATCTCCATCCTCGACTCGCGCGAGCGCGTGCCGTGGTCCGGCCATTCGGCCCGCTACGCGATCCCCGAGATCTACGAGGCGATTAGAAAGCACCGCACCACGCTTCTCTTCGTCAACACGCGCAGCCAGGCCGAGATGCTGTTCCAGGAGCTGTGGCGGGCGAACGAGGACTCGCTTCCGATCGCGCTGCACCACGGCTCGCTCGATGTCGGCCAGCGCCGCCGCGTCGAGAAGGCGATGGCCGACAATGCGCTGCGCGCCATCGTCGCCACTTCCACGCTCGACCTCGGCATCGACTGGGGCGATGTCGATCTGGTCGTGCATGTCGGCGCGCCGAAGGGGGCCAGCCGCCTGGCGCAGCGCATCGGCCGCGCCAACCACCGCATGGACGAGCCGTCGAAGGCGATCCTGATCCCGGCAAACCGCTTCGAAGTGCTCGAATGCCGCGCGGCGCTCGACGCCAATTATCTGGGCGCGCAGGACACGCCTCCCTTGGTCAAGGGCGCACTCGACGTGCTGTCGCAGCATGTGCTGGGCGTTGCCTGCGGCGGCCCGTTCGACTCCGACCTCCTGTTCGAAGAGGTGCGCAGTGCTGCTCCCTATGCAGCCCTTGAGCGCGAGACTTTCGACCGCGTCATCGACTTCGTCGCCACCGGCGGCTACGCGCTGAAGAACTACGAGCGCTATGCCCGCATCCGCCAGACCAAGGAGGGACGGTGGCGTATCTCGCATCCGAGCGTCGCGCAGCAATACCGGCTGAACGTCGGCACCATCGTCGAGATGCCGGAGCTCAACGTCCGCTACGTCCGGCAGGGGCGGGGCATGGCCGGCCGCGGCGGGCCGGTGCTCGGAAAGATCGAGGAGTATTTCGCCGAAACGCTGCGGCCGGGCGACAACTTCCTGTTCGCCGGCAAGGTGCTGCGCTTCGAAGGCATCCGTGAGAACGAATGCGTTGTCTCCAACGGCGCCGGCGCCAACATCATCGTGCCGTCCTATGCCGGCGGCAAATTCCCTCTGTCCACCTACCTCGCCGAGCAGGTGCGCGGCATGCTGGCCGACAGCGRCCGCTGGCAGGCTTTGCCCGAACAGGTGGCTGACTGGCTGCGCCTGCAGAAGGAGAAGTCGGTCCTGCCGAACCGCGGCGACCTKCTGGTCGAGACCTTTCCGCGCGGCAACCGGCATTACATGGTCGCCTATCCCTTCGAAGGCCGGCTGGCGCACCAGACGCTGGGCATGCTTCTGACCCGCAGGCTGGAGCGCGCCCATGCCAGGCCGCTCGGCTTCGTCGCCACCGATTATTCGCTCGCCGTCTGGGCGCTGGACGACATGGCGGCCTTGTTCAAGGCGAGAAAGCCGTCGCTCGGCCAGCTCTTCGACGAGGACATGCTGGGCGACGATCTCGAAGCCTGGCTGAACGACAGCTGGATGTTGAAGCGCACGTTCCGCACCTGCGCGGTCATCGCCGGGTTGATCGAGAAGCGCTACCCCGGCCAGGAAAAGAGCGGCCGTCAGGTGACGGTCTCGGCCGACCTGATCTACGACGTGCTCCGCAGCCATGAACCGGACCACATCCTGCTGCAGGCTACACGCACGGATGCCTCGGCCGGACTGCTCGATGTCAGCAGACTTGGCGAGATGCTCTCGCGCGTGCGCGGTCGAATCATGCATAAGCATCTCGACCAGATCTCGCCGCTGGCGGTGCCGGTGATGCTGGAGATCGGCAAGGAATCGGTCAATGGCGGCGCCAACGATACGCTGCTGATGGAAGCCGCCGACTTGGTCGAAGAGGCGATGGGTCGCGGATAGCGGTACCGAGAACGGAGAGGGGATGAATTTTTCGCTGTCGCGCGCAACGCTGATCGCCGAGGCCGACCTTATCGGCATCGCCGGCGAGCGCGCGGTCTGCGACCGGCGCGGCGTGCTCTACTTCCCCGATCTGCGGCTGCTGGCGGTCTCCGACCTGCATCTGGAAAAAGGCTCGTCCTTCGCCAGGCGCGGCGCGCTGATCCCGCCCTATGACACAGGCGCCACCTTGCTGCGGCTGCAGGCTGTGATCGCCGACTATCAGCCGCAGATCGTCGTCAGCCTTGGTGACTCCTTCCACGACGGCGGAGGCGCCGGGCGCATGCATGTGAGCTTCCGCGAACGGCTGGAGGCGATGATGGCCGGCCGCGACTGGTTCTGGGTCGCCGGCAACCACGATCCCGAGGCGCCCGCCGACCTGCCGGGCGAGACGGTGAAGGAACTCGCCATCGGCTCGCTGCTCTTTCGTCACGAGCCCTCGAAGCTGCGGGTCGAAGGCGAGATCGCCGGCCATCTCCACCCTTGCGCGCGCATCGTGCAGCGCGGCCGCTCGGTCAGGCGGCGCTGCTTCGCCGGCGATGGCGGCCGCATGATCATGMCGGCCTTCGGGGCGTATACCGGCTCGCTCAATGTGCTCGACCGCGCCTATGCCGGCCTGTTCCGCCTGGAAACGCTGATGGCCTATATGCTCGGCGCCGAGCGCATCTTCGCCATTTCCGGCTCGATGCTGCGTCCGGGCTGAGACTACCTTATCGACCGTAATAGAGCGTGACCGTGTGCTTGGCCTCGGCGAAGAACAGCCAGCGCTCGACCAGCATACCGGCGAGTTGGGAGATCGCTGCGAGCGCCGACGCAATGGCCTTGAAAGGCCACGGTGAGGCAAAGGCGATCGCCAGYAGGACAGCCGGCACAAAGAAGGCCACCACCTGCGTGATTCGCCGCAGCTTCGCGCTGTGCTTGCGTGCGATCCGAAAACCCATTTCCTTGAGCAGGTAGTTTTCTTCCGTGTGCGGCCATTCGATCGAGCGCACGATGCCGTCGGCCAGCCCGGTYGCCGTGTTGGCCGTGGTCGTGAGCTTCAGCCGGTCATTGTAGCGCCAGGTCGCGARCTTCCAGGCCCAGCCGGCAAGCGTGGCAAGYAGCGCGCCGGTCAGCACCGCCGTCGAACCTGCGGCGAAACCCTGCAGCAGGGCGTTGAGCAGCACGCTGCCTGTCATGCCTGCGAAGATAAGATAAGCCGGCAAAGTATAGCGGCTGTGCCATTGGGCGATCGGCTTCAGCGAGGCATAGATCATGCCTGTCGTGCTGACTGTCGTGACCGCGCCGGCCGCCGCCAGCAGGCCGGCGACAGCGACCCAGCCGCCGCTCTTGCCGAGAAGCACCCAGCCGATGCCAAACAGCCCGGCCGGAATGAAGGTCGCGACCGACGCCACCCCTTCGCGCGACAGCCAGGAACTGCGCCATTGCGAGAAGGCGCGCCAGGCCCGCTCGGGCCGGCCGAGATGGCCGGTCGAGGACAACAGGCCGGCGGCGATCAGGCCGAGCGCCAATGTCATGCCGACGAGGCCAAGCCAGAAATCGGCGCGGATATATCCCAGCCCGCCAAGCACGCCGAGCAGCGCCAGAAGGCCGTAGCCGGCGCCGGTGGCTGTGGTGAAGAAGAGAACGGAAAAGGCGGGATGCATGGAGCTAGTTCGACAGCATGCGGTCGATCCAGCCAAGCAAGCCGCCCTCGGCCCGGATCGGCTCCAGCGCCGGCGCGTCCACCTTCGCGGCCCGCCCGCTGCCGGCACGCGGCGGCAGGTATTTGTTGGTCGGCTTATAGCCGAGCTCCGGCATCAGCGCGACGCCGCCGCGCTCCGCCACCAATTGTGAGATCGGCGAGTCCGGATCGCCGAGATCGCCGAAATGCCGGGCGCTGGTCGGGCAGGCGGCGACGCAGGCAGGCACACGGTCCTCCGCTGCCAGATTGTCGTTGTAGATGCGGTCGACACAGAGCGTGCATTTCTTCATCACGCCGACATCGGTGTCGAACTCGCGCGCGCCATAGGGGCAGGCCCAGCTGCACAGCTTGCAGCCGATGCATTTATCCTCGTCGACCAGCACGATGCCGTCGGAAGCGCGTTTGTAGGAAGCTCCGGTCGGGCAGACGGTGACGCAGGCAGGCTGYTCGCAATGCAGGCAGGAGCGCGGGAAGTTCACCGTGCGGCCGCCCATCTCGGTCGTGTGCTCGTATGCGTGCACCCGATTGAACCAGACGCCGTCGGCATGCCCGCCATAGGGATCGAAGTCGGTCAGCGGTGCCATATGGCCGCCGGTGTTCCACTCCTTGCAGGTGGTGACGCAGGCCTGGCAGCCGACGCAGGTATCGAGATCGATGACCAAGCCGAGTTTCTTCTCGGTCCGGGCGGGAAGGCAGGTCATTCGGCGGCTTCCCTCTTGATRCGGAATTCGGCGCCGAAATGAAGCGCATCCGGCGAGGGCTCGAAATTCGGCGGCTGGRCAAAACGTTCGAACTGCGGCTCGGTGAAGCCTGCCTCTTGCCGCGCRCATTTGACGATGCGCACGCGGACGTCGAACCACGCAGCCTGCCCGGTGACGGGATCGGAGTTCGAGTAGCGTTTGCCGTTGGCGTCGGCCGCGGTCCGGTCGCCTATGATGTGGTTGAGCAGGAAGCCGCGACTGGATTCCGCCGCATCATCCTTCRGTCCCCAACTGCCGCGCCTTTTGYCGATCGCGTTCCAGGTCCAGACCGTGTCGGGATTCACGSCGTCGATCAGCTTGATCTGCCCCTTCACACGGCCGTTGATGCTCTCGATCCACACCCAGTCGTCGTCGGCAAGGCCGAGCTTGGCGGCCGTCTGCCGATGCACGAACAGGCGGTTCTGGCTGGTGATCTGCCTGAGCCAYGCATTCTGCGAGCCCCAGGAATGGTACATGTGCATCGGCCGCTGCGTCAGCGCGTGCAGCGGATATTCTTGCAGGTCGACGGTCTCGTCATCGAAGGGCGCGTACCAGAACGGCAGCGGGTCCATATAGGTCTCGATGCGGCCGCGCTCKGCCTCCGGCGGCTGCAGCTTGCCATGGCCGCGTGCGGCGAGCCGAAAGCGCTGCATGGGCTCTGAATAGAGTTGGAAGACGGTTCGTTCGGCTTTCGCGATGAAGCCCATCTCGACCGCGAAGTCGAGATAGGCGCGGTTGCCCATCTTGTAGTAGCGCTGGTCGTCAGCAAAGGCGTGYCGCCAGAAGCCGCCATTGTCGATGTAGCGCTGCAGCTGGTCCGGATTGGCCTCGCCCTTGCCGATCGAGCCGCCGTTCCTGCCACGCCAGCCGGCGAGCGGGCCGATGCCCGGGGTGCGCTCGTGGTTGACGATGTAATMGGCATAGTCGCGATATTTTGCCGAGCCGTCTTCGTTGACGAAGCCTGGCAGGCCGAGCCGCGCGCCGAGCTCGATCAGCACCGACTGGAATGGCCGCACATCGCGATCCGGCTGCACCACGGGATGGCGGATGGCGTCGGCCGGTCCGTCGGCATGGCTGATCGGCCGGTCGAGCAGGCTTATGCAGTCATGCCGCTCGAGATAGGTGGTGTCGGGCAGCACCAGGTCGGCGTAAGGCACCGTCTCCGAATAATAGGCGTCGGAATAGATGATGAAGGGGATCTTGTAGTCGCCCGACGAATCCCGGGCGGTCAGCATGGCGATGGTCTCAACCGTGTTCATGGACGAGTTCCAGGCCATGTTCGACATGTACATCATCAGCGTGTCGATCGGATAAGGATCGCCCGCCCAGGCATTGCGGATGACGCTGTGCATCAGGCCATGCGCGRCCAAAGGCGCCTCCCAGGAATAGGCCTTGTCGATGCGGGTCGGTCGGCCGGCTTCATCGACAAGCAGATCGCCGGGGCCGCAGACAAAGCCGAGGGGCATGCCCTCCAGCGGCGTCATCGGCCGGACATTCTTGCCGGCAGGCTTCAGGCCCGGCGGTGCGCAGCGCGGATAGGGCGGCTTGAAGCGGAAGCCTCCGGGCACGTCCACCGTTCCCAACAGCACCTGCAGCAGATGGATGGCGCGGCAGGTATGAAAACCGTTGGTGTGGGCCGAAATGCCGCGCATGGCATGCATCGAAACCGGCCGCCCCCTGATGGTCTCGTGGCGGCGGCCCGCCCAGTCGGTCCAGGCGACCGGCAGTTCGATCGCCTGCTCGAAGGCGACATGCGCCAGCTCCGCGGCAATGCGGCGGATCGTGTCGGCCCCGACGCCGCAGCGGCTTGCCACCGCATCGGATGAATAGCTGTCGTCCAGGTAGCGGTCGGCGATAAGCTGGAATACCGGAACGCAACGACGGCCGTTCACCGTGTAAGTGCCTGTCAGCACCGGCTTCGCTTCGGGGTCGTTGGCCTTCACGGGTTGCTTCGCTACCCTGTCCCAGGCGAGCTCATTGTCGATATCGTCGCGAACAAACAAGCCGTCATCGGCCGCACCCGGTTCCTGGATTACGAGCACAGCCGCGTTGGTGTAGCGCAGCAGATAGTCGAGATCGACGCGGCCGGCCTTGAGCAGTTCATGGACGAGTGCGAGCACGAACAGCCCGTCCGTGCCCGGACGGATGCCGATCCAGTTGTCGGCGATGGCGTTGTAGCCGGTGCGGCACGGGTTGATCGAAACAATCTTGGCACCGCGCGCCTTGAGCTTGCCGAGCC
Organism: Mesorhizobium sp. ORS 3428; assembly: GCF_001854785.1. Taxonomy (GTDB): domain Bacteria; phylum Pseudomonadota; class Alphaproteobacteria; order Rhizobiales; family Rhizobiaceae; genus Mesorhizobium. The sequence continues at coordinate 102,664 of NZ_MDFL01000181.1, forward strand.
CGATCTTGATGGGGTTGGAATCATGGTCCTCGGCCACGCCGAACAGCATGAAGTATTTTGTGTTGTCCCAGTCGGGCTCGCCGAACTCCCAGAAGGAGCCGCCGATCGTGTAGAGCCCGCCGGCCGCCATGTTGACCGAGCAGAAGCCGCCATGGGCGGCGAAGTTCGGCGTGCCGAATTGGYTCGCCCACCAGCCGGTCAGCGACTGCGAYTGGTCACGCCCGGTGAAGAAGGCGAGTTTCTTCGGATCGGCACGCCGGACCGCCGACAGCCGTTCGGTGGCGATGGTKAGCGCTTCGTCCCATTCGATCTCGCGGAACTCTCCGGAGCCGCGCGGACCCGTGCGCAACAGCGGCTTCCTCAGTCGCGCCGGACTGTAATGCTGCATGATGCCGGCGCTGCCCTTGCCGCAGATCACRCCGCGGTTCACCGGATGGTCTTTGTTGCCGTTAATGTAGCGCACCTTGCCGTCCTTGATGTGGACGTCGATGCCGCAGCGGCAGGCACACATGTAACAGGTGGTCTTGGCGATGCGGTCGGAAACGACTGGCGAGGTCTCGACGCCGTCGCCCTCGTTGGGCGCTTGGCTGTCGGCCAGCGGCCGCTGCGAGGGTGCGGAATTGGCGCCGCGCGGCGAATCTGGGCTCATGATCCGTTCTTGYCGCTCGCCATCTTGGCTCTCGTCTTCGGGCCCGGCCCGCGCATGTAATGGAGCTCGGGATGGTAGCGCTCGCCGGCCAGCCGCCGCTTCACTCGGCGGCTCCAATGCGCGAAAATTGATTTGAAGCGCCCGATCATTTCCAACCTTGGCGGTGGAGCAGCCAATTTTTTCCAACTTTCGGTAAAAACTTAGAACAAAGCAATTGATCTGTCTAACAACCGGCTCTTGTAATTCCGATCGGTTTTGCTTCTTAGTTAGCCATGACCCTCGATCAGCTGCGCATATTCGTCGCCGTCGCCGAGCATGGCCACATGACCAAGGCGGCCGAGTTGCTCGGCATCTCGCAATCCGCGGCCTCGGCCGCCATCCGCGCGCTCGAAAGCCAGCATGGCGTGCGCCTGTTCAATCGGGTCGGCCGCAATATCGAGCTTGCGCAGACCGGCCACCGCTTCCTGCCCGAAGCGAAAGCGGTCCTGGAACGTGYCGCCGCCGCCCACAATGTACTGGAGCATGTTTCTCAGACCGTCACCGGCAGCCTGTCGATATCGGCGAGCCAGACCATCGCCAGCTATTGGCTGCCGCGGCGTCTGGCTGCATTCCACGAAGCCTATCCGGCGGTGCGCCTCAGCGTCACCATCGGCAACACCAGGCAGGTGGAGACCAATGTGCTGGACGGCCGCGCCGATTTCGGTCTGGTCGAGGGGCGCACCGAGTCCGACATCTTGCGGCGCGCTACCGTCRACGAGGATCGCCCCATGCTGGTCGTGGCAGGCTCACACCCCGAGCTTCCGRTGACACCGGCAGGAAATCTCGACATCAGGGCGCTGCGCTGGATCATCAGGGAAGGCGGGTCGGGCACGCGCGAGGCTTTGGAGGATTTTGCCAGGAGCGAAGGCGTCCCGCCGGCGGAACTRCAGATCTTTCTCGTCCTGCCCAGCAACGAGGCGGTGCGTCAGGCGGTGGAGGCTGGCGCCGGCGCCACTATCATTTCCGAACTCGTCGTGGCGCGCTCCTTGGCGGAGGGGAGTCTCAGGTCCGTGCCGGTCGATCTGCCGAAGCGCCACTTCGCCATGATCACCCACCGCGACCGGCAGGCAAGCCTGGCGCAGATGGCGCTGAAGGCGCATCTCAGCGGGAGGGTCARCTAAAACGCGCCAGATCTGGACCGCGTTCCCCGGATGGTCATCGTCGCAACGCTTCGAGATTGGTCGAAGCCTGCCCAACGTCGTCATCCTTGGGCGTAGCTACGCGAAGCGGAGCGCAGACCCAAGGATCCATGCCGTGACCTCAGCCGAAGAATGCAGCGGAGCAGAATTCTGCACCGTTGCAAGATTTCAAAGTCATGGCATGGATCCTGGGGTCTGCGCCGCGTCGCTTCGCTCCTTGCTCCGCCCCAGGATGACGACGCGGTGAATGCGTCGGCTAGTCCCGAAAGTGTGCGATCCGCTAATGCGCGCACCATCCCTCGCGATACCGGCGCTCAGGCGAATTTCCGCCGCGCGTCGAGCGCAAGACCAAGCCCGACCGAGCCGAACATGTCGCCTTGGATGACGGCGGCCTGCGGCACCAGCGAAAGGATCCGCCGCTTTGCCAGCGGGATCGCCGTCGAACCTCCGGTGAGGAACACGGCGGTGATGGCGGAGGCGGAAACGCCGGCGTCGGCTATCGTCTGCTTGACCGTTGTGGTCACCCGTTCGATGTCCCCGCTGATCGTCTCCTCGAGGCTGGCGCGTGTGATCTCTGCCGCGAAAGCCGCGCCAGGCAGCGACACCTTCACCTCGGCCGAAGTCCGGTCGGTGAGCGCGATCTTGGCCCGTTCGACCAGGCCGGCCAGCGCGTGTCCGTATCGATGCTCCACGATGTGGATGAAGCGGTCGACCAGGTCGGCGCGCTCGGCCTCGAAGCGGATCTGCTTCAGGTCTGACATCGCCTTGGCGGTGTAGACGAGGTTGATGCGCTGCCAGGTCGCGAGGTCGATGAAATAGCTCGCCGGCAGATTGCGTTTGCCGTCTTTCGTTGGCGTCAGATAGCCGAGCTCCGGCATGACATGGGCGATGCTGAGCAGCCGGTCGAAGTCGGTGCCGCCGATATGGATGCCGCGATTGGCCAATATGTCGCCCTTGCGGTCGTCCGAGCGGGCGCGCTCCGGCGAGACGCGCACGACCGAGAAGTCGGAGGTGCCGCCGCCCATGTCGACGATCAGCGCCAGCTCTTCCCGGGCAACGTTCTGTTCATAGTCGAGCGCCGCCGCGATCGGCTCGAACTGGAACGCGATGTGCTTGAAGCCTTGCGCGCGCGCCRCATGTTCGAGCTCGCTTTGCGCTCTCGCGTCGGCTTCCGCATCGTCGTCGACGAATTGCACCGGGCGGCCGAGCACCGCGCGCTCGACCGGGCCGCCGGCATCCTCTTCCAATTGCCGCTTCAAATGGCTGATGAAGAACCCGATGATGTCCGTGAAGCCGATCAGGCGCGCCTTGATGCGCGTCTTCTCATTGGCGAGCGAGCTGCCGAGCACGCTTTTCAGCGAACGCATCAGGCGGCCCTCGACGCTGTCGGTGTAGTCGGBGATCGCGCGGCGGCCGAAATAGGTATGGCCGTCCTCGAAATTGAAGAAGACGGCGCTTGGCAAGGTGGGCTGTTCGCCCTCCAGCGCGACCAGTCGCGCCCGGCCGTTGCGGATCACGCCTACCGTGGAATTGGACGTGCCGAAATCGATGCCGCCGAATGCCGATTGCATCGCAACCTCCTGTCATTGGTTCGCGGCAAGGAACCGAGGCCGTCGGCAGACGCGCCGTCGCCCGGATGGCCGAATAGTCCTGCCTATTGGTTGTGTGTTGGTTGCCCGTCGGACGGGAGGCGGCGCTCTACCGCAAGATTGCGGACAGGAAAACCCTTTTGACCTTAATCCTTGCGGAAGACGATCCGCCCGAGCCAGCCGGTGAGCATGGCGAGCGATACGGCGAAGACGCCGTAGAGGAAGGAATAGTCGTGCGCGACGCGGAATATCGACTGCTCGAAGCCGGACTTGCGGATTTCGAGCTGGGCGGAGCTTTCCTTCACGAACATGCCGCTCTTGAACAGGAAGGCGCGCGCCTTGTGCGTGCCGACCGGAACGTTGGGCGCCAAGCGCACGGTCGCGCGGAACAGGCTCTGCGACAGGAACTGCACGCCGCCGACGTTCTCGCTGTAGAGGCCGGTTGCCGTCTTGCGCTCGCGCAATGCCGCCGTGAATTCCTCGATGGTCGCTGGGCTGTCCGTTTCGTCGGCAGGCTTCATGTAGAGGTTCTGTGAACCCAGCGAGAGCTGCTTGTACTTGTTCGGCTCGGCAATGTCCTGCAACGGACGCGTCGTCGCGACGGAATAGGACACCGGCACGTTCTCGAATGTTTCCGATTCCAGATTGATCCAGACGCCGAGCACCCTGTCCTTGCGCCGGACGACGACCGGCCGCGGCGGCCCTTCGAGCACGACCACCACATCGTAGCGCCCTTGCCGCGAGACCAGCGGATCGGGATTTTCAAGCGATCCGAAAATGGTGAGATCGRCACCCGAGAAGCCGGCGGTGATCGAGATGGCGTCGGTCGACAGGCCGATCTGAATTCCSTCGGCCGGCGGTGGCGGCGTCTGCGCCATTGCCGGTGACAGCGCAATGAGCAGCGAAAGCGAAACGATGGCTGCGAACCCTCTCAACTCCGTCATCAGCTCAGGCCCGCGACGGAGAGCGAATAGGGGTTGGGTGGCGTTGCGAACAGGTCGATGGCCAGGCGGATGGYGACGGCCAGCACCAGCAGCGCCAGAAGCGCCCGCAACTGCTCGCCGCGCAGCCTCTGGCCGGCCTTGGCGCCATATTGCGCGCCGGCAACGCCGCCGGCCATCAGTAGGAAAGCGAGGATCACGTCGACCGTCTGATTGGTCGTGGCATGCACGAGCGTGGTGTAGGCCGACGTGAAGATGATCTGGAACAGCGAGGTGCCAATAACGACATTGGTCGGCACCTTGAGCAGGTAGATCAGCGCCGGCACCATGATGAAGCCGCCGCCGACGCCCATGATCGACGACAGGAAGCCGATGGCCGCGCCAAGGCCGAGCACCGGGATGACGCTGACGAACAGTTTTGAGGCGCGAAAGCGCATCTTGAACGGCAGCCGGTGGATCCAGTTGTGCTGGCCGGATTTCTTCAGCACGGGTGCGGCGCCGCTGCGCGTAGCGCGCAGCGCGTTGACGCTTTCGACCAGCATCAGCCCGCCGACGGTGCCGAGCAGCGCGACGTAGAGCAGCGAGATGAAGAGATCCAACTGGCCGAGCCGACGCAGCACGGCAAAGACATAGACGCCGGCGGTCGAGCCGACGATGCCGCCGGCCAGAAGCACGCCGCCAAGCTTGAAGTCGAGCGTGCCGCGCTTCATGTGCGAAAGCGCCCCGGAGAAGGAGGAAGCGATGACCTGGTTGGCCCCGGTGGCGACCGCGATCGCCGGCGGGATGTTGTAGAAGATCAAGAGCGGCGTGATGAGGAAGCCGCCGCCCACTCCGAACATGCCCGACAGGAAACCCACCGCCGCGCCCATCGCCAGCAGCACGAAGACGTTGACGGAAATTTCCGCGATCGGAAGATAGATGCCCACCCGTCTGTCTCGATCAGTTCGCCCTGTCGGTGAATGCAGCCGTCGCGGCAGTCTCGCACCGAAAAGCCAATTTTTTCTTGCGCCGTTTCTTGCGCCGACGCGGCGGCGGGGTCAAACCCCGCCACCGCGCCGAAATAAAAACCATCTCAATCAGTTAACAGGCAAATCTGTGGCAGGCCGTCGCGGAAGCGACGCGACGGCCGCTATTTGTGTGCAAGCAGCGCCTTGACGAGCGGTCCGTCGATCTCGCCGGTCGGTTTCATCTTGTTGTCGGTCTGGAAAGCCATGATGGCGTTCTTGGTCTTGTCGCCCATCACGCCGTCGGCGCCGCCGGCATCATAGCCGTTCTTGTTGAGGATGAGCTGGATGTTCTTCACCGCCTTCTTCATGTCGATGCCGGCGGTGGTCTGCGGCGCGCTGTCCTGCCAGGATTCCGGAATGTCGGCCGAGTTGGCGGCCGCGTTGAGCGGCTTTGCCCGCCACAATTCCGTGGCGGCGCGAGCGCGCTCGAGCTGCTCGGGCCGCAGCGCATTGGCGATCTCGTCGCGCTTGGCGGCGGCGTCCTTGTCGCCGGTCTTGGCGACAAGAGCGAACCACTTGTAGGATTCCTCCAGGTTCTGCTTCATGCCGACGCCCTTGGCCGAAAGGATGCCGAGATTGAACTGGCTGTCCTTGACGCCGAGGTCGGCGGCCTCCTGGAACCAGTGTGCCGCCGATTCATTGTCGGTCACGCCGTCCGCCGCCATGGCGAACAGCACCGCCAGATTGTGCATGGCGCTGGCGTTGCCCTGTTCGGCCGCGAGCTGGTAGTAGGTCTTGGCCTTCTTGATGTCGCGCGCGACGCCGATGCCCTTCTCATAAAAATTGCCGATGCGGTATTCGGCCGGCGCGAAGCCGAGCTCGGCCGACTTTTCGTACCATTTGGCCGCTGCCGCCATGTCTTCCTTGACGCCGCGCGATTCCGCGTAGCGCGAGCCGACCTCGAACAGCGCTTTCGCGTCGCCATTGGCGGCCGCATCGCGCAGGGCGACGGGGCCGATTTCGCTCGGGATGTCGATCCTGGCGGCTGACGTTGCGGACTGGCTGTCGGCCGGCGGGACCGTGCCCGTTGTCTCTGCGGCGGTGGCCGCCGGCGTGCTGGCCGAAGAAGTGCCCGCTGCCGGAGCGTCGGTCACCGGAGCGCTAGTCGTCGGAGCGGTGGCCAGGGGCTGCGCATCCGCGTCGGTGTCCATGGCCGGTGTGTTCGCCGCCGGGCTGACCGGTTCGGACGGTGTGTTCGAGGCCTGGGGGATCGCTTCGGCCGGCGCTGTTGCGCCTGGCATCTCGGGACCGGACGGCTGAGCGGCGGCCTGCGGCGCCGGTTCGTCCTTGGCGGGCTCGRCCTGCCTGACGACGCGGCCCGGCGCGCTCTCCAGCTTCGCGGTGTCCGCATCGACGGAGGCAGGGCTGAGCGAAGCGGTCTCGACCTTCTGGGTGGAGACGACCGGCGCGACGTCGTTGCTGGCGACCGGCGCCGGTTCGGAGAAGAAAGCCTTGCCGAGCTGCAGGCCGGCCAGCGCCATCATGATCGCGGCGGCCGCCATCAGGATAGGCTTGCGCCGCGCCTTGAGCAGATCGCCGATTCTGAGCGCCTTCACCGGACCGGTCATCGTCGACTGCCGCTTCAGCGCGTCGGCTTCCGCGGCGGCGGCCTGGGCCGCGCGGCGGGCGGCCGCGATGAAATCGGACTTGGCGGCGTCGGTTTCGCTGCGCTTGGCCGGCTGCGTGCTGCGCTCGTCGCGCACACGCTTCATGATGGCATTGAGGTCCGGCGCGCCGGAGCCCGGCTCCAGCGGCCGGTTGGCGGCCTTGGGATCAAGCGGTTCGTCGATGTCGACGGTCGGAACGTCGCCCGCGGGCGCCGAGCCGGCAAGCGGCGGCGTGTCCGCATCCTTCTTGCCTTTGAAGGCGCGCGCCAGCCCGCTGAACATCGACTTCTTGCGGCCGGTCTTCTCGTTCTTCTCGCCGATCGCATCCGATCCGAGGGCGGCGATTGCTGCGGCTGACGCGGCTTCGGCGGGCGTGCGCGGGCCAGGTTCGCTGCGCGTCACCGGTTCGCCACGCGTAACAGGTTCGCTACGCGTAACCGGTTCGCTCCGTGCAACCGGCTCGTTGCGCAGTGTGGAGGCAGCGCGCGCGTCTAGATCGGCGATGTCTCCGGCCAGAGGCAGCGGCTGGTCGATATCCATCGAAGGCGCGTCCTGCACCGCGATCTTGCCGGCGCGGGCGGCCCGCTTGCCGCTCGCTGGCGGGTCGACGAGTTCACTGACCGCTTCGTTCGGCTCGGCTTCCAGGGAGCCGAGCCGGTCGACGATCTTGAGCAGCGTGTCGTGGATCGCCTCGAAGGTTCGCGAGTTGCGTTCGTCGGAACGGCGGGTGAGCGCTTCCAGCGTCTTCAGGTCCTGCGCGAGGCCGCTTACTGCGGCCGCGTTGGAGGCCGCCGTGCTGGAACCCGACTCGGCCAGCGACCGGACGGCGTTCTCGGCCGCTTCGCGCGCGACGCTCAGGATGGAATCGCGCGTACCGGCCAGCGACTTTTCGATCTCGTCGAGGCGGGGGCTGATATCCTCGAATTCGGGCAGCGGCGCGCTCGGCTTCGACAGATGCTCCGAAAGGGCGGTCACCTGCGCCTCCAGGCTGCGGATCAGCGCCGGATCGATGCCGGCGACTTGCGCTGCCGACGATTCCAGCCGGCTGGAAATGTCTTCAAGCCGGCTTTCCAGGCCGCGAATCGCCATTTCGTTTGCGGGATCGGGCGCGCGCTCCTCGATGCGCTTGGCAAGTGCCGTGAAGCGGGCGTCGATCGCCTCCATGATGCCGGCGCTATCATCCTGCTGCATGCGCTGGTCGAGCTTGTCGGCGACTTCGTCCAGCCGCCGCTCGAGGTCGCGGAACAGCATGTTGCCCTGCTCGATCGCATCGCCCTGGCGGCGCTCGAGCAGGCTGGACAGCGCGTCGAAGCGCTGCTCCAGGCCCTGGAAGATATGGTCGGTGTCGGGCATCGCCGGCGCGCGGTCGATCTTGTCGGTGATCAAAGCGATCTGCTTGCCGAGACGCTCCATCGCCTGTTCCGGCAGGTCGGCGCGCTCGGCGAGCTCGTCCACGCGGTTCGACAGAAGGTTGAGATGGTCGATGACCTCGGCGCCAGGCCGCGACTGCGCGACCTCCTCGATCTGCTGCGCCAGCGAGGCGATCCGCTTCTCGATCCGCCCGAAGGCTTCCGGATCGAAGGCGTTGGCCTGCGCGGCGACCGTCGAGGCGACGATGGCGCGCGATATCTCGTCCAGCCGCTCGTCGATCATSGCAAGCGTCTCGCCGCCGCGCATCGTCTGCTGGCTGGCGAAACGGTCGACCGCGCCGGCAAGGGTGCGCACCTTTTCCTCAAGCGAGGCGAGCGACAGAGACTGCGGCAGGTTGTTGACCGCGCTGCTGATCTGTTCCAGCCGGTCGGTGAGCGCGGAAAGGTTGGGGCCTTCGGCGCGCTGGCGCTGGTCGGCATCGACGCGATCCTCGAAGGCGCTCCAGCGGCGGTCGAAATCATCCCAGCGGCGGTCGACGGCCCGCACGCTTTGGTCGATCGCCCGCACGCTCTCCTCGCGCGCCAGCGTGTCGAGCGCCGACTTGACCTGCTCCAGTTCCAGCCGCAGCAGGTTGACGCTGCGGTCGTCGCTCTTTTCGGCAAGCGAGTTGATGGCGCCGGAGAGCCGTTCGAACTCGAGGCCGAGCTCGGCGCTGCTCTTGTCCGGCAAGCCGTCCAACGGCGTGCCGTGYCGGTTGGCTGCCTGCATGGCGCGGTCGATATCCTGGCGCAGCGCATCGAACTCGCGCTGCAGGCCGGCCGTCATCTGGTGGCGCAGCTCCTCGCGCAGGCCGCGCAATTCGACKGCGATCTTGGTCACCATCGCCACGCCGTCTTCCTGTCCGCGAACCCGATCGATGTCGCGGGCAATGGCCTGGTAGTTGGGGCCGGAGGCGGAAGCGGTGGGCGCCTGGTTTTGCGACGTCCCGATTTGCTCTTCTCGACCTTGTTCTCTTTGCGTGGAGTAGGGGTCCTCGTACCAGCGCGGCTGGCCAAAAGGTTGCGCGGCGCCGTAGCGTGGCTCGGCGGCTGGCCGACGCGGGTCGAGGTGCTCGAAGGTGTCGCTACGGCTCCGTTCCAGCCGCTGCTCGAGCGTTTCGAGCGAGCGGTTCAGTTCCTCCAGTGAGGTGTGCGCCCGGCGCTGCCTGCCGGCGTTGAGTGAATCGAGATAGGACCGCTTGCTGTTCATCGATGCGCCCGTGTTCAGAATGACCGGCCGGGGCCGGTTTCCCAAAGTCCTGCCGGGAACGAGGCGGCCGCGCGGCTCTGCTGCGGAGGAAGACGGGCTTCCCGGGTTTTCACCCACGCTTCGAAAGACCGTGAAAAATTCGCTACAGGATAAACACGGGTGACCGACATGCGCACATTTCACCCAACGTGGTAAACAAGGCGTTAACCAAGCTTAAGAAGTCGCTCATAAATCGTGAGCCACCTGCCGGCATCCGAGTGCGGCATAAAGGTCCGTTCCGGAAACGCCCTTGCGTCATACGGCGGCTATCGATATAGAATTGACGTAAACGTAAAAGGTGCGAAGCCGTGCCTCTTGCGATTGATTTGTTGAAACCACGATTGGAAGCACGCCCCCGCTTCCAGTCAGGCGACGCTTGGTCCGCGACCGCGACGCCATCAGGGGAAAGCCAGTGACCATGAAACTTGTTTCGCCCGGCGAAGCCGCGGCCAACAGCAATGACATACCGGCCGAGACCGGTGAGGAATTCGTTCGCATCGGCGAAATGGCCAAGAAATACGGCGTGACCTTGCGCACGCTGCGTTTCTATGAGGACAAGGGCCTGCTCAATCCGAAGCGCGACGGCTCGACCCGTCTTTACACGCGCCGCGACAAGGCCCGGTTGAAGCTGATCCTGCTCGGCCGCAAGGTCGGGTTCTCGCTGCGCGACGTCAAGCAGATGATGGACCTTTACGATCCGACCGGGTCCAACACCAAGCAGCTGCGGCTGGCGCTCGACAAGTCGGAGAAGCAGCTTGCCCGCCTGCAGAAGCAGCGGCTGCTGATCGAGGACGCGATCAACGAACTGAGCAATTCGATGACGATCGTTCGCCGGATGCTCAGCGAGCGGACCGCGCCGCAGGCAAGCGCCGCCRGCTGAGCACGCTTCACTAGTCTAGTAAAAGCCTTGACGAGAGCCGCGTGGCTATGCCGCAGCGGCTCTTTCCTTTTTCGCGAACACGCGCTTGCTCACCAAAATTTTCCCGCCTGCGACAAGATTGACGTTTACGCAAACGTCAATCTTTGCTATCCGGGCGTCGATATTGGCTCGGCTTCCGGTCCAGGATCGGGAACTTGCTGCCGGGCCAGGACCGCGAGGGTGGAGGAAGGCATGACGGTCTATAGGGCGCCGGTCCAGGACACGGTCTTCGTGCTCAACGACGTGCTGGGCTATCGGCGCTATTCCAATCTCCCAGGCTTTTCCGACGCCACGCCCGACGTGGTCGAGGYGATCCTCGCCGAAGGCGCGAAGCTTGCCGAGAACGTCATGCATCCGCTGAACCGGATCGGTGACATGGAAGRCTGCGTGCGCCATGACGACGGGTCGGTGACAACGCCCAAGGGCTTCAGGGATGCTTTCAACCAGTATCGCGAGGGCGGCTGGATGGGGCTCGCGGCACCAGCCGAGTTCGRCGGCCAGGGGCTCCCCTATGCGATCCACACCGCGGTCTCCGAATACATGGTCTCCGCCAACATGGCGCTGATGATGTATCCCGGTCTCACCCAAGGCGCGATCGCGGCCATCGTCACTCACGGCACGGACGAGCAGAAGGCCACCTTGCTGCCCAGGTTGATCGGCGGTGCCTGGACCGGCACGATGAACCTCACCGAGCCGCATTGCGGCACCGATCTCGGCCTGYTGCGCACCAAGGCGGTGCCTAATGGCGACGGCACCTACAAGATTTCTGGCCAGAAGATCTTCATCTCCGCCGGCGAGCACGACATGTCGGATAACATCGTCCATCTGGTGCTTGCCCGCGTCGAGGGCGCGCCGGAAGGCGTGAAGGGCATCTCGCTGTTCATCGTGCCGAAGTTCAAGCTCGACGCCTCGGGCAACATCGGCGAGCGCAACGCGCTCTCCTGCGGCTCGATCGAGGAGAAGATGGGCATCCACGGCAATTCGACCTGCGTCATGAACTATGACGGGGCCGAAGGCTCGCTGCTCGGCGACTTGAACGGCGGCCTGAAGGCGATGTTCACGATGATGAACGAGGCGCGCCTCGGTGTCGGCTTGCAAGGGCTTTCGGTCTCCGAGATCGCCTACCAGAATGCGGCCTCCTACGCCAAGGACCGCCTCCAGGGCCGTTCGCTCTCCGGCGCCAAGGCGTCGGACAAGAAGRCCGACCCGATCATCGTCCATCCCGATATCCGGCGCTCGCTGATGACCATGAAGGCGTTCAACGAGGCGGGTCGCGCGCTTGCGCTGTGGACGGCGCTCAACTCGGATATCGCGCACCGCTCCGGTGACGACAAGGACCGTCAGGCGGCCGACGACTACACCGGCCTCTTGACGCCTGTGCTCAAGGGCGTGCTTACCGACAAGGGCTTCGATCATGYGGTCATGGCGCAACAGGTGTTCGGCGGCCACGGCTACATCGAAGAGCACGGCATGAGCCAGTTCGTGCGCGATGCCCGCATCGCCATGATCTATGAGGRCGCCAACGGCATCCAGGCGCTCGATCTCGTCGGACGCAAGCTGGCGCAAAATGGCGGCCGCGCCGTGCAGGCCTTCTTCAAGGAGGTCGGCGGGTTCTGCGAGGAGAACCGCGCGGATGAGAAGATGGCTCCCTTCACCAAGGCGCTGAAGAAGGGCCTCAACGACCTGCAGGCGGCCACCATGTGGCTGGTACAGAACGCCATGGCAAAGCCCGACAATGCGGGCGCTGCCTCGACTGACTACATGCATCTGTTCGGCCTCGTGGCGCTGGGCTACATGTGGGGCCGGATGGCGAAGGYCGCCGGCGCCAGGCTGGCGGAGGGCGTCAGCGGCGCTACGTCCTTCTACGACAACAAGCTGGTGACGGCGCGCTTCTTCATGGAGCGGATCATGCCGGAAACGGCGACGCGTCTCGCCCGCATTTCCAGTGGCGCGGATACGCTGATGGCGCTGCCCGCGGAAGCGTTCTAGGGTTGTCGGCCGCCCCCTCCCGCTTGAGGGGAGGTGGCCAGACGACGTCTGGCCGGGTGGGTCGCCCGCGACGAGCTCGACGCCAATTCTGACGGATGCCGGCGCAATGGAGGAATAGCATGACAAATCCAGCCGACATCCTTGGCCTTCCAAAACCCGCTTGGGCGGCGGACGAGGTCGGCATGCTCTACGACATGGCGACCCGTTTCATGGCGGAAGAGATCGCGCCGCGCTATGACGAGTTCGAGAAGAACGAGATTTTCGACCGCGAGAGCTGGCTGAAGGCGGGTGCCGCCGGGCTGCTCTGTGCCTCGATGCCGGAAAAATACGGCGGCTCCGGCGGTACCTTCGCGCATGAGAGCGCCATCATCGAAGCGATCGGCCATGTCGGCGTCGATGGCTTCGGCATCGGCCTGCACAACTCCATCGTCGCGCCTTACATCCTGCATTACGGCTCCGAGGAGCAGAAAGCGAAATGGCTTCCGAAGCTGGCGACCGGCGAGCTGATCGGYGCCATAGCCATGACCGAGCCGGGCGCCGGCTCMGACCTGCAAGGCGTCAAGACCCGCGCCGAGAAGGACGGCAACCACTACAAGATCAACGGCTCCAAGACCTTCATCACCAACGGCCAGCTTGCCAACCTGATCATCGTCGTCACCAAGACCGACCCGGACAAGGGCGCCAAGGGCACATCGCTGATCGTCGTCGAGACCGACGAGGTCGAAGGTTTCGAGCGCGGCCGCAACCTCGACAAGATCGGGCTCAAGGCCAACGACACCTCCGAGCTGTTCTTCAACGACGCGCGCGTGCCGACCTCCAACCTGCTCGGCCACGAGGAGGGCAAGGGCTTCGTCCAGCTGATGCAGCAATTGCCGCAGGAGCGGCTGCAGATCGGCACCGGGGCGATCGCGATGATCGAGCGGGCGCTGGCGCTTACCATCGACTATGTCAAGGAACRCAAGGCCTTCGGCAAGGCGATCATCGATTTCCAGAACACCCAGTTCAAGCTGGCCGAGCTGAAGACCGAGGCGACGATCGGCCGCGTTTTCTACAATGACTGCGTTGCGCGCCACATCGATGGCGGCCTCGATCCCGTGATCGCCTCGATGGCCAAATATTGGCTCTCCGACCTGCAGGGCAAAGTCGTCGACGAATGCCTTCAACTGCATGGCGGCTATGGCTACATGAACGAATATCCGATCGCCCGCATGTTCCGCGACGCCCRCGTCCAGCGCATCTACGGCGGCACCAACGAGATCATGAAATTGCTGATCGGGCGCTCTCTGTGAGCGCGGCGGGCGGCAAACCCAAGGAGCACGAAAATGGCCGAAGCTTACGTCTATGACGCCGTGCGCACGCCGCGCGGCAGGGGCAAGAAGGATGGCTCGCTGCACGAGGTGCCGGCGGTGCGGCTCGCTGCCAAGACGCTTGAGGCGCTGCGCGACCGCAACGAGCTCGACACCGGCAATGTCGACGACATCATCTTCGGCTGCGTCGATCCGGTCGGCGAGGCGGGCTCGGTCATTCCGCGCGCCGCCGCCTTCGAGGCCGGCTACGACACCAAGGCGCCCGGCATGCAGATCTCGCGCTTCTGCGCTTCGGGCCTCGATGCCATCAATTTCGGCGCCGCCAAGATCGCGCAAGGCGCGGACGAGATCGTGATTGCCGGCGGCGTCGAATCTATGTCCCGCGTCGGCATGGGCATGTCCGGCGGCGCCTGGTTCATGGACCCGTCCGTCGGCCTGCCCGGCTGGTTCGTTCCGCAGGGCATCTCGGCCGACCTGATCGCCACCAAGTACGGCTTCAGCCGCGATGACGTCGACGCCTATGCGGTCGAAAGCCAGAAGCGCGCCGCCAAGGCCTGGGAGGAGGGCCGTTTCAAGAACTCGGTGATCCCGGTCAAGGACCAGAACGGACTTACCATCCTCGATCGTGACGAGCACATGCGGCCCTCGACCGACATGCAGTCGCTAGCCGCGCTCAATCCGTCCTTCGTCATGCCCGGCGAGATGGGCGGCTTCGATGCCGTCGCCGTGCAGAAGCATCCGGAAGTCGAGGAGGTGAACCATGTCCACCATGCCGGCAACTCGTCCGGCATCGTCGATGGCGCGGCCGCCGTCCTGCTGGGCTCCAAGAAGGCCGGCAAGGCGATGGGGCTGAAGCCGCGCGCCCGCATCCGCTCCTTCGCCAATATCGGCTCCGAGCCGGTACTGATGCTGACCGGGCCGGTCGACGTCACCGAGAAGCTCCTGAAGCGCGCCAAGATGAAGCTGTCGGATATCGACCTGTTCGAGCTCAACGAGGCCTTCGCCTCGGTGGTGCTGCGCTACATGCAGGCCTTCGAGATCCCGCATGACCAGATCAACGTCAATGGCGGCGCGATCGCCATGGGCCACCCGCTCGGCGCCACCGGCGCCATGATCTTCGGCACGGTGCTGGACGAGCTGGAGCGCCGCGACCTCAACACCGCGCTCGTCACGCTGTGCATCGGCGCCGGCATGGGCACAGCCACCATCATCGAACGCGTCTGACGGGAGAGGAAAAGATGAGCTACACCAATTTCACCCTCGACGTGGACGCTGACGGCATAGCGCTGATCACTTGGGACATGCCGGGCCGCTCGATGAACGTCTTCACCGAAGAGGCGATGCTCGAGCTCAATTCCATCGTCGACCATGTGACGGGCGATGCCGCCATCAAGGGCGCGGTGATCACCTCCGGCAAGGATACGTTCTCCGGCGGCGCCGACATCACCATGCTGCAGAAGATGCTCACCACCTTCGCTGCGGAAAAGGAGAAGGATCTCGAGAAGGCGACCAAGGCGCTGTTCGACAATGCCGGCTATATGACCGGCCTGTTCCGCAAGCTGGAGACCTGCGGCAAGCCCTGGGTGTCGGCGATCAACGGCACCTGCATGGGCGGCGCCTTCGAAATGTCGCTCGCCTGCCACGGTCGCGTCGCAGCCGATTCCGACAAAGTGAGGATGGCGCTTCCCGAAGTGAAGATAGGCATCTTCCCGGGCGCCGGCGGCACCCAGCGCGTGCCGCGGCTGACCGACCAGCAGCAGGCGCTGCAGATGCTTACTTCCGRCCAGAACCTCACGCCGCAGAAGGCGAAGTCGATGGGCCTGATCCACGAGATCGCCCCGCCTCAGAAGCTCATCGAGACCGCCAAGGCGATGATCAAAAACGGCCTGAAGCCGGTGGCGCCCTGGGACGAGAAGGGCTTCAAGCTGCCCGGCGGCCCGGTCTATTCGGCGGCCGGTGCCAATCTCTGGCCGCCCGCCATCGCCATCCTGCGCCGCGAGACCTACGGCAACTATCCGGCGGCGGCGGCGATCCYGAAATGCGTCTACGAAGGCCTGCTTGTGCCCTTCGACACCGGGCTCAAGATCGAGCAGCGCTATTTCACCGAGATCATGCAGAGCAGGGAAGCGGCGGCGATGATCCGCTCGCTCTTCGTGTCGCTGCAGGAACTGAACAAGGGCGCGCGCCGGCCGTCCGGCATTCCGGACACCAAGTTCAAGAAGATCGGCATTCTCGGCGCCGGCTTCATGGGCGCCGRCATCGCCTATGTCACGGCCAAGGCCGGCATTCCGGTCGTGCTGCTCGACCGCGACATGGAGTCGGCCGAGAAGGGCAAAGCGCACTCCGACAGCCTGATGGCGGACCAGGTGAAGAAGGGCCGCGCCAAGCCCGAGGAGAAGGACAAGCTGCTGTCGCTGATCACGCCGACGGCCGACTATGCCGACCTTGCCGGCTGCGACCTCGTCGTCGAGGCGGTTTTCGAGGATTCGGCGGTGAAGAAGCTCGCCACCGAGAAGGCGGAAGCGGTGCTGAAATCGTCTTCGGTCTTCGCCTCCAACACCTCGACCATCCCGATCACCTCGCTGGCGAAGAATTCGGCGCGGCCGAAGAACTTCATCGRCATCCATTTCTTCTCGCCGGTCGACAAGATGATGCTGGTCGAGATCATCCTCGGCAAGAAGACCGGCGACAAGGCGCTTGCCATCGCGATCGATTTCGTGCGCGCCATCAAGAAGACGCCGATCGTGGTCAACGACACGCGCGGCTTCTACGTCAACCGCTGTGTGCTGCGCTACATGTCGGAAGCCTACAAGATGCTTATCGAAGGCGTTCCGGCGCCGATGATCGAGAACGCCGCCAAGGCGGCCGGCATGCCGGTCGGACCGCTGGCGCTGACTGACGAGACGGCGATTGACCTCGCCCAGAAGATCATGAAGCAGACCATCAAAGATCTCGGCGAGAAGGCTGTCGACCCGGAGCAGATGGCGCTGATCAACACCATGGTCGACACGCATGGTCGCTTCGGCCGCAAGAACGGCAAGGGCTTCTACGACTATCCCGCCAAACCGGCGAAGAAGAAGCTGTGGCCGGGCCTGAAAGATCTCTATCCGCAGCTCAAGCCGCAGAAGGTCGACTATGAGGAGCTGAAGCAGCGCCTGCTGGTCACCATCGCCCTGGAAGCGGTGCGCGTGATGGAAGAGGGCATCGTCACCGATCCGCGCGAAGCCGATGTCGGCTCGATCCTGGCCTTCGGCTTCGCTCCCTTCACCGGCGGCGCGCTGTCTTATATCGACGGCATCGGCGTCAAGCGTTTCGTCAAGATCGCCAAGGGCCTGCAGAAGAAATACGGCGCCGAATTCAAGGCGCCCAAGCTGCTGATAGACATGGCGGAGAAGGGCGAGACCTTCTACCAGCGCTTCGACCCCTACCAGAAGGGCGAGGTGAAGCAGGCCGCCTGACRCACCGGCCATGCATGTGGGCGTGCATGACGGCCACGGCGTCTCGCCGTGGCCGCAACGGCGTGCCGCCCGGACGACAAGATCGAATGCGCAAGCCCACCTTCAGCCGACCTTAAGCAAATCCGGCTAAGGCAAAGGTGCCGGACCGGGCTCGCGATCGGGTCGCGCCCACTCTCCGGCATGGCATGGGGACAGGGGCGTGGGCAACATCGTCCATTTCATCACCGAGCTTTTCGAGGTCTGGCGCGGCCAGGTGAGTGATCCTGGCAAGCAATGCGTCTTTTCGTTCCTGCTCCTCGTCCTGGCATTCGATATCGCCCGCAAGGGTTGGCGCCTTTCCTGGTCGCGTCGTGCCGTCGAAAGCGTCGCGGCGACGCTAGCCATTTTCCACATCAACCTCGTGCTTGTCCCCGCGGTCTGGCTGTTGTCGGAGCAGTTCAAGGCACTTTACGACCTGCTCGGCATACCGAGTGTGCCGAGCACGGTCTGGGCTGGTCTGCCGGTCTGGATGCTCGCCGTCCTCGCCATTTTGGCGCACGACTTCGCCAACTACTGGAACCATCGCGTTATGCACATGAAATGGCTCTGGCCGGTGCATGCGATCCACCATTCCGATCCGGTGGTCAACGGGTTGACGACCTACCGCATCCACGCGCTCGAAATGCTGGTAATGTGGGGTTCCTACACGATCCTGCTGACGTGGCTTGGCCTGCCCGCCGACGCCATGGGCATTGGCGCAACGATCCTCGTGCTTCACAATGTCTATGTCCATGTCGATGTCGACTGGGGCCATGGCCCGCTGCGCATGCTCATCGCCTCGCCACGCTTCCATCGCTGGCACCACGCCGACGAGCCGGCGGCGTACGGCAAAAACCTCGCCAATGTGTTCCCGTTCTTCGACTGGATGTTCGGCACCTATCGTGTACCGGGGCCGTGCCGTGTTGCCATGGGGGCGAACGGGATACCGCCGAACGACGTCGTGCGGCTGACATTGTGGYCGCTGCTGGAATGGGCAAAGCTGGGCAGGCGGCTGCTGAAAGTGCTGCGTAGCTCGATCGGCGGGCTGACGCGCGACACCAGCCTGCCGAGTCCCGGCCGTCAGAATCGAGCCTGATCAATCCTGCGGGAGCGGACGACTTTCTCTTCAATCTGCGGTTTGCACCGGTGGACAATTACATGGTCGCGCGCTAGACAGACAGAGGCATTTTTTCCTGTTTTCGAAGGAGAGCGGACTTGCTCTCACACGATCGCGTCTGGGCCGCAATCGATGCTCTTGCAGAGCGCTATTCGCTCTCGGCCTCGGGCCTCGCCAGACGCGCCGGTCTCGATTCGACCGCCTTCAACAAGTCGAAGCGCCAATCCTCCGATGGCCGGCCGCGCTGGCCGTCGACCGAGTCGCTGGCCAAGATCATCGAGGCCACGGGCGCCTCGCTGGAAGAGTTCACCGGTCTGGTCGAAGGTCGCAGCGGCTCCCCCGCGCCGCCGCCGCGCATGGCCGTGCCGCTGCTCGGCTTCGCCCAGGCCGGCGCCGGCGGCTTCTTCGACGATGCCGGCTATCCGTTGGGGCAGGGCTGGGATCTGGTGGAGCTCCCGACGCAGGCGGCGGAAACCTCCTACGCGCTCAAGGTCCAGGGCGATTCCATGCTGCCGCTCTACCGCAATGGCGACGTGCTGATCGTCGAGCCGGGCGCGCCGACCCGCAAAGGCGACCGCGTCGTCGTCAAGACCACGGGAGGTGAGGTCATGGCCAAGGTGCTCGACCGCCAGACCGCGACGTCGATGCTGCTGGTCTCGCTCAATCCCGAGCACCCGGACCGCGAAATCGCGATGCGCGAGGTCGAATGGGTGGCGCGGATCGTCTGGGCAAGCCAGTAGGTCCAGGCTGGTGGTGCGGGCCCTCCACCTAGCCCTCGCGGTCCTGGCGGTTCCGGCCATGGCGGCACTGGTCGTTGCCGGCGGCCGCTCGCTGAAGGGCGGCAACGAAAGCGTCGTCACCGTCGACCAGATCGATCCGGCCGCCGATGCGATCCTGGGGCAGGGCACCGATGCGCCGCCCAAGGAACCGGCGACCTCGGCCATTCCGGCACCAGCCGCTCCGCAGCCGCCGAAGCCGGTGCCGCATTCGCGCGCGATCGACCCCGAGGTCATTGCGCCGCCCGAGATGYCTACCGAGGAACTCGAGCGGGTTGAGCCGCGCGCGCCGCTCAGCGACCTGGCGCTGGCCGGTCCGCCCAAGCCGCCCAAATCGAAGATGCCGGATGGCCGCGACGGCACCAAGCTGTTCCAGCCCCTCGCCACCGCCGCCGGCCTGATCAAGGCCAAGGGATACACTGTCGCCGTCTCAGGCATCGACGCCGTCAAGGAGGACGAGACCTGCACCGGCGAGGGTAAGTCCTGGGACTGCGGCGTTCGCGCGAGGACAGCATTCCGCGCCTTCCTGCGCGGTCGCACYGTGCTCTGCGCCGTGCCCTCGCAGGCTGGGCCCGACACCGTCACGGCCGAGTGCTGGGTCGGCAAAAAGGATGTCGGCCAGTGGCTGGTGGAAAACGGCTGGGCCCGCGCCGCGCAGGGCGGGCCCTATGTCGAGGCGGAGAACAAGGCCCGTGCGGCGAAGAAGGGCATTTTCGGCGCGGCGCCCGATCTTGGCGGCTTGCCGGCCCTGCCGGCCGCTTCGGGGCCGGCGCCGGTCGCGCCGGATTCGATCCTGCCGGCCGAGGATCAGCCCCTCACGCAGCCAACTGACCAGCCAGCGCCCGTGCAATGAGCGCGCGCGTCTCGGTGATGCCGTAGAGCGCGGCGAAGGAGCCGAAGCGCGGCCCGCGCTCCTGTCCGATCAGCACCTGGTAGATCATCTGGAAGAAGGCGACCGACACGCCGGGTCCGCCTTCCGGGCTCTGCTTGGAATGGTCCTGGTAGCGCTCGATCCGCCGCGCGACGTTGAGCGCCGCGTTCTGGATCGCCTCGCCGTCGGCGCCCTGCGGCAGGGCGCCGAGCGCTTCCGAGAGCTTCGCCAGCGCTTCGCGCTCCACCGCATCCGGCGCGCGATAGACCTTCGTTGGCTTCACGAAGTCGTCGAAGTAACGGATTGCATAACCGGTCAGCCGGTCGAGTTCCGGATGCGTCGTCGGTGTCACGCCCGGCGCGTGGCGCGAGATGAAGCCCCACAGCACCGCMTTGTCATGCGCGTTGGAGGCGCTGACTAGGTTGAGCAGCAGCGCGAAGGGCACGGGCAGGTCAATGGCCGGCGGGTTGCCGTCATGCATGTGCCAGACCGGATTGCYGAGCCGTTCCTTCCATTCCTGGCGCGGATAGGCGGAGAGGAAGGCGTAGTACTCGTCGACGGCCTTCGGGATGACGTCGAAATAGAGCTTCTTGGCCTGCCGCGGCCGCTGGTACATGTAGAGGCCGAGGCTCTCGGTCGGCGCATAGGTCAGCCACTCGTCGATGGTGAGCCCGTTGCCCTTCGACTTCGATATCTTCTGGCCGTTCTCGTCGAGGAACAGCTCGTAGACGAAATGCTCCGGCGCGCGGCCGCCAAGGATGTTGCAGATGCGATCGTAGATCGCCGCATTGGTCTGGTGGTCCTTGCCGAACATCTCGAAATCGATGCCGAGCGCTGCCCAGCGCATGCCGAAATCCGGCTTCCACTRCAGCTTCACATGGCCGCYRGTGACCGGCAGCGTGGTCTCGGTGCCTTCGTCATCGAAGGTGATTGTGCCGGCCTTGGCGTCGACATGCTTCATCGGCACGTAGAGCACGCGGCCGCTCCTCGGCGAGATCGGCAGGAACGGACTGTAGGTCGCCTGGCGTTCCTCGCCGAGCGTCGGCAGCATCACCGCCATGATCTCGTCATAGCGTTCTGCGGCGCGCAGCAGCACTTCGTCGAAGCGGCCGGATTTGTAGTATTGGGTGGCGCTGGCGAACTCGTAGTCGAAGCCGAACGTGTCGAGGAAGCGGCAGAGCATCGCGTTGTTGTGGTCGGCGAAGCTCGCATAGTCGCCGCCGAAGGGATTGKGCACCGACGTAAGCGGCTTGTGCAGATAGGGCTCGAGTGCAGCGCGATCCGGCACGTTGTCGGGGATCTTGCGCATGCCGTCCATGTCATCGGAGAAGCAGATGACCTTGGTCTTGACCTTGTCCTCGGTCAGCACTCGGAAGGCGTGCCGCACCATCGTGGTGCGCGCCACCTCGCCGAAGGTGCCGATATGCGGCAGGCCGGAGGGGCCGTAGCCGGTCTCGAACAGGACGGTCTCGGGGAAGTCCCTGTCCTTGTAGCGCGCGATGATCTTCTTGGCTTCCTCGAACGGCCACGCCTTGCTTTCGGCGGCGGTCGCGAGCATCTCGGGATTGAGATCGATGATGTTTGATCCCGTCATGTCACTTTCCAGGTCATGTGCCGGCCAAGGCACCTGGCGGCTCGGCGGCACGGGAAGATTTTTCAACCGGTCTCTAGGCGCGACTGGCCGGAGCGTCAACGATTTGCGGCGCTTTTCCTTGCGGCGCCACAATGGCGTTCTTACGTTGGGGCGCCAATTCCGATGTATGTCGCCAAAAATATGCAGCGGTTTGGCAAGCCGCCATGCTCGTTTAGGGAGTTTTGAATGCCTTCGCTGACGCCGCACGAAGCCCTGATTTACCTGATGGTCATCACCTCGGCCTCCGACCGCGACATGACGGATGTCGAACTGGGGCGGATCGGTGACGTGGTCCGCTCCTGGCCGGTATTCATCGATTTCAACCAGGACAGGCTGGTTGCAGTGGCTCAGGAGTGCCAGAAGGCGCTGCATGAAAAGGACGGGCTGGAAGGCGTTCTTGCGCGCGTAGCGGCCGCGCTGCCTGAGCGGCTGCGCGACACCGCCTATGCGGCCGCTTTCGAGGTCGCGGCCATCGATCTGGAAATGCGTCTGGAGGAAGTGCGGGTCCTGCAGCTCATCCGCCTCAAGCTCGATCTGGATACGCTGACCGTCGCCGCGATTGCACGCGCCGCCAAGGCGCGCCTGCGCACGCTGACGTAGAGCAATTGCAGGGAAAGTGGGCAGCCGTTCTCCGTCTGGAATGCGTAGATTATCCGGTCAGAAAAAACTTACCGGAAAATACCGCAGATAGAATTCGGCGAAGGTGCCCTTGATCGAGATTTCCTGCAGCGCGTAGTCGAAGGCGGCCGCCAGCGCCGGATCGCCGATCCGGGTCGCGATCGCCATGCCGGAGCCCAGATATTCCGGTGCCAGATAGGGGCCGCCGGCGAAGCGGCAGCAGCCGGCCGCATCGGATCCGCCCAGCCAGAAGGCGAAGCGCATGCCGTCGCCGAAGGCGRCATCGATCTTGCCGGTCTTGAGGTCGGCGTAAAGGCCCTCGGGCTTGTCGAAGGGCACGACCTGAACGGTGCTGAAATAATCGCGCAGCATCTTCTCATGCGCCGAGCCGGCGATGACACCGACGCGCTTGCTGCGCAGCTTGTCGAGGATCGGCTCAGTAAAGGCCTTGTCCTTTGGCATGATGAAACGGGCTGGGAACTGCAGATAGGAACGCGAGAAGGCGTATTTCTCGCGGCTTTCCGGCGTCGCCGCGATGCCGGCGATGATCGCCTCGCCTTCGCCTTTCTGCAGCGCGTCGTCGAGCTCGCTCCAGGGCAGCGCCTGGATCTGGCATTTCTCGACGATGCCGAGTTCCGCGCAGATTGCCCGCGCCAGGTCGATGTGAAAGCCTGACAGCCGGCCTGAGCCGTCGAGGAAGTTGAAGGGCGGAAAATCGGTGGTGGTGAGGAACCGCAATCTCGGCAGCGCGGAAAGGTCGGGCTTGGGCAGCCGCTCCTTGGCGTCCCACAGCACCGGCACCTGCGGCTCCGCGGCCTGAGTCGCGCCGGCAAGCGGCAGCGTCCCGATCAGCGCCGATATCAGGGCCAGAATTATCCACCGGAATGTCACGATAAGGCTCCGCCCAGTCTTGTCCTCGGCTTTTCGTACGAAAACAGTGGAGGCACAACGGTTTTTGATTTCAAACAACCGATTTAGGCGTATGGTCGAGCACGTCTTCAGGTGGCAATGCGCGGCGGCAACGGGAGGTCACCAGCGCCACGAAGGTTGCTTGCAATCCGGGGGTTGATGCCTAAGCGCGGTTCGGGCATCTACCTACGGTCATGAAAGCAAAGAAGCAACATGGGGTAGATGTTGCGATGAGCATGTTCGATAGAACTCTGGAATACATAGACCAGTTGCAGCACGCCAACACCGCGGCAGCGGTGTGCGAGCGGCTGCTCGGCGTCACCTCGAATTTCGGGCTGACGGCACTGATGGCTGGAACCGTGCCRCAGCCCGGCACGCCGCGCGGCCAGCAGAAGGACCATGTGCTGCTTTGYGACTGGCCGGGCGAGTGGCTGGAGCGCTACGTGGAGCGCAACTATGTCGACCACGATCCGGTCGTCAGTCACATGAAGCAATTGCAGGCCCCGTTCCAGTGGCGGGAGGCCTCGAAGGCTATCGTCATCGACAAGAGCAGCGACGAGGTCATGGGCGATGCCCGCGAGTTCAAGCTGCGCGACGGCCTCGCCTTCCCGCTGGTCACCCTGGAGGGCCAGATCGTCATGGTCTCGCTCGGCGGCGAGTCGGTCGATCTGTCCGAGGCCGAATTCGGGATGGTCTCGCTGGTGTCCACCTACGCCATCGGCCGCGCCATGCAGATCCACACTATGGCCGGCAAGGTCATCGATCACGTCGAATTGACGCCGCGCGAGCGCGAATGCCTGCAATGGGCGGCCGTCGGCAAGTCCGAGTGGGAAATCTCACAAATTCTCGGTATCTCGGAACACACCTCCGAGAAGCACCTTCTTAACGCCAAAAGCAAACTGGGCGCCGCCAATCGGGTGCAGGCTGTCGCGGAGGCGATTAGACGCGGCTATATTAGCTAGGCTGGAGATGCTGGCCTGGAATTTCTTGCCTGCGTCAAAGCGTAACATTTTAGCGAAAGACCGGCCGTATCTCCCTTCGGGAGAGGGCTAATGCTTTCTTAACGCCAAAGCAAACTGGGCGTCGCCAACCGGGCGCAAGCCGTCGCGGTGGCGATTAGGCGCGGCTATATTAGCCAGGTCGGCCGTGCCGGCCTAGAAATTCTTGCCTACGCGATCGCGTAATATTTTCGGGAAAGCCCGGCCGTATTTTCCTCTAAGCCCAGGAGACGGCTAATGCTTTTTTCCCTTACAACCCAGGAATTGATGGAACGTCCCGACCTTTGGGAAGCGGTCCATCGCCTGCGCTACAAGATCTTCGTCGAAGAGATGGGGTGGACCGATCTCGATCGCCCGGACGGCCTCGAGATCGACCAGTTCGACCATGAGGAGGCCGAGCATCACCTCGTCATCCGCAATGGCGAGCTGGCCGGCTACCAGCGCATGCTGCCGACGACGCGCGGGCACCTTCTGACCGACGTCCTGTCGGATCTCTATGAGGGGACGCCCCCGTCGGGACCGCATGTCTGGGAGCTTACCCGCTATGCGGTGGCGCCGGGCTTTCGCGACGGAAAACGCGGCGTCTCGACGGTCGGCACCGAACTGATCGCCGGCTTCGTCGAATGGGGCCTCAAGCGCAACGTCAACCAGGTCATCATCGAATTCGAACCGATGTGGGTGCTGCGCGCGCTGCAGCTGCACTTCCTGGCGACGCCGCTCGGCTACCAGCGCACCTACGGCAACCAGCAGGTCGTGGCGACGCTGCTCACCTTCAGCGCGCATACGCTGGAGGTGGTGCGCCAGCGCCGCAACCACTTCCTGCCGGTGCTCACCAGGGGCTACCCCGGCCAGCTCGGCCTGAGGCAGGCTTCGTGATGGAGGTGGTCATGAGCTTCCATCCCGAACCTGAATTGCGTGGCCATACGCTTGTCGTCACGGTGTCCTCGCATGACGGCCGGCCGGTGCTGGACAGGCACGCTTATGCGAGCCTTGCCAGGACCTTCCACGAGGCCGCCGTCAATGACGACGTCCGCGTGATCGTGCTGCGCGGCCTTGCCGGCTGCTTCTGCCTCGGCGGCGACTTCTCGGAGTTCCTCGACTCCACCAAGCACCAGCAGCTGATCGCCGCCGTCACCGACATGTTCCGCATGCTTGCGACCTTCCCCAAGCCGGTCCTTGCCTGCGTGGACGGGGATGCGGTCGGCGTCGGCTGCACCATCCTGTTCCACTGCGACATGGTGATTGCTTCGAGGGGCAGTACCTTCAGGGTGCCGTTCGTCGATTTCGGCCTCGTGCCGGACGCGGCGACCAGCATCCTTGCACCCCAGAAGCTCGGCTATGCTGGCGCCTTCCGCTTCTTCTGCCTCGGCGACACGCTGGGCGTCGACGACGCCAAGGCGCTTGGACTGGTGGGCGAGATCGTGGAAGGCAGCGCGGAGGAGATGGCCCTGGCGAGGGCGAGGCAGCTCGCTAAGAAGCCGGTCGCCGCGCTGCTGCAGACGCGCGGTCTGCTCAAGGGCGATACGGACGTTCTGTGCGACCGCATCGACCATGAGATATCGCTGTTCCAGCAGGCGCTCCAGGACGACGCCACGCTGAAGCGGCTGCAGCGCATCGCCCGCCTGGCCGCCTGATCTCCGTATGAAAGTCTCAGCGCCGCGCACCCGGTGGTGCGCGGCGCTGTAATGGTTGGCCACCGATCGGCGGGCGCCAAAGCTATTTCTCCAGGGCTAACGCTATTTCTCCAGGAATGACGGCCCTTCTCCGATGATTTTCTTGTCTTCCTTGCCGATGGCGGCGTGATCGCGCCCGTGGTAAGGCAGCGACAACAGGATCCGCCGCATAACGGCGAGCCGCGCGCGGCGCTTGTCGTTGGCGCGCACGATGATCCAGGGCGCGAACTCCTTGTGGGTGCGCTCGACCATCAGGTCGCGCGCCTTGGTGTAGTCGTCCCATTTGTTGATGCCGGCGATGTCGATCGGCGAGAACTTCCAGTTCTTCAGCGGTGACCAGCGGCGGTCATGGAACCGTTCGAGCTGCGTCTCGCGGCCGATATTCAGCCAGAATTTGAAGAAGTGGATTYCCTCATTTGAGATCATGCGCTCGAAATGCGGCGTCTCGTCGAGGAATTTCTCGTGCTGCTCCGGCGTGCAGAATCCCATGACCGGCTCGACGCCGGCGCGGTTGTACCAGGAGCGGTCGAAGGTGACAAACTCGCCGGAAGTCGGGAAATGATCGACATAGCGCTGATAATACCATTGCCCAAGCTCCGTCGGCGTCGGCTTAGTCAGCGCCACGTTGCGCGCCGTGCGTGGGTTCAAATACTGCCGCAGCACGAAGATCGTGCCGCCCTTGYCGGCCGCGTCGCGCCCCTCGAACAGCGCCATCACCCGCTTGCCGGTCGCCTGCAGCCAGGCCTGCGCCTTGACSAGCTCGATCTGTAGGCGCTCGAGCTCCGTGTCGTACTCTTCGCTCWTCATCTTCTTGTCGTAAGGATAGCCGCCGGCGCTTAGCTTGTGGTCCTCGATCCAGTCCGGAAGCACCGGGTTGTCGATGTCGAACTCGCGTTCCTTGCCGCCGATCTTGATCCTGATCGGCCCTGCGGCAGGCGCCGCTTCGGCTGCTTCCTTGGCTTTTTTCATCGAGACGAACCTTTCCAGCTTGCGGACTCATGCTATGGGAGCCTGTACGGCGTCGCGTCCGTCCGGGCGCCGGGGCGTCGTAGCATGTTGATTTTGCGCATGAACATTCCAGAAAATCGATCCCGATTTTCTGGGTCATGCGCCGGTCCGGTCGGGCGAGGTTTCGCCTGTGGAGGGATAYGGGGCAGCGCATGGTCGACACCGGCCCAGAGAAAAAAAACGCCACGCGGGCCGCCGTTGCCCGGCTGCACCGCAGCCGCTGGCTGCTGGCCGCGGCCGTTGTCGCGATCCTCGCCGTCTATACCYTCGATGGCGTTTCCATCTATGTGCCGCTGCTGACCCTGGCGGCGCTGTTCGCGGCGGCGATGCTCCCCGCCGATGTCGAACGACAATCCGCCGATGACGCTGCGGCGATTGAGGCCAGCGGGCTGCAGCGGCTCTCTGGCGAATATCTTGCCGCCGCCGTTGCCGATCCGTTGATCATCTTCGACCGGGCAGCCGTCATCGTCCACGCCAATGCGGCCGCCTTCGCCGCCTTCGGCGGGCTGGCGCCCGGCATGTCGTTGTCGCTCAAATTCCGCGCGCCGGAAATGCAGGCCCTGCTTGACGGCATCGTCTCGGGAACTGTGGCGTCCGATGTCGTCGACTACACGGAGAAGCTTCCGGTCGAGCGGACATATAGGGTGAGCGCGTCCTCGGTCGGCCATTCCACCGATCTCTATGTGCTGGTGTTCAAGGATCAGAGCGAGGCGCGGCGCATCGACCGGATGCGCGCCGACTTCATCGCCAATGCCAGCCATGAACTGCGCACGCCGCTCGCCTCGATCGCCGGCTTCATCGAGACGTTGCGCGGCCCGGCGCGCAGTGATCCGGCAGCGCGGGACCATTTCCTGYAGATCATGCAGAACCAGACGGGCCGCATGGCGCGGCTGATCGACGATCTCTTGTCGCTGTCGCGGCTGGAGATGAAACCCTATCTGGGCCCGGGAACCGAGGTCGATCTTCGCCAGACCATCGACAGCGTCATCGACTCGCTCGCGCCTCTGGCCAGCGAGAACGGCGTCGTCATCGAACGGGATTTCATCGATGACCCGCTTTCCGTACCCGGCGACCGCGACGAGCTCTTCCAGGTTTTCGAGAATCTGCTGGAGAATGCCTGCAAATACGGCCAGTCGGGCGGTCRCGTCACCGTCTCCGTAGTCCGCGCCGAGGATGGCCAGGAACCAGGCATCGACGTCACCATTAGAGACTATGGTCCCGGCATTGCCGAGGAGCACATTCCCCGCATCACGGAGCGCTTCTATCGCGTGGATGTGGAAAACAGCCGGACCCAGAAAGGCACCGGCCTTGGCCTTTCGATCGTCAAGCATATATTGACCCGTCATAATGCCAGGCTGTCGATCAAGTCGGAAGTCGGCAAGGGCGCGGCGTTCACGGTTCATTTGCCGGCTCGCTGAAGTTCTAATGGTTGCCAACTGGCAATTTCTTCTTTCTGTCATCCGGTTCGCGTATCAGCGACAGATTGAGGAAACGCATCAGCCGGCAGAAACCAGGAAGGCATATCCATGCAATCCGTTCACATGATCAGTGCCTTTGACGAAGAGCTGAAATTCCTGTCCAAGCGCATCGCCGCGATGGGCGGGCATGCCGAGCGTATGGTCGAGCAGGCCGTCGCTGCCCTCGTCAACGCCGATCCGGGCCTCGCCCAGAAGGTCATCCAGGACGATGCCGTCCTCGACGAAGGACAGCGCGAGATCGACGACAAGGCGATCGTCATCATCGCAAGGCGCCAGCCGATGGCGACGGATCTGCGCGAGATCGTCGGCGCCATCCGCATCTCGGCCGACATCGAGCGGGTTGGCGACCTCGGCAAGAACGTCGCCAAGCGTGTCGCCGCGGTCATCGACGGCCGCCAGCCCAACAGCCTGTTCCGCGGGCTCGAGGCGCTGGCCAATCTGGCGCTGACGCAGCTCAAGGAGGTGCTCGACGTCTATGCATCGCGCTCGGTCGAGAAGATCGGTTTCGTGCGCGACCGCGACGACCAGATCGACGCCATGTACACCTCGCTGTTCCGCGAGCTCCTGACCTACATGATGGAGGATCCGCGCAACATCACGCCCTGCACGCATCTCTTGTTCTGCGCCAAGAACATCGAGCGGATCGGCGACCACGCCACCAACATCGCCGAAACGATCTACTACATCGTCACCGGCGACCAGATGCCGGCCGAACGGCCGAAGGGCGACAAGACCGACCAGGTGGTGCTCCCGGGGACGATGCCGGCCAAGTGAACAGGCGGCCTCTCGAACGGTTCTCCAATTTCGGCTAAGCTCCTTCAGATGCAACGATTTTGTCAGTCGCTGTCTCGGGAGGTTTGCGATGGAGCAAGTTCGAAACCTGTCCCCGGCCCCGCAGCCGACATCCGGCATCATTGCCTCCAGCGTCTATTCCGCCGGCAAGCGCATCGCCGACATTCCGATCGAAGAGGCTGGTCTATGGGCGGCAAAGCCCGGTCATGTCGTCTGGATCGGCCTGCTGGAGCCTGACCGCAACCTGTTGCTCAGGGTGCAGGCGCAGTTTCACCTGCATGATCTGGCGATCGAGGATGCCGAGCATCCGCATCAGCGGCCGAAGATCGAGCAATATGGCGACGCCTTGTTCATTGTTGCCCGCACCGCCCAGCTGATCGATGGCCGCGTCACCTTCGGCGAGACGCACCTCTTCGTCGGCAGCGGCTATATCGTCAGTGTCAGGCATGGCCCGTCGACCTCCTATGCCGCGGTGCGCCAGCACTGGGAAAGCTGCCCGTCCTCGCTCGCCAAGGGCGAGGATTTCG
Source organism: Mesorhizobium sp. ORS 3428 (assembly GCF_001854785.1). Taxonomy (GTDB): domain Bacteria; phylum Pseudomonadota; class Alphaproteobacteria; order Rhizobiales; family Rhizobiaceae; genus Mesorhizobium. Next base: position 132,384 of record NZ_MDFL01000181.1, read on the forward strand.
TCCTCTATGCCATTCTCGATTTCATCGTCGACAATTACATGCCGGTGCTCGAGCAGATCGAGGACGAGGTCGAGGCGATCGAGGACAAGGTGTTGCTGAAGCCGATGAGCGGTAGCGACATCGAGCGGCTCTACATGCTGCGTCGCGATCTGCTCAGGCTGCGCAACGCGGCGCTGCCGCTGGTCGAGGTCTGCCGGCGGCTCACCAGCGCCGAACTGCCGCAGATCCATGTCGCCATGCATCCGCTGTTCCGCGACGTGACGGACCATATCCGCACCGTGCAGGAAAAGGTCGACAGCCTGCGTGAGGTCCTGGCCTTCGCCTTCGAGGCCAGCCTTCTGGTCGGACAGAGCCAGGAAACGGCAATTTCCAAGAAGCTCGCCTCATGGGCCGCCATCCTGGCGGTGCCGACGRCCTTCGCCGGCATCTACGGCATGAACTTCACCGACATGCCGGAACTGAAGATGGAATATGGCTATCCGACCGTGCTGATGGTGATCGCGCTGATCTGCTCGTTGCTCTACTGGCGGTTCCGGAAGAACGGATGGCTGTGAAAAAGCGAATAGCGAATAGGCGGTAGCCAATAGGGACAAAGGACGCTTGTGCCGGACTCGAATTCCGACGCTGTTCTATTCGCTATTCGCTATTCGCTATTCGCTATTCGCTATTCGCTATTCGCTCAGCGGATCCGCCGCCGCTCCGCTGCCGGCTGGAACGCGACGCGGGCGTGATATTTGCAGTATGGCCCGGTTTCGGCGGCGTCGTTGCCGCAGAAGCTGAAGTCTTCCGACAGCGGATCGCCGTTCGGCCACTTGCAGGTGCGCTCGGTCAGCTCGACGAGCTGCAGGTTGCGCGAGATCGGCACAACCACGTTCTCGACCGGGCGGATATAGTGGCGCGCCACCGGCTCCGCGTCGAACTGCACCTGCAGCGCGGTGGCGCCGATGGAGGCCGTCACATGACGTGCGGCACTTGCCGCGCGAGCCACAGATTTCTGCATCGAGGCCCCTTGCGTCGCCTTCTTCTGGCGAGCGGGCGCTGCGGTCGCGCGGCCGCGGCCCGAGAGTTTCAGGCGATGCACCTTGCCGATGACGGCGTTGCGGCTCACCCCGCCGAGCTGTGCGGCGATCTGGCTGGCGCTGAGGCCCTCCGACCACAATTTTCTGAGAAGTTCGACCCGCTCGTCAGTCCAGTTCATGAGACCGCGCTCCTGCTGAAGTGTACGGCAGTCAGAATCCTTTCCCGCCCCGGCTCCTGCCGGGCAAACAACACCACATGTACCGGGTGATTAGATCCGCCGCACGAAATCTAGTTATTTCTCAACTACAATTACCTTAAGCGCTGACTCGGTGACAAGAGTCCCCAGGGCAACACGATTCGGTTTTTTCGGTTTTCCCCAACTTGCCTGACCGCTCATGCGCCGGTGTGCTGTCGGAGCCTTGGCGCGCGCTTCTGCGCGACGTTTTCGTTGACTTCATGGCCGAAAAACATGATAAGCCGCAAAGGCCGCCGCATTGGCGGCTTTTTTGATTTCCGGTTCCGGAGGCGCATATAATGAGCGGTTCGGCGCTTTACGAGACGTTTGCTCGCGCACCCCTGGCTTTCGATCACGGGGAGGGGACCTGGCTGGTCACCGATAAGGGCGAGCGATATCTCGATTTCGCCGGGGGCATTGCCGTGAATTCGCTGGGCCACAGCCATCCGCATCTGGTCGCGGCGCTCACCGAGCAGGCCGRCAAGCTTTGGCATGTCTCCAACCTCTACGAGATTCCGGAGCAGCGCCGGCTGGGCGAGCGGCTGGTCGAGGCGACCTTTGCCGACAAGGTGTTCTTCACCAATTCCGGTGCCGAAGCGCTGGAATGCGCCATCAAGACGGCGCGGCGCTATCATTTCGTCAAGGGCCATCCGGAGCGTTTCCGCATCATCACCTTCGAGGGTGCCTTCCACGGCCGCACGCTGGCGACGATCGCCGCCGGCGGCCAGCCCAAATATCTCGAAGGCTTCGGCCCCAAGGTCCAGGGCTTCGACCAGGTCGCGTTCGACGACATCGACGCCGCCGAGAAGGCGATCACGCCGGAGACCGCGGCAATCCTGATCGAGCCGGTGCAGGGCGAGGGCGGCATACGTCCGGTGCCGACGCAGTCGCTGAAGCGCCTGCGTCAGCTCTGCGACCAGCACGGCCTGCTTCTGATCTTCGACGAGGTCCAGTGCGGCATCGGCCGCACCGGCAAGCTGTTCGCGCATGAATGGGCGGGCGTCACGCCGGACCTGATGGCGATCGCCAAGGGCATCGGCGGCGGCTTTCCGATGGGCGCCTGCCTCRCCACCGACGGGGCCGCGACCGGGATGACGGCGGGCGTGCACGGCACCACCTTCGGCGGCAATCCGCTGGCGATGGCGGTCGGCAACGCCGTGCTCGACGTGGTGCTGGCCGACGGCTTCCTCGAGGACGTCCAGCGCAAGGCGCTGCTCTTGAAGCAGGGCCTTGCCGGGGTCGCCGACGACCATCCCGAGGTCGTCGAAGGTATCAGGGGAACCGGCCTGATGCTTGGGCTGAAATGCGCCATGCCCAACGCCAAGGTGAACATGGCGCTGCGCGACCAGCACCTGCTCGCCGTGCCGGCCGGCGACAATGTCATCCGCCTCCTGCCGCCGCTCACCGTTACCGACGCCGAGATCGGCGAGGCGCTGGAGCGCATCCGCGCCGGCGCCAAGGGCCTGAGCGACGCCATTGCCGCTGAAGCCGCGAAGTAGTCCTGGAACCTTGCCGATGAGCGTTCGTCACTTCACCGATCTGTCCGCCGTTTCCGCAGGCGACTTGCGCATCATGCTGGACGACGCGGTGGCGCGAAAGACCAGGCTCAAGGCCGGCGAGCGCTCGAAGCCGCTCGAAGGGAAGGTGCTGGCGATGATCTTCGACAAGCCTTCGACGCGCACGCGCGTTTCCTTCGACGTCGGCATGCGCCAGCTCGGCGGTGAGACCATAATGCTGACCGGCACCGAAATGCAGCTCGGCCGTTCCGAAACCATCGCCGACACCGCGAAAGTCCTGTCGCGCTATGTCGACGCCATCATGATCCGCACCACCTCGCATGACCGGCTGCTGGAGCTCACCGAGAACGCGGCCGTTCCGGTGATCAATGGATTGACCGACGACACCCATCCCTGTCAGCTGATGGYCGACATCATGACCTACGAGGAGCATCGCGGTCCGGTGGCCGGCAGGACCTTCGCCTGGACCGGCGACGGTAACAATGTGCTGCATTCGCTGCTCGAAGCCTCCGCCCGCTTCCRCTTCAATCTCAATGTCGCGGTCCCCGAGGGCAGCGAGCCCTTCGAGAAATATGTCGACTGGGCGAAGGCCAATGGCGGCAAGGTCCGGTTTGCCCGMTCGGCCGAAGAGGCCGTAGACCAGGCGGACTGCGTCGTCACCGACAGCTGGGTCTCGATGGGCCAGGAGCACCGCGCGCGCGGCCATAACGTCTTCCTGCCCTACCAGGTCAACGYGGCGCTGATGGCCAGGGCAAAACCCGACGCGCTCTTCATGCACTGCCTGCCGGCGCATCGCGGCGAGGAGGTCACCGACGAGGTGATCGACGGACCGCATTCCGTGGTGTTCGACGAGGCCGAGAACCGGCTGCACGCCCAGAAGGCTGTGCTGGCCTGGTGTCTGGGCGCTTGATCGGGGCCGACTTGATCCGCGCCGGCTTGATCTGGGCCAACTTGATCCGGGGATGCGTGATGCCTATTTGCGGGCCATCACGTAAATCGAGCGCGCTTCGACGCGTGCCGCCTGACCTGCGGCACGGCTGCGCCCCGGAGTTTTGTCATGTTGGAATCCCGTCCATTGGCTGAGCATCAACCCAAACTCGGTGAATTCGGCTTCGCCGGCGACGACCATGTCGTGCCTTACGAGGTCGCGCCCCTCGATGTGCGCGGCCGCACGGTGCAGCTCGGGCCGATGCTCGACGCCATCCTCAGCCGCCACGACTATCCCGAGCCGGTCGCGCGCCTCCTGGCGGAGGCCTGCGTGCTCACCGTCCTGCTCGGCACGTCGCTGAAGTTCGAGGGCAAGTTCATCCTGCAGACCCGCACCGACGGGCCGGTCGACATGCTGGTGGCGGATTTCACCACGCCGCAAGCGCTGCGCGCCTATGCGCGTTTCGATGCCGACCGGCTGCAGGCGCTGATTGCCTCAGGCGAGACATCGCAGGAAAAGCTGCTCGGCACCGGCGTTCTGGCGCTCACCATCGACCAGGGCGCGCACACCCAGCGTTACCAGGGCATCGTGCAGCTCGAGGGCACGTCGCTGGAAGAAGCCGCGCGCACCTATTTCCGCCAGTCGGAGCAGATTCCGACCGACCTAAGGATGTCGGTCGCAAAGCTGGTGACGGCGGCCCCCGGCGGCGCGCGCGAGCAATGGCGCGCCGGCGGTATCCTTGCGCAGTTTCTGCCGCAGGCGTCGGAGCGCATGCGCGTGCCCGACATTTCGGGCGGCGACGGCGACCCCAGAGAGGTGACGCACGAGCCTGCCGACAATTCCTGGCAGGAATTGCTGGCGCTGCTCGGCACCATCGAGCCGACCGAGCTGATCGACCCGACCGTGGGCGCCGAGCGTCTGCTCTACCGGCTGTTCCACGAACACGGCGTGCGCGTCTTCCGCGGCGTGCCCGTCGCCGACCAGTGCTCCTGCTCGCGCGAGAAGATCCGCGGCATCCTCGAAGGGTTTTCGGCCGAGGAGATTGAGCAAAGCACCGAGGACGGCGGCATCCACGTCGCCTGCGAGTTCTGCTCGACGCAATACGAATTCGACCCGGCGGAATTCGCGGCGGAGTAGCTGTTTCCTTCCCCCCGTTTCACGGGGAGAAGGTGCCCGAAGGGCGGATGAGGGGCAGCGCCTGCGTTGGCTATACAAGCGCCCCTTCCTCTGTCCGAAAGAATCTCAAAGGCCTTGCGCCGCCCCTCATTGCCCTGCCGGGCATTTCTCCCCATAGAGCGGGGAGAAAGACGCCAGTCGCCGACATCTAATTCACCGTCCGKTTTGTCCCCGGCATGTCGAGCGAGAAGGCGGGGATGGCGACGTCGAAGGTCTCTCCGCGCGCGTTGCGCATCGTGTAGTGGCCGACCATGATGCCGGACGGCGTCGAGAGCGGGCACCCCGAAGTATACTGGTAGCTGTCGCCGGGATTGAGCTCCGGCTGGTCGCCGACGACGCCCGCGCCGCGCACTTCCTCGACCCGTCCGCGTCCGTCGGTGATGTGCCAGTAGCGCGACAGAAGCTGCACGAATTCGTCCGACCGATTGTCGATCGTCACCTGATAGCCCCACACATAGCGGTTCTCGGACGGATCGGAGCGATCCTCCAGATAGAACGGCCTGACCTGCACTTCGATGTTGCGCGTCACTGCGCGATACATGAGCCACTCCGTTTGCCGGCGCAGGGAACGTTTGTTGCGCTTCGCGGTTATTAGGCGACGCGCCATCCCGCCAGCTTCTAGCGCACGTGCCGAAAAACAATGTCATTTAAGTGACACATGACAATGTTTGGTGTGCGGAAACCGTGCCGGGCGACTCGGGCGCTCTGTCGACTGATGAAACGGCCGCAGGCGGCCTTTCCGGAGTGACCAGATCTCGATGGAACTGACTTTCGCAGCCGCCTTTACCTCATCAGCCCTCCTCCTTTCCAATTTCGCCAGTATCCTGCTCGCCTCGTCGCGATTGAAGCCCAGGCGCGTCATTCCCGCGCCCTCCAGCAAGCAGCCGCCGGTCTCCATCGTCGTGCCGTCGCGCGGCGTGGAGCCTTTCACCGAGGAGACGCTCAACCGTTCATTCTCGCTCGACTGGCCGCATTATGAGCTCATCTTCTGCGTCRCCCAGGCCGAAGACCCCGTGGTCAAGTTGATCGGTGCCGCGATCGCGCGCTTTCCAAACGTTCCGGCGCGGCTCTTGTTCGGTGAGGACAGGATCAGCGCCAATCCCAAGCTCAACAACTGCGTCAAGGGCTGGCAGGCGGCGCGGCATGATTGGGTGATCCTCGCCGATTCCAACGTGTTGATGCCCAAGGACTATATCCAGCATCTGATGGCCGCCTGGCGGCCGAACACGGGCCTCGTCTGCTCGACTCCGATCGGCTCGCGGCCGGACGGCTTCTGGGCCGAGGTCGAATGCGCCTTCCTCAACACGCTGCAGGCGCGCTGGCAGTACACCGGCGAGGCGCTGGGTCTTGGCTTCGCCCAGGGCAAGAGCATGCTCTGGAACAAGCCGATGCTCGACGCAAACGGCGGCATCCAGGCGCTCGCCGCCGAGATCGCGGAGGATGCGGCAGCGACCAAGCTGGTCAACAGCCTGGGGCTGCACGTCAATCTCGTCGCCTCGCCCTTCGAGCAGCCGCTCGGCCAGCGCACGCTCGCCGAGATCTGGTCGCGCCAGGCGCGCTGGGCGCGGCTGCGCCGCGTCACCTTCCCGCTGTTCTTTGCGCCCGAAATCCTGACCGGCGTTGTCGTGCCGCTGATCTTCGCGCTGATCGCGGCTGCAAGCGCCGGCGTCAGCCTTCCCACCACGGCGCTTTGCGTGCTGGCGATCGCCTATGTGCCGGAATGCCTGCTCGCCTGGTCCAAGGGCTGGTACCTGTCACCGCGCAGTATCACCGCGATGATCGTGCGCGACTTCATGCTTCCTGCCATCTGGGCGCGCGGCTGGCTCGGCGGCGCGGTCGAATGGCGCGGCAACGCCATGACCATCCGCACCAAGGCAATAACCGAACTGGAGGAGATCGCCTGAGCTTGAGCAATTCCAGGAAAAGCGTGCAACGGTTTTCCGTCCGGAATTGCTCAAAAACGGTCGCTTTGGGCGCGGGCGATCTCCGGTGCGGCTTGCAGCTTGCTACTTAGCCGCCTTCAGCGCCTGTTCGATGTCGGTGAGCAGATCGTCGGTGTCCTCCAGACCGACGGAGAGCCTGAGCGTGCCAGGCCCGATGCCGAGTTCGGCGCGGGCCTCGTCGCTCAGGTTCTTGTGCGTCGTCGTCGCGGGGTGGGTGATCAGGCTCTTGGCGTCGCCCAGATTGTTGGAGATCAGCACGATGTCGAGCGCGTTCTGGAACGCGAAGGCCGCATCCTTGCCGCCCTTGACGTCGAGGCRGATCAGTGTCGAGCCGCCCGACATCTGCTTCTTGACGATATCGGCTTGCGGATGGTCGGCGCGGCCCGGATAGATGACGCGGGCGATCTCCGGCCGGCGAGCCAGGAAGTCGGCGATCTTGCCGGCGCTTTCCGTCTGCTGCTTGACGCGCAGCGGCAGCGTCTCCAGGCCCTTGAGCAGCGTCCAGGCATTGAAGGGCGACAGGCTCGGGCCGGTGTGGCGGAAATAGTCGTGCAGGTTCTCGTCGATCCACTTCTTGTCCGACAGGATGACGCCGCCGAGGCAGCGCCCCTGTCCGTCGATGTGCTTGGTCGCCGAATAGACGACGACATGGGCGCCGAGCAGCAAGGGCTTCTGCTGCAGCGGCGTGGCAAAGACATTGTCCACAACCACGCGCGCGCCGATCGAATTGGCGAGCGCGGCGACGGCGGCGATGTCGACCACTTCCAGCGTCGGGTTGGTCGGGCTTTCCAGGAAGAACAGCTTGGTGTTCGGCCTCACCGCCTTTTCCCAATTGGCGATGTCGGTGCCGTCGATCAGCGTTGCTTCGATGCCGTATCTGGGCGCCAGCGTCTCGACCACCCAGCGGCAGGAGCCGAACAGTGCCCGCGCCGCCACGATATGGTCGCCCGCCTTGACGCTGCAGAGCAGCGCCGCGCTGACCGCCGCCATGCCGGAGGCGGTGGCGCGCGCATCCTCCGCCCCTTCCAGCGCGCACATGCGCTTTTCGAACATGTCGACCGTCGGGTTGGCGTAGCGCGAATAGATGAAGCCCGGCTCCTCGCCCTTGAAGCGGGCTTCGGCCGCCTGGGCCGTCTCATAGACATAGCCCTGGGTGAGATACATCGCCTCGGCGGTTTCGCCGAAGCCGGAACGCAGCGTCCCGCCATGCACGAGTGCCGTCTGAGGTTTCCAATCGCGCGTCTTGCTCATCGCCCTAATTCCACTCGCCAAGAACAGTCCAAACACAAAAAAACCGGCCGCGATGTCGCAACCGGTCCATACGGCCTTGCAGCCCGACGGTCCTTTAGCGACTTGTTTAACGTGGCTGCAAGCCGACCGGCCAAATCACCACGGGATAACGCCCCTTTAGACCTACGCCGCGCTTGCGTCAATTGCCGGCTTGATTAAGAGGTTTGTACCAGGCAGGTACCGCGAACCGTTGCGCCTTTGCGGCAGCAGCTTGCCAGAACCACGCGCTTGACCGGCCTTCGAGCGGAGCCAGACCTTGCGGCAGACAGGCATTCTTCCGGATCACGACATTGCGGCGCTGTTTGCGGCGAACGCGCTGAAATCGCCGCGTCCGCTCGACACCAACCAGATCCAGCCGGCAAGCCTCGATCTGAGGCTGGGCGACAAAGCCTTTCGCGTGCGCGCCTCGTTCCTGCCGGGCCCTGATCATCTGGTGGCCGACAAGCTCGATCGGCTGAAGCTGCACGAGATCAACCTCGCCGAGGGCGCGGTGCTGGAGACAGGCTGCGTCTACATCGTGCCGCTGCTCGAAAGCCTGGCGCTGCCGGCGGAGGTGTCGGCGTCGGCCAATCCGAAGAGCTCGACCGGGCGGCTGGACATTTTCACGCGCGTCATGACCGACCGCGGCCATGAGTTCGACAAGATCGCCGCCGGCTATCATGGCCCGCTCTATCTCGAGGTCAGCCCGCGCACCTTCCCGATCGTTGTGCGCGCCGGCTCGCGCCTGTCGCAGATCCGCTTCCGCATCGGCAATGCGGTGCTGTCGGAGAACGAATTGCGCGACCTCCACCGCGCCGAGATGCTGGTCGCCACGGAGCCGCCCAACATTTCCGGCGGCGGCATCGCGCTCTCCATCGATCTCGACGGCGACAAGGACGGACTTGTCGGCTATCGCGGCAAGCACCATACCGGCCTCGTCGATGTCGACAAGCGCGCCGCCCAGGACGTCGTCGGCTTCTGGGAGCCGCTCTACAAGAGCGGCGCCGGCGAGCTCGTCCTCGATCCGGACGAGTTCTACATTCTGGTCTCGCGTGAAGCGGTGCACGTGCCGCCGCTCTATGCAGCGGAAATGACGCCTTTCGATCCGCTGGTCGGCGAGTTTCGCGTCCACTATGCCGGTTTCTTCGACCCCGGCTTCGGCCATTCCGCCGCCGGTGGCACCGGCAGCCGCGCGGTGCTCGAAGTGCGCAGCCACGAGGTGCCGTTCATCCTCGACCATGGCCAGATCGTCGGCCGCCTAGTCTACGAGCATATGCTGAAGCGGCCGCAGGCGCTTTACGGCACCGAGCTAGGGTCGAACTATCAGGCCCAGGGCCTCAAGCTTTCCAAACATTTCAGAGCAGCGCGCTAATTTTTCCGTCGGCGATCCGGGATAGAGGCTCGTCAGCCACCAAATATGCGCTGCTTCGCGATGCCGAGACATGCGTTGAAGTAGCCGATGAACAGCAGTTCGCGTCCTGCCAATCGCTTCTTGCCCCAAGAAGCAACCGGCTTTTCGGCATCGAGCGAGGTCTTTGATTCCTTCAAGGGGAACAATAATTTGCCCACGCAAAGAAGGACGTGCGCTCGGGTGGAGTCGATACCACAGGATTTGGCTCGGTCGCTCAGCTTGTCTGYGCGAAGCTCCGACGTCAGCCGGTCGGCTCCGGTCATCAGAAAGGCAGYCTGTTCGCCTGAATATCCTGCTGCCAGAAGCCGGTTTGCTATCAGCTCGCGGGCATCCCGAAAGGATTTGGCACTGCATTGCGTCGCGGCATGGACCGCCGACGCCGAGAGGCCGAGCGAGAGCGCAAGTCCCACAGACACAACAAAGGACCGCATGCAGCTCATTGTCTGAGCCCGCTGAGTGTGTGCCTTCCCGTTACTCACAGTGCCTTGACGGCCACCTTCACCGGCTTTTCGATCTCCAGCGGGTTGCGCAGCGGTAGGCCGAAATCCTTGGCTTCGATCTCGAACACGTCGCCCRCTTGCGTCCTGACGCCGTCGGCGAAGGACAGCGTCGCGGTGCCGAACATGTGCACGTGCACGTCGCCCGGCTGGCGGAAGGCCGAATATTTGAAGTGATGATGCTCGAGATTGGCGATGGTGTGTGACATGTTCGCCTCGCCCGACAGGAACGGCTTTTCCCACAGCACCTTGCCGTCGCGATAGATGCGTGATGAACCTCTGATGTCCGCGGGAAGATCACCGATCAGGATCTCCGGCCCGAACGAGGCATTGCGCAGCTTGGAGTGCGCAAGGAACAAATAGTTCACCCGCTCGGTCACGTGGTCCGAGAATTCGTTGGACRGCGTGAAGCCGACGCGGAACGGCGCGCCATCATCGCCGATGACGTAGATGCCGGCGATCTCCGGCTCCTCGCCTGCGTCCTGCGCGAAGGCCGGYGACATCAGYGCCGCRCCAGGTGCTACCGCCATGGTGCCGTTGCCCTTGTAGAACCATTCCGGCTGCACGCCGATCTGGCCCTTCGCCGGCTTGCCGCCTTCCAGCCCCATGCGGAACATCTTCATGGAATCGGTAAGCTGCTCTTCGCCGTCACTGAGCTTCTTGTGCATGGAATCGCGCGTCGCGGCGGAGCCGAGATGCGTCAGCCCGGTGYCGGTGAGGTGTAGATGCGCGGGATCGGGATGGTTGATCGGCGACGYCACGCGCCCCTTCTTGTAGGCGGCGTCGAGATCGACCGTCTCGCCGTAACCCTTGYGCTCGATTAGCGCTTCGAGGCCGGTGCCGGTGCGGGCCGCCTCCATCGCCAGCGAATAGACGCTGCGCGCGCCGTTGATGATCCGGGTCTTGCCGCCGCTGCGGGCAACGACGCGGATCGTCTCGGCGTCGTCGAGGATCTGGGAAATCAGCATGATGAACCCTCTCTTTTGCCTTGGCCCGGCTGCCGATGGGCAAACCCTGACCGCTCGGCCCGGAACCGATCCGCGCCACGGTTGAAACTCTTGCTCCGGATTGCGCTCGCGAGCCTGGTCCTTCAAGGACTTCTGGGCGCCAGCGGGCAGCCGACGGCCTCGCGATCTCTACCCGTATGCCTCCTGCTTTTCTCGCTGGCCCTGTCAGGCCTTGTTCTTGTTGTAGACGTCGAAGATCACGGCGCCGAGCAGCACCAGGCCCTTGACCACCTGCTGCCAGTCGACATTGACGCCCATGATCGACATGCCGTTGTTCATCACGCCCATGATGAAACCGCCGACCACGGCGCCGATCACCTGTCCGACGCCGCCCATCGCCGAGGCGCCGCCGATGAAGACGGCCGCGATCACGTCGAGCTCGCTGCCGAGACCGGCGGCCGGCACGGCTTGGCCGAGGCGCGCCGCGATGATCAGGYCGCCGAGCGCCGACAGCACGCCCATGTTGATGAAGACCAGCAGCGTCAGCCTTTCGGTGTTGATGCCCGAAAGCTGTGCCGCCTTGGCGTTGCCGCCCATGGCATAGATTCGGCGGCCGATGGTCATGCGCTTGGTGACGAAGACGAACAGCGAGATCAGCACGCCCATGACCAGAAGCACGACCGGCAGGCCCTTATAGGTGGCGAACTGGAAGACCAGGAACAGCGCCAGCGCGCTGCCGACCAGCGTCTTGATGACGAACAGCGGGAAAGGCTCGGCCTCATAGCCATGCTTCTCGCGCTTGCGCCGGGCTCTCAGCCCGAAATAGGCGTAGGCAAGCACGGCGACCACGCCAAGCACGACTGTCGTCATGTGCAGCGTCAGGCCGCTGCCGACGATGGTCTTGCCGGCGGCGTTGACCGTGGGTGGGATCAAGGTCAGCGGACCGATCACGTCCGGGATGAAGCCGGAGCTCAGCGCCTTGAAGGCATCCGGAAGAGGACCGACCGAGGAGCCGCCGCCGAGCAGCGCCTGACAGATGCCGCGGAAGACCAGCATGCCCGCCAGTGTCACGATGAAGCTTGGTATCCGGTGATAGGCGATCCAGTAGCCTTGCGCCGCCCCGATAAGCGYGCCCACGATCAGGCAGACGATCGAAACCACCAGCGGATTGCTGAGCGGTCCGAGTGGCCAGATCACCATCATCATCGCTGCGAGCGCGCCGATGAAGCCGGCGACGGAGCCCACGCTGAGATCGATATGGCCGGAGACGATGACCAGCAGCATGCCCAGCGCCATCACGATGATGAACGAGTTCTGCTGCACGAGATTGCTGAGATTGACCGGCTTGAACAGCGTTCCCGACGTGGTGAACTGGAAGAACACCATGATCGCAATCAGCGCCAGGATCAGGCCGTACTCGCGCAGGTTCGTCGTCAGCGCCGACACGGCGATGCGCCGTCCCGGCTGAACGTCCTCGGCGACACTGCTTTGCGGTGCGGGAGCGCTTTCGGTGCTCATGATGCTTTTCCTTCTCCCCGGACGATGGCGCGCATGATTTTTTCCTGGCTGGCCTCGCTTGYCGGCATCTCGCCGACTATGCGCCCTTCGTTCATGACGTAGATGCGGTCGGTGATGCCGAGCAGCTCAGGCATTTCCGACGAGATGACGATGATTGCCTTACCTTCRGYGRCGAGGCGGGCGATGATCGTATAGATTTCGTATTTGGCGCCGACGTCGATGCCGCGCGTCGGCTCGTCGAGGATCAGCACTTCCGGATCGGCGAACAGCCACTTCGACAGCACCACCTTCTGCTGGTTGCCGCCCGAGAGGTTGCCGGTCAGCTGGTAGACGCTGGAGGCGCGGATATTGGTCTTCTTGCGATAGTCGTTGGCCACGCTCATTTCGTGCATGTCATCGATGACGCCGCGGCTCGAAACGCCGGGCAGGTTGGCCAGCGTCACATTGTGCTTGATGTGGTCGATGAGGTTGAGCCCGTAGGTCTTGCGGTCTTCGGTGACATAGGCAATGCCGCTTCCCACCGCCTTGTTCACCGACGAAAGGTCCATCGGCTTGCCACGGAGCGAAACTTCCCCGGTGATGTGCCGGCCGTAGGAGCGGCCGAACAGGCTCATGGCGAATTCCGTGCGGCCGGCGCCCATCAGCCCGGCGATGCCGACCACCTCGCCCTTGCGTACATTGAGGTTGATGCCCTTGATCACCTGCCGCTCGGCATGGATCGGGTGGTACACCGACCAGTTCTTCACCTCGAAGATGACCTCGCCGATCTGCGGCTCGCGCGGCGGATAGCGGTCGTCGAGCGGGCGGCCGACCATCGAGGTGATGATGCGGTCCTCGCTGATCTCCTTCCTGGGAAGGGTCTCGATGGTGCGCCCGTCGCGRATGACGGTGACCTTGTCGGCGACCCGGTTCACCTCGTTGAGCTTATGCGAGATCAGGATCGAGGTCATGCCCTGCCGCTTGAATTCGAGCAGAAGGTCGAGCAGCGCCTGGCTGTCCTTTTCGCTGAGCGAGGCGGTCGGCTCGTCGAGGATCAGGAGCTTCACTTCCTTGCTGAGCGCCTTGGCGATCTCGACCAGCTGCTGCTTGYCGACGCCGATATTGGTGATCAGGGTCTTGGGGTCTTCCTTGAGGCCGACCTTTTCGAGCAAGGCGCTGGTGCGTTTTTCATTGGCGTTCCAGTCGATGACGCCATAGGTGGCATGCTCGTTGCCGAGGAAGATGTTTTCGGCGATCGAGAGCATCGRCACCAGGGCAAGTTCCTGGTGGATGATGACGATGCCGATATGTTCGCTGTCGTGGATGYCCTTGAAGTGGCATTCCTGGCCGCGGAACTTGATGCTGCCTTCATAGGTTCCGGTCGGATAGACGCCCGACAGCACCTWCATGAGCGTCGATTTGCCGGCGCCGTTCTCGCCGACGATGGCGTGAATCTCTCCTTCCTCGACGCTGAGATTGACGTTCGACAGGGCCTTCACGCCCGGGAACGTCTTGGTGATGTCGCRCATCTCCAAAATCGTCGAGGTCATCAGGAATTGAGCTCCCTAGAAGTCGGCAAAAGAGGCCGGTTGGACAATACCGGGGCCGCTCTTGAACGAAAAGGGGTCCTGCGCTGCGCAGGACCCCTCGCTTTGCTTGCTGAATTACTTCAGCTCGTCGGCCTTGATGTAGCCGGAGTCGACGACCTGCGCCTGGTAGTTCGACTTGTCGACCTCATGCGGCGTGAGCAGGATCGAGGGAACGACCTTCACGTCGTTGTTGTAGGTCTTGGTGTCGAGGCCGTCGGGCTTGCCGCCGGAGAGCACCTTGTCGACCAGCTGCACGGTGGCCTTGGCCAGTTCGCGAGTGTCCTTGAACACGGTCGAGTACTGCTCGCCGGCGATGATCGCCTTGACCGAAGCGGTTTCGGCGTCCTGGCCGGTGACCACCGGCCACGGCTGGCCGGAAGTGCCGTAGCCGACGGCGCGCAGCGAAGCGATGATGCCGCGCGAGAGGCCGTCATAGGGCGACAGCACGCCATCGACGCGGCTGCCGTCCGAGTAGTTCGCCGAGAGCAGGTTATCCATGCGGGCCTGGGCGGTGGCGGCCAGCCAGCGCAGCGTGCCGACCTTGTCCATGCCCATCTGGCCGGACTTCACGACCAGCGTCTTGTTGTCGATCAGCGGCTGCAGCACTGACATGGCGCCGTTGTAGAAGAAGAAGGCGTTGTTATCGTCCGGCGAGCCGCCGAACAGCTCGATGTTGAACGGACCCTTCTTCTCCGGATAGCCGAGGCCCTTGAGCAGCGAGTTGGCCTGGATCACGCCGACGCCGAAATTGTCGAAGGTGGTGTAGTAGTCGACATTCGGGGTCTTCTTGATCAGGCGGTCGTAGGCGACGACGACGACGCCGGCGTCAGCGGCCTTCTGCAGCGCGTCGGCCATCGTGGTGCCGTCGATCGAAGCGATGATCAGCGCCTTCGGGCCCTTGGTGATCTCGTTCTCCAGCTGGCTGAGCTGGTTCGGGATGTCGTCCTGCGCGTATTGCAGGTCGACCGTGTAGCCGAGCGCCTCGAGCTGGGACTTGACGGCGTCGCCGTCATTGATCCAGCGCTGCGAGGTCTTGGTCGGCATCAGCACGCCGACYAGACCCTTGTCGGCCGCGTGTGCCGAATAGGTCATGGCAGCGATGCCAAGGGCCGCGACGGCGGCCAGCGTCTTGATGATCTTCACATTACTCTCCCTGGTTGATGGACGACGCGACACCTCGGGGCTTCGCGGGCCGCGCAGTCGAACAGGAGCGCGGTTGCGCCTCTGTCGGCTTTATCGATCTCCGRTATCCTCCCAATGGGCCCCGCGACGCTGTTTCAATCGATACGATTTTGCTCGTCGCCGATCTCTGCGCCYCGGAACGCGCGAAGGGTGTGTCCCTTTGACATAACTGTCAAATGCGATCTTTGGTGGTTGCTATACCGAAACTGGTATATGCAATCATGCAGTGAAAAACAGGCGGAGCGGTGGGGGACACCATGGCGGCATTGCGCGATCCTGATGCGATTTCAAGCGGTTACGAGAAGCTTCCGGGAGATGGGCAAACGCTCCTGCGCAGCGGCTTGAGCCTGCGCCATATGCGCATGATCACTGCCCTCGACGATCACGGACGGGTGAGCGCCGCCGCCCAGGTCATGAACATCTCGCAGCCGGCCGCCTCGCGCATGATCGCCGAGATGGAAGCGGTGCTCGACGTGAAGTTGTGCGAGCGGCTGCCGCGCGGTGTGAMCCTCACTCCCTACGGCTTGGCGCTTGCCAGGCGCGCCCGCTCGATCCTGCTCGAGATGCGCGAGGCCGACCGCGAGATTTCGGAACTCAAGGCCGGCAAGGGCGGCTCGGTATTCCTCGGCGCGGTGACGGCGCCGGCCATCGAATTGGCGGTGCCGGCGATTCGCGAGATCCGGCGCATCTACCCGCGCATCGAGATCACCATGCAGGTCGAAACGTCGAACGTGYTCGCCCGCGAACTGATTGCCTCCCGCCACGACTTCATCATCGCCCGYATCCCCGACGATCTCAATCCGCGGCTCTTCGAATCGCGCGTCATCGGCGTCGAGAAGGCCTGCCTGATCGTGCGCCGGGGGCATCCRCTGGCCAGCGGCAAGGTGGTGAAGCTGGAAGAGACAGCGGCCTATGACTGGGTCTTCCAGTCCGGCGGCTCGCCGCTGCGTCAGGCAATGGAAAGCAATTTCCTGAACCGCGACATCCCGCTTCCCGACCGCATCCTCAACACCTCTTCGCTGCTGCTGACGCTGGTGATGGTGGCGCAGTCGGRCGCCATCGCCCCCGTTTCGGTCCAGGTCGCCAAGTTCATCCAGAGCCCCGACGGGCTGGCGGGAGCGATCGACGTCGTGCAGACGGAGTTCGACATCGAGGTGCGGCCTTACAGTCTGATCACGGTCAAGAACCGCGTGCTGTCGCCGGCGGCTAAGATGCTGCACGACTTCATCTTGCGGGAAGTGGGCTAGATTTCCCGTTTTGTCGACGGGGCGCTGGGGTTCGCTTGTCGGGTCAACTTGCCCGATGCGCCATATCTGGATTCGCTATTGCGCGCGGATCTCCCTGCCGTCGGTGAACAGAACCGTTTCAACCAAGACATGAAAGGTTCTCGTGGAACGAGAACCCCGCCTGAGCGTTCAATCAGATCGGCAGCCTGCGGCGGAGGGAGCGGCATGSCTGGCTCATCAGCTCGGGAGGTTTCGATGGAACGTCGGCTATTTCTGACTGGAATGCTGGGCGTTGCGGGCGCGGCGACGCTTGCAAGACTGGCCGGACYGAGCAAGGCCGTTGCCGGTATCCCCAAGGGCAACGGAATTCTCGATGAGTTGGACAAGCCGGATCCGGCCATTTACGAGGAGGACGACCAGGCCGATCTGCAGCCGATTCAGTACTACTACCGCCGCCGCTACTACCGTCCGCGGTATTACCGCCGTCGGTACTGGCGCCGCCGGCGCGTTTGGAGAAGGTTCTGCCGCCGCTACTGGCGCTATGGCCGGCGCCACGTCCGTTGCTGGCGGCGTCGCGTCTGGGTCCGCTTCTGGCTCTAGGATAGTAAGTCGCCGCGGCGCGGGATCGCAGCACTAAAGCCTGATCCAGCCGACCGCGGACGGAACCAGTCGCACACCATAGCTGGCAAACTGGAGCGGGTAGCGGGAATCGAACCCGCGCGATCAGCTTGGGAAGCTGACAGGCTACCATTACATCATACCCGCGCGCGCCCTCGTTACCATGACGGCCGGGCCTCAAGCAATCCGGCAAAGTTGCATCGTCGGTCGTGCTGCTTGATGCGTTTCCATCGAATGCGTATTTCTGAAGTCGCGGTCCCGAATCGGGGCGWTCGAACGGGAGAATGATCTTGTCCGCACTGACACGCTTTCTCGGCGATACGCCACTCAGGGTGCTCGTGAAGCTGCTAGTGGTTTCCTTCCTCGTCGGCCTCGTCATGCACGCCTTCGGCTGGACGCCGATGGACGTGTTCTATGGCATCCGCCAGTTCTTCATCGACTTGTGGAATCTCGGCTTCCACGCGATCGACCGCTTCCTGGGCTATATCCTGCTTGGTGCAGCGATCGTCGTGCCGGCCTTCATACTGCTCAGGATCGCCAGCTACAGGAAGTAAAAGCACGACCCCGAAAAGYGGTTGCTCGTTTTCGGAAAAGATCATGCTGAGATAGATACTCAGGCGTAGCGGGCTGCCGCCTCGAACAGGATGGCATGGCGCTCGGCCAGCGCCGGCACGTCGGCCGAATAGCCGCCACCGATGACGCCGCACAGCGGAATGCCGCGAGCGTGAAAATGGCTGATCACCATCCCGTCGCGGACGCGCAGGCCATCATCCGACAGCGCCAGCCTGCCAAGCTTGTCCGCGGCATGGACGTCGACCCCGGCGTTGTAGAAGACGATATCCCAGCGCCTCCTTTCCGACAGTTCCGGCAGGACGGCGGCGAGCCGATCGAGATAGGCCCCATCGCCGGTGCCGTCGGGCAGGGCGATATCGAGGTCGGAGGCGATCTTGCGCGCCGGGTAGTTGCGCTCGCCATGCATGGAAAAGGTGAAGGCGCGCGGCTCGTCCTTCAGAATGTCGGCCGTGCCGTCGCCCTGATGCACGTCGAGATCGACGATCAGGATGTGCCGGGCGGCACCTTCGGCAAGCAGCWCCAGCGAAGCGAGAGCAACGTCGTTGRAAGTGCAAAAGCCRGCGCCTTGCGCGCGCCTGGCATGATGGCTGCCGCCGGCCGCGTTGCAGGCAATGCCATGCCTGAGTGCCAGCCTTGCCGCGAGCACCGTGCCGGCGCTGGCGAGCTGTGCCCTGAGTGACACGCGCTRCCCGACCGGGAAGCCGATCTCGCGCTCGATCTTTTCAGTCACCTCGCAGGCAAGCACCTGTTCGACATAGTCGGCCGCATGCGCGAGCTTCAGCCAAGCTGCCGGCGCCGGCTCCGGCATCGAAAGGGCTTCCGGCACAGCCAGCCCACGGCGCCGCAAAGCCTCCATCAAGAGCGGATATTTGCTCATCGGAAAGCGGTGGTTGACCGCGAAGCCGGCGTCGTAGTCGGGGTGATGGACGATCTGCAAGGRCATGATGAGGGCGGCCTCGGCCGGTCTTTCTGCACCAGTCTTTCTGAACCAGTCCGAGAATTCGGTTGGCCGCCATTGCTTGGCGATTGCGCGACAGCGGCAAACTGGGGCACATCGGCGGTCCGATCAAGCCGCAATCATTAAGGCACCGGGCCTTGGACAAGAGCGCGACCGAGATCAACGCCAGATACTTCGCCGTCACCAACCGTTCGGTACTGGCGATCGCGGTGCCGATGACGCTTGCCTATCTGACGACGCCGCTGCTCGGCATCGTCGACACGGCGGTCGTCGGACAGTTCGGCGATGCGGCGCTTCTCGGCGGCCTCGCGGCGGGAGCGCTGGTGTTCGACGTCGTTTTCACCACCTTCAATTTCCTGCGCTCCGGCACCACCGGCCTCGTCGCCCAGGCCTTCGGGCGCGGCGATGCGCTGGAGGAGCAGGCCGTGCTCTGGCGCGCCGTGCTGATTGCGGTCGTCGCCGGCGTGGCGCTTGCAGCGCTCGCGCCGATTTTTGCCGTGGCCGGCCAGTGGTTCATGGCCGCCGAGCCGCGCGTCAGCGCGGCGATGTCGGTCTATATCCGCATCAGGCTGCTCGCCGCGCCCTTCTCGCTCACCAACTACGCCATATTGGGCTACGTGCTGGGGCGCGGAGAGGGCGGGCTGGGGCTGATGCTGCAGGCAGTGCTCAACGGCATCAACATCCTGCTCTGCTTCCTGCTCGGCCTCGAGCTCGGCTGGGGCGTCGCCGGCGTTGCCTGGGCGACCGTCACCGGCGAGTTCCTGGCGATGCTGCTCGGTCTTGCCATCGTGCTCAGGCGGTTTCGCAAGCTGGAGCGGCCGTCGCGCCAGCGCATCCTCGACCTGCCGGCCTACCGGCGCATGCTGTCGCTTAACCGCGACATCATGATTCGCTCCTTCTCGCTGCTCGCCGCCTTCGCGCTGTTCACCCGGCAGGGCGCGCAGTTCGGCACTGTCACGCTCGCCGCAAACGCCGTGCTGATGAACTTCTTCCTCGTCGCCGGCTATTTCCTCGATGGCTTCGCCACCGCCGCCGAGCAATTGGCCGGCCGCGCCATCGGCGCGCATGCGGCCACCCCATTCCGGCAGGCCGTGCGGCTGACCCTGATCTGGGGTTTCGGCCTCGCCGCCGTTGCGACCCTTGTGTTGCTGACCGGCGGCGCCAACCTGGTGGCGCTGGTGACCACCGCGCCGGAGGTGCGCGCGGTCGCCGACACCTATCTTCCCTGGGCAGCCTTCACGGCGTTGAGCGGCGTGCTCGCCTTTCAGATGGACGGCGTCTTCATCGGCGCCACCTGGTCGCGCGACATGYGCAACATGATGCTCCTGTCCTTCCTCGCCTTCACTGGCGCGTTGATCACGCTGGCGCCGGCCTTCGGCAATAACGGCCTATGGGCCGCACTGCACGTCTTCCTTCTGGTGCGCGGATTGACTCTGCTCGCGATGCTGCGGCTCAGGGTGCGCACGGCGTTTTGAATTGCCCCGGCGGAAGGAGTAGCCTTGAATACTCTTACAGTCATTGGGACGGATAAAGTGCCKGGGGTGGCAATGGGAGATGTATTCGAACCGCTCGAGCCCAGGATCATAAAGGGCTCGCGAGTGAAAGTGTTTCTATGCCTTCTTGGATGTGCTGCTTTCGTTTGCGTAGGGATTCTCATGGTCCGGAACCCTCCGGCTCATCCTGAGTCACTGGCAGGATTTAAACAAATCGCTGGCGGATGGCTTGGTATTATCTTTTTTGGATTGTGCTCTCTKATTTACGTCCGGCTGCTAACCCATCCGCATGTTCTGATTCTTGACGGCAATGGCTTTGTGTTGAGTGGCGGTCTTATTCGGTCGCCTAGGAAGATTGCTTGGCGAGAAGTTCAAGGCTTTCATGTCCGCAGACAGCGACGCACGAAATCGATCGGCTACAGCCTGGTATCTGGAGGTGCGACYGGTTCGTCTCTGAGACGAGCTGAGCGGAGGCTGCCCGGGGGTTGGTCGCTATCCATTGAGAATATGGTCGATGTCCTCAACATCTACCGGCTACAGGCCTTGGGTCTAGAGGCTGAACTCGCCCGGAGGGCCTAACGCGCAGCAGAGGACCCTGTCTAGTTCGGCTCTGCCGCCGAGAGTGATTGAGCGGCCCAATGCTCAAGACTGCTGTCGYGCAACTCGCGGATGGACTTCAGCCTTTCTCGCTCAAGAAAGCGCGCCATGCCGGCGACGATGCGTCCCGGCAGCGCCGGGCCGGCATAGATCATGCCGGTATAGAGCTGGACGAGGTCGGCGCCGGCGCGGATCTTTTCCAACGCCGTCTCGGTTGAATCGACGCCGCCCACGCCGATAATGGTGATGTCTGGGCCAAGCAGCTTGCGCATCCGGGCCAGCACCGCCGTCGAGCGCTCGAACAGCGGCTTGCCCGAAAGCCCGCCGGCCTCGCCGGCGACAGAAGTGCTCCGCAATCCGGTCCGCGACAACGTCGTGTTGGAGACAATGATGCCGTCGATCTTCTTCTCGGCGACCTCCGCGGCGATGTCTTCAAGCTCGGCTTCGACGAGGTCCGGCGCGATCTTGAGGAAGATGGGGGGCTGCGCCGARGCCGCAGCACGCGCGGCCATCACGCGCGACAGYAACTCGCCGAGTTGCTCGCGCGCCTGCATGTTGYGCAGGCCAGGCGTGTTGGGCGAGGAGATGTTGACCGTGAGGTAGCTGGCATAAGGGGCGAAGCGGGCAACGCCGCGCTCGTAGTCACTGATGCGGTCGGCGCTGTCCTTGTTGGCGCCGATGTTGACGCCGACGATGCCTGGGCGCCCCTTGCGCGCCGCAAGCCGCTTCTCGGCGRCCGCGTGGCCTTCATTGTTGAACCCCAGTCGGTTGATCACCGCCTCGTCCGCCGTCAGCCGGAAGATGCGCGGCTTCGGGTTGCCCGGCTGCGGCAGCGGCGTAATGGTGCCGACCTCGGCGAAGCCGAAGCCGAGCCGGAGCAGTGCGTCCGGCACTTCGGCATTCTTGTCGTAGCCCGCCGCCATGCCGAGCGGGTTCGGGAAGTCGAGGCCGCAAACGCTGACCTTCAGCCGCGCGTCATGCGTCGGCGGCCGCGCGTCGCGCGGCGGAAGCGAGGCGACCGGCAGGCCGCATCTCAGCGCGGCTATGGAAAGCCCATGCGCGGTTTCCGGATCGAATGAGAAAAGCAGTTTTTGGCCGATCCGGTCGAGCACGTTCATTCGCCCTCCAGTGCCGGAAACTGATGCCGGCCATCCGCGCCGAGCGGCAGCAGCTTGACCCAGAGAACGRCATCGAGGTCGAGCGCAGCGTAGAGATGCGGGAACAGCGCGCCGCCCCGCGACACCTCGTATTTCAAGGCGTCGCCCAGTTTTGCCTCGTCGATCGCGATCAAAAGCAGGTCCGCCTGGCGGGCGAAATGCTTGGCCGCCGTCTCCCGCACCTGGGTTGCGGTGGAGAAATGGATGAAGCCGTCGGCGATGTCGATCGGCGCTCCAATGAAGCGGCCGCTCCGCTCGGCTTGGCGCCACAGCGCCTCGGGCGCGATCTTGTAGACAATCTGAGACATTGCCGCGCTATAGTCCGAACCCGAGACAGGGGGAAGGCTCCAACTCAGCTCGTCCCCATTTCAGGCGCAAACTTGTGATATTATTCGCTCAACGGCTCATGGAGGATAAACAACATGCGTCTGCAGCACATCGTGATCCCGGCGGCGCTGTGCTCGCTGGTCGCCGCATCGGCCTATTCCGAGGAGGCCGACCACTATCGGCTCGAAAAGTCCGCCAACGGCTATGTCCGCATGGACACCCGGACCGGCGCGATGTCGCTCTGCGAGGAACGCTCCGGCCAGCTCGTCTGCAAGATGGCCGCCGACGAGCGCGCCGCCTTCCAGGACGAGATCGACCGGCTACAGAGCTCGGTCAAGGCGCTCGACGAGCGCGTCGCCAAGCTCGAGAACACGCCCTCCGCCCGGCTTGAATCCAATCTGCCGAGTGAGGAGGATTTCAACAAGACGATGAACTACATGGAGCGCTTCTTCCGCCGCTTCATGGACATCGTCAAGGACATGGACAGGGAAAACGGCGACGGCGGCGCGAAGCCCGACCCGCAAAAGACCTGAACCGCTCAGAGCAATTCCAGGAAAAGTGCGAGCGGTTTTCCGTCCGGAATTGCGTAAAACAAGGAGTAGCAATTCCAGGAAAAGTGCGAGCGGTTTTCCGTCCGGAATTGCGCAAAACAAGGGCAGTAATTCCAGGAAAGTGTGCAGCCCCTTTCCGGCTGAAATCGCGTAAACACGGATCCGGAGCGGGGCTCTGTTTCGGCCAAAAACTGAACCGCTCTGGGGAAAAACGCAGGCGAGGCCTTTGCTGCTTGAAAACCGGCCGCGCCGCCGCATAATCATTTCCGATCCCGCAAGAAGCACATAATCAGCGATGGGATCCGGGAGGAATATTTGCCGCCGGGCTTCACTTTCGTCATTGCCGACGACCATCCGCTTTTTCGCGGTGCGCTGAAGGAGGCGCTTGCCGGCATTGGCGATGTGGCCGCCATTCACGAGGCCGGCGATTTCGAGAGCGCGAAGGCTCTGGTCGTGGCCAATGAAGACATCGACATGGTGCTGCTCGATCTCTCGATGCCGGGCGCCAGCGGCCTGTCGGGCCTCATCTCGCTGCGCGGCATCCATCCCTCGGTGCCGCTGGTGGTGGTGTCGGCGCATGACGATCCCGTCACCATCCGCCGCGCGCTCGAACTCGGCGCCTCCGGTTTCATCTCCAAATCGGCGAGCATGGAGGAGATACGCAGCGCCGTGCAGGCAGTGCTTGCCGGCGACATCGCAGCCCCGGCCGGCATTGAGCTCGGCGTCGAGCGTGATCCGGAGATCTCGGACCTGATCAAGCGGCTGCAGGCGCTGACGCCGCAGCAGACGCGCGTGCTCGGCATGCTGGCGGAAGGCCTGCTTAACAAGCAGATCGCCTATGAGCTCGGCGTTTCCGAGGCCACCATCAAAGCGCATGTCTCGGCCATATTGCAGAAGCTCGGTGTCGACAGCCGTACCCAGGCCGTCATCCAGCTTTCCAAGATCGGCAATGACCCGCTGCAGCCGGTAGGCTGATCACTCCGCCGCCGGCGCCAGCGGCCTGACGCGCGCCATCATCGAGCGCAGCACGGCCGGCTTCAGCGGCTTGTTGACCACCGGAATGTCGAGCTCGCCTGCGGYTGTGCGCACCTCACTGGAGCGGTCGGCCGTGACCAAGACGCAAGGCAGGTCCTGGCCGTAGGCGGCGCGCAGCCTGCCGATCGCGTCGAGCCCGGTGCCGCCGTCGAGATGATAGTCGGCAAGCACGACATCCGGCCTCACCGTRCCGGGCCGTATGAGATCTCCCGATCCCGAAGCGGTCTCGACGCTGCAGCCCCAGCCTTCGAGCAGCAGCCGCATGCCGTCGAGGATGCGCGCGTCATTGTCGATGCAGAGCACGTTGAGCCCGGCGAGCGACGAGGCGGAGCGCGCGGGCGCCTTCTCTACCTCGCGCCGGGGTGTGGCGATCGCCGCCACCGGCAGGATGACGGAAAAACGCGTGCCCTTGCCGGGATTGGAGAAGATGCGGATCTCGAGCCTGAGCACCCGCGCAATACGGTCGACGATCGAGAGGCCGAGGCCAAGGCCTTCGGCCTCGCGCGCGCCTTCGTCCAGCCGGGTGAATTCGTGGAAGACGGTGTTCAGTTTGTCGCCGGCAATGCCGATGCCGGTATCGATGACCTGGATTTCGCCCAGCTCACCGCGCCGTCTGACACCCACCAGGATGCGGCCTTCGCGCGTGTATTTGATGGCGTTGGAAACGAGGTTCTGGATCAACCGCCGCAACAGGTTGYGATCCGTCATGACGCCGAGCGACGACGGCATGATCGTGAGGGCGAGCTTCTTTTCGGCGGCGAGCGGCCGAAAATCGTTGCCGATCTGGCTGAGCAGCCCGCCGAGGCTGAAGGCGGTGTCCTCGGGCTTCAACGCGCCGGCATCGAGCCGCGAGATGTCGAGCACGGCGCCGAGGATGGTCTCGACCGATTCCAGCGAGGATTCGATGTTGATCGCCGCCTTGCCGGCTGGCCCCTTGCCGGCCTTCTCGATCAGCGAGGAGCAATACAGCCGGGCGGCGTTGAGCGGCTGCAGGATGTCATGGCCGGCGGCGGCAAGGAAGCGCGTCTTGCTGAGGTTGGCCTCCTCGGCCAGCATCTGCGCCTGCGCAAGCTCCTCGTTGACGCGGGTGAGCTCGGYGGTGCGGCTCCTGACCCGCTGCTCCAGCGATTCATTGGCACGCTTCAGCGCAAGGTCCTGCTCGACGCGGCCTGAAATGTCGGCATAGGTGGCGACGATGCCGCCGTCGGGCATCGGGTTRGAGCGTAGCTCCAGGATGCGGCCGCTGGTCTTCAGCTCCATCTGCCAGGGGCTGACGAAGCTCGTCAGCCGGTTAAGCATCGTCATCCGCTGGTCCGCAGGGATGTCGCCGCGCTCGGCGAGGTGGCGCAGGRTCTGGTCGAGCGACACGCCGACCTGGCCCATCTCGTCCGGCAGGTCGAACAGCGACCGGTACTGCCGGTTCCAGCAGATCAGCCGGAAATCGCGATCGAAGACGGTGATGCCTTGCTCCATCTGGTCGAGCGCGATCTGCAGCAGGTCGCGATTGTGCTGCAGCGCCTCGGTGGCGTCGTCGAGGAGCCGGAAGGCATCCTTGGAGTCGCGATCGTTGCGGCGGAAGAGCAGCGACAGGATTAGCCGCGCCGAGGACGAGCCGACGGCGCTTGCCAGCAGCTGTTCCGAGAAGCGGATGACGTCCATGCTGGCCTGTTCCTTGCCATGCAGGGAGACGTTCGCGTTCTTCTCGAAGGACTGGAAGGAACGCTCGGTGCGCTCGACACCGAGATAGCGGGAGATCGTGTCCTTGAGGTCGTTGACGGTGACGGCAGTTCTGAACCGCCGCAGGCTAGGCATCGGACCCGCCTCGCGCGGCACGAAGATCGCCGCCTGTATGCGCTCCAGCGGCACGGAGGCGCGCGAGAGCGATCCCAGCACGAAGAACAATGCGTTGACCGACAGGCTCCACAGCACGCCGTGGTTCAGCGGCTCGCCGACGGTGCCGAACAGCGCCTGCGGCCGGAGCGCCTCGAAGCCGAACAGGCCATGGGCGACGATATCGGAGCCGGGACCGGCGAGCGAAGGCAGCAGCAGCGTGTAGCCCCACACCAGGATGCCGGCGACCATGCCGAGCGCGGCGCCCCGGCCATTGGCGCGGCGCCAGATCAGCCCGCCGATCAACGCCGGTGCGAATTGCGCGATCGCGGCAAACGACATCAGGCCGATCGAGGACAGCCGCGCGCTGTTGGTGCTCTCGCGGTAATAGAGGAATGCGATGAACAGCATAATGAAGATTGACGCCCGCCTGACGTTCAGGATCAGCGTCGACCAGTCTTCGTTTTGCGAAGAGGTAGTCTTGAGCAGCCGGCGCACGAACAGCGGGATGACGAGGTCGTTGGAGATCATGATCGACAGCGCCACGCTTTCGACGATGACCATGGCGGTCGCCGCCGATAGGCCGCCGATGAAGGCTGCCATCGCCAACACGTCATGGCCGCTGAACAGCGGCAGCGACAGCACGTAGAGGTCGCTGCTGGTCCTTGTGCCGACCAGCGACAGGCCGGCAAAGGCGATCGGCAGTACGAAGAGGTTGATCGCCACAAGGTAGAGCGGGAACACCCAGGTCGCGGTGCGTAGCTCGGCCTCGCTGCGGTTTTCGACGATGGTGACATAGAACTGGCGCGGCAGCAGCAGGATGGCGAAGCCGCTTAGCGTTGTCAGCACTAGCCAGGTGGCCAAAGATGTGCTGTAGCCCATGGCGTTGCGCACATGGTCGTTGCCTGCGAGCGCTGTCATCATGTCGCCCGGTCYGCCGAAGATCAGGAAGGTCACCATCAGGC
This sequence comes from Mesorhizobium sp. ORS 3428, assembly GCF_001854785.1. Classification (GTDB taxonomy): domain Bacteria; phylum Pseudomonadota; class Alphaproteobacteria; order Rhizobiales; family Rhizobiaceae; genus Mesorhizobium. The sequence continues at coordinate 158,925 of NZ_MDFL01000181.1, forward strand.
CGATGGCGAGGAAAGCGGCGAGCTTGACCACGGTCTCGACCGCTACTGCCAGAACCAGCCCGTCCTGGTGCTCGGTGGCGTCGGCATGGCGGGTGCCGAACAGCACCGCAAACAGCGCAAGCAGCATCGCGACCACCAGCGAGATGTCGCTGACGAACGGGTCGAAGGACGGCGGCGAGCCGGTATAGTGCTCGATCATCAGGCTGACCGAGCCTGAGATGGCCTTGAGCTGTAGCGCTATGTAGGGCACGGCGCCGATCGTCGCGATCAATGTCGCGATCGCCGCCACGGTAAAACTCTTGCCGTAGCGGGCGCCGAGGAAGTCGGCGATCGAGGTGATCTTCTCGCTCTTGGCCAATCGCACGATGCGGTTGAGCAGCGGGAAGCCGAACACGAACACCAGCACCGGCCCGGTGTAGATGCCGAGGAATTCGAGGCCGCGCTCGGAGGAAAGGCCGACCGAGCCGAAGAAGGTCCAGGAGGTGCAATAGATGGCGAGGCTAAGCGCGTAGATGAAAGGCCGGGCCCGGCCGAGCCGTGCCGCCACGGAGCGCCGGTCGCCGACGCTGGCGATGGCGAAAAGCAGCGTCACATAGGCGATCGCGATGATGACGACGAACCAGCCTTGCACGGCTCGCATTTCCTCCCTGGCCGGTTCTCCCATCCGGCTGAGTGCTAGACGCAACCACAGCTTGGAGCCCAAGTCCACCACGGCTTTCGGCGCAGATGTGCCTGGCAATGCCGCGCAAACACCAAGCGGTGGCTTCGCCTTTTTTCCGGTTTTGCAACCGGAGGGTTTTGTTATTGTGATTGCGGGTCGGCGCCGGCGGGCAGGGAGGCGGCAGTGCGACCTGTCATGGCAAGGAGGGTCGAATGCTGAAAGAATTCCAGGAATTCATTTCCAAAGGCAATGTGATGGACTTGGCCGTCGGCGTCATCATTGGCGCTGCCTTCGGCAAGATCGTCGATTCGCTGGTCAACGACATCATCATGCCGATCGTCGGCGCGATCTTCGGCGGGCTGGACTTCAACAACTATTTCTTGGCGCTTTCGTCCAACGTCCATTCGGCGACGCTGGCCGATGCCAAGAAAGAGGGCGCCGTTTTCGCCTATGGCAGCTTCATCACGGTCGTGCTGAACTTCCTGATCCTGGCCTTCATCATCTTCCTGATGGTCAAGGCCGTGAACAATCTGCGCAAGCGGCTGGAGGGCGAAAAGCCGGCGGCCGCGCCCGCCGCTCCGCCGGCTGACGTGCAGCTGCTGACCGAAATCCGCGACCTGCTCGCCAGGAAGTAACGCGCCAAACGAACGCGCTGGACCAAAACCCCGGCCGCGTGCGGCCGGGGTTTTCCGTTTCGCGATCTGGTATGAGCGCATCCAAGGACAAATATGGATCAGCCATGAAAGTCATCGAGACCTTGCGCACTGAAGCCCGCGCCGCACCCGAAAGCGGCATTGTCGCCGTCGTCAACCACGGCCGCTTGCGCGAAGGCCTGATCCCGCTCTGGGCCGGCGAGGGGGATTTGCCGACACCCGCCTTCATCAGCGATGCCGCCGCCCGCGGGCTCGCCAATGGCGAGACCTTCTACACCTGGCAGAAGGGCATTCCGGAGCTCAGGCAGGCGCTCGCCCGCTACTATGGCAGGCATTTCGGCCGGCACTTCGCCGAGCAGGAATTCATCGTCACCGGCTCCGGCATGCATGCCATCCAGCTCGCCATCGACGCCCTCGCCGGCAAGGGCGACGAGGTGATCTACCTCTCGCCGGCCTGGCCGAATTTCCCCGCCGCTGCCGGTGTCGCCGGCGCCACGCCCGTGYCGGTGGTGCTCGACCGGTCCGGCAACGGCTGGTCCTGCGATGTCGACAAGGTCGCGTCCGCTATCACGCCGCGGACGAAGGCGCTGTTCATCAACACGCCGTCCAACCCGACCGGCTGGACCGCCGACAGGGAAACGCTTCAGGCGATCCTCGATCTCGCCCGCGCCCGCAACATCTGGATCATCGCCGACGAGATCTATTCGCTTTTCCATTACGGCCACGGCCGGGCGCCGTCCTTCATCGACATCATGGCCGATGAGGACCGCATCCTGTTCGTCAACAGCTTCTCCAAGAACTGGGCGATGACCGGCTGGCGCGTCGGCTGGATCAAGACGCATCCGTCCCTGCAGCAGGTGTTCGAGAACCTTATCCAGTACTCGACCTCGGGCGTCGCCCAGTTCATGCAGCGCGGCGCGGTCGCGGCCCTCGATGAGGGCGACGGCTTCATCGCCGAGCAGGTCGAGCGCGCGCGGGCGGCACGCGACCTCGTCTGCGGCATCCTCGGCGAGACCGGTAGGGCGCGGTTCGCCGTGCCGCAGGGCGCGTTCTATCTGTTCTTCACGGTCGACGGCATCACCGATTCCCGCACAGCGGCATTCGAGATCGTCGACCGTGCCAATGTCGGCCTGGCGCCGGGCACCGCCTTCGGCCCCGGCGGCGAGGCCTTCCTCAGGCTATGCTTCCATCGCCGCCTCGATCAGCTCGAGGAAGCGGCGCATCGCCTGGCGAAATGGATGAAGACGATCTGAACCGCCTGAAGCCGGATTGAAACCCGCTCCGAYGAGTCAGCTGGCGTGGCTTTCGAGAACCGGAGCGCAGCGGACATTCAGGTCCGTGAACACCGAAAGCGGAGAAAGCTGCGGCAGATGGTCGTCGGAGTAGAGGTTCAAACGGCTTCAGCCGCCTGACTTCGGCACCAGCAGCGGGACGATCCGGTCGCTCTCGGCGACGGCGGGGCGGCCGGYGGCGCCGTAGGGGATGCCGAGCGCATCCCAGGTCTCGACCAGCGCGTCCTGCAGTTCGGCGATCAGCGCGTCCGAATGGAACGGCGTCGGCGTGATGCGCAGCCTCTCGGTGCCGCGCGGCACCGTCGGATAGTTGATCGGCTGGATGTAGATGCCGTGGACGCCGAGCAGGCGGTCGCTCGCCATCTTGCAGAGCTCGGGGTCGCCGACCAGCACCGGTACGATATGGGTGGCCGATTCCATCACAGGCAGCCCGGCCGCGGCAAGCACCTGCTTGGTTCGCGCCGCCTGGCGCTGCTGCGCGTCGCGCTCGACCTGCGAGCGTTTCAGATGCCTGATCGAGGTGGTGGCGGCCGCCGCGATCGCCGGCGGCAGCGCGGTGGTGAAGATGAAGCCCGGCGCATAGGAGCGCACCGCGTCGATGACGGCGCTCGTGCCGCTGATGTAGCCGCCGAGCGTGCCGAAGGCCTTGGCAAGCGTGCCTTCGATGACGTCGATGCGGTCGGCCAGACCTTCGCGCTCGGTGATGCCGCCGCCGCGCGGCCCGTACATGCCCACGGCATGGACCTCGTCGATATAGGTCATGGCGTTGTAGCGCTCGGCGAGCTCGACGATCTGCTTGATCGGCGCGATGTCGCCGTCCATCGAATAGACGCTTTCGAAGACAATCAACTTGGCGCGCTCGCGGCCGGCCGCCTGCAACAGGCTTTCGAGATGCGCGACGTCGTTGTGGCGGAAGATCTTCTTCTCGGCACCGGAGCGGCGCACGCCCTCGATCATCGAGGCGTGGTTCAACTCGTCCGATATGAYCAGGCAGTTGGGCAGAAGCCTTGCAATGGTCGAGATCGAGGCCTCGTTGGAGACGAAGCCGGAGGTGAAGACGAGCGCCGCTTCCTTGTCGTGCAGGTCGGCCAGCTCATGCTCGAGCTCGACCAGCGGGTTGCTGGTGCCGGAGATATTGCGGGTGCCGCCGGCGCCCGATCCCATCTTGCCCGCGGYGTTCTGGAAGGCGGCGATGACATCCGCRCTCTGGCCCATGCCGAGATAGTCGTTGGAGCACCAGACGGTGATTTCCTGGGCGCGGCCGTTGGATCGCCAGATGGCGCGCGGGAACTTGCCCACGATGCGCTCGAGGTCGGCGAAAACGCGGTAGCGCCGCTCCGCATGGAGCTGATCGATCGCGTCTTCGAAGAACCGCTGGTAATTCATGTCGGCTTCCCAATTTGCGCCGGATCATAGTCACTGGCCTGTTGCGCGTCCACCGCGCCCAACCGGTCAAAATGCCACGCCCCGGGCCTGTTCCTAACGACGGCCGATCATGGCCTATTCCTGCGCTGTGTGAACCAATTTTGTTTCGGTACGATGCCTCGGGCGGGAGGAACTGTTACGGACTTAACACTAAAAGGCAGGCTAATGGGCTTACGGCGGGGTTTCCAGCACGGCGGCTGTTGAGACRGTTTCCGATAAATCTTGATCAGCGAGGTAAGCGATGACGGTTTTGGTGACAGGCGGTGCCGGCTATATCGGCAGCCACATGGTCTGGGAGCTTTTGGATGYCGGCGAGGGCGTCGTCGTGCTCGACAGGCTTTCCACCGGCTTCGAATGGGCGGTTGCGCCCGAGGCGAGGCTGGTCGTCGGCGACGTCGCCGACCGCGAGCTGGTCGCGCGCATCATCCGCGAGAACAAGGTCGACGCCATCATCCATTTCGCCGGCTCGATCGTGGTGCCGGAATCGGTCGCCGATCCGCTCGGTTATTACGAGAACAACACCTGCAAGACGCGCACGCTGATCGAAACCGCCGTGCGCGAGGGCGTGCCGCATTTCATCTTCTCTTCCACCGCTGCCGTCTATGGCGGCGCCGGGTTGGAGCCGGTGCRCGAGGATGCGCGGCTGGCGCCGGAAWCACCYTACGGCCTCTCCAAGCTGATGRGCGAATGGATGCTGCGCGATGCGGCCATCGCGCACGATATCCGCTACACGGCGCTTCGCTATTTCAATGTCGCCGGCGCCGATCCCAAGGGCCGCACCGGCCAGTCTACGCCTGGCGCTACGCATCTGATCAAGGTCGCCTGTGAGACCGCGCTCGGCAAGCGTCCGTTCATGCAGGTCTTCGGCAATGATTATCCGACGCCGGACGGCACCTGCATCCGCGATTACATCCATGTCAGCGATCTCGCGGCGGCRCACCGGCTGGCGCTGCAGCGGCTGYGCGAGGGCGGCACGAGCCTCGTCGCCAATTGCGGCTATAGCCACGGCTATTCGGTTCTCGAAGTCATCGAGAGCGTGCGCCGCGCCTTCGGCCGTGATTTCGAGGTCAGGWTGGGCGACCGTCGTCCCGGCGATGYCGCCGCCGTGGTCGCGAATTCCGACCTTGCCCGCAAGGAATTCGGCTGGACGCCGCAGCGCGACGATCTCGACCAGATTGTCGCCGACGCGCTGGCCTGGGAACGCATTCTCACCGGCAAGAACTCGGCGCGGAGCTGACATCGCTTCCATGCTGGATTAGTACTTTTCGGACGTCTGCGCTGCCCCTCATTGCCCTGCCTGGGCATTTCTCCCCGTATTGTGACGGGGAGAAAGACGCCTTCATCGATGGTTTCGCCAATCGCCGGCGTTGCAGGATCGGGGCCAGCGGCGGCGCCAACATCGGCAATTGGCCCTCGCCAGCACAAACCATAAGCCACGCCCTACAAAGGCTCGTCTCACGCTTTGAGAAGCGCTACTGAAACGCAGCGGTGCGCACAGGCGTGCCGCCACTATGATCCTTGAGGGGTGGCATGAAGGTTTTGGTGCTCGGGGCCGGCGTCGTTGGCACGGCGGCGGCCTACTATCTGGCAAGCGACGGCCACGAGGTGACGGTCATCGAGCGCCATGAGGCGGCGGCGCGCGGCACCAGCCAGTCGAATGCCGGCCTAGTCTCGCCGGGCGACGCCACCGCCTGGGCCTCCCCGGCGGCGCTGAAGACCTTCCTGCGCGCACTTTGGAACCACGATCTCGGCATCAAGGTGAGGCTGYGTCTCGACCCCTACTTTTATGCCTGGAGCCTGCGCTTCCTGCGCGAATGCACGGTCAAGCGCCTTCGCGCCAACACCGACGTCAAGCTCAGGCTCGCGCTCTATTCGCGCGACTGCATCAATGCTCTCTCGGAAGCGACCGGCATCCAGTACGACGAGCGCAAGAAGGGCATCCTCTACTTCTTCCGCTCGCAGAAGAGTTTTGACACCGGCACCGACAATTATCGCTATCTCGGCGACCACGGCCTGCCGATCGAGATCGTCGGCCGCGACCGGCTGGCCGAACTGGAACCCGGGCTCGCCGGCGTGAAGGATAAGATCGCCGGTGGCATCTATTCGCCGATCGACCAGACCGGCGATTCCAAGCAGTTCGTCGACAAGCTCGCCGCCTATGCGGCCGAGAAGCTCGGCGTCAAATTCCTGTTCGRCACGACGATCCAGGGCCTCGACATCGAGGGCGACCGGGTGCGCGCCGTCGTGACCTCCGCCGGTCCGGTCACGGGCGATGYCGTCGTCATCTCCATGGGGCCGGAAAGCGGCCTGTTCGGACGTCGCTATGGCATCGACCTGCCTGTCTACCCGGTCAAAGGCTATACCGTGACCGTCCCCCTCGAGGACGAGAGCAAGGGGCCGACCATGGGCGGCGCCGACGAGGACCGGCTGATCGGCTATTCGAGGTTGGGCAACCGCCTGCGTATGTCCTCGACGGCGGAATTCACCGGCTTCGACCGCAGCTTCAAGCCGGGCGATTTCAGAACCATCCTCGAAACCGGCAAGGACCTTTTCCCAGGCGCCTTCGACGAGAAGAAGGCGCTGCTGTGGGCAGGCCTCAGGCCCATGATGCCGAATTCAGTGCCTATCTTCGGCCAGGCGAAATACCGCAACCTCTATCTCGACACCGGCCACGGCCATCTCGGCTGGACCATGGCCTGCGGCTCTGGAAAATTCCTGTCCGACCTCGTCGCCGGCCGCAAGCCGGAGATCGATCCGCAGGGGTTGCTTTATGGAACGGCGGGGTGACAAGGCACTATCGGCCTCGACCGCATCGTGGGCACCCAATTGTCGGCGCTGGCGCTGCCCCTCATTGCCCTGCCGGGCATTTCTCCCCGTATAGTGACGGGGAGAAAGACTCCGTCCTCGTCGATTTCGCCAATCGCCAGCATCGCAGGATAGAACACCAAGGCTGAGGCCAGCCCCCTTCTCCCCGTCACTATACGGGGAGAAGGTGCCGGCAGGCGGATGAGGGGCGGCGCCGACCTGTCAGGCTGTGGCAAACACCACGCGTTGACTACGTCTCGACGGCTTGCTGCCACGCTCTTCCATAATCGCGCCAGGCCGGGTCGGCCGGCGGCTCGGTCCGCTCGCCCTTGCTCATGGCGGTAACGCCGTCCGATGCCAGCAATGCCGCGCCGATGCTGGTCCCGGTCGACGTCTCCGACGCAATGACCGGCCGCCCTGTCGCCGCCGCCAGCATGCGGATGAAAAGCTGGTTTTGCGCGAAAGGACCTTCAACCGTCGTTGGACCGTCGCCGCCAATGAGATCGAGGCAGGTCGCTGTCATCAGCGCCAGATAGAACGAGATGGCGGCGAAGCGCTGCCCCGAGCCAAAACCCTCAGCATTGACCCACTGCGCGGCGCGACTCGGGAAGGGGCCGGAGCCCTGTTGAGTGGAGGGCAGGAGGAACACCCTCCGTGCAAGCACCGCGRCAACATCCTCTTCGCTCCAATCCTGGGGCTGGCCCTCAGTCAGCAGCGAAAACTCTCGCCCGCCCATGAAGCGTGCCGACGGCACCGGATCGCCGAGCGCATTGACATTGACCAGCGAGTCGCGCGCAGGGTCGAGCTCGACCTTGCTGCCGCCGACGGCCATCGACACCACCCAGGTGCCGGTCGAAATGACGGAAAGAGGCGGCGGATCGGACAAGAGATGCGGCAACAGCGACGCGTTGGAGTCGTGCAGGCCGCAGAAGACCGGGGTCGCGGGGTCGAGCCCTGTCTGTTGCGCGATCGCCGGCAGGATCGGCCCCAGCCGTTCCCTGGCAGGCCGCACCGGCGCCATCAGGCGGCGCCAACCCATCTGGTCGACGAGCGATGAATAGTCGGCCCGCCACGGGTTCCAAAGATCGGTGTGACAGCCGAGCGAGGTCACCTCGTTGAGGGCGACGCCGGTGAGCCGCATGGCCCAGTATTGCGGATACATCAGGATCGCGGCCGCACCGGTAAATTCCGCCGGAAATCGCCTCTGCTGCCAGAACAGTTGCGCRCCGATGTTGAGGCCGGCCGGCAGGCGCGGCGTGCCTGTTTCGGCAAAGGGCGGCCGGATGGCGTCATAGTCCTGCGCCAGCTCGTCAACACCAGTGAACTCATAGTCGATCACYGGCAGCGCAAGCCTGCCTTCGCCGTCGATCAGCGCCGCCGTCGCGCCRTGGGTGGTGATCGAGATCGCGTCGATGCGCTGTTCGCGGTGGAGGTCTACGAGGCTTTCGRGGATGAAGCCCCACAGCCGCTCRACATCGTGGTGCGGGTAGGGGCCGTCCGTGGCGACGGCGTTGGCCGTGCGGCGCAGGCCCGCCTCGGCCATGCGCTCGAGGTCGACCAGTGCAACCTTGGCATTGGTCTTGCCGATATCGATAACAGCGACGCAGCCAATCATGCCATGTGGAACATTGTTTCCAGCGGCACCGCCACCGGCTCGTTGTCGGCTTTGGTCTCCATGACGTCGGYCATATGCGCCCACCAGCGCTGCATCACCGGGTGCTTGGGGAGATCATCCATGCGGTGATCATCACGCCGCCACAGCACCCCGAACAGGATATTGGTTTCCTCGTCGAGGTGGATCGAATAGTCGGAAACCCCGGCCTCTCTCAGCAGCACGACCAGCGAGGGCCAGATCTCGTCATGACGGCGCTTGTACTCGGCCTTCATGCCGGGATTGAGCTTCATCTTGAAGGCGTATTTTTCCATCAGGCGAAGCGCCCTTCACGCAGCCGCCGCCAAACGATAGGCAGCGCTATGACGATGATCAGCAGCAGGCCGATGAAGATCGACATCACGATACCCGGCACGTTGAGCAGGCCGAGGCCGAATGTCACCAGCCCCATGATGAAGGCGGCAAGCACGACGCCCAAGATGCTACCCGCGCCGCCGAGGATCGAGACCCCGCCCAGCACCACCATGGTGATCGCCTCGAGCTCGTAGCCTTGCGCAATCGACGGCCGGGTCGAGCCGAGCCGCGAGGTGATCAGCACCGAGGCGATGCCCGACATCAGCCCGGTGAGGCAAAACAGGATGAACTTGATGCGGTCGACCCGCACGCCCGAGAACTGGCAGGCGACCGGATTGTTGCCGATGGYGAATACCCGCCGGCCGAAGCTCGTGCGGTGGAGCACGAACCAGTAGATCACCGCCGCGACGAGGAAAAGCGCCAGCTCGAACGACACCACCCACCAGACATAGCCTTGACCGAAGAAGGCGAAGCTCTCCGGATAGCCCTTGTAGGCCTGGTCGCCGAGGATGATGAAGGCGATGCCGCGGAACAGGCTCATCGTGCCGATGGTGACGACAATCGAAGGCAGGCCGAGCCTCGTGACCAAGAGCCCGTTGAACGCGCCGCAGCCGAGCCCGATAACGATGCCGATCAGCGCCAGCACCGGCGTGCCCGCGCCAGCCTGCACGGCCATTCCCATCATTGTCGAGGCGAGCGCTACGATCGCTGCGACCGACAGGTCGATCTCGCCGGAGATGATCAAGAGCGCCATCGCCAGCGCGATCAGGCCTTTTTCGGTGAAGTTGAAGGTCAGGTCCGACAGCGACCACGGATCGAGGAAGTAGGGCGAGGCGAAGCTGTTCACCGCGAAGATGAGAACCGCGATAACGACGAGCAGCGCCTCCCACGAGAAGATCGCGGTAGACAGCGGCTTGTCGAGCCGGTCGGGAATGTGGCGCGGGTGAGGGGTGTCGGTCATGGAGCGACCCCTTCCAAAATTTGGCGCTGCCCCTCACCCTTACCCTCTCCCCGTGAAGGACGCCGAGATGGGGGCGCCAACGTTGCGGCCATCTCCCTCCTCCCCGTCGCTATACGGGGAGAAGGTGCCGGCAGGCGGATGAGGGGCGGCGCCAATGTTGCAGGCATGCTTGTTGCAGCAGGTGACAAGCGGATCATTTTCGTGAGGTGCTGGCTCATGCCGCTTCCGCCTTTCTCAGGATGATGCGGCCTTGCCGGCGCTCGCCGCGCGCGTTGAGCACCACCGCCAGGATGATCGCGCTGCCCGAGATCGCCATCTGCCAGAAGGGCGAGATGTTGATGACCGGCAGCGCGTTGGAGATGATGCCGAGGAATAGTGCGCCTAGCACCGCGCCGCCGACCGAGCCGATGCCGCCGGCGATCGAGATGCCGCCGATGACGCAGGCGGCGATGATGTTGAGCTCATAGCCGTTGGCGACCTCGACCGACGCGATCACGTAGCGCGAGATCCACAAGTATCCGGCGAGCCCGCCGATCATGCCGGAAATGCAAAAGACGATGAACTTGGTGCGGCCGACATCGATGCCGGCATAGACCGAAGCAGTCGGGTTGACGCCGATGGYGTAGATCGAGCGGCCGATCGCCGTGCGCGTCATCGCCAGGAAGAACAGCGCGATGACCAGGAGCGCGATCCACGACAGCACCGGCAGGCCGAGGAAGGCAGCGCGCTGGAAGTTGATGAAGGCTGGACTCATCTGGTCGGCATTGACCCAGGCGCCGCCGGAAACGACGAAGGTGGCACCGCGATAGATGGTGAGGGTGCCGAGCGTCACCACGATCGAAGGGATGTTCAGCCGYCACACCAGGAAGCCGTTGATGGCGCCGAGCACTAGCCCGACGGCTAAGGCGATCACGATCAGCACCGGGACCGGGATCGCCGGATGGGCGGCGTTGAGCATCGCCACCACCATGCCGGTGAAGCAGAGGTTGGAGGCCATCGACAGATCGATCGAGCGCGTCAGGATCACCACCATCTGGCCAAGAGCCAGGATCATCAGGATCGATGTGTCATTGAACACCTGGCGAAGATTGGCCGGATCGGYAAAACCCGGGAAGCGCGTCGAGATCAGCCCGATCAGCACGGCGATGCCGGCAAGCAGCCAGATCTCTCGGTATTTGCGGAAGTTCTTCATGCCGCGATCCCCGCTGCTGCCCTGACCAGCGTCTCGGCATCCAGCTCCTTGTTGTCGTAGACGGAAGCGATGCGGCCTTCGCGCATGACCACGACGCGGTCGGACATGCCGAGGATTTCCGGYAGCTCCGACGACACCATGATCACCGAGAGCCCTTGCGCGACCAGCTCCGCCATGAAGCCGTGCACGGCGGCCTTGGAACCGATATCGATGCCCTTGGTCGGCTCATCGAGGATGATGACCTTCGGCATCGTCGCCAGCCATTTGGCGATGACCACCTTCTGCTGATTGCCGCCGGAGAGCGTGCCGACATCCTGGCTGAGCGATGAGGCGCGCAGATCGAGCCGTTCGGTGTAGGAGCGGGYGAGTGAAAACTCTTCCGCAAGTTTGAGCACGCCGGATTTCGACGTGCGCGCAAGCGAAGGCAGCGAGACGTTCTGGAAGATCGGCAGGCCGATCACCACGCCTTGCTTGCCGCGCTCTTCCGRCACGTAGACGATACCGGCCTCGATCGAATCCGCCGCCGATTTGGGCGTGATCGCCTTGCCGTCCAGCGAAATCTTGCCCCGGCTGGTGCRGGTGATACCGGCGATCGCCTGCATCACCTCGCTGCGGCCGGCACCGACCAGGCCGTAGAAGCCGAGAATCTCGCCCTTGCGCAATTCGAAGCCGATGTCGTCGAACTCGGTCGGATGCGATAGGCCTGAGACGGAAAGCACCGGCGCCCCGATTTTCGGCTCGCGYTGCGGAAAGATGTGGTCGACGTTGCGGCCGACCATCATGCGCACGATCTCGTTCTGGCTGGTGTCCTTCAGCAGGCCTTCGCCCACCATCTCGCCGTCGCGGAAGACGGTGTAGCGGTCGGCGATGCGGTAGATCTCGTCGAACTTGTGGCTGATGAAGAGCACCGCCTTGCCTTCGCTCTTCAGGAATTCGATCAAGAGGAAAAGCTCCTCGATCTCCTTCATCGACAGCGCCGCCGTCGGCTCGTCCATGATGACGATGCGCGCGTCGATCGACATCGCGCGAGCAACGGCAACGAGGTGCTTGTTGGCGATGCCGAGGTCCCTCAGCCGCGTGTCGGCGTCGATATGGCCGGCGCRCATCGTCTCCAGCACCTCGSGCGCATGYCGGCGCATGGTGCGCCAGTCGATGGTGCCGAAGCGGGTGCGTGGCGCGTGGCCGAGAAAGATGTTTTCGGCAACCGACAGGTCGTCGAACAGCACGGTTTCCTGATGGATGGCGGTGATGCCGTGGCCGAAGGCGGCATGCGCGCTGGGCAGCGTCGTGACCTGGCCGTCGATGCTGATTTCRCCGGTATCGGGCTGGTAGATGCCGGTCATGATCTTGACCAAGGTCGACTTGCCGGCGCCGTTCTCGCCGATCAGAGCCGTCACCTGTCCCGGATAGAGCGACAGGCTAACATTGTGCAGAGCGCGCACGCCCGGGAAACTCTTGGAGATGCCTGTGAGCGTCAGGCGAGGAGCGGCGCTTTGCGACAGGCCAGAAGGCTCGGGCCGCTCCGTCTCTATTTTGCGCTGGGCTGTCGTGTCCATATCCGTGTCAGGCCCTGAGAGAAGGTCCGTTTGTATATGCGGCGGAACAAGTGTCCCGCCGCACGAGCGTGGAGTCGACCAGGATCAATAGATCTTGGAGAACTTCTCGATGTTAGTCTTGTCGAACTGGAAGGGCGGAGCCATCGCAGCCGAGTTGGTGTCGTCGAGCGTGACCTTGCCGACGCGGCCGATCGACAGCGTCGCGCCGGGCTTGGCCTCTTCCTTCTTCACCRCCAGGTCGTGAGCCAGGTAGATCGCCGAGTAGCCGAGGTCGATCGGGTTCCACAGCGCGACCGCCTGGCTGGCGCCGTTGTCGATGAACTTCTTGAATTCCGACGGCAGCGCCAGGCCGGTGACGTTGACCTTGCCGATCAGGCCTTCGTCGGTCACCACCTGCGCAGCCGCGACAACACCCACCGTGGTCGGCGCGATGATCGCCTTGAGGTTCRGATAGGACTTCAGCAGACCCTTGGCTTCGTCGGTGCTCTTGGCAGAGTCGTCGTCACCGTAGACGGTGRCAACCAGCTTGATCTTCGGGAACTTCTCCGGCAGCACCTTCTTGGCCGCCTCGATCCAGGAGTTCTGGTTGGTCGCCGTCGAGGAGGCCGACAGGATGGCGACCTCGCCGCCTTGCGGCAGGTAGTCGGCGGCGAGCTTGATGATGGTCTCGCCGATCAGGTTGGTGTCGGACGGATTGAGGTGGAGCTGGCGGCCTTCCTTGGCGACGCCGGAGTCCCATGAGATCACGGTGATGCCGCGATCCATCGCCTTCTTTAGCACCGGCACCAGCGCGTCGGCGTCATTGGCCGAAACGGCGATCGCGTTGACCTTCTGCGCGATGAGCGAGTTGATCACCTCGATCTGCGCCTCTGCGGTTGCCTTGGTCGGGCCGGTGTAGATGACGTCGACATCGCCCAGTTCCTTGGCCGCTTCCTCCGCACCCTTGTTGGCGGCGTCGAAGAAGYCGTTGCCGAGCGACTTCACCACCAGCGCGATCTTGACGTTCTCGGCATAGGCGGCATTCACGAACATGGCGGCGGAAAAGGCCGCCGTAACCAGCAGTTTCTTCAAAAAGCTCATCGAATTTCCTCCCTTGAGCGTTGCATTCCATCGCCGCTGCGGGCGCGAGTTCGTCTCAGGCCTGCAGTGAAGATTCTTCCTTGTCGCTGGACTGTTTGCGGGCGACGATCAGCGCCACGCCCGCTGTTTCGAGCATCTTGGCTTCGCGGTCCTCGATGCYGTCGTCGGTGATCACGGTGGCAATGCGCGACAGCCCGCACAGGATCAGGCTGGAACGCATGCGGAATTTTGAGGAATCGACCAGCACCACCAGCTCGTCGGCCTGGTCGATCAGTTTCTGTTCGGCCTGGATCAACAGCGGATCGCCTTCCATCAGCCCCAGCGGCCCAAGGCCTTGCGCGCCCATGAACATGCGCCGTGCATAGAAATTGCGCGTCACGTCATTGTCGAAGGGCGACAGGATGATGTTCTGCTCGCGATAGATCGTGCCACCCGACAGCATCACCGTGTTCTTCGAGTGCTTGAGCAGGTGCTCGGCGATCGGGAAGGAATTGGTGAAGATCGGCATCCGGCGCCCGGTCAGGAAATGCACCATCTGGAAGGTGGTGGTGCCGCCATTGATGATGATCGGCTCGCCGTCCTTGCAGAGGTTCACCGCCTCGCGAGCGATCGCCCGCTTCTGCGCAGCATTGAGCGTCTCGTTGACCGAGAAGGGCCGGCCGGCAAGGCCGATGACCTGCGGCGGGGAGATCGCCTCGGYGCCGCCGCGCACGCGGCGCAGGCGCTTTTGCACATGCAGCGCCGCTATGTCGCGCCGGATCGTCGCCTCGGAGGAGTCCGTGAGGTCGACCATTTCCTGCACCGTCACCACAGGCTTTTCCTGGACGGCGGACAGAATGATCCTGTGGCGTTCTTTTTCGTGCATGGTTCCTCCCTGCAGCGCCATCAGGCACTAGAAAACGCGCAGTGTCAATCATTTCCGATCACATAATTTCATTGTGCAATGCAATATGATCGATATTGATCGTTTGTGATTGACAAGTGGGCCGCTTGCGTAGACATTCCGGGCGAGAACAGAGGAGCGCGCCGTTAGCGCTCCAAGGGAGGATACTTATGCTCGACAAGCGCTCCGGCTCGCGCCTCGCCAATCTGTGGGACGATGCAAAAGCTGAAGGGATGAGCGGCCCCGAGCTGCTGGTCTATCGCTCGAACACGCTCGGTTCCGACAAGCGCGTGACCAATTATGGCGGCGGCAATACTTCGTCCAAGGTCTGGCAGAAGGACCCGCTGACCGGCGAGGATGTCGAGGTTCTGTGGGTCAAGGGTTCTGGCGGCGACAGCGCTTCGATCAAGCTCGACGGCTTCGCCACGCTCTATATGGACAAGCTGCGCGCGCTGAAGGGCCTCTATCGTGGTGTCGAGCACGAGGACGAGATGGTGGGCTATCTGCCCCACTGCACCTTCAACCTCAATCCGCGCGCGGCCTCGATCGACACGCCGCTGCATGCCTTCGTGCCGAAGGCTTGCGTCGACCACATGYATCCCGATGCCATCATCGCCATCGCCGCGGCGAAGGACTCCAAAGCGATCACCAAGGAGGTCTTCGGCGACGCCATCGGCTGGCTGCCCTGGAAGCGGCCGGGCTTCGAGCTCGGACTGTGGCTGGAGAAATTCTGCCTCGAGAATCCGGAGGCCAAGGGTGTCGTGCTTGAAAGCCACGGCCTGTTCACCTGGGGCGACACGCCGAAGGAATGCTACGAGACGACGATCTCGGTGATCAACCAGGCAATCGACTGGTTCGAGCGCAAGTCCGAGGGCAAGGCGATCTTCGGCGGCGAGGTGGTGAAGTCGCTCGACGCGCCGGCGCGCCGCGCCATCGCCGCCAAATTGATGCCGAGGATTCGCGGGCTCATATCCGAAAAGAGCCACAAGCTCGGCCATTTCGACGACCAGCTGGCCGTGCTCGAATTCGTCAATTCCAGGGACCTGCGCCCTCTGGCGGCGCTCGGCACCTCCTGCCCTGACCATTTCCTGCGCACCAAGATCCGCCCGCTGGTGATCGAGTTCGATCCGGCAAAGCCGGATGTCGACGCCGTCATTGCGCGCCTCGCCGACGACATCGCCGAATACCGCGTCGGCTACCAGGCCTACTACGACGATTGCAAGCATCCGGACTCGCCGGCYATTCGCGATCCCAATCCCGTTGTCTATCTGATGCCGGGCGTCGGCATGTTCACCTTCGCCGGCGACAAGGCCACCGCCCGCATCTCCGGCGAATTCTATGTCAACGCCATCAACGTGATGCGCGGCGCCTCGACGGTGTCGTCCTATGTCGGCCTGCCGGCGCAGGAGGCCTTCGACATCGAATATTGGCAACTCGAGGAAGCCAAGCTCCAGCGCCTGCCGAGRCCGAAGGCGCTGGCCGGGCAGATCGCGCTGGTCACCGGCGGCGCCGGCGGCATCGGCCGCGCAACCGCCCACCGCCTGCTGCGCGAAGGCGCCTGCGTGGTGCTCGCCGATATCGACGAGGCCGCGCTCGCCAGCACCAACGAGGAGCTTTCGAAGGCCTACGGCAAGGACTTCGTCCGTCCGGTGCGGATCGACGTGACGTCCGAGGATCAGGTCGCCTCAGGCTTCGCCGAAACTTCGGTCGAGTTCGGCGGCATCGACATCCTGATCTCCAATGCCGGCTTGGCCTCCTCGGCGCCTATCGAGGACACGACGCTGGCACTGTGGAACAAGAACATGGACATCCTGTCCACCGGCTATTTCCTCGTCTCGCGCGAGGCCTTCCGCCTGTTCCGTGCCCAGAAGATCGGCGGCAACGTCGTCTTCGTCGCCTCCAAGAACGGGCTCGCTGCTTCGCCCAACGCCGCCGCCTACTGCACGGCCAAGGCGGCCGAGATCCATCTCGCGCGCTGCCTCGCGCTGGAGGGCGCGGAGGCGCAGATCAGGGTCAACGTCGTCAATCCGGATGCCGTGCTGCGCGGCTCCAAGATCTGGAGCGGCGAATGGAAGGAGCAGCGCGCCGCAGCCTACAAGATGTCGACAGACGACCTCGAGGAGCATTACCGTTCGCGCTCGATGCTAAAGCGCTCGGTCTTCCCGGAGGACATTGCCGAGGCGATCTACTTCTTCGCCTCCGACATGTCGGCCAAGTCGACCGGCAACATCGTCAACGTCGACGCCGGCAACGCGCAGAGCTTTACGCRGTAAACTATCGACGGCGGCGCTGCCCCTCACCCTTACCCTCTCCCCGTGAAGAACGGGGAGAGGGGGTCGCCAGCGCCGGAGCGCTTCCCTTCTCCCCGTCCTTCACGGGGAGAAGGTGCCGGCAGGCGGATGAGGGGCGGCGCCGACGAATATTGGGGAGGATACAATGTCCGAACAGATCATCTCAGCCGACCTCGTCTCCAGCCACAACGCTGCCCGCAAATCCGATCTCGAGCGCGACTACGCCTCGCTCGGCGAACGCCTCGACCGGCGCGGCATCGCCATCGACGCCATCCGCGAGAAGGTCGAAAAATTCGGCGTGGCGATCCCGTCCTGGGGCGTCGGCACCGGCGGCACGCGCTTTGCCCGCTTTCCCGGCCCCGGCGAGCCGCGCGACATCTTCGACAAGATCGACGACTGCGCCGTCATCAGCCAACTGACCCAGGCGACCCCGACGGTCTCGCTGCACATCCCGTGGGACAAGGCCGATCCGAACCGGCTGAAGCAGGCGGCGTCCCGCTTCGGCCTCGGCTTCGACGCCATGAACTCCAACACTTTCTCCTACGCCGCAGACCAAAAGCTCTCCTATAAGTTCGGCTCGCTGTCGCATGCTGATGCCGGCACGCGCCGGCAGGCGGTCGAGCACAATCTCGAATGCATCGAGATCGGCAAGGCGCTCGGCTCCAAGGCGCTGACGGTGTGGATCGGCGACGGCTCGAACTTCCCCGGCCAGGTCAATTTCGCAAAAGCCTTCGAGCGCTATCTCGATGCGATGCGCGAAATCTATGCCGGCCTGCCGGACGACTGGCGGCTGTTCACCGAGCACAAGATGTACGAGCCGGCCTTCTATTCGACGGTGGTGCAGGACTGGGGCACCAACTACATCATCGCCAAGGAGCTCGGCGACAAGGCCTTCTGCCTGGTCGACCTCGGCCATCACGCACCCAACGTCAACATYGAGATGATCGTCTCGCGGCTGATCCAGTTCGGCAAGCTCGGCGGCTTCCACTTCAATGATTCCAAATATGGCGACGACGACCTCGATACCGGCTCGATCGATCCCTACCRGCTGTTCCTCGTTTTCAACGAGCTGGTCGACGCCGAGCTCACGGGCGCCAAGGGCTTCAACCCCGCCCACATGCTCGACCAGAGCCACAACGTCACCGATCCGATCGAAAGCCTGATGCTGTCGGCGGTCGAGGTGCAGCGCGCCTATGCCCAGGCGCTGCTCGTCGACCGCAAGGCGCTCGAAGGTTTCCAGGAGACCAACGACGCGCTGATGGCGACGCAGACGCTGAAGGCGGCCTACCGCACCGATGTCGAGCCGATCCTTGCCATGGCACGGTTCAGGACCGGCGGTGCCATCGACCCCGTCGCCGCCTATCGCGAGGCCGGCTACCGGGCGAAGGTCGCGGCCGAGCGGCCGGCGGTCGCCGGCGGCGGTGGTGGGATTGTTTGATATCCGGGCTCGCATGCAGATCGCCAAACCAAAACCGCCATGGCGGCGGGTTTCCGGCGTGAATCAATGGCAAGTGGATGCATCCACATTCCGGGCATCCCGCTCTGTCGTTCGGCAGCATTTCGGCTAAGCCAGGCGATTTCGCCTGGCCGGACCCTCTAGCGCCGCGATCCGGCTCGCGCTTTTTCCCGCACGTCGTGGCTGGTTTCGCGGGCAGCATTTTCGACCATAGTCTGAACGTATAGCGCCGCCTGGCCCTGAGCACCCCCGTGCTGCTTTGCGATCTCCTGGACCTGGCCAGCCGTCTCTTGGCGCGCCCAGTCGCGCTGCAACTCAAGCATCATGGCCTGCCATGTGATTGGCACGACACCGGCCTGGATCATCCGTTGGATCGCCATGTCGTGTGCGATCGTGCTTACGCCGCCGCAGGCATCAGCGACGACATACACTTCGTATCCATCCTCACGTGCGGAGAGGGCAGGCAGAACCACGCAATTCTCAGTCCAGAGACCTGCCATGACGAGCTTTCGGCACCCGGTCGTCGCAACGGCCGACACCACACGATCATCCTCCCAGGGATTGTTTCCGGTCCGGTCGATCGGCTCGACCTTGGGAAACAGCTGCTCAAGCTCCGGCAGTTGTGGCCCGCTGAAATTTGCGGCAGCGACGGTTGTCAGTATCGTGGGGATGCCGAAGAGCTTTGCCGTCTTTGCCAAACCAAGCACATTGCTGATCAGAAGCTGCCGGTCGATCGATTGAACCGTGAAGAACGAGGTCGGCTGAAAGTCGATCAGCAGCAGCGCGCAGTCCTGAGCGGCAAGCAGCGAGCGAGCGGCGCCGCCTTTCTTCTCATGTCTTGTGTTTGAGACGGACCGTGCGTTCGACATTGGAATCTCCTACGCTTAGAGGAATACGCGCACTGGAGGATTGCTTGCAGCGCGCTGGTCGGTCGCGCAAGCCAAACCGGTCCACGCGTGACGCCCATAGTTCCTGTACAAATGGCCGCGGCAAGCATACTGCCCTGGCGCTTTTGATGTTGCGCCGGAACCCGCCGCCAGGGACGCGTGTCCGATGGTGGCGGTCGTCGACGAAACTTGTCGTGGCCCAAACGCCATGGCTGCCGAAGGGTTCCCCGCGATCGACACCGCTGCCGCAAGGCAGGATGAAAGCGCAGGCCTGCCGCTCAATGCTGCGTCGCCGCGACAGCAGAGCGATAGTGTTAACAAGCCATAGACTCGATCGCTCCAAGCAGGTTTTCTAGACGTGCCTAGTCCCCCCGGAGAACCCGCCATGCATCTCACCCGCCGGACGCTGATTGCGCTCAGCCTTTCGCTCACTTTTGCCTTCACGCCATCGGCGGTCTTCGCCGCCTCGCCTGCTCCCGCCAATGGCGAGCACGGCATGGTGGTGACCGCCCAGCATCTCGCTACCGAAGTCGGCGTCGAGGTGCTGAAGAAGGGCGGCAACGCTGTCGATGCGGCGGTTGCCGTCGGCTATGCGCTCGCCGTCGTCTATCCGACCGCCGGCAATATCGGCGGCGGCGGATTCATGACCATCCGTCTCAAGGACGGCCGTTCGACCTTCATCGATTTCCGCGAGCGCGCGCCGCTCGCGGCGACCAAGACCATGTATCTCGACAAGAACGGCAATCCGGTGAAGGGCGCCARTCTCGACGGCTATCTTGCAGTCGGCGTGCCGGGATCGGTGGCCGGTTTCGAGGCGGCGCGTGAGAAATACGGCACGCTCTCGAGGCAGGACCTGATGGCGCCGGCCATTGCCTACGCCAAGGACGGCTTCGTCCTCAGCCAGGGCGATGCCGCCTCGTTTGCGGGCGGTGCAGCGCGGCTGGCGAAGGATCCGGCCGCGGCCGCCATCTTCCTGAAGCCCGGCGGCAAGCCTTATGCCGCCGGCGAGCGGCTGGTTCAGCCGGACCTCGCCGCCTCGCTATCGGCGATATCCGAGAAAGGGCCTGACGCCTTCTACAAAGGCGGCATTGCCGATGCCATCGTCAAGGCGAGCGGCGCCAAGGGCGGCATCCTCGCCAAGGCCGATTTCGAGCATTACGCGGTGCGCGAGCTGAAACCTGTGACCTGTTCCTATCGCGGCTACGAGATCATCTCGTCGCCGCCGCCAAGCTCCGGTGGCCTCATCATCTGCGAGATCCTGAACATCCTTGAAGGATACCCGCTTTCCTATCTCGGCGCCGGCTCGGCCGAGACGGTGCATGTCATGGTCGAGGCGATGCGCCATGCCTATGTCGACCGCAACTCGGCGCTGGGCGATCCCGATTTCGTCGACAATCCGGTTTCGAAGCTGCTCGACAAGGGGTACGCCAAGGATATCCGCGGCAAGATCGATCCGTTCCGCGCCGGCGTCTCGAAGGATCTGATGCCGAAGGGTTTCGGCGAGAGCACGCAAACGACCCACTATTCGATCATCGACAATGACGGCAATGCGGTGGCGGTCACCTACACGCTGAACGGCTCCTTCGGCGCCGGTGTCGTCGCCGACGGCACCGGCATCCTGCTCAACAACGAGATGGACGATTTCACACAGAAACCCAGCGTGCCGAACCTCTACGGGCTGGTCCAGGGCGAGGCCAACGCCATCCAGCCGAAGAAGACGCCTTTATCCTCGATGAGCCCGACGATCGTGACCAAGGACGGCAAGCCGTTCATGGTCATCGGGAGCCCGGGCGGCTCTCGCATCATCACCATCACGCTGGAGGCGATCGTCAACGTCATCGACCATGGCATGAACATCCAGGAGGCGATCGACGCGCCGCGTATCCACCATCAATGGCTACCGGATAGCGTCTATGTCGAGCCATTCGGGCTTTCGCCCGACACTGAGAGGTTATTGGCCGGCATGGGGTACCACCTCGATCTCGGCGACCAGACCTGGGGCCAGGCGGCCGGCATCCTGGTCGGCGGCAAGAGCCTGGCGGAGATCGAAAAAGGCGGCGGCGCGCGCTACAACGGCGCCATCGACAGCCGGGCGGCGTCCGGGGAAGCGCTTGGATACTGATCCTGGGGTCAGGTGACCAGCGTGATGGTGGATGCGATCAGCATCACGGCGGCTATGCCGACGAACAGCGCATAGATGCGCGGACGGTCGAGCAGCAGCGCATTGCCCGAAATCCAGGCGGCCGTGGCGCCACCAAGCGCGAACAGGAAGCCGTTGCGATGGCCCCAATTCATGGATGCAGCCATCAGGCCGCCGATAATCAACGCGCCGAACACGATGATGACGGCGACGGCATATTTCTCGAAATCGCTGCCGCGGCCCATCGCCGGCCCTATCGCATTCAGATTGGGCAGATCGTCCGGATCGAAGGGGCTGGCCGAGCCGTATTCGTCTTGATCGAGGGATTCGCRCATCATTCGTTCTCCGCTGAGCGGCAACAAACCATCAACGCTTGCCGAGCGCAACCGGCAACGCCATCGCAGCAATAGGTTCACCCCCGGCTGGTGCCGACGGGCCACGGTCTACCGGCGAGCCTCAACGGCCAAGGCTGCGGCRCGGTTCCACCGGCTTGATCTATCTGGAAAAATCGCTGCGCACGATGCCATGCCGCTGCAGCTTGTCGTAGAAGGTCTTGCGCGGAATGCCGAGCGCCTCGATCGTGCGCCGGACGTCGCCGTCGTTGCGACCAAGTGTCTCGCGGATGATTTCGGCCTCGTAGCGCTCCAGCCGCTCCGGCAACGGCATGGCGGCGTCCGAATCGGCCGGCAGGGGCGAACGGCCCTCATCGATCTCCTCCAGCCCGAGCACGAAGCGCTCTGCGAAATGGGCGAGCTCGCGCACATTGCCCGGCCAGTCATGTTCTCTCAGATGACGCTGGACCGCCGCCGGGGCGGTGGGCACCGGGCGGTGGAAACGGGCTGCCGCACGCTCGGCAAAGTAGCCGAACAGCAGTGGCACGTCGTCCCGGCGTTCGCGCAGCGGCGGAATAGAGAGCGTCACCACATTGAGCCGGTAGTAGAGGTCCTCGCGGAAATTGCCGCGCTGGGCAGGGTCGCTGAGGTCGACCTTGGCGGCAGCGACGACGCGCAGGTCGACCGGCCGAATTTCGTTGGTGCCGAGCGGCGTCACCTCGCGCATCTCCAGCACGCGAAGCATCTGCACCTGCGTCGAAKGCGGCATGCTTTCGATCTCGTCGAGGAAGAGCGTGCCGCCGCTCGAATGCTCGATGCGTCCGATGCGCTTCTTCTGTGCGCCGGTGAAGGCGCCGGCCTCATGGCCGAACAATTCGCTCTCGATCACGGTCTCCGGCAGGGTCCCGCAATTCAGCGCGACGAAATTGCCCTTGGCGCGACGGCTCCAGCGGTGCAGCAGGTTCGCAACGACCTCCTTGYCGGATCCGGTCTCGCCGGTAACCAGCACGTCGACGTCGGTGTCGGCGATCTGCCGCAGCATGCGCCGCAGCCGCTCCATCGCCGGCGTCTGGCCGATCAGCGGCAGGCCCTCCTGCGCCAGCTCGGCCGCCGCGCGCAAGGCGCGGTTCTCCATGACCAGCCGCCGCTTCTCCGCCGCGCGCCATACACTTTGCGCCAGCCGATCAGCCGCGAAGGGCTTGGTGATGAAATCATAGGCGCCGTCCTTGATCGCCTTCACCGCCATCGCGATGTCGCCGTGACCGGTGATCAGGATGACGGGGATATCCGGATCGAGGTCGACCACGCGATCAAAGAGCTGCAGGCCATCCATTTCGGGCATGCGGATATCCGACACCACGACGCCGGTAAAGTCGGCATCGAGGCCGGCAAGWGCCTCGCTTGCCGAGGAAAAGGCAGACACGGCAAAACCGGCGAGCTCCAGCGTCTGTTTTGTCGCCTTGAGCAGGTCGCTGTCGTCATCGATCAGGATGACCGAATTGCCGTTCGTCATGTCGGGTCAGCTTTCGCAAGATGGATGGTGAAGCGGGCGCCTCGGTCGCTGCTTGTCACCTCGATGCGTCCGCCATAGTCGGCGACGATATCCTTCGAAATGACGAGGCCGAGGCCGAGCCCCTTTTCCTTCGAGGTGTTGAACGGCGTGAACAGCGACTTCAGGATCGCCGGCGGGATTCCCGGCCCATTGTCGGAAACGATCAGCGCGAACCAATCGGCGGTTTCCTTGACGGACACTTCGACCCGCGCATCATCGCGGCCTTCCAGTGCTTCCAGCGCGTTCTGGAACAGGTTGATCAGCACCTGCTCGAGCCGCAGCCGATTGCCCATCACCTTGAGCGCCGGCGGCGGCAGCGTGATTGCCAGCGCCTCAAGCCTGCCGGCGAAACGGCTCCTGAGCAGCACCACAGCACCCTCGATGACGCTTCGCAATTCGACCGGCTCGGCCGCGGTTCGGCCTTTGCGGGCGAAGGCTTTCAATTCTTCGGTGATGGTTCCGATGCGCTCGGTGAGCGCGGCAATCGCGCCGAGATTCTCCTCCGCCGGCGCCGTCTGCTTGCGCTCGAGGAAAACGCGGGCGTTGTCGGCGTAGGCGCGGATCGTCGCCACCGGCTGGTTGATCTCATGCGCGACGCCGGCGGCGACCTGGCCGAGGGTCGCAAGGCGGTTGGCCTGCACCAGCTCCTGCTGCATGACCTGCAGCCTGGCTTCGGTGCTGCGGTGATCGGCGATCTCGGCCTGCAGCCGGTCGCGCGCCAGGCTGAGATCCTGCGTGCGCTCGACGACGCGGCGCTCGAGCTCGGCGCGCGCCGCCTGCTCGGCGGCGATCCGCATCTGGCCGGACTGCCGGCGCCACAAGAGATAGGCGGCGAACGCAATCAGCGGCACGACAACGCCGAGCGCCAGGAGCCGCATTTCACGCTGCGCCGAGGCAATCGGCGCTTCCGCAGGAACGAGATAGTCGAGCCGCCACGGCGTCGAGGGCACAGCCGTAGACAGCCGCAGATATTCCGCATCGCTGCCGCCCGGTGTGATCGCATGGACCAGCGCAACGTCGGCGCTGAGCGCCTGCGGCCTCGTGATCGGCAACGGCACCAGCGGCGCGTCGCCGAACTGCTGGCTGGCGCGGATATCGGCCAGCACCGGCTGAGCGAGCGGTGCCGTCGTCATGAAGCGCCAGGAGGGCACGCTGGTCACCAGCACCACGCCATGCTCGTCGCTCACATAGGCCGGGCGGCTCGCCTCGCGCCAATCGGCCTCGAGCTGGTCGAACTCCATCTTGACCACGACCACGCCCAGTGGTGCCTGCGCAGTACCGACGCGGCGCGAAATGTAGAGCCCCGGACGTTTGCTGGTATTGCCGAGGGCGAAATATTCCGCAGTGCCGGACTGCATGGCGCCGGAGAAATAGGCGCGGAAACCATAGTCGTTGCCGACGAAGCTCACCGGCTCGCGCCAGTTGCTCGAAGCGATCGCCAAGCCGTCGGTGCCGGTGACGTAGAGCACAGAGGCCTTGGTGCCGGAGACCAGCCCTTCGAGCTTGCGGTTCAAGACATCGATCGACCCGGGACTGCGCTCGATGAGCGCGTCATGCACCTGCTGGTCCTCGGACAAGAGCAGCGGCAGCGCGCGCGGATTTTCCAGCACCGCGCGCAGCAGCGCGACCTTGAGATTGGCATCAGTGCGCCCTTGCGCGGCAAGTGTCTCGATCTCGGTCGAGCGCCCGTAGAGTCCGGCGCCATAGAGCGCTGCGAAAACGATGACCAGTGCCACCGCCGCAAACAGCAGCCAGGCACGCCGCGCCCGTTTCGCGAGCAGTTCGGGCGTTGGGGAGAGGRCAGCGGCGGGGCGTTGCAGCATGGTGCATTTGTGCATGATTTCGCACAAAGCGCAATTCGTCCTATGCGGATTGCCGCACGAAGGCGGACCGCACAACAAGCAGGAAAGTCGAAAAAGCCAGCGAAATCAACACCGAACCCTTCTAAGGGCAATCTGGCACGCTCGTTGCAGATGCATCTGCAGCAGCCGCGAGGCTGTGCAAGTCAACTGCCCCGGGGAGGTCGAGCTTCTCGATCGGGGCCGAACGGAGGACATGATGCAGACAGCTATCGCTGCCGCGGAGCCGCGCGGCAAGATTCCCTTTTACCGGCATCTCTACGTGCAGGTTCTGGCGGCGATCGCCGCCGGCATCCTGCTCGGCCATTTCTATCCCGACATCGGCGCCTCGCTGAAACCGCTGGGCGATGCCTTCATCAAGCTGGTCAAGATGGTGATCGCGCCGGTGATCTTCCTCACCGTGGCAACCGGCATCGCCGGCGTCTCCGATCTGCACAAGGTCGGCCGCGTCGCCGGCAAGGCGATGATCTATTTCCTCGTCTTCTCCACGCTGGCGCTCATCGTCGGTCTCGTCGTGTCGAACGTCGTCCAGCCGGGCGTCGGCATGCACATCAACCCGGCGACGCTCGACGCCTCGAAGGTTTCGACCTTCACCGAGAAGGCGCATGACACGACCATCGTCGGCTTCCTGATGAACATCATCCCCGACACCATCACCGGCGCCTTTGCCCAGGGCGATATCCTGCAGGTGCTGTTCTTCTCGGTGCTGTTCGGCGTGGCGCTGGCGCTTGTCGGCGAGCGTGGCCGCCCGGTGGTCGATTTCCTGCAGGCGCTGAGCGCGCCGATCTTCYGCCTCGTCGCCATCCTGATGAAGGCGGCGCCCATCGGCGCCTTCGGCGCCATGGCCTTCACCGTCGGCAAATACGGTATCGGCACGATCGCCAATCTCGCCATGCTGATCGGCACTTTCTACCTGACGTCGCTGCTGTTCGTGCTGGTCGTGCTGGGCGCCGTCGCATGGTACAACGGCTTCTCCATCCTGGCGCTGATCCGCTACATCAAGGAAGAACTGCTCCTGGTGCTCGGCACCTCGTCGTCCGAGGCTGCCCTTCCGGGCCTGATGGCCAAGATGGAGCGCGCCGGCTGCAACCGCTCGGTGGTCGGCCTGGTCATCCCGACCGGCTATTCCTTCAACCTCGACGGCACCAACATCTATATGACGCTGGCCGCGCTGTTCATCGCCCAGGCGACCGACACGCCGCTCACCTTCGGCGACCAGATCCTGCTGCTGCTCGTCGCCATGCTGAGCTCCAAAGGTGCCGCCGGCATCACCGGCGCCGGCTTCATCACCTTGGCCGCCACGCTCTCGGTCGTGCCTTCCGTCCCAGTCGCCGGCATGGCGCTGATCCTCGGCGYCGACCGCTTCATGTCGGAATGCCGGGCGCTCACCAATTTCGTCGGCAATGCGGTGGCGACCATCGTCGTGGCGCGCTGGGAAGGCGAGCTCGACCAGAAGCAATTCGCCGCCGCCATGGCAGGCCAGTTGCCGGAAGAGGCGGATCTGTCGCTGTCGGGATTGCAGCCCGCCTAAGGCAATCCCAGGAAAAGGGTTTCCGCCCGCAATTGCGCCAGGCAGAACGCTCAGGCATCCTCCCGAGCCTGGACAGGCCGCGGCTTAAGCTGCGGCCTGTTCTTTTTGCGGAACGCCTCTTAGGGTGACGACGGCCGGCTCCGGCCGATGCAACCACTCAAACCGTGAGGCCGGCGAATGAGCAGTGCGTTTCCCGAAATCTACCTGGTCCGTCACGGCGAGACGGAATGGAGCACGTCGGGCAGGCACACCGGCCGCACCGACATCCCTTTGACCGCGAAGGGCGAAGAGGCCGCGCGCGGCGTCGCCGACCGCCTAACGGGCCTGACCTTCGAGGCGGTGTGGTCGAGCCCGTCGCAGCGCGCCTTCGACACCTGCCGGCTCGCCGGCTTCGGCGAGCGCGCGGTGAAGAAGGCCGACTTGCAGGAATGGGACTATGGCGCCTATGAAGGCGTGACGACAAAGGAGATCCTTGCCGCCCGCCCCGGCTGGCAATTGTTTCGTGACGGCTGCCCGAACGGCGAGACAGCCGCTGATGTCGGCACCCGGGCCGACGCCGTCATCGCCGACGCCCGCGCCGTCGGCGGCAATGTGCTGATCTTTTCAAGCTCGCATTTCCTGCGCGTGCTTGTCGCGCGCTGGGTCGGCCTGCCGCCGCAGGGCGGCGCGCATTTCGTGCTTGATACCGCGAGCCTCAGCGTCCTCGGCTACGAGCACGATTTGACGGAGTCGGTCGTTCGCAGGTGGAATCAGAAATAGCTGCGGGTCTCACCCAGCAAACATCGCCAATTCCTCGGCTGTCAGGTGACGCGCCTTGCCCTTGGCGAGATCGCCGAGCTGCAGCGCGCCGATCGCCACCCGCACCAGCCTGAGCACCTCGATGTCGAAGGCGCCGAGCAGCCGGCGGATCTGGCGGTTGCGGCCCTCGTCGAGCATAACCTCCAGCCAGGCCGTGCGTCCGCCGCTG
Source organism: Mesorhizobium sp. ORS 3428 (assembly GCF_001854785.1). GTDB lineage: Bacteria > Pseudomonadota > Alphaproteobacteria > Rhizobiales > Rhizobiaceae > Mesorhizobium. The sequence goes on from NZ_MDFL01000181.1 coordinate 186,414, forward strand.
CGCAGCAGCTCGATCGAGCTTGCCGTCAGCAATTCGCCGTCGACGACAAYGCCCTCGCGCAATCGCTCGAGCATCGCCTGATCGGGGGCGGAGCCGATCTGCACATGATAGGTCTTGGTAACATGTGAGGCGGGATCGAGCAGGCTGTTTGCCCAGCGGGTGTCGTTGGTCATCAGGAGCAGGCCTTCGCTCGCCTTGTCGAGGCGACCGACCGGCGAAACGAAAGGCAGGTCGAGATCGACAAGGCAGTCATAGACCGTGCCGCGGCCTTCGGGATCGTCTCGCGTCGTGACCAGCCCGCGCAGCTTGTTGAGCATCAGATAGACCTTGCGCTCGGCGACGACGCGCGCGCCGTCGACGGTGATGCGGTCGCGGTCGAGATCGACGCGCAGCGAAGGGTCGAGCGCCACCTTGCCGGTCACCCGCACGCGCCCCTCTGCGATGAGCAGTTCGGCCTGCCTGCGCGAGCAGAGGCCGAGTTTTGACAGCGCTCGGGCAAGGCYGACCTTGGGGACGGGAGCGCGTTGCTTGGCACCTGGTCGCGCCGGGATGAGCTTGCGTGTCATTCCGCGCAGATGCCATGCTTGGCGAGGAACGTGCAAGCCGGCCTCCGCAGGAGCGGGCATCGCGGCCTGAGCGCTGCGAGGTCACTGTTCCGGCGCCGCGCTCAACCGCCGGTAAGAGATGCCGTCGAAGGTTGCCGTCACGAAGTCCTTCACCGACATCTTGCGCTTGCGGCCGTCSCTRCAGGCATAGATAGGCCAGYCGGCTTCGCTGCATTCGCTCGCAAGGCAGATGCGCGCAAGGCAGTTCCCGGCAGTCAGCCGGAAGCCGCCCTTGCCGGCGAAGCCCTGCAGAAGGCTGCCGTCGGCCGAGCGCCATGTCCGCTGGCGAAATTCCGGCCGCAAGGCCGCCGGTTCGAGAGGTACGGCGAGATTGGCTGTACCGGTGCGCGCCATAAGCTGAAGACGGTAGCGCGCCATTCCGGTCGCATAGGCGGTCACAAGGTCGGATTCACGCAGATACGCCGCGGCCAACTCGGCGTGGTCGAGCAGATGTRGCGTTTGCTCGCCTGCCTCCGACGGTCGCGCCAGTGCAAGGATAGCGACAAGTGCCAGGCAAGCGCGCAACATCTCGATTTCCAGCAGCCATGCATATCCGGCGTGCCAGCGTCCCCCGGCTGCCTTCCATACCATCCCGCCAATCGGCCTCTGGCGCAAGATCAGCAGTGGCTTCCCATCCGCGCCAGGCATCGGGCCTGGTCGCGTGGCCGGCCGAGTCCCTCGTAGCGGCTTGCCRCCTCTTCGAAGGCGGCGAGCGCGCGCCCCTCTTTGTTCTGTGCCCGCCGCTGCACGCCGCGCGCTTCCCAGAGGGCGGCCGCCCAAGGGCCGCCTTGCCACATGCCGGCGATGCGTTCCGCGTCGCTCAGGCGGCGGTCGACCTGCTCCAAGTCGCCCGCCTCGGCAAGCGCGATTGCCGAGGCCGTGCGCAGTCCCATCGAGCAGGGCTGGCAGGCGCCTGGTGTCAACAGCCGGTCGCCGGCGAGGATCTCTTCCGCCACCATCTTCGGCGTCGATGCCGCCCGCACGGCCAGTGCCTGCATGCGCATGATGAGGTGAGGCGAGAGCCACGAGCGTTCGGCGTCGGCGAGGCCGCGTTTGATCAGCCGGCTGGCCCGCCATTTCTGGCCGCGCTCCAGCGCAATTTCGGCCAGCCGCTCGATTGCCAACACGCGACCGGCCACCGCATCCGCCTCCAGGAGCAGCCCCTCGGCTTCGGTGAGGAATTGCTCGGCCTCATCGAGGTCACCCGAAAACAGCGCCGCCTCTCCAAGAAGCAGGCAGGCGAGCCCGCGCCCGGCGCTCGATCCTGYTTCTTCGGCGACAGTGAGCAGTTCCCGGGCGAGTCCGGCGACCTCCGCATGGCCTTTCGCGCTGCAGAGACAGAACTCGGACAGGCAGAGGTGGCCGTCGAAGACATGTTGCACGAAGGTCGGCTTGGCGCGGACCCATTCGATGAATTCGGACCGGAACAATTGCGGCCATTGCGCCTGCATCATCGAGGCGAGCCCCAGCAGCGCGCTCGCCTCGCCGACTTCGCGCGGCAGGTCCGCCCCAAGGGCCAGGTCACGCGTCTGACGCGCGATCTCGCCCGCCTTGTCGAATTCGCCGCTCTGCAGGTGCACCAGGCCCCAGGCGAGCGAGGTGCGGATGCGCTCGGTCGAGCTGACGGTGTCGGCGCCTGAGAGCGCCAGCGCCTTCTCGTACAGAGCGATGGTCGCGGYACTTGGCCCGACGCCGAGCTCGGCATGCAGGTTGTCGCGAAGCTGATTGAACTGGCGGWTCGCGTCGACGCGGTTGCCCGCATCGAGCRCCTCCTGCATCAACGCGCATTGCGCCTGCTCGTCGGCCGGGTCGAGCGTGATCAACAGCTGCCACAGCCCGCCCGCTCGCAGCACGTCACTGTAGCGCTGCTGCAATTGCGCGCGAGGGGCGTCCAGCCATTCGACGAAAAGATCGTCCGGCAAAAGCCTGCCGCCATAGAGGTCGGCAGCACGTTCGAACGCAGCCTTTTCGCCGCCCCGCAGCGCCGTCTTTGCGGCCGCTTCGAAGCTTTCAACGTCGACCTCGAGCTCGGCATTGGGCGCAAGCGCGACCATGTCGTTGCTGATCTCGATAAGTTCGTGGACGCCGAGCGCGCGCCGCGCGAAATAGACGGCTTTGCGCAGGCTGGCGCCGGCCGCCTCGGGATCGGCGTCGGGCCAGAAAATCTCCATCACCTGCTCGCGATGAATGCGATGCGCGGAGTTCAGCGCCAGGAGCTTGACCAGTGCCGCAGCACGGTCGCGCCGCCACTCGGCCGGAGGGATCGGCCGGTCATCGACGCTGACGCTGAAGYGGCCGAGCAGATGGATCGAAACGCGCATTGAAGCACCATCCGGAAGACGGGGCGCCGGCGCCGAAGCCGTCACCAGCCAGTGGCCGTCGGGGAACGCTGGCGGAACATAGATTTCCTAATGTGCGCCCGCAATCGAATTCCAACCGGAAAAGGAAATGACCATGTCACTCCGTATCGCAGACATCGCCCCCGACTTCACTGCCGACACCACGGCAGGCCCGATCTCCTTCCACGAATGGTTGGGCAAGGACTGGGGCATCCTGTTCTCGCATCCCAAGGACTACACGCCCGTATGCACCACCGAGCTCGGCTACATGGCGCATCTCAAGCCCGAGTTCGACAAGCGCGGTGTGAAAGTCATCGGCCTGTCCGTCGACCCGGTCGAGAAGCATGCCGACTGGGCCAAGGACATCGCCGAGACTCAAGGCATGGCGCCGAACTTCCCGATGATCGGCGACCCGACGCTCGCCAWCTCGCAACTCTACGACATGCTGCCGGCTTCGGCCGGTAACAGCGCCGACGGCCGCAYCGCCGCCGACAACCAGACAGTGCGCAATGTCTACGTCATCGGCCCGGACAAGAAGATCAAGCTTGTCATATCCTACCCGATGACGACGGGCCGCAACTTCGACGAGGTGCTGCGTGTGGTGGACTCCCTGCAACTGACGGCGAAACATCGCTTGGCGACACCGGTCAACTGGAAGCCCGGCGACGACGTGATCATCGCGGGTTCGGTGTCGAACGATGAAGCAAAGCAGCTCTATCCGCAGGGCTGGAAGGAACCGAAACCCTATATCCGCGTCGTGCCGCAGCCTGTCCTGACCTGACAGGCCAGGCGTCGAGGTTTGAGTGGCGGGCATCGGCGGCGAGGTCGGGAGAGACGCGTCCTCGCCGCCAGTTAAAGGCAAACGAGCAAATTCAATCGGCGCCTCGGCATGGCGCAAAGACGTGGGGAACCGAGATGAGCACTGCAGAAAAACCGCGCATCGTCGTTTTGGGAGCAGGCTTCGGCGGCCTGGAAYTGACGACGCTGCTTTCCGAGGCGATGGGCGACAGCATCGACGTCACGCTTATCGACGGAAGCGAARCCTTCGTCTTCGGCTTTTCCAAACTCGACGTGATGTTCGGCCTGAAGGCTCTGGAGACTGTGCGCCTGCCCTACAACCGCTACGCTAAGCCAGGCGTGCGCCTGCTGAAGCGCACCATCACCGCGATCGATCCGGAGAAGCGCCGGGTCACCACCGATGGCGGTGTATTCGATGCCGATTATCTGATCGTGGCGCTTGGCGCCGAATATGATTTCGACGCCACGCCCGGGCTGTCGGGAACCAATGAGTTCTATACCGTTGCGGGCGYGGACCGACTGCGCGAGGTGCTGCCGGCCTTCAAGAAGGRCAGGGCGATGGTCGGCGTCTGCGGCGCGCCCTACAAATGCCCGCCTGCGCCCAGCGAATGCGTACTGATGCTGCATGACTATCTGGTGAGGCAAGGCGTGCGCGAGGCCTGCGAGATATCGCTGGTGCTCCCGCTCGGCAGTCCTGTACCGCCGTCGCCCGACACCTCGCGGGCGCTGCTTGCGGCCTTCGCCGAGCGCGACATCAAGTTCATCCCGAGCCGTCGCGTCGCTTCCGTCGACAACGCGCGTAATGTGGCCGTGCTCGACGATGGCAGGGAAATGCCCTTCGATCTTTTCCTAGGCGTTCCCAAGCACCGCGTGCCGCCGGTGGTGCTGGAAAGCGGCATGTCGGAGAATGGCTGGATCCCGGTCAACCCGCGCACGCTCGAAACGAAGTACGAGAACGTCTACGCCGTCGGTGACGGCGCCAACACCGGCACGCCCAAGGCCGGTGTGTTCGCCGAGGGTGCAGCACGGGCGGTGGCCACCGCGCTTATCGCAAAGCTGCGCCAGACCGGCAGCGGCACGCTCTATGACGGCTTCGGCACCTGTTACATCGAATTTGGCGGCGGCCGCATCGGCAAGGTCGAGGTCGATTTCTTTTCAGGCCCTGCGCCGACTGGCAACTACTATGAGCCTTCGCTGGCGCTTCGCGCCGACAAGGAGATATTCGGGTCCAGCCGGCGTTCGCGCTGGTTCGGGCTGTGAGCGGCGATTGAGAAGCGTTCTGGCTAGGGCTTTGGACCGTGCATGGCCCTTAGGCGCCGCGAGCCGGCGGCAGCTCGAACAGGGTGGCACCGTTCTCCCGGCCCCGGTCGACATAGCCGATCACCCGGAACCATCTTGCGACGTCCGGTCCATGCAGCCAGCTGCGCGAGTGGACCGGAAGGTTGCCGGCGAGCRCCTGGATATGGCGGATGTGGCGCTTGCAGAAGCGGACGGTCGCCGCGCTGAAGAAGTCCTCCCGTGYGGCAAACAGCGTGTCGGCCGCGTCGCTGTGCTCATRCCAGGCGATGATGGCGACCGCCTTGTCGCCCTGGACGAGCGCGTGCGCGCGGCCTTCCTTCAGGTTCATCATCAGATTGTCGTAGGCGGTCTTGCTGTCCTTGCCAGCCGCCAGGTATTCGTCCGACATTCGCTTGGACAGGTCGCGGAAAACATCCTCGAGGTCTCCGACCGTCGCTGCGCGTGCTCTCATTTCGCCTCCTGACAGCCCAGTAGGCAGTTTGCCCTATCGATCGGGGATCACCAAGCAAAGCAAATCCGCCAGCGGCCCGATGCGAGCAAACGCAATTCACAATCCCGTGATCGCCGTCGCCAGACCCATCGGCATGCGGCTTGAGATCGAAATGCCGGCGGCGGTCCGGCCAGTTCGGCTAGCCGCCGCGCAGCCGGATGATCGCTCGTCCAGCAGCGCGCGCCGATCAGCTCGCGCATCCATGTCGAAGCTTGCCGTGCTGCGGCGTCCTTTACTTGGCCCACGGCGCAAGGATGCGCGTTACATGCTCGGCGATCGCCAGGCTGGAGGTCAGCCCAGGGCTTTCGATGCCGAACAGATTGACGAGCCCAGCAATGCCGTGGGTTGAGGCATCCTGAATGACGAAGTCGCTGTTGGCTTGGCCCGGGCCGGAGAGTTTCGGCCGGATACCGCTATAGGCCGGCTGCAGGCTGCCGTCGGCCAGCTCCGGCCAATATTTGCGGATCGCAGCGTAGAAGCGTTCGCCGCGCGCCGGATCGACGCGGAGTCGAGCGTTTCGGTCCATTCGACGTCGGGCCCGAAACGAGCAGTTCCGCCAAGGTCAAGCGTCAGATGGACGCCGAGCCCGCCCGGCTCAGGCACGGGGTAGACGAGCCGCGAAAAGGGCGCGCGGCCTGCTACCGAGAAGTAATTGCCTTTTGCGTAGCGGAGCGTGGGCAGGAACTGGCGGGCGTAACCGTCGAGCGAGCCGGCCAATGCCACCGCGCCGAGGCCGGCAGCGTTGACCAGCCGCGATGTGGCGATCTCGAAAGCTTCGCCGCTTGCCGTGTCGGTCGTCTGGAGCACGATTTTGCCGGCCTCGATACGGCCTGAAACGATGCGCGTGTTGAGCGACAGCATCGCGCCGCTTTGCTCGGCATCGCCGAGCAAGGTCAGCATCAAGGCATGGCTGTCGATGATCCCGGTGGAAGGCGAAAGCAGCGCCTTCGTGCAATGCAGCGCCGGTTCCAGCGCCTGCGCTTCGGCGGTAGAGAGGAAGCGCAAATCTTCGACGCCGCAGGCGGCGGCATTGGCGCGGATCGTGGCGAGCACCGGCTCCTGAGCTTCGTCGGTCGCGACGATCAGCTTGCCCGAGCGGCGGTGCGGGATCGAGCGCTCGGCGCAGTAGCGGTAAAGCATGTCGCGCCCGGCAACGCAGAGCTGCGCCTTGAGCGAGCCCTCGGGATAATAGATGCCGGCATGGATGACTTCCGAATTGCGCGAACTCGTTTCAGTGCCGATGGCGTCCRCCGCTTCGAGGATGAGCGTGTCGAGGCCCTGGGCCGCCATGCTGCGCGCGACCGCGAGACCGATGACGCCGGCGCCGGCAATTACGCAATCGACCTGTTCCATGCCCTGTCCRTTCGGTTACGCCAGCGGCGCGCCACAGTTTCTTCGAGGATCATATCGCCCGTGTTCATCAGTGTCGGCGTTTATGTGCCGCGGCCTGGGTGTTGGGTTTGGTCTCGGCAGAGGTTCAGATCGCATGGCGCTATCGATCGTGACACGGCGGCTCTTGCAAGCAGGTTTCGCGATCAGGCATCAAACGGCCGAACGCAAGGCGYAGCCCAAGATTCTCAACAAGCGAGACGGTGCAATCTTCGCTTGCGCGCCCGCAGACAGGAGCCATCATGGACAACAGACCGAATTCCCCTGAAGCCCGCGATATCCGCTACCACCTGCATGCCTACACCAATGCCCGCAAGCATCAGGAAACGGGTCCGCTGGTGATCGAGAAGGGCGACGGCGTCTATGTCGAGGATATCGCCGGCAACCGCTACATCGAGGCGATGGCGGGCCTGTGGAGCGCCGCCGTCKGCTTCTCGGAAAAGCGGCTGGTCGAGGCGGCCACGCGGCAGATGTCGAAGCTGCCCTTCTATCACGACTTCGGCTCAAAGGCGCATTCGCCGCTGATCGACCTGGCGGAGAAGCTGGTGCAGATGGCGCCGGTGCCGAWGAGCAAGGCCTATTTCACCAATTCCGGTTCCGAGGCCAACGATACGGCGATCAAGATGATCTGGTACCGGTCGAACGCGCTCGGCCAGCCGGCGCGCAAGAAGATCATCAGCCGCAAGCGCGGCTACCACGGCGTCACCATCGCTTCGGCGAGCCTCACCGGCCTGCCTAACAATCATCTCTCCTTCGACCTGCCGATCGCCAACATCCTGCACACCTCGACCCCGCATCATTGGCGCRATGGCGCGCCCGGCGAAAGCGAGGAGCAGTTCTCCAGTCGTCTCGCCGACGACCTCGAGAAGCTGATTCTCGCCGAGGGGCCGGAGACCATCGCAGCCTTCGTCGGCGAGCCGATCATGGGCGCCGGCGGCGTCATCGTGCCGCCAGCCGGCTACTGGGAAAAGATCCAGGCAGTGCTGTCGAAATACGGCATCCTGCTGGTAGCCGACGAGGTGATCTGCGGCTTCGGCCGCACCGGCGAGATGTTCGGCTCGCAAACCTTCGGTATCAAGCCCGACATCATGGTGCTGTCGAAGCAGATCTCGTCGTCCTACCTGCCGATCTCGGCGCTGCTGATCAACGATCATGTGTTCGAGCCGATTGCCGACGAAAGCGACCGCATCGGCACTTTCGGCCATGGCTTCACTGGTGGCGGCCATCCGGTCGCTGCGGCCGTCGCGCTGGAGAACATCAAGCTGATCGAGGAACGCGACCTCATCGACAATGCGCGCAAGGTCGGTGCGCATTTGCAGGCCCGGCTGCTCAAGCTGGCCTCGCATCCGCTGGTCGGCGAGGTGCGCGGCGTCGGCCTGATCGCCGCCGTCGAACTGGTCGCCGACAAGGCCGGCAAGGCGCCCTGGGGCAAGCCTGCTGCGCTCGGCGCCCTGGTCAACGGCCTGCTGCAGCAGAACGGCGTGATCTCGCGCAACATGGGCGACGCTATCGCCTTCTGCCCGCCGCTGATCATCACCGAGGCCCAAATCGACGCGCTCGTCGATGCCTTTGAGCGATCGCTCGACGCCGCGCTGCCGCAGGTCCGGGCGCAGGTCTGAACCATACCGACCTGCGCGCCGTCGGACCAAACAGGACGAAATTTCTCGGACCGGCGAACCGCCTGCGGGTTCGATGCAGGCTTCACAGCGCCGACGGCGGCGTTTCCGAGGGCATAGCCCGCAAAGCTTCGTCGAACGCTTCATCCTCCACCCGGCATATCCRCAGCCGCCTGTCTGAAGCTGCGCTCGATATTGGCGGTAAAGGTGCTGTCGTTCGCAAAGTGGTCCCACAAGATGAAACCAGCAATCAGCGCGACCACAAACAAGGTTGTACGCATCGGAACCTCCCTCAAAGTTCCGAGCGCTATTATCCTCCTGCGGCGCCTAGAATACAAGCAAGTGCTAATATAATACGAGCGCGTTGCCAAGCATGTTAAGCCCGCGCGCGGCGCCTATCCGCTTGGGGTTTTCCTTCGCGAGGGAAAACGGGGCATCTGATACTGTGGGAGTTTGGGGTGCAAACGTCGGAGATGCTCGACGACCGCGACCGCGCCGGCGCCCCCGCTGACCGCCGCCGCTGCACCATSCGGCCGGGATCGARCACCGGAATCGCCGGTCACAGGTCGAGATGCTTGTAGACGGTCGTCCGCGAAAGGCCGAGCCGGCGGGCGGTTTCCGAAATATTTTCGAACGCATCGCGATAGGTGCGGCGAATTTCGCGGCACCTGCTCTCATCGAGCGGGTGTCCGCGGCAGGCGGCGCAACAGTCCTGATCGTCAGGGTATGAGAAATCTTCGAACGATCCTTCGTCCACGAAGTCTACGCTGCGGACAAGCGCGCGTTGCAGCRCCGCCTGGAGCTCTCGGATGTTGCCGGGCCACTTGCGGCGCGACAGCACCGCGATCGCCGCATCCGTGATTGCCGCGTCCGGCGCGAGCTTGCGCATCAGGTGCTGCACGATCAGCGCGAAATCGGAACGTGCCGCCAACGGCGGCAGATGCAGCGTGAAGGCGTTGAGGCGGTAGAGCAGGTCGGCGCGGAAGCTTCGCGCCGCAACCATTTCGCCAAGATCGCGGTTCGTGGCCGACACGATCTGYACATCCACCCTGTGTGTGTGCTGCCCGCCGACCGCTCGGACTTCCATCGAATCGAGGAAGCGCAGCAAAGCGGTCTGGGCAGGCAGCGGGATGTCGGCGACCTCGTCAAGRAACAACGTGCCCCTGTCGGCGAGACGCGCGAGGCCGGGCGCGCCCTCGTTCCGGGCGTTGGTATAGGCGCCGCGCTCATGTCCGAAGATCTCCGCGATGAAAAGCTGTTCCGGCACCGCGCCGCAATTCACGGCGACGAACTCGCCTTTCCTGCCACTCACCGAGTGGACGTGCCGCGCCATCAATTCCTTACCGGTTCCCGTCTCGCCGGTGATATGGATCGGCATGCRCAATGCGGCAGCCCGGGCGATCTCGGCCACGGCGCGCTTCAGGGCGCGGTCCTCGCACACGAAAGCGGGTGCGTGGTCGTCTCGAGTTGCAGTGTTAGCCCCGGACCGGCGCACCGGTGGTCTGGCGCCGCGCGGGGCTATCTGCCGACACACCATGAAGACGCCGCTGCCGGCCCGGTCGCGGATGGAGGTCACGCCGCCGTTCAGCAGGCCGCTGATGGTCGCCTCGAAGCCCGTCTCGAACAACTGGTCAAAATGGCTGCCGGCCGCCGCCGGGAGACCGGCAAGCAACGAGGTGCCAGGCCTGTTGAGCGAAACGACCTCGCCGTCGGGCGAAACCGCCACCAGGCCGGCCGAAAGCGTGTCCAAATATTCGGCGCGGGGGTGAAACGCCAGGATGAAGCATTGCGAGCGTTCCTGGAAGATCAGGCCGTTCTCGATCTGGGCTGCCGCCATGCGCACCAATGCGTGCGTATGCTGCTGGCGGGCTTCATTGGAGCAGGATGCGTCGAGAAGGCCGAGGATGCGCCCGTTGGAATCGAGGATGGGTGCTGCCATGCAGCTCAAATGGCCATGGCAGGCGAAGTAGTRCTCGCGCCCGTAGACGGCGGATGCCTGCTTGCCCGCGGCGGCCAGGCCGAGCGCATTGGTTCCGTGCCGGGCCTCGCTCCACAGGCTTCCGGGAATGATGGATCGGCCCGCCGCGCTCTCGGCGAAATGCTGGTCGCTGATCGTGTCCAGCACCACGCCTTCCGCATCGCCGAGCGCGATGATGAAGTTCGACCCGGCGATCTGGGAATGGAGCAGCTTCATCTCGGCAAGCGCCAGGCGCCGCAGTGCCGCTACCTGCTCGCGCTTGCGGGTCACCTCGGCAAAGGCGATCACCTCTGCGTTCGGGACCGAGCGGGGGTCGAGCCCGAGATCGCGGCAGCGCTGCCAGCTCTCGGCTATGGCTGCCGGCAGCGTCCCGCCCGGCAGCCGGTCTCCCCGTTCGAGGGCCTGGCGAGCGCGGTCAATTCCGGACAGCGGCAGCATGATTCCTCCACTGCGCCGCGCCCACGTAGGACGCGCCGCGACATCGAGTTGGGCTTGGCGGGAAACTGAACGGCGTGCGCCTGGAACCGTTCAGCCGGTGGACAGGCGCACTCCGGATTCGGAATTCCAACCAACTGATTTCATTGCCATTTGTAATCTGGCACGAGGGTTGCTGCTCTGGTGGCCGAGGGCCTGCATAACGCTGGGGCCCACGGAGGAAACAATCATGAAAGCCCAGGTTCTCACCAGATATGACGACAGCCTGACCGGGAGCGAATGGGTCTCCCAGCAGGAGGTCCCGGACCCGAAAATCACCAAGTCCACGGACGTGATCGTGCGCATCGGTGGCGCCGGCGTGTGCCGGACGGATCTGCACATCATCGAGGGCGTGTGGCGCCCACACATGGATCCGACCGGAGACGCGCTGCTGCCGCTGATCATGGGCCACGAGAACGCCGGTTGGGTCGAGGCGATCGGCAAGGAAGTCGAAGGCATCAAGGTCGGGGACCCGGTCATCGTCCATCCGAAAATCTCGGGCGGCACCTGCCTCGCGTGYCGCCGCGGTTTCGACATGCATGGTCCGGGAAAGTTTCCGGGGCTCGACTGCAACGGCGGCTACGCCCAGTATCTTTGCACGTCCGAGCGCAACATCGTGCCGCTGCCGAAGACGCTCGCGCCGAAGGATGTCGCGCCTTATGCGGATGCCGGCCTGACGGCCTATCGCGCGGCCAAGAAGGCGAGCCGCCACCTGCTGCCCGGCGAAAGCTGCGTGGTGATCGGAGCAGGCGGGCTGGGGCACATCGGCATCCAGTGCCTCAAGGCGATGTGCGCGGCGGACGTGATCGTCGTGGACAAGTCGGACGACTCGCTGGCGCTCGCCGGGCGCATCGGCGCAGACAAGCTGGTCAAGGCGGACGGTAACGAGGTCGAGGCCGTGCTGGCGCTGACGGACGGGCAGGGTGCGGAGGCCGTCATCGACTTCGTCGGCGAGAAGGGAACGACCGCCAGGGGCTTGGCCATGACGCGACCGATGGGCAGCTACTATGTCGTCGGCTACGGCGAGGACATCAAGGTTCCGACCGTTGACATGGTCATCACCGAGAAGAACATCATCGGCAATCTGGTCGGCACCTGGGCCGAGCTTGTCGAACTCATGGCGCTCGCCGATCGCGGCCTGGTCGACCTGACGACGGTCGAATACCGGCTCGCCGACGCRAATAAGGCGCTCCACGACCTTCACCACGGCAAGATCCACGGCCGTGCGGTGCTCATTCCCTGACAAGGGGAATGCGGACCCGGGACTGGTCGTGCGATCGCCGTCCGGCCAGGCCCGAAAGGCCGAGCCATGTCGCGGGGCAGCCGGTGCTTGCCTCGTGCCGCTTCCGCGCATCAGGAGGCTGTCATGCCGTCCACTGGCATCAATGAAAGCTGGAGCCGCGCAAAGAACGTCTGGGCGACGTGCAACCAGATGCGCGCCGCTCGGAGAAGGACACCGGGAGGAGACATGTGCAAGCTCCTGGCCAGGCAGGATCCGCGTCGCTTCAGGCAGACCAGCCGGTCGCTGCGCATCTCGGGACAGTCGACCAGCATCAGGCTGGAAACGGCGTTCTGGGAAATACTGGACGCCGTTGCGGCTGGCGAGGGCATGTCGGTATCGCGCCTCGTCGCCTCGCTTTACGACGAGGCGGTGGACCTGCATGGCGGGGTCGCGAACTTCGCGTCGCTCCTGCGCACGGTCTGCCTCATCTACCAGGGCGAGCGCGCTGAGATGACTATCCGCCGGCATCCGCCGGCGTGACGCCTCTACGGGTGTGCCGGCCGCGGCGGCGCCGCGGCATGGCGCAGTCACGATGGCTTCCCTGCGCGCGTTTCGCCGCCGATGCGGTTTTCCGCGATCCAGCGGGCCGCGAGCACGAGCGCGCCCATGGAGAAGTCCTTGCCGTGCTTGGCCACCATCTCTTCCGACAGCCTGGCAAGTTGCTGAAAGAATGCGTCCTTGCTCAGTTCTTCCGGGGTCAACTGTGTCTGCTGTGTCTGCATCGTTTCCTCCTTATCGTTGCCGCCGGTCATTTGAACATCTGAGCGGGAAATGTGATGAGGCTGGCGCCTCCGTCCGCCGTGCCCGCCGCCAGGTGACGGYCATCGGCCGACCAAGCCAGGGCCCTGACCGTTCCGCCGGAGGGCTTGACCAAAAGCTCGTCGCGTTCGCCGATCTGGGCGACGACGATCTGACCGTTGGCGAAGCCGGCGGCTGCAAGCGGTCGGGTCGGATGGCCTGCCACCGCCTCGACGATGACCAGTCCTGGACGTCCTGTGACGAGCGCGCCCCTGGTCTCGCCGTCGAGCGGCGGAACCTTCATCGACCAGGCGGCGATCCGGAACGCGCCGGAGGCAACCAGCGCATCGGCGCGTTCGCTCCAGGACACGGTGCGCACCATGGCAGGGAAATCGCTGACAGTGCCCGCCCTCCCATCGGCCAGACGGGCGACGCCGAAGCCGCCGGATGCCAGGGGGCAGGCAATCCATTCGCTGTCGGCACTCCACTGCACCGCTGCAGGGGGCTGGGGGAGGCGGATCGTTCGAGCCAGGGCGGGTTCGCCCACGAGTGTCCAGATCGAAATCTCTTTGCCGCGGCACACGGCAAGCTGCCGGCCGGAGGGAGAAAAGCCGAGCGCGGCGACTGTGCCGCCGCCGTGTCGCGGCAACGAGCGGATGGTGCCGCCCGAAACGGTCGCAAGAAGGACGTCCGCACCGTCGCTGACTGCCGTCAGGCCTTGCCCCCGGGCATRATCGAGGGCCACGACCGCGCCGTCCAGTCGGATGTCCGTGTTGCTGACCTCTCCGGTCAYGGTCACGCGCACGATCCTGCCGTCCGACGCTCCGGCGAGGAAACCCGATTGTCCGGACGCTGCAATCAAGGGCGCGCCGTCGCGGAGGCRCTCAGTGACGATGAGCGGTGCCGGGGGCTTCTCGCGGGGCCGGATCGTCGTCTGGCCGARATCGGCGCTCACCCTGACGCGCGACTCCGGCGGCTCGGGGTCGGAGAGCGAGGCGATAGCAATCGTGCCGTCCGCGCAGGCGAAGGCCGCCACCGAGCTGTCGGCACTGAACCGCAGGGCCTCGACGGCGGATGGCAGCGCCCAGCTTCTGCCGAGAAGATCGAACAATGTCAGGTTGCGTACATTCTGCTGGTTCATGCTCCCTGCTCCCTTCATTCACGTCCGGCCTCGGCCAGCAGGCGGTCGACCTCGTCCACCTGCTGTTCGACGGCGGCGATGCGCTCCTCGCAGTCCGACAGCGCATTGCGGATCCCGTCGGCGCTCCTTTCCGCGCCATGCAAGTCTCGCACCAGTTGCTCGGAGGCACCGTCTCGGCCGAGCTCGAGTTCCATGCGCAGGATGTCCATTTCGATCGCTCCCAGGAACTGGGTCCATTTGAGGGCCTCCGCGTTCAGCGCCGACAAGGCCGTTACGAGCGACAGGCGCCTCTCCAGCAGTTCCGTGCGCGCATGTGATGCGTCCGTCATCGCGATCCTCCTTGCTGCAACCAGGGCGTCGAGGGAGAACTGAGATGTTCGAGACCACCGGCAGGACGTTCTTCGAAGCGTTGCACGCCGCCGCCGCAAAGCGGCTGGGCCAACAGCATCCATGCTGCTTGGCGATCGCCGAGGCCGCGCGGGAGACGGAAGCGACGGCAGTCCGCGCGGCGCAAGCCGCCTTGAATTCCCTGCCGAAAGACGTGCTGGTCGCGCTCATGGCCGACGCGCACAAGGCGTTGCGGGAAGACCCGTCGGCGATCCTCGGAGCATGGGGCGGCTCTGCTTCGCGGCATTGACGGCGTCCTCAACGATCGTCCCGCGGTGTCTCCGGCGCCGGTGCCGCCCAGCTCGACAGGAGCTGCGGCAGGCCCGGAACCTGGCTGCGAAACTGCCGCTCGGCCATCGCGATGTGGCCCTTGAGCTGATCCCAGATGTCGACGCGCAGCAGGGAGGTGCTGTCGCCGATCAGGCGCTCGATCTCCTCGATGCGAAACTGACGGGTGAGCGCAACGCCCGAGAAGACGAAATCGCGCATCAGCAGTGCATGCCGCTCGATGAAGGCGTGGATCATCGGGTGCGTTTCCTGCGTCATGCCGGCGGYGGCCATCTCCGCTTCCATGAAGGTCTGGAAGTGCCGCTGCAGCAGGTTCTGGCTCTCGCCGAGGAAGCGCATGGTGAACACCAGATCTCGCGGCATCAGGCGAACCAGATCGGAGGTGACGTCCTCCTCTCCTTTGCRCCTCGGTAGAGGGCGGTCTTCCTTTCCGGGCATGGTCGTTCCGTGGACTGCGCTTCGGCTTGCGTACGATCAAAAGATAGGATCGGCTTTGCAAGTTGTCGATAAATGATTATGCTGCTATTGCTAAGTAATATTTTGCAAAAGCGAATTAGTTTCCAAATATTACAAATGTAAATTGCGAATGTAACGTTTCTTTACAGTTGTATGTTCCCGGGCTGTCCGCCCTCGACATCTGAGGCGCGCACACAGGTTGATTTGCCGGCGAGTGATCAGATGCTTCGGTCTTTCCTCAAATTGGCACGCCCCTTGCTTGATAGGTTTGCATAAGAAGCCCATCGCGTCTGAGGCGCGGTGYCACAAGAACGAAGGAGCGGAGGAGGAGACCGGAAAACCGCATGTGTGGGTCGCGGCGGCGCGTGGCGCCAAGGCATTCCGGAGGTCTCATCGCACACCTTTGCCGTGATCCACTTGAACGGTTGGCCGGGCGCCTCACCGCGCTCATCGCCTGACCGCTCGATCTGCAACTGGCGGCGGTGTGTGCCGCGACCGCCCGGGCCATGGGGTCCGGGACTCTAATCTGGTGGAGGCTTATGGCTATGACGTCTTTGACGCTCAACAAAATCACCTCGCAACGCGGCATTTCCGTGGGCGAGGCGACCAAGAAGATTTCCGACCTCGGTTGGAACCCGACCTACGTCCAGGAGGCGATGACCTTCCCGACGGACTACAAGATCACCAAGGCGCCGCGCGATCCGATGAAGCAGGTGCTGCGCTCCTATTTCCCGATGCAGGAAGAGAAGGACAACCGCGTCTACGGCGCTCTCGACGCGGCGCTGCGCGGCGACATGTTCCGCAACGTCGAGCCGCGCTGGGTGGAGTGGATGAAGCTGTTCCTGGCGATCATCCCGTTCCCGGAAATCTCGGCGGCGCGTTCCATGGCGATGGTGGCGCGCCTTGCCCCTGGCGAGGACCTGCGCACCGGCTTCACAATGCAGATGGTCGACGAGTTCCGTCACTCGACCATCCAGATGAACCTCAAGAAATGGTACATGGAGAACTACATCGACCCGGCCGGGTTCGACATCACCGAGGAGGCGTTCGGCAAGTGCTACGCCACGACGATCGGCCGCCAGTTCGGTGAGGGCTTCATCACCGGCGACACGATGACGGCCGCCTGCATGTACCTGACGGTGGTCGCCGAAACTGCCTTCACCAACACGCTCTTCGTCGCCATGCCGTCGGAAGCCGCCCGCAACGGCGACTAYGCGCTTCCGACCGTGTTCCTGTCGGTGCAGTCCGACGAAAGCCGCCACATCGGCAACGGCCACTCGCTGCTGATGGCCGCGCTGAAGGAGCCGGAAAACCATCTGCTGCTCGAGCGCGACCTGCGCTACGCCTTTTGGCAGAACCACGYGATCGTCGATGCCGCCATCRRCACCTTCATCGAATACGGYACCACCAACCGCGACAAGTCCAAGGAGTCCTACGCGGAAATGTGGCACCGGTGGATCTTCGAAGATTACTACCGGACCTACATGCTGCCGTTGGAGAAGTACGGCATCAAGATTCACCACGACGACGTCCAGACCGCCTGGAAGCGCCTCACCGAAAAGTTCTACGTGCACAAGGTGGCGCAGTTCTTCGCCGTCGGCTGGCCGGTGAACTTCTGGCGCATCGAGGCGCAGCGTGACGCCGACTTCGAATGGTTCGAGCACAAGTATCCGGGCTGGTACGCCCAGTTCGGCGAATTCTGGAAGTGGTACGACAAGCTCAGCCACAAGGGCGAGAAGGTGCTGCTGTTCAACGAGGCCGTCGGCTACGTCTACCCGCATCGCTGCTGGTCCTGCCTTGTGCCCTGCCTCATCCGCGAGGACATCGTCACCGACGAGATTGACGGCAAGCTCTACACCTTCGCCCACGAGCTCGATCGCTGGACCGTGGTCGAGGCGTTCGYCGACGAGTACCAGGGCCGTCCGACGCCGGCGATGGGCCGCTTCAGCGGCAAGCGCGAGTGGGAGACGCTCTACCACGGCTGGGATCTGGCTGACGCCATCAAGGACCTGAACTTCGTCCGGTCCGACGGCAAGACACTGGTGCCGCAGCCGCACCTACGCTTCGACGACAAGGAGATGTGGACGCTCGACGACGTGCGCGGCCACACGCTCCAGTCGCCGCTGACGCTGCTGCGCGAGATGAGCCCCGCGGACCGCGAGAAGCACCTCGCCGAATACCGCGCCGGCTTCACCATCAACCCCTGCAACTAATCGCAATTGCCGGATGGAGGCCCGCTGGGGCCTCCATCCCAAGCGGACACGGCCGATCCCGTCCCACTGGGCGGGCAATGGCGGAGCTTTGGGAGGAGAAACGATGAGCGGCGCTCACACAGTGCGTCTTGAGCCGGTCGGGGTCGAGTTCGAGGTCGAGAACGGCGAGACGGTGCTGAACGCGGCATTCCGTCAGGGAATCGCGCTGCCGCACGGCTGCAAGGAAGGCCAGTGCTCGRCCTGCAAATGCGTGCTGCGCGAGGGYGAGGTCGACATGCTGAAATATTCGACCTTCGCGCTCAACGACATGGAAAAGGAAACCGGGCACATCCTTCTGTGCCGGTCGATCGCCTATTCCGACATGGAGGTCGAGCTCCTCAACTACGACGAGGAGGTGCTGTCGAAGTCGATCGCGGTGAAGACCTTCAAGGGTCGGATCGTCAATGTCGAGAAGCTGACGCACGACATTCGCGGCATCCAAATCGAGCTCAACTCCCCGATCAAGTTTTGGGCCGGGCAATATGTCGACATCACGGTCACCACGGAAAAAGGGGAGACGATTACGCGCTCGTTCTCCATGGCAAATACGCCGGACGAAGCCCAAAAGCTCTCCTTCATCATCAAGAAATATCCCGAAGGAAAGTTCTCCGGAGAACTCGACTCCGGAGGAATCCGAGCCGGAGCCGAGGTTACCGTCGTCGGACCCTATGGAACCTGCTTCCGACGCGAGGACCGCCAAGGTCCTATCGTCCTCGTAGGCGCGGGCTCGGGCATGTCGCCGGTCTGGTCGATCCTCAACGACCACCTAAACAGCGGCGAAAAACGGCCGGTCTATTTCTTCTACGGCGCGCGCACCCAGGAGGACCTGTTCTACCTGGACCGCATCGCGGAAATCGAACGGCAGCACCCCGAGCTCAGCTTCATTCCGGTGCTGTCGCACGTCAACGGCGATGCCTCATGGCAGGGCGAACGCGGCTTCGTGCATGAGCGCGTCGACGCCAAGCTCAAGGAGCTCGCCATCGACGGGCAGGGCGATGTCTACGCCTGCGGCCCGCMGCCCATGATCGACGCGCTCCAGCCTGTCCTGTTCATGAACGGCTTCGAGGCGGAGCGCATCTTCTTCGATCGCTTCACCACCACGTCTTCCGGCGCCGGCACGCCGGGACATTGAGACCGCCGCGGCGGATTCACCAGCAACTGCAACAAGGGAGAGAGAAATGCCAGCCATATCGAGTTCAGTAGGGTCGGGAGCCGCGGGCGCCGCGATCTTCGCCRACTCCGATAGCCGGAAGTACCGCTACTTCGACCCGAGAGGGCAACGCGCGACGCACTACGAGGACGTCACCGTCGACGTCCAGCCCGATCCGGAGCGCTACCTGATCCAGGACTGGATCATTTCCTTCGCCAACGGCAAGGGCGCCTACGTGAAGGACAATACCGCCGCCCAGAGCTCGAACTGGCATGCCTTCCGCGCGCCCGACCAGGAGTGGGAGCGCACGCATTACCAGCGCCAGTCGAGGATCGAGACGATGGTGCAGAGCGTCATTGCCAACGGCCGCAAATCGGCTGCTCCGAAGGCCTTCGACAAGGTCTGGGTCAAGATCCTCCAGACGCATCTCGGCGCCTGGAAACACGCCGAATTCGGCCTTGGCACCTCGCTGATGCAGGCGCAGCGCTACGGCTACACCCAGATGATCAACAACGCCACGCTGACCAACTCTTCCTACAAGCTTCGGCTGGCGCAGGACATAACCCTCTACCTCGCCGAGATCGGCATGGACATCCCCAGCTGGAACGACGAGCTCGGCAAGAAGGCCTGGCTCGAGGACGGCGTCTGGCAGGGCACCCGTGAGGCGATCGAGACGATCATGGGGACCGCTGACTATCTGGAGCAGTATTTCGCCATCAACATCGTCTTCGAGCCGCTCGTGGGCGAGCTGTTCCGGTCGGGCTTCCTGATGCAGGTCGCGGCCGCCAATCACGACTTCATCACGCCGGCGGTGATCTCGGCGGCCGAGGCCGACTACGAACGCAACCTCGCGAACACGATCGACCTCATCTACCTGCTGGCGCATGACGAGAAGCACGCGGCGGCGAACCAGAAGCTCTTCAAAGGCTGGCTGAAGAAGCATCGCGCGCTTGCCGACAAGGCCGCGCAGGGCCTGCAGCCGATCTGGTCGGCGCCACACTCCAAGCCGATTTCCTTYGATGACGTGCGGGCCCAGTCCCAGGAGCGCATCGCCAGGATCCTCGGCGAACTCGGCCTCAACGGCTAACCGCAAACAGGAGACACCAACATGTCAACAGCAGCCCGCGATGCCTCGCACGACAACATCTTCAAGTCGATGAAGGACATCACCTTCGAGCAGACGATCTCGGACCAGTGYGGCGTCACCATGAACGACTCCGTCGAGGCGCGCGCCATCGCCGAGTTCATGAGCAAGAAGCCTGGCGTCACCATCACCTATCAGCCGGCGCTCATCCGCATCGACGGCCACGGCAAGCTGATCTTCAAGATGGACGAGATCAGCGAATATCTCGGCCGCGAGATGACCGCCGAAATCTTCGAGGTGAACACGTCGACCCACTACGGCCGCATGGTCCGCGTCGACGACAACACCGTGATCCTCTTCGGCAACATGGACGAGGTCTTTGAGTTCATCTGAGCACGTCCCGAGACGGGCGCGCCGCGCTCTTGCGGCGCGCCGACCAACCAATCCGACTTGCGGAGCAGAAACATGTTCATCACACCGGCAGGCAAGGAAATCTTCGTGGTCGACGGCCATACCCATTTCTGGGACGRCAGCCCCGAGAACCAGCGCAACATCCWCGGCAAGCAGTTCATCGACTGCTTCTACGGCTACCACACGTTCCTCAGCCCGAAAGAGGAATACTRGCCCAAGGAGAAGTTTGAAAAATACAGCGCCGACGATCTCTATCGCGACCTTTTCATCAACGGTCCGGACGACGTGGCGATCATCCAGTCGACCTACCTGAAGGATTTCTACAAGAACGGCTTCAATACGATCGAGCGCAACGCCGAAGTGGCGAAACGCTATCCCGAGCGCTTCATCGTCAATGGCTCCTTCGATCCGCGCGACGGCGAGAAGGCGCTCGAATACATCCACTACATGAAGGAGACCTACGACATTCAGGGCGTGAAGATGTACACGGCCGAATGGAACGGGGCCTCCAAGGGCTGGCGGCTGAACGATCCGGAGGCCTACCGGTGTTTCGAGCTCTGCGAGAAGCTTGGCATCAAGAACATCCATGTCCACAAGGGACCGACGATCATCCCGCTGGCCAAGGATTCCTTCGACGTCCATGACGTCGACCATGYCGCCACGGATTTCCAGAACCTCAATTGGATCATCGAGCACTGCGGCCTRCCCAGGCTCGACGACTTCTGCTGGGTCGCCGTGCAGGAAACCAACGTTTATGGCGGACTGGCCGTTGCCCTCCCCTTCATCCACAACCGGCCGCGCTATTTCGGCGAGGTGATCGCCGAACTGCTCTACTGGCTTGGTCCGGACAAGCTCCTGTTCGGATCGGACTACGGCATCTGGACGCCGCGCTGGCTCGTCGAGAAGTTCTGGGCCTACCAGATTCCCGAGGACATTGYGGCCGAGCGGGGCGTTCAGCTGACCGACGAGATCAAGGAAAAGATCCTCGGCCTCAACGCGGCACGGCTCTACAACATCGACGTCCAGGCCAAGAAGGCGGCGCTCGGGAACTCGCCGCTGCAGATCGCGGCGGAGTGACGGCGATGAGCGTGYAGGCCGACCTGCCAGGGGACCGCCAGAGCGAGCTCTGGCGGAGCCTGGAAGGCGTCAACGATCCCGAACTCGACGAGCCGGTGACCGAGATGGGCTTCGTCGAGCGGGCAGAGGTCCTGGACGACGGATCAGTGGCGGTCGACTTCCGCTTGCCGACCTACTGGTGCTCGCCGAACTTCGCCTTCCTGATGCTGGACGGCATGCGCCAGGCGCTCGAAGCACTGTCGTGGTCGCCCGCCTACCGGATCCGGCTGCACGACCACATGTTCGCCGAGGAGGTCAACAGCGGCGTCGAAGCCGGGAAGACCTTCGGCCAGATCTTTGGCGAACTGGCCGGCGACGAAGACATTGCCGGCCTGCGCGAGACCTTTGCCCGCAAGGCCTATCTGAGGCGCCAGGAGGCAATGCTTCTTGGATTGCGGCGGCATGGCCTGACCGATCGCGAGATCCTCGGCATGGACTTGCTTGCCTACGACATTGCAAGGCTCGAAGGCGAGGAGACTGCCAAACAKAAGCCGCGATACCGCGAAGCCTTGCTGCTGCGGTGGCCCGGGCGGCGTCCGACGGAGCCCGTCTTCGTCACCTGGGAGGGGTCGCCAATCCCGCCTGTGGCGCTCGGCGCCTATCTCGCCGAACTCAGAAGCGTGCGCATCAACATGGAGTTCAACGGCGCGCTGTGCCGTGGACTGAAGACCACACGGTACAAGGAACTGGACGTGGTGGACGGCGAACCGACGCTGGTCGACTTCATCCTGGATCGCGTGCCGCCCCGGGATTGCGCGAGCCGCCCGGCACATACCTGAAAACAGCCTCCGAATGGAGGCCGCATACAAGCGCCGCCCCATGGCGGAAGGARGAGCCATGCCCAAATTATTGATCCACAACTCACATGCCCGCCGAGYACTTGCCCGGGGCGTCCACCAACTTGCCGCTGCCGTCGAGCCGACGCTCGGGCCGCGGGGCATGAACRCCATGATCGACCGCCCGATCGGCACTCCGATCGTCACGCGCGACGGCGTATCGATCGCCGCCTCGATCGAGTTGCACGACAGGTTCGAGAACATGGGCGCGCAGGTCGTGCGTGAAGTCTCCATGYAGACCAACGAAGTCGCCGGCGACGGCACGACCACGGCGATCGTGCTTGCCAACGCCCTGGTCCAGAACGGCGTGCAAGCCAACGAGCGCGGCGCCAAGGCCGTTGATCTGGTGAGGGGCATCGACCTTGCGGTGRCAAGGGTGGTCGAGGCGCTGAAGGCGTCGGCAAAGCCAGCCCGGTCCAACGGCAACCTGGCGGCCGTCGCCAACATCGCCGCGACCGACCCCAGGCTCGGTTCGCTGGTCGCCGAAGCCTATGAGCGGGTCGGCRCCGACGGCGTCATCACCACCGACTTCAGCGTCACCAGGGACACGACGCTGGACGTGGTCGAGGGCATGTCCTTCGATCGCGGCTATCTCTCACACCACATGGTCACCGACCAGGAGAAGATGGAAGTGGTCCTGGAGCGGCCCTTGATCCTGATGAGCGACCTCAAGATCAAGGAGCCGAAGGCGCTCGATGCCGCAAGGGCCATCGCCGAGAGGCAGAACAGGCCGCTGCTGATCATTGCGGAGGAGATGTCGCCGGACGTCGTGGTCACGCTGCTCGGCAAGAACGGACCCGGCAAGTACCTCGTGGTGCATCCGCCGGAATACGGCCATTGGCGCAAGGCCATGATGGAGGACCTGGCGATCCTCACCGGTGGCCGCGTGATCGCGCGCGACCTTGGCGGGCGGCTCGAGGAGATCCAGGAGGAGGATCTCGGCTCGGCCGAGCGCGTGCGCACCAGCGCCACCCACACCACCATCATCCGCGGCGGCGGCAGGCCCGAGGCAATCGCCGCGCGTCGCGCCCAGGTGCAGCGCCAGTACGAGGTCGCGCCGCCGAATGTCGAGCAGGACAAGCTGCGYGAACGGCTGGCCAAACTGTCCGGCGGCACGGCGGTCCTCTATGCCGGCGGCGTCACGCCGGTCGAACAGAAGCGCACGATCCAGCTCATCGAGGATTCGCTTTCGGCTGTCCGTGCAGCCTGGGAGGAGGGCGTGGTCGCCGGTGGCGGGGTAGCGCTTGCGCAGATAGCCCCGGTGCTCGACGCGGTGCTGGCAAAGGCCGAGGGCGATGTCGCCGAAGGCGTGCGGCTGGTCAAATCCGTGCTCTCGCGTCCGTTGTGGCGCATCGTCACCAATGCCGGAGGCGACGCGGATGCCGTGGTCGCCAAGATCTCGGGCGTCAACGGCGGCTACGGCTACAATGCCGACAAGGGCGAATTCCAGAACATGTACGAGGCCGGCATCATCGACCCGGTGCGCGTCACCTGCACGGCTCTCAGCAACGCCGCCTCTGTYGCCAAGCTCATCCTCACCACCGAAACGCTGGTCGGCGATCTGGCCGAAGACGAGGATCCCACCGAAGGGCCGGCGCTTGGCGGTGGGGCGGAGAAGCTCGGGCGTCAGTGACCCGGAATTGACCGGCCGCGGCGCATCGCACCTCGGTCTTCACCCCCTTTTTTTTGAGCGATTGTCCCGCCGCCTGACGCGCCGGTTCACCGTCAACCATCGGAGACAGACATGAACAAATACATCTGCGAATTCATCGGTACCTTCGCGCTGGTCTTTTTCGGCTGCGCGACCGTTCTCTTCATGCGCTCGGAGGTCGGGCTGGTGGGCGTCGCCTTTGCCTTCGGCCTCTCGGTCGTGGCGATGGCCTACGCCGTCGGTCCGGTTTCCGGCGCCCATCTCAACCCTGCCGTCAGCCTCGGCTTTCTCGTCTCCGGCCGGCTCGGTTCCGGTGATTTTATCGGCTACGTCGTCGCCCAATGCGCCGGCGCGATCGTCTCGGCCGGGGTGCTCTACCTCATCGCCGTCGGCAAGGCCGGCGGCTACGATGTCGCGGCGAACGGCTTTGCGCAGAACGGGTGGTCRACCTATTCGGCGACTTCGGCCTTCGTGTTCGAACTGGTGGYGACCTTCCTGTTCGTGACCGTCATCCTCAACAGCACAGCCTCCGGCGGCACCGGCCCGCTCGCCGGCCTTGCGATCGGGTTGACGCTGGTGGCGATCCACCTCGCCGGAATCGCGGTTTCGGGATCGTCGGTCAATCCGGCCCGTTCCCTCGGCCCGGCGCTAGTCGCCGGCAGTGCCGCTCTCTCCCAGCTGTGGCTCTATATCCTGGCGCCCTGCCTTGGAGCGGCCGCGGCCGGCCTCCTGCAGCGCAACCGGGCGATCGACGTGGAAGGCGCGGCGCAGCCGGCCTAAGTCTAGGCGCCCGACAAGAAATGACTCTGGCCCCATGGTTTTGTGCCGTGGGGCCTTTGATTTTCAGTGTAGGGTGTGAGTTCAGATGAAGCCGCGCCGGATGCCGAACTGATCGAGCTTGCGATAGAGCGTCGGACGCGACACCCCTAGGCGCAGTGCCGCGCGGCTCAGATTGCCGCCCTCGGCCGCCAGCGCGTCCTTGATGACTTGGCGCTCGGCATCCTCGATGCTGCGCACCGGCTCTCTGTCGATGGCGCAAGGCGGCGCACCGGGCACGCCGGCCGTCGCCGGCGCGGCCAGTTGAATTTCGGCCTTTGCCGTTCCGCCCCCCAGCATTTCCTCAGGCAGATCGCCGATGCCAACGACGGCGCCGCGGGACAGCACGTGCAGCCGCTCCACCAGATTCTTCAGCTCACGCGCATTGCCGGGCCATTGGTAGGTCACGAACGCATCCATGACCGCCGTGGAGAATTCAAGGGGCGCGGAGCCCATCCGGGCCGAGATCTTTTGGTTGAAGTGCTCGGCAAGCAGCAGCACGTCGCTGCCGCGGTCCCGCAAGGGCGGCACGCGGATGGAAACGGTCGAGATGCGATAGTAGAGATCGCGGCGGAATCGACCGGCTTCCACCTCGCGCTTCAGATCGCGATTGGTCGAGGCAACCAGGCGCACGTCGACGGGCCGGGCACGGCTGTCGCCGATGCGATGGACCACGCGCTCTTCCAGCACCCTGAGCAGGAAGGGCTGGATCTCGAGCGGCATTTCGCCGATCTCGTCGAGGCTGAGCACGCCGCCACTGGCGAGCTCGAACACGCCGGGCTTTCCGTCGCGGCTCGCACCCGTGAAGGCGCCCGCCACATGGCCGAACAATTCGCTGCCGAACAGCTCCTTGGTGATCGCGCCGCAGTTCACGGCGATGAACGGGCTGTTCGGCGAGCTGCGGCTGCCGACATGAATGAGCCTTGCGAACAACTCTTTGCCGACGCCGGTCTCGCCTTCGAGCAGAACCGAGGTGACCTCCTTCGATTCCGCGACCCTGCAGGCGATGTCGACGGCRCCAAGCAGGGGCTCGCTCTCGCCGATGATCAGCGCCGATGCGGCTTCGAGCTGCTTGATCTGCGTTCTGCGGCTGTCCGAGATGATCGTGGTCGACCCCTGCGCAGGGAAGACGAGCGCCGCGCCGCGCAGACCGTCGTCGAACTCGAGCGCGCTGATATGGCAGGACCGCAGCGATGCTGGCAGGGTATCGCCCAGTTCGATGCCTGAGCCGAGTTCGGGCAGCTTGATCAGGAACCTGGGGTTCGGGTTCTGCGCGGTCGGCTCGACCAGCAGCTCCCGAGCGGCTTCCTCAGGCAGGTTGTTGCAGTAGATCGGGCGGCCGCGGCGGTCGACGATCATCAATCCGTCGCGCCGGCGGTAGTTGGGGGCCGAAGTGATGAAGGCCTCCAGCAGGCGCGTGCGGTCCTCCATCTGCTGTTCGGCGAGCGCCTTCTCGATCTCGCGCGCGGCGGCCGCGACGAGCACCGTGTTGTGCGGACGGAAGATGTCAGGATGGCCCGAAAGGTCGACCACGCCGATGATGTTTCCGTCGATCGGATCGCGAATGGGCGCGCCGGCGCATGTCCAAGATTTGATGCCTGCGC
The DNA here is from genome assembly GCF_001854785.1 of Mesorhizobium sp. ORS 3428. Lineage (GTDB taxonomy): Bacteria > Pseudomonadota > Alphaproteobacteria > Rhizobiales > Rhizobiaceae > Mesorhizobium. The sequence continues at coordinate 212,614 of NZ_MDFL01000181.1, forward strand.
AAAAATGCTCCGCCGCGTGCACGAAGACCGGCTCGCCAGCCCACAGCGCGGTGCCGATCCCGTTGGTGCCCACGACGTCTTCCGTCCATTTCCCGCCGATGGCGAGATGGATGTCCATGCCGTCATGGATCGTGCGCTTGTCGCCGATGGCGTCGATCAGCACGCCGTCGCCGTCGGTCAGCACGAGCATGGCGCCGGTTCCGTCGAGAAGACGGCCGATGGTGAAGAAGGACCGCCGCGCGGCGGCGAGCAACTCGCCGTTGGCGCGAGACAGCAGCTCTATGTGGTCCTTGCCGTTTTCGAGCGGCGCTTCGCTCTGCTGGGCGTTGATGCCGCTCACGGCGCAGCGGCTCCAGGAGTCGTGGATTAGGGAACGAACCGGAAAACGGTTGCCGGCTCGGTCGCCATCGCCGGCGAGCAACGTCTCCCAAGCACGCATGGTCGCCCGCTCATCATAGCTGGGCAAAACAAGCGCTTCTGCACGCCCCGGGCGAGGGGAGGGGTGCGTGATGAGCAAGTTTTCGTCCTGGCCGGTGCTACGCTTCATCTAACCATCGCACGCTCTCGCCCACCTCAGTTCATGCCAAGCCTGTTGCCGATGTCCGCGGCCAGCTGCTCTTCGCCATAATCCGGTCCGATCCGGCCGCCGTCGAGATCGGCCAACGCCGCCGCGATGTCCTCGTCCACCGGCGAGAAATACTGGTTGGCCTTGGTTGCGAGGACAAACACATCGTTCCCGTCTCGACGCCTGAGGTCGCCAATATGATGCAATTGCCGGCCGGAGTTTTCGTCCACCGCGATAACCCGACCGTTGAGGCTGACGCGGATCTTGGGGGCARCATCGGCGACGGGCCTTGCGCTCCCGCCGGCATGGATGATGAGGCCCTTTGCCTCCGGCTTCGGCTTTGCCGCCTTGCCAGCCGAATAGCTTCCGCCGCTGAGATGGTCGGCGAGGCGCGTGATGGTCGCGCGGTTCTGCTCGATCAAACGCTTCATCGCGGCGTCCTCGCGCCGCGAGCCGTCGCGCTTCGATATGATTTCGACCATTACTCCTCCCAGAGTCACCTGGTCAAAAAGCCGTCTGCAACTACCCCTTTTTTAAACCGTATCGCAGAACCACCTTTCGTGCCAGTAAACTAACATACGACACCTGACACCGGTACTGGTGGTAGCCCTATGCCGCATCTACGGCTGGCGCCGAACCGCTCGCGGCCTGCTTCTGCGGAGATGCCCTAGAGCGAGCGCATCGTCGGCGACGCCGCCCTGGAGCGTATCCTCATTGCGGCTCAGCGGCTCATAGCTCGTGATTGACGCAAGCTATGTTGCCGGACTGCGATGCTGGAAAAATTGCAGGAACAGCTCACGCTCGGTGGTGATGTCGAGCTTCTCGTAGATGCGGCGGCGATGGTTTTTTACTGTGCCGACGGTGATGCCGAGCCGTCCGGCGATGTTGGCTGTCGGGTGTCCGGCCAGGATTAGCTGCACCAGTTCACGCTCGCGAATTGAAAGCTCGGGCCAGAGGTCTGCGGGAATGCTCGGCTTCTGCTGCGGCGACGCGCCTGGACCCGTGGGCGCTGAGGTGCGCGAAAAATCGCTGCCGCGCGCCTTGATGTCGAGCGCATGCAAGGCTTCGAACACCGGCAGCCGCTCGCTGAGCAGCGCGATCTCGCTGTCCTTGAACGACACGGTCGAGCGGTCGAGAAAGATCCCGAGGCACCAGTCRCCGCCGTCGGCCAGCATGATCCCGACCTCGTCGCAGATCTCCGACTGCGCCAGGAAGCCGGCTATGTATTGCCCGCGCCGGGCCTCTTCGTCGGCCAGACTCTTCAAAGGCATGATGCCGAGGCGGCGTTCGCTTCGCCACGAGGCATAGAAGGGATCGAAGACGTAGTAGTTGTCGAGATAGCGTCTCACCATCTCGTCGGAGAAGCGCCGGTGCTTGACGAATTCCGGCGTCCTGGTCGCCGAATAGCGCGTCACCGTCACCAGGTCATGCGCGATGTCCGCGCCGATCAGGTCGATCAGGCAATCGACATGCCTGTCCGTGCCGGTGGCGATGATCGCCTTGGCCAGCGGCCCCCAGATATTGCCCATGCGCATGCCCTTTTCTCGGCGAACCGCGCCCTGCCGTCATTGTGTCTTTAGGCATATGGCGCACCGCTGCCCGTCAAATCTAGCCTGTGGCCACTCTCGGCAAGGGAAGGCGACCCGTGGACCAGATCACCACCAACCCCATCGTCATCGGCATCGACGCCGGCGGCACCATGACCGACACGATCCTTGTCGATCAGGACGGCCACTTCAAGATCGGCAAGTCGGCGACCACGCCGAAGAACGAGGCGGAGGGCTTCCTCGCTTCGGCCGAGGATGCGGCCGAGGCCTGGGGTATTTCGCTTCAGGACCTGTTCTCGGGCGTCAATGTGGTGCTCTATTCCGGCACCGGCATGCTCAACACGCTGTTGTCGCGCACCGGCCGCAAGCTCGGGCTGATCACCACCAAGGGCCTCGAGGACATGATCCTGATGGGCCGCGGCCTGCAGGCCTGGGCGGATTACTCCTATGCCGACCGCCTGCATGYCGTCACGCATCACCACCCCGACCCGCTGGTGCCGCGCCGCCGCACCCATGGCGTCACCGAGCGCATCGACCAGTTCGGCGACATCGTCCTGCCGCTCTACGAGCATGAGGTGCATGCCGCAGCCAAGAAGCTGATCGCCGACAAGGTCGAGGCGATCTGCATCATGACCGTCTTCTCCCACGTCAATCCGGCGCATGAGAAACGCATCGCCGAGATCTGCCGCGAGGAGATCGCCGCCGCCGTCGCCGACATCCTGGTCTACACCAGCCATGAGGTGCGCCCGGTCATCCGCGAGCAGTCGCGGCTGAACTCGGTGCTGATCGAAGCCTATGCCACCTCGCGCGGTCGCAAGCAGCTCAAAGGCATCGAGGAGGTCTCGAAGAAATACGGCTTCAGATATGGCGTGCAGACGCTGCTCTCCTTCGGTGGCCTCACCTCGATCAATCATCCGCGCCTGCACGAGACGATGATCTCGGGGCCGATCGGCGGCATCCTGGGCGYGGCCTATGTCGGCAAGCTGATCGGCAACGACTCGCTCATCTGCTCGGATATGGGCGGCACCTCCTTCGACATGGGCGTCATCACGCGCGGCCAGACGCGGATCGAGAACGAACCGCTGATGGACCGCTTCAAGCTGAACGTCCCGACGCTGCATCTCGACACGATCGGCGCCGGCGCCGGCATGATCCTCAAAGTCGACCCGCTGACGAAAAAGGTCTCCCTCGGGCCGGAAAGCGCCGGCTCCGATCCCGGGCCGATCTGCTTCGCCAAGGGCGGCACCGAACCCACCATCGCCGATTGCGATGCCATCCTCGGCAGGCTGAACCCGCATTACTTCCTTGGCGGCAAGGTCGTGCTGCAGGTCGACAAGGCGCGGAAAGCCTTCGAGGAAAAATGCGCCCGCGTGCTCGGCGTCGACGTCGAAGAGGCGGCCGAAGGCATGATCGACATGCTGGAGGCCGACGCCAACAACGCGCTGCGCCGCGTCATCTCCGGACAAGGAATCCACCCGTCGGAATTCACGCTTCTGTCCTACGGCGGCTCCGGGCCACTGCACCTCGCCGGTTGCTCCAGGGGCATCGGCTTCAAGGACATCATCACCTTCCAGTTCGCCGCCGCCTTCTCGGCCTTCGGCTGCACGACCGCCGATTTCATGCGCCGGCACTCGGTGTCGACGCAGATCGATATCGCTGCGCGGGCAAGCGATGACGAACTGCGGGCATTCGGCGACAAAGTCACCACCGTCTGGAACGACCTGACCAGGGCCGCGGTCGACGAGATGGTCGCCGACGGCCATGCGCTCCCCAAGATCAAGACCGTGCCGTTCCTGATGATGCGCTACACCGGCCAGCTCGAGGACGTCGAGGTGATGGCGCCGCTGTCGGCGGTTCGTTCCGCCGACGAGATGCGAAAGGTCATCGCCGAATTCGAGGCGGTCTACGCCAAGGTCAATCACCGCGTCTCGCGTTACGGCGAGGTCGGCTTCTCGATCACCGAACTCGGGCTGATCGCCACCGCCGACAAGGTCAAGCCGATGCTGGTCAAGCGGCCGCTCGGCAAGTCCGATCCCGCTTCCGCTCACAAGGGCGTCCGCGAGGCCTATATCGGCGGCCGCTGGCACAAGGCCAATCTCTACGAGATGGACCTTCTGCAACCCGGCCACGAAGTGATCGGCCCGGCCATTATCGAACATCCCGCGACGACCCTCGTCGTCCATCCGCAGGACCGCGTCTTCGTCGACGAATGGACGCTGCTCCACTACTCCCATGCTTGAGAGGGCGAACGCCATGCTGGACAAACCCGCCTCCGCGCTCCGCATCCGCGAGCGGCTGATCGAATCCGAACGGCTGATGGATGAGACCGRCTGCTATGACGGCATTACCGAGCTCGAGCTGCGCCACCAGGATCCGCTGAAGTTCGAGACGCTGYACACCAAGCTGCGCGCCTACTGCGTGTCCGCCCGGGAAATGGCCCGCCGCATCTCGGCTTCGCCCGGCGTGCGTGAGGTCGGTGAGATGGTCGTTRCCATCTACACGCCGGAGGGCGACGCGATCGCGCTCTCCAACGRCATCATGGTGCATGTGCATACGATGAGCCGCTTCATCAAATGGATGATCCGCAACGGCTACGAGGAAAATCCCGGCATCCGCGACGGCGACATCTTCGCCAACAACGACGCGTTCATCGRCACCGTCCAGGTCCCGGATGTGATGGACGTGATGCCGATCTTCCATTCGGGCAAGCTCGTCGGCTGGGCCGGCGCGGTCTGCCATGAGCTGGAGGCCGGCGGCATCACCCCCGGCGGCGACGTGGCGCTGGCGCAGGAGCGTTTCACCGAGGGCCTGTTCGTCTGCGCCGAGAAGGTTGGCGAGAACGACGAGCTCAGGCGTGATTATGTCATCCGCTGYGAGCGCAATCTCAGAATGCCGATCTACTGGGTGCTGGACGAGAAGGCCAAGGTCGCCTCCTRCATCGACATGCGCGAGAGCGTCAAGGCGCTGATCGACGAGATCGGCCTCGACTACTGGATGCAGGTGTCGAAGGAGTTCATCGAGGAGGGCCGCCGCGCCCAGCTTGCGCGCACCCGCCAGCTCACCGTGCCMGGCATCTATCGCGGTCACACCTTCTACGGCCACGTCACAGCCGGCAAGCCCGGCTACCAGCCGCTCGGCGATCCCGACTGGCTCTACAACATGYCGATCGAGATGGAGATCACCACCGACGGCAAGATCGTCATRGATTTCGAAGGCACCCAGCCCTGGGGCTACCATTCGATGAACTGCACACCGGCCGGCATGGATGGCGGCATGTTCGTGACGTTGACCCAGCACATGAACTTCGAGGGCCTGGTCAATGACGGCGCCTGGATGGCGACCGAGCTCAAGCTGCCCAAGGGCACATGGACCAACCCCGACAACGAGATGGTGGCGACCGCCACTTCCTGGGCGCTGCTACTTCCCGCCTATGGCGTCTTCCAACGGCTGCTCTCGCGTTCCTTCATCGCCCGTGGCTTCGTCGAGGAGGCCTTTGTCGGCCAAGTCAACAGCCCGATGATCGAGATGGGCGGCGAGAGCCAATACGGCACGCCCTTCGGCATGGCGCATTTCGAATGCGCCGCCGCCGGCTCCGGCGCGCTGGCCATCAAGGACGGGCTCGACACAGCCTATGTCGGCTGGAACCCGGAATCCGACATGGGCAATATCGAGATCTGGGAGCAGAACATGCCGATGCTCTATATCGGCCGCTCGATCGTTCCCAATTCCGGCGGCGCCGGCAAATATCGCGGCGGCTGCGCCTTTCTTTCGACCTGGCTGGTCAACAAGACGGATCATCTGAGACTGGTCACCTCCGAGCACTCCTCGCGCGTCTTCGACAATGGCGGGCTGTGCGGCGGCTACCCGGCACCGACATGCCAGAAGCACCGCGCGGTCCGCGACACCAACATCTTCGAGCTTGCCGAGAAAGGCGCGCCGCTGGCGCATCACACCGGCACCAATCCGTATCGCTCGGAGCTGGAGATCCGGCTGGAAGGTGAGCACGTGACGCTGGAAGGGCCCTACATCACCGCGCCGCACAAGACGGGCGACGTCTTCACCCACTCCTACAATGGTGGCGGCGGTTACGGCGACGTGCTGGAGCGCGACCCGGTCAAGACCGCCTGGGACGTCGAGAACGGGTTCCTCACCAAAGAGGCCGCCGAAGGCATCTTTGGCATCGTGCTCGACGAGGACGAGGACGGCTTCCCGGTTGCCAACATCGAGGCCACCAAGCGCCAYCGCGCCGAGATGCGGGAGCGGCGTCTGGCGCGGGCGAAGCCTGTCTCGGAATGGATGGCCAAGGAACGCGAGCGGGTGAAGGCCGCTGATTTCGCGCCCGAGGTGAAGAAGATGTACGCCAGCGCCATCAAGCTTTCGCCGCGCTTCGCAAAAGACYTTTCAGCCTTCTGGAACGTCGACGCCAGATCGACCTTCGGCGTGGAGTAGGAACCATGACCTCATACAGCAAGGAAGTCATCGCCGATCTGTTTGCCGGCACGCTGCCCTGGCTGCAGACGCGCCGCATCATGAGCGCCTACAAGGATGATGACCGCTTCTTCAAATATGTCTCGGTGCTGCAGGACCGCGTCAGCTTCAGCGATCCGATCCTGCTGCCGGTCGGCGACCATCTCTTCATCTGCCAGAGCGGTGACGAGCGGGTGACGAAATGCGAATGCGGCCATTCCTTCGGCGACTACCGCAAGAACTGGAAGCTGAAGGCCGCGCTCATCGTGCGCRACAGCGAGGAGTTGCTCCGCGAGATCTATCCCAACAGCGACCTGCCGGATCCGGAATGGATGGAGATCCGCGAGTTCATCTGCCCGCAATGCGRCACCCTACACGAGGTCGAGGCAGCGGCTCCCGGTTAYCCGATCGTGCACGACTTTGAACCGGACCTCGAAGGCTTTTACCGTGATTGGTTGGGCAAGCCGCTGGAGCCGTCAAGCAAGGGAGGCTGATGCCGGATGGGCCGCGTCGCAGGCAAGGTAGCTTTGGTCACCGGGGCCGGGCTCGGCCTCGGGCGGGCGTCGTCGCTTCTTCTGGCTTCGGAAGGCGCCAAGCTGGTCGTAAGCGACATCGACGAGAGGCTCGCCGGCAAAACGGCGGAAGAGATCGTCAGGGCGGGCGGCGAGGCGCTGGCCCTTCGCCAMGACGTCTCGAAGCCCGAGGATTGGCTCGCCGTCGCGGCGGCGATCGAGAAGCGTTTCGGGCGTCTYGACGTGCTGGTCAACAATGCCGGCATCGCCATCRCCAAAAACATCGAGGACACGACGCTCGCCGAATGGCAGCGCACCATGGCCGTCAACCTCGACGGCGTCTTCCTTGGCTGCCAGGAAGGCATCAAATTGATGAAGAAATCCGGCGGCGGATCGATCATTAACCTTTCCTCCATCGACGGCATCATCGGCGAGGCCGAGCTTGCCGCCTATTGCGCCTCCAAGGGCGGCGTGCGCACCCTGACCAAGGCGGTCGCCGTGCACTGCGCCGAACAGCGCTACGGCATCCGCTGCAACTCCATCCATCCCGGTTATATCTGGACGCCGCAGACGGAGAACTATCTGCGCGATCTCGGCACGCTCGACCGGGAGAAGGCAAAGGCGCTGTCGCGCCATCCGATCGGCTTCCTCGGCGAGCCCAGCGACATCGCCTACATGGTTCTCTATCTCGCCTCGGACGAATCCAAATTCGTCACCGGCTCCGAAATGGTGGTCGATGGAGGTTATCTTGCCGTGTGAATGTGGAGACCTGTCGCGATGACCAATCTCACCGGCCGTAGCGCGATCGTCACCGGCGGCTTCTCCGGCATGGGCTTCGCCATTGCAACCGCATTGGCCAAGGCCGGCGCCAATGTCGCCGTCGGCTCCTATGTGGCGCCGCCGCAAGCGGGCAGGGCGGATGCCGCCTACTATCCCGGCGCGGAAGAGGTCGAGCGCGTCCGCTCAGCCCTCGCCGCGCACGGCACCAAGGTGCATGCCGCGCATCTCGACGTGCGCGACAGCGTTCTTACCGATCGGTTCGTGACCGAGGCCCAAGCTGCGACCGGCCCCGCCGACATCCTGGTCAATGCCGCCGGCACGACCGCCGAGCAGCCCGTCTGCGGCCATTCCGACGAACTGTGGGACAAGATCGTCGACACCAATCTCACCGGTGCATTCCGTACGACGYGCGCCGTGCTGCCCGGCATGATCGAGCGCGGCTGGGGCCGCATCGTCAATATCGGCTCGACGGCTGCCTCGGTCGGCTGGAAGGACAATCCGGCCTATTGCGCCTCCAAGGCCGGCCTGCTCGGCCTGACCCGCTGCGTGGCTCTGGAAGGCGCGCCGCACGGCGTTACTTGTGTGATGATCAGCCCGACCTGGGTCGAGACGGAGCTGATGCGCCGCAACGTCGCGCAGGTCGTGGCGCGCGAGGGCAAGGGCCGCAGCGTCGAGGAGGCGATGGACGAATTCAGGAAAGGCAATCCTCAGGGGCGCATGATGCAGCCGGAGGAGATCGCCGCGCTCGCGGTCTTCCTCTGCTCCGATCTCGCCAGGGGGATCACCATGGAAAATATCCAGATCACTGGCGGCGCAATGTGGTAGCGTCGGTCAGGGGGATGGATCGCGGCCTTCATGGGAGGAGGCCGGCTTAAAAAGAGAAGGACCATCAACCAGACAGGGGAACTGACATGAACAAGAAACTGAAAGGGGCCGGCCTCGGTCTCGCGCTGATGCTTGCCGCAACGACGRCCGGGCAAAGTGCCGATCTCGGCGCCAAGGACGAGCCGATCAAGCTCGCCATGCTCGAGTGGACCGGCGCGCATGTCTCCACGCACATCGCCGGCCAGCTTTTGCAGAAGCTCGGCTACAAGGTCGAATACGTCACCGCCGGCAACTTCCCGCAATTTTCAGGATTGGCCGACGGCTCGCTCAGCGCCTCGGTCGAGATCTGGCTCAACAATGTCGGCGACATCTATCCGAAGGTGCTGGCGGCCAAGCAGATCGAGGACATTGGCAAGCTCGATTTGAAGACCCAGGAAGGCTGGATCTACCCCAAATTCATGGAGAAGGTCTGCCCCGGCCTGCCGGACTGGACGGCGCTCAGCAAGCCCGAATGCGTCCAGGCATTGTCGACGCCCGAGACCGCGCCCAACGGCCGCTTCCTCGACTATCCGGCCGACTGGGGCTCGCGCGCGGCGACCATCCTTGCCGACAACAACATGCCCTACACCGCCGTGCCGGCGGGCTCTGAGGGCGCGCTGGTTGCCGAGCTCGAAGCTTCGGAAGCGGCCAAGACGCCGCTCATCATGATGTTCTGGGGCCCGCATTACGCGCTGGCCGAAAATGAGGTCGGCTGGATCAAGATGCCGCCCTGCAAGGAGCAGACCAACGAGCACTGCATCACCCCGCCCGACGTCGACAAGATCGTCTGGTCGGGCTTCGGCGCCAAATGGCCGGCGGCCTATGCCTTCCTCAAGGCCTTCAAGATGGACGCGACCGAGCAGCAGAAGATGATGCTGGCCGTCGACAAGCAGGGCAAGGACCTCGATGCCGTCGTCAAGGAATGGATCGACAAGAACGAGACGGTGTGGAAACCTTGGCTCGAAGCCGCCAAGGGATAGGCGACCGGCAAGCCGAGTTCGAGCCGTTACATTGCGTGTCGCCCAAAAGAGCGCAGCGGATTTGGGCGACACGCATCAAAACAAAGACCTAAAGCGCGTCGCCGGAATCCGTTTAGTGCGGCAGAAATTGAGCCGGCAAACGTCGCTGCCGCAAATCATGCAAGCAGCGATTTGAGCTCGAAACCGGCATCGCCGACCTTTGCCTTGTCCGGTGACTTTCCTTGGGCAATCAGGCGCTTGGCCACCATATAGGCTGCGGGTTGATTGATCGCATCAACTGCCAGCAGTTTCTCCTGCTTGTAGTACCACACGGAAAGGGCGGTGTCGGACACCAGTCGGGTGACGGCACAATCGTAATCGCCGCTCAACCCAGCGATCTGCAGCTTGCAGTCAAACTGATCCGACCAGAACCAGGGCTCTGCATGGTATTCCTGCGGCTGGCCCATGATCGTCCGTGCCGCCGCCTCGCCCTGATCGACGGCGTTGCCGACGCTTTCGAGGCGAATGTGCCTGCCCTTCCAGGGAAACGACGCGCAGTCGCCGGCCGCAAGGATGGCGCGATCCACCGTCCGGCATCTGGAATCGACCTTGATGCCGTTCTCGACATCGAGGCCCGCAATTTCGGCGAGTTCGACATTCGGTTTGATGCCGATGCCGACGATCACGAAATCGGCCGGCAAACTCCGGCCGTCTGTCAAAACGGCATGGGTCACCCGGCCATTGCGTCCCGTCAATTGCGCCAAGCCGGCGCCTTCGAGAATCTCGACTCCATGGCCACGGTGGAGCTCCCGGAAAAATGATGCAGTGTGGGCYGACGCAACACGCTGCAGGATCCGTGGAGCGCTCTCCACCAGCGTCACGCTCAGTCCCAGCTTCGCCGAGACGGCCGCGGCTTCGAGCCCGATATATCCTCCGCCGATGATGACAACGCGCCGGCCTGCAACGAACTCGTCCGCCAGCTTTCGGATGTCGGCGATCGACCGCAAATAATAAACACCCTCCAGGTTGCCGCCTTGATCCGGAGGCAAGAGCCGGGGACGTGATCCGGTTGCAAGGACAAGGTGCGCGTAGGGCAGGGTGGATCCGTCGCTCAGCGTTACTTCGCGCCCGTCTCGGTCGATTGTCTCGACCTCTGTTCCAAGTCGAAGCTCGATGGCCTTTTGCTCATAAAATGCCGGAGGCCTCAGATACAAACGCTCCTCCGTGAGCTCGCCCAGAAGGTAGCCTTTGGAAAGCGGCGGACGCTGATAGGGCGGGTGCGGCTCTGCCCCAACCAGGGTGATCCGCGCAGTGTGCCCGAGGTCGCGCAATTTGGCTGCGACAGAGAATCCTGCCTGGCCGGCGCCGACTATGACGACAGGAGCGTTTTCCACCTGACCGTTCTGCATTGCTGGTTGGTGACCTTAGCGCGCCCGAAGCGGTGTAATCGCTTTCAGCGTGGCGGTGATCAAGGCGTCGCGCTGGCCCGACAGATCCGACACCGGCCTGCCTTGTGCTTCCTCGTTCACGCCTTCAACCAGCTTCCCCGAGGTTTCCGGGTCGAGATGGAGGACGCCCAGATCGTCCCACCAACGATTGAAGCTGTCCGTATAGCGTTGGCAAAACGCCGCGAGACCGCCTTCACCCGCGCCGAGGTGGAACARCATCGTCGGGCCCATCGCGGCCCAGCGGAGACCCGGCCCGGCCCACATCGCCTTGTCAACATCTTCGAYGCTTGCGACGCCTGTCTTCACGAGATGGATCGCCTCGCGCCACACCGCCGCCTGGAGYCGGTTGGCGACGTGGCCGGGCACCTCGCGATTGACGCGAATGGTGACCTTCCCGGCGCTGGCGTAGAAGCGCTCGGCTAGCCCTACCACGCCGTCTGCCGTGCGCTCATTTCCCATGACTTCGACAAGCGGAATGAGGTGAGGGGGATTGAACGGGTGTCCGAGCACGAATCGGGACGGGTCCTTCCATCCTCCCTGCATTTCACTCAGCGTTAGTCCGGATGCCGACGATGYCACGATCGCCTCTGGCGTCAGTGCGGGCTCGATCGCGGCGAAGAGCTCGTGCTTGATGTTGAGGCGCTCCGGAACGCTTTCCTGAACGAACTCTGCGCCGTCGACCGCTTCGGCCGCTGATTTATGGAAGCTCATGCGATCGGGATTGCCGTTCTCGGCGAGGCCAAGCTCCTGCAGAACCGACCATGCCTGCTCGATATAGCTGCGCACCTGCGCTTCGGCCTTATCGGAAACATCGAACACCGAAACGCTGTAGCCGGACGCGAGGAACAGYGCCGTCCAGCTCGCGCCGATAACGCCCGCGCCGAGCACCGCCGTGTGATTGACGTTCGTCATCTAGAATAATCCTGGTTGCAGGGGAGAGGCGGCGGTGAGCCCGCCGTCGAGAACGAAACATTGGCCCGTCGCGAAGGCGGCTTGGTCGGAGACCAGCCAGGCGACGGCATTGGYGATATCGTTCGGCTCGCCGAGGCGGCCGATCGGGTGCCTGGCGATGGCGTCGGCTTTTGCGCGCGGGGGATCATGGTCGAGGTCGAAGCCGTCCGACGCCATTTCGGTCATGATCCAGCCCGGGCAGATGGCGTTGCAGCGAACCTTCGGCCCATGGTCGACCGCGATCGAGCGCGTCAGCCCGTGCACGAAAGCTTTCGATGCATTGTAGATCGCCATTTTCGGATCGGAGACGTTGCCGGATATCGAGCCGATATTGACGATGCTGCCGCCGTGCTCCGCCATGATCGGTAGTACCGCGCGGCACATGTTGAACATGCCCTTGCAGTTCGTTCCGACGAGGAGATCCCAGTCTTCGTCAGTCGTCTCAACGACCGTTTTGGTGAGTTGTATCCCCGCATTGTTGACGAGGATCGTCGGCGCGCCGAAAGCTTCGCTGGCCGACTTCACGATTGATTTGGCGTCTGCGGAAATGCTGACGTCGGCCTGAACCCAGGCGACCCCGGCGGGAAGATCGTGCGGCCGGCTGCCTCGACCGCAGGTCAAGACACGGGCTCCATCGGCGACGAGCCTGTCGACGATCGCGCGTCCGATGCCGCGGCCGCCGCCGGTGACGATCGCCGTTCTTCCCCGCAGATTGTGCGCCTGGGAAACCACGCTATCCACTCACTCAAAACGCAACATTGCCGGCGCCCTTTAGGTTCWGACGCCTGCGCACTTCGTCCGGGGTGGCAATGGTGCGACCGAGATTTTCGACGATCGTGCGGATCTTCCTGACCTGCTCGGCGCTCGACGTGGCTTTCTGTCCCGGGCCGATATAGAGACTGTCCTCCATGCCGACCCTGAGATTGCCGCCGAGCAGCGCCGCCTGGGTCGCGAACGGGATCTRATGCCTGCCGGCTGCAAGCACGGACCATTCATGGTCGTCGCCGAACAGCTTCTCGGCGATCGTGTGCATATGCACCAGATTGTCGAGGTCTGCGCCGACGCCGCCAAGGATGCCGAACACCATCTGGACGAAGAAGGGTGGCTTGACCCAACCCTGGTCGACGACCCAGGCAAGATTATAGAGATGGCCCAGGTCGTAGCATTCGAACTCGAAGCGCGTTCCGTGCGCCTCGCCGAGCTCCCGCAGCGAGTACTCGATGTCGGCGAAAGTGTTGCGGAAAATGAAATCCCGGGTCATCGCCAGGAACTCCGGCTCCCAGTCGTGCTTCCAGTTCGAATATTTGTCGAGCATCGGGAAAATGCCGAAGTTCATCGATCCCAWGTTCATGGAAGCCATTTCGGGGCTGACGGCGCTGGCCGCCCGAAGCCGCTCCTCCCGCGTCATGCCGAGCCCGCCGCCGGTGGTGATGTTCAGCACCGCGTTGCAGGATTGCTTGATGCGCGGCAGGAAGTCCTGGAACAGCTCCGGTCGCGGGTCAGGCTTGCCGGTCTCGGGATTGCGGGCGTGGAGATGGATGATCGCCGCGCCCGCTTCGGCGGCGTCGATGCTGGCCTTGGCGATCTCGGTCGGCGTGATCGGCAGATGTTCCGACATTGTCGGCGTATGGATGCCGCCGGTCGGCGCGCATGTGATGATGACGGGTTTGCTCATGGTCAAAGCCTCATCTGCTGAACCTGGGCCGAAAGGCCGCCGTCGAGAATCCAGAGCTGGCCGCTCGCGTAGCGCGCTTCGTCGCTGGCCAGCCAGTTGACCAGGTTGGCGACGTCGGCGGGCGTGCCGTAGTTGCGGATCGGGTGGACGTTGCGCACCGCGTCGCGGAGCGTGTCGATGGTGCCGCCGCCACCACCCGATCCTGCCCCGGCAAAGAAAGACTGCAGCATCGGCGTGTCGACATAGCCGGGGCAGATCGCGTTGACGCGGATGCCTTCGGGCCCATGGTCGCAGGCCATGGCGCGCGTCAAGGCATGCACCGCGCCTTTGCTTGCGCAATAGGCGGCCAGGCCCGGATCGGCGATGAAGCCGTCATAGCTGCCGAAGTTGATGATCGAGGCGGTGTTGCCGCCGCCGGCGGCCTTGCGCATCAGCGGCAGGGCGTATTTGCAGGTCAGGAACATGCCGGTGACGTTGACGGCGAAACAACGGTTCCATTCCTCGAGCGTGGTGTGCTCGATGGTCTTTTCGATCTCGATTGCAGCCGCATTCACCAGCACGTCCAGCTTGCCGGCCGTGGTCTCGACCTTGACCATCGCGGCCCTCACCTGGTCTTCCGAGGTTACGTCCAGTTCTACGAACGCCGCGGAGACCTGCGGCGAGGAACCCACGCTGCCCGCATCGCTCAGATCGGCCGCGAAGACCGTTGCCCCTTCGGCAAGAAATCTCTCGCAGATGGCGCGCCCGATCCCGCCGCGTCCACCGGTTACCAGCGCCACCTTGTCCTTAAGTTTTCCGCTCATGGGGAATCCTTTGAAGCGTCGTCCGACCGACAGCGCCGGCTAGCTGCCGCAATGCAATCAAGGGACCCGCCAATCACGTCGCGCATCGCGCATAGGCATCGAGGACGAGGCCGTGGAAGTGATGCACGGCGTGCTCCGACTGGCCGGAGCCGTCGGGATCGTTGACGATGCGCCCCTGAGTGAAGGCCGGCGTGTTCATGCCCYTTTGAACGCTTTCGACGATGCTGATGTCCTCGGCCTGCAGGACCTCGTCGAGATATTTGATGGTCTGCAGTTCCGTATCGTCCGGCTCTTTGGTTTCGAGGAAAAAGTCGTAGGTCTCGAAGGTCCGATCCGGCCCTGCCGGTATGATGTTGAGGACGATCATGGAGGACCGCCCCGGGTAGCGCATCAGGCAAGTATTCGGCCACAGCCACCACACGGCATGGGTGCGGACAGTGGCGTTGGATACGTCATAGGCCGAATTGGCGGATTTCCCGGCATCGGCCATGTGGCTGGAATAGATGCCRTGGGTCGTCACCTTGTAGGTGCTCATATCGACAAGCGTGCAAAAATCCTTGTGYGCCGTCGGGCAATGGTAGCATTCGAGGAAGTTGTCGWCGACGTTCTTCCAGTTCGACTTGATGTCGTAGGTCAGCCGATGCGCGAAGGTCAGCTGATCGATGTCGGGCGCCCAATGCTTGATCTCCGTCGCGAGGTCGCCTGTCTGAGAGGCAAGCGAAGGCGCCGAGGGGTCGAGGTTGACATAGACGAAGCCGCAAAACTCCTCGACCTGGACCCGATCGAGGCAGATGTCTTTCGTCTGGAAATTCTCMAGCGTTTCAGTGTGGGGCGCGCGCACCAGCTGGCCATCCAGCCGATAAGTCCACGCATGGTAGGGGCACATGATCTTGTTCGAATTCCCTTCGCCTGAAAGGAGAGCGTGGGCCCGGTGCTTGCATACATTGTAGAAGGCGTGCAAAACGCCCTCGCGGTCCCGGACAACGGCAACCGGACGTCCCGCGATCTCCACCGCGATGTAATCGCCCGGCTTGCGGACTTTTTCGACGTGGCAAACCCACTGCCAGGTCTTGGCAATGATGGCCGTGAGATCGACCTGGTACCAACGCGGATCGGTGTAGGCGTCGCTTTTCAGCGAAAGGGACCGCGAGGGGTTCGGCGAGTATCCCTCCTTGATGGCGGCGAACTCGTCTTTCGAAGGAAGCAGCGTCATCGGAGCACCTTTCGTTTCGCGCACCGTGGCAGGGCACGGTRCCAAAGCTTGCTGCTGCCGAAGCCGAGAATCTGTGCGCGGTTCGCCGCTGGTTTATCGCTTTTCGCCAGTGTTGCCGCCGCTGTCGTCTTGCGCTTTCCGGTGCATCGGCCAAGCCCTGAACTCGAAGGGGATGCGGCCCTCGACGCGATCGGAGCGGGGCGAAAGGCCAAAACGCTCGCGATAGGCCCGGCTGAAATGGACCTGGCTCGAAAAGCCCGAGGCGATCGCTATTTCCGACATCAGCATGTCGGTCTGGGTCACCAGGCCGCGCGCGCGATCCAGGCGGATGTCACGATAATAAAGTGCCGGCGGCTTGCCGACATATTGTTTGAAAAGCCTGTCGAGCTGTCTTTGCGAAATATCCACCTTGCGGCAAAGCTCAGGAATGGTGAGCGTCTGCTCGAGATGCTGCTCCATGATGGAGATGACGTGACGGACGGTCTTGGGCGCCRTGCGCCCAAGCGGTTCCGCGTTGCCTGGGTTCTGCGAGCTTCCCGCCGGCCTCAATGTCGGATGAAAGATGTACCGGGCCGCGGCATTGGCCAGCGCGTCTCCCACGCTCGCCCGGATGAGATGCAGCGCGACATCCGCCGAGGCGATGCCGCCGCTGCAGGTGAAACGCTTTCCGTCATGGACGAAGATGTCCTCCGAAACGTCGATATCGGAGTGCAGCTCCTTCAGCGCGTCGATATGCTCGTAATRCACGGTGGCGCGTCGCCCGCTGAGCAGGCCGGCATCGGCCAGGATGAACGCGCCTGTGTCGAGCCCGCCGATGATCGAGCCGCTGCGCGCCCATCTTCTGAGCAGTGCCTGAAGGTGCGGGGTGCTTGACGTCTCAGGGGTCCAACTCGCGGAAACCAGGACGATTTCGAAGTTCTCTTCTTCGACGGAGGCCAGTTTTTCCGTTTGCACCGTCATCCCGTTGCTGGCCGCGCAGGCGCCTCCTTGGGCGGAGGCGACCACCCACCGAAAGCGGGTCAGCCCTTCGAGATAGTTCGTCGCCCGAAACGGGTCGATGAACGTCGTTGTCGCCGCCAAATTGAAGTTTGGTGTGACCACGATGAGGATTCTGATCGGTTGGCTGTTCGGGRCCACTTGTCCAAAGATCGAAAGTTGACGTCCGGATTTGTTAAGTCGCCGGTCCGCATTGTGCAACACTTCGATCACAGCAGACCGGACAAATGTCTGCTCGGGGGATGGATCGCGGCCTTCATGGGAGGAGGTCGGCATGAGAGAAGGAACCATCAACCAGAACAAGGGGAACCGACATGAAAAAGAAACTGAAAGGGGCCGGCCTCGGCCTCGCGCTGATGCTTGCCGCGACGACGGCCGGGCAAAGTGCCGATCTCGGCGCCAAGGATGAGCCGATCAAGCTCGCCATGCTCGAATGGACCGGCGCGCATGTCTCCACGCACATCGCCGGCCAGCTTTTGCAGAAGCTCGGCTACAAGGTCGAATACGTCACCGCCGGCAACTTCCCGCAATTCTCAGGATTGGCCGACGGCTCGCTCAGCGCCTCGGTCGAGATCTGGCTCAACAATGTCGGCGACATCTATCCGAAGGTGCTGGCGGCCAAGCAGATCGAGGACATCGGCAAGCTCGATTTGAAGACCCAGGAAGGCTGGATCTATCCCAAATTCATGGAGAAGGTCTGCCCCGGCCTGCCGGACTGGACGGCGCTCAGCAAGCCGGAGTGCGTCCAGGCATTGTCGACGCCCGAGACCGCGCCCAACGGCCGCTTCCTCGACTATCCGGCCGACTGGGGTTCGCGCGCGGCAACCATCCTTGCCGACAACAACATGCCCTACACCGCCGTGCCGGCGGGCTCGGAGGGCGCGCTGGTCGCCGAGCTCGAAGCCTCGGAAGCGGCCAAGACGCCGCTCATCATGATGTTCTGGGGCCCGCATTACGCGCTGGCCGAAAATGAGGTCGGCTGGATCAAGATGCCGCCCTGCAAGGAGCAGACCAACGAGCACTGCATCACCCCGCCCGATGTCGACAAGATCGTCTGGTCGGGCTTCGGCGCCAAATGGCCGGCGGCCTATGCCTTCCTCAAGGCCTTCAAGATGGACGCGACCGAGCAGCAGAAGATGATGCTGGCCGTCGACAAGCAGGGCAAGGACCTCGATGCCGTCGTCAAGGAATGGATCGACAAGAACGAGACGGTGTGGAAACCTTGGCTCGACGCCGCCAAGGGATGAAATCGGCGATGTGCCTGGCAAGGGCTGATGGTAGTGGAAGCCCGGCTCCCGCGAGGCGCGGGAGCTGGCGGTGCATGGGTGCATTCCGATGAACGCCGCTGCACGTCCGATAAAGCTTGCCTGCCRCAATGTCTGGAAGGTCTATGGCCGACAMCCGGGCTACTATTTCGACTCGCGCGGCTATGTGATCGATCCCGATAAGCTTGCCGAGCGGCTGCGCGCGGAAGCACATCTGCCCGCGGTCGTCGATGCCAGCTTCGAGGTGGCGACCGGCGAGATCTTCGTCATCATGGGCCTCTCCGGCTCCGGCAAGTCGACGCTGGTGCGCTGCCTGTCGCGGCTGGTCGAGCCGAGCGCCGGCGAAATCCTGCTCGATGGCAAGAACCTGCTTCAGGCCAGCGGCAAGGAACTCATCGAATTGCGCCGCCATGCGATGGGAATGGTGTTCCAGAATTTCGGCCTGCTGCCGCACTTGAGCGTTTTGGACAACGTCGCCTTCCCGCTGAAGATCCAGGGCAGGCCGGCGAAGGAGCGCGAAGCCCGCGCGCGAGAGATGATCACGCTCGTCGGGCTCGAAGGCCGGGAGGCCTCCTTCCCGCACCAGCTTTCCGGCGGCCAGCAGCAGCGTGTCGGCATTGCCCGCTCGCTTGCCGTCGGCCCGGAACTCTGGTTCCTCGACGAGCCGTTTTCGGCGCTCGATCCCCTGATCCGCCGGCAGATGCAGGACGAGTTCCTGCGCCTCCAGCGCATGCTGAAGAAGACCATCATCTTCATCACCCACGACATTGCCGAGGCCTTCCGCTTGGCCGACCGGCTGGCGATCATGCGCGCCGGCAAGATTGTCCAGGTCGGCCGCCCGGCCGACATCGTGCTCAATCCGGCCGACGACTATGTCGCGCAGTTCACCGAGGACATGCCGCTGCTGCGCGTCATCACGGCAGGCGATTTAGCCGCTCCCGCCAACGGCGCGGCGCTGCCCGAGCAAAGCATCGCCGCCGACACCAGCCTCGAAGCGCTGATCCCGAAGCTCGCCTCCGGCATCACCGCCTTCACCGTGCCCGGCGCCGGCGACAGACCGCCGATGCTGCTCGACGCCGGCGCGGTGCTTGCCGTGCTGGAGCGCGAGCGGGCGAGAGGCACACGGTCATGACAGCGCCGGCCGCGACATTACGGTCCTCATCGAGGTTCGCAGTGGAGCCGGCCCTCCTGCCCTGGTTCGGCCTCGCCGTGCTGACGGCGCTTTGCCTGCTGCTGAAGACGGAATTCCCCTGGCTGGTGAATTTCCCGAAGCAGTGGACGCTGCCGCTCGCCGCCTATGTCAACGCCGTGGCCAACGCCGTGGTCGCCCTCATGCAACCGGCGTTCCGCGCGCTGTCCGCGATGCTCGACGCGCCGATGCGAGGCGCGCGGCTGGCGCTTGCCTGGTTGCCCTGGCCGGCGGTGATGCTTGGCGTCGCGGCGCTTGCCATGAAGTCGAGCGGCGGCCGGCTGGCGATCTTTGCTTTGCTTGCACTGGCCTACATCCTGCTTGCCGGCTACTGGCCGCAGAGCATGAACACGCTGGCGCTCGTGCTGCTGGCGGTGCCGATCTCGACCGTGCTCGGTTTCRTGCTTGGCGTCCTCGGCCATGCCCGCCCGCGGTTCCGCCCGGCGCTGCTCGGCGCGCTTGATCTCATGCAGACGGTGCCGGCCTTTGCCTATCTCATCCCGCTCTTGCTTCTGTTCGGCTTCGGGCCGGTGGTCGGGTTGATCGCCAGCGCGATCTACGCGACGCCGCCGATGGTGCGCAACACCATGCTCGGCCTCGAACGGGTGCCGGCGGCGATCAGCGAGGCCGGCTTGATGAGCGGCTGYACCCGCCGCCAGCAATTCTGGCAGGTCGAGGTGCCGACGGCATTGCCGCAGCTTCTCGTCGGCTTCAACCAGACCACCATGGCGGCGCTGTCGATGGTCATCGTCGCCGCCATCATCGGCGGCTTCGAGGACATCGGCTGGGAGGTCCTGTCCTCGATGCGCAAGGCCGAGTTCGGCCAGAGCATCCTTTCAGGCCTGGTGATCGCGCTGCTTGCCATACTCATCGACCGCCTCACCATCGGCTTTGCTCGCGAGCCCGAGACCGGACCGACACGCACCATGCGATGGATGACGCCGCGCCGGCTGGCGATATCGCTGCTGCTGGCGCTCGGACTGGCCGTGGTCATCCGCTTTGCCGTCCCGAATGCAACGCTCCTGCCGGACACCGCGCTGCGCATGGAGATGGGCACCGTCAACCAGTGGCTGCTCGGACTCGTGCGCGACTATGCCTGGTTCTTCGACGGCATCCGCAACGCGGTTCTCTATGGCCTGCTTCTGCCGATGCGCGTCGGCATTTCCGGGGCCGCGACACCGGCCATCTGGGGCTTTGCATTCTCGCCGCCGCTGGTTGCTGCCTATTTCGGCCTGGTTCTGGTGGTGGTCGGGCTGGTGATGCGCGGCTTCGGCTGGTGGCCGGCCCTGGCAGTGCTTGCCGCCGGTTTCCTCCTTTACACCGGCTTCCTCGACCTGCCCTGGCCGATCTTCATCCTCGCCGTCGCGCTGCTTGCCRGTCAGGTTGCGGGTCTGCGGCTCGGTCTCTTCGCGCTCGCCGGCTTCGCGCTGATCCTCGTCAACGGGCTCTGGGCGGCGCTGGTGCAATCGCTTTATCTCTGCACGCTGGCGGTGTTGCTTTGCCTGTTGATCGGCGGTGCCTTGGGGGTATGGGCGGCACACAGCGACCGCGTCTCGCGCGTCCTGAAGCCGATCTGBGACGCGCTGCAGACGATGCCGCAGTTCGTCTTCCTCATTCCGGCGCTGATGTTCTTCAAGGTCGGCGAGTTCACGGCGCTGATCGCCATCATGCTCTATGCCATCGTGCCGCCGATCCGCTATGTCGAGCACGGGCTGAGGCATGTACGCGCCGATGTGGTCGAGGCGGTCGAGCAGATGGGCGCGACGCCCTTGCAGACGCTGCTTCAGGCCAAGCTGCCTTTGGCGTTGCCCGTGGTGATGCTCGGCCTCAACCAGACGATCATGGCGGCGCTGTCGATGCTGGCGATCGCGGCATTGGTCGGCACCCGCGACCTCGGCCAGCAGGTCTATGTCGCGCTGGGCAAGGCCGATGCCGGCATGGGCCTGATCGCCGGCCTGTCGATCGCCTTCCTCGCCATCCTGGCCGATCGGCTGATCCAGGCGGGCACCAGAACTCGGTTGGCTTCATCAATAGGACCTTGAAAGCCGCCACGGTGGAGCCGATAAGCGGCGCCTGCCTGCCGTTCCTGATCGCCGGCTTCCTGCCTACCATCAGGTCGTGCAAGTCAGCGGGAGCGCACTGGACGAACTGTCGGTCGCGAGAATCTTTGCGAGCCATAGAGCGGACCAGCCGACAGAGCGTTGTCGCACACGTCTGTAACTCGGTCGGTCGAGCGACACTCTGATTTGGCTTAGCTTATGATCTTGTTGGCTTGACAGAAAGATGGCGCCAGAGGCGGAATCCAAGTCGGYGAAATCTACCTTTGTTTAGAGATAGTTGACCAATGCCCAGTGGCAATTCTAGCCAACCAAAATACGAACAAAATATTTCTGTGGATTGGTTCGGTTCCCCGGATGCTCAATCGCATTGCACTTGAAAGTTACCGCAGAAGGCTACTGGTGCTGCTGAGCTTCCCGTTGACAATCCTCTCGATCGAGTTCCATCGAGCGGGGGGGCGAGTCGGAGGAAGGGTGCCGCCAACACGGTGCTATACTGCGTTCGTCTGCCGAGGGAATCTTCTAAGCTAGGTCTGTGACATCATCGACTATTGGCCGCCGCGCGCCGGACGCCTCGCCCATTTAGCGCAGCTATTATCCCCCGCCGGCTCGTGCCGCTGCCCTTTGTAGGCAAGCTATAATAGGTAACACAATTTGGGCAAACTGCTTGCCGCCTCGACCCGGGGCAGGCGACCGGTCGCAGTTGCATCGTTAGCATTTCGTGAAATTACCCAGCTTTCGACACACTGCTTCTAGGCTGCCAATGATCGTGTCTCAGCCAATGGGGTGTGGCGTGCAGCATGAATGCTCGGTGTCGGCACCGAGTCCTTGCGACGATGATCGGTACGCTGGGCCATTAGGTCGGCAATAACCGCGATATCGCTCGACAGGCGATCAAGCTCGGTCACGACGAACGGACATTGCTGCCGGCAAGCGCTAGCCGGTTGAGGTCTTGGATCGAGAGCATGTGCGAACCTAGACGGATAGTGTGGTGGGCGCCGCACTTCGCCAAAGCTGAGTGTCTCAGGCTATTCCGATGGCTCCGATCCTTGAACCCGTTTTTCCACCTACCGCAAACAGATGAGCCGTCGTCATCCAATCGATGATGAAGCCCATCATGGACCGATGCTACTTAACGGGCGGTAACCCGGTTTGCGGCCCAAGAGCCAGTTGGCTTCAGAGGTTAGGCATGAGCAAGACTACACTCATTACCGTCGCCATCCTCGCAATCAGCATCGGCTATGCCGAAGCCAAGGGCCGTAAGGTCCCGCCGGTTTGYATGGCGTCAAGCCCGCTGTTCGAGGTCCTGGGTGGCAAGTGTTTTCTCGTCAAAGGCTCGATGATCTACGGCGACATCGCCGATCTCTCGCAGATAGTCCACTTGGGCTGGTAACCAGGGGCACATCGGCCCTTAGGTGCTAATCCTCCTCAGTCTGACGCCAACACCGCCACCATCCTCGGGATGAATTCCGCCGACTGACCACGGCCGGCGCGTGGTTTCGCGGAGTCATCAGCCGGTGGATCGTCCCATGACCTTATTTTGTCCGAACTCCCAGCGAGCCGATGATGGTGGCTTAGCCGCCGTTATGCGTAAGGGGAGGTTGGGCACGAAATTAGCGCCGCTCTGTTAGGAATAATCGTCGAACGGTCCACTCGCTCTGCGTCAACGGCACGCGCCTGCTGGCAGTCGGGGATCTAATGATCTTGCAGGATAGTTGAGACGAAACGTGAAGGGGATCCGACAATAATGGCAGCGCTGGAGCAAATGCCGAGGTGACGCTGCGGCTAGGCTGCTTTCCGCGACGTCGCCAGGACGAGACGTCGCCTTATCCAAAGGAGCTTTCTTTGTCGGGCATAAAGAGTTCGCTGCTTCGCTATCTCAAACAAACGGGTCTGGTCGAGAACGCACCAGACCTGGTCGCTCGGGTTGCATATAGACCTTCGCGGTCACCAACATTGCSCCCTGGCGGCATTGGGCGACAAGACGTGCGTGACGATTCTGCTGCCGATATTGGCCTAGGGTAGGACGCGCCCGGGGCCGCTATTCAAGGATCAATCGCGAGGCTTGACAAAGCTTGCCTCTTAACGGACAGTAAAGCGCTTTAGTAAAGCGCTTTACAAGATGCCAGCATGGGGAACGGCATGAGCGACAAAGCCGCCAGCCTGAAGGACGTCGCCGGAGCGGCCGGCGTTTCCGTGGCGACCGTCTCGCGCCTGCTCAACGGCTCGCTCTCTCTTCCCGAAGAGACACGCAAGCGCATCGAGGACGCAATCCGTGACCTCAACTATCGGCCCAACCCGCATGCGCGTCGCCTCAGCCGCGGCCGCTCGGACACGATCGRCCTGGTCGTTCCCGACATCGCCAATCCGTTCTTCGCCACCTTGGTTGCAGCGGTCGAGGCGGAAGYCGACAGCCGCAACCTCGCAGTCTCGCTCTTCGCCACGCTCAATCGTACCGGCCGCGAGGTGGCTTATCTGGAGCTGATCGAGCGCAAACATGTGGACGGGCTGATCTTCGTCACCAACCATGCCGACGACGGCCAGCTCGCTACTCACATCAACAGGGTCGGAAAGGTCGTCATCGCCGACGAGGACGTGCCGGGTGCGGATGTGCCGAAACTGTTCTGCGACAACGAACAGGGCGGGTACCTCGCCGGCCACCACCTCGCCGCGCACGGGCATCGCGAAGTGCTGTTCGTCGGCAGCCAGCAGGAGATGATCAGCGGCCGCCGTCGCTTCGACGGCCTGCGGCGTGCGCTCCGCGAGCATTGGGGCGAGGACATCGTGCCGGCGAGCTATCGCGGGAACTATACGATCGAGTTCGGACGTGAGGCCGCCCGCCGCTTCATCACCGAGGGCATGCCGAGCACCGCGATCYTCGCCTCATCGGACGAGATCACCATCGGCATGATCGAGGTCTTTCGGGCGGAGGGCGTCTCGGTTCCCGGTCAGGTCTCCATCGTTGGGTTCGACGATGTCRCGCCCTTCCACCTGTTCGCGCCGTCAGTTACGGCCGTGCGCCAGCCCGTTCGGGACATCGGCAGACGGTCGCTGGCGTTGCTTCTCGAAACGAACTGGCAGGATCTCGCGTCGCCGGCGCCGCAGGAACTGATGCCAGTCGAGATCGTGGTGCGGGATTCCGTTGCCCCGCCCGCGAAACGTTAAGCCGGCAATGGAAGAAAACTTCACAGAGGAGAAACGAAATGACTTGGACTACAACACGCAGAACCTTCGCCGCGGCCCTCGGCTTCACCGCACTTGGCATTTTTGCCGGCGCGGTTTCGCCCGCCGTCGCGCAAGACCAGAAGACCTACGCTCTGGTGCAGATCAACCAGCAGGCCCTGTTCTTTAACCAGATCAACCAAGGCGCACAGAAGGCTGCGGACGCCGCCGGCGCCAAGCTCGTAATCTTCAACGCCAACAACGACGCTGCCGCCCAGAACAGCGCCATCGAGACCTACATTCAACAGAAGGTAAACGGGCTGATCGTCGTGGCCATCGACGTCAACGGCATCATGGCGGCGGTCAATCAGGCGGCGGACGCCAAGATCCCGGTGGTGGCGATCGACGCTATCCTGCCTAAGGGTCCGCAGAAAGCGCAGATCGGTGTCGACAACGCCAAGGCCGGTGCCGACATGGGTGCGCATTTCCTCGACTATGTTAAGGCCAATATGGGCGGCAAGGCCAAGATCGRCATCGTCGGCGCCCTCAACTCATACATCCAGAATGTGCGCCAGAAAGGCTTCCAGGATGCCATCAAGGGCAAGGACGGCATCGAAACGATAGCTGTGGTCGACGGCCAGAACGTGCAAGACACCGCGCTTGCCGCCGCCGAAAATCTGATCACCGGCAATCCCGACATGAATGYCATCTACGCCACCGGCGAACCGGCGCTGCTGGGAGCCATCGCTGCCGTGGAGAGCCAGGGCAAGCAGGATCAGATCAAGATCTTCGGCTGGGACCTGACCGCGCAGGCGATCTCGGGCATCGACAAGGGCTACGTCACGGCCGTCGTGCAGCAGGATCCTGCCGGGATGGGAGAGGCCGCCGTAAAAGCGCTCGACACCATCACCAAGGGCGGCAGTGTGGACAAGAACGTCGCAGTGCCAGTGACCATCGTCACCAAGGACAATGTCGAGCCATACCGGGCCGTCTTCAAATGACCGAAAACCAGGCCGTAATGTCTGCCGCCGCCGGGGGGACTTCCCCCCGGCCTGCCGGCGGGCACGCCGACGGCGCGACGCCACGCGTTTCACTGCGCGGCATCGTCAAGACCTTCGGCTCGCACCAGGCGCTCCGCGGCGTCGATCTCGACATCTATCCGGGTGAATGTCTCGGTCTCGTCGGCGACAACGCCGCGGGCAAGTCGACGCTGACCAAGATCATATCCGGCACCTACATTCCCGATGGCGGCACCATCACGATCGAAGGTCGGCCGGTGGTACTCTCCGGCCCGGCAGACGCGCGTGCCCGAAACATCGAGATGGTGTTTCAGGACCTTTCCCTGTGCGATCATATCGACGTGATTGGCAATCTCTTCCTTGGGCGAGAGCGCACCAAGGGGCCATTCCTCGACCACCAGGCCATGCTCGAAGGTGCACGCCACATGCTGGAGGCTCTTGAGATCCGCATTCCCCGCCTCACCGCCAAGGTCGAGAAGCTGTCTGGCGGCCAGCGGCAGGCCATCGCCATCGCCCGCGCTGCTGCGTTCAATCCGAAGGTGCTAATCATGGACGAGCCCACCTCGGCGCTCGCGGTGGCGGAAGTCGAAGCAGTGCTGACGCTGATCAATCGCGTCAAGGCGCGCGGCGTTTCGGTCATCCTCATCACCCATCGCCTTCAGGACCTGTTTCGCGTCTGCGACCGCATCGCCGTCATGTATGAAGGCACCAAGGTGGCCGAGCGCCGCATCGGGGAAACCGACCTCGAAGACATCGTCAAGCTCATCGTCGGAGAAGGCGCACAGCAATGACCCTCTACACCGAAAGGGCGAAGGGCTCGCCATGGGCAGACTTCCTGGCTGAAAACGCTCAGATACTCTCCATCGCGATCTTTTTCTTCGCGTRCATCGCCTTCTTTACCGTTGGCACGAACACCTTCTTCACCATCGGCAACATTCTGAACATCTTGCGACAGGCAGCCCCCATCCTGATCGTCGCCGTGGCGATGACGTTCGTCATCATCACAGCCGGCATTGACCTGTCAGTCGGCTCGCAGGTGGCATTGGTCAATGCGCTGGCTGCCATCCTGATGGCTGCAGGCCTGCCATGGCCTGCCACCGTTCTGGCCATGCTGGCCCTCGGCGTGCTGACGGGGCTAGGCCAAGGCTGGTTCGTARCCTATCAGGACGTGCCAGCCTTCATCGTCACGCTCGCCGGCCTTTCCATCCTGCGCGGACTGRCACTTTACCTCACCCAGGGCTATTCGATCCCGATTGAGAACGCTCCGGGCTTCCTCATGCTGGGCCGCGGCGAAATCGTCAGTATCCCCATTCCGGCGCTCATCGCCGTGGTCGTCGCCATTGTCGGCTATGTCACGATCCGCTCGACCCGCTATGGCCGGCAGGTGGTGGCCGTCGGCTCCAATATGGAGGCCGCGCGTCGCGTCGGCATGCCAGCGCGCTGGGTCATCGCCTCGGTCTACATGATCTCGGGCATTTCCTGTGCCGTCGCTGGCCTTCTCATCGCCGCTCGTCTTGGCTCGGGCTCATCCAACGCGGCTGTCGGGTTCGAACTGCAAGTGATCGCAGCTGTTGTCCTCGGCGGCACTTCGCTGATGGGCGGGCGCGGCACCATCCTCGGTACCCTGCTCGGCACACTAACGATCGCCGTGATAGGCAACGGCCTCATCCTAATGCACATCTCGCCCTTCTTCACCCAGATCGTCACCGGCGCCATCATCCTGATCGCCATCTGGCTGAACACCCGCATCTTCAATGCCAAGTTCCGTCTGCCGGGGAAAGCGGGAGGCAACGCGAAATGACGGYGACCCCGCTCTCCGAGGCACATGTCCGCTCAGGCAAGGTGATGACGGTGGCCGGGCCGGTCGCCGCCTCCGATCTCGGCCTGACGCTCATGCACGAGCACGTGCTGAACGATTGTCTGTGCTGGTGGCATAGGCCGAAGGAGCCCGAGCGGCAATATCTGGCTGGTGGCTTCGTGTGCATGGAGATCCTTTCGGAGCTTCGGCAGGACCCCTTCGTCAACCGCCACAACATCACGYTGGACGACGAGGCGCTGGCGGTGACGGAACTGAAGCAGTTCGCCTCCGTCGGCGGGCRCACGCTGGTCGAACCCACTTGCCAGGGCATTGGCCGCGATCCGCGGGCCTTGCGCCGAATCTCGGCGGCGAGCGGGCTCAACATCGTCATGGGCGCCGGCTACTATCTCGCATCCTCCCATCCGGCCAAGGTAGCGTCGATGTCGGCGGACGACATCGCCGCCGAGATCGTACGCGAGGCGGTGGACGGCGTTGAGGGCACCGACGTCAGGATCGGGCTTATCGGCGAGATCGGTGTCTCCGCCGACTTCACAAAGAGCGAAGAGAAGTCCCTGCGTGGGGCCGCCCGCGCCCAGCGGCTGACCGGGCTGCCGCTGATGGTGCATCTGCCCGGCTGGTTCCGCTTTGGCCACAAGGTGCTCGACATCGTTGAGGGGGAGGGAGYGGACCTGCGCCACACGGTGCTATGCCACATGAACCCGTCGCACGACGATTTCGCCTATCAATCATCATTGGCCGCGCGCGGCGCCTTCATCGAATATGATATGGTCGGCATGGACTTCTTCTATGCCGACCAGCAGGTTCAGTGCCCTAGCGACGACGAGGCGGCGCGCGGCATCGTGCGCTTGACCGATGCCGGCTATCTGGACCGCGTCCTCGTTTCGCATGACGTGTTCCTCAAGATGATGCTCACCCATTATGGCGGCAACGGCTATGCCTACGTGCCGAAGCACTTCCTGCCGCGCCTGAGGCGACACGGCGTGGCGGAGGCCGCGCTCAAGCGGCTCATGCATGACAATCCGCGCTCGGTCTTCGACGCGACGGCCTGATGTTGGAAGGCCCAATTTCTCAAAGACAGAAAGCGAAAGACGACATGACAAAGAAGGTTCTCCTCGTCGGCGAAAGCTGGGTAAGTTCGGCCACCCACTACAAGGGTTTCGATCAGTTCGGTTCCGTGACCTTCCATCTCGGCGCCGAGCCGCTGGTGAAGGCCCTCGAKGGCTCAGAGTATGAACTGACCTACATGCCGGCCCATGAAGCGGTGGAGAAGCTGCCCTTCGACATGGCGGGACTCGAGGTCTACGACACCATCATCCTGTCCGACATCGGGGCGAACTCACTGCTTCTGCCGCCGGAGGTGTGGCTGCATTCGCGCACCGTGCCGAACCGGCTGAAACTGCTCAAGGCCTKGGTGGAAAAGGGCGGTGGCCTGCTTATGGTCGGCGGCTACTTCTCTTTCCAGGGCATCGACGGAAAGGCCCGCTGGCGCCGCACGCCGGTGGAGGACACGCTGCCCGTCACCTGCCTGCCCTATGACGACCGCGTCGAGATACCCGAAGGCACGGTGGCGGAAATTGTCGCCAAGGATCATCCGGTGATGGCGGGGCTGACCAGCCAGGCTTGGCCGCCCCTGCTTGGCGTCAACGAGGTTGAACTTCGCCCGGGTGTCAACGTCGAACTGGTCGCGCGTCTGCCGCAGGACCAGGGTGGCTTCCCGCTACTTGTGGTTGGCAGCCATGGCAAGGGCCGTACGGCGGCCTGGACGTCCGACATCGGTCCGCACTGGCTGTCGCCGGCCTTCTGTGCCTGGGAGGGCTACGGCAGGCTGTGGAAGAACATCCTCGGCTGGCTGACGGCCGAGCGCTGACCTCACAGTTGCGCCAGGATCGCGCTCATCTCCTCGATGCTCGGAAAGGCGCCCAACGTGCCTTTCCGCGACACCGTGAGCGCGCTCGCGCGCGCCGCATGGATGAGCGCCAGTTCGTCAAGGCGGGTGCCGCGCAGGAACGCGGAGGCCAGAGCCGAGCCCATGAACGTGTCGCCCGCTCYGGTGGTGTCCACGACCTTGGTTGGTGCCGCTGCCACCCGCAACAGAGCACCGCCGCCGCTGAGGAGGGCGCCCTCCGCGCCGAGCGTCAGCACCACGTCGCGAACGCCTCGCGCATGCAGCACGGCGGCGGCCGCTTCGCCCGAGGCGCCGGTCAGCGCCAGAGCCTCGCCGGCATTGAGGAAGGCGATGTCCACCAGCGCCCACAAATCTTGGAAGGACGGTCTGAGCGGCGACGGATTGAAGGCCGTGACCATGCCGCGCCGGCGCCCTTCGCTGAGCAGCGCCTCGGTGGTCGCTCCGCTAAGATTGCCCTGGAAGACTGCGAGGTCGCCCGGTCGTGCCTCGCGGATGGCAGGCAGCGCGTCCTCGGGCCGAAGGTTCTCGGCAGCGTCCGTCGTGGTGACGATGGCGTTCTCCCCGTCGGGTGTCGTGAATATGATGGAGAAGTCACTGCTTCGGCCCTCCTGTCGCGGGAGCAGGCGTTCGACCGGCTCGGCGGCGAGCCGTTCGGCGATGCTCTGGGCACGGAAGTCCACTCCCACAGGTGCGATGAGAGTGGTGCCAAGGCCGCAGCGGGCCATGACCACCGCTTGGTTTGCGCCCTTGCCGCCGAGGTCGCTGGAGCTGTGGCTGCCGAAGATCGAGGCACCGGCCAAGGGCCACTGGTCGACCCGGATGATCTCGTCCACCGCCACATTGCCTATGACATAAGCGTGCATGAACACTCTTCCGAAGGACTCTAAGATGCAGCAAATCTCRGACAATCCCGCCAGCGCCATAAGGGAAATATTCGGGCGCGACAAGGCGCTGATCGGCATGATCCATTGCCCTGCCTTCCCCGGCGCCCCCCGTTATCGCGGCGCCGACATGAACTCCATCTACGATGCCTGCATGCGCGACGCCGAAGCCCTCATCGAGGGTGGGATGCATGGCCTGATCATCGAGAATCATGGCGACGTGCCATTTTCCAAGCCCGAGGACATCGGCTATGAGACGGCAGCCTTCATGTCGGTGGTCACAAACCGCATCGCGCGCGCCCTCGGCGTACCGCTCGGCGTCAATGTGCTGGCCAATGCGCCGATGCCGGCCTTCGCCATCGCCCTGGCCGGCGGYGCGAAGTTCATCCGCGTCAACCAGTGGGCGAACGCCTATGTCGCCAACGAGGGCTTCATTGAGGGCCGCGCGGCGGAGGCCATGCGTTATCGTTCGGCTCTAAGGGCCGAGCACATCAAGGTCTTTGCCGACAGCCACGTCAAGCACGGCAGCCATGCCATCGTCGCCGATCGCTCCATCGTCGAGCTGACGCGAGACCTCGCCTTCTTCGATGCCGACGGCGTCATCGCCACCGGCCAGCGCACCGGCAACGCCGCGACCATCGAGGAGATCGAGGAGATCGCCGCCGCCACGCATCTGCCGCTGCTGGTCGGCTCCGGCGTCGACAAGACTAATGTCGTGGAGATCCTCAAGCGCACCAGCGGCGTCATCGTYGCCTCATCGCTGAAGGCGGGCGGCGTGTGGTGGAACCCGGTCGACATCGAGCGCGTGCGCGCCTTCCGCGCCGCTGCCGAGCCTGCTTTGGGAGCTTGACGGATGGCTGTCGAGTCGCTGTCGGAGCGCATCCTGCGCGAAAACGCGGCCATCTTCGAAGCCATGGTTCGCCATCGCTTCACGACCGACATCGAGGCGGGCCATCTGCCGGACGACGTGTTCGACCGCTACCTTGTCTATGAGGGCGCCTTCGTGGACACGGCCATCTCCATCTTCGCGCTTGCCACCGCCAAGGCCGGCAGCATCGAACAGAAGCGCTGGCTGATCGGTGTGCTGGACGAGCTGGCCAACCAGCAGATCAGCTATTTCGAACGGACATTGACGGCCCGCGCCATCGATCCTGCCGCCTTCAATCTGGCCGAGCCGCGTGTCGAGGCGTTCTGTGCCGGCATGCTGGACATTGCGGAGAAGGGGGGATTCCCCGACATCATCGTTGCTATGTTTGYGGCGGAATGGATGTACTGGACGTGGTCGAAGYGCGTCGCGGCTGCAGCCATCGCCGATCCGCTGCTCAACGAATGGGTAGCCATGCACGCCGACGACACCTTCGBGAGGCAGGCTGAATGGCTGAGGCAGCAGTTGGACGCAGCGGATGCCGGGCTCGACGAGGCCGATCGCGCGCGGCTCAGCCGCGTCTTCGGTCGCGTGCAGGCGCTCGAAATCGCCTTTCACGACGCCGCCCACAGAGATGGAGCATGAGCGAGCCTCGGATAGACGCAGAGCGCTTCCTCGGCCCCCTCGACGCTTTCGTCCGGATCGGCGCCACGCCCAAGGGAGGCGGCAACCGGCAGGCACTTTCGCCGGAAGATCGGCGCGCCCGAGGCCTTCTGGCGGAGCTTGGTCGGGCACGAGGTTTCGGCATTGGTCAGGACGCCATCGCCAATCTGTTCATTCGGCGCGAAGGCAAGGACAATTCAAGGCCGCCCTTCCTGATCGGCAGCCATCTCGACAGCCAGCTGACTGGCGGCCGCTTCGACGGCGCGCTCGGCACGCTCGCTGCCTTCGAGGTGCTGGAGGCGTTGGAAGATGCAAGCGTCGAAAGGCAACATTTTCATACTTGCCGGGGGGTAAGTGAATTCCGTCACGCCTATAATGTCTGGGGTGGACGGTGGCGTCCTGTGCTTGACGCTGCTGACACAGTATTTGCGCCAGCCCGCAGACCTGAAGCCATCCGCCACGATCTCGGTCTCTGCGAACGGGTTGCCGATCGCGTTGACATTGTCAGGGCGGCGAAACGGCGAAGTTGAAGGCCCGGATCGTGCAGTCCACGCCGAGCCGACTGGACCGGCTGCCGCTGCGATCCGATAGGAAAGCGGTTATCTGGTAGGACGACTGAGACTAACTTATGCGTTGCCGAGCGCAGACTTGCCAGTAGCCGAATTGGTCCCCCATGTGGATAGGCACCAGATAGCCCGGCATTATTCTGTATTAGCGGACGGTGAAGAAACCGCTCGCGCGCGCTGCATCGAAGCAGAGTTTACTGGGTCGAGGGCCTTTTAACGCGGCCATAAAGGCGGCGTAGCCACGGTTATACTCTTTGGTGCCTTGGTACTTGAAAAAGTTATTCATCGAGGAATACACGGCCCTAACGGGACATGAAAAAAACGCCGCCATTATGTACCCGCCTTCGTACGCAGCGGATTTAGCGCCAGCGTTCGGTGACACAGGCGAACTAAGGATGAGTGCTATTGTCGGAGCAAGCGCTCGAATAGTGCGACCGACTTTCATTTTCCCCACTCACCTAATCAGACGCTGTATCAAACCGAACATTTCGGAAAAGCGTCCGGCCGCGATATGATTTGGCCCAAGGCAGATATCTACCGGTAGCTGTCTGGATCCTTGGCCTTCTCGGACCGGCAATCAACCTTACTCAGAGCAGCCTTGCGGTAAGCGCCTTCAAACACGCGAATAGCCCTCTCGAACTTGGCCCGATCAGGCGCCAAGTGTTTATCTAGCCCGTGGTACAAAAGGATTGAGACAGCCATCATGGCTTTTCCACTTTCGCTTGGTCTCAGCGCCGGGCACTTTTTCAATACGCCGTAGATGTTACCTGAAATTGTTGCAGCCCGATGCAATTTGCCATCTGCCATACGTGCCAGGTAATTGATGTTTTGCTGCTCTCCCTGCTCGGCTGAAGCAGTCGATATTGTGAAGCAGACTCCTGCGATCACCGCTACCAAAATGCGGCTCAAACGTTCCCCCTCTTCTTGCAGTCAACTCGTCCCTACTAACCATCCGTTATCATAGGTTAGCCTGAGATTCAAAAGCTCGCCAACCGACGCCGGCGGGCATTACCACTAAAGCTCAGTTGTGGCTCTCAAACCGATGGACGAACAGTTTTTTGGGCGACAATTTCATTTCTCCTCTGGCGCCAGCATCTCCTATTCGTTGACTAAGGCACCGATGGTTCTGGAAGAGCTGAAGCATTGGCCGGCCGAGATGCGGAAACGGTCGAGCATCTTATCCGAGGACGACGCCC
>NZ_MDFL01000182.1 GCF_001854785.1 Mesorhizobium sp. ORS 3428
GACCTCGGCGTCAGCGAAGCGCTCATCCAGGACCTTACCCTCGGTCTCGAGCCCGAGGACGGCGTCATCTGGGTTTACGGCGCCAACGATGACGACGGGATCTTGGCCTTCACCGATGAAGGCATCGAGGAGGTCAAACTCCTCCTCGAAGACTATCATCGCGTCTCCCCATCGAAACCCTGATCCCAGCACCACGGTGCTCATGGCCGCCGGATACGCACGTCTGCGGTCTTCACCGGATGGCTACGCCGGGGGCGGTGGCGAGCTTGCGCTCCCGTTCCTTGTTCGATGCGCGGATCTGCTGCCGCACTAGGTTGAGCCTCGAGGAAACGGCGGAGCTCGGCGCGCCTGTATGCGGCAGCGCCGTCCCTTGATGCGGCGACCGAGCCGTGTCTGCTCGCCGACAAGGCGCTCGCGCTCGCGGCTCGGTCGCCGCGCGTCCTACTTTTCCATGGTCGGGATCGCTGCCATGGTGCAATGGCCCTTGTCGCCGCGCAGCCAGACGACAAAGGCGCGCATCAAAGGCTCGGCGTCGAGCCGATCAGTCTTGGTGCGCCGGTGCTCACGGGACACCGCAACGCTGGCGGGGTGGATGGTGCAAGCCCCGATCCTTGTCCAGCAGCCAGGGCATCAACCAGAAGCCCTCGCAGCCGCCTCATAGGCGACGGCGATGCGCTTGATCGGGTGCCCGGCCGGCCGGCTGTAAACGATGCGCCAAGGCGCCTTTCGTTCAGGCGCTTGTTGATGCCGAGATCGAGGAGGCCGAGAAGGCATGGCCGCACAGGTCCTCGGTGATCGCGCTTGACGTTTTGAGTCGATTCCCCTTGCAGCACACTCGCCACCAAGGAGCGGAAGTTAAGCGGTGTGCTKCCCCCTTTTCACGTGCGGATGTAAGGGGAAGATCTTCTACGGCTTTGAGGCTTCGACATATCACGGCGTCGGAGTTTACGCTTGGTGATCCTACTCATCCGACACCGAAAATGGGGTAATCGACCATCGTATCAAGTCAGTGGCGGACTGTACTATCGCTTCGGTTCGCTCAACGCTCGGTGAAGAGGCGAAGATATGTCCAATACAATCTCGGAAATCGCCGTTCCTTAAAATAGGTCTCTTGGGTTCAACATACAATTTTACCTCGGAAACGCCTGGCATAGCAGCGGCACGACTGTGGCCACAGATCCAATCGAGTGTCCCATCACTTTCTGCAACCAAAAACCGTGYGGCCGCAGTATGCGAACGCATTCTGCGCAGGTTCCATTCCTCTCCAATGACAAACCTGAGGTGCTCGGTAATGAGGTCAATGCCGTAGGCGAGCTGAATCAGTTGAGGAGTGGGCGTACCAGCAAGACGTGGATTGACCTCAATGACAACCGGGCCCCGTTTCGTCCAAACAAACTCAATGTTGGTTGGCCCCCAGCCAAGGTTGAGGGCTCGCAAACAGTTGAGCGAAGCGTCTATGATTGCCCTGTGCTCGTTATCAGTCAGCAGGGCAGGGTAGGAGCACCCGCGCAAAACAAAATGGGGTGGTTCGCCCCAGTCAATGGCGGCGATCCCGATGACCTCACTCCCCATCACCTCAGTGCTATAATGGGGACCTTCTACCCATTCTTCGACCAGCATCCTCGGCGAAGACTCGCCCACCAGATAGGGTGGCTGTATATGCTTCCGGCCCAACAGATAGGTCGTATGTTCGGCCAACTCGTCGGCGTTGCGGCACAATCTAACGCCCCTGCTCCCGGTCCCCACGGCCGGCTTAAGAATCGCTGGYAGACCGATTTCCGCTACAGAGCTTTCTACGTCCGTCGCATTCGCTGCAAAACGATAAGCAGGTATTGGCACGCCGGCCTCGGCGAGGAGCTGACGTTGAGCGAGTTTGTCRCAGCATCCTCCAATCGATTCCGGCTTTGGTCCTGGTAAATTGAAATGCTGGCAAAGCTTGCCAACAGTTGCATAGACAGAGTCCAAAGCGCCCGTAATGCCGGCTATGTCATAGATCGTACGCAGTCGCGAACATTCGAGGATCAGCGAATCGGGGTTACCCGTATCGACTCTGATTGCTTCGATGCCTTCGGCCGCAAGATAGCCGTACTGAGCTGGATTGGCTGAGAGCAAGATTGGATGAAGGCCAAGACGCTGGGCGGCTTGGACAAATAGCAGCCCCATGCTTCTGTGGCCTTCGATCAGAACGAGAGCTCTTTTTGCCATATCTGATAACTCCACCTTTTCCGTGTGCGGGGCRGTCTCCGACATGGATGCTAGCATTGCAGTCACCGGAAATTTGCAAATGTTTTGTAAAGATAGTTGCAGGACCGGTGCAATATTTAGGTCTAGCTGTGCGGCCCAGAGTCTCTTAAGGAATTGCCCAGGGCTCCGGCGTAAAGGAGGCCGTTTTACAGGTCTGTAATACTGCTTCCCATGAGCTAACTTGGCATTCAATGGAGAGAGAACGGCCGCTGCTCTGAGGTTGGGGCGGCCATGGCAGGCTGGCGACATTGCGATTCACCGATCCCGTGGAAGGGAAGTGCCATGACCAAGCGAGAAGTTAAGCTGAGCGGGCCAGAGTTGAAAGCGYCACTGCTGTCGGATGCGGACGGCTTTCGGCGGGTTTTGCAGAGTGTGGTGCAGGAGTCCTGGAAGCCGAGATGACGGAGGCGGGGGCGGTCGATGACGATTGCCTGGTGGAACTCAGATGGTTTTACGACCGTCGCGATGTTGCCAAGGTCGAGCGCGATCTGGCGCAATGGATCGCCAAATGGCAGGCCAAGTACCCAAGGCTGGTAACCTGGGTGGAAGACAACATCGAGGAGACGCTGAGCTTATATCGGCTGCCGCTTGCCCATCACAAGCATGAATTCGACGAACATGCTGGAGCCGGYTGAATCAGGAGATCAAGCGGCGCACGCTGGTCGTGCGCATCTTCCCCAATCCGCAGAGCTGTCTGYGGCTGGTGCGGGCGCTGGCGATGGAGATCCATGAGACCTGGCTCGAGGCCACCCGCTACCTCAACATGGAGCATCTGCGCGAGCACAAGAAGGAGAACCTGAGGGCATTGGCCGCCTGAATCTGCCGGTGCGCCCGCCGCTCCGCTACACGGGGCTGCGCGGCGGACGCGACGTCACTGCCAAGCCATTTTGCAGAACTTGACGCACACAACTATTCAATGTTCGCCTGCGTAGTCTCGAAGATGGTGCTGAGCGGTTGGAAACCCGTGCCATCCTGACTGGGGTGAGTGACATCCCGACGCGAGTTGAACCCTGGCAGCCAATCGCTGACCGAGAGCTACGTCTTGTTTCGGAGCCCATCGCCAGATTGGGATGGGCACCGTCCGCAGGTCCGGCAGTTGCAGAGGATCACCAGTGTCACTAGCGTCATCGTCGCCGTCGGCGCCACCCAGCCCTGCGCTACTGAGCAACCCGATCATTCGGTTGATTTCGGTCGTTGCGATTTGCAGGCGGTTGACAACTGCGCCGCTACCCTCGKCTCTTCTCTTCGAGCGACGCGATAGAGAACGAGCCCCTCACGGGGTTAGTCAGCGCTTTTGTCCGCACCGCCCCGGCCTCTATCCATTTGGTTGGGTGTCGGACATTCTTGTCTAACTTGGGACAAAAGCCTTCCGTGAGACGGCAGGGTGCTTGCTTGAGACTGGATTCGCGTGGTGTTTTATCTTCGCAAGCAAGGACGAGGCCAGGAATGGCGGCTAWGAGAAGACCGTCTCGGCCTGTTGAGCAACGTCTCGCTGGTGAATGTCAGAGCCCTAGCCGCAGCGACCAAGTTTTTCGAATGCGCGCCCGGGGARGTTTTTTCTCCCGACATTGTTGGCGAACTTCGAACAAAAGGAGGCCCGTAAAGTTCTTTCATGACGCCTTTCTTCGATGCAGAACCGTGTAACGTGGGCCTTCGGGTCAAATGGCATGACACGTGCACAGGATTGTGGACCCGAAGGAACAAGGTCATTGCTGACAGCGAACCAGATGAAAGTGCCTGCCGAGATCATGCCCGTTAGCAGCCCATACGGGGGCCGTACGCATTGCAAATTTGATGTGGTGATTGCTTTGCGCAACCCTGGTCAGGGGTCCGAGTTCCCACATGCCGCACTCGCCGAACCGCCGGTGACTGCTTCTCGATACCGGGAGAATGCCGAGGAGACCCACCAAGGCCCTACAAGGCGAACACGGCGTTTCGTCCATCCGCTTAAACGCATCGGCGAGCCCGCGCTACCCGAATGCAGGATAGAGACTTGCCGCGTATTTTTGGACCTCGAGCATGAGGAGTTAGCCAATGCACTCTCTTGTACTGCAGGCGGGCGCCCATTCAGTTTGCCGACGGGCACGGTTGGGTCATGCAGTTGAAGGGCGATCGGAGGCTAGAGGCTTTTAGACGGATGCTTCGCATCCGCCGATTCGAAGAAGAGGGTAAGTGCCTGTTCAACCGTGGTCAGATCCCTGGTTGGTTTCACACGGCGGTGGGTCAGGAAGGCGCTATCGTCGGAGCAAGCCTCGCCCTTCGGGACGATGACGCCATGACCGGAACACACCGTTCGCATGGCCATCCGATTGGGAAGGGCGCGCATCTGGAGGCGCTTATGGCAGAACTGATGGGTAAGGAGGGCGGCATTTGCAAGGGGCGTGGCGGTTCGATGCACGTTGCGGATAATTCGGTCGGGATTATCAGTGAATCGGRAATCGTCGGAGGGGGCATTCCGCTTGCCACAGGGTGCGCATTCAGCGCCAAGGTGCGCGGCGTCGATCAGGTTACTCTTTGCTTTTTCGGCGACGGAGCCGTGAACCAGGGCACTTTTCATGAGAGCCTCAACATGGCATCGTTGTGGAGGCTCCCCGTCATTTATCTGTGCGAGAACAATGGCTATGCAATTACCACCTCGGTAGCGACAAGCCACGGACAGCCTGACATTGCGCTACGAGCGGCAGGTTACGGAATTCCAGGAGTAGTAGTTGACGGACAGGACGTCAGCGCCGTCTATCAATCTGCGGCATATGCAGTCACACGAGCACGCGCGGGACAGGGGCCTACTCTCATAGTGGCCAACACATATCGGTTCGACGAACACAATATAGGCTTGGCCGTTCCTGAGGAGCCTTATCGCCCGGTCGAAGAAGTCGAGGCACACAAACGCTACCGGGACCCAATTTTGCTATATCGCACTGTGCTTATCGAAGAGGGTATAAACGAAGAGACTCTAAAAACCATCGAGTATGAAGTGGCCCAAGCCGTCAAGCAGGCCGTGCAATTTGCTTTGGTCAGCCCCATGCCCCGGCCCGAAACGTTGCCCGATTATATGTTCGTGTCGCCCATCGCACGCTAAGGCCAGGCTGGAGGGAATTAATGGATGTGAACGACAGTGCCCGCGGAGATCTAGYGACTCCGGGTCCCCATATACAGTTGACCTATTTTGAAGCGATCGTGCAGGCCCAGCTGGAGGAAATGTATCGGGATGAGCGTGTTGTATTGATGGGAGAGGACATCTCAGTTCACGGCGGCGGCAAGCTTATCGAATGCTTCGGCAAGAACCGGGTTTGGAACATGCCAATTTCGGAAGGCAGCTTTACGGGACTGGGCATCGGGGCTGCCATCAATGGTTTGCGACCCATCGTTGACCTTTCAACTGCCAGTTTCATCTATCTCGCCTGCGACCAGATTGTAAACCAGGCTTCAAAATTGCGGTATATGACTGGGGGCCAGATCGAGATCCCAATCGTCTTTCGCTGCTGTATGTTCTCGACGGGCTCCGAGGCGGCACAGCATGCCGATCGTCCATATCCGCTTTTTATGAATGTCCCGGGCCTCAAGATTATTAGCCCGACCAGCGCTGCCGATATCAAAGGCCTCATGAAATCTGCCATTCGTGACGGCGATCCTGTACTCGTCTTCGAGGACGYCCGTCTATGGCCTCTCAAAGGCGACGTCCCCACGGATCCGAACCATGTAATCCCAATCGGCAAAGCGGACGTGAAGCACGAGGGGAGGCACGTTTCCATCGTTGCCATCGCCGGAGCTATTAGGCCGACAATGGAAGCTGCCAACTACCTCGTCGAGGAAGGCATTTCGGTCGAAGTGATCGATCCGCGGACATTGAAGCCGCTCGATTATGAGGCAATCAGGATGTCAATCGAGAAGACCGGGCGCCTGATTATTGTCGAGAACGGACACCGTATCTGCRACGTCGGAAGCGAAATTGCGGCGGTGATGGCGGAAGAGTCCTTCGATCTATTGAAGCGACCAATTTTGYGCCTGAGTGCTCCGGACATTCATGTCCCATTCAGCCCTTCTCTTGAGAAGGACTTTTTTCCAACGAGGGACAGCATTATTGGCGCCATAAGACGGTTACTCTGAGTATTAAATCGGGTGCTAACATACCAACCGCCGTTGCCCTCACAGGAGGAGGTGACAAGACCAGTCATGGATAGCAGATTCAGCTTGCGTGGGAAGACCGCTTTGGTGACCGGCGGAGCA
This sequence comes from Mesorhizobium sp. ORS 3428, assembly GCF_001854785.1. Taxonomy (GTDB): domain Bacteria; phylum Pseudomonadota; class Alphaproteobacteria; order Rhizobiales; family Rhizobiaceae; genus Mesorhizobium. The sequence goes on from NZ_MDFL01000182.1 coordinate 6,472, forward strand.
CGCGGCATTGGATTACAAGTCGCGCTTACATTACAAGAAGCTGGTGCCCACGTAATTCTCACTGGAAGAGATGGGGTTCGCGTGGCCGCGGCCGCAAATCAATTCCCAGTTAAGCCGGACGTTTACCAGCTTGATGTTARGGACTCGCACGCTATACGCGATCTCGCCAATGGCATCGCAATTTGTCCTGACATCCTTATTAACAATGCCGGTGTGTCCCGCGCGGCCCCCACGAAATATACAACTGACGAGGATTGGCGAGCTGTCCTTTCGGTCAACTTGGATGGCCTATTCTACTGCAGTCGCACCTTCGGTTCCCTCATGGCGGAGCGCGGTTCTGGGGTTATTGTAAATATTAGTTCGATGTGCGGAGATATTGTCACCCGACAGGCATCCGTGGTCACGGCTTACAATGCGAGCAAGGCAGGGGTTACTATGGTAACCAAGACCCTYGCTTGCGAATGGGCAAGATCCGGAGTTCGCGTGAACGCAGTTGCGCCTGGATTCGTAGAGTCAGAGATGACCAACCAGTATCCTATAGAAGTGGTCAGGGCATGGTCTGACCGGACACCTATGGGCCGCTTCGGCCAACCACATGAGATTGCATCTGCCGTCCAATTTCTCGCGAGTGACGCATCAAGCTATATTACGGGAACGGTATTGTTGGCGGATGGTGGCTACACCTGCTGGTGATAATTTTATATTCTTAATTCAGGAAGGCCATTCAGTGCCTCGATGACAACGCCTGCGGTCACGTATTTCCACAGCGCCACGAGCAGCTTCCTTGCATGTGCATCATCCGACTGATCCCCAATGGCTCAAAGCCGGTGTCCAGGAAGACGGGAAGGGGATCAAGGATAGGCTTGTGTCTTGACTTGACCTTACGCTTTACCCGGATACGCKACTGCGTATCGGGAGACTTAGCATGACTTGGGGCGTGCGGCGGCCCCTCATAAGATCCCAACCACGAAGCTGAGGCGCGTAAGCGGAAGACAGGGTACCTGAGACGGCCGATGGGTGAGCGCATCCCACCATGTCGGCGCAGAAGTGYCGCGCGCTCCCGCGACAACGCCTCTACCTCTCTACCTCTCTCGCCGATTTCAGGAAAACAAAATGGCCTAAGCGTCGGAAAGTCGGAAAAAACGGTAATAAYGAACCATCACTGAGAGGGAAGGCCACGCGACTTCCGCGTCCTTTGATCAAATCTAAAAGGGCAGACGACGATTCCGTCGTCTGCTCGTCGCGATGGCATCATGTTGGCAGGACGTGCTGCGAACCGAGGGCGTTTTCGCGAAATTCGCGGCAGCAGTAWCCGTCGATTGGCCACACGAGAACTCGGCAAAGCCTCAGACCTGCACTCTCTCCCGGAGCGCGCGTGCTGCAGCGACCATGTTCACAAGGGCAGGGCGGACCTCCTCCCAGTTGCGGGTTTTGAGGCCACAGTCGGGGTTTACCCAAAGTTGGCCATCAGACAAGCGCTTGCGGGCAAGCATGAGGAGGGCCGAAATCTCAGCGACTTCCGGAACGCGCGGTGAGTGGATGTCATAAACTCCTGGGCCGATTTCGTTGGGATATTTAGAACTCGTAAAGGCGTCCAGCAGTTCCATTGCCGAGCGCGATGTCTCAATCGAAATTACATCCGCATCCAGCTCAGCGATCGCGCCGATGATCTCGTTGAACTCCGAATAGCACATGTGGGTATGGATCTGTGTCGAGTCCTTTACACCTGTTGAAGCGATCCGGAAGCATTCGWCCGACCAGTTAAGATAGACCTTCCAGTCGCACTTGCGCAGCGGYAAGCCTTCGCGAAAAGCGGCCTCGTCGATCTGGATCATCCTTGCGCCGGATCTTTCGAGGTCCGTCACTTCATCGCGAATAGCGAGCGCTATCTGGCGGCAGACCTCGGAGCGGGGTATGTCGTCGCGAACAAAAGACCAATTGAGAACGGTCACTGGGCCTGTAAGCATTCCCTTCACAGGCTTTTTCGTAAGCGACTGGGCGAATTGCCACCAGCGCACTGTCATCGGATTGGGGCGCGATACGTCGCCGAAGATGATGGGGGGACGCACGTAGCGTGACCCATAGCTCTGCACCCAGGCATGTTCGGTGAAGGCGAAGCCGGAAAGTTGCTCGCCGAAATGCTGTACCATGTCGTTTCGTTCGAACTCGCCATGCACCAGCACGTCCAGCCCGATCTCCTCTTGCCAGCGAATAGCGGCCTCGATCTCCTTCTTCAAAAAGGTTTCGTAATCGACATAGCTGAGCTCGCCCTTCGCGTGAGCGGAACGCGCCTTGCGCACCTGAGGCGTCTGCGGAAAGGATCCAATCGTCGTCGTGGGGAATGGCGGCAGGCCGAGCGTGCGGGCCTGGACCCTGGAACGCTCGGCAAATGCGCTCTTTCGTTGCTTCATAGCGCCGTTGATGTCGGCAATCCGCCCCTCAACGAGCGGGTCATGGACCTTCGTGGATGTTGCGCGAGTCGAGGCAGCCTCGTCAGAAGCTTTCAACTCGCCGGCCACAGCATCTCTACCTTGGGACAAGGCCCGGGCCAGGATGACCAGCTCTTCGATCTTCTGGGCCGCGAATGCGAGCCATGACCTGATGTTCGCATCCAGTGCCGTCTCCATACGCAAGTCGATCGGCACATGCAGCATCGAGCACGAAGGCGCGATCTCGACTCGGTCCAAGGGCCAGCCCGCGACGATCGRCTTGATGYCGTCGAGAATGGCAGTKAGGTTCGCGCGCCAGACGTTGCGGCCATTGACCAAGCCAAGCGAAAGCACCAGGTCCTTAGGCGCGAGCCGACCAGCCGTCTCCAACTGTTCGGGAGCACGCGAGAGATCAAGATGCAGGCCCGCCACAGGCAGCGATATCGCCGTCTCGAGATTGTCTCCCAACGGCCCGAAATAGGTACCCAGCATGATCTTCAGCTCGGGCGCGGCCTTCGACAGCTGCCCATAGGCAAATTCAAGTGCAGCTCGTTCGTTCGGGTTTAGGTCGAGCACAAGCGCTGGTTCATCGATCTGCACCCAATCGGCTCCCGAGAATTTCAGCCTCCGCAGGAGTTGCTCGTAGACGGGAAGAAGCCGCGGCAGGAGCGCCAGGGGATTGAAACCTTCGGAGGGCGACTTCGCCAGCTTGAGAAAAGTGACCGGTCCAAGGATGACCGGGCGTGTATGAATGCCCAGGGCTTTAGCCTCGATGAAGTAATCAACCGGTTTGGTCGACGAGAGTGTGAATGCCTGATCGTCGTCAAGTTCTGGCACAATGTAATGATAGTTGGTGTCGAACCATTTGGTCATTTCCATCGCAGTTAGGGTAGGGCAAGCCGCACGCTCCCGGCCAGAGTCGCAATTCCCCGTCTGACCTTGGTTGCCGCGTGCCATGGCGAAATAGGTATCGAGCGGGACCTCGCCGCCATTCCATTCGTAGCGGGACGGCACGGCGCCGACCATGGCGGCGGTGTCGAGTACATGGTCGTAGAGCGAAAARTCGTTCGATGGGATTTTCGACACACCGCGATCGCGCTGCTCCTCCCAGCTCGCGGCACGGAGCGCCTTTGCCGTCGCGAGAAGGTCGGCAGCGCAAGATTTTCCTGACCAATAGCTTTCTAGCGAGAATTTCAATTCTCGCCTGCGACCGATACGCGGCAAACCAAGCGTTGCTACAGGAATTTGCTGAGAGAGAGTCATGCGATACCCCGATGGTTGGGGCGTGGGGGACAACGAAGGCGCCAGTAGGCCGGTACGAACGCCGGGCTGCAGCGGCCACCGAGACACCCCGCCCGTGGACAAAAGTTGCCGTGGCAGGTCTCCTGGCTCGGGGGTCATAGCCTCTACCCGTCTTACCGAGGCTGTTCGCCTCAGTGACATGAGTGGGGGTCGGCTCGCCTCTAACAGTTGCGGGGGCAGCGCCGGCATCGCACCGGCTTCCCTCTTAGCTCCGCTGCAGCAGCGCCGTACGGAGAACCATGGCTTGGACACAATCACAGCAGTCAGCTCTTTTGTCAACCTCGCATAAAGAAATCTTTATGTCATTATGTGAACGCGCTTGTCCTGTCGGCGTGATTTCCAAGTCCGCAGAGGACGAACTTTTCGATCGTGAATACGTTTAATTCGGCACGCGGTAAGTGAGATTGGCTACGTGAAGCCAGACCTTGGCTGCTGCGGGTGACCGGCCAAATCGACAAATGGCGCGCGCTGTGCAGAACTGGGCCAAACGGCGGTTCAACGCGGCTGCGCAAGGGCTGTGAGCCCGGGCCTTGTCGGACCGATTGGGGCGCGAGGGCGGGGTGGCGCGCCAGCAGAACTGCGAGGCCCCTAAAGCAGCCCAGCCTGCTCGGCCTCGCGGCGCAGGTTCTGGCGCGGACGAGGGCCGATCTGCTGGATCACCAGCCCGGCGGCCAGCGAGCCGAGGTCGCCGCAATCCTTGAGGCTGCGGCCGGCCGTGTAGCCGTAGAGGAAGCCGGCGGCATAGAGGTCGCCGGCGCCGGTCGTGTCGACCAGTTCCTTGATCTTCGTCGCCTCGATGGTGACGGTTTCGTCGCCGCGCACGATCACCGAGCCTTTTTCGGAACGTGTGACGGCGGCTATTTTGYAATCCTTGCGAATGGCGGCGAGCGCCTCTTCGAAGGAGGCGGTCTGGTAGAGCGATTTGATCTCGTGACTGTTGGCAAAGACGATGTCGACGGTGCCCGACCGCATCAGCTCGAGGAACTCGTCGCGGTAGCGGTCGACGCAGAAGGAATCCGACAGCGTCATCGAAACCTCGCGGCCTGCCGCATGCGCCAGCCTGGCGGTCTGCCGGATCGCTTCCTTGGCGCGCGGCGGATCCCACAGATAGCCTTCGAAATAGGTCACCTTGGCGCCGGCGGCCTTGTCGGCCTCGACATCCTCGGGGCCAAGTTCGACGCAGGCGCCGAGATAGGTGTTCATCGAACGCTCGCCGTCGGGAGTGACAAAGATCATCGAGCGCGCGGTCGGCGGTTCGCCCGCGAGCGGCTTGGTGTCGAACGCAACGCCCTGGGCGTGAATGTCATGGGTGTAGATGTCGCCCAGTGCGTCGTTCGACACCTTGCCGAAGAAGGCTGCCCGCCCGCCGAGACTGGCGACGCCGGCCGCCGTGTTGCCGGCGCTGCCGCCGGAAGCCTCGATCGCCGGCCCCATGCGGCTGTAAAGCAATTCGGCGCGCCTGGCGTCGATGAGGTTCATCGCCCCCTTGATGATGCCGTTGGTCTCGAGAAAGGCTTCGTCGCACTGCGCGATGATGTCGACTATGGCATTGCCGATGCAAAGCACGTCATATTCCGGCATCAAAATCTCCAACGACTGCCGGCTTTCGGYCACGCCGGTCGGGCGCGATCAGTTGGGATGGRCTTTCCGCATGCCAATCTATTCGACACGAGTCTCGCGGCGCGVCGAGCCTTGCATCGCGCCGTAAGTTTCAGCCCCTTCCAGGTAGACTCAGGCTCTTCGCACCCGAAGGTGCTCATAGGTTGCGGCTTTATGACCGGAAACAAATGCACCCGGCTTGACCTCGCTGACTTCAAACAGCCTTCGGGATTCCTACCGTTTTTAGCGCTTTGGTGTTGCAAAGCCTGTGCGAATTTTCTGGAAGGATCTGTTACAATTCTCAACCGAAACGCAACGCTATGCCGGAGACGATCCGAGGTGGTAACAGGCTGATGGTGCCCCCGCGACAGGGCGGTGCAAACGGCTGTTTGACCGGTTTGCACTCCGCCGTCTGTCTCAGTTGATTAACTTGTCGTGGAGCAGATAACAGGTGCCTACCTTGCCCCGTTAAACAGCGCGGAGGCCCGAGGGGGATTGCTGGCTTGACGGTGCAGCGCCGGCRAAGTCACGCGACTGGCGCCGCCATTTCCGGTCATCTCGCCAACGCGACAGGGCGATAAGAAAATTCCCTACTCTGCTGCCGCTCGGCGCAACAGTCCTTGTTGGTGGAGGCTTGTCGGGGTCTGAGGGATTTTCCGGATATGAACCATGGATGGCTTTCTGGCCTCGACAGTCAGATACGGGGCCGTAAGCCTCCACTCGTCTAATCCCTGGCCTCCACAGCATTTCCGACTTTGGGTTTACGCCAGCGACGTCGATCGAATGGGAACATAATGTAATCCCGCACGGTCAGCGGCTCGGGCTGGTTTCGCATGCCAACCTCCGGCCACTCATTCTTTTTTGGCCAGTACGCCGTTAGAAAAACCGTATCCCACAGGGTTGTGAAAAACCCATAGTTCCGGTGCCGGTGATGMGCTTCCATCGAGTGGTGGATGCGGTGGAATTTGTTGTCGCCAATGATGTATCGAAGCGGCCCAAGATTGATGCGGGTACTGGAGTGCGAAAGATGGGCCTGGAACGTAATCAGCGTCATGGCAACGATGGGCACCACGCCAGATTCAAARTGGATCAGAGCCAGTGGCAGTGCTACCAGAGCTGCGTAAACGAGTGGTTCGGAGATATGATGATTGCAATTCCATGCCGTCAATTCGCGGATCGAGTGGTGCGTAGCGTGAAGCCGCCAGAGGAATGGAACAGCATGCTGAGCGCGGTGCATCCAATAGTAAAAGAAATCGCCAGCAATCGCGACCAAAACCCCGGAAAGGACCGCCAATCCACTGTTGAYGACTGCGTTGTCAGAGTGGAGCAACGTGGCCAAATTGATCGTTACCAGCGGCTTTACTCCTAGCCAGGCCAGACCAACAGCGAAGAAGTGCCAAACAAACGCACCCAATCCGAGCCGAATAAGCCAATTCCGCACGCCGCGAGCATATGAGGCAAGACTGTACCGATAGGCCGGAACGGTGAACTCCAGCGCGGCGCAAATAGTGGCGAAGACCACCACCAGCTCGAGCGAGTTCACGAAGATCTGCGATATATGATGAAAATCGAGAATTTGCATTTGTTTGCTCCGGCGAATCGTTCAAGCGGCGCCAGCTTCAGGTCGGAACATCGAGGCAGTCATTTTCGTCATCAGGGCGAATCCTGGTTGGTAGATCTCCGGCGCGGCCCGATAACCGAGGTCGGCACCCGAATTTGTATCCGCGCAGAAAGTACCAATTGCACGTAGCGGTCGTGCAATTTGCTTTTTGTGCGCACTCAACGGTGATTCGTTGGCACGCGGGGCATCGCGGGAGCGGACTATCCGGTGTTCTCCTGGATTGGTAAAATCGATTGTTTGGATGAGACGTATCCGTCTTCTAAATGGTCGGAAAAAGCCCTTGAGCGAGTTGGCTTGCCCGAGGCGACAGAYTATGCGTCAGTCTTGCGGGGGCAACTTGCCACGGCAAAAGAGCGTTGCAAAAATCAGCGTAAGCGTCACAAACCCCGCACCGCTGGGTAGTTGGTTGACAGATGCAGGTCAGGTGCGAGCTGCATCTGACGCTCACAAATCAGCAGCTCGGCGCGCGAGGTGTCGACGAGTGTCATGGCGACTTGCTGATGCAGGCTTTTTAGAAAAGTCCGATCGTGCGCGATGATTTCGACAATGGCATCGCCGATTTAAAGCAGGTCACATTTCACCACCAATGGCTCTCTTGGTTCGAACGGACATCGGCCTTCTTCCACGCCGGCCGGCCGAAGTCTGGTCATAGAATGGTGTTGCGCGCCCTTTTGGCGGCGGGTTTCAAGGTGCGGCGAGCCCTGCCTCGCGCCGCAAGTCGTCGGCTCTGTCAGTCCTCTCCCAGGTGAACTCGGGCTCTTCGCGACCGAAATGACCATAGGTCGCAGTCTTGCGGTAAATCGGGCGTAAGAGATCAAGCATCTTGATAATGCCCTTCGGTTTGAGGTCGAACAACTCAGGAATGAGCTGCTCGATCCTTCTTTCCTCGACCCTTGCTGTCCCGAAAGTATTGACCATGACAGAAACCGGACTGGCCACGCCGATCGCGTAAGCAAGCTGCACCTCGCAGACGTCCGCGAGTCCGCTAGCCACTATATTCTTCGCGACATATCGGGCGGCATAGGCAGCCGACCGGTCAACCTTGGAGGGGTCCTTGCCCGAAAAGGCGCCGCCGCCGTGACGTCCCATTCCGCCATAGGAATCGACGATGATCTTGCGTCCGGTAAGGCCRCAGTCGCCGCGGGGGCCGCCGACCACGAACCGTCCCGTTGGATTGACCAGAATTCGGATGCCTTCCGTCTCCAGGTCGGTCGGCAGGACCGGCTTTATTATTTCYTCAATGACGCCCTCGCGAACCGTCTCTTGCGAAACCTGCTCATCGTGTTGCGTCGACACGACGWTGGTATCCAGGGCGACGGGGCGCAAACCCTCATACCGCACGGAGACTTGGGATTTCACGTCAGGGCGCAACCAGCTAAGATGACCTGTCTTACGAACATCCGCCTGTCTTTTCGTCAAACGGTGGGCGAGCTGGATCGGCAACGGCATCAAAGTATCGGTCTCGCGGCATGCATAGCCGAACATGAGGCCCTGATCTCCCGCTCCCTGTTCGAGATCCTGCCCCCGACCCTCGTCAACGCCTTGGCTGATGTCGGGCGACTGCTCGGTGAGGGCATGAATCACGGAGCAACGCCGGCCGTCAARGCCAACCGCCTCATCGTCGTATCCAATATCAACAATCGTATCGCGGGCCACTTGGCCGTAGTCGACCTTCACATCGCTGGTAATCTCTCCAGCCAGAACGACGGTTCCTGTCCTCACCAAAGTTTCACATGTCTTCACCAGGGCTTCACAAGCGACGCGCGCCTTCGGATCGAAGCGCAAGACTGCATCGAGGATTGCGTCCGAGATGTTGTYGGCGAGCTTATCCGGGTGTCCCGCGCCAACCGATTCGGAAGAGAAAACGAACTGCCTAGCCATGAAATGCCTCGCTTCGGGTGT
>NZ_MDFL01000183.1 GCF_001854785.1 Mesorhizobium sp. ORS 3428
CCGTCATGGTGGGCGGCGTTGGATCGTTCGCGGGTCCCGTTGCCGGAGCCAGCGTGATCGGCACGCTCAGCGCGGCGCTGCCTTGGGTCATGGCACCCGTACTCGCCGATGTTCTAGTCTTCGTGGTCGCAATAATCTTCGTCAAGTTCCGGCCCCGGGGTTTGGTGGCGGGGAGAGGCGTCTAACACTGCTTAGCCAGCTTGGTCCTGATCGGTTGCAACCATGGACAGGGATTTCGCTTGTTCCCGCGCCGATATTACACGGCCGCCGGACTGGGGCAGGTGYGCTAGCCGCACTGCGGAAAGGGCTTCGGCTGGCCGTAGCGGATAGTGCATCAGCCAAACTCCTCAATGGCAGATGTCGATCCCAGTGTTCTGTGGAAGCGCAGGGATGCGATGCCGGTCGCCATTTCAGGCCGAAGTCCTAAATAGGGGCCGGCCCGCCATTCTGCTGGTTCCACTCCGGCTCGGCCCACAAAACGTCAAGGCCCCCAGGATCTGATCGATCACGGCAGACATTCGTTGGTGAAGTAGTCGATGGCGCCGTGTTCGGTCGCGAGTGGCCGCAGAGGCACCTTTCAATGCTGGTGCCCGGTCACTGGAGAGCCTGCTGATCACCTGCCGGCAAACGAGGAATCGCACAGGAGGAAGAATTGAGGAGCGATCAACTCGCATATCCTCAATAGATCGTCTGAATACCAGCCAACCCCGATTTTCGACTCGTCGAGGAGCGGCTGGATCTCGGGGACAGCGCAAAGCTCTGCCCTTTGGGCACATGGTAATGTGTTTCACAAGGAGGGATTTGGCTAATTGCTCATCTTTACCCAATCCGACGACCAAATCCCTGTTGGAGCCAAAAAGATGACGGGTAGCTTTCAAGGGCAGGYGCCAATGAAGCGCGCAATCAAACAACGAGAGGGGTTCTGCTGATRTCAACCGACGGGCGGCAAATGAATCGACGCCGATTTCTTCACAATTTCGCGTTCGCCTCCGCAGCCATTGCGACGGGACCAGGTAGCTGGGTCGTCCGTCCTGACTGGGCCAACGCTGCAGAAGGCAATATCAAGCTGGGTATCGCCACGGACCTTACGGGCTCCCTGGGGTTTCTCGGCAACACCGATGCCAACGTTGCTCGAATGCTTGTCAAAGAAATCAACGATGCGGGGGGCCTGTTAGGTCGCTCGATGGAGCTATTTATCGAGGACACGGCGTCAGATGAAGCAGTCGCAGTCGGCAATGTTCGCAAGCTGATCCAGCGGGACAAGGTGGATGTGGTGCTTGGAGGCATCTCGAGTTCGATGCGCAACGCCATCAAGGATGTCATCATCTCGCGTGGCAAGACGCTCTACATCTACCCCGAGGGCTATGAGGGCAAGGAATGTACGCCGTACCTGTTCTGTACTGGCCCCGTCCCGGCACAAAATTGCGATCAATTCATTCCGTGGCTGATCAAGAATGGCGGCAAGCGGTTCGCGATGCCGGGATCCAACTACGTTTGGCCCCAAACCATCAACGCTTACGCACGGAAGCTGATCGAAAAGAACGGAGGCGAGGTAATTTTCGAAGAATATTACCCCATGGACCAAGTTGACTTCTCGTCGACGGTCAGCCGCATCATCTCGAACAAGGTCGACGTTGTATTCAACACAATTGTTCCGCCCGGCGTAGGCTCCCTATTCAAGCAGCTTCATCAAGCAGGCTTTACCAAGAATGGCGGCCGGCTTGGCTGCACATATTATGACGAAATCAATCTCGAGATGAATCAGGCTGATGAGATCGAAGGCCTAGCCAGTAGTCTCGATTACTACAGGTCATTGGCGGACGAGGATCCGGTTAGCGCAAGGATCCAGACCGCCTACGAGAAGCAGTTTCCTGGCAAGTTTCGGTTCTCGGCAGGTAGCGCCGCCACCGGCGTCTATCGGGGACTGAAGTTGTGGGAAGCCGCCGTAAAGGAGGCTGGCACGATTGAACGCGAGGCGGTGGCCGCTGCCCTGGATCATGCCAAGATCGCGGAAGGTCCAGGCGGGCCGGCCGAAATGGTGCCCGGCAAGCGCCATTGCAAGATGAACATGTACATAGGCGTGGCAAAGGACGGCAAATACGAAGTCGTCTCGCGAAGCAATGGCCTCGTTGACCCGAGGGAGTGCTGAAACGCCCGATGCTATGTAGGAGGCTTGCGTTGCAACGTTGCGAGCAACCAACTGAAACATCCAGCGACCGTGCAGCGTGAGAAGTCGCCCTGCACGGGGGAGGGGCCAAGCAACCCTCCCCCTCACCTCTGGTCAGGGAGCTCCCGTCGGCTCCCTCTCGCCGGCAACAGGTCTGGCCGCCTAAACAGCGAACTGACCTGCTTGGTCCGGGCGCTTCCGCACACAGGCTCGGTCGGGGGCGGCATCACGTCTCTGTTGTCGAAACAATCGCTGGACGCTCTCCTGCAGGCGGACCAGCCAAAGCGAAGGGCCACAATTTCCCAGCGGAAGAGTTCGTCTCTCTGCGGCTCGCTAGATTTCAAGACAAGCTGTTACGCAACTCACGGTTTTTTGGCGCGCGATTTTGCAACCGCTGACTTGGTTGCCGCGGCAGCGGTACGAGTTCCCCGCTTCTGTTTGGTCTCAGCGGTCGATTCTGGCGGCTTTCGKCCCAGGCCGGCTGCTTTCGCCAGTGCAGAGCGGGCCGCGGCGTAGTTCGGGGCCACCATCGGATAATCGGCAGGCAATTTCCATTTCTGTCGATACTCATCCGGGGTAAGATTGTAGTGGACATTGAGATGGCGCCGCAGTGACTTGAATTTCTTCCCGTCCTCAAGGCAGACGATGTAATCCGGTGTCACCGATCTCTTTATCGAAACGGCCGGCTCCTGCTTGGTGGCAGTCTCCGTTTCAGGCGTACCGACCCGGTGTAAGGCAGCGTGAATATCCGCGATCAGCTTCGGGAGTTCCGGTACCGGTACCGGATTGTTAGAGACGTATGCGGAAACTATGTCGGCGGCGAGTGCTATCAGATCGCCGTTTTGTTGTGGCTGAKCGGATTCGGTCATGGTGCTTCCCTTGAGGTCCATCAGTTACAGTACACCCCCATTTGTGCAGTTTGTGCAGGTACATTGTCGAGATCGCTTTCTCAATGACGAAATCAGCGCTGCTCGATATCTTTAAGCTTCGCCACATATACACTTTGGAGGGACATCGCAGCCACAGCTCCCACAGCAGTCACGTCTCGCATTCAAGCCACCGGTCGTCGACGGGCGGTTCCTCCTACATCCCGCCGGBGCCCACCAAGCCCGCCCCACTCCGGCCGGCCAAGAAAATTGCCGACGTCTTGAATGGCATTTGCCCTTGCGGTTCATGTGGTGGAACTGCGCTGGGCATATTCTGGGAATTTGCTCGCAACAGAGTTTTCGGAAGATCCGGAGGGCAGGTCGCTATTTCGCGCCGGTCGGTTCCGACACAACGGGAAACAGGAGCCTCACTTTAGACAGCCTCATGCGGGCCAGGCGTTGCGCTGAATTCGCTTCCCGGCCCGCGTCAATCAGGAAAGTCAACGTCATCAAATCGATCAGAAATTCGTCGACCGCTTCGGAGATCGCCTTCGAAGCAGCTTTGTGCTGACCGAGCAACGTGCGGGCCTCTTCGACCGCATTGACACTCCCGGCGTCGATCAATGCCTCGATTTTCTTGAAGCAATCCAATTTGAAATCCCCGCAGACGCCTACAATGGCGATAAGGGGAAATGGTTCCAAGCCGAAAAGCGAAGTGCTTTGATTTGAACTTTCATAGTGCCGAAGACGCCGAGGCTCAGGCCTGCGTATTCGTCGATGATCCTGCCGCAAGCAGGAATGAAGTCTAGTCTTCTGAAAGGATCACGCTGAACCCGAGATCTCCACCGCGAGAAGTTCCGGTCAAGGTCAGCAGCTCGCGCGTTCGAGCGACCAAATCGGCGGGCAGACCAGGCATCGCCTCGATCACAGAGTGTATGGTGCGCCCGCTCGAAATCACCTCCCGCGCAATGTCTGCGGCCTGCTCATAGCCGAGGATTGGCGTTAATGCCGTCGCCACGGCTGTACTGGCTTCCAGATGCTTGAGGCATTGCTCAGGATTGGCAGTGATCCCTGAGACACATCGATGGGTGAAGACAGTCACGGCGTTCGTTAGAAGAGCGATGGCGTTCAGAAGATTGTAGGTGATGACGGGCTCCATGACGTTCAGCTGTAGCTGGCCGGCCTCCGACGCCAAAGTGATGGTGAGGTCGGCGCCGATCACCTGAAACGCCACTTGGTTCAGGACTTCCGGGACAACCGGATTGACCTTGCCGGGCATGATGGAAGAGCCTGGCTGGAGCGGGGGCAGGTTGATCTCGGCGAAACCACCTCTGGGCCCGCTGGAAAGCAGGCGAAGGTCGTTCGCGATCTTCGAAAGCTTGGTTGCTATGCGCTTCAGCGTTCCCGAAAAGGAAACGAAGGCCCCAGTATCCCATGTGGCCTCAATGAGGTTTTCTGCTGCGGTGAGATCGAGTCCAGTCATCCTGCGAAGATGACCGAGAGCGAGAGCTTGGTAGCGAGGATCGGCGTTAATCCCGGTTCCGATGGCTGTCCCGCCCAGATTGATCTCGCATAAATGAGCGCTTACATCCGAAAGGCGGTGAATGTCCTCCCTGATTGTCACTGCGTAGGCAAGAAACTCTTGGCCCAGCGTCATAGGCACCGCATCCTGCAACTGGGTCCGCCCCAATTTTACGATCTTGGAAAAGGCCGACGAGCGCTCCTCCATGGCCGAGGCGAGATCCTGGAGAGCCGATCGAAATTGTTTTTGGCTAGAGAGAACGGCCAGGCGAATTGCTGTCGGGTACACGTCATTGGTGGATTGGGCGAGGTTCACGTCATTATTGGGGTGTATGATTTCATAGCGGCCGCGCGCGGCGCCAAGGATCTCCAGAGCCCGATTGGCGATCACCTCGTTGATATTCATGTTTGTGGATGTGCCGGCGCCGCCCTGAAAGACATCCACGGGAAATTCGGCATCGAGTGTCCCGGCTGCTATTTCGTCACAGGCGGCAGCGATCGCCGCGGCCTTTTCCGGGGAGAGATGGCCTAGTTCTTCATTCGTCAGGCAGGCTGCCTTCTTGACGAGCGCCAGCGCCTGGATGAGTTCCGGGAACCTGCCGATCGTCGTGCCGGAGATGGGGAAGTTCTCGATTGCCCGTGCGGTCTGTGCGCCGAAGTAAGCTGCCGAAGGAACAGCGACGAGCCCAAGCGAGTCCGCTTCCACACGATGAGAATTGTGCGCATCCATCATTTCTTCTCCAGCATTGAGCTTCCGCTAAGGCAGATTGGCTTCAGTTGGAGGAGAGGGCAGCCAAATCCTGCCGACCGCAGAGAGAAAATGACCGTTAAGAGCGGCTGTCGCAGGCAGATTCTCCGCGACGGCTTTTGCGTATGCGGCACATCACTCCTGCGCGAAATCCCCGGCGAGCGCCTCGAGTGGAAATACGGTGGCATCCTTGACTGCTTTGGTGACGATGTAGGTGAAATAGCGGTCGATGCCGAGTTCGCGCTCCAACAGGCCATCCACCAGTCTTTGGTAGGCATCAATGTCCCGGGCGACGACCTTCAGCAAATAGTCGACACCGCCTCCAATCGACCAGCAGGAGACGATTTCCGGAACATTGCGCACCGCGCGCTCGAAATTGTCGAAGTTTGCCTGACGATGATTGGCCAGCGTGACCTCCATCATCACCGTGGTGAAGGGCATGACCCCGCGTAGAGAAACGCGAGCGTGATAGCCGTCGATGATGCCTGCTTTCTCCAGTTTGCGTAAGCGCATCCAGCACGGGGTGGGGGAGAGCCCCACTTTTTCGGCCAAGGCCAATTTGGTGATGCGGCCGTCGCGTTGGATGGCGTCGAGAATCTTGAGATCGATGGGATCAAGCTTCAATGGCGCCATGTCATTCCACCCGTGCCCTGTGTAGGGTGGCTTTAGTAGACCTGCTCATACAATTTGCAAATCTCGCCCGTCTCTTTTCCCTCCAGGAAAGCCATCTCGCCGTTTTTGTGCTTGACGTAGACGTCGGCAAATCCTTTCGGAAACCAGCCGGCCACGGTCCCGTTGGCTCGAAAGCGTTCAAGCGCGTCGGCCAGGGTTGTCGGCAACCTCACATAGCCCCGGCCCGCCAGCGCTGAGGCATCGAGGAGCGAAAGATCCTCGGTAGTCGCGTCGGGGGCGGGTAGCTGTTCTTCGATGCCCTGCACGCCGRCATGGACTATCGCCGCCAGTTGCAGATGCGGGCTTGCGGTGGCGTCGGCTGCACGGAACTCGAAATTGAATTGGGCTGCCTTGGCAATGTCGCTCATGTCCGACACCGGGYAGATACGCACCGAGGCTTCGCGATCGCGGAAGCCCAGATTGTTGAACGCAGCACTCCAGCGGTGCGGCGTCAGCCGCAGGTAGGAGACCACGCTCGGCGCTGTTACGGCAACGATCGCGTCGAGATACTTCAAGATGCCGGCGACGAAGTGCCCGGCGGTTTTCGATAACTCATTCTTGCCGTTCGGATCCCAGGTTGCCGGCTTGTCGTCACGAAGGAAGCTGAGATGGACATGCACGCCGTTGCCTACGCCGGCAGGGTCACGGATCGGCGTAAACGTGACCTCCTTTCCGGAAGCGGCCGCGACTGAGCGCAGCAGTTCGCGAAGGATGGTCGAGTGGTCCGCAATCGTCACGCCGCGCGACGGTCCCATCGTGGCTTCGTACTGGYCGCTGCCGAACTCCTTCATGAAGGTGTCCGGCTCCAAGCCCGCCTCGCGCATGGCCGCAATCAGAGTTTCCGCCAAGCGACGTTCTGCGCGGAAGCCGTTCAGGCTATAGGCGTCACCGAGGGGGGTCGCGCGGTTCCGGAACTGAAACTCGTGTTCGAAGGCGCCGAACAATGTCAGACCCRCAACCTTCTCCAGGCGCTCAAGAGCACTCTTGAGGATCGATCGGGTGCAGAATTCCCATGGCCGGCCATCTGTATAGTGGATGTCGCCAAGCGCGAAATGCTCCACCGGCGCGTCATCTCCGAAGTCTACCCGCACCTTGGCGCGTTCGTCCGGAATGAGCACAAGATCGCCAAGCGAGCCAAACGGGCTTTCTGCAATCGTATCGAAGCACGTGATCTGGACGTTGGTTGGTGTCCAGCCGATCCCGCGTTTCATTCGCTTGCCAAACTGCGTGGCCGGGAACGCCTTACCTCGGATCTTGCCGGCGAGGTCGGTGCAGCAGGCGACGATCATCTCTTCAGCGATCATCATTTTCCTCCAAATTCTGGCCCGGCCGCGCCAGGCGAAGTTTATCCCACGCCTCGAGACGCTTTCGCGTCGCGGGCCAATCCGCTTCCGAAACTTTGACGATCAATGCTTCAACAAAGGCGATCGCGCAGATCACGGTGTCCCACGCAGTCTCGATCTCGATCGGCAAAGCGATGACATGGTCGCTGTGGCGCGCGATCGGCGACATCCATTTATCCGTGATCAGCACGATCGATGGCTGACGATCCTTGGCGACGATCTCGGCCAGCAGCGCCAGGTCGCTCTGATAACGACGGAAGTCGAACATGATCAGCACGTCCTGCTTGCGGATGGACAGCAGCAGGTCAGGCCAATGCTCAGGGTTGGGCGGAAGGTGATGAACTTTTGGCCGAATTTGCTTGAGATGAACCGACAGGAAAGTTGCGATGCTGTCGCTTACGCGGCCACCGATCACAAAGACAGATCGAGCCGGATCGGCAAGCAGCGCGAGTATGCGGTCAAATTGCTCCTGTGGCACCGTCTCGCTCATCTCATGAATGCGCTGTGAGGCGCGTAGCGCGTAGTCGGCGAGAAACGCATTGCCGTTGCCGAGCTTTTCGGTGGCCTTCAGCTGCAAGGGGGAGCTTCCACTTTCTCGCAGCTCCGCAATGAGCTGACGCTGGAACTCCTGATAGCCGGCGAAGCCGAGCTTGCTGACGAAGCGCGTGATAGAGGGCGCACTGACGCCAGTACGCTCAGCCAGTTCCTGAATGGTTTGCAGAGCTCYGAACGGGTAGTCCGCCAGAACCGCATTGCCTATTTTGCGCTCGCTCGCCGTCAGCTGCGCGCTTTGGCGCCTTATCGTCTCACGTACTGTCATATTTCCGTACCTKGTTGACCGAACCGGCTGACACCATAGCGCATTAGCGCGATGAAAAAAATTCGTCAAACACAAAATTAGTGTTGACTCTGATAAATTATTTTCGTTCACTTGAGGACGTCAGCCCCGATGGCCACCCACGGCCGTCAGCAGCGTAGGTGGTGTGTTGGAAACTCTCACGAATGTGCTGTCGCCTTCCGACCCGATGCCGGTCGAGACAGTCAACGTCGGTGGTCGCTCAGGCTTCGTGCTCGTTTGCGAGCATGCCGGAACCGCGATACCGCAGCGCCTCAACGGTCTTGGGCTTCCTGCCGCCGAAATGCGGAGGCATATCGCCTACGATATCGGTGCCGAAGGCGTGGCGCGCCAACTTGCGGAGACGCTTGATGTGCCGCTCATCCTGCAGCGCTACAGCCGGCTCGTTGTCGACTGCAATCGTCCATACGATGCACCAGACTGCATCCCTGAAAGGAGTGATGGGACCATCGTCCCCGGCAACCTGCGTCTTGCCGATCGTGAACGCCGTCAGCGATATGTCGAGATCCACCAGCCATTTCATCGCGAGCTTGCGGTGTTCCTGGACGGCCGCGCGGCAGCTGGTTTGCCCACCACGTTAGTGGCGGTGCATAGCTTCACGCCACGGCTGATGAATGGGCCTGAACGACCCTGGAAACTCGGCGTGCTATCGAACCGCGATCGCAGCTTCGCTGAGCGTTTCCTTTCCTCCTTTCAGGCGCGCAACCCATCGATAACCTCAGCGCACAACCAGCCGTATGTCGTCGACGATAGATCTGACTACACGATCCCGGTGCATGGCGAAGCTCGCGGCTTGCCTCATCTCCTGCTTGAAATCCGCAACGACTTGATTGGCGAGATCGAGGGGCAAAGCGCATGGGCTTCCTTGATTGCCGAGGCGCTTGTTGCGGCAAACACTCCAGCGAAAGAAATCTAGATGACTGACTTTCCGAACACACGCGAGGTACCGCTCAACGCCAAAGAATCGGCGCTGCTGTTTATTGATGTGCAGAATTTCAGCGTGCGTCRCGACGGCGGCGAATTCAAGGAGGTTTCCGACGCAGATATCGCCGGCAAATACGGCTACTATTTCGAGCGTCTGAGCTCGGTCGCAATCCCGAACATGAAGCGCCTGCAAGCGGCCTTTCGCGACGCTGGGATTGAGGTGCTCTACACCACGATCGAAAGCCTCACACTCGACGGTCGCGACCGTAGCCTCGACTACAAGATCACAGGCTTCCATGTGCCTAGGGGCTCGTGGGACGGGAAGGTGATCGAAGAGATCGCGCCTGGTGAGGACGAAATCGTCCTGCCGAAATCCTCGTCGAGCGTCTTTGTCTCGACGCACATCGACTACCTGCTGCRCAATCTCGGCGTCAGGCAGCTTGTGCTGGCCGGCCTGGTCACCGACCAATGCGTGGAATCGGCCGTCCGTGACGCCTGCGATCTCGGCTACCTGGTCACGCTCGTGCCGGATGCCTGCGCGACCTACAGCCAGGAGCGTCACGACAACAGCCTGAGAACCATCAGGGGCTATTGCCGTCAGGTCGACACGGCAGCCCTCATCGAAGAAATCACCAGCGCACGGCTGGGTAAGTGAACGAGCCAGAAGGGAGGAAGCGACATGGCCAACTCAGAAGCCGCAATCGGTGCCGCGTGGAAGGCAATCGATGAGGAGYGGGAATACGCAACTGACCTCACTCAGAAGCTCGTGCGTGTACCAACGGTCAATCCAAAATTCGTGGTCGATCCGGATCAGAACAAGGAGGCAGCGCTCCAGGATATGGTTGAAACGGAGCTGGCCTCGATCGGTATGGCGATCGACCGCTGGGACGTCTTTCCAGATCGGCCAAACGTGATCGGGCAGACCAAGGGCTCGGAAGATCRCAGCCTGCTTCTATGCGGTCATATCGACACCGTGCCGATCGGCGAGCGCGAAACCTGGACTGTCGATCCCTTCGGCGGCGAGATCAAGAACGGCAGGCTCTATGGGCGTGGCGCCGTTGACATGAAGAGCGGCGTGGCTGCGGCAATCGCCGCGGTTCGTGGCATTCGCAAGGCCGGTATCGAGCTCAATGGGCGCGTCGCGATTCATTCCGTTGTCGATGAGGAGGCTGGCGGTTTCGGCGCTATCGATGCGGTCAGGCGCGGGCATCTTGCCAARGCTGCCATCATCACGGAGCCGAGCTGGGGCGAGATCCAGGTTTGCGAAGGCGGCCTGGAGTGGATCCGCATCACCATCATCGGCCGACAAGGCCATTCGGCCTGGCGTTACAATGAGCTCTGGCCACAGCGGGACGGACCCGACCGGTTGCGGCCGGCCGTGAACGCCATCGACATCGCCGCACGGTTCCTGGATGCGCTTAGGAACTTCGAGAGTTCGCGCTGTCGCAATCGCCAGCATCCGCTGCTCCCTCCGGGCATGAACACGATCAACGTCGGTGCAATGCGCGCTGGTTCCGGGCTTGGACCAGATGGCCTGCCGCTGATCATGACCAATCCCGCCATCATTCCGGACGTGGCCGTCATCGACCTCGACTACAAGTTCCTGMCCAACCAGACGAAAGAATTCATCCGCCGCGAGTTCGAGGAATTCGTCGACCATTTCTGCCAGCAGGACCTATGGCTGCGAGAGAACCCGATCAAGGTTGAATGGGAACTCGGCGGCTTGCATTTCCCGCCGATGGACACCTCGCCCGATCATCCGATCGTACAGTCGCTCGTCAATCGCCGCACCCAACTGGGYGGAAAGCCGAAGATCTCCGGCGTCGTCTTTGTCGCCGATTGCGCCCACTACGCCGGGGCAGGCGTCGATGCGGTCATCTGTGGCCCATCGGGCGACGGTTTCCACGGCCTCGACGAATACGTGGACATCGCCTCGCTGCAAGAGACGACCAAGACCCTGGCCGCATCAATCATCGACTGGTGCGGGGTCAGGTAATCAGCGAGTCCAATGAAGAAGGGAGCACCGTCATGAAGTCTTCAAGCGAACTGGCCAACRCAGAAGCTGCGATGAAAGCTGCCTGGAAGGCTATTGATGAGGAGCGTGGATACGTCACAGAGCTTACTCAGAACCTTGTTCGCATCCCCTCGGTGAACCCGAAGTTCGTGAAGGACCCGGAGCAGAACAAGGAGAGCGCCGTCCAGGATCTGGTCGAATCGGAGCTGACGTCAATCGGCATGTCGATCGACCGATGGGATGTCTTTCCAGATCGGCCGAATGTCATCGGCCATTGGCCGGGCTCAGAAGAGCGCAGTCTGCTTTTATGCGGCCACATCGATGTGGTGCCGGTTGGCGAGAGGAGCGCCTGGAGCGTCGATCCGTTCGGCGGCGAGATCAAGAACGGCCGGCTCTATGGGCGCGGCGCCGTCGACATGAAGAGCGGCGTGGCCGCGGCGATAGCTGCCGTGCGTGGGATCCGCAAGGCCGGCATCGAGCTTAGCGGACGCCTCGCGATCYATTCCGTGGTGGATGAGGAGGCTGGCGGCTTCGGCGCAATCGATGCCGTCAAGCGCGGCCATCTTGCCAAAACCGCTATTATAACGGAGCCGAGTTGGGGTGAGATCCTCGTCTGCGAAGGTGGGCTCGAATGGATCCGTGTCACGATTACCGGCCGGCAAGGCCACTCGGCCTGGCGCTACAATGAGCTCTGGCCACAGCGGGACGGACCGGATCGGCTTCGGCCAGCTGTGAACGCCATCGACATTGCCGCACGGTTCCTGAACGCTCTGAAGGATTTCGAGAGCTCGCGCTGCCGTAACCGTCAGCATCCGCTGCTCCCTCCGGGCATGAACACGATCAATGTCGGGGCAATGYGCGCTGGCGCGGGGCTAGGACCGGACGGTCTGCCGCTGATCATGACCAACCCGGCCATTATTCCGGACGTTGCGGTGATCGACCTCGACTACAAATTCCTGCCCAACCAGACCAAGGAATTCATCCGCCACGAGTTCGAGGAGTTCGTGCATCATTTCGGCCAGCAGGACCTTTGGCTGCGCGAGAACCCGATCAWGGTCGAGTGGGAATTGGGAGGTCTGCATTTCCCGCCGATGGACACTTCGCCCGACCACCCGATCGTGCAGTCGCTCATGAGCCGCCGCGCGCAACTGGGAGGCAAGCCGAAGATTTCGGGAATGATAGCCGTCGTTGACGGCGCCCATTACGCCGGCGCCGGGGTCGACTCGGTCATCTGTGGAGCGACCGGCGACGGCTTCCACGGCGTCGATGAGTACGTCGACATCGCCTCGCTGGAAGAGACGACCAAAACGCTTACCGCCTCGATCATCGATTGGTGCGGAGTGAAGCAATAACTCAAGCCAAAAAAGGGAACACGGAGATGAGATACGCGAAATTCTGGACTAGCGCTGCGTTCGCAGCCCTGATGCTGGCCCTGCCGGCCCATGCAGAGGACAAGGTTGCCAAAATCGGCGTCTTGGCGCCTTTGACAGGAGGGACCGCCGCCGACGGCAATGAAATGGTCAACGGCGCAAAGCTTGCCGTCGACGAAATCAACGCCGCGGGCGGAGTGGCCGGCTACAAGCTCGAGGTCGTGGTTGGCGACACGCAGAACCAGACGGCCGATGCCGTAACGAGTGCCGTCGAGCGGCTCGTCGGCGATCCCGATCTGAATGCTGTCGTCACCGGCTACGCCAGCGGCAGCAACTTCGAGATTCAGACGATGGCGGAACAGGATATGCCCTACCTGATCGCCGCAAACTCCGCCCAGACGCATGACATCATCGCGCCCGACCCGGACAAATTCCCGACCGTATGGTCACTCACGCCTTCATACGATGCCTACAACACGGCCATGGTGCCTGTTCTGAAGGGGCTTCAGACCAGCGRGAAATTGAAGCTGTCGAATACGAAAGTGGCGCTCATCTCGTCCGACAATCCCTATTCGAAGAGCATCATGGAGGGTTTGAAGAAGAGCTTTCAGGAGGCGAACTGGACCGTGACGTCTGCCGACCTCCTGCCGTTCGGCGAAATCTCGGATTGGYGAACCTTCCTTGCCAAGGTCCGCCAGGAAAATCCGGCGCTCATCATAAACACTGACTACCAGCCCGGTAACGCTGCAAAATTCCTGACGCAGTTTCTCGAGCAGCCGACGGACAGCCTGGTCTTCATCCAGTATGCACCGTCAGTGCCGGAATTCCTGAACCTCTCTGGCAAAAAGGCGACCGGAATTGTTTATAACCTGCTCGGCGGCTCGCTGATTACGCCCAAGAACCCTCGCGCCGCCGAGGTCATTGCCAAGTACAAAAGCAAGTATGGCAACGAGCCAGGTGCCTATGGGCCGCTGCTCTATGAGGAAATTTATGCCTATGCGGACGCGCTGAAGAAGGTCGGCGATCCCACCAAGAGGCTCGAAATCGGCAAAGCGCTTGGCGAGACCAACAAGAAGATCGTCAGTGGCGTCCTCTCCTTTGATCCAAAGACGCACCTTGCCGTTCAGGGAGACGAGGCGCTGCCAATTCAGTTCTTCCAGATCTGGGACGGACAGCGGGTCTTGTTCTACCCGGGTCAGTATGCCGACGGCGAGTTCCGCACGCCCCCTTGGATGAAGCAGTAGCACTCCCAAGCCTGGTGGCCATGCGTTTGATGGCGCGTGGCCACCCTTTTCTCTCGATGTGCAGAGACAAGCACAATGATCGAACGAACTGACAACCCGCCGCTGCTCGAGRTTCGCGAAGTGACCCGACGCTTCGGCGCCCTGGTCGCCGTCGACAATGTATCATTCGAGGTTCGCAAAGGCGAGATCTTCGGTGTTGCCGGTCCAAACGGCAGCGGCAAGAGCACGCTTTTCAACGTTATCACCGGCATTCCGTTTTCGCCCAGCGCGGGGGAGGTTTTTCTGTCGGGAGAGCCCATCCACCGGCTGAAACCACATCAAATCAGCCGCGCAGGCGTGGTTCGCACGTTCCAGAAGGACGCGGAGTTTGCCACGCTCAGCGCGCGCGAGAATGTCTACGCCAGCGCCGTCTATTGCGGCCAGATGACTTCGAAAGCGGCTAGCGATGCGGCCGAGCAGGCGCTCGATGACGTCTCGTTGGCACGCGAGCGGCGCGCGAAAGCTGCGGCCGATCTCTCGGTCTTCGAGCGCAAGCAATTGATGATCGCCTCGGCAATCGCCGGTCGACCCAAGGTGCTGCTTCTGGATGAGCCCGCCGCCGGCCTGACCAAACCCGAAGTGAGCGACCTTTCCGCTCTCATCCGCACAGTGCACGAGCGGGGCATCACAGTGGTTCTGATCGAACATGTCTTGCCTCTCCTCCTTAAGGTTTCCGATCACCTGATGATCCTCAACCACGGCGCCATCATCGCTTCGGGCAAGCCGGAAGAGGTGGTGCGAAATCCGCAGGTGATCGAAGCCTATCTCGGCAAACGGGAGGCGCGACTTTGAACGATGYTCAAAATG
>NZ_MDFL01000184.1 GCF_001854785.1 Mesorhizobium sp. ORS 3428
CCAACTATCTTCTTTGCCAGCTCGCGTTTGGGGATTTGCCATTGGAAGCGTCTCTGTACACTGCAGTGATGATTCATTCTGAAATCATGACCCGATTTGCCTGACCAGGAATCCGTGCGTAGGGCGGCTCGAAGGAGTTGCCCGCAGCGTTTACCAGCAACTAGCCCGCTGCCAGACGATAGCCTTGCAGCGCGCGGTCTACGGGGGATTGGCATCGCTATGCCTGCCTAGGTCGGATGCCGTTTCCGGACGATGATTTGAACTGGTTTTCTGGGACGCAATCCTTCACGGGACCACATTGCCCCGCGTTCCAGCCCCCTCGCTCAACGTCGCTGTTCACACAGACCGTTTGCCACCGCCCGTCTTGCAGGCGGCAATCCACTGCATCGCCGAGGTTGGATCTTCCAATATGGCGGCCCGTTTCGCAAAGCCGTAAAAGGCAGCGCGGGCTGCGCTTAAGGGCTTGTTCCCATCATAAGCGTCACAGCATGCTTTAAGGGCAGTCTCGTGGATCAGGTCCCTGCGATCTTCGGGCCACTCATCGAGAAAATCGATGGCGTCCTCGAGGTTCGTAATCTCTTGCACGACATAAGCGGCACACTTCACGAAAATAGGACTACCGAAGGCCTGCGCCTTCATTTCCTTCCTCCCGACCTGCTGAACAGCCAACTTGCGAGGCGAGCCTCCCGCCGACCATTGCAGAATGTGTTGTCAGCCCGATGACGCTTCAAGAGGAAAAGGCGGCAATTCATCCTCGGGAGGAACTGGATYGTCACCGGTCTACTGCCGCAAAATTGGCCGCTTCGACAATGTCGTTCGTTCTGGCCGCCGCCGATGAACGGTGAACCTAGTCGCCCAATCCRGTCGTTCACCGCAACGCAGCAAAAGGCAGCACGACATCGCCTGGCAGCGCGCGCCGATATGGGAAGCCGCAAGCTCAGGCTGGATTAATCCAGCCCAAGCCTTTTCTTCAGTTCCRCATTTTCCTTGCGCAGACGATCCGCAAGCAGGCTCCGCAGCCGCTTGTTTTCTTCCTCGAGCGCGACGAGATCCTTCAGCTCGTCGCTGTCCGCTGCAGGCGTCGCCGCTTTCTTCCAAAGATAATATGTCTGTTCCGAGATGCCGGCCTGCTTCACCGCGCCCTTGAGAGTGGCGCCGCCGCCTATCAACGTCTCGATCTGAGCGAGCTTCTGGCCGCGCTCCTTTGCGGAGTAGACCTTGYGGCCTGTCCGTGCCGATGGCGGTGCTTCAGTGGTCGCGGATGTCGACTTGGCGCCGTTCTTGCGGCCAGGCGCAATCGGCTCGGCCTTTGGCTTCTTCGACCGCGGTGTTCTCGCCCTCAATTTTGACGTCTCCGCTTCGGCCGCAGGTTCGGTWGGAATTACTGCTGTTTCGGTTTCCAGGCGATTTGCCATGAAATTCTCCATTTGCGGTTTGTGCAAAGGTTCAGCATCAATGGCCACGACAGTAGAGTCAATAAGCTGACGATTTGACGGTTGAATCTTCTGGAGTTCCTCTGAAGTTTCGCCCATCGCCGCGGCGATGTCGAAATCGCCCCAGATGGAACGGGCGGTTTTTTGATAACGGCGCTTCTGTTTGACTTCCACTATGAATGGTCGCGTTTGCCGCCTCATAGTTCCTTCCTGATGAGAAACGAATAAAAGAATGAAGTCGCCGCTCGGAAATCCTGGCGCTTCCGGTTCACGCGGAGCTTTATCGTAAAAGTCCCTCGACGAGCAAGTGACACCGGGTCGCGCCAGTGTTCGCAAGCGGGCCAAACTCAGGCCTGCGCGCGAGGAACGCTTGAGYGTCCGAAGCTGCAAGGCGGTGCAGTATCGGATTAAATGTCGCATCTTGCCGTCGGGGAACTCGGGAACTCTTCTTGAAATTGAAAAACTGCTGCATCTCGATTGAGTTCAGTGCGCCTGAAGAACTCGCCAGCGGATGATAACGCCGGACCTCGCTATCCCTTTAGCGTCTGCCCACAACTATCTACCTGGGTTAGCAGGCAGATAGTTGTGGCGGCTTGGCTTGAGCCGCGAGGCCATGGTTGAGTGAGCTGAAGAGAGCCAGCCCCGCGGTCGATTCCGAAGTTTCCCACAATGGCGAAGAGAACATCTCCACTCGTACCCTTTCAGCACAAGACATTCCGTTCTCTGTGGTCGGCGGCCCTTGTTTCGAATCTTGGGACGCTAGTCGAAGGTGTGGCGGCTGCGTGGCTGATGACGAGTATAGCCAGCTCCCATGGAATGGTGGCGCTCGTACAGGCATCGACCACCTTGCCCTACATGATCTTCTCGCTCGCAGCCGGAGCGCTTGCGGATAACTTTGACCGTCGCCGGATCATGCTAATGGCGCAACTGCTGATGGTTTGCKTATCAGCGTCCCTGGCGCTCTTGACCTACACAGGGGAAATCACACCCGGGACCCTTCTGGGTCTCACGTTCCTGATCGGCTGTGGTTGGGCATTGCACGATCCGTCGTGGCAAGCCTCGATGGGAGACATCCTGCCTCGCGAAGACCTCCCAAGCGCAGTTGCGCTCAACGGCATGAGCTACAATCTCATGCGCAGCATCGGACCGGCGATTGGTGGCATAATCGTGGCGACCGCCGGGRCGGCCTTCGCGTTTCTCTTCAATGTATTTTGCTATGTCGCCCTGATCGCCGCGCTGTTACGCTGGAAAACTGTACCGGCGCGACGAGCGCTGCCGCGGGAGGCTTTCGGAAGCGCGATGGCGGCAGGATTCCGCTATGTGCTTATGTCGCCAAACCTTCTCAAACTGATGTGCCGGAGTTTCATTTTCGGCCTCGCCGCAGTCGTCATTTTGGCTCTCCTGCCGTTGGTTGTTCGCGAACAGGTTAAGGGCACTGCGGTCACCTACGGAGTGATGCTTGGCTTTTTCGGTCTGGGAGCGATTTGTGGCGCGCTCCTCATCGGACGCGCCCGCGAAATTCTCTCCAACGAAGGGGTCGTCCGCGGTGCGTTCTTTACACTGGCGATCAGCTGCTTGCTTGTGTCGTGGAGCGAGCACRTTTGGCTGAGCTGCCTCCTCGTCATGCCAGCCGGTGCGGCATGGGTCCAGTCATTCACGCTGTTTAACGTCACGGTTCAGCTTTCGGCGCCTCGGTGGGTGGTGGGACGAGCCCTCTCTCTCTATCAGACGGCCGCATATGGCGGCATGGCAGCGGGAAGCTGGCTCTGGGGCCAGTTAGCGGATCTGCAAGGCRTTTCGGGAACCTTGCTCATCGCAAGCTTGGTTCTTGTACTTGGCGGACTGCTCGGCGTTATTTTTCGTCTTCCGGATCTTGAAACGCTCAAACTCGATCCGACCAACACGTTTTGCGAACCAACCCTGCAGCTTGACCTGCGACCACGAAGCGGTCCGATCATGATAATGGTCGATTATCGTATTCACCAGAAAGACGTTCCAGAATTTCTCAATGTGATGACATCATGGCGAAAAGCGCGACTGCGAGATGGCGCCAGGCAATGGGCGCTGCTGCGTGACCTGGAAAAGCCCGAACTGTGGACCGAGTGTTATCATGTRCCAACTTGGGTCGAGTATGTTCGCCACAACAAGAGGCAGACCCAAGATGACGCCGAAATCATTGCGCGCCTTGAAGCCCTGCACTGTGGCGACTGCCCGCCCAAAATTCACCACAAGATCGAACGGCAAACCGTGAGCGTACATGACGATATGCCGCTCCGGCCTCATTTCGACAGGACTTGAGCGAAACCGGAAACCAATAACTTGGCTCAAGATAAGGCGGCGCCGGAASCCCCCGTTTGCTCAAGACGATGGAGCAGATCTTGGGCCAGCTATGCGCCAAGCGCGTAGCGTTTCTCGGCTTCGTCCATGAGGCTAACGCCCGGTCAGATTTCGACGATCTATGCTACACCAATGAATAAGCGATCCTCGTCGGGCTTCAGCAGGTCTATGAGGCGTGCTTTTCTGAGACGCCGCGAGGCTTGGACAAGAAGCACGGGACCCGTCGCGAGCCTTTTTCGGGAAAATCAAATGCCCGTCATGGGTGATGGCGATCTCGACATCRCACAGGCGCTCGATCTGCTTGGGCAAAGCCGGCGACGCGTCGACTATCACCGTTCGGCAAAGCGCTTGCACCAATGCGCCGGCTCCTCAGAACTTCGCGCCTCAGATCTGTAGCCCGCTGCTTGGGAGGTGTCGAGTTGCTCATCGGGCGTGTCGTCGAACGAGGCGTGGTTGAGCCTGTAGAGTTTGGAATAGAGACCGCCCATTTCGATCAACTGGTCGTRCTTGCCGGATTCGGCGACTTTGCCATTCTGAAGAACGATAAGACGGTCGGCACCTCGGACTGTGGCAAGGCGATGGGCGATGACGAGGCCAGTGYGGCCTTCGAGGAGCCTGACCATAGCCTTCTGAATCAGCATTTCCGTATAGCTATCGATATTGGCGGTTGCTTCGTCGAGTACCAGAATCTTGGTGTTTGCGACAAGCGCACGGGCAAAGCTGATAAGCTGGCGCTGGCCCAGCGAGAGATTGCCGCCACCTTCACATAGATCGGCATCGTATCCACCAGGAAGGCGCACAATGAAGCTGTGCGCGCCGACCGCCATAGCGGCCTCGATAACCTCTTCCCGCGTGGCTTCAGCCTTGTGGTAGCGGATGTTCTCGAAAATCGTGCCGGTAAAAAGGAACGGCTCCTGAAGCACCATGGCGATCTGACGGCCAAGTGATTTCTGGGTGAGATCGCGCACATCACACCCGCCGACCAGCACCTGGCCCTCCTGGACATCATAAAAGCGGTGGACGAGGGCCATTGCACTCGATTTACCTGAACCGGTCGGCCCCACCAGGGCGACGGTTTCGCCGGGATTGACCCGAAACGACACGTTCTTCAATACCGGATGCTTGGGATCGTATCCGAAAGTAACGTTCCTGAACTCGATCGAGCCGTCCATCTCGGGCGAAAGCACCGTGGCATTCGGTTTGTCCTGGACCTCGATCTTGACGTCAAGAACGTCGGTCAGTCGCTTTCCCGACGCCATCGCCCTTTGCATGATCGAATATTGCAAGGTGAGGGAGCGGATCGGATCGAAGAAGCGCTGGATGTAGAAGAGGAACGCGACCATCACACCCACATCGATGCGATCACTCATGACCATTGAGCCGCCGACGACGATGACGACAGCCATGGCAACGCCCGTCAGGCTATCGACGATCGGCACCATGATCTGGGCGTATTTGGCGGCGGTCAGATGTGTCTTGAGATTGGCACGGGCTTTGTCGTCATAAAGCGTCAAATTGACCTGCTGCCGGTCCATGGACTGCACTGCCCTAACGCCATGAATGGCTTCGGCCAGCGCGCCGTTGGAAACCGAATTGGCCTCATTGGYAGCCATGAAGGCGCCGCGGCCGCGCGGCAGCCAGAAGATGCGCACGATGAAGAGAACAGGCACCAGTGAAAACGTAAGGATCCCCAAGCGAACATCGAGCCACAGCATGACGAAGACGATGCCAAAGACAAGAATGATGTCGCCCAGGCAAAACACCGAGGTTTCGAGGAATTCCTGCATGGAATTGACGTCGCCCTGCAGACGCGACATCAGCCGTCCCACCTCTGTCTTGTCCATAAAGGAAAGCGCCACTTCCTGCAGATGGCCGAACGTGGCGCGCCGAATATCGAACAGAACTTTCTCCGCCATTTTGTAGATCACGATCTCTTGCGTGTAGCTGGCGCCGAAATTGACCGAGATGGTGAAAAAGAAGGCGCAGGCGGCTGCGAGCAGGGCCGAACGATCGCCACTWCCAGGCTGCATGCCGTGGTTGATGGCAAAGYGGATGATCAGCGGGACGAGAAGCTGCGTGCCGGTGAGGATCAACATCGCGGCAACCGAGACTATCAAATTGGTGCGGTAGGGCCGCATGAACCCCCAAATGCGTCGGACAATATTCTTGTCAAACGCCTGCCCGAACATCTCCTCTTCGATGCGATGCGAACCGACGACCGCATGGGGCGGACGCCGGTCGTCGCGGGCATCGTCGCGCTCCGCCTCGACTTCGCTACCGTGGAGCATCAGCTCACCCCCTCTTGGTTGGCATGTCATCAAAAGCGCGCGCTTGGAGATCGTAGAGGGCCTTGTAGCGTCCGCCCTTCGCCAGAAGGTCCTCATGAGTGCCACGCTCGATAATCTCGCCRTTCTCGATAAACAGGATTGCATCGGCATCCATGAGCGAACTCAGCCGGTGGCCGATGATGATGGTCACGCGGTCCTTGGCAAAGTGCCGCATCGCGGAGCGAATGCGCTGTTCTGTGGCGGCATCAATCGCGGCAGTCGAGTCGTCGAATATGATGACCGACGGGCGCAGCATCATCGTGCGAGCGATCGCCAGGCGCTGACGCTGGCCGCCCGACAGGGATACGCCGCGCTCACGCACCACTGTCTTGTAAGCGGCTGGCAGCCGGAGAACGTAGTCGTGAAGCTGAGCCGACTCGCTCGCGCGCTCGATCCGCTGTGCGTTGGCCCAGGGATCGCCATAGGCGATGTTGTTTTCGATCGTCGTGGTGAAAATGAATGCATCCTGCTGCACGACCGCGACGGCTCTGCGAAGCGTCGCCAGGGTGACCTCGCGGATATCCTGGCCRTCAAGCGTGATGACGCCGCTGGCGACGTCGTAAAAACGAGGGATCAGATGAGCTATCGTCGACTTGCCCGAGYCGGGCGGGCCGACAATTGCAATGGTTTCGCCCTTGCGGGCTTCAAAACTGATATTCTTCAGAATTGGGCGGTTCTCGTCGTCCGGATAGGCGAATGAAACATCCTCGAACCGCAAGGTGCCCTCGCTGATTTCGAGCGGTTTGGCGTCTGCTGCGTCCTTGAGCGCGATATCCAGGTCGAGTAACCCGAACAGGCGCGAACCGCATGTCGAGGCTCGGGCAAAGCCATCGACTATCAAGCCTATCTGGCGAACCGGCATCTGGAGGATGGTCATAAAGGAAAGGAAGGTGGCAAGTTTTCCGACGCTGATTTCGCCTGCGATGACTTTGTTGCCGCCGATCCACAGAACCAACCCCATGGCGAAAAAGAACGAGAAATTCATCGCGGAAATATTGCGCACGTAAATCTCGGCCCGTTCGTGCATCAGGCCAAGCGCACTCTTCGATGCGCGGTCGAACTTCAGCATCTCGTGGGCCTGCGCTGCAAACGCGCGGACAACCCGCATGCCGGTGAGATTTTCTTCCATTACACGGCTGAGGACGCAAAGCCGCTCCTGCAGGTCAAGCCAGGTGGCGCGCAGCTTGATCTGTGTGAGCGATGAGCACCATCCGRCGAACGGCACAAAGCTCAGCGCGAGGAGACCAAGAACCAGGTTGATGGAGATCAGCATGTGGGCGCCGACCCCGATCAACATGACGAGCAGCACGGTGCGAACCAGAGCGGCAGAGAAGTATATACGCACGCCTTCCAGATCGAGCATGCCGATCGTGATCAGATCGGCTGAATGCGCCTGGTCGTGAAAAGAAAAGCTGAGCCGCTGGATCTTCTCATAAAAAGCGACCCGCAGTTCATATGCGACCTGATGTCCGACCGCTTCGGCAAGATAGTTCTGAGCCAGCGTGAAGAGGCCGCGCAGCACGCTAGTGGCAAGCAGCAGGAGCGCCGAGGTCCGCAGTCCCTCTTGCGCTGCCGCTCCGCTGACACCCCCGCCGATGGCTGTCTGGGTCTGGTCGATGGCCTGGCCGAGGAGCTCGGGGATGAGCAATTGGAGCGATGCCGCAACGAGTGTCGAGCCGATAGCCACGGTGACCAGCCACGGGTGCCGCAAATTCATCCGGGTAATGCGGGCGATCGTGCTCAAGCCCTGGACCGAACCGGCTCCTTCTCCATTCGCGAGCGAATTCCCGGGCTTCGTCACGCCGCGGATAGCCTTGCTGTTCGGAGGTGCATTCCAGTGATATTGGGCCGTTTGGAGGGCCTTGAGGCGCACGACTCCCCCGTCAARTGCCCATCACATGCAAGGCTGGCTATCATCTGCTAGACGCCTGTCCCAACCAGTTGAGCCGCGGCTTCGCCTGCCGGCATGTCTATGACCGTGATTGCGTTTGCTGCAAGGAAGCGGCGTTCGTTTTTGGTCAGCGTTGCCGAATCAATAGCCGCGAAATGCGGGCCGCTTGAGCGCTTGATGACCTGTCTGGCGTAGGTGCGCAGCAYCTGGTCATCGAACCGGCAGCCGAAGAAAAAGAAGCCGCGCTTGGTGCGCCGTTCCTTCACGGCTCGAGGGATAGGAGTYTGGATATCGATTTCGGTTAGGGCTTCGACGTAATCCGAATCTGCGATAAGGAAGTTTGCGGCCGGCTTGATGCTGCCGTGCGGCGTATAGAGGACCGTCGTTGCCGCCGAGTCTGGTTGGAGTTCCGTTCCAGACAAATCGTAGGTTTTCGTCCAAACGTCGCCAATTGGGTGCGCCCGCGTGACGCCTTGAATTTCGACGACATCAGTGCGGCCGGTGTCTATGAGGGCCGCRCGCATGGCGCCATCGTACCAGCTATCGACGATCAGCGAGAGCGGAAGTGTCGCGAGCCAGGCATGGAAAACGGTCGGCGCCACCGGCCCCGCGAATATCTCAGCCATCCAGGCTTGGAGCGTCCGCCGATGCCGGCGCTGCTCGATGAATTGAGCGACCGACCACATATTGGTGCGAATCTTGGAAGGAGCGGGCGCTCGCGCGTCGAATGCTGCGGCAACCGCTTGCGGCGTGTGCGGTACCGGTGGTTCCCCGTACCTAAGTCGAAGCAGGTCGGGACCCAGATACGGGATGATCTCATCGGCGCAGAGAGCCTTCTTCAGCAGTTTAAGCTGCTTTGCGGCATGACTGTCCCGGTTGATCATGAGATGGCCCAAGGACAGGATCCTATTCATGCTCGTTTCCCTTTGACGCTCTCAGCTTGCCGACCTGCGGCATCAATCCTCATCGGAAATCTTTCTTGCCTCGACGGTGATCGGCAAAGGTGTATCTCGCGGAAGGTCGGGCAGAACGAGCCGCCAGYCGTTCCTGAGCGTTATAGACCCTCCCCACAGCTCTTCATTCTCGACGCCGATGATCGGCTCTTCGAGATCCTTCTTGGGCACATACGCCGATAGGCCGGCGTCGGTCTTGCGGATCATAACCTTCATCGGCCTATTCCCTTGTTAGTGACCACACGTGATTTCGGCACAAAAATCCCTGGGTTTGTCGAGGCTGATCATTTCGTGGGAGCGCATGCCAACGACGGTGCCGCGATCGAACCATTCGACCGCATAGATGTAGAACTGCTGGAGGAAGGTGCCGATGTCGCGCACATAGCCTTCATCGCCCTTCCGCACGAGGTTTGCGCCTATCTCGCGACCTGGATAGGTGCCGTCATTCTTTATGTGGCGTGTGGCACGGACCCGCTCGCCCGGCATAAATCGTGGAGGCTCGCGGATCTCGACCTCCTGTTCGCGTCCGAGGCCCATCCCCTTCTCCTTTCTACGGCTGCAGTTCGTTACGGAGGTCATGGCGTGCTCCAGAAGCGACCCCGACCGCGTCGCTAACCCGATTGGAGGGTTAGGCGGGAATGCAGGTTCCCGACACCGGGCATACCGAGGCGCATTGCTGGGTATCGAAGGCCTCCTTGCATTCGGTGCACTGCTCCGGATCGATCACGTAGGTCTCGCCCTTGAATTTGATCGCACTCGATGGACATTCGAACTCGCATGCACCGCATTGCGTGCATTGCGAGGCGATGATCTTGAAGGCCATTTCTCAACTCCTGATTCGGTTGGGACGAGACGCTCAAGCCGTCGCCGCCAGTGGTTCGCTCCCAAACTCGGCGGCGTAAAGCGCGCTGATAGCGGTCTCGATGTAGTCGTAGCCATAAACATCCATTGCCCGGATTCCAGCTTCCGCGAGCTGATCCTTGGGGCAATCTCCGATCTTGGCGCACAGCACGATATCGATGCCTTTGAGCATAGCTATGACGCCGTCGAGGGTGGCGTCCGCGCCTCGGCCGCCGAGGCAATACTGCTCGACCTTGCGATGCCCGATGAAGCTGATCCCCCTGTGAGAGACCTCATAAACCTGGAATTCCTCCGAATGGCCGAAATGTTCGTTGATCCGGCCGCCGCCTTTGGTCGCCACAGCGATGTGGAGCGATTTGCCGGAATCCGTTGCCTTGACGGTCGCGACCGCTTGGCTTTTGKCTGCCACGTGATCGCCGCGCTCGCGCGCGACCACCTCCCGATAGGCCTCGCGTTTGCTGGCGTCGTAGGTGATGTCGTCGGAAATCTGGTCGATCGTGAACTCCTGGCCACGATCCTCGCCAAGCAGGCCGACAGCGTCGGCCCGGCACTGCCGGCAATGGCGCATCAGCTTGACGCCACCTTCAAGCCGATCCTGAAGCGTCTTCAGCTCAAACGCCGTTGGGCCGCGCTGCCCGGTTAGGCCGAAATGCGTACCGTGCGCCGGGTCGGAAATCAGTGGCATGACATTGTGCAGGAACGCGCCGCGCTCCTTTACCCATTTATTGACCTCAATCAGATGTTCGTCGTTGACGCTGGGGATCATCACCGAATTGATCTTGGTGAGAATGCCGCGCGCGGTCAGCATCTCCAGGCCCAACATCTGCCGCTTGTGCAGGATCCTGGCAGCGTCGATGCCGGTGTGGCGGCGATGGTTGTAAAAGATCCAAGGATAGATCTTTGCGCCGATTTCGGGGTCAACCATGTTGATGGTGATTGTCACATGATCGACATTCATGTCAGCAAGTTCGGCAACATGATCCGGCAACGCGAGACCGTTGGTGGAGATGCACAGCTTGATGTCGCGGATTTCTCTGGCGACGCGTTCGAAAGTTGCCTTTGTCTTCTTCCAGTCGTAACAGGCGTCGCCCGGCCCGGCGATCCCGAGGACGGAAAGCTGGGGCACTTCGTTGGCGACCGCGATCACCTTGCGTCGCGCCTGTTCTGGGGTCAGCTTTTCCGACACGACCCCGGGYCGGCTTTCATTGGCGCAGTCATATTTGCGATTGCAGTAGTTGCACTGGATGTTGCAGGCTGGCGCGACCGCCACATGCATGCGCGCGAAATAGTGGTGCGCCTCTTCGGAAAAGCATGGATGGTCCTTGATCTTCTCCCAGACAGCGGAGTCCATCTCGTCCGGCTTTGCGGACGAGCCGCAGGATGAAGATGCGCAACCGGCGGATTTCGCGATCGTCAGCAACTGGTCGAATGATTTAGTGCTGACCAAACTCTCAAGCGAGATCGTCGGTAAAGACATGAACGGCTCCGTTCCGGGGTGGACGTTGCAGTTCAAGGCGCAAAAGTTGTGCCAGCTCAAACAAGCGGTTTCAGTTCAATATGTCGGCTTTCATGCGCGATTCCGCCTGTTCGTTACGTCACACTTTTGTCGGACTTGCGACTTGAAAGCTCGCTCGGCATTGGAGGGTTCAGCGACGCTGGCCGAGCGCCAGCTCATGGTCGCCGAGATTGGGCGCGGTCTTCCCAAGCGCATAGTGCCTTGAAGCGGCCGGTGTGCCGAAAGCTAGGCCGGATGCGGCAGAGCCAGGAACGCTGGTTGGTGCCACGCGGCGCGGCGAAGGGCGCGCCAGAAAAGCTGCTCGGCATAGAGGCCGTAGGCCGGCCGCTGCGGCGAGTTGCACCTCTGGGGCAGCGAACCGGGCAGATGGGTATTCGACTTGCGCAGGAGCGGATTTGCGAGCCCGTCGAAGGCCTGCCCGATCTCGAAGAGATCATGGAGGCTGCTGCCCGCCCGACAGAAGCTGCGCCTGCACAAAAAAGTGCTCATGATCACCAGAAATGACGCGCGACCTCCCCGCGGTGTCGGCCCCGTGGTGRCACTCGCCTATGCCGCGACGATCAGCATTCCGCAGCGATTCAGAAGCTCCAAGGCGGTGGGCCTATCCCGGGACTGGTGCCGAAGCTCGACGAGTCCGGTGCGGGGGGCATGATGCGGACTTCATCTATAGGCTGCCCAAGCGCTGATGACTCGCGTAGGCAAATGGCCGTGACACAAGGCCTGGGCGATGAACGTCGCCAAGCGGAACGGGATGCACAAAGCAATTGTCGCGCTCGCACGCCATAGTAGAACGTCCTGCCGATCACCCCGAGGACATCTTCCAATATCGCCTTACCAACTCGAAATTTTGAGCGGGCTGCTCATTCGGATTGATGACGGAGGCGGACTCATTGGAAGGGCGTCAATTTATGCATCTTTCATGCAAAATTGCTTTGGCCGAAAAATATCACGTTATATCAAATGGTTGCCGTTACGATTTATGCAGGCGGCCTACGGTCCAACGTGTGTGGGGCCTCCCCCGGGTCTCACCGTGCGATATTTTTCGACAAGGCTCAGGCGTGACACCGTATGCGACGCAGTTCAACTCATTGATAGACGCGATGACGTCCGCGAAGGACTGAACTGTGACATCCAGGTCTTCTCCCTCGAGATCCCTGAATGCGTCTCTCGCGAAATCGCTTGGCATCAAATCGGGACTGTCGACTGCCCCGCTGAGATACTCCGCGACGGCGTCGTCAAGGCGCCGTCGCATCCTGATCTCCACTGAGCGCGGCACTCTCTTGGTGGTCGTTGCCACAAGGTAGGACGGCGCTGTGATTGCATAGCCTTCCGCGATCGCTTCACCGAGGTAGCTTGTATCAGCCAGTTCGTACCATGTCGTCATGCCGAGCCCGTAAGCGGCTCTACCCACTCCGATGAAGGAGACAGGAGGCAGTCCTGCTTTCAGTAGCGGGATGTTGCTGAGCAATCGCCCGGTCCTCTTGTTGCCATCGATGAAGGGCTGCAGGTAAGCGATGCCTGCAAGCAAAGCGAAGGAGGCCTCGAACGGGTCTTTCGCTGTGGACGCCTTCCAGCGGCGATTATCTGGTTGACAAACCCAAATGGAACTGCGATAACGATTCCAATCGTTATCGCTATGTCCGTTCTGTCCCGCCCCGAATTCCATGACGAAGCCAAGGCTTTCGAGCATGTCGAATCCATACTGTGGCCGAACGGTCCGGTTTGCCCGAAGTGCGGTAGCGTTGATCGCACCTATGCCTTGAAGGGCGTTCGCACCAAGCCTTCCAAGAAGAACCCGAACGGCGTCGAGCGTCACGGCCTGTACAAGTGCAGCGCCTGCCGTTCGCAGTTCACCGTCCGCATGGGCACGATCTTCGAGGAAAGCCATCTGCCGCTCACCAAGTGGCTACAGGCCATCCACCTTATGTGCGCCTCGAAGAAAGGCATTAGCGCTCACCAGATGCACCGCATACTCGAATGCACCTATGAGGCAGCTTGGTTCCTGTGCCATCGCATTCGCCTTGCTATGGCCTCCGGCGAGCTTTCCCCGATCTCAAGTTGACACCGCTCGGACGTATGTCCGCCGACCCAACTCAAGAGCGCAAGGCCAAGGTAGAGGCCTTCCTGACGGTTCCTCTCTACAAGCTCGTATATGAGAATTATAAAGGCGGAGTTGTGCYGCCTGCGGCTGCTTTCGAGCGCGATATCAAAACCTGGGGCGTAGCGGCCAAACAGACGTCACGGGGCCCGTCAAGCCTTGGAACGATCCGCTGAGGAAGCGGGATTTTACGAGAGCGGCCGCAATCGCTTGGTCGTACCCGCATCTGCATCGTTCAAGGCAAACGATGACGGAGTAGGCAAGGGTGGTAGTGGTGGAGGATCAGGTGGCGGGGGCGATACGCCGACTTTGGATCCCATCATTAAGGGATTGATAGATCGCCTGCCCCCTCCGGGTTCAAATTGGACAAAAGCTAAGCGGAAACTCTGGCTTTAAATCCTCGAAAATAGCTTTGATTTGGTTTATGAGGACGACAGCGACAAAGGAGACGCTTTCCAGTGACCAAGAAGCCCGCCCCAAGGGCGGAGGAATCACAAGTCGAGAAGTTTCGCAAAGCCGCGCGGGAACTTGGAACTGACCAATCGGACGAAGCCTTTGAGTCCGCTCTAGGCAAGGTCGCTCACGCGCCGAAGCTCACCAATGCGCAGATAAAGGAACTGGCGCGGCGGAAGCGCGAAGGGAAATAATTATCCGTCAATTG
>NZ_MDFL01000185.1 GCF_001854785.1 Mesorhizobium sp. ORS 3428
TTTCCTCCTGTTGATCGTAGTCCTTCTGGTGCGGCCGCAAGGGCTTCTTGGAAAGGTGGTGCGCTGATGGTCAACCTTCAAAACGGCAGGGCATGGCTTCTGGTTGCTCTGGTGATCGCCGGGCTTCTCGTGCCCATATTCGTCCACGACACCTACATACGCCATCTGTTCATCATCGCGTTCATCTACGGTGTCGTCGCGGCAAGCTGGSATGTGACTCTGGGCTATGGCGGCATCTTCAACTTCGCCCATGTCGCATTCTTCGGTATCGGGGTTTATGCAACTGGGCTGACGGCAAAGCTTCTTGGCCTTGATCCCTGGCTTGCCATGCTGTTGGGCGGCTTCGCCGCATCGGCCGCYGCCGTTGTAGTCGCCGTTCCGGTCGTCCGGCTCCAAGGCGTCTATGTCGTTCTGGTGACGTTCGCCTTCAGCCAGCTTGTGCTTCAGCTGGTCATTAGCCAGTCGCAGATCACCGGCGGGACGCAAGGTATGGTCAGAGTTCCGACCATCTGGCTTCCCGGCTATAATTTTCTGCGCGATTACAAATTTGGCTATTACTACRTCGCCTTTGGCCTTCTGGTCATCACGACCATCTGTTTGCGTTGGCTGGTTCGCTCCAACTTCGGGCTTTCCATCAAGGCCCTGCGCGACAGCGAGGATTACGCGGTCTCGCGTGGGATCCCGATCGCCTGGCAGAGACTGAAAGCCCTAGTCGCCAGCGCATTTTTCCCCGGGGTAGCCGGTGGATTCTATGCAGTCTACCTTCGCGTGGCTTCGCCGGAAATCTTCGACTTCTCGACCTCGTCGCTCATTTTGAGCATGGTGCTCGTCGGAGGCATCTCCAGCATCTATGGGCCCATAGCTGCCGCGTTCTTGCTGACTTTCCTTTCGGAAGGCCTCGCCAACATCAACAACTTCGCCGAGGGCCGCTTTATGCTGGTTGCAGCGGCAATGGTGATTGTGCTCCTATTCTTCCCAAGGGGCTTGGCATCGGCCTTTCCAAAAAGCTTGGGCAAGAAGCTTTCCCGACAGGTCGACGAGCGGGCAAAGTCCTTGGCATCGATAAGTGGCAGTCAGAAAATAAGCTGATATGCCTCCGGTCGTGCGCATTCGGCGCGGGCCGTTCTAGATGAATTCTGCTACGCATTGGGGCCTCGAGTACAGCGCGTTTTGCGTTGGTCCCTTGAGCAGACTGGTTTTTGAAGCCTCTGCGACCAGCGATACCTTCCGCGTCCACGTCGAAACGGAACCTCCCAGTGGTAGCTTTTAACCTTGCCTACAGCCGCGATCTTGAAACGAGATAGTGCGCGTTAAAAAATTATATTGGAACCTTCACCGCTTCGTTGATCAACTGTGGATCGAGCGTGGCAAGGTTTGCTGCCTTCGTCGAAACGGCCAGTACGCGCGCCGGCGAGCTAGCGGCGCACGATCAGCAATCAGCGATTTGGCTCATCTGCTTTCTCGCCTGGCCATCGACGAAAATGAAGGTGGAGCTCTGAAGGCCGGCGGACCTAATGTTGCCGGCAAAACGTTGTGCGGTGCAAATTCTCTCTTCGCAACTGCACAAAAATGTGGCACATGCTTCCGTCCGCTGACGCTGGGGAAGGAGATACCTGGTGAGCGCAACCGCAGAATCGAGGGCCTTGACCCCGCCGGACATCGCGGCGCGAAAGGGCAAGACGCCACTCGTTTGTTTGACGGCATACACGACGCCAATCGCCAAGCTTGTCGATGAGCATTGCGACGTTGTGCTGGTCGGCGACAGCGTCGGCATGGTGTTGCACGGCATGCCTTCGACGCTTGGCGTCACGCTCGAAATGATGATCCTGCATGGCAAGGCGGTGCGGCGCGGGCTTCAGAGCGCCCTCATGGTTGTGGACATGCCCTTCGGGTCCTACGAGGAAAGCCCCGAGCAGGCTTTCCGCAATGCGGCTCTTGTGATGGCAGAAACCGGGGCGGCAGCGGTCAAGGTCGAAGGCGGCGAAAGCGTCGCGGAGACAATCCGGTTTCTGACCGCGCGTGGCATACCCGTGATGGGCCACATCGGCTTGACACCGCAGGCGGTCAACGCCTTCGGCGGTTATCGCGTTCAGGGCCGAGGGGAGCGTGCCGAACGGATCTTGCGCGATGCAATGGCGGTGGCCGAGGCTGGTGCGTTCGCCGTCGTACTCGAGAAAATACCGGAAGCTCTTGCTCGGCGCATCACACAAGAAGTTGCCATTCCCACGATCGGTATCGGTGCTTCGGCCTCCTGCGACGGCCAGATCCTTGTTGTCGATGACATGCTGGGCCTGTTTGGCGCCTTCCGGCCAAGATTCGTCAAGCGTTATGCAGAACTAGCAGAGTCTGCCGAGGCAGCGATCGCGACGTACGCAAACGAGGTACGCGAACGCAGCTTCCCGGCACTCGATCACGTCTTCGGCGATGAGCCGCGAACAGTCAGTGGAGGACAAGCCGCATGAGCACCGCAATCGTCCGGATCGTCTCCGAACTGCGTAGCATCGTTACYGCCTGGCGCCGCGAGGGGCTGAAGATCGCCGTCGTGCCGACCATGGGCGCCCTGCATGAAGGTCACCTTAGTCTCGTGTGCGCCGCGCTGGCCAAGGCTGATCGGGTGATCGTGACGCTGTTCGTCAATCCCAAGCAGTTCAACAATGCTGATGATCTGGCTGCTTATCCGCGCACGGAACATGATGACGCCGCCAAGCTCGCGTCAGTCGGCGCTCACATTCTTTATGCTCCCGATGCCGCCGACATTTATCCGCAAGGCTTTTCGACCACAGTTTCGGTGGGCGGTGTGAGCGAGGGGCTTTGCGGCGGGTTCCGCCCCGGCCACTTCGATGGCGTGGCGACGGTGGTCACGAAGCTTCTTCTCCAGAGTGGGGCCGATCTGGCGTTTTTCGGTGAGAAGGATTTTCAGCAACTCCACGTCGTGCGACAACTTGTCCGTGATCTCGATATCCCGATCGAGATCATCGCTGGCCCGACGGTGCGCGAGGCCGATGGCCTGGCGATGTCGTCGCGCAACGCGCGGCTGTCCTTGGCGGAGCGCAACAGGGCGCCTCGACTGGCTGATATCCTGGTCCAGACGGCCCATCGCCTGAGTTCGGGAGCAACTGTAAAGCGCGCGCTGATTGACGCCCGAGAGGCGATCCTCGCGGCCGGCTTCTCGGAGGTCGAGTATCTCGAACTGCGCGCCGATAGTGACCTTGCCTCAGTCATCACATTGGATCGACCTGCTCGGCTGCTCGTCGCTGCCTGGCTCGGGCAGACGCGCCTGATCGACAACGTCCAGGTGGCATTGYCGCGACGTGCTGCCGTAGTGTTGCAGCAAGCCGCTGCTTGACGGTCTTTCGCTGGGCGAATTGCGACGGGTCCATCGGCACCCTTCGTCAGTTATTCCATCTCCACCGAATAGTCCACAGAGAGACCCCTCATGCCGATTGCGCGGTGAAGAAATGGGAATGCCGTCGCAGCCAGGTTGAAAATGTCGCAAAAGCTGTCCAAACGTGCGGCGTCAAATGGACCCGACGAACAACGGGAGTGGAAATGGTCTTTCGATTGAAAGAGCGACTCGGCAGGAAATTTGAAGAGGAGGTCGAGTTTTTCAAGGGCTGGCAAAAGGACAGGAAAAGAGTTGGTGCCGTCATACCCACGTCGGTTCATGCCGCACGTCGCATGGCAAGCGTGATCAACCCAGCGTCCGGCATGCCAGTCCTTGAGCTTGGCGCAGGAACGGGTGTCATCACCAAGGCCATCCTTGAAAGAGGCATAAAGCCGCATCAACTGGTATCGGTGGAATATTCCAAGGATTTCTACGATCGCTTGACGCGCCGCTTTCAAGGCGTGGATTTCCGCTTGGGGGACGCATTTGCGCTGGGTGAACTTCTAGCGGAGCGCGCCGCGGAGCAATTTGATTGTGTTGTAAGTGCGTTGCCTTTGCTGAGCTTCCCTATGGAGCAGCGCATTGGTTTGCTCGAAAATTTGYTAGCCCGCGTTCCTGCCGGTCGGCCCGTTATTCAGATCACCTATGGGCCGTTGTCACCGGTTGTAAAAATGCCGAACCGATACGTGGTATCGCACTACGATTTCGTCGTCCGCAATATTCCGCCCGCACAGCTGTGGACGTATCGACGCGCAGTCTGAAGGGTGTAGCGGCCAGTAGCGCGGGTCTGTCATTCCATATCGCGTCACGCCGGCGCTCACGGAGCTGAGCCATAAGTGGAAGGCGGCCCTATGCCGCCAACAAGTTGTTGCGCTACGCAGCCGTCTCAGCGTCTCAGCTGTGTATGCGTCGAGCGGTTCGCCTTCGGGCGCGGTCGAAGGTCTGCCGTCAATCCCGAGGGGGACCTCACCTTTCAAGGTGATGGGATAGATCTGACGACCTCGGCGCTATATAGGCGGTCGTTCGATTATTTCTGTGCGGCCGGGCAGCCGTTAGCATCGATGCGATTGCGGTGCCGTCGACTGTCCGGCCACAAACGCTTGAGCCTCTTGCTCGCTCTCGCGCTCTTCCGCTAAAGCTCCGCCCCGAATCTGGAACTGCCTAGCCGAGACAGCGCTCTTCGGCAGCGGTTCCTTCGACCTCGCATACAATCAAGGACAGAATTATGAGGCGSCAGATCCGACCTTTCATTGTGGAAGTGAGACAGAAGCGCAACTTTCAAAAACGTGACCACTCCATTTGGGCTGATGTCGATCTCACAGAAGCGTTCGCCGAAACAACAAGGCAGCTTGAGGAAGTGGATCCACCAAACCGTCCTCTTATTGACTCTAACGTCATTGVCCTTGATGCTGAACATATTGAACAGAAAAAAGGGGAGCGACACATGGCAGATCCTGAGCAAGCTGAATCAGTGGGCACGAAAGCCGCAGCGACAACGGACACCAAGAAGAAAGCCCGGCGCCCTCGGAGTGCAAAGACTGAGGTGAAGGCTGCTGCCCRCAAAAATGGCGCCGTACCATCAATTGAGGTTAATAAAACCCAGGCGTCGACGCGGCCTGGCCGCAAAGTCTATTCAGAAGAGRAGCGAACTCAGAAGCTTAGCCAGATTGAAAAGTTGGTYGGTGACGGGGCCACCCTCAAGAGCGCGGTAAAGCAGGCGGGAACATCGGAGCAGACCTATTATCAGTGGAAGAAAAAGGTCTCGGCAAATGCACCGGCTCGCGACGAGCTCAAAGATCTCCTCGCGCTCGAAGAAGAAAACAAACGGCTGAAGAATCTGCTTGCGGAACGTCTGCGCAAGGAGAATGCGGAACTTAAGAGAAGGCTGGGACTGCAGTAAAGRCAGTCGCTACCTTTTGGACTTAAGTCGGAGCGGTGCCTCATCGCTCCTTTTCAACCTGCGCCCCATAGCGACTGCAGGCCGGCTTTCAAGTCGTTGAGCGAAGCATCAGTCCTGTCGAATGCAACGCGCCCGAAGATTGGGATATTCGTCCGCGATTGAGCGAAAGGAGTCCTTTGCCGAATCGGCCTTCCGCAAGCTGCGTTCCTTTCCAGGGTCGATGCCGGCCAGCAGGAGCCGCTTAGCATCATCGCGCGCCTCCCGCGCCTCGGCGAGGGAGATAAGGGGATAGCTGCCCAGCGCAAGCAGCTTCTGCTTGCCGTCAAAGCGGTAGGCGACCCGCCAGAGGCGAGAGCCCGTAGGCTGCACCCATAGCTGCAGCCCACCCCCGTCAGATAATTTCACGAGTTTGGAAGCAGGGCGGGCGTTTCGGCATTTCACGTCGGAGAGGGCCATTCGTCAGGTCTCCCTTGGCTGTTTCGATACCATCAGGATGTCGAATACCAACGGAAATACCATCCCCTCGCCTCGTTGGACCAAATGCGCCCCAAGCGCTTCCGGGCCTGCTCAAATGCGCCATATGACAGAAAAACATCAACAATTTCAGYCGCTTGCAGAGACTGCAGCGTAGAAGCTTCGGCGAAAGGGAGTGTAGGGAGAAGAGGGGATGGTGCCCAGAGGCGGAATCCAAGTAAACAAAATCCTATTTTGCTTTCAGATGCTTACGGAAGGTCAACCRGAGCTGCTACCAACAGAAATACCAACTAGGACCTGTCAGTCCCTTGCCATTGTATCTTAGATAGCGCGCGTGATCGAGCCAGAGGGCTCGCCACCCCCGATCCCTGTAGCGGCGTATCGGAGATCCGGACAACCCACCCATCCCACGGAACTCACTCACGCATTCCCCTCGGTTGCCATCGCGAATCCTGCAGGGACCTGAAGATCGCGATCGATCCGTTGACTGCCTTGGCGACTTTGCGAATCTCAGGCGCGGCGCTGCCGCCTTGCTTAGTCGGAAGTTTTGCGACAACAGCTTCGGCCCTTCGTAATTGTTGAGAAGACGAAGAGTGCAGACACGTTAGTGTGCYAAATTAATGAACCAACGGCATATGCGCCTCGGACACGGCAACTAGCAGTCAACGGCCCAAGGCGTAGAACTCGTCGTTGGGCCGCATGCTCGTGACGTTGGCAAGCCGGTTCGACATTCCGAAGAATGCCGATATGGCCGCAATGTCCCAGGCATCTTCTTCGGTAAAGCCGTGCGATCTCAGGGTTTCCAAATCGCGCTCGCCCACCTTGTAAGCCTCGGCCGAGACCATGACCGCGAAGTCGAGCATAGCCTTCTGGYGCTCAGTGATGTCGGCCTTCCGATAATTGACTGCCACTTGGTCGGCGATCAACGGGTTTTTTGACCGTACGCGTAGGATCGCTCCATGGGCGACGACGCAATATTGGCAGTGGTTCAGATTGCTGGTGGYCACGACGATCATCTCGCGCTCTGCCTTGCTGAGGTTGCCGGGCTTGTCCATGAGCGCATCATGATAGGCGAAGAAGGCCCGGAACTCGTCGGGACGATGCGCGAGGACGAGGAAAACGTTGGGAACGAAGCCGGACTTCTCCTGCACGGCGAGAATGCGCTCGCGGATGTCATCGGGCATCTCGGAGAGCGTCGGGACGGGAAAGCGGCTGATTGGCGACTGAGTCTCGGTCATGCGGAAGCTCCCGGAATGTGGTCGGTTGGCAGAGGTCTGAACGAGGACGCGGTCGTGTCGGGCTTTCCCCATGAGCAGTAAAAGCGTTCCGCAGAGCTGTCGAGTGCGTCAGCGTTCGGCCGCGCCGCTGCTCGGGCGCATTCACCTGGGCCTGATCGCAGCCTTTCGCCCGATAGATCGCCGTCGAAATGATCCAGCTTG
Source organism: Mesorhizobium sp. ORS 3428 (assembly GCF_001854785.1). GTDB lineage: Bacteria > Pseudomonadota > Alphaproteobacteria > Rhizobiales > Rhizobiaceae > Mesorhizobium. Next base: position 7,199 of record NZ_MDFL01000185.1, read on the forward strand.
CGACGAAAAGGAACACCATGGCGAGGCCGAAGCTCGCGAGATTTTCGTCAAAAATCGTCACGATGTCCCATAGACCGCCCTGCAGACGGTATCTGTCCAAGATCAAGCCGAGACCCTCCAGACCGCCGATGAATATCGCGACAACTCCGGAGGTGGTCGTGATCGTCAAGTTGTACCAAAGCTTGTGGATGGGGTTGACGAGAGCCCAGCCGTAGGCACGCGTCATCAGCACGCTATCCGTCGTGTCCATTAGTGACATGGCGGCTGTAAATAGGGCCGGGAAAACAAGGATTGAGACCGGCAAGCTTTGAGTGGCCTGTGTTGCAGAAATACCGAGCAGGGCAATTTCCGTGGCCGTGTCGTATCCGAGGCCGAACAGAAACCCAATCGGATACATGTGCCACGAACGTRAGACGACCTTGAATGTCCGGTGAAATACCCGCGCCAGCAAGCCGCGCCGTGCCAGCAACGCATCAACGTCCTCGTCGAAGATCATCTCGCCACGACGCGCTCGCGAGAATGCCGCCCAAACGCCTCTCAGGATAAACAAGTTGGCAAAGCCGATCACCAGCAGGAACAGCGCGGAAACCGACGTCCCTATGACGCTGCCGACGTGCTGCAAGACGTGAAGTTGGTTCTGCATCGCAATGGCGGTAGCCGCGATGGCCAATGATCCCAGAACGACGATGCTGGAGTGGCCGAGCGAAAAGAAGAAGCCGACCGAAAATGGGTGTTTGCCCTCCTGCGTGAGCTTGCGCACGACATTGTCGATTGCCCCAATGTGGTCGGCATCAAACGCATGCCGAAGACCGAGCATGTAGGCGACGGTGGCCATGCCGAGCAGGGTGGGCCGATCGTCGAAAAGACTCCAGGCCCAGATCCACGCCAAGACATTCGCGATGATCAGAAGCCCATAGACAACACCAATTTTTATCTTGGCGCGAATCGGTTTGTCGTCGAAGGGATTGCGCATGCGAAGGTCCCCTGCACTCCAAGGCGATTTCATTTTTGGCTTGGCGACAGCCAACCTTTCGTCAGYCGTTGGCTGCCGCCTGTCGGATCATGTTCAGGGTGCGGAATGCGGCACACGCAGCGCCGTACCCATTGTCGATGTTCACGACCGTCAGCCCCGGGGCGCAGGAAGCAAGGGCTGCGTGGAGGGCGGTTTCTCCTCCGTTCGAAACCCCATATCCGGTCGAGGTGGGCAGGCAGATGATCACGCCGGGCACGAGCCCACCAAGCACGCTTGGAAGGGCGCCATCCATTCCGGCGACCGCCACAATGACCGGAAAGGTCCGCAATTCGTCGACACTGTCCAACAAGCGCCACAGGCCGGCCACGCCGACGTCGATGAATTGCTTCGTCGCGGCGCCGAGATAGGTGAGCGTTCGCGTGACTTCGGCCGCCTGCGGCATGTCCGAGCTGCCAGCCGACACCACCGCGATCCGAGGCAGTTCCAGTTCGCCAGCAGGGGTCCAGTTCAGGTAAGCCGTCCTCGAGACGGGATCGTAATCCAGCCTTTCGCGATAAGTGGGCGCCATGCGGGCGAAGACATCGGGTTCGAGGCGGGTCATCAGGCACCGCGCGCCATGCGCCAACACCCGGTCCATGATTACGGTAAGCTGGGGATCGGACTTACGAGCGCAAAGAATGGCCTCATCGAAATCCAGCCGCTCAGGACGCTGAAAGTCCAATCTAATCTGTTCGTTCATGYGCTTTGTTCCCGCAAGAAGGCGCTGCCCCGGACGTAGGCCTCGAAATGGACGAGCYGCGGTCCGTCGAAAGCCTCAGAGATTTTGYGGGCCAGCTCTAACCGGCCGTCGTCGGAGAGACGCGACAAGGTAGGCTCATCCAGTTCGACAACGACGCCTGTGTGCCGAACGCGGCACCGAACAGTGTTAGGCGAAAGCTCGTCCCGGATCAGCGTCTCGACCCGATCTACAGCGCGCAGCATTTGCGGATCGATCTTGAGAGCCGTCTCGATGCGGCTCGAGAGGCAAGGGGCCGACGGCAATTTGGCGAGGTCGTTCAAGCCATGCGCTGCCGCCATCGCCCTCACGTCGGCCTTGGACATGCCGGCCTCGACAAAGGGGTGGCGTACGCTATTGGCCTCGGCTGCCTTGAGACCGGGCCGCCAGTCGCCCAGATCGTCTGTATTCGTGCCCGAAAAGAGCTGCGCTTTCGAGAGGGACGACAGCGTGCCGTAGAGATTCGATTTGCAAAAGAAGCAGCGATTGGAAGGATTGGCGAGATAGCGTTCGTCRGCAAATTCGCCAGCGTCGATGACCCGAAGGTTCCAACCATGGCGCGCCGCATAGTCCCTGACCCGTTCGGTCGCGCTGACCGGGACCGCGGCCGAGGCGGCGTGGAACATGGTCAGGTCTGCGCCCAACCTAAGGTGCGCCACGAAAGCCAGGGTCATGCTGTCGACGCCGCCGGAGATGGCCACAGCCGCGGGACGGGCGCTGTCGAACACCGCGTCGAGACGGCGCAAGAAGGCTTCAGTGGTGGTCATGTCTTTTCTCCAGCGCCTCTGCCTCCGCGCTGCGGCGCAACTCAGACYGGGCTTTGTGACTCTGACGAAAGGCTTCCACGTCATCCATCTCTGCCTTGGCAGTCGGCCCGCCGGGGCGATCGGCTAGCTTCACCCTCATCCCATCGCTGGTCGTGACTGCCTGCCGCGGCAGGATGGTGCGCGCCTCCGTGCGGCTGCGTAGGCCAAGTGTCGTGGTCTGTCGGAAGCACAGCTCACCGATTGCCTCGATCGCATCCAGCCGTGTGAGAACCTGAACTGAGGCCATCATCCGACCTTTCTTGCCGAAGACCGGCGACTGGGTCACATCAATGACGCCTTCGGCTGCACGAATTTGATCAAGGCCCGCCGCCAATTCCTCGGCCGTCTGGTCGTCGATTTCGAACTGGATGACACCCACCCGTTCCTGCACGGCGGCTTCAGCCGTGAAGGCCAGAACGCGAAGCACATTGCTCATGCCGGGGAGGCGCCGCGTGCCAAAGCCGATGCCGGTGCGATCGAGCACATGGGGGGAGGAKCCGATACTGGTCGAGGGAGAGAGATAGCGCAGGATCGCCGCTCCCGTCGGCGTGATGCGTTCGCCCACGCGACCGTCGTCATGAAAGGCAAATCCGCGCAGCAATAGGGTCGTGGCAGGAGCTGGAACAGGCAGCCGGCCGTGGTCAGTCTCCACCCAGCCGCGCCCGAGCGGGAGCGATCCGACCGACCAGCTTGCTTCGCCCACTGCCTCGATCAGTGTCGCCGCGGCTACGATGTCAGCGATCGAATCCCAGTTGCCGACTTCGTGAAAGGTCACGTCATCGACGTCCCTGCCATGAACCGCGGCCTCCGCCAGGGCGAGCTCATGGAAGATCGCGATGGCTGCGCGCTTAACAGTCTCGTCCAAACGACTTCCCTCAAGCATCGCACGAAGGTCGCGCCAATGAGTGTGATGATGGTGGCCGTGGTGCTCGTCATGGACGTGCTCATGGTGATGTTGGCCATGCCGCTCGTCATGGTCATCATGCTCGTGGGCGTGCCCATGAGCATGGTGACTGCAATGAGGTCGGGCGGTGGCCTGTTCGGAGCCCATCTTCGTGACATCGAAGCGGYTGCCGGTCAGCACGCCGTCGTCATGCGGCCGCACCACAGCCTCTACGTCGTCTTCCAGACCGGCAAGACGAAGGTTTTGTTGCACGATTTCAGCCAGATCGGGCCAGGCGTCCAAAATCGCGGCGACAAACATATCGCCGGCAATGCCGCCCAGGACATCAAGATGAATATGCATCGGGCCTTCCATCCTTTATCGGCCCGCAAGCTGCAGACCAGACAGATCGACGCGCAAGGTCTTGCCCGGCTCAGTCGATCCAATGGTCGTCTCAATCGCCCCCTTCAACACTGCCACTGATACCRGCAGAAGGTCTCTCATCTGCGCGGATATGGCGACAAGATCGTCGTGTTCGGCCTTAGCCCGCATGAACATCCCCTCGTTAAGGATGCGTTTGAGGCGCAGTGGAAAACTGGTCTCGCCTCCCGCCCATTTCAGTTCGAGCTGCGTCCGATAGCGTCGGATGTCGAAGTGCTTGTGTTGGGATTCGAGAACCCGGTAGCCCCAAATCCCCAGATCGCCGACGAGAAGGGAGGCGAAATCCGGCTCGTCCTCCGCGTTGATGTCGACCAACAGTACGTAGGCTGGACGGCCTTTCTTGCCCAGGCTGGAAAGGAGCTGGACATTCTTGGCGCCCATCTCGGTCATCTTATCGATGACATGCCCGAGCAACTCGCCCGGCGCATCATCGATCTGGGCCATAAGGAGGATGACGCCGCCTGCCATCAGAGCGCCATGGATTCGACAGCGACTAGCGCCGCGGCCTCCGCCTTGGCCTTCGTACCGGGAATACCTGCGGAAATCAGGCCTGCTGACTGYGCCTCGCTGGCGGCGTCCGAAGCGTTCATCTTGCCCATCGCGGCAGCGACCACCGCGGGGATTGTGACGTTCATGATCACATTGCCAGCGAGCAGCAGTTCGCTTGCGATCGGCGCGAGCGCCGTCAGGAACGGCGCGCGTTCCTTACCGATCCCCTGCGCCACTTCCGGAATGACGGCGTTGATGATGCCTTCCATGTGAATCTTGTCGTCGCCGACGGTCACTTCGRCATCAAGCGCCGGATCGAAGGCAAGCCAACGTGCAGCCATCTTGCTCGAGCGCCGTGCTCCCTTGCCGATCTTGGTGAAATGAATCTTGATATTGGTGCCCTTTACCTTGCTCAGGAATTCCGAGCCGCGCGCCTCCACCAGAAGCTGACGTTCTTCGTCCATCGCGCGGACGATTTCGCCGACGCTCCTGCCGGCCATCAGATCGTCATAGCTGCGCGCCGCGCGGGCATGCAGCGCCTTGGTGACCATGGGAGTGGAGGACATGATCAGCGCTTCGGTCACCGGCCCGTTGCAAATCTGGGTTGCCTTTCGGGCAACGATGTGCATSGCCATCATTGCGGTCTCCGGGTCGAAGCTGAAGCCGAGCCGTCGATCGCGCAAAGCCCGCGCCACGCTCTGTTCCGTCGAWCCGTCCTGCAACAGGCACATCAGCRCAATGACCGCATCGCCGCAGACGTGGCCGAGCGGCGGATTGACCGGACCCGCGCCGGCGCCGCAAATTCCCTCTTCGAACACCGAAATGATTTCATCCAGCGCCATGATGCCGATCACAGTGGGTCCGCCGATGTCCTTGAGGATCAGCCCGAGATCGCCGATGAGCCTTGCGGTCTCGACTTCCTTGCCGGTAATGCGGACATRCACCTTCTCCGGYAGGCCGGCGGTGCGAACGGCGGATTGTCCGGCAACAAAGGCACTGGTAACCTTGCCGTAGGGGCCGTACTCCTCAGCCACGTCGRCATCCGGGTGGATGATCTCCAGGATTGCTGCCGCGCCGAAAAGTGCTGACAGGAATTTCTGGCTGGGCATGCCAGCTCCTGACATGGCATCCATCATCGCCTTGGTTCCGATAGCCGCGCCTCGTTCGGCCATGCCGGGGAAGATGAAATCCTCGCCGAGGGCTCCGTGGCCAACCATCACACCGCCGCCTACGCCTTCGGGAATGTCCCGACCTTGAATCGGCGAGAGCTCTCCCTTCATCATGGCATCGTAAACCGCAGCGACGGCCGCGAATCCCGAGATCTTGTTGTTCATCTTGGCTGTGGGCACCGCCGCAAGGCCTGAGCGGCTCACCCCCGCGATCATCCGCGCAGAAGAACCGAGCTTGCGGTTGCCTGCCGGGATGCCAACCTGTGCGTTGGCGCCGCACAGGTAGAGAAGCGTGGCCGCGATCAGGGCCGCATTTGCTCCGTCGGCGCCGGCTGCCTTTGCAACAGCGATGCTCTTTGCAAGGAGGTCGTCGATGGGCTGGCGCACAGCATCGGCAAATTTGACTTCCGGGCTTACGCCACGACGAAGTTCGGCGGCGATGACATTGCATGCAGCAACGACGGGAATATTGAGCATCCCGTGCCCGCCGGTCAGTGCCTCGACGCGGTCGCTGGTCAGCCAGCCGGGATTGGCATTGGCAGCCATAACCGACGCCAGGATGACTTTTTCCCGTTGTGCAGACGCATTCGTCATTACTTGGTTTCTCCCTGTGGCGGCCAGACGAGCGGCTTTCTCGGTCTTCGAAAGCTTGTATTCGAATCGGTCGGGGCGCCGTTTCGTAGCGAAAGAGTCCGCCTGCCGGGCGTTCTTGCCGCATGGCGGCGGCGCTGGTGAAAGAAATAGCACGGCCGCATTATGATCGTTAAACGGCAATATTTCATGAGCTCATGAGCGGTCTTCATAACGGTTTCGGCCAGGCCAACACGCAAGGCGCCGATGCGAAGCGCCGATCGGATGACGCGTTCTCATGATTGCGTGAGAAGATGCCATTTCTGCTCATGAAGCTTCTTGGGTATGCCTGCGACGGATCCAGGTGATACCTCGCTGTTTGCTCACGTATTTGCCTGATCATCAGTCCCGATTTATGGAGAAGTTTCGAATGCTCGAATGGGCGAAATACCGGAAGCAACTGTCGTCGCGGGTGAGCGAGCTGGG
>NZ_MDFL01000186.1 GCF_001854785.1 Mesorhizobium sp. ORS 3428
CACCCGCCATCATCACGCCAGGTCGATCATTGCCAGGAAACGCAATCAACCTTTCAGTTGCGCCTGTTGCCAAGACGACCTGCGCAGCCCGGAAGGTACGGTATCGCTGGCGAACGTCATTCTGGTCCGGCTCCGCRCAGTGATCACCCACATGCTCCACGCCGCCTAAAAGATTATGATCATAGTAGCCAAAGACGTTCGTGCGCGTCAGAATCTGCACCTGCGGCAACATCTGGAGAGCCGCGATCATTTCCTTTCGCCAGGCTTCCTGAGCCGGATCGWGCAATAGCCCGCCTCCGACTAGAAAATCTCGTTCGCATATGATGACACGCGCACCTGCCTCTCCGGCTGCCCTGGYTGCTGAGAGCCCCGCCGGCCCGGAGCCGACTACGAGCACATCACAATGYGCGTGGACCGCTTCGTAGCGATCCGGATCGGGCTGCGTGGTGGCACGACCGAGTCCCGCGGCTCGCCTTATGAGCGGCTCGTAGACCTTCTCCCAGAACGAAGCCGGCCACATAAAGGTCTTGTAGTAGAACCCGGCAGAAATCAGGCTCGAGGCGATACCGTTGATTGCCATCAAATCAAATTTGACCGAGGGCCAGCAATTCTGGCTGCGCGCAACCAGCCCCTCATAGAGCTCAATGTCGGTCATTTTGGTGTTGGGCTCAGCGCGACTACCTTCTCGCAGTTCAGCAAGGGCACTCGGCTCTTCCGGTCCCACCGTCATAATTCCGCGCGGCCGATGATACTTGAAGCTACGACCGACCACTCGGACACCATTGGCAAGAAGGGCGGAAGCGAGTGTGTCGCCGGGATGACCGAAATAACGCCGGCCATCAAATCCGAAAACCAGYTGTTTATTGCGGTCGATATGGCCGCCTCCTGACAAACGATACGCACTCATGAAACCACCCGTGGCACGTCTTCGGTTGGACCAACAGTTGTCCGGATTTCATGCGTGAGGGTGTTTCTTTCGACCTTCAGCCATTGCCGGCATGAAGCGTAGTGGTGCCACCACTCCAGGTGCCATCCACGAGGGTTGGTCCGCGCATAGACAAATTCGTAAAACGCCTCCAGCCCGGCATCGGGCGCCGGGCGCTTTACCGTGGCGTCGCCGCGATAGTGGAATTCGTCCTCGGGCCGCTCGCCGCAATATGGACATGATATCAAGTGCATTTTTAGCCCTACTGAGCCCAAGGGTTTGGACCATTTCCGCCCTCGTCGATCATTCGGCCTTCGACGAAACGATCGATGGTGAGGTCGGCGTTGAGTTGATGCGGCTCATCCTTCGCAATGGTATAGGCGAAGCACCAGCCAGAGCCGGGCGTGGCTTTGAAACCGCCGTAGGACCAACCGCCGTTTAAATAAAGTCCTTCGATCGGCGTTCGGCAGATGAACGGGGAGCCGTCCATCGTCATGTCAACCATTCCACTCCATTGCCTCAACACACGCAGCCGGGACAAAGCCGGAATCATAGAAACCCCAGCGCTCATTACATGTTCAGCGGCTGGCAAATTTCCACGTTGCGAGTACGAGTTGTAGCCGTCGAGGTCGCCTCCGAAAACAAGGCCGCCCTTATCAGATTGGCTGATGTAGAAGTGACCCGCACCGAAGTTAACAACACAGTCTATCATCGGCTTAATCGCCTCCGACACAAACGCTTGGAGCAGGTGGGTTTCTACGGGAAGGCGCATATCTACCATCGCTGCGAGGCGCGAGGTATTACCGGCCACTGCAATGCCGACTTTACCGGCACCAACAAAACCGCGACTCGTTTCGACCCCCACAACACGGTCGCCCTCCCGCCGAAGGCCGGTCACCTCGCAGTGCTCGACAATGTCCACGCCGCGTCGGTCCGCTGCGCGGGCAAAGCCCCACACGACAGCATCATGACGTGCCGTGCCTCCTCGCGGCTGAAGCAACCCGCCAAGGACCGGGAACATGGGATTATCCATATCTACAAAAGGCAATGCTGATTGAACTTGCTCCCGGTCCAGCAATACCGCGTCAACACCTTGAATTCGCATCGAGTTGCCGCGTCGCACAGCTACGTCGCGCTRCCAATCCGAATGGTACAGGCTTAAGGTGCCGCGCTGGCTCATCATCACATTGTAGTTCAGTTCCTGCTCCAAGCCTTCCCACAGCTTCAGCGAGTGCTCGTAAAATCGTGTATTGCTTGGCAGCAGGTAGGTTGATCGCACAATAGTGGTGTTGCGCCCGGCGTTGCCCAGCCCGATTGGGCCTTTCTCTATCACCGCGACATTCGTAATGCCGTGTACGCTGGCCAAGTAATACGCCGTGGCCAGGCCGTGACCACCGCCCCCAACAATTACGACATCGTATTGGCCTTTCGGCTCTGCTTTGCGCCAGGCCGGTTTCCAACCCCGATTGCCACTCACCGCTTCTTTGAGAAGGCGCCAGCCTGAATAACGGTCTTGGAGTTTCTTACAGCGCACGTCCAACAGCCCCCAACGTTTGCGGAGGTACCCATCCCCATTCTTCGCGCCAGCCTGGTGAAAGATTGTCAAAGCGCGACAGCTGGAAGTCAGACAGATTGGCGAATTGACATTTTCCCTCCAACAGCATCTCGCAAATCGCGTGCCCACTCGCTGGAGAAAGACCGAAGCCCACACTTGACATCGTCGCTACCACCACGTTGCTGGCGCCAGGCAGGTGATCAATTACTGGGCGACCGTCCGGCGTGTTCTCGATAATGCCGCCCCAACTTCGAATGACGCGAATGTGCTGAGCCTTAGGGAACATCTCCACCAACCTCTTAGCAATACTACGTGAAAGTGGACTTGACGGGCGCTCAGCGTCGATACTGCCCTCAGGGAGCCATTCATGTGGTCCGCCACCGTAAACCAAATTGCCACGGAGCGTCTGGCGGCCAAAAAGCCCATTGCCATCCACGCCTCCGATCGGCATCAGCGGGACGGGCTCGGTCACTATCATTTCGGCTCGCGCCGAGGTTACCGGAACTTCTCTGCCGAGAAGCCGCGATAGTGAACCGGTCTGCGGCCCAGCGGCGATTAGGAGTTGGTCACAGGCAAAATTGCCGTTCGTGGTCTTTACAGTGGTAACCTTGTCGGCAACGCGTTCGAAGCCTACAACTTCCGTATGTTGAAGTAGTTTGCCTCCAAGATCTTGCAGCGCCCAAGCGTAGGCTTGGACAGTGCGCTGTGGGTTGGCTTGGCCCGCTCGGTCGAAAAATACACCACCAACTGCGCTTTCGCCTGCCAATGGCACCAAATCTCTAACCTCTTTCGCATCCAGCCATCGCGCTGGAAAGCCCTGTTGAAGCGTACGATCGACGCTGGGTCTGGCCGCTTCCATCTGCCGCTCGTTGATCGCAACCCGGATCCGTTTCGATCGATACTCGGTGGGATAACCCAGCAAATCATCCATTTGTGGCCAAAGCCGCTGTTCCTCTGCGAACAGCGGGCTGTGGTAGTGGGTTGCGCCGCCGCCATTTCGACCAGAAGCGCCCCACCCAACAATGTTTTTTTCTATTACGATAACGTCAACACCAGACCGTGCGAGCCACCAAGCTGCACTGAGGCCTGTGACACCTCCGCCAACAACGATGACGCTTGCTCCGACAGCGGATTGACTACCACTCATCTTGTTTCTCCGCGTTGCCGTTGCTAGCTATTCGTCGAACTGGCTTTTGATGCCGAACCAAACTTCCCAATTATCGGCAAGGTCAGAGCCTTCGTCTGAAGCCGCAAACGCTGAAAGTGGCAACGGTCGCACGGGTGCGCGATAGCTTGGCAACGGAATCTGGCCCAAGGGCGTATCGGTGATCACAGAAAGGATGGACCCGACCTGCTCGCGACACCGCCTCCCTTGGCAAACGCCCATTCCGGCTCGGGTCAGACGTTTGATCTGGTCTTGATTGATCGGCCCGTCTGCTAGCAGCGTCGCGAGGCCACGCCCTTGTCGAACTGACGACACCCCACGAAGGTAACGCGGAGGCCTGACGCCAATCATATCAGCGGCGCTGACTTCCTCGCACTGGCACACGAAGGTGCCCTCGTCTGCTACCTCGAGCTCTGCCTTCGCCCACTCGATCCGCGCCTCAAACACGCTCCCATCAGGCTCATCGTCTTTTGCGATTGACCAATCCCACTGAGCACCTGCTTTCAGAGCCGCGGAAGCTGCACGAGCGACCTGGCGTCCCTGGGCGGCTGCAATTTGCGGGTCCTTACTCATTTCAGCGGTGATGCCAGCACAGTCACCCGCCGCAAAAAGCATCGGCACGCTAGTCCTGCCGTTCGGATCGGTCGCAGGAATATGCCCGCCTCTCTCAGCGCAAAAGACAGWACGCGCACCAGCGACATCGAACAATTCGATCACTGGTGCCACACCGCAGGCAAGGACTATCGTATCGCAGTCAAACGTTCGCGTTTCTGACGCGCCAGCCAGGGAGAYTATAGCGGCACTCCGCACCCCTTCCGCTCCGCCCGTAGCACGCGACACCATCGATTTGGTGAGCACGGAGACCCCCATCGAGCCAAGCCGCTGGCACCCCGTTCGATCAACTGGCTTCTCAGCCACTTCGATTAGCGCTACTACTCGACACCCTTTCTGCAGCGCCTGCTCGGCAAATACAGTCGCCTCTACTCCGGAGCCGACGACAAGGATGTCATGCCCAGAGAATGCGTCATAGCGACGGAGTAGCGCGTCCGCGGCCGTTACTCCCATCACGCCTGGCAATTCCCAGCCTGGAAAGGCTAAACCTATGTCGCGGCGTCCCGTGGCCAAAATGGCGACGTCAAAGCTCATAAACCAAGTCTCGTCGCCGTCCGCCAGGCCGACAAGGCGCTCGTGGACCCAACGCAGGCCAGGACGGTTTACAAACAAGCCCCAAGCCGCGGATCCGAGCCGAATATCGACGCCAGCTTCGAACGCTTCCGATATCTGCGCATTCGCTTGCACCATCCGCTCTAACATGCGCCCCTTATTTCGGACGGCGCCGCTCATTCGCTGACCGAAATGGAAGGGCACATCCATACCCATCGTTGGGTAGTCGACGGGATGCTCGTCAACAAGCACGACCTGAAGGCCCTGGCCGACTGCTTCCAGTGCAGCGGCAATCCCAGCAGGCCCAGCGCCAACGACCAGTACCTGGGCGTGCTCCCGCACTGGCAGTTGCTTACCGRCTGTCGACTTTTCATCTACTTTTGGCACCCGAAAACCCTGCGATCGTCGTTAGAAATATGTCCATCCGACTGTAATGATGATGCGATCTGATTTTGGGCGACAACGTTGGCGTTGACGCCCAAATACTGCTTTTTTGAAACTCCTAACCGAAGAATCTCGGTGCCTGGCAGAATGCAAGTGGGCCCTGATGCCCTGCCCGTCCCCTTACAGCTTAAAGACTCAGATCGAGCTCTTCGAAGCCAATCTAGGCCGCCGAACATTGAAGCAATGTCGCCACACGGTATTCACGCAACATCGCCCAAGTTAAAACTTTCTGCCTCGGCCATTGTATTTCTTACTGCCAACAATTTCGACTGTTTTCTCTCTTGAAATTTATTTCGTAGTCACCTTCAACTGGCCTGCACTTTAGACAGACCTACGCCTATCGAACGGGTGAGCATCCGGAAATATCTCGGATATGGTCCTGGCTCCGCGAGCCACTAGCCTCTTGATCAGGGAAATATCTCGRCCACGATTGACAGCGACAGCTCCTTGTACCGCACCTTTCTCATCGGTCGCAATCAACGTCCAACTGTCCGATCCTGCCCCCCCATTCATGAAGTAGGTGTCTCCTCGAGTGGGGTGCCCAATCGACTGGAGGTTCAACCCGTATTGGTCCGACCAAAGCCAGGGCAGCTCATCCCACGACGCCGCTATGCCTGCCATATTGCGCGCAGCGACAACTGGCTRCTCGGATGCGACCCGCCACGACTCCACCCTGGAAATGATTCCATCAGGGTAGGTAGGATGCGCAGTCACCTCCCCTGCAGCAAAGATGGATTCATCGCTAGTTCTACAGCCACGATCGACTATGATACCGTTTCGCACCTCAAGCTCTGCAGCGACGGCTAGTTCAACATTCGGCAGCACACCAACGCCCACCAGAACGAAATCGCATTCGACAGTGGCAGTTGTACATTTAACGACTATTCTACTGCGCGCGCGTTCAGCACATATTGGCGTTTGACCAATCAGGAAATCGACGGAATTTTTTTCGTGAAGATCCTGTAGGTAGGAGCTGACATAGTACGGCATCGATCGTTCTAATATACGGTCCCCAGCCTCAATAATCGTCACACCATGCCCGAGCCTTGCCGCGACTGACGCAGCTTCAAGCCCAATAAATCCCCCGCCAATGATTGTAATTCGTTTTGGTCCACTTGAAAGAACTGCCTTGAGGCGAATTGCATCTTCTAAGGTTCGCAGGTAACCTATTCGCGGCGACGGCTCAAACCCGCTAAGCAGCCGCGGGCGCGAACCAGTGGCAAGCAAAAGAGTATCGTAAGAGTACGAATCGCCATTCGACGCATATACTCTGCCTTCGCCACGGCTAATGGATTCAACAAAAGTTTCGCTTATATAATTTACCCCATTATTATCGTAATCCTGCTTTCCAGCTAAAAATACGTTGTTATCATCGGCAGAAAGTAGAAATTCTTTGCTGAGTGGCGGCCGCTCATAGGGCATATGAGCCTCATTTCCAATCAGTWCTATATTATCTTCTTTCGCAATATTTCGAAGTGCAAGCGCCGCTCGATGACCCGCCAAGCCCGCCCCTACGACTACGTGCCTCTTCATATCGATGCTCCGATGGGTACTGACGCCTACAAGACGCTCTCGATGCAGCGGCCCGCATAGCCAACAACTACACATGCCCCAGTCGAGCGCACGGCCGCTTGACAGGATAGTTGGAATGCATGTGGCATCTAAGGCGGCCAATCACGTGTGATGACGGCACCAACAAGCAGCGCAACAATATCGAGCAGCGAACCGAGCCCGCCTACTTGCGGGAGGAGGAAAGTCGGGACTCGATGTGTCCCCCGAATGTTAGAGGGACGATCCCTGCTCGACTCCCTCAAGATATTTGTTCATCGTGCTGCAATACCAATCAACGAACGCTGAAACGCCCAGCTCCTCCTGCGAGTAGGRACCAGGGCGGTAACCCGCCGAATTGACGCCACGTTGATTCCGTTCGATGAGGTCGCGGTCCTGCAAGTTCGTCTTGTCCCAGACCTTGATTAAATTCGCCAAATCATAGTCACGCCCCTCGACTGCGTCGGCGTGGACCACCCAGTACCCAGACAGCAACGAATGCTCAGGGCCAATCGGAAGCATTCGACCATGAAAAGCATAGTCGCTCACCACCTGATTGAAAGTGGTGGGAGCGTACGTCCAGGCGATAGTTCCGAAATCTCCCTCTGGTACATGACCCAGAGGGCGCGCCACTGCGGGTTCGCCATCCGGCGTGATGGACCGGCAGCCCTGGCGGAGCGGCAGACGTTCGATGCCGAAGCCCAGATCCTGGCTAAAGCTCCTCGCACAGCTTAGGCCTGCGGCGTCACAGCGTTTTTGGAGTGCCTCCATTCCCTCAATGTTCTGTGACACGGGCGGGTAGACAGTAATAAAGCTGCTGGCTAGCTCAGGATGGCCCGTTACACAATGGTAGCACTCACGGGAGTTCTCGACCACCAGTTTCCAGTTCCCTCGCACCGGGACATGAACAGCATGCGCAAGCTTTCCCTTATCGAGGTCGTACTGAGATAGATAGGGCGAGAGCGCCTTCTTAAATTCCGAGAAATCTGGTGGGGCGTCCGCCAGGCAGACATAGATTGTACCGCCAACCGTTTCGAGATGGACTGGCAAGAGCCCGTATTTGGACTGATCAAAGCAATCGCCCATGCTCTGGGCCGAGCGTAGCTTACCATTGAAGTCATAAGTCCACAAATGATAGGGGCAGACGATGCTGCTGACGTGTCCCTGTTCAGCTTCGCATAGGGTTGCGCCACGATGACGACATACGTTGTGAAAGGCTCGTATATCTCCCGACTTGTCGCGAACGATCAGAATCGAGCTTGGGCCGATAGGCATAGTAAAAAAGTCGCCGGGCTTAGGAAGCTGGGCCTCCACACCGGCGAAGAGCCATTGTCGTTTGAAGATTGCCTCAATATCCACCGAAAAGCACGCGGGATCGTTGTAGAGTCGTTGGGGCAAGGTGAATTGGTTTTGTCGACTGCGCAGCAGATCAACCATCTCGCTGAGTATGCTCATTCATTTACCTTTGTCGGCATAGCCATTTCTCCTGGTCGACCGCGCGGCGGTTGACCCACGTACAGAATCTGTGCTGTTAATCCGGTACAAACACTTCAACCTTCCCGTCATATACACGCGTCTTGAATACCCTTAAGCCGCGAGTTACCGGGTCGCCGAGAGCACAACCGGTCTTTACATCAAACTGTCCCGCATGCAGGGGACATTCAACGATGCCCTCTTCCAGCAAGCCATCGGTTAAGACTGCAAATGCGTGCGTGCACACATTTTCTGTAGCAAAGAATTCCCCTTCTACATTGTAGATCGCGATACGCAGTTTGCTGACTTCAACCCCGGTCATCTCGCCAGTAGCCAAGTCCGCCGCACTGAGAACGGGCGCCCATGCACCGGAACTATTAATAGGCGGCGCATTTGGCATCTCTGATCTATCCGCGGAACYAGTAGTCATGTGCATCCAATTCATTTCAAGCACCGAAGGCAGATCGGCGAAAATCTGAACTCGGCCCGCGGTAGCAGTCCAATCAAGGGGGCAGTATGGTCCAGGAGCACCGCAGCAGAGCATTTGCGTCGCCCCTGCAACAACGTCATGGGCGCCCTGCGAGCAACGAGTCACCCCGCCCGCCATGCCATCCAGCGATCTTGTATATGATCACTGTTGGTCTTTCCGTCCGAACGTCTCTCCGTAAGCCAAGCCGAATCCTCAATCACGATTACTTTTGAATTTTTGGGATCTATACTGAGAACAGACGCCAAGTCGGTTGGAAGGTACTTAAGCTGATTTGCATTTGTCGCGGGATAGCCCGTGCCCTGCGTCCACCCGGCCGCGATCTGGGCGCGATTCAAAAAGGCGACCAGCTTCTGTGCGTTTTCTGTGTTGGGRCCGCCTTTTAGGATGGCAGCATAGTCGTAGCCGATATAGGCGCCATCCCAGCTAAAATCGATAGGCGCGCCATCGCGAGCAGCCTTAACCACCCTGCCATCGTAAATGCTGGTCATCACCAGCTCTTTATTGACAAGGAGTTGCACCGGCTCTCCGCCCGCCGACCACCACTTGGCAATATGAGGTTTAATTTCATCGAGTTTTTTGAATGCAATATCCATCTTCTCGTCTGTCAGCGGCCAGATATCCGTCAGAGAGGCGCCAGAGGCGAGAAGCGCATATTGAATGTTGAACTTGCCGGAGTTCCCGGAGGAGGCCATTAATCCGCGCGGGCCTGGAAACCTCTTGACGTCCCAGAAGTCTGCCCAATTCCTAGGACCCCCATTGGGGAACGCCCGCTTGTCATAAGCGAGGAGTTCCGCCGATTGATCAATTGCWAATACGTCTTCAAGTCGGGCCTGCGGAGGTACGCCGTCGAGCGACTCTTGATYCCAAAGGCGGTAATCGATCGGCTCAAACATACCGGCTTGATGCATCTCGGGGTAGTTCTGAGGCGCAAGATAGGCGATGTCCCAGTCCACTCGACCGGCCTCATGCATTGCCTTGATTTGCGGCTCAGCGAAATCGGCCACAACATCGATGACTTTTATTCGGGTGGCACTGGTAAAGGGCTCATAGACATATTTGCGCACGGCATCGGTGAACGACCCGCCCCAGCTGAAAACTACCACTTCGCCGGCGCCTGCGAGTTTCTCTTCTGCCCATGCGTGCGTAGCCTTCGCAACCATCGGTACGGAAAGCGCCGCCGCTGACCACTGCAACAACGAGCGACGATTGAGGTTTGAGAACGAACTGGTTGTCACATTCTTCTTCATGGCTTTGGTTTCTCCCTTATCAAAGCTCGTTGTGTTCCCCATTGCGAGCTTCGGCGGGATTATAGTGAGGAATCGCTGCATGAAAGCCGCAGCGCAAGCAGATGGAGGCCGGAATTCTGCAAAGTTTGTGCAGCTAGCGCTGAAAAGTAATCTAGTTCAGGCTGCTCGGAGATGGGCCACGCGTGGATTTGCAGCGACCGGTGGCTGCAAGGCCAACTAGGAAAGGATTTCATCAAAATGCACGCTCACCCGCAAGATGCGGGAAGCGTCAAAAGCAACCCCTTCGCACGGACCGCAGTAGAGTGTGCTCAGCAGCGCTCTGGCCGATATGGAAACCGATCAATAATGGGAGCTTCATTGCTCATCAACTCGGCCAGATGACGGCCGATAGCGGGAACCGCGCGTACGACGCCATGTTGACCATGAATCTAGCCAGTCCAAGCCGCCAACGCCAGCATGCCCCATGCTGTTCGGCCAGCATCAGGTCTCGCGACACTTTGCACCATGTCTGGTGCAAAAAGGTGGGCGGCTCCAATGGCGATATCGATGTTGCCTGCTCGCGATGGAGTGCCCGAAAACCACGTCGGCGGACCAAATTCCCAGCTCCAGAGGCTTCGATCAAATGCTCGTGCTCACGGGCTGYTGGATAACAATTTGCGCCCGATCAGATACGCGCGTGCCGCGCAGGAAAAGGGTTCCACAGTAAGAGAACAGCGGAATGCCGAAGCGCCGCAAGTCGATGCTTACGTCGTTTGCACGGCCAGTTGCGATTTTTGACAGGCGGATGCCACGCAGGGAAAACGGATAGGGCCCCACGACCTGGATCTGGATAGTGCCTGCGTTTCCATAGCTGGTTTCAGAGCTTGGCTGTGTGCACGGTCGACGAGCGCGACCGACCAGCGCGGCGCTGCTGTGGGTGTATGGCTGTCGCTACACCGCCGATGCCCGCGTCGAGAACGATCGCCCTTCTCACGAACTTTCGTTCTATTTTGTGAGCACCGTTGCGTCCTGTGGCTGCCATTTTGCGACGCAGGCGTCGCCGACGGCTGGGATTGTTTTAGGTTGTGTCACGTTGAGGATTTTCGATGTGAGCTGCAGCCCGGATTCAGTGCGAAGCTCGAAGATTGTTGCATCTCCGACGAAGGTCGAACCGGTAACATGCCCTTTGATCCCACTGGAAGTTTCTCGAGCTGCTACCTCGAGGTGTAGGTTCTCGGGCCGAACRCATAGCGTTGCATCGCCGTCAGTTGTCGGACAATGCGCGGCCAACAAGCTTTGTCCCTCTGGACCGAGAATGTCGCCCGAGCTTAGCTTGACAGGTATCAGGTTCACCTCTCCGACAAAACTCGCCACGAACAGGTCCGCTGGCCTCCGGTATATGTCCTGCGGCGCAGAAACCTGCCGGATCTGCCCTTCGTGCATCACCGCAACTCGATCAGACATGGCAAGCGCCTCATCTTGGTCGTGCGTGACGTAAATCATTGTCTTCGCCACCTCCGTGTGGAGCGTCTTGATCTCGTTTCTGAGATGCTCGCGCAATTTCCTGTCCAGTGCGCCCAAAGGCTCGTCAAGAAGAAGCACGGGAGGATCGAAGACCAGTGCTCTCGCTATTGCCACCCTTTGCTGCTGGCCGCCGGACATCTGATGTGGGTAACGCGAAGCCAAATTGCCGAGGTGAACCTGATCGAGTACGCGACGAACGCGGGTCTCGAGCTCGGCCTTGCCCACTCGCCGCATGCGAAGCGGATATGCAACATTTTCCGCGACCGTCATGTGCGGGAAGAGAGCGTAATTCTGGAATATCACGCCCAGCTCACGACGATGTGGCGGCAGGTGCGTAATGTCCCTTCCATCCACCAGAACTTCACCGCTGGTGGGAAACTCAAACCCCGCGATCATCATCAAAGTCGTTGTCTTTCCTGATCCACTGGGACCGAGCAAGGAAATGAACTCTCCCGGCGCCACGGAAAGCGAAACTTGGTCCACTGCGGTAAACGCCCCGTAGCGCTTCTGGATGTTTTGAAGCGCAATACTGCCAATTTCAGGAGCGATGGCGCTGGACCTGGCTCTCATTAACATTTCAACTCCCAATACGATGTTCTACGGTTCTGTTTGGAGGAATGGCTGAGTCCAAGACGTCAGCTATGCTTCTTTCGCCTCAACATTTCTCCAATGACAACAATCATCAACGCGAGGATCATCTGCAGCGTGGCCACTGCTGCAATGGTGGGACTGATGTCCTGCCGAATCCCCTCCCACATTCGCATTGGCAACGTGGTAATCCTTCCAATCCCAAGGAACAGCACGTAGACRACATCATCGAACGAATTCAGGAATGCAAAGAAGCTGGCGACGATGAGGGCTGGCATCGCGAGCGGCGCTATGATCGTGCGGAACGTTGCCCAAGGGCCGGCGCCCAGACTGCGGGCTRCACGCTCGAAGGCCGGATTGAGGTTGCGCACATTGGCGACCACAATGACGACCACATACGGAATTGAGTTCACCGCGTGTCCCAGGGCCAATCCGAGCTCAGTGCCTTGCAGTCCCCACCATGCGAGCAGGAAATAGGTGGCGACTGYGACTATGATGGTCGGCATGATCAGCGGCGAAAGCACCAGTGCAACCATTACTCCGCGGCCAGGCATGGCACCACGCGAAAGGCCAAAGGCAAGCATGCTGCCGAGCATGGTCGCCATCCCGGCCGCCATCAGGGCAATGCGAACGCTGGTGACCGTTGCACGGATCCAGAGCGGATCGGACAGATAGTTTTCGTAGTTTCGTAACGAATAGGCAGGCAAGGGGAAAACGAAGTAGGATGAATCGCTAAACGATAAGTAAGCAACGATCAGGACCGGCAGAAGAAGTATAACTGCGAGGACACTTGCCAAGACCGACACACCTCGGCCTCCAAGCGACGGAAGCCAACGGTCGAGTGCATTTGCGGCGGAGCCGATACGCAGCAGGTATGAAGTGCCAAGCTGGCGGCTTGGGAGACTTCGCGAGGCCGATTCACTGCTGGAAAATCCCAGAAGCTGTTCGATGGGAAAGAAGCGCGAACCGATCCACAATATGGTCAGAACGGCCACCAGAAGAACCGTCGAGAGTGCGGCGGCGAAGTTCCAGTTAAGCTGTTCGGTGACCTGGGAACTGATCTCCATTGTGATGGTAACGTCGGACACCCCGCCCATCAACGCAGGGGTGATATAGAAGCCCAGGCAATTAATGAAGACGAGCAGAACCCCCGCAATTAAACCGGGGAGGCTGAGTGGCAGGAACACCGTAAGGAACGCAGCGAGCGGGCTTGYACCGTTCGCCCTCGCGGCGCGCAGTAGTTTTTTGTCGATGCCGGWCATAACCGTAAACATCGGCAGAATCATTAGCGGCAGGACAATGTGGGTCATGCCAATGAGAAYGCCGACCCGGTTGTACAGCATCGCAAGCGGTTGCGAGGTCAAGCCAAGCTGTAGGAAGAGCTCATTAACGACACCATTCCGTCCAAGCAGAACGACCCACGCGAAGGTCCGAGCCAGAACGCTTGTGAAGTACGGTAGCACCACCGCAATCAGCAGGA
>NZ_MDFL01000187.1 GCF_001854785.1 Mesorhizobium sp. ORS 3428
CCGACTTCCTGTTCCTGCCGGTGAGCAATGCCAGCGCTACCGATCCTGAACGCCGCGGTACTCACTGGTCGCTGCTGCTGGTTGATCGACGCGAGCGGGAAAGGCCGGTTGCCTATCATTACGACTCCTACGGCCGGCTCAACGCCCAGCCCGCGGCACAGCTCGCACGACGGCTGGGAGCCCGCCTGGAGCCCGCCCGTATCRCCCAGCAGCAGAACGGTTATGATTGTGGGGTCTTTGTGCTTGACGGCACGAGGGCGCTRGTCAGCCGACTGGGGCAAAGGCGGCAGCCAGCCGGGCTCAACCTCGACAACCTCATCATCGATCGGCAGGCACTGCAAGACCGACTGCGGGGCTGATGTCGGCCTCTGCTGGTCAAAAAGCGATATACCGACCGAGGTGTTCTGGAATCCAGCTGATCACGGAGCCGCTGTGCGCCATCGCTAAAGCTCGCACGAAGAGGTCGAGCTTCAAATGTAATGAATTTCAGTTCCAAATTTGATTTAGGGCTGCCCACCTAGGAGATCGGTCATCAGCCGATAGCTTTCCGCCCATGTTTGATTCTTCTTGCCACGATCGCAGGGCTGAGAGCCTGCGTGCAAGCTACCGRACTTGCACGGGTCCGCTTTATTTCGGAGGGCCTTGGGGAGGAAGAAGCCTGTCGCCTGCCCACTTAGTGGATGCGTTGCTCTGGAATCACCCACTCTCGATTGTTGTGCTCTTATGAACCTCAGACATAGACGCGTGGAACGTGGTCCCGGAGCTGAGCATAAAGCCCGACGATGTCGGTGCCCCACCAGGTGGCGACCTCGTACTGTGTGATGGTCTGCTCTCCCTGCTGCCCGAGCAAGAGCACCTGATCGCCGAAACAAGCATCGGGGACATCCGTGAGGTCGATACGGAGATGTTCTAAATGAACCGGCGGCAGCAGAGGCGCWCGCCGGCCTCTCACCAGTGCCTCAGCGCCGGGCGGGAGCTGGCGTGGCAGCCCGTCTCCCCAACCGATACYGAGCACTCCGACGACCATTCCTTGCTGGTAGCCAGGCAGGTCCGGCGCTGTCCCGAGCGAGGAGTCGGTCCGCTTGATTGAAACCAGAGAGCTCGAAATGGCCTTAAGAGCCGGCCGCAGGGCGACAGGCCGGGCGGAAGGATCCGTCTCGGAGACACCAATGAACAAGGCGCCGGGATCGACGGCRTCGAAATCCATCTCAGGGTATCGAAGCACGCCCGCCGTGCTCGCCACCATCGCAATGGGAGGTCGTGTCCCCGAAGCATTGGCCGATTGAAGAATCTGCTGCAAACGTGAGCGCTGTTCGCTTAGGTGGAAGGGCGTCTTCGAAGGCAGTTCGCTGAGATGCGCATAAAGCCCTTCGACGTCGACATCGTCATAAGCATGGGCGGCCGCGAGCAATGCCCCGACAGCCGACGGCGCTGCCCCCGACCTGTAAAAGCCAAGATCAACCTTGACAAAGACCCGCGTGCTGTCCATCKCGGCCCGCCAGCGTTCCAGTTCCTCGAGGCTGGAGATCGTGACCGTAAGCCCGAGCCGTTCGATGATTTCGGCCGATGACGGTAGAGGTCCTGGATAGAGCAGGATTGGAAGCTCGACTCCCATATGCCTTATCGCGACCGCATCCGGCAGCGCAGCGACGCCGAAGCCGTCTACCCCCTCTGCAGCCAGAGCTGAAGCCACTGGTYCGGCGCCGCAGCCATAACCGTTGCGCTTCAGGCATGYGAAAATCCGTACTGCCGCGGGCAGGTGTGCGCGAAGCTGGCGATAATTGTGCCTGATCGCGTCTAGGTCGATCTCGTACCAGCTGCCGCGCAGCGGCGTGCGGTGGGGGTCAGAGGCGGCGGGTGGACCGCAATGTATCAGTGTCTGATAGTCAAGCTGCATAGCAAAAACATGAAAACAATCCCGAGAACGTCGATTTACCAAGTCTTTCCGAGGCTGTCCAAGTGTTGATGATAGGTTGGTTCCTAACCGCGCTCGGGAGCATTCCACCCCTCAAGGAGGCATTTAACCATAGAGGGCAAGGCCATCAGTGTTGGCAGGCCCGCATGCCCTCAGGAAGCTTGCGGGTCTCTCTCGGCGAGCGCCGCTTTGGCTTGTCAGGTAGTCTTGCGGCCAAGTCCCATTGACTTGGCAAGCGAAGAACGTGCGGCGGCGTAATTCGGGGCCACCATCAGATAGTCAGCCGGCAGGCCCCATTTGGCGCGGTATTCATCCGGCGTGAGGCCATAGTGAACGGAAAGATGCCGCTTCAGCGACTTGAACTTCTTCCCGTCCTCCAAGCTGATGATGTAGTCCGGCGTGACGGACTTCCTGATGGGCACAGCTGGCGTGAGAGCTTCCGGCTTTTCCGCCGCGCCGCTGCCGGCGCTCTTCAACGCTCCATGCACTCGATCGATCAGGGCCGGGAGATCTCCGACCGGGACTGGATTGTTCGAGACATAGGCTGAGACCACCTCGGCGGTCAGCTCGATGACGGCGCTGGTGTTGTCGTCGGTTTCTTCCATCGCGGTGCACTCCTGGCCTAAAGCAATGTCGCCGAAGCTCTCCGTTTTTTAACGGTGGCGCGGCATGGACGCAACGAAGTCCGCGGGTAACGGGGTCGGGTTGAGGGGCCACGGAGGCTTCTGCCACCAACGGCCCGGGAATCGCGGGATTATCGCCGCCCTCGCGGGCTCGACAAGGTCATGAAGTTTATCGGACCTGGGTCCGCTTTATCATGGTGTCGGGTTGCGCGATTGTCGGCGCTATGGACAAAGGTGAGCGATGCGCCAGACGAAGAAGGCATTGCCTTTCGTGCCGAGCGAATTTCGCACTTCGACACTCGAGGATTCCAAAGGAATGATTGACATTCTCTCGATTCACACCACCGAAGGCCTGTTGGATATCGCGCTTGACGCGCACGCTGCCTGCGCGAACCTGAATGCCATCGGTTCGATCCGATCGAAACTGGGCCTGCATAAAGAAAGCCCGGTCGTAAGCCGGGCCCAGGAGTTAAACGGGAACGCAAGGGCCAACCGGAGGGATCAGCCGTCCCTTAGCTTGCATCCGCATCATGACGGCTGAATGAAGTCTCGCTAGGCAATACTTTGCGGTCGCCGCCTCGGCCAAGCGCAAACGCCTCGAACCCTGCGGCGTGGGTGAACTGGACAGCAGCCGATCAGGTGAGGCGAAATCGGGAACCGCGGTTCCCGGCGAGTGAGCGCTTAACGAATCTCCCGATTCTTGGGGCGAATGGGTCCCTCCTGTCACGGGCCGAGGTTCCCGGCACGGTGGGCTGTGCAACATGTGTGGACGCATCGCCCGCAAGGGCGCGGTCTCATAGGTCTGCGAATATGCACTGAAAACGAGATGGCGGGCCGACCTAACTTGGTGGTCTCCGGCAATCGCGCAGCCGCAACAGCTGCCGCCGGGCTGAGTAGCTTCCTTCGGAAAGTCTTCCGCCAACTTCAGTGACGTGTGCACGGAGGGCAGGGGCGGCTCGAGCCATCCATCCGGCGGGAGGAGAAGAGTTATAAGAATCGGATGGCGACGCGAGCCGCAGCCGAGCCCTATCGCGAACTGTCCGGCGATGACAAATTACGAAATGTAAAGGCCTTCATTTGAACTTGATCTGAACGAATGCTGCCCGGTGAAATTGGCCCGGCCCCCCACGGCCTGGAAGCCTCCCACTTTGCCGCCTATTGCTGGACCAATCCGAGATCAGTGGCAATAGCAGCCGTCCATCCGATCTAACGTGGGAGCTGTTGGACGGTTTTGCCACCCCTATCTCTGAGCCGAAGGGAATTCGGTTGGCTTTTAAGACAGCCACGCAGCAATCGTTATTGCCCATTGCGTTATGCGATTACAAGGACGGCTACGATCGCCTCCGAGCTCGTGGACTTCTGAGGGTGACCGCTTAGTCGTGGCCATACCAGACAGAGTGACCCAACCAGATGTAGGAGGAAGCGATGGGCAGGATCCCAAGCTTGCACCGAGCGCGGCGCTCAGCCAACCTCACCTCCTCAAAAGCTGAATTCTATTCTTCGCCGAATGAGCGATTGCGAGGTTCAAGCGCTCTCCGCCGAAGACTTTGTCTTTGTCCGCGCCGCCGAAGGCTCGGTCGGCGCTCCCGCCGGCCGAGATGGGGTCCTTRCCARCACGGCMGTCGAACCGAGCATTACTTTGGAGAAATCTAGGATTAAGTCGTCACCGCTACTGCCGGACGCGGTATTAGCTGCGGGCCTAGCTTCGATGGGCTTTGCCACCGCATTGCTCCTCATGATTGATTTCATCGCACACTTGTGTCGCTGGTCGAATTTGTAAAATCGATTGATTGGATAGAATGCATTCACTCGCTGGATGCCCTGGGGTAGCGCGCCATATCACACGCTGGAAGCTGGGTGGCTCCTCGCGGGCTTGCCCATCGTGTAGGCCGGAAACGARCACAGCGCTTCAAGGCCCCAGTCGACCCGAATGCAATGGCGGCCACCCAGCTCGGTCTCGATTCATGCCATGCCGTGCCGGCAGGCGTTCCCCAATCTGCTCCGACGCTGGCCTCACAGGCAGCAACCGCGGCACGGCTGGCACCTCTCAGCGGGAAAGCTCTACCGTCGATTGAGCCTATGCGCTGCTCGATCGTGCGAATGAGCGCGGGAATGCCGTCAATRTCGGTGAGATCGTCTGGGAACGCGGCAGCCTCGATGCCAGTGCGAGCGAGTTCGATAGCCTTCTCGTCCAAACCGTTGGGCAATAGCCCGTGCCGGCGCTTACAGGAAGAAATTTGGYATTGAACCCACAGTGACGCCACCCACGATCAACCCGGCGTTCTACAGGACCCCGACGAGCGGCGAATTCATGACGCGAGTGGAGAGATCACCTCCGGTTGCTGTGCTGATGGTTACAGGGGCCGCTAACCGCGATTGTGGGATGCGCCGACGAAGAGCCGCGGCAAAATGGCTACGCTCGTTATCGATACCGCGCAAGAAATCGGCCGGGCATCCATGCGGACACCCGACCGAGTTGCCTGAGCTGATAAGCCCATTCGCATCCAGGAAGCGCCAAGCACTTTTACCGRATCTGCTCTCCAGGGCTATTTCTTGACCGCTGCCGCGAGTTCGTAGTTTGCTCCGAGATCAGGGCAGCGACRACGAACCACTTCACAATTGGCCGCAACAAATATCATCATGGATCCAAACAATCACGCCGCCTTGATGGCCAACACCGCATTGGTGCCCGCGAACGCAAAACTATTGGAAAGCGTCACCTTGACTTTCCGCTCCCGCGCCAGGTTGGGGGTAACGTCTAGATCGCAATCTGGATCTGGTTCCTCATAGTTGGCGGTAGGYGGTACGATGCCATGCCGAATTGCCATCACGCAGGCGATCAGCTCCAGAGCACCCGAGGCCCCGAGGCAGTGGGCATGCATCGATTTTGTCGAGGATACCGACATTCGGTAGGCGTGGTCGCCGAACGCTCGTTTAATTGCTGCGGTCTCRATCTGATCGTTTGGCTTAGTGCCGGTGCCGTGAGCATTCAGGTAATCGACCTCCTCCGGGACCAGACCCGCGTCGGCTAGACAAGCGCGGATCGCCGCCTCGGGCCCCTCAATGGTCTGTGCCGCGATGTCGAAAGCATCGGCCGAAAGGCCCACACCGGCCAATTCCGCCAATATTTCAGCGCTTCTGGCGCGGGCATGGTCGTAACTTTCTAAGACTATCATGCCTGCGCCTTCGCCGAGAACAGCGCCCTGCCTGTTCGCGGAAAAAGGCCGGCAAGTGTCAGGCGATAGCACTCGCATAGCCTCCCACGATTTCACTACTCCCCAAACCAATGGCGCATCGGCGCCACCTGCCACCATCACATCAGCGCGGCCCGACCTGATTTGGTCGACGGCGGAGGCAATGGCATGGTTAGAGGAGGAACAAGCCGAGGTGACGCCGTAGACGGGACCGCGCAGTCCAAGGTCCATGCTGACATGTCCAGCAGCGGCGCCCGGCATGACCTTGGGCGCGGTGAAGGCCCCGGTCCTCTTTCTGCCATCGAGCAGCATTGCTCGGTAATCTTGCTCAATCGCCTCCCATCCGCAGACGCCCACACCGACCGTCGCACCCAGGCGATAGCGGTTTTTGTCAGACGCGGTYAGCCCTGCTTGCTGCACTGCTTCGCGAGCGGCAAGCACTGCAAGCACRCTGACCCGATCCATCGAAAGAATTTGCTTACGCTCGATCTCATGCTGAGGAAGATTGCGGATCGCGCATCCCGTGYGCGCGGTGATGTCGTGCAGGGAGGGACTGCTCAACACGCCGATTGCTGAACGGCCTTCGCACATGGCGGCCCAGATATCGGCAGCACAGCTGCCGAGCCCACAAATCCCGCCTATGCCGGTGATAACAACGCGCTTGTTCATCGTCATTGCTCATTAAGCGCACGGACGGCTTCGACCACGCTGCCCACATTCTGCAGATTGCTCCAGGTGTCAGCAGTGTCCGTTTCGATYTCGATCCCRTATTTCGTCTCAAGACCAAACAGGATGTCCGCCATTGCCAACGAATGGATGCCCAAATCAGTCAGCTTCGCCTCAAGAGTGATGGGATTCGCATCCGGTTCAGCGTGTTTGCAGATCTCCGCTAGGATTTCGGTCGGAAGCTGGTCAGTCATTCAATCCTTTCACCTCCCGTCTGGCGGCCGACCATGAATCTCTCGATGACTGAAACGAYTCATCGTCCAGCATTGTTGATGCAAAATTTCGCGCTAGTAGGGAAATCGATAATTTGGATAAAATCCATTCAAGAAGTGGATGGCGTGCCTATAGACCAGAGGCGGACTCCGAGCTATTTGTTTGCGACCGGAGCCAGGTTGGAATAGCCGTCCAGCATCATCGGAATACGCATTTTGAAGAGCGTCGTTCACAAATCGCATTTTCTTGTACATGTGATGTGCTGGAATTTCAGGACGCCGGAAATAGTGTCGCTAGTCGAAGGTGAGCGATGCTTGCTCGAAGGGCGGTATTCGTAAAGTCTCCGGCAATGCTGGCGTCGATCCTCCGAGCCTGTGAGTATCGCGCGCGACGCACCTTAAGGCCCTGCAGTATTGAACCGATACACCAGTCGCGCAGCGTCTGCCGATCCATCCCGGCGATCCGCGCCGCATCGGCTTAGCTCATCGCGTCCAGGACCGCCGCRATCGACAAGAGCCGACTGCCGTGCCGCRCATCTTCGAAACGCGGGCAAGTCGGCGAAGCTCGCTCGCCGGATAGTCCGTCCGCAATTCCACCGCTGATTCCTATCGCCGAATCGRCAACAAATTGCCGTCGATCGCGCTTGAGCAATTCTTGAACCTGCAGCACCAAGTGGGGAAGCCGCATTTCCGAGTGGCCGCTCGCAAAACCACACCCGTACGCCGTGTCATGACCAGGAACGGCACCGGCGCCCCAGGGCGTCCAGCACCCGGCTCAACGTGGCCTTATCGACATCGCGGTCGACCCGAATGCGCAGCGACCAACCAGCTCGATCTTGATTCCGGCCATGCCGCGCCGGCAGGCGTGCCGACGGCAGTTCCCCGATCTGCCCGTCGCTGGCCTCACAGGCACCAACGGCAGCAGGGCTGCCTCCATTCGGCGGGAAARCTCTTGCGCCAGCGAACCGGCTGGCTCGTATTGATCTGCGGCCCGCGCCAGGCAGGGAACCGGCAAGTGTCCAGTTGCGCTCGTGGCGAACCTGACAGGCGGCCACTCGCCGCAAAGCACACCGCCGAAACGCTGAGCAGCCAAGTTGTGCAAATCATACCGCAGCCTTCGACTATGGCACTAGGCGGGATGCCTCCTCCAACAAAATCTTCCGCATCCAGATGCTTGCCGGATCGCCATTGTGAAGCGCAGGCCACTGCATCGACAGAGTGAATGCCGGCAATGGGAGCGGAAGTTCGACGACGCTTAGCGGTAGCGTTTTTGCGAAATGCTCAACCAGCCTCAAGGGCATGGTCCCAATGCGACTGGTGCCCGGTAGYATCAGAGGGATCATGCTGAACCCCTGCACGACCACCTCGGCCCGCCTCTTGAAGCCATGCTCAATCAAAAACCACTCGTCAATGGATGGCTTCAGCGAACGTCCAAATCTGGCCACTACGTGGCCCATTGACATATATTTCTCGAACGTGAGCTTTTTCGACAGTTCCTTGTTTGTCCGACAGCCCAGGCAGGCGAGTGTATCGTCGAAAAGCTTCGCCTTTGGATGCCCGTTTAACAGGAACAATTCAGGGAGTAACAGAAAATCGGCTTTACCGCACCGGAAAAGTTCTTCCAGATCGTCAACGGGAGGCATAAGTTCGAAGCTGACGAAAGGGGCTTCTCGCGCAACACGGTCAATGACCCTCCGAAAGAAAATGATCGTCATGTAATCGGAAAGCATGACCCTAAAACAGCGATCGGATTTCCGCGGATCAAAATCCTCCCAGGAAATAACCGAGAGCTGTATATGCAGCAGCGCCTCGCGAACCGGCGAGGCGAGTGCCTCGGCTCGCGGTGTCGGAACGAGTTCACGGCCTTTCATTATAAAAAGCTCATCGCCAAAATAGYCGCGCAGCCGGGCGACAGCAGCGCTCATGGCTGGTTGGCTAAGGTGGATACTGCGAGCCGCCGCTGTGAGGTTGCGCTCATTCATCAAAGCATCGAGCGCGACAAGGAGGTTCAGATCAAGACCCTTAAACCGCATTCCAATTCCAATCTAGCGCATGGATCTGGCGACCGTTCTCGCGGGCACTCGCCTGCGCCCCCTTTCCTTATGCGCGTCCCGGCAAGCCTCCCGCGCGCACAGAAGGCGCCCTGGTTTCGACAAGGCCAGCGACCATTGGGGCRCATGGTCGACGCAATGGGCGCACCGTCAGTAGGYGGCGCGAACCCCCGACCAAGACGAAAGTCATCGCTGCGCGGACACTCGCCGCAAATCGCCTGGCGTAGATAACAGCGGTCAAAGCGCGGGGTCCGCCAGCGGTACGTTCCAATCAAAGTGAGGAAGCGAGTGGATTTGGAATCCGCGCTCAAGTAAAGCAGGGATTAGACGGGATACCGCGGTGACCGTCTGATCGCGCAGACCTGCACCAGATACGTCGATCAATTCGTCGGGAGGAAACCCGTCGTGTAAGCGTACGATTGCGCCGGGCTTCRCCGATTCCAGGACCGCATCGACGATCGTGTCCACCCCGGGGCGAGACCAGTCGCGCGGATCAACCGACCATTTGATAGCTGCCAGTTCAGCGATGGCGGAGGCGGCAAAGACCTCTTCGGTCCAGTTCCCGTATGGCGCGCGCACGTGCCGAACTGACGCTTGAGGGCAAGTCATCATAATAGCCGCATTTGCGTCAAATATTTCACGCTGCACTTCATCGAACCCGCATCTAGACAGGTCCGGATGAGTCATCGTGTGGTTGCCTACCTCRTGCCCTTCCGCGACAATTCTTTGAATTAGCTCCGGATGGCGCAAGGCATAGGTGCCAATCACGAAGAACGTGGCCGGGACCCGATGTTCGGCGAGCAGATTCAGGATCTGCGGTGTGTAATGYGGGTGAGGACCGTCGTCAAAAGTCAAATAAATACTGCGGTGGCCGATGCAGTCGTCGCACTCACTGAGCACGTCCCATAACCAGTCGGAATGTATCATTGGCTCTGGTCCGTTCCGGTCGATTGTCGCTCCGGCCGGYCAATCGGACGTTGAACATTTAACCGGTGTAACAGCGACAGCTGCATTTTGKGGCAAATCGGGTCGCGCATTTTGARGGTTGCCCCGACGTCGAGTTGAGCGCCAGCTTGGTCCAAGCCTGCCTCCGTTACTTCGGTCGCGAGGGGGTCGACAGCGCCGAACTTAGTGAAACGGCAAAGCCATATGGTGCATGCCAGCTTTTGATCTGGATTGGGTAGGAACTTTTTCAGATCCGTTTTTTCCCGGCCCCGGTTTGTATGTCGCTCCCAATTTGAGTTGATGTCGGATCACGTGAATGCAGGATTCGAAGAAATCAGTAAAATTGATTGATTGGATAAATGCCATCCGCGCTGTGGATTGATGCCGCACGCTACGATCAGTAAACCGCCTCGCACGGCGGTCGGCAGTTCCCCGAGACGTATTCCGGCGCTAACCTAAGCATCGGCGGCTCACCATTCTCGCGCGCTCCTGGGCTTGCGCGATAGCGGGTAGACGCGGTGCCTTTCACAGCAGAGTCGCGCACCGGTTGAGAAGTCTTAGTCTAGCTTCCGCGCATTAACCGCTCGGTGCTCGGCCACCCTGGCAAAACCCAGGTGACGGCGTGTCACGGGAGAGCCGGAACTCGTGTTCCGCCTTCCTCATGGGACCACAATGGGCGCTCCTGCGGCCCCGGCACTCGAAGCCGCCTGTCGCATTTTCTGCGGGCGAGGCATGGATTCGCGAGCACAAAGCACGTTGCCCCTCAGCATCGTGGCCATGCCCTCGGTGGCGGGAATGAGCGTGTCATTTTCCACCGCCGGTTCAACGCGGTCTCGATCAAATCTGCTCTTCGCGCGCAGTCCTGTTGGCTGCGGGGAACCTCACGGCGCCGGCGCACARCACCAACTTTGGCCAGCCGATCATAAGCGCAGCCATCGTCAGGACCCGTGAAACGCATCATAATATCCACGGAATGAATAATTGGCATTCAAACAATCGATTTTACCAATCGACGGCGGTGCTGCATTAGGAGCCCGAAATGAAGGGTATCGCTCATGAAGGACGTCAAGTTTTGAGAGAGTCCATCAGCGCTRCAACTTCGTCGTACGAGGTTCTGCCAGTTCAATTGCTTCGTATCGCGATCGCCGACGGCAGCGTCTGAACTCGCACCAGATCACGCGACGCCGAACGCGTGATGCGTGCCCTCGGGAAGTATCGGAAAAGGAGTCTTTGTATGCGCTCTCAGGTGCGGTGGAGGCTGTGCTGGGAAAACGAGTTGCAACTTTCCGACCATATCGAACTCGCCGAATTCTTTCGAAGGACCTACGGACCGACCGGCGCCTTTAATGCCAAGCCGTTCGAAGGCAGCCGAAGTTGGGCCGGAGCTAGACCTGAGTTCCGTGCGATTGCGTATGACTCGAGCGGTATTGCAGCACACATGGGCTTGTTGCGCCGATTCATCAAAATCGATGGCGCTGATCTGCTCGTAGCGGAACTCGGATTGTACGGGATTCGTCGGGATCTCGAGGGGCTCGGTATCAGCAGTTCATTGCGTGTCGTGCGTCCCGTGTTGCAGGAACTCGGGGTTCCATTCGGCTTCGGCACGGTTCGGYCAGCGTTGCATAAACACGTTGCAAGATTGGGGCGAGGCGGTCTGCTGGTCGTCAAGTCGGGCATTCGCGTGCGCTCTACCCTTCGGGACGCGCTTCTCGACAAACCGCCAACGCGCATAGACGACGCGCTCGTCGTTGTCTTGCCAGTTGGACGTCCGATCTCCGATTGGYCCGCCGGCGAGATGATTGATCGGAACGGAGCAGAGCTTTGAGYCACCTCAACTGCTTGTCCGAAGTGTACAGCGAGTGCGCTAACGGTGCCGGCCAACCTAGCGTCTATTTGACGTTTGACGACGGCCCTCATCCGTTTTGYACACCGAAGGTGCTCGACGTGCTGGCGCAACACAGTGTGTCGGCGACTTTCTTCGTCATTGGCGCCTACGCGGCAGACCAGCCGGCACTGATCCAACGAATGATCACGGAAGGGCACCAGGTAGCTAACCATACGATGACCCACCCTGTTCTGTCCGAGTGCGAACCYGGCTTAGTGCAGCGCGAGATCTTCGAGGCGAACAGGGCCATCAAAGCGGCCTGCCCTCGAGCCGCGGTGYGGTACATGCGCGCTCCTTATGGCATCTGGACCGAACAAGTGATCGCCTCTGCGGCCAGCATTGGGCTGTCGGCTGTCCACTGGTCGGCAGATCCGCGAGACTGGTTGAGTCCCGGTGTCGATGCAATCGTCGATGCAGTGCTGGCCTCCGTCCGGCCTGGCGCAATCGTGCTCTTGCACGACGGGTGCCCTCCTAACGAGATGAAGCCGGGCAGTGACGCCGGCTTGYGAAGCCAAACCATCCTGGCCCTCTCGCGAATAATTCCAGCGTTGCACGACCGCGGCTTTGTAATGCGCTCGCTTCCCCAACAACACTAAACGAACCAAAGATCTCATGGACCTTCTTGGCACAGTCAGCACTGGCACCATCTCGTGTTATGCGCTGCTCTCGACCACATATAAGAGCATGCAAGCCGCTTATGCACGGCCGGCAAGCGTTTCATCAGTCTCGGACAACCTTACCAGTCCCCATCTTTGGCCGAGTGTGGACGTCATCATTCCTTGCTACAACGAGGACCCGCGCACACTCTTCGAGTGTCTCACGTCGATTGCAAACCAGGACTACGCCGGAAGACTGCGAGCCTATGTTGTCGATGACGGTTCTGGGAACCGGGACGACGTTATGCCCGTTCACGAGAGCTTCGCGCGCCACCCGAACTTCAACTTCATTCTGCTCCCCAAAAATGCCGGAAAGCGCAAGGCACAAATCGCCGCGATACGCCGATCATCTGGAGACTTGGTGCTCAATGTCGACTCGGACACGATGCTAGCGTCCGATGTTGTCACAAAGCTTGCGCTAAAGATGCAAGATCCGGGGATCGGCGCAGCCATGGGTCAGTTGACGSCCAGCAACCGGGGCGAGTCCTGGCTGACCCGATTGATCGACATGGAGTACTGGCTGGCTTGCAACGAGGAACGCGCAGCGCAGGCTCGCTTCGGCGCCGTAATGTGCTGCTGCGGCCCGTGTGCCATGTACCGTCGATCCGCACTCCTTTTGCTACTGGATCAGTATGAGACCCAGACATTTCGGGGAAAGCCAAGTGACTTCGGCGAAGATCGCCATCTTACGATCCTAATGCTGAAAGCAGGCCTACGCACTGAGTACGTCCCGGACGCCATCGCGGCAACAGTCGTTCCAGAAAGCCTAGGGCCTTATCTGCGCCAACAACTCCGGTGGGCGCGCAGCACTTTCCGGGACACCTGGCTTGCACTGAATCTGCTACCGGGGCTCAACCGCTTTCTAACATTGGACGTGGTCGGACAGAATCTCGGACCGCTACTACTCGCCGTATCGGTGCTAACAGGCCTCGCGAAGTTCGTACTGATGGGCACCGTGCCATGGTCGACAATCCTAATGATTGTATTCATGACCATCGTTCGCTGCAGCGTGGTGGCGCTTCGTGCTCGCCAACTTCGATTTATAGGCTTCTCTGTCCACACATTCATCAACGTCTTTCTCTTGCTCCCC
>NZ_MDFL01000188.1 GCF_001854785.1 Mesorhizobium sp. ORS 3428
TCCAACGGCGCCAAGACACCAATTTCAAGTATAACGCGAAGTGGCCTGACACGGATAACCAGACTTTCATGTTCGGAAGTCAAACAGCCGAGAATGTGTTCTGGACCATGTGCAGCGGAGTGCCAGTGTGGACCGCTTTTGAGGCTCTCACCTGGTGGATGTACGCCAACGGATATATGCCCTATCTCGAATTCGGAGCTCACCCGGTATACTTCATCGCTCTTGTGCTACTGATGCCCGCCTGGCGCGAATTGCACTTCTATGCGATCCACCGGATCATCCATATCGGGCCTCTGTATCACATCGTTCATAAGATCCATCATAAGAACGTCAATCCGGGGCCGTGGTCCGGCATGTCGATGTCGACGCTCGAGCACATCGTCTATTTTTCCGGCGTACTGATACACTTCGTGGTGCCGTCTCACCCGGTGCACGCAATGTTTCAGCTCATGCACGCGGGCCTGTCGCCGGCGAAGTCACATGTCGGTTTCGACCGGATGATCGTGGACGATGAGAAGGYCATCAACACCGACAATTTCTATCACTATCTGCATCATAAATATTTTGAGGTGAACTACGGCGAGCGACGCATTCCGCTGGACGAGTGGTTTGGCACGGCACATGACGGTTCACCGGAAGCCGACGAGCGGATGTACAAGCRCATAAAATCCAAAAAAATGGGCGCGAGGCAGTTAACATCGAAGCGGCAGGCACGATGGTAGCTCGCGCAACTCGTCCGGTTGCACTTACTGCTACCGTGGCTGCAGCCTGCGGCAGAGCGCCGGCGCCTCTTGCCAACACATCGCCGGAGTTGGTTCTAGCAGATCTCGAGGAAAACAAATGAAGACTCATGAGGAGTGGGTGGCGGCCTGCGCTATCGATGCCCTAACGCCCGAAGAGGTCCTCCGCTTCGATCACAGCGGCCGCACGTTTGTGATCATCCGCTCGCCGGAAGGGGATTACTTCGCAATGGATGGCCATTGTTCGCATGAAAAGGTCCATCTTGCGGGCGGCATTGTCGATGGCGGTATCATCGAGTGCCCCAAGCACTTCGGGACCTTCGATTACCGGACCGGCGAGTCACGCGCGCTGCCCGCATGCGTTGACCTGCGCAGTTATGAGGTCAAGCTCGACGGCGACACCGTCTTCATCAAGATCTGAGCCTTCCAAAGGCGTTGATTTTACGCACGTCCGTTCTTGAGCAAGCGTCGTTCGTATCGCCGAGGCAGGAGAAAACGGCGTCGCAACGAACGGGGCAAAACAGCATCGGTCAAAGCTTTGAAGCGAGACCTATTCGAGGTCACCGCGATCTAAGAACGACCCGACGATAGATAGGTCGATCACGTGAGCAGCGAAGGCGCAATCGTCGTTGTAGGGGCAGGTGAAGCCGGCACAGCCGCAGCTGTCGCGATCCGCGAAAGGGGMTGGCCAGGGCGGGTCRTCCTGGTCGGCAATGAAACCCCGCTCCCATATGAGCGGCCGCCGCTGTCCAAGGCAATCCTGATCGACGAATCGAACGTTGAACCCAGGCTGATTGTCACCGCAGAACGCCTTGCCGCATTGGAAATCGAATATCTTCATGGGCGCGAGGTCGTATTGATCGATCGCGCAATCAACATTGTCATGCTCTCAGACGGAGCACGGATACCGTATCACAGAGCCCTCCTAGCGACGGGGGCCCGCCCGCGGGAACTGACCATTCCGGTCGCCRCAGGAAGCAAGGTGGCGACACTGCGAACCTACGAGGACGCCATGGGTATCCGCCAAGTCATTGGCAGTGGATGYGACGTGGTGGTGATCGGCGGCGGCTTCATTGGGCTTGAAGTTGCTGCGAGCGCGGTCTCGAGAGGTGCTTCGGTGACCGTCATCGAGGCCGGGCCGCGGCTACTTACGCGGTCAGTGCCGTCGCCCATGGCCGACCTTATAAGGGCCAAGCACGAACGTTCAGGTGTGCGCATTGAGACGGGCGCCATTGTCGAACACATAAATATCAGCGAAGGACGCTCCAATGTGGTGCTGTCGGACGGCCGCACGCATTTGGCCGATCTGGTGGTCGTTGGAGTAGGTGCTGTGCCGAATGTCGAACTGGCGCAGGCGGCCGGATTAGCGATCGATAATGGCATCCTTCTGGACGAGACGCTCGCGACCTCGGATCCTCATATCTTTGCGGCGGGTGACTGCTGTTCTTTTCCTCATCGCCTGTATGGCAAACGGATCAGGCTAGAGGCATGGCGCAATGCGCAGCGGCAGGGTGYGGCGGCCGCAGCGAACATGCTGGGCGAGACCCTTCCTTACGAGGAGGTGCCTTGGTTCTGGTCGGATCAGTATGACGAGACACTGCAGATAGCCGGCCTGTGTGAGGAAGGACAGATTCCCATAGCCAGAGTTTTGGGCGATAAAGGTCAGCTTTTTTACTACCTGGCCACAGATGGACGCTTAGTCGCTGCATGCGGCTTCGGTAGCCTGGGCGTCATCGCGAAGGAAATCCGCTATGCCGAGATGATGATCGCTAGGCGGCTTGCCCCTGAAGGGAAGGYGCTCGCGGATCCGGCCGTCAACCTAAGATCGTTGCTAGCTTAGGATAGACCTTCGCAATTACGAGAGACTTCAGGCGGCGCAGATGCGCTGAGCGGCAGATTTGGAGCGGATGCGGCTCGGTCGKGGCCGGCCGGTTTTCAGATGGAAAATCCGAAGGGAATCCAAAGTGAATGGATATGTTCTAAAGGTTAGCTGTCGTTCGAAGCGCGGTATTGTTGCGGCGATTTCCGGATACCTTGCGGGACGAGGTTGCAATATCGTCGACTCATCGCAATTCGATGATCTCGACACCCGACAGTTCTTCATGCGTGTGARCTTCGTCTCAGAAGACCGTGCCGACCAAGCAGCACTGATCGACGGGCTAAATCCAATCATTGCCGAATTCGGCATGGTTGCCGAGATCCATGACGTGACCAAGCGCATGAAGGTCATGCTGATGGTCTCACGCTTTGGTCATTGTCTCAACGACCTGCTTTATCGCTGGAAAATCGGGGCGCTACCGATCGACATCGTCGGCGTCGTCTCCAATCATTTCGACTACCAGAAGGTCGTCGTGATCCATGACATTCCTTTCCATCACATTAAAGTAACGAAGGAGAACAAACCGCAAGCCGAAGCGCAACTGATGGACTTGATAGAGCAGACCGGCACTGAACTTATAGTGCTGTCCCGGTACATGCAGGTTCTGTCGAATGAGCTGTGCAAGCGCATGTCCGGTCAGATCATCAACATCCACCATTCGTTCTTGCCGAGCTTCAAGGGAGCCAACCCCTATAAGCAGGCCTATGAACGCGGGGTAAAGCTCATTGGAGCGACGGCCCATTACGTCACTGCCGATCTCGACGAAGGTCCGATCATCGAGCAGGACACGGTACGCGTTACTCATGCACAGTCGCCGGAGGACTATACCTCGCTGGGTCGCGATGTCGAAAGCCAGGTGCTGGCTCGAGCCATCCATGCCCTTATTCACCACCGCACCTTCATCAACGGCAATCGCACCGTCGTCTTCCCGGCAAGCCCCGGCTCTTTTGCCTCGGCTCGTATGGGGTAAACCGTGGCCGCGATGCCCGACGAAAGCGGGTAGCGTGATCAGTTATCAATGCTGTCAAAGAGGCTGCGGCTGAAATGGAAACATCCTGGACCGCCGTTCTCATCCCCACGCGAAAAACGAGAGCGGGACATTGCGGATCCCGGAGCCAAGCGCTTGATAATCTCGGCCTCACGCGTCCGGCGCCCTCAGTTCGTACACGGGGAGCGATGGAGATTGATCCGCGGCAAGTGAGCCGTGAGCCGCCACGAGCTCGATTTCGTCCCGGATAGGAACCTCTAGTGCCGCCGGTGACACGTAGAGAATGGCGTCGAGCGAGATCCTGAGACGGTCCTGCGCCACTGCGATCGCATGGTTGGTTGAAGTCGCAAAGATCGTTCTGAAGCCAAGACTTCCAAACCATTCGAGACGCCTGAATTCCGTCTCCTGCCCAGCGTCAATCGTACCGGCTACGGTCGCCTGTTCGACAACTGAGGCCGGTGGGAAGTTGATCACTCCCGAAAGTCCACGCTCTTGGAGCAGATCCGCAAAATCTTCCCAGCAGGCAAAGGGGTCGACCATCACCATGGCCGCGTAGGCAAGCTCTCGCCTTCCCTCGCAACCAGTGCGCAGCGCCTGCAACAGACAGTCGTTCCAGTCGATCACGGGCAAGGTCGCCATGACGAGAGGCGAGCCCTGCGGGAGATGCAATAGCGATGGAGCGTAGATTTGTATGCATTTGGCCGACCCACTGCGGGACAGGTTCGTTGAAAGCCTGCCRGAACGAAGACCTATCACTGCGCTACCCAATTTTACCCATTCAGGAGTGTGTCCAATCTTATAGGCGGAGCGGCAGAGGTCTAGACCCTTAGCGGTTGTTACGGAGATTCCGGAGGAAATTTGTGACCAATGGGTTCGTCCCGAGCCAAGGCGCCGCCCGGTTCGATTCGAGGCCTGCGCAATGACGGCATCGCTTTCAGGGGCGGTAGCGATCGTTGCGACGCTCGATACCAAGGCAAAGGAGGCGGACTACCTTTCCAACATCATTCGCGGATGTGGGCGGGACACCATCCTCATTGATGTGGGCACAACGAAAACCGAGGGTGGGGCAGATGTCGCGTCACACGCCAACCGGGTGGCGGYGCCTGCAGAATTGTTGCAGAAGATCGCGGCGGCGACACGACCCCGGATTGCCGCCCTCCACGCATCCGGGAGCATCGGTGCAATCATAGGCGTYGCTGGCGGAAAGGGCAGCAGTCTGTTCGGCGAAGTGGTCGCGGATCTGCCTTATGGCTTCCCAAAGCTCCTGATTTCAAGCGCCAGGCCGGCGCTCCTGACGGAGCTGGCCGCCAAAAGCGATATCATCATCTATCCGACGCTCGTCGACCTCTTCGGCGTCAACGGGTTCACGGCCAGGATATTGGAAAACGCGGGGCAGGCGATCGCGGCCATGCACTATACGCCGCCGCCTGTTCGCCGCAGCACCAAGATCGTCGCCATAACAGCCTTCGGGGTTACGACTCCGGCGGTCAGCCGCTGCGTGGCGCGGCTTTCGGAGGCCGGAATTGAAGCGATTGTGTTTCCCGCGAACGGGACGGGCGGCCGCAAAATGGAATCGCTTGTAGCCGCCGGCGAATTCGACGCCGTCCTGGATCTGACAACGACCGAACTGGCGGACGAGGTGGTCGGCGGTACAGCCAGTGCCGGCTCCGATCGGCTCAAGGCGGYGGGCAGCTATCCGCTTCCGCAGCTGATCGCGCCAGGTGCGGTCGACGTGGTCAATTTCGGGCCCCCTTCCAGCGTGCCTGATCAGTTCAAAGGCAGGCAGTTCTATTCGCATACGCCCTACACGACGCTGATGCGCACGACTGCCTCGGAGAACGAAGCGATCGGCCGTCTGACGGCAAAGCGCCTGGCGCATGCGCAGGGCCCCTGCCTTGTGCTCTGGCCTGGCAAGGGCGTGTCCGACTACGACCGGGAAGGCGGTATCTTTCGTGATGCCGCCGCAGACGCGGCCTGGCTCAAGGCCCTCAAACACGAGCTGCCGGCGACGGTCGAATGCCGCGAACTCGATTGCCATATCAACGATCCCGCGTTTGCTGACACTGCTGTCGCCTGGATCGTCGAACAACTGCAAGGAAGAGCTTAATGCCGATGCGTATTTTTGAACGCGACGACATTCTGGCGCGGATCGCAGCTCAGGTGGAAGCGGGCAGGGCCGTGCTCGCCGCCGGCAGCAGTTGCGGTCTGGTCGCGAAGTGCGCGGTGCTGGGTGGCGCAGACATGCTGGTCGTCTACAGCACCGGGCTTTCGCGGCTGATGGGGCTACCTACCAGCCGCATCGGGGATTCCAACGCCCGCACGCTCGAACTCGCCGCTGAGATCCGCAACGTTGTCTCATCCGTCCCTGTCATCGGCGGCGTCGAGGCCTGGGACCCGGTCCGGCTCGATCTCGACGTGCTGCTGGACAGATTTCGGGCCGCTGGTTTTTCCGGCGTCATCAATTACCCAACGATCTCGACCATGGGCGACAAATGGCGCGAACGTCGCGGGCGCGTGGGGCTCGGTTTCGAACGCGAGGTCGAAATGATCGCACTCGCGCGTCAGAAGAACATCTTTTCACTCGCCTACGTCGCCAGCACTGAGGACGCGGAGGCAATGACGAAAGCGGGAGCCGATTGCATCGTGCCGCATGTCGGCGCCACCCGCGGCGGTCTGGTCGGCCACGAAGCTGGCCAGTCGTTGGCTCAGGCCGTGCACCGGATCAACGAGATCAGCGCCGCCGCCCGAGCCATTCGGTCCGACGTCGTGTTGCTTTGCCACGGCGGAGCTGTGGCTGAGCCTGAGGATACGCTCGAGGTCTATAGCTCGACCCACTGTGTCGGCTTTGTCGGGGCTTCGTCCATTGAGAGAATTCCCATCGAGCGAGCAGTCAAGAGCGCTGCGGAGGCCTTCAAGGCGGTTCCGCTGTCGCGAGCCGTCTGATTTCCACGATTTGAAAGACCGAAGCTGACATGGGTATGCCGATCAAGAACGCGACAAGTGAGACAACCACGACCGCAGGGAACCGACCCGGCGCCGGCCGGAGCGTTCAGGCAGATGTCTTGGTGATCGGTAGCGGCGCTGCCGGATTGGCAGCTGCGCTCTACGCTGCAAAGGCCGGGTTAAAGGTTATTGTTTGCGAGAAATCAGCCAGACTCGGCGGAACGACAGCGTTGTCGAACGGCATGATCTGGGTGCCGTGTTCGCCACAAGCCRCAGCCGCCAAGATCCAGGATTCGATCGAGCAGGCAAGAACCTATCTCCGTCACGAGCTCGGGAATTATTACAGGTCMGAATTCATCGATGCCTATCTGGAAGACGGCCCCGTTGCCATTAAGGAGCTGGAGAGCGACACAGAGGTAGAATTCACGCTGGCACCGGCGCCTGACTATCACTCAAGCCAGGTTGGGGGGGTCGACAAGGGCCGCGCGCTTAGCCCGGCCCCTTACGACGGACGAAAGCTCGGCAAGGATTTCGATCTCATCGGTGATCCCATCCGTGTGGTGCTCGGAGGGATGATGATCTCCTCYGGAGAAGTCGGCAAATTCCTCAATCCATTCCAGTCAGCGGCCGCCCTTAGCCACGTCACCCGTCGCGTGGCACGCTACGCGTCGGATCGGTTGGGTTATCGGCGCGGAACCGAGCTCAGCGGCGGCAATGCATTGATTGYCCGACTGCTCGTCAGYCTGCGTCGGYGCGGCGTGGAGATATGGACAAACGCGGCCGCCACGGAGCTGATCACGACTGCCGATCGCGTTAAAGGCGCGGTGGTCAGCTGCAACGGCGAGAAATGGYGCGTGGAGGCCTTGCGCGGCRTGATCCTGGCGACCGGCGGTTTTGCGCGTGATGCCCRCCTGAGACGTGAATTGAGCGGTGCCCACCAGCATGATGAAACGCTGGCGCATCCCGACGTAACCGGCGACGGCATCGAGCTCGCCATCAGCGTCGGCGCTGCAGTCGACAACGATGTCGCCAGCGCCGGTTTCTGGACCCCGGTGTCGCTGCTCAAGACGCCCAAGGGCAACAAGACCGTCCCCTATGGATGGTTGGATCGGGGAAGACCCGGAGTGATCGCTGTCGGACCGAACGCGAGGCGTTTTGTCAACGAGTCGAATTCGTACCACGATATCTGCCTGGCGATGTTCCAGAACGGCTATCCGAAAGATAGGCGGTTCTACTTCATCTGCGATCAGGATTTTGTCCGCAAGCGCGGCATGGGTCATCTGCTGCCATGGCCGTGGACGCTGAGCATCGGGAAATATGCGAGGAGCGGCTACATCCAAGTCGCATCGACGATCGGTGCGCTCGCCCGCCAGATCGGTCTCGATCCGGGYGCGCTGGAAAGGACTGTTGAGGAACACAATCGGAATGCCGAGACCGGGCTCGATCCTGATTTCCATCGGGGTGAGTCCGCCTTCAACCGCATGCTGGGCGACCCGGCTGTGGGCAAGAAGAACCCCAATCTCGGACCGATTCAAAACGGACCGTTTGTAGCGCTTAGAATTGTCCCAGCGACGCTTGGCACGGCCACAGGCCTGGCGACCGATACGGAAGCCAGGGTTTTGGACAGTTCCGGGAGCCCCATTGCCGGTCTTTATGCCTGCGGCAATGACATGACGTCTCTGATGCGCGGCCTGTACCCCGGAGCCGGAATTACCATCGGGCCTGCCATTGTGTTTGCCTACCGGGCGGCGATGAATGTGAATGCGGGCGCACTCGCCAGACAAGCCGTATCCTAACCAATCAAATATTGCCGGGCTGYGCTCGGCCGCATATCCAGCCGATCGCCCCTGGTGTTCCTGGCGCTGGCGATAACCGGACCGGCGTCAGGGGACCTTCATCACGGGCCCACRCCATCTTGGCGATCATCGCGCGTCGTGGAGAATGAGCGCCATCGATCTGGTGGAGTGAACTCTAATGGCTCGCTCGCACGCTTGATTTGCGAGGCAGCAGATCGCACGGCGGCCTCTAGGTGATGCCGTATGCTCTACCCCGCCCCTATCACACTTTGTCAGTAAGATTCAGGYCGCGAAGGAAAATCTGGGTCGTCGTGCGCCTTGCGATAGAGTAAACACTCTCGTCCAGGTGCGCTTGACCCAATATGATAGAGACTTGCGCTTCATCCTCTGCATAGGTTTGGGTTGATGCCCAAAGCAAGAAGAACAAGTGATGGGGGTCGACCGCATCCATCTTTCCTGCTGAAATCCAATCTTCGATCACCGAGCACTTTGACTTCACGATCTGGTCAACCCTGACCCGGAGCTGCGACTGCACATGCCGAGCTCCACTCAGCATTTCCATCGCCCACAGGCGGGTCAATTCAGGATAGTTTCGTGAGTATTCGATCTTGCGGGCAATATAATTTGCAATTGCGTCCTCTGGTTCAATATTTGGAGTAATCTCTTCTAAGGCGCTTACCCAAAGGTCCAAAATTCGAWCGAGGACAGCTTCATAAATTTCTTCCTTGGTACGAAAATAATAGTGCAGAGTGG
The DNA here is from genome assembly GCF_001854785.1 of Mesorhizobium sp. ORS 3428. GTDB lineage: Bacteria > Pseudomonadota > Alphaproteobacteria > Rhizobiales > Rhizobiaceae > Mesorhizobium. Next base: position 9,100 of record NZ_MDFL01000188.1, read on the forward strand.
CCTTTGATACGCCTGCATGCTTGGCGATTTCGGCGGTGGTGGCRCCGTCGAATCCTCGCTTTGAAAAAACCGCCTCACCGGCCTTAAGAAGATTTTCCGTGTTGCGCTGCCGCATCAAAATTTGCCGGCCGTCCGAGCGCTTCTTTCGCCCGCCATGATTTTCTGGGCTCGCGTTCCCGGATGGATCGATYACCTTCAATGGGGCTCGTGTTGGGTTTTTCATATCGGTGTGACCGGTGCGCTCTCGTTGTTCATCTTGTCATATGTACCAAGCGTCCGACGATCAACAAGGAACTGCCCCGCCCCGAGTGTAGTCATCGTTCGAATTTCCTTCGTCGGGAAAACGTGGTTGGCCGGACCTTCATTCGCAGCCCGCCATTGGAAGAGACAGGCAAGGGGGTTCTAATCGACTCCGCGTCACTAGGGGACTTATGCGGGGTGTCCCTGGCGGGTTCCAGTTCATCCAGCGACGGCTTCCTCGTCGTGGCGCGAAAAATACGCATTCGCTCGAATTTATAGTTGACCAAATGGTCAGCAATGATAATTTGGTGCCGTTATAATGCGCGGGCAACGACCTCTGGTCTGGATGGCCGCGCCAATAAAAGGGGAACAAAATGTGTGATGTGATGACCGCTCGCCGAGCGGCATTGGGTGCGATAGCATTCTTATTTGCCGCGATTGCCCTTCCACTGGCCACCTTCGCTGCTGACAAGGTCAAAGTGGCGGGCGTCTATACTGCTCCGATCGAGCAGCAATGGATCAGCCGCATCCATAAGGCGCTGAAGGAAGCTGAGGCTAAGGGCGAAATCGAGTACGCTTTTTCCGAGAACGTGTCGCCGACCGACGCGCAGCGTGTCCAGAGAGAGTATGCTAGCAAGGGATACCAGCTGATCGTCGGTGATGCCTTTTCGGACGAGCGTGGCTTCAGGCGGCTGGCGCAAGACTTTCCCGACACCAAGTTTCTATTAGGGTCGAGCTTTCCTCCTGAGGGAAAGAATTTCTCGGTTTTCGACAACTATATCCAGGATTGCTCCTACCTTTCAGGAATGATCGCCGGCCGGATGACTACTTCCAACATTGTTGGGATGGTTGGCGGATTTGCCATACCTGAAGTGAACCGGCTCATGAACGGCTTCATGGCTGGTGCGCGCGAGACGAATCCCAAGGTCAAGTTCCTCGTTTCGTTCATCGGCTCCTGGTACGATCCGCCAAAGGCAAAAGAAGCGGCCTTCGCGCAGATGGATGYGGGTGCCGACCTGCTCTACGCGGWGCGTTTCGGCGTCACTGACGCGGCCAAGGAGCGAGGCAAGCTAGCGATCGGCAACGTCATCGACACGCAATCCGAGTATCCTGGGACGATCGTGGCTTCTGCGGTCTGGAACTTCGAGCCGACAGCCAGTCGGGCCATTGCCAAGATCAGGGACGGATCGTTCACAGGCGAAGATTATGGTCCATATTCCGAAATGAAGGATGGTGGCTGCGAGMTTGCTCCTCTGGGGGCGTTCGAAGGCAAGGTTCCGGCCGAGACTATTGCCAAGGTCAAAGAACGCACGCAGCAGCTCCAAAATGGCACGTTCGCCGTCAAGCGCGACGATACCGAACCAAAATCGGACCTGTGAGCGAGACCCGTGCATATCAATCTTACCGGGCGCCGGAAGCCGCTACTTAGTCTTCGTGGAATAACGAAAAGATTTGGAGACCTGATAGCAAACGACAGCATAGATCTCGATCTCCATGCCGGCGAGGTACTTGTGCTTCTGGGCGAAAACGGTGCCGGAAAGTCCACGCTGATGAGCATCTTGTTCGGCCACTATGTGGCCGACCAGGGCGCGATCGAGGTGGATGGYAAGCCCCTGGCATCCGGCATTCCTGCCGCGGCGTTGGAAGCTGGAATCGGCATGGTCCACCAACACTTCACATTGGCCGATAACCTGAGCGTTCTCGAGAATGTCATCCTTGGAACGCAACCCTTGCTGTCGGCGAAGCTGAGAATAGCCGAGGCACGCAATAAGTTAGCCGTCCTGGCCGGGCGTTTCGGTCTCGACATCGATCCCGACGCCAGAGTGGCCGACCTTTCAGTCGGCGAGCGTCAACGGGTAGAGATCTTGAAGGCTCTCTATCGTGACGTGCGTATACTGATCCTCGATGAACCGACAGCGGCTCTGACGCCGCAACAAGCCCATTCGCTGCAGCAAACGTTGCGCAAGCTGGTCGCTGAAGGGCTGGGCATCATTTTCATTTCGCATAAGCTCGACGAGGTTCTCGGCATAGGCGATCGCATCCTGATCCTGCGCGGTGGCCGCCTGGTAGGAGAGGCATCGCCAAAAGGCGCGGATCGACGGTCATTGGCAGCTCTCATGCTCGGGCGCCCGGTGGAGGAACCAGCGCGCGATGCCTGCGGCGTCGGCCAGGTCAGGGTCCAACTGAACAACATCCGTGTAAGCGATAGAGACGGCCGCGTTCGATTGTGCGACGTCTCGCTGAATCTCCATGCCCGGGAAATAGTCGGGGTCGCGGGAATTTCCGGCAACGGTCAAAGCCAGTTAGCGGATGTACTCGGCGGATTGATCGTGCCGGATAGCGGAACCTATTGGCTTGATGGCCGCAACGTCTCCGTCGACGGCGCCTCGATGCTCATTGAAAAGGGCGTCGGGCGAATTCCGGAAGACCGTCACGCAAGCGGAGTTTTCGGCGACATGAATATTCCGGAGACGCTGATTGCCGAAGAGTATCTCAGTCGCAAGTTCTCCCGATGGGGATTCCTGCGATGGCCAAGCATAAAGGCATTTGCCGCAGAAATCGTATCCGAGTTCTCTGTCAATTGTGAACGGGTTGATATGCCGGCCAGACTCTTGTCCGGGGGCAATCTCCAAAAGCTGTTCCTGGGCAGAGTGCTTGCTCGACAACCGGGATTTCTCGTCGTTCATCAGCCTACCCGGGGTCTCGATGTCGGAGCGGCCGCTTATGTGCACTCTCGGATCTTTGAGACCTGCAACGCCGGAGCGGCAGTTCTAGTGATCTCGGACGATCTTGAAGAAGTACTCAAACTGTCCGACCGCGTTGCCGTGATTTTCCGGGGCCAACTCAGCACGCCCATCCCACGCAGTGAAGTCAACCTTGCTGAGCTGGGGCTGATGATGTCGGGGCACGTTGACACAGGGGTGAGTAGTCATGCGGCTTGAGCCACGTACGAAACGTTCATTGCTGAGCGAGGTTGCAGCTCCGTTCGCAGCAATTTTTGCGAGCCTGCTTTTGTGCAGCATTCTCATCCTATGGGCCGGCGCCCCGATAGGGTCGGCTTATGCAGCCATGCTTGACGGGGCAATCGGCAGCAAACTTGCTCTGACTGAAACCCTGGCTCGTGCCACTCCGCTTATGTTTACCGGCTTGGCCGCTGCCGTGGCATTTCGAGCCCGCTTCTGGAACATCGGCGCAGAAGGACAGCTCTATCTGGGAGCGCTAGCCGCGACCATTGTGGGAACAGGGGCGATATCGCTGCCGCCTTATCTGATGATCCCTTTGCTGCTGATCAGCGGCGCAGTCGCTGCCGGTCTCCTTGTGCTTGGTATTGCGCTTTTGAAGTACAGGCTCGGAGTGGACGAGGTCGTCACCTCGCTCCTATCTAATTTCATCATCTTGCTTCTCATCAGCATGTTGTTGGACGGGGTCCTGAAGGATCCAATGGGGATGGGTTGGCCTCAGTCCGAGCGGATCATTACCGAAGGCCAACTGCCCAAGCTGGTGGTAGGGGCCCGTCTGCATCTGGGGTTTGTGCTTGCTGCGCTGGTGGCGGTCGTTGTCTGGCTGTATGACCGACACACGACCTATGGCTATGAAGCTCGCACGGTTGGCCAGAACCGGAAAGCTGCAGCCTTCGCCGGCATTC
>NZ_MDFL01000189.1 GCF_001854785.1 Mesorhizobium sp. ORS 3428
ATTTCATAAAAAAAGCGCGCTATATACATTCAATAGCCAGTTCTTCGACAACGTCTATTGGTCGGTCGCTAGTGGGGCGACGATTTGGACGGCATACGAAGTTCTGGGCCTCTGGGCGTGCGCCAACGGATACGCGCCGATGCTGAGATTTTCTGAACATCCTGTGTGGTTTGTACTGTGGTTTTTGCTTTTGCCCCTATACGGTGTATTCCACTTTTACTGGATCCACCGGTTACTGCATTGGGGGCCGATATATGACAAGGTCCATTCCATCCATCACCGAAACGTGAATGTCGGCCCGTGGTCTGGCATGTCAATGCACCCCGGCGAGCATATCATATATCTGAGTTCTGTCCTCATCCATTTGGTCATCCCATCTCATCCGATACACTTCATCTTCCATCTACAAAACAAGGTGCTTTTGGCTATTACTTCACACGGTGGCTATGAAGCCWTAACCGCTGGAGAGGACAGCGATGCTGGACTGAAGGTAGGGGACTTCTTCCATCAACTGCATCATCGCTATTTCGAGTGCAACTACGGTGAGCCTGAAGTGCCGTGCGATAAATGGTTTGGCACTTTCCACGATGGCACGGAAGAAGCCACGGCCCGCACTCGGGCCCGCTTGAAAGAAATGCGCAAGAAGTAAATACGCCAGACGCGATGCCCGCTCGTCAGTTGCTGCAGTACAAGTCCAGGAAGATCGAAATGATCAAGATCACCTACGTTGAACATAATGGCCGGGAGCATGTTGTGGACGTTCCTCGCGGCGCCACGGTCATGGAAGGAGCCCGAGACAACGGCATCCCGGGTATTGAGGCGGATTGCGGTGGAGCTTGTTCCTGCGCTACCTGTCACGTCTATGTCGATCCTGACTGGGTAGGTAAGCTCCCGCCGAAGGACGCGATGGAACAAGACATGCTGGACTTCGCCTACGAGCCGGATCCTTCGCGCTCGCGCCTGACCTGCCAGATCAGGGTGGACGAGGCCTTGGAAGGGCTGGTTATTCACATGCCTGAAAAGCAGGTTTGAACCACTTCAACTGATCCGTCGAACAGATATGCAGATCGGCTCAATGAGCGGAAGGAGTACCTCATGGTCGGCATTGTAGTTGTCGGTGCTGGACAGGCCGGAGCATCGCTTGCAGCCAAGGTGCGAAGCTTGGGTTACCAAGGGGCGGTGACGCTGATTGGGGAGGAGCCCACGCCACCTTATCAACGGCCGCCTCTATCCAAAGGCTACCTTCTGGGCGAAATGCCTCTTGAGCGCCTGTACCTGCGGGCGCCATCTTTCTGGAAAGAGCATGAAGTTGATCTCAGACTGGCCGCATCTGTCACCCTGGTCGATCGCTCAACCAAGACTGTACGCGTGGGCACCAAGTCAATTGCTTATGACAAGCTGGCGCTCACCACGGGCTGCCGCCCCAGACGGATACCGTCCACGGCCGGCGGTGACTTGAAAGGCGTGTATACGATCCGCACGCTCGCCGACATCAATGCGATGGCTGCCGAATTTCAGTCCGGGCGGAAGCTGCTCATCGTCGGGGGCGGCTACCTGGGGCTTGAGGCCGCCGCTGTGGGGGTGAAACTGGGGCTCGAACTTACTCTCGTTGAGATGGCTCCTCGGATTCTCCAACGCGTCGCGGCCGCGCCAACGTCTGATTATTTCCGGGATCTGCACTCCAATCATGGCGTCAGGATTCTGGAGGATATCGGACTTGACCGTCTGACCGGACCGGGCCGGGTTTCCAGAGCAGTGCTCGCCGATGGTATGGAGATCCCAGTTGATTTCGTCATTGTTGCCATTGGCGTCGCTCCAAGAATCRGCCTCGCCGAAGAGGCAGGCCTTGAGATCGAAAACGGCATCCGAACCGACCGCCAGGGACGAACTTCGGACCCCAGCATTTGGTCAGCCGGGGAGTGCGCATCCTTTCCATATGAGGGCGGGCGCATCCGGCTCGAAAGCGTTGGCAATGCAATCGATCATGCCGAACTGGTGGCCGGAAACATGCTGGGTGCTTCGCAAAGCTATGCGGCGAAGCCTTGGTTTTGGTCGGATCAGTATGACGTCAAGCTGCAAATAGCGGGGTTGAACACCGGCTACGACAAGATCATCCAGCGACAGGGCGATCATGAGCAGTCACGTTCGGTCTGGTACTATAAGGRAAGCAGGCTCCTGGCTGTCGATGCAATGAACGAACCTCGCGCCTACATGGTAGGCAAACGGATTATAGAAGCTGGGCAGACGGTTGCGCCCGAGCACGTCGCGGATCCTTCTAGGGAGGTTAAGAYCCTCCTGTCGCAGACAACCAAAGTCTCGCAAGCGTCCAGTGCCCTGACTGCGTATGCACAGCGTTAGTTGCCGTGACGTTTGGCGATATTTCGAGTCGGACTGTTGGCAACCTTGTCGCAGAAACAGCCTTCTACGTCGCTCCTCAGGCGATTGCCTTGTTGGTGCGGACTGCAGTTTCATGTCGGTCGAAAGCGTAACACTCCAACCAGCAAGGAAAAGGCCGGACCGATGATAGBAGTCACGCCGTTTGTCGGCACAGCTTCCGTTTCGGCATTCCGCCGGGGGATCAGAAGCGGCTATTCCCGCGCCAGATCTTGGCCAGTCAGCGCTATTGTCTCGGCAGGAATTCTGCCGCAGCTTTTCGGCTGGATTCGTGCTCGCCTGGAGAGGACCGGAGGGGAGCCGAAGGATCCCGAATGGGGTGAAAGAAAATCTGGGCCAGGTTTTGAAGTCCTTCCCTCTTGCAGCGCGTGCATCCTGTTCGCAGCATGGTAGCGGAATGAAGTGCGGGCCGCTAACGCTCTCAACCTTCATAGGCTGCTTTCCTTGATGCAGATCTGCTAAGACCGAAGCCACGAGCCTCAATCGTCAGCAGGTCAAAGGCGATTCCCCCCCCTTGTGGCAGACACCGTCCGGGCTTCTTCGCTGCTTCAGGGCGACGGCCAATGTTGCTGGTCTCCGCTTCCGAGCATGTCAGCGCACTCGAAAACAGTCTCTGACTAGTGTTTCTGCTGCCTCGGAAGCGTCAGCAAGAACGCACGAGGGGTGTCTCATATAAATTCAGCCTATACCGACCCAGTCTCTTTTCCCCCTTACCCCGTTCGAGATGTTGGCCTAAATCCGGCGTGWTCTCCAGCACGTGGAAGTCCTTGGCAAGTCCGCTCGCCCTTACCGCTACACCGATGGTTTCGATTATGAGGGCCACCACACTTTGAAACTAAACGATAGCATAAACGGCAATAACCAACTGAAGGGCGAACCATCGGATAACGCAACTACGGAGCGGTTCGCGCTAGGCCCGATGCCGCTCAAGCTGGGCAGCGTGGGAGAGCAGAGTTCCTCTTTATGTGAAGTGTCGCTTCGAGGCCCGTTCAGCCGCAACGAGCACATCGAGCGGGAGCGTGACCTCGCCGTCGCGGGTATGATCCGTAGCAATGTTTTCATCCCGGTTGGGCACGACCGCGGACCTTACCGGCTCCATCTTGCGCTTGATCATGATGAATTACTTCTCCAGGTCGCCACGCAAAAGCATGTAAACGTGGTTACGCATCGAATGTCGCTCATTCCTTTGCGTAGCTTTCTCAAGCATTATATGCGCACCTGCCAAAATTATTATGACAGTATGCCGCGTGCGAGTCTTGCGTCGCTAGCAAAGATTGACGCAGGACGTTGCGCCCTTCACGACGAGGGTGCCGAGCTCCTGAAGAGCCGCCTCGCCGACAAGTTGGTTATCGACAGCGACACTGCCAGACACCTTTTCATACTGGTCTACGTCCTCGTTATGCGAAATCCCGCTCCCCGCCGGTACGAGGGTGGAACCRCAGTGGGCGGGAGYGGTGCACGCTAATMACCTGCAAGCACGCGATCTCTCAATGAATGGAGCAGTTATGAATGCCGTGGCCCCGAATCCCGCGTCGAGCTTTTTGGCGAGTATCGATCTGAACTTCCGATCCGCCATGGCCYTTCTGGACCTCCCCGAGGGGCTTGCCGAGCGAATCATACAGTGCAACTCAACTTATACCGTGCGCTTCGGAGTGAGGTTGCGTGGCCGAATGTACAGCTTTGTCGGATGGCGCTCGGTGCATAGCGAGCACTGTGAGCCTGTCAAAGGGGGCATTCGCTACGCCCCGGATACAGATGCTGAAGAGGTGGAGGCGCTCGCGGCGCTGATGACGTTGAAATGYGCGCTGGTTGATGTGCCCTTCGGAGGTTCAAAAGGCGCACTCAAGATCGATCCGCGCGAGTGGACGCCACAAGAACTGGAACGAATCACGCGTCGGTTCACCCAGGAGTTAAACAAACGTGGCCTGATCGGACCCGGTCTCAACGTGCCCGCGCCCGACGTAGGCACCAGCGAGCGCGAGATGGCTTGGATGGTCGATGAATTTCGCCGCGCAAATCCCACCGATGTCGTGAACGCGCGCGCTTGCGTCACCGGCAAGCCCCTCTCCAAGGGCGGTATCGCCGGACGGACGGAGGCAACAGGCCGGGGCGTGCAGTTCGCAATCCAAAGCTATCTCCGGGATCGACGCACCCGAGGGATCTGCGGGCGACGTGATCTGAAGGGTGCTAGTGTCGTTGTCCAAGGCTTTGGCRATGTAGGCTACCACTCCGCCAAGTTTCTTTCCGAAGATGATGGAGCGCACATTGTAGTGGTTGCCGAAAGAGACGGCTTTGTTTGGAACCGGAACGGCCTTAGCATAGAAGCGTTGAAGCAGCATCAATCGCGCACCGGTAGCATTCTGGGTTTTGAGGGTGCCAAGTCCTTCGCGGGCGACACGAGCGGCATTGAGGAGGAATGCGATATCTTGATCCCCGCGGCTATGGAGAATGCCATCGACGTGGAAAACGCCGAGCGCATAAAGGCCCATGTCGTTGTTGAAGCTGCCAATGGCCCTGTTACTTTCCAGGCCGACCGAATTCTGYGCTCTCGAGGCGCGACAATCCTTCCCGATCTCTACGTTAATGCGGGCGGTGTCGTAGTGAGTTATTTCGAATGGGTGAAAAATCTGACTCACATACCATTCGGGCTGATGGAGAGGCGCCGGCGCGAGCGGCGAAATCATACCATTGCCACAGCGCTTGAGCGCATGACCGGCAAGACATTCCCCGCCGACATGCGCGACGAATTTCTGGAGGGCGGCGCTGAAATTGACCTAGTTCGCTCCGGCCTTGAGGACGTAATGCGCAGCGCCTGGTCCAATATTGCGGATCTTCTTGAGGCGCAGCCGGAACTYGGCGACTACAGGACAGCCGCTTACATTGCCGCTATTCGAAGAATCGCTGCCGCCTATGAGGCTATAGGCATCTGAGAGTGCGACGACGTTTTTGATCACGACTTTGAGCTCGGGAATCATTCTAGCCGCGGCCGTCCGGTCTCGACGGTTGTGATTCTTGGAGCGGCTTGACCCTGCCGGCGCGACCCTCCCGCCGGCAGGTCTTTTCTTCAACGTTTGATCGGCCGAACAATTGATGCACTGGGGCGGAGGGGTTGCGGTTGGATACAAGCTCTCCAGAGCCTGTAGTCGGCCCCGCAATTGGGCCGAGCGCTGGCGCGGCAATCGCACCGGTCAAGGCGAACTGACCTGGACGGCCGTGGCGAGACGCACGAAACCCCGAGATCCCGCTTCATCACGGCACGTCTTTAAAGTCTCGATCCATTCCTGGCGAGGAGTTTGGTCATTGRCGCGAACAGCGACTGGATGGGTCATGCCAACCGTTCGGCATGCTCCCGCGCTCAGGGACTGAAGCGCGGCACTTAAGCAGACAGTGTTGCTGTCGATCATCAGGATTGGGTGGYGCGAACGGGGAGGGAACGTGGCGAAGTGTGAACCCTGACAGGAGAGCCAGACCCAGATGCCAGGCGAAGGTTTCGATTTCATCAGCTTCCCGAAGCAGCACCGCGCGATAGCTGCGGTTTGAGGACCTCCACCGAAAAGGGCGCGGGGAACACCGCATTTTAGATGACGGGGACGGCGCCCGCTCATTTGCAGTCGCTCGTCGGAATGCACGGGAAGCGCGCCGATGATGCATGAATTCTATCTATAGCAGCGGCAAAATAATGAAGGCGCAAGCCCTGAGTTTTGACCTCTCCAAATGACGAAAAAGATTATACGGTAACCTTCTCTACCTAGACGCCCGCCACTGGGCGACAAAGGGCGTCACCCATGTTTGACATAGAACGTTTTGCCATGGCTCCTGGTGAGACCAACCCTCAAGTTGCTTCCTCTCTGTCCACCAGGACGGTCAAAATCAGCAACTTGCCCTCAGAGTTGACCGTCAGCGGGTGGTTCGCGAATTTGCGTGATGTAAACGTCGCTGCGCCGCTGTCTGGTCGGGTCGACGCTGATTGGGTTGTAGTGGGTGGGGGATGGTTCGGCACTAACGCGGCCAGGCGCATAGCAGAGCTTCGCCGCCAGGATTCGGTTCTGCTGGTTGATGCGGTCGAAATTGGCAACAACGCGGGCGGGCGCTGCGCTGGCTACGCGATCGACCTTGCTCACAACCCCCGCAACGCGAATTTTGTCGAAGATGAAAAAGGCAATATCGAAGAGCGCGACATTAATCTGGAGGGCATAGCCTATCTGCGGGATGCCGTAGAAAGGTATGGCATCAAATGCGATTGGAGTCCTGAAGGAAAGACGCACTCAGCTGTGACGGCGAGAGGCGAGGCTTGTCTTAGAACCTTCGCTCTTGCACTCGATCGCATCGGAGCAGAATATCAGTGGTATAACGCCGACCAGATGCGAGAGATGGTTGGCAGTTCGTACTACACGAAAGGCCTGCACACACCCGGCACTGTTCTGCTGCAGCCGGCGGCCTTGCTCCGCGGCATCGCAGCCAATCTCGGAGACAACGCCAAAGTATATGAAAAGACGCCGATCCTGGAGGTTGTTTACGGCTCCCCCCGCCACGTCCTGCGCACGGCGAACGGCGAGATCCATGCCAAGAACATCATCCTTGCCAACAACGGGTTCATCTCTGAGTTTGGGTTCTACGAGAAGAGCGCTATCCCCGTTTATACCTATGCGAGCATGACCCGGCCTTTGACGGGTGCGGAAGTGGCCAGAATTGGCGGTCGCAATACCTTCGGCTTGATCCCTGCGGAAAGCTTTGGGACCACCRTTCGYCGGACAGTCGATAACCGGCTATTTATACGCAACATCTACGACTACGCCGACGGTTTCCATACGACGGCAACTCAGATCGCCCGCGCCAGACGCAGCCATCAAAAATCGTTCGATCGCCGGTTTCCTGAAATATCTTCGATCGGCTTCGAATACACCTGGGGCGGCGCTCTTAGCCTGGCCCAGAACGGGGGTTTTGTTTTCGGTAAGCTGAGTGACCGAGTCTTCGGGGCTGGCTTCTGCAACGGGACCGGCGTTTCGCGCGGCGCAATCTACGGGAAGGCTGTAGCCGAGCTCGCCTGCGGTCAGGACAGCAAGTCCATCCGCATTCTGCGGAACAAGGCGAGGCCAAGCCCGGCATACCCAAAGTTCATCACTTCGCTCGGTGTCCGCTATTCGACCAGGTTCCGGCTGTGGAGAGCCGGGCGGGAAGTATAGGCGTCGCTAAAATTAAGGTCAGGAGTAAAGAACATGGCAAATTTGAGAGGTATCAACCTGGCGATGCAGACCCCCTTCCATAAGGACGGGTCGATCGATTTCGCGCGCTGGGACAGGCTGCTCGACCAATATCTGGAAACCGGGATGCATGGTTTCGTGCTCAGTTCCGGCACTGGCCAGCATGCCTACCTCACCGAGGAAGAATGCAACAAGCTGTTCGCAACGGGGGTGAAGCGGATCGACGGACGTGCAGCGATTACTGCGCAGACCTCGGCGCTGAACCTGCAGGAAGTGATCCGCCGCTCCAAGGCCGCTCAAGACGCCGGCGTGGATGCGCTGATGATCCTGCCCCCCTTTTTCGAGGGGCCCAAGCATGATGATGGCATTTTCGCTTTCTACGAGGCGGTCTGCAAGGAAGTGTCGATCGACGTCATCGGCTACAATATTCCGGGAGCGACGGGAATCGAGCTCACTCCCAAGCTCTATACCCGTTTGCTGCAACTGGATAATTTCAACTTTATTAAGGACAGCTCAGGCGACCTGTGCAAGCAACAGGCCCTGTTGGCATGCGGCGGCAACATCCTGAACGGTGCCGATCCGAACGCACCGTTCTCTTTCATGCTGGGTACCGCAGGGACGATTTGGGGCTGCGCCAATATCTTCCCGCGCGAGGCAGTTCAGCTCTTCAACCTTATTGACAGCGGCAACCACGCCGAGGGCCTGAAGCTGTGGCAGTCGATGTTCCCGATCGTCGCCTACTGCTGGCAGAACGACTACATCCCGGCTGTGAAGGCGGCATCGCGGCAGATGGGCTTTGACGGCGGCACTGTTCGAGCGCCCGTTTGCGAGGTCGGCCCAGACGAAGAGGTGAAAATCGAAGCCGCTCTCAAGCCGTTGCAACTGGCGAGGGCAGCCTAGTCAAACGAGCCGGCACGACACTGTCAGTTTGGAATCCCCATGATGAACAGCCAAGAAGCTCGCTTGCGTAACGACCTTGCCGCAGCGTTTCGTTGGACCGCTCGCCTCGGCTTGCACGAGGCGACTGCGAACCATTTCTCGGTGGCGGTCGATGAGGAGGGCGGTCGGTTTCTCATGAACCCGAATATGGCGCATTTCTCGCAGATAAAGGCGCGAGATTTGCTCCTGCTCAGTTCCTCGGCGGACGAGACACCGACAGGTGGGGACGCTCCCGACCGCACAGCGTGGGAATTGCATTCATACCTCCATCGCAACGTACCGCGGGCGCGGTGCATAATGCACACCCACATGCCCTACGCGACAGCCTGGAGCTGCCAGGAAGATCCGGAGATCCTGCCGATCTGCCAGAACTCGGCGCGGTTCTATGGCAACGTGGCCTACGCCAAAAACTATGGCGGAATGTTCGTCGATCCCGAGGAACCGGCGCGCGTCGCCGGTCTCCTCGGTGACAAGGACGTCATGCTTCTTGGTGGGCAGGGGGTGATGGTGGTGGGCCGCAGTGTGGCAGATGCCTTTGATACGCTCTATCACCTCGAGCGGGCCTGCATGAACCTTGTGCTCGCGCATTCAACCGGCAAACAAGTCAAGCGCCTGCCGCATGAAGTAGCCGCTAAGACGGCGCGGCAGTGGCGGGATTACCAAGGGTTCTCCGAAGKGCACTTTCGCGCTCTCGTCTCGATCCTTGACAAGGAAGAACCGGGCTACCGGCTGCAGCCGCCCGYCGCTGCCTGAGAATTGGAACTTCCATGACAATTTTTACTCGTGCTGATGCCCTGTCGATCGCTGCTGCGTTAAGGCTGCCTTCACGCCCCTTTATCGATGGCGAGTACCGCAACGCCTCGGCGGCAAGATCATTCAAGAGCATCAACCCGGCAAACGGCGAAGTTCTTGCGGAAATCGAGAGCTGCAGCCCCTCGGATGTGGATGCCGCGGTCGCGGTCGCCAAGGCCACGTTTGAGTCCGGGGTGTGGTCGCAGAAACACCCGTCCGAACGCAAAGCCGTCCTGCTGCGTTTTGCCGAGCTGATCAACAAGAACCTGCAGGAACTCGCGGTTCTGGAAAGCCTCGATTCGGGCAAGCCGATCACGGATTGCATGACGGTCGACGTGCCGTTCACGGCAAGCACCATTGCTTGGCACGCCGAAGCYCAGGACAAGCTGTTCTCCAGGATCGCGTCGACGGACAGCAATGCACTCGGCATGATCGTACGCGAGCCGCTGGGTGTGGTCGGCCTCGTGCTTCCGTGGAACTTTCCGATGCTGATGGCCGGCTGGAAGATCGGTCCGGCATTGGCGACCGGCAACTCGGTGGTGCTGAAGCCGTCGCAGATGACCACGATCACCGCACTGCGCATGGCCGAGTTGGCGGTCGAGGCGGGGCTCCCGGCGGGTGTCCTGAACGTCGTCACCGGGTCGCGTGAGGTTGGCGAGGCGCTCGGTCTTCATCGCGACGTCCGGATCATTTCCTTCACCGGTTCCACCGAGGTCGGGCGGATGTTCCTCGACTACTCCCGGCGCTCGAACCTGAAGCGGATCGTGCTGGAGCTGGGCGGAAAGAACCCCGCAGTCGTGCTGGCCGACGCGCCAAACCTCGACTTTGTGGCCGAGCAGCAGGCCTTCTCAATTTTGACCAATATGGGCCAGAACTGCGCCTCCAACAGCCGCCTGATCGTGCATCGGGCCATCAAGGAAGAATTGACCGAAAAAATCGTCGCTGCTTGCAGGAACTGGAAACTGGGCGATCCTCTGGAGCCGTCCACCCAACTCGGCCCAGTAGTGGGTGGAAGCCACTGCAACACCATCAAGAATTACCTTGAGAAGGGGCGTGCCGAGGGCGCGACGCTCGCCTGCGGCGGCAACCAACTCGATCGGCCAGGCTATTTCATCGAGGCGACGGTGTTCGATCGGGTCACGCCCGAGATGACCATCTATCGCGAGGAAATCTTTGGACCGGTGCTGACCATCACCGAAGCGCGTGACGACGAGCACGCGATCGAATTGGCCAACGACACCGAGTATGGTCTCACCGCGTCGCTTTACACAACAGACGTGGGCAAGGCTCACAAGCTGTCACGTCGCCTCAATGCAGGTACCGTCTCGGTAAACTGCTACTCCGAGGGCGAAATCTCTACCCCGTTCGGCGGCTTCAAGCAGTCCGGTTTCGGCGGGCGCGACAACGGCTTGGAGGCGCATGAGCAGTACACTGAACTGAAGACGGTGTGGATGAATCTGGCGCCGCCGGCCCGGCCTGGAGCGTAGAAATGAAGGCCGTTCGAGTCGTCGAAGGAAACAGGCAGTTCGTCTCGGAGGAGATAGAGCGTCCAGCATTGCCTGCGGGCGCCGTGCGTGTCCGGATCCAGGCTGCATTCTTGCCGCCCTATTTCGAGCATCTGCCCTCAGGCAGCTGGCAGACACCACCGCGGCCTTTCACTCCCGGGCAGTGCGCGGTTGGCGTCGTTGAGGAAACAGCCGATCCGGTCTGCCCATTGCGTCGCGGTCAGGCAGTCTATTGCGACATGTATATCGAAGGCCCTGGGCCCGAGGCCGATCATGGGTTCATCGGCTGCTTCGGGCTGGCGCCCGCAGCAAGCCGGCATCTCGCCAAGTGGCCGAATGGCACCTTCGCGGAGGAGTTCGTTGGGCCGGAACATTGCTTTACACCCATCCCTGCCAACGTACGCACGCCGCCCGAAATTCTATGTCGGCTTGGATGGTTCGCAACGGCGTTGGCCGGCTTCAGGCGAGGGGACTTCAAGCCGGGCGAGGTCGTTGCAATCAACGGCGCAGCGGGCTTGCTGGGCACGTCTGCTGCTGTCATCGCCCTGGCCATCGGAGCGGGCCAAGTTCGCCTTGTGGGACGCAGAACTTCGGTTCTGCAGCAGCTCGCTGGTCTGGACAGTCGCATCGTGGTCGAAGAGCCGGACGATCGATCGCCCGTCGACTTCGTCCTCGACTGCGCCGGCGGCGACAACGCTTTGACATCGGTGGCCCTGTCAGAGCGCCTGCGTCGCTTCGGAAGTATCGTGTTTGTCGGCGCCCTGACTGCGCGGGCCGCCTTCAACACCAGCCTGTTGATGCGCAACAGCAACAGGGTGGTGGGCTCGTTCTGGTTCCCGCACCGACTGGCCGCAGACGTGCTGGCACTTATCGCTGCGGGCACGATCGATCTGTCACCTTTCCGCGCTGATATCTTCAACACCGATCAAATCCTGGCTGCGATGGAACACAGCGTAGACCATTCCGGCGGGCTGTTTCACGTCGCGCTGAAACCTTGAACGAGAGCAACATGTCCACTCTTCCCGAAGAAGTACAGGTCGTCATCATCGGCGGCGGCATCGGCGGCGCCTCGATCGCCTACCACCTGGCCAAGCGCGGGGTGTCCGATGTTCTCTTGTTGGAGCGCGACCGGCTGACATGYGGCACCACCTGGCATGCAGCAGGCCTGGTCGGCACGCTTTGGCCCACCAAGAACATGACCCAGCTCGGCGCCTATTCGCACCGCCTCTACCAGGAACTCGAAGCGGAGACCGGTCAGGCAACGGGGTACAAGCGGAACGGGTCGATCTCACTTGCACAGACCTCGGCACGGCTTGAGGAATTGACGCGCACCGCCGAAATGGCACGCGTTTTTGGCGTCGAGGTCGAGGTGGTCGGGCCAAAAACTCTGGGAGAACTTTATCCCGGCATCGACACCAGCGATCTGGTTGGCGGGCTGCATTTGCCGAAAGACGGCCAGACCAACCCGATCGATGTCACCATGGCGCTGGTCAAGGGTGCGCGCATGAACGGCGCGACCGTGCGCGAAGGCGTGACCGTCACCAGGATCCTGAGCGACGGCGGCAAGGTGACGGGCGTAGAGACCAACCAAGGCACGATCCGCGCAAGGAAGGTGGTGCTCACGGGCGGTATGTGGTCGCGTGATCTGGCTAAGCAGGTTGGAGTGGTGCTGCCGCTGTTCGCCTGCGAACACTACTATGTGGTGACGGAACCTGTCGCGGGTTTGCCTAGCAAGCTGCCCATCATGCGGGATTTGGACCACGGCGTCTATTTCAAGGAGGAGGCAGGCAAGCTCCTGATCGGCTTCTTCGAGGACAACGCAAATCCGCTGCCGATGTCCAAGGTGCCTGCTGATTTCAGCTTCGGCCACCTGCCATATGAGCTCGAGCATTTCGAGAAGTATCTCGAGAGAGCCATGACCAGGTATCCGGTCCTGGAGAAGATCGGCATCTCGACCTTTTTCAACGGCCCCGAGAGCTTCACCACCGACAATCAG
>NZ_MDFL01000190.1 GCF_001854785.1 Mesorhizobium sp. ORS 3428
CGATCTGGACGACGCTACATCTCGCTTGCGATGTTACTGAACGCGTTCGTCGGCCACCTTCTTGACCGTCTGAAGGTTGGTCGTAACAGTGCGCAGCATCACACTCCTTTCCGTCGCCTCCGCGCTCATTTTCGTGAGCGCCACAATTTGAGCCTGGAAGGCGGCAGCGCCAGCCCCGTCAGCAGCCATATTGCCAATGGCCGGAGCAGCACCACCAGCAGCGGGAGCAACTTTAGACATATCGTTTTACCTTTCCGTTCGAATTGTGCCGTGCTTGACGGCTCACACTCCTGACGCCGAAGGATCCGGCGTCAGGCATCCTCTTCCATGTCACCCATAGCGTCATCGAAATCAGCCATGGAATCGCTCGTCATTTGGAACGCAATGGAACTCAGAACACTTTCGAATGCCGCACTCTGATCTACGGCTTGCGCGTCATTTCCGGAACTGACCGAACCGCTGTCCCGACCGCCCGCCCCAATCGGTCGGCYACCACCAGAAGGCCCGCCGGGCTCATCCCGCCTATCCCCATGGCCCGCACGAGCCAAGGAAACACCGGCGCCGCCACCTCCACCTCTAATTGATCCGACCATCAGGTACCTCGGTTCCTTTATTGCCCTCATGAGGCAGCGATGCCGTGTTGAAAATCGACTTGCTCAAAGTAAGAGCGCGAGCTTTCGAGAAGCTGACGGCTCACAAAAAAAACAAAAGGGCGCTGTCACAAAACTGATGGTCGTGTACGGGCTGGCCTGCTCATATCGATGCGACGGCGGCTTTGAAAGGCGCCATTTTCCCGGCAAGGCGGGATCGGAAGGAGCAGCAATGCTCGGTGCCGCATTGAAGCACATTTGATGTGAGGCGTTCCGACTATGCGAACCCTGTCGATGGATGAATTCATATGGTAGGGCGCTCGACGGTCATCCTTATAGATGCTGTATCTTTTCAGACGTAAGTCAGCGAGTGCTTTTGCCAGCGAGCGCTTGGCGGCCGCGGCGGCGTTTTGGGTCGGCAGCAAATCCGGAGCGCGATGAGGCCATCGACGATGGCCCCCTGGCTCCGTTTCGGTGGTTATTACGCTCTCGATCGGTGTTTGCACTGCCCAGCGACTTGAAACGATACAGAAGGTTCATTCACACGCTCCCTTCGGTTCCTGTGCTTGTCTAGGTTTATCCTGGTGACGCGACCATATTGGCTAATTGCTGAGTGGCGGCCGCGTTGGGCACAGATGGGCGTGTAGCGCGCTGAGGCATGGATCCGCGTTCTTTTTGCCTTGTTGGTGAGGCGGGACGAAGGTGAGATCGGCTTGTTGGTAGAATGGTCTGCGCTCATCGCTCAGTTGGGCGATCTTTTGCTCCCGGTCAGGGCCTTGCAGCAGCGGGCGGTTTTTATCCCTTTTGAGGCGCTTTATGATCACCTCCAGCTTGGTATCGAGCCAGATCGAGACCGCCTTGTCGCCGATGAGACGGCGGGTCTGCTCATGCATGAAGGCGCCACCGCCGATGGCGATCACCGCGGGCGCGGCCTCCAGCAGACGGGGGATCAGTTTCGCCTCCATCTCCCTGAAGTAGGCCTCGCCGTGCTCTTCGATGATTCGCGAGATCGATTTACGGGCCTGCTTTTCGATCATTTTGTCTGTGTCGCGGAAGTTGAGCTRCAGTCGCTTCGCGAGAGCTGGGCCGATGCTGGATTTGCCGGCGCCTGGCATGCCAACGAGCACGACCGGCCGACTGCYGAGGGCCGCGAGGAGTTCCTTCGCCTGTGATGACCCGACGGTCTGCAGCATGTTCGATTGCCCGACAGGTCGCAATTTCCCAGTGGCGCTTGCCCTGCGTTCGCCTTCGGCTTCCCAATGAAGCAAGGCCAGAGCGCCATCGGGGACTGCGACGCCCTGGCAGTTTTCCATGACGCGCTGCATGAGTTGCTCCGCAGGAACGTCCCCACCCACCCGCCGCAGCTGGTCCAGCTGCTTGTATGTGTGATGATTGGYGAGCTTGGCTTGGTARCTGGCCGGCRTATGGAACTCAAGCTGGAAGCGATAACCATGCGGTGTGGCGAGCACGCTCTGGATGCCACTGAAAGTGGGATTGYGCATCCTGAACCAGTTGGTCGTGTGGCGTTCGGCGTAGCCGCGCTCGTCGAAGGCCAACATGGCTTTCTTAAAGCCACGGGTAAACTCCTGGTCGGGCAGTTCGAAAATGTGGCGGACAGCGTTGCTAATCAGCTGCGGCACRCTGCCAGAGGGGGCGTTCAATCCGGTGAGCTGTTCAGCCATCGAGGCTTCCGATCGCACCCGGCGATCGAAATGCGGCATGTTCACCGGGATGCCGGCCTGCCCGAGRCTCTCGGCAACCGAGATTGCCGCTGCGGTGATTGCCTCCTCTTCAACTCTGGCGCGCGTCGCCTCGATTCTGGCCCGCTCCGATGCTTCTTGGCGGCTCAACGTTGCCGTCACATCGGGATCCACGGCGGCAGGGCGGCGGCCGGAGCGTTCAGGCAACAGGCCGTTCTGTGCGGCGAATTTGATCGAGGCCTCCATGACGGAAGCCGCCAGCGTGGGATTGTCCTTCAACTCCTCCAAGGTCGCATCGACATCGAACCTGCCCTGGCTGAGTGTCGCCGCCATGCTCTTTACGTAGGGCACGGGCTGCAAGCCCGGCGTCTGGCATAGGAGCCGCTGCAGCTCATGGCTTTTTTTCAGAAACCGGCGGGTGCCGGTGTCGGATTTATAGGCGTCCGTCCCGACCTTAATGCCGAGGCTCAGCAGGTTGCTTGTGCTTTCGACGAGGTCGTCCGGATTGTAGCCATCCGGGGAAGGATCGATCCGGGCTTGAGTGTGGTCGAGCAAAAGCYGGATGCGGTCGCGAGGCTGGGACGTTGCCGGATAGCTCTCCGCCAATTCCTGGAAGAGGTTTGCAAGCGCTGGGCTCACCGACAGGCTTAAATCGTCCACGGTCTCGACGGTTGCGGACAAGCTTTGCTGATCCGCCTTCGCCGCCCATGCCGCAAGATCGGTCACAAGCAACGCGGCCATCTCGCGCGCGACCGGATGCTGGGCCACCTCGATCTCCTGCCTCGCCCTGGCGAGCGTGTCCTGAATATCCTGGCCCCGCACCTCTTCCGCATTCAAAAGGTTAATGATGTCCCGCCTGAGCTCGTGGTGAATGCCTTCGTAGGTGCCGAAGACAGCACGCTCGGCAAACCAGCGTCGTGCCTCGTCGGACTGCGCCAGAAAGTTTCTCTGCAGGCAGCTATAGGTTTCCAGGACGTCCTGYGTGGTGGCAAGGATCTGGCGGGCACGACTGAATTGGTAGCTATCGACCTTAAGCGCCGGGGTATGCGACTTCGCCGGCTTGAGTGAGCGAACGCCGCGCGCTTGTTCCTTCTCATCGAACTGCCGCACATGCTCATAAAGCTGCGGCCGGTCGCCGATGATGATGACGGCGTCCCCGTCGAAGTCGCCGTCAAGCTTCTTCTGTTCACTGGTCGGGATAGCAACCAAAGAGCCCGGAGCAAACACCTCCGTCGCCTGGAGGATGCCTATGCTGTCGACCGGCGTGTCCACCTTGGCGCGATCCTTGCCGTGTGTCCAGCTCGAATGCGATTTGACGTCTTCGGCGGACAGCACCAGCCCACGCTCGGCGTAGTCGGCCGGCCACATCTTATCTGGTACAACGATCAGGATGCCTTTGGCAAAAAACATCGGATCGTCGCCCGCCAGTTCTTTCCCCTTCTTCTCGGCGACATTGAAACTGTATTGAATGGCTACGCAGCGATCCAGGAAGGCGGCAGTCGCATCCCCACTACCTGCCGACCTCACTTGCGTGGCGCCAAATGGCCGCAGGTTGGCCTTGTCATAGGGGGCTCGCCCGATCAGCACGCCACCCCTTCCCGTCAAGGTCTCGCTCTTGAGCGTGGGCACATGGACGCAATCATCACTGGACGGTACGGCAACCGCGCCGGGAGCGTCGATGTGTCCGGCCGTCACGGTGCGAAAAAGATCTTCGGCACTCAGCTCTTGTCCTTCTCTGCCGTCGAGCCAGGTCTTGGCCTTCTCRCGCGTCTCATCCGCCACCAGCTCGCTGCGCGGATAATGTTGCAGCGCCGAGGCAGGAACGGACGATCTCCTTCCCTCAGCAAAGGCAGCCACCCGATCGAGACCTTGGCCTTGAGCGGCCCGACGAACAGCCGGCATACGCTCGGCCAACGATGCCTTTATGAAGCCGCAACCGTCATGCGGTCGCAAGGCGATCGGGCCCTCCGGCCCGGTCAGCCTGAAGGGATGCGCCTCGCCCGTCGGACGGTCCGGCAGCAGCGACAGTTTGAAGGCTCCTTCGAGTGCGTAGTCGTGGGGCCCTAGACCTTTGATCGCCGGGGGCGCGGCAAAGCCCCGGCGCTGCGTGTAATAATAGGCTTCTTTGAATGGCGCCCAGGATCGAGACAGCTGCTCGAAAGCCGTACCCGGTGCAGTTTCGGCATATGGAATTGCCAGCAGCTTCCCCCCGAGCGCCTGAGCCCCCGTTTCGCCTGGAGCGCGGGCGGCGATCTGGGCAAGGGTCTTTTTCGGCGGTTTTGACTTGCTGCCGCCGAATAGATCCATCCGGTACGGCACACCCTCGACACTCAATGTCCGCCCCAGCATGAAGGCGCTCGGCTTTCCCGGCAGTTGTACCGCGACCACCTTCACCGCCCCTGARGTAAGGCGATGGAAAATGGAATAGCGCGTCTCGGGCTCCGTCGGCAATCGCCGCCCCTGCATGTCCACCACCGGCAACTGCATTAGCCCCGCATCACCCTCCGGCGGTCTCGGCTCGTGGTCCATAGCACGCAATACCTTATGGACATCGAAGACGGCGGCTGGATGGCGGGYCTGGATCAGCGCCGCGTTCTGCGCCATGAACTCGTCCAGCGCCTCGACCGGCCCCTCTGCCTCGATCTGCGCGATCAGGTTCCAGCTCATGTTGGAAAGGTCGCCTTCGATGAGGCCGCGCGCGCTGGCCAGGATCTCCCTGGTTCCGCGATGCAACTCATCCCGACGTCGCTTCAAAGTGGAACTTTCGGCATCGACGTAGGGCTTCTTGTAAAGCCCCTCAAGGACAGCACGGGCCTTGAGCACTTGATAAATCGACAAGGCGGGACAGCGGCTCGAATTTGGTCCAGCGATCCGCTCGGCCTCGCTTGCCTTGAGTTGCGCCTTGATCTTGTGCTCCACGACTGGCTGAATGTCATTCAGCAGGCTCAAAGTCTGCCTGYGGTGCCAGCGCAATGCCCTTTGGGAGCTGCGCGCTAACGGCACCAGAGCGGCGCAGAGATTGCCCATGGYCTCGAGATTCTCCGGGGCAAAGCCAGAGGTCCGACGCAATGCCTCGAGCCGATCCAAGCCTGCCCGTGCCAGTAGACCCAAATCGTCATGCAACTGCGCCTTCGCCAGCGCCTTGAAGATATGCGCGATGCTTAGCGCATCGGCCTGCTCCAGGCGATCGCTGGCGTAATGAAGATGATGGGCCAGCTGATGCAGCCGATCCCTTAGCAGAGCGGTGTCTGCAATTTCTCCGGCGTCCTGTCCCCGTACGACGCCGCGCCCAAAGATATTGGCGATGGTGCCGAGCGCGACGGTAGTGAAGGTGCTAAATCTTGGACCCGCCACGCCGAACCAGCGCGCTATATCCATGATCGCCCTGTGGCATTCCGGTTGTTCGGGCCATTTGCCGAAGCCATGCAGGACAATAGCAAGTTGCTGCGAGGAGAAATCGGACAGCCCCCCGGTGCGGTCGGCGCGACAACGAACTTCAGCAGCAATTGCGACCGAGGCGTCCCCGCACGCCGTCTCGTCAGTCCACTTGCTGAAACCGTTAACCAGATTTGCCAGATCCTGCGGATTGAAAGCAGATAGCTGCTCGGCGCGATCGGCACGGCGAACCACATCGCCGGCGATCGCGACGGTAGCCTCGCGACAGCCCGCCTCTACCGGCCACTTGCTGAAGCCATTCACCAGGGTCGCCTGCTCCTGCGCAGTAAAATCGGTCAGCTGGGCGCCGCGGCGGCGAACCTCACCGGCAATCGCAACGGTGGCTTGGCAACAGCCCGTCTCATCCGGCCACTTGCTAAAGCCGTTCACCAGGTTCGCCAGAGACTGCGGGGTACAATAAGATAACTGGCCAGCTAGGTCAGCGCGGCGCCGGATCTCGCAACCGATCGCAACGGTAGCGCGGCGACACTCCACTTGTTCCGGCCATCTGCTGAAGCAACCTACCAAGTTGGCCAGATCCTGCGGATCAAAGACGGACAGCGCGTCGGCGCGGCGGCGAACCTCGCGAGCGAGAGCGACGGTGGCCGCAGCACAATCCGCCTGGTTTGGCCATTTGCTGAAACCGATCRCCAAGTGTGCCAGATCCTGCTGGCTGAAAGCAGATAGCTCATCGGCACGGTCCCCGCGATGAAGCATCTCACCAGCGATCGCGACCGTGACGTCACCACAGGCTGCTTCATCGGGCCATTTGCTGAAACCGAGCGCAAGGTTCGCCAGCTCGCGCGAATCAAAACCAGGGAGYCGGCGGGCACGGCGGCAAAGAACCTCACCAGCGATCGCGAGCGCGGCCTCGCGGCAGTTCRCCTGATCAGGCCACTTGCTGAACCCGTTCACCAGGCTTGCCAGATGCTGGTGGGCAAAACTGGAAAGTCGGCCGGGGCCGCGGCGAACCAGCTCACCAGCGATCGCGACCGTGGCGCCACTACAGCTCACTTGGTCCGGCCGTTTGYAGAAACCGTTCACCAGATTCGCTAGTGCCTGCGGAGTAAAATCGGACAGCCTATCGGCGCGGCGACGAATCTCACAGGCGATCGCGACCGTGGCTTCGGCACATGCCAACTCGGCGGGCCACTTGCTGAAGCCGTTCACCAGGTTCGCCAAGTCCTGCGAATCAAACCTCGAGAGCCGGTTGGCAAGACGACGGACTTCACCGGCGATCGCGACAGTGGCAAGGCGTGAACTCTCTTTTCCAGGCCACTTGCTAAAGGCGTTCACCAAGTTTGCCAGGTGCTGGTGAGTGAAATTGGCGAGCCGATCAGCTTCACTGGCGCGGCGACGAATCTCACTCGCGATCGCGAGGGTGGCCGCACCACACCCCGTTGTGTCAGACCACTTGCTGAAGCCGTTCACCAGATTTGCCAGGCCCTGCGGAGTAAAATCAGATAACGCGTCGGCGCCGCGGCGAAGAACCTCTTTGGCAATCGCCGCCATGGCCGCGCCACAGCCTGTTCTCTCCGGCCATTTGCTGAAACCGTTCACCAAGTTCGCCAAGTTCTGCGAATCAAGAGCAGAGAGCCGGCTGGCGCCGCGGCGTAGCACCTCACCAGCGATCGCGCCTGTCCCGTCACCGCAGCCTGCGGCTTCGGGCCATTTGCTGAACCCGTTCACCAAATTGGCCAATTCCTGCGGATGAAAATCACAGAGCGAGTTGGCTTGGCCAGCGCGACGGCCGACTTCGCTGGCGATGGCGACGGTGGCCGCGCCACACCCCGTCTCTTGCGGCCATTTGCTGAAGCCGTTCACCAGATTCGCCAAATGCTGTGGCTCAAAACCGGCGAGGCCGTTTGTCCTTTCGGCGCGGCGACGGACCTCACCGGAGACGGCGACCGAGGCAAGGCGTGAGTTTTCCTGTTCGGGCCATTTGCTGAAGCCGTTCACCAACAGGGCCAGGCTTTGACTGTCGAGTTCCCGAAGCACTTCGCTTTGCCGGCAGCAAAATTCAGCAATACTGCCCATTCCATTTTGGCAGGCCGGCACCCGTGGATATCGGCTAAACGATAGCGCCAAGAGCGGAAGCGCTTTGGGCTCGATATCGATGAGCTCGTGKGCAAATCTAGACACCTGAGCTGCCATGGCCCGGCAAGCTTCCATGCCTGCCGGACCTTCCTCGCGGCTCACAGCATTACAAACTGTGGCATATCCCCATGTTTGCCGGGCGCGGATATCGTGCTGCCAGTTGGTGACAAATCGAGATGTGAACTGGGCAGCGGCCTGTTGCAGGAATGTTGCAAGTTCCGGCATCTTCAGTTGTTTGCGATAGCGCACCACAGCCATTGAGAATTTGCGGATGTCACCAGCGAAACCAATGTCGTGTAGGGCGCCATTAAGCAGTTCTTGCGAGTTTGCAGTGCGGCCATCCCGCCTAGCTACATGGTCGATAGGTCGTTCGCCTGATCTGGCAGCCAGATCGGGTACGCTTGGTCTATGCGGCGGCAACGCGTCGATGCGCGAGCTTCCGGCCGCTTGATGGCTGCGCCAGGATTCGCCACCGGGCTGCCGCCTTGGTCCRTACCGTTGCGAGATTCCGCCGTGACCGTCCCGCCCGGCTTTATCGTCGACAGGCCATTCACCCCGTCTCGCAGCCGGTTCGCTCACGCTTTGCTGACGCGGTGGGCGCGCGGCTGTATATGAGGGTCCAGCCGATCGATCGTCGCGCCAGGGTTCGTCATCAGGATGCAACAAGCCTTCTTCTCGGGATGGACCCTCGCCCTCCGACACCGAGGGGAAACGACGACGACGCCCACTGATTTGACCTAGAGCAGCAGCCAAAAGTCGGTGTGAGCCAAGCGAGGGGCCGGCAGGGCGGGCGCCGACAGCATCGTCGGCTTGGGGCGCAATGGGAGCGGAGGACGTYCCTTGGTTTTGAGGCCCAGAGTGCATCCGCTGCACGACGGAATTGAACGATTGACTGCCTTCTTCAGGGGCGCGGCCTGATTGCGGGCGCGAAGCGCTCGATCCCAGCGCGCTGCCGGACTCAGCACCTCCAAGGTGCGACCTTCCCGATCGTCCAATGCCCGTCATATCCAATCTCCAATGCGGGCAATGCGCCGCCTATAGTGTCGAGGCCTGATTCGCTCATCTGGAGAGCGAGAAGTGCGATGGACCGGGTGCCCACGCGAAGATGGTCTTCACGAAATGGGGGGCTGAAAAGTCTGACGTTGGCCATGCCCTCATCAGCGCGCTCGAAGCGCATGCGACCCAAGTACTCGCAGATTGGTCAGCTCAAGCTGCGCGAGATCCCATCGGTTTCGTTCGAGGTCTCCTGGATCGCCCTAACGCGATCGCTTGCACGGCATCGGCGGCGATCCCCAAAAGCTTGTTTAATCCGGAGCACGCGCAGTAGTCGCGGCAGGCGATGTCGCACGCACGTTGGTGGCATGGAAATAACGGGAACCGCAGACATCGAGCCATGCGCCAAAGGCGACGCTGTCTTCCTGGGCGCAAGCAGGTTCTGGCTTCGCCTTCTCGCCGTGATGACCTTGCGCGCGTGGGTGCTTCGCATTCTTTGGCGCTCATCCCAATCCCGCCCGTACCACCCGACAGACATCAATCTTTCGCAAATGTTTCTTTCCTGAGACAATGACAAAGCTTTGGCCATCAAACATAGCCGTCCTTACCTGACATAAACCTGACCTGCGCTCAGCTAAAATGCTGAAGTTGCCAAAAGAAGACCACTGGAACTCCTGCGGCAGCGGGCGCGAGCTGCAGCCTGAGAGAGGGCCTGGAAATTTGTAGCGCCTTCTTCACGTGGTCCGGCAACCCGTCCTTGGCAAATACCTCGCCACCCGAAAGCAGTTGGTCAAGAAGTTGCCTCTCGATAGCCATGTGATTTTCCTCCTTTCCATCATCATGACCTCGCGTACAGAATTCCTGACAGTGCCCGCGAACATTGCGATAATTCTCCAAAACATGTGAGGTCRCCCGGACACTTCGACGATTCTCGCTTGCCCATGGGCCATAGTGGCACAGTAACCTGCGCAATCACGGAGAACCGATTTTGTCCACTTGTCTAGACTAAGCCAGCGGCATGGAGCGCTCTTGCGACAGGCTCGAAATACTGCCTGGGAACAGGTTTTCCTAACTTGGTCGTTCGGATGAGCTGACGCGCCAGCCCATCATTGTCGACAATACTTAGACGTAGCGCCTGCGCCGCTGCGAAGATAGGTGAAACGGCCTCGCCCTCGCCGCGGCAAACCAAGACGGGCACCCCAGTCTCGCCCCGCACGTAACGCAGACCGACCAATATCGCCCGCCCTCTCAAAATCAATGTGGCGTGATGCACGCCAAGCGGAGGTTCGCCAGCCATCTCTTGACGTAGGCGACGTCGCTCACGCTTCAACTCTGGCGTACCTTCTTGTTCCTTCCTTTCGCGCTTGACCTCGGTCTCAGTCATGCGCATGTCGCGCAGAAACAACCAGCGCTGGAGCAGGAGATCGACCAAGCCGCCGACCAGAAGTGCACCGGCACCAATCCCGACCAGCAGTTTCACCTCCGTAAAGACGAAGCCGAGGCACGAAATGCCGCAGAACGGCAGATAGACCATCGTTCTCCACATGCCCAGAATAGAAAAAAGAAAGATTGCGCCGAGGAGTAATASCTTCACCAGCGCCTTGCCAAGGTCGGTTAAGGAGCGCATCGACACGATGCGCTTCAGTCCCTGAAAAGGATTGATTTTTTCAAACCTGGGCGCCATCGGCTCGAACGAGAAGAGTAGTCCACCGTTAGAGATGAATGCGGCCGAGACCGCCGCGGCGGCTACAGTTCCAAGCAGCGGGCCGACGGTCGTCACGGTGAGCTCGGTCAAGAGAATTAGCGCTTGCCCGACAGCGATATTGAAAGGCAGATTCTGCAGCTTGTCGGTCAATAATACCGCTTCGATGCATTTGTCTTCGATCGCGCTGGCTCTCAAGCACAGATAGCCGAGACCGGCGCAGGTGCCGACGGCGCGGACGAAATCGGTGTTGCGCGCAATCTGCCCCTTCTTGCGTGCTTCCCTTAGCTTCTTGTGAGTGCCCGGGTGCTTCTTCTCTTCGCTCGTGCTCATTTAAGCATCTTTTCGAACGCCTCGAGCCCGCCATTGGCCTGTGCGATATCTGACGCCATGGCGTCGATGAGATACGCAGTGTAGGTGACCATGATGATCGGAAAGCCGATATTTTTGATCGTCGGGGAAAGACGGTTCGATTTGAGTTGCGGGGCAAAGCGGGCAAGAATCATTACCGAAATGTCAACCAGTAACAGAAAGACCACGACAGGCCCGGAGACTAGTAAACTCGTCACCATAATCCGGTCGAGGAGCCCGATTAGTTCCATTGCCCCTTGTGCGGTCAGCGCGGGGTGAAATTCATATACGGGCCAGATTGAGTAGCTGCCATAAAGGCCGCTGATCATGTTCTCCAGACCTTCCGATGCGACGAAGATCGTGATCGCCGTGATTCCGAGAAAAAGTCCCATCGCGGATGCCTGAGTGTTGGTCGCAGGGTCTACCGGACCGACTTGGCTGGTGATGCCGCGCTGGGTGTCGACAAGCTCACCGGCGGCCTGGAGGCTCCATATCGGGATTCCGAGTGGAATCCCAAGTAGCAGACCGACAAAAATCTCCTTCAAACCGAGCAGTGTCACTTGGATGAAACGTGTATCGGGATCGAGCAGCTGTAACCCGTCTCTGATGGGTGCCAAGCACGGTAGCCCAAACGCGACAGCAAGGCATGTTCTGATCAGCCCGCCAATTTGAGACCGCGTAAATACAGGCAGGACCAGCATAATGCCGACAGCGCGAGCCGCAGCAAGACCGGCGGCGATGATGAGTTCGATGGCCCCCTGGATGAGCATTTGGGCCTCGGTGGGCAACGAACCAGACATGGTGAAGCCTAGTAACTCGGTATAATCGCGGGAAACTGGGAGAACACGTAATCGGCTTGCTCGATGAGCGGAGCGCTTAGTACAGGAGCAAACAGAGCAATGATCACAACAACGACCAATAGTTTCACTGTCAGGTGCAAGGTTTCGTCCTGAATCTGTGTTGCCGCCTGGATAATACCGATGCCCAGGCCGACAACCACAGCGGCAATGAGTGGCGGCAGAACCCAAATCATGAAAACGATCAAGGTTTGGCTCATTTGGGCTACAATGCTGGCCTCATCCATCTCAACCTCCCGGTGTTGCATAACTCAACACAAGCCCGTGCATTAGCCGGGACCAACCATCAATAGTAACAAATAGAAAGAGTTTGAAAGGGACAGCTATCATTGTGGGCGAGACCATTGACATACCCATCGCCATCAAAATTGTCGTTACGATGAGGTCTATGCAGATAAACGGAAGATAAAGAAGAAAGCCAATTTCGAAGGCACGCTTGAGTTCTGAAATTAGAAAGGACGGTACGAGAATGGCGAAATCATCAGGTGTCGCTCTGGCGYGCATTTCCTCTGGCCAGACTTTTTTGGTCGACGATAGGAAAAATCGACGCTGCTCTTCGCTTGTGAACTTCTTGAGATAGGCACGCAAAGGCTCTCGTCCCTCCTCAGCAGCGGCAACCCAGTCATCGAAGGTTTGATAGTGGAGCTTCGGGTCCGTGACGCGCGCATAGGTCTGCTCGATAACAGGCGCGCTGACGAAAACGGTGAGAATTAATGCCGTCGCGTAAAGAACTATATTCGGGGGTATCGTCTGCGTCCCGAGCGCATTGCGGACGAGAAATAGAACCACTGATACCTTTATAAAGGCCGTGGTTGTGACGACTGTGAGCAGCAGCAGACCCAGTCCAGCCGTAACCGCAAGAAGCGCCAGGATCCCTGGTTGGATCTCACTCATTGCAAGCCAACCTGCCACGTAGCCTGATGCCAAGCTCGTCGCCGATGCGCACGATGTCGCCACGGCCGATACGCCGGCCGTTGGCAACTATATCGATCGGACCGTCGACCGGCCGATTAAGTTCGAAGATGTGCCCTTCGCCGGCATTCCTCAGTTCCCCCAGCGGCATCAGCCAGCGGCCGCATTCAAAGACCAGAGTGATTTCGATATCGTCGAGCTCGGCATCCGATGGCCCTTGCTGCAATTCCGGTTCTGTCATGATGTGCGCATACTCCAAAGGGCATGGGTGCAGGCGGAAAGGCCC
>NZ_MDFL01000191.1 GCF_001854785.1 Mesorhizobium sp. ORS 3428
GATCTCTATGACGCCGGCTGGGCGACCGACTTTGTCTTCACGATCCCGAGCGGCCTTGAAAGCGGCGTCTATGCCGCGCGGCTTGACGCTCAGGATGCAAGCCCAGCCTATGTGATCTTCTTCGTGCGGCCGCCGAAGGGCCAGGCCACTTCCGATGTCGTCTATCTGGCTTCGACGGCGACCTACATGGCTTATGCCAACCAGTCGCTCATCGCACGCGATCCGCTYGACGAGATGAGCATGGGTAGCCTTCTGATTTTCGGCGAAGATGACGTTTTCCTCGACGAGAACCCGGAATACGGAAAGTCGCTCTACGATCTTCACAACGACGGAAGCGGCGTCTGTTATTCCTCGCGTCTGCGACCGATCCTGAACATGTCCCCGAATGCAAAATACTGGTCGTTCGGCGACGGGTACCTGACGGGTTGGCTCGATGCGCTAGGCATCAAAGCAGATGTCATCACCGACGAAGACCTCCATAACGAAGGCGAGAGCATTCTCGCGCCCTATCGGGTCGTCTTGACCGGATGCCATCCCGAATACGTCTCTTTGGCGATGTGGGATGCGTTGAAGACCCATCTCGGCCGCGGCGGGCGTTTGATGTATCTCGGCGGCAACGGCTTCTATTGGAGAACCGCGTTTCATCCAACCCTGCCTGGATTGATCGAGGTTCGCCGCGCTGAGGACGGTTCCCGCGCATGGTCGGCCGAAGCGGGCGAATATTTCATGAGCACGACTGGCGAGTACGGCGGGATGTGGCGTCGCCAGGACCGAACCCCCAACCAACTGGTTGGAATTGGCTTTTGCGCTCAAGGTTTCATGACAGGTTCATATTACCAGTGGAGCCCAGCCAGCTCGGATCCACGTGTCGATTTTGTCTTCACGGGTGTCAACAAAGATTCCAAGTTCGGCGATTACGGCCTGTCTGGCAACGGCGCGGCTGGACAGGAACTGGACCGCTACGATCCAGCCCTTGGATCCCCGAGGCACGCTGTCGTTATAGCCACTTCGATCGGYCATACCGATAACATGGTTCTTGCCAAGGAAGAGTTCGGCGCCATGCATTGGATGATTGGCGGGACCGAGAACAAGAACGTTCGCTCGGACATAGTCTTTTTTGAAACCACAGGCGGCGGAGCGGTTTTCTCCGTTGGTTCAATTTCCTGGCCCATGAGCCTGCCCATCGACAACTACCAAAACGATGTGTCTCACGTCACGCTAAACGTGCTCGAGCGCTTCCGCGATCCCAAGCCGTTTTCGTTACCTCAGTAGTAGTCGGTGAGAGCAGCCTCGACCAATGCTCCCCTCACCTGAGTAGTACGCCTTCAAAGAGAAACTGCACAGTTGAGCGCGAGACCAACAGACAGAAATTCAGACGGTGGTTCTCTKAGGTGCGCCAACCCGTGATGCAGACGCAACCCTGTGCCGCGGCGACRCGCTGTGCCTTCAGCGTTCTCATGAACACGTCAGTCCGRYATATGAAACGGGCGCGGGTCGCGGAAGCGGCGTAGTACGTTGTCGGAAATGCTGGCGACGTTGTTGGCGTAGTGGGCGTGCGGCAGGCAGCTGCCCCACGCTATGGAGCCGACAGAAAAGACAGCGCCGCCCGCAGGCGTCTCGAAGAACGTCATATCAGCACGGATAGGCTCTCTGGGTGCATCGTTCCAGAGAGCTGTGAAAAACTCGCTTCCACTCATCCCCCGCATGTATGAGCTGCTATGGCCCTCTGAAGCGGCAACCACAAGGGCATGGCGCGGCGTGCCAAGTCCTTGCTCCGCAACGTCAAGCTCAAGACCCGCCGCTCCGCCCAATACACCAAACTCGCCGATGATGCTTTCGGTGATCCCTTCGAAAATGAAGCGCGCCCGCGGATTGTCACCTGCCGGCAGGCGACGATAGTAACTGGAGCGGTCAAAAGCCTCCGTTCGATATCCAACGCCAACCAGCGACTGCTCGGGTCTGCCCAAATCCTTCCATGCCCCGCAGAGCCGGCCTGTAAAGCTGCTATAAGCGTCGCCGGCGTCGACACGGCCCATCTTTGAAGTGCGGCGCCTGAGCTCGACCAAGCCGTGCTTTTGAGGATGGAAATCGATGGTGTGGTAAAACCCGTTGCCCCCGAGATACATGAGACGACCACCCCTGGCGAGAAAGCCATCGAGGGCCTGCAACATCGGTTGCGACCAATACTCTGGGTGGCTGCCCGTCACCAGAACGCGGCAACCCTCCAAGGCAGCCAGGCCCTCGCGATCGAGCTCCTCGTCCGTCAAGACGTTGTGATCGGGCGCTGCTTTGGCCAACCAGCCGAGGATGCATAGATCAATCTGGAAGTTCCAGAGCCAGCCTCCTGGCTGCCGGTTCAGCACCGGCCGGCGCAGCGATCCGATCCAGCGCCCGCTGCCATCTTCATGCGGATCGTAGAGTGACCTGCCGGGGCCTGGAAGACCAACAGCCAGAAGATCGAGCGGCGTGTAGGTGACGCCAAGGCAGCCGAGACCGTACTCTATTCGCTGCTGTTGGGACACCATGTTGACGTAGGCTGCATAGGTTGCCGTGGGCGCGAGGAAGGTTACATCGCTGGAAGCGTTTGCTGGCTGGCGAACGTAGAAGGGGACATAGAATTCGGCATCGTCGCCTTTCAGACGAGCCGCATAGCAACCGCTCGGCCACTCGTGCGGCAGTTTGAGCCGCAGGTTCTCTTGCCAGCCGGGACTCTCAATGTCGTCGTGGTGGAAGTAAATGGCAGCATATTGTTCAGGCGCGCTACGCCAATCCAAGGTCGAGCCATCCCAGTTCGAGCCCTGGACAGCACGGGCGGGCTGATTGTTGCACAGGCCGTCGTGACCGGAGCCGGAGAGATCCCGGACCACRTCTGAGGCAGGTTCGTTCGCCAGGTCCCAATCGGCCACGCAGGGCCAGCTGACCGGCTCGTTCGGCTTGCATGCAGCCAGATTCTTGATTTGGTCAAGAGACAGCGCGGCGGCCAAGATGCGCGGGCGTTCTATTTTGCCGTTGAAATGGTGGCAAGGAAAGCCGTCGCCGCCTCGCTCGGCTGCGATTAGAAGGTGGCCATCACCGCCTGCTGGCGGACTAACATCATCCACGGTGAGCCAACTCGCGCCGGCGTGGTCGTGCATTCCGGATGCGAGGCGATGCACCGCAAGGAGCAAACGACGGCGTTCGGGATCATAGCTTAGTACAACGAAGCTCCAGCGACGCAAAGACAAAGGCCGGTCAAGGCGATAGACCCGCGCTCCATTGGCGTCCGCAAGGATTGCGGTCAGGCAGCCCTCGGCATCGAGCCRCAGGGCCACTCCCCCGCGCCCGTCCGCGGTCAGCGTACTCAACAGACAACGCGATTGGCCGTTGACCAGGGTCGGGAAAATGGTGCCGCAAATCGTTATCGGGCCAAGATCCGTGAGACGCCGCGAGCCCTCGACCTCGATGTAGGAACCAGCCCGGATGGGTTGCTCGCGACCTGGATAACGCTTGCCCTCCGTCATTACGGACGRCTCAAAGGGYGGCATTTCCGGTCCRGCATCACAGCCAAGCAGGCGAACGAAATCGCACTCGAAGCTATCAAGTTTGATGCAACTCACGGCAAAGCCGATGCTTTCGCCCGGCTTCACGCTGTCGCGATCCGCATAGGCCAGAATCACTGGGCGATCAGGCTTCATCGTCACTTTCCTGCAATGGGAGTGCGCCGATCAGATGTCGCCAGCGCTGCTTGAAAACCCAGCGCTCAACGTCCTCGCGCGTTTGAAAACAGGCCGGCGCCATTTCGGCGATGTCCAAGCCGTCAGGCGACCAGCGCGCGGCGCGCCACTCGCTGTAGGGCTTGGWCATGATCGTGAACCACTTGCCGGCGGTCGGTTGGGAACGCATCACGTCCAGAACGAAGCGCAGATCGGCACTGTGGCGACCGAAGGGTGCGTCCAGGAACTCGCGCACCAAATCGAAGCGTTCAGCGAAAGCCGCTAAGGCGGCGCGGACTGCCGCCGTGCCCGCATCCTCAACGCTGCGTTCTACCCAAGATTTACTGAACTCAGCGCCCGGACCTTCGGTCATAGCTAGCCCTCAAAAACTTAGAATATTGATGCTTCTCCCCAAGGGCGCTCCCGCTGTCTGTTCGTGCTAGTTCCCTCCGGGCTAGCTGGAAACGCCCCGGCAACTAAGCCAGAGCCAGGCCGCGGGAGGCCTCGGCAGCCTTGCTAGCCCCACGAATGCCTTGAGCAGACGTGATGTCTTCACATCTGCTCAAGTCCGGCCGAGTCTCCGGTGGGTTGCGACCGATGTCGAAGACCTAGCCCATCAAAGCAGCGTCGAAAGGACMTTTCGTGAGATTTTCGARGCCGTTCTCGGTGACCAACACCTGCTCCTCCAATTTCACCCCTTCGCGCCCGCCGACAGCTCCAATGTAAGCTTCAACGCAAAGCGTCATGCCCGGCTCAAGGACGTAGTCAAACGCTCCCGGAATGAAATCCTCCGGATACATAATGGCAGGATATTCGTCGCATAGACCAATGCCATGCATCATGACACCGTAGCGCTGGTGGWCGAATTCCGCAGGCAGCTTATGGCCTCGTTCCGTAAGCTCTGTGAACGAGACGCCGGGCTTCAGCAGCGCCATGTTCGTTTGCACATGCTCATATGCAATGGCATGCAACCGACGCTGCTCGTCGGTGGGCTTTCCATCGCCGCAGTACCAGGTTCTCGAAAAATCGGCGCACATGCCGTAAGGACCCACCATATCCGTATCGAAGGCGACCAAGTCGCCCGGTTCGATCCGGCGCGGCCCTGCCTCTGCCAGCCACGGATTGGTGCGTGGCCCAGAAGTGAGGATACGCGTTTCGATCCACTCGCCGCCCCTAGCGATGTTTTCGGCATGAAGCACCGACCACAGTTCCGTTTCGRCTATACCCGGCTGCAAGCGCTCGCGCATCTTGGCGACGGCAATCTCGCAAGTCGCGATCGAGCAGCGCATGGCGTTGATCTCGTCGATCCCCTTGATGGCCCTCGCATGCTCCATGAGTTGCATGCCGTTGCAGACTTCGATGCCGATTTCATCCAGAGCGCGCAGGCCAGGAATCTCGATCTTGTCGACGGCCAAACGGCGGTTCTTRCCTCCGCTTCGGCGCAGAAGCTCGTCGACCTGCCCGGCAAACTTCTTGGCGATCACGTCTTCTGCGTCGCCAGCGGCGAAATAGAAGAAGGCGGCGCCCCCGTCCCTGACTTCATTAACGAGTGGAAGGTGAGCCGAAAGGTGCTCGCAATTGTGCAAATCCCAGATTACGACATACCCATCCGCAGATATGAACGCCRCCCGATTCGCGTTGTGCGTAATCCAGAGCTGCATATTCGATGAGTCGGTGGCGTATCTGATATTCAGCGGATCGAAGCACAGCACGCCCGCGTAGTCGCGCTGACGAAGCTGCTGGACGATGCGGGCGAGCCGCGTCTCACGCATTCTCACCAGGTTTGGCGGCGTCAGCCCCAGTGCCGACCATTCGGCAAAGGCGACATCGGTCGGCCCGATTTCCACGCGATCGTTGTCATCGATGCTCCCGTCGGGCTTCAGCGCTGTTGGACGCCGGCTGGGGTCAATTTTGTGCGTCGTAACCGAGAAAGATGACATGGATTAGCGTTCCCTAGGTTGGTTTTGGGCAATTAAGGCTGAGATTCGCAGACTTCGATACGCGGAAAAAATACCGCGTGTTATAGAATGGATTTACCCGCGCGATGTCCTCCAGCCTCTCAGCGCCAGAGGTTAAGCTCGATATGCATTTGGATTGGCGCCGAACGCGAGGCGGAAGCACTTGGAGAAATGCGAGGCCGATGCGAACCCACAGGCTACCGCGACCTCAACGATCGGCAAGTCCGTCTGTTCAACGAGACGCTTGGCACGGGAAAGTCTCACATGGAGGTAATAGCGCATCGGCGAGGTTGACAATGCGCGCGCAAAGAGCCTTTCGATCTGACGTTGCGAGCGACCAACGCACCTGGCAATGTCGCGCAGGGGTATAGGGTCCTCGACATGTTCTTCCATGATGCGGATTATTTCAGCGATCGGCTTGGAAATGCCGATTTCGTTAGGGCTGATGGGCGACTGTCTTTCCGAGGTGGAACGCCAATGCCCGGCCGTGGTGTGCCGACAGACGGCCAATGYCACCTCCTTGCCGAGGTGCTCGCTGATCAACTCCATCACCAGGTCGAACGACGCGAACTCACCTGCACATGTGACTAGCTGRCTATCCCGAACGAAGAGTCGGTCGGTAACTTGGGGCCGTCCGAATGTCTCGGCGAATGCGGCGCGCTTGTCCCAATGAATTGTGCAAGGGACCCCATCGAGCATTCCAATCTCGGCGAGCAGCCAYGTTGCTGTACCCAGAGCCGCTATGGGAACGCCGTGTCGTTTGTAAAGGCGAAGAAGATTTATAAGAGGAGCTGAAACCTGCTTTTCGACCATTTCGCCAGCCAAGACGACGACCATAGTTGGCCGATTTCCAGACTGCAGCATTTGGCTGGYGCATTTGAAGTCACCGTCCACCGACAGCCCAAAGCCGCTGGCGCATTTTACYGGCTGACCGTCTTTGCTCAGCAGGGACCATTCAAAAAACGGCCGTCCCAAGATCGAATTGGCAAGGCGAAGCGGGTCCACGAATGATGAAAGACTGAGCAGGGAGAATCCAGGAAGCGTCAAGATCATCAGACGGCACTGATCGGTTTGTGCATCCACCTGATTCTTTGCGGCGTCCCAAAGCACTGGGCCTGAACTGCCGGGCGGTGAAAATGGCGCGTTCATGGTGTCTAATCCGTCCAAAATATCGCGCCGGATTTAACTGCTGTCGGCGCGAGATCGAGCCCTCAGAGGTCAAGCGCGAACGTTGTGCTTGCGCTTCATGAAGTCCTTGGCGGTCTCGACAGCGACGGCCGCGTCACGGCAATAGGCGTCGGCGCCGACGGCCTTGCCGAACTCCTCGTTAAGCGGCGCGCCGCCGACCAGCACGACGTAATCGTCGCGGATGCCCTTTTCCTTCATCGTGTCGATGACGACCTTCATGTAAGGCATGGTGGTGGTGAGCAGTGCCGACATGCCGATGATGTCGGGCTGATGCTCCTCCAAGGCCGCCATGTATTTTTCGACCGGGTTGTTGATGCCAAGGTCGATGATCTCGAAGCCGGCGCCTTCCATCATCATGCCGACGAGGTTCTTGCCGATGTCGTGGATGTCGCCCTTGACGGTGCCGATCACCATCTTGCCCTGCTTGGGCGCGCCGGTGGCGGCGAGCAGCGGGCGCAGGATGGCCATGCCGGCCTTCATGGCGTTGGCCGACAGCAGCACTTCCGGCACGAATAGGATGCCGTCGCGGAAATCCTCGCCGACAATGCGCATGCCTTCGACAAGCGCCTCGGTCAGCACGRTGTARGGCTGCCAGCCGCGCTCGAGGAGAATATGCGTTCCCTGCTCGATCTCTTCCTTCAGCCCGTCGTAAAGGTCGTCATGCATCTGCTGCACGAGCTCCTCGTCGGAAAGCTCGGAAAGAATGATCTCTTCATCAGCCATGTTTTGTCTCAATTCTGATTTCAAGGAGGTCGGCACCCCATGCTCAATGGGGCGCCGACCCGGCTTCGGACGAAGCCTTGGGAGTTCTTTGGCCACGAGACCTTCAACAGAAGCATCTCGAAACCTGAATGAAGTGCGCACCTCTGCTGCGCTGTTTCCACGCAATTGACCGGCACGGGAGCCTAGGCAATGCTTGGCGAGATCTCCTCCTGGCGCTTGGCGACGAATGCATCGAGTTCTTCTCRCAGGGCCACATTTAGAGGCGGCTGCTCATAGCTGGCGATGATGTCCTTAGCCTTCTCGCGACAGCGCTGCGCCATATCTTTTGATCCCTTGACCTTCCACTGCTCGTAGCTGAGATAGTCGAGTATTTCGGGCGCGRTGAAAGCGTCCTTGAAGTGCTTGAGCGTGAAGGAATCCCCGAGATAATGCCCGCCGGGGCCGATCCGCCGGACCGCCTCGAGAGCGTCGTCGAAATTCTCGAAGGATATTCCTTTGGCATATTTCTCGATCAGCAAGTTCTGCTCTGCGTCTGCGACAAACTTTGCCATGCAGCATACTAGGCCGGCCTCATCCCAGCCGCCCGCGTGCATCATCAGGTTCGCRCAAGCACTGGCCCCTGACATGTATGCGACCGCCGACTCATACCCGGACTGAGCATCGAAGGTCTTRGCGGAGGACTGGGACGCCGTGGTTCGCCACGGAAYGCCATACCGCCTGGCCAATTGACCGATAACAGCGTTGAGCAAGGTAACCTCAGGCATCCCGGACATCGGCGCGCCGCTACGCATCGACACCGAGACCGAGTATTGGCCGTAGATCATTTTCGCGCCGGGTCTGACCAGCTGGGTATATGCCAGTGCTGCGAGCGCCTCTGCGTTCAACTGCGCGATGGTGGCCGGGATGTCCGCAGGAGTGTTAGCTGCTCCGAGAACAAACGGCGAGAGCAGGACGACCTGGTTCGCCTCGACAAAAGCTCGAAGGCCCTCGAGCATCGTTGCATCCCAGACCAAAGGCGAATTTCCCGATACATGCCCCATCATCACGGCGTTCTGGTCCATGAACTCTTTGCCGTGGACGATGCGCCCCATGGCAATAGAGTCCTCGGCTCGCTCCCTCCCGGTGGTAAGACCGAAGAAGGGCATGTTCGTTTCAACCAGGCTTGAATGGTTGATGTGCAAGTGGCGCCAAGGCACCGCGATGTCAGTCGGCTCGCAGGTGAAACCTCCAGCGATGTGGAAGCCCGGCAGCATCTGGGTGAGCCGGTT
Organism: Mesorhizobium sp. ORS 3428; assembly: GCF_001854785.1. GTDB lineage: Bacteria > Pseudomonadota > Alphaproteobacteria > Rhizobiales > Rhizobiaceae > Mesorhizobium. Next base: position 8,830 of record NZ_MDFL01000191.1, read on the forward strand.
CATGTCGCGCAAATCCGCGATTGTCGAAGCACGCCGGACGCCCTGCAGGTCGCGAACATTTGGCGCGCCCTGCATGGCCCCGAATGTCATCGTGTCGAGCCCGATCTCGAAGCGTTGGGACGGATCGCGCGATGTCATCTCAAAGCTGGAAGGCGCCTTGGCCAGGAGGTCCATGACCATCTCGCCTTCGAGACGGACGCGATGCTCCTTCACATCAGCTCCAGCCTCCTTCCACTGCCTGATCGCCGTCTCATCCCTAAATTCAATGCCGATCTCACGCAGAATTGCTAGAGAAGCTTGATGGATGCGTTCTAACTGTTCCGGAGAGACGACCTCCACCGGTCGAATCCCGTACTTAATGGTAGAAACGCGCGGTCGTTTCTCGGCTTCCCTCGCTGCAACYACAGAAGATCTGCCTCCGCGGCGTCGGATTGTGGGAGTATCAGCGTCCATCATAGCCTCGTCTGCGGTTCCGGTAATCAGCGGTCCACGATATGAAATCGAAAAATGCCGCCCGAAAATGCGCGGCCTTGCTCACCATGACTTGATGGTAAGGACCAAGGCGCACCATGAGAATGCCTAAAAGTTTGAGGTGGCGCTAAACCCAGTTTATATCTAGCCAGCTCAGGCCAGCCGGGGCGGTGAGTGAGGAGCCTGGGCCGGCTCAGAAATCACAGGCGGAGCTCTTCGGACTGGGCGAGAAACCAGTCTACCAAGATCTTGCACCGCTTGTTCTTGCTGACGTCGTCGCTGGCCAGCAGGAAGAATGCTCGTTCGGTCTTGATCTCGGTTGGGAGCGGCCTCACCAGAAGACGGTTCTTGACGAGTTGCTGGGCCGTCAAGGACCAACCCAACGCTATTCCTTCGCCGGCCAGGGCCGCCTGAAGCGTCAGCTGGGAGTCGTTGAAGACGATGTTGGCCTGATCCCGCTCGCATCGCCACCGGCAAGCTCGACCCACTCGGACCAGTCCATGCGCTTGCGATAAGCATCCGATCAACTGATGGTGGACGAGATCGTCGACGGCCTGTGGAGCGGGATGCGACAGAAGATAGGCGGGTGAGCAGACGCGAAAGATGATCTCGTCACAGACGAACCAGCTATTGCCTCTGTCAAAGTCCCGAGGCCGCACCCAAACCGTGACGTCGACCTCGTGATCGGGATCAATGTCGCGATCGGTGGCGACGACCTTGATCCTGATGTCGGGATGTTCGGCCTGGAAGTCGTAGAGCTGAGGCGCCAGCCAATGTGCCGCCAGCGAGGTTGAGGCGGCAAAGGTGATGTATTGCGTTCCGCGCCCGGAGATCGCCTCAAGCCTTTGCTCCAGCCGGCGAAAACTCACGCGCACCTCGTCGTAGAGCTGCCTTCCTGCCTCCRTCAGCTGCACGCCGCGGTTGTCGCGCACGAACAGACCGGTCCCGCAATGCTTCTCGAACATCTTGATCGAGTGCGAGACACTCGGCTGCGTCACATTGAGCTCGCTTGCCGCCCTCTTGGAAGCTTAATGAACGCGCAGCTGCTTCGAAAACAAACAGCGAATGGGTGGACGGCATAAGATCGCGCAGCTTGGACATGAAGCAGGTCTATATCAAATGCGATCTTTTCCGTCTACGAGCCCTGTGACCGATGCTCTATCGAATTTTGCTCTAATACCCACCTTGAGCGAGCTTTCAGTGAATCCATTCAACACAGGTGCCCTTCAAAAGCGGATCGTGGTTGAGCCACCTCATCCCGAACCGACCATGTGCGGCTGGTACACCGCGTCCGGTCCGGAGCTGCCCCTGTTACCTCAAAAAGGCGACGTCAACTGCGAATGTCTGGTCATTGGCGGCGGCTGGATGGGATTGCACGCGGCCCGTCGATACGYCGAACTCAATCCGGATTCATCCGTCATCTTAGTGGACGCGGGYCGCATCGGAAACAATGCCTCGGGACGCTGCATGGGTTTTGTCATTGACCTGGCCCACAACCCGCGGAAACAGGATTTCGTGGAGGACATCAAAGGCAACAAAGAAGAGCTCTTCGTCAATCTAGACGGAATCTCCTTTATCCGGAGCGCAGTCGACGAACACGGCGTGGAATGCGACTGGGACCCGCAGGGGAAGTACCACAGCGCCGCGACCGCACATGGCGTCGAAGATCTCAGACGGTTCTCCAAGGCGTTGGACACGCTCGGGCAGAGATACAGCTGGGTTGAGACTGACGAAATTCGCGCTATTACCGGCAGCCAGCATTATCTCAAGGCCCTGCACCACCCGGGCACCATCCTCCTCCAGCCGGCGAAATATCTCAAGAACGCCACCACGAGGCTGCCGGCGAACGTCACCGTTCACGAGAACACCCCTGTGGTAGCGGTGCAATTCGGCCTCCCTGAGCATGTTTTCGAAACGCCCACCGGAACGATCAGGGCTTCAAAGGTCATCATCTGTGCATCGGGCTACCTTACCAAATTCGGCTTCTTCAAGAACCGGGCGATCCCACTTTACACGTTTGCGAGCATGACGAGGCAGCTCACTGAGAAGGAGCTTGCCCAGGTGGGCGCCAAGCCAGCTTACGGGCTCATTCCGGCCAACAGCTTCGGCACGACTGTCCGGAGAACGATGGACAACCGGCTGTTCCTTCGCAACGTCTATTCCTACGCCACGGACTTCAAGACAACGAAGCGCGATGTAGCAAGGGCCAAGGTGCAACAACAGATCGCCTTCGACCGACGTTGGCCAGGGCTTTCAGCGATCGGGTTCGAGGCCAGTTGGGGCGGTCTTCTTACACTTGCACAAAACGGCGGCATGGTCTTCGGCGAGTTGGGCCGCAATGTCTACGGCGCAGCGTTCTGCAACGGAACAGGTGTGGCGAGGGGAGCCGCCTTTGGAAAGGCCGTCGCCGAGCTGGCAACTGGACGATCGTCACCCGTCATCGATATCCTAAAAAAGCGGGCGAGCCCCAATAAGCCCTATCCCAAGGCTGTGACTGCAATGGGCGTGCG